>CAWGCO010000013.1:0-6186 GCA_963821105.1 uncultured Acidimicrobiaceae bacterium
AACTCCGTCCCTGGGCCGCCCCCGTCCCCGACCCCGCCGAGCGCCACGGCCAGCGCCACGGTCGAGCACCCGGTGGGTTCGCATCGACACCGGCGGACATCACGGGCCCGCGCCAGGAGCACCAGCTCTTCCACCACGGCCTTGAAGGGGAGCCCCTCGGCCTCCCACGGCGTCGGAAACATGGAGATCGGAGTGAAGCCGGGCATCGTGTTCACTTCGTTGATGACGATCTCGTCGTCCTCGCGGAGGAAGACGTCGATCCGCGCCAGACCCTCCACACGGAGGGCCCGGTAGGCCGCCGTCACCAGGCGCTGCGCCTGCTCGAGCTGGGCGTCCTTGAGGTCGGTGGGAGCGACCGTCTCGGCGAGCCCGAGCACGTACTTGTCGTCGTAGTCGTAGAACTCCCGGCTGGCGATGATCTCGCCGGCCCGCGACACCCGCACGTCTTCGTTGCCCAGCAGCGCCAGCTCCAACTCGCGGCCGGGGACGAACTCCTCCAGGATCACGTGGTCGTCGAACTCGAAGGCGGAGAGCACGGCATCACCCAGCGCCGCCGCGTCGGACGCCTTGGCGACGCCGATGGAGGAACCGAGGTTGGCCGGCTTCACGAAGAGTGGAAGTCCGAGCGCCTCGAGCGCCTCTTCCATGACGTCTACGGACCAGGAGGAGCGAGACACCAACCTCCAGGCGGCCACAGAGAGGCCGTGATCGCGCAGGACCGACTTGGCGATGTCCTTGTCCATGCAGATGGCGGACGCGAGCACGCCGGCGCCGACGTACGGCACGCCCATCGCCTCGAGGTGCCCCTGGAGGACGCCGTCTTCGCCGAAGGGTCCGTGGAGAACGGGAAACACGACGGCGTCCCGCGGCAGGCCGACGGCAAGGTGAGCGAGCGCTGCGCCAGGATCCTGGCGCAGCAGGTCGTCCGGGGAGGGCAGCGCGCCGACGTCGCCCACTTCCTTCAGGACCCGATCCGCGTCGACCCACCGTTTGTCGTGGGTCAGTCCGAGCACCCGCACGCTGAATCCACCTTCGAGCGCGGTGGCGACGATACGACGAGCCGAGACACATGACACCTCGTGCTCTGCGGACGGGCCCCCGTAGACGACCGCCAGCACTCCCGGATCAGGCATCGACTGAGGCTATACAATCGGCCGTGAGCGTGATGCGTGCGATTCTCCATTTCTGAACTCGCGGCCCGACTCGGTGGGGAACAGGTCGGACCTGACGTCACCGTCACGGGAGCGAGCATCGACACCCGGACGGTGCTGCCGGGGCAGCTCTACGTTCCCATCGTCGCCGAGCGTGACGGGCACGAGTTCGTCGGCGCGGCTCTCGAGATCGGGTCTCCCGCCTACCTCACCGAGCGAGAACCCATCGGTGGGACGGCGGTCGTCGTGGAGGACACCGCCGTGTCGCTCCTTCGTCTTGGCCTGTTCGCCCGCGAGCGCATGGAAGGCCGGGTGATCGGCATCACGGGCTCGGTCGGCAAGACGACGACCAAGGACCTGCTGCAAGGGTGCCTCGCCTCGGCGTTCGTGGCGGCAGCCAGCGAGCGGTCCTTCAACAACGAGCTCGGGCTCCCGCTCACGCTCCTCAACGCGCCGGACGATGTCGAGTGGGTCGTCCTCGAGATGGGCGCGCGGGGGGCGGGTCACATCACGCGCTTGACCGACGTGGGCCGACCTGATGTCGGCATCGTGACGTGTGTCGCCATGGCACACGTGGAGTTCTTCGGCGATCTCGAAGGGGTGGCCCGGGCGAAGAGCGAGCTCGTGGCCGCACTGCCTCCCACCGGCGTGGCGATCTTGAACTTCGACGATCCGTATGTGGCGCGCATGGCCCCGGTCAGCCCCTGTCCGGTCCTCAGTTACGCGCTCGGCGACGCCGACGTGCGCGCCGAGAGTGTCGTCCTCGACGACGATCTTCGACCGCGGTTCCAGCTGTCGACGCCATGGGGTGCCGGCGAGGTCCGGCTCGCGCTGCACGGGATGCACCAGGTCCCCAATGCCCTGGCCGCCGCCGCGGCGGCGTTGTGGAGCGGAGTCCCGTTCGACGGCGTGGTGACTGCTCTCGGCACCGCGACGGGATCACCGCTGCGCATGGAGGTGCGGCACGTCCCCGGCGGTCCCGTCCTGGTCGTGGACTGCTACAACGCCAACCCGGCCTCCACCGAGGCGGCGCTGCGCTCGCTCGCGTCGCTGCCGCCCGGTCGGAAGCTGGCTGTGCTCGGGCTGATGGCCGAGCTGGGCTCCGAGACCGAGGCCGAACACCGACGGGCGGCCCGGTTGGCAGACGAGCTCGGAATCGAAGTGGTCGGCTACGAGACAGCGCTCTACGGGCCGGCACAGGTGAGCACCGTCGACGACGCCGTCGCGCTGCTTCACACGCTGGGCCCGGGCGATGCCGCCCTCGTAAAGGGCAGTCGGGTGGCGCGCCTCGAGGACGTCGTGCAGCTCTACGGAGAAGCAGCCGGCGTTTAGTCGCTGCTGTCCGGCAGGGCACGGGCGGGAACGCCGTCGGGCAGCGCCGCACCGACGAGGACCCGACGCGACAACTCGCCGTAGAGGGATTCCGTCCGCGCTGACGGCGATCCGCCCGGGTCCAGCGCGTCGACCCGGCGCTGGCACTCCCGCCACTCCTGGCGGAGACGGTCCGCGTCACCTTCTGCCGCAGCCAGTTGCATGGCGGAGCGGGAGAGCGTCTCGCTGTAGGGCTCCACGATCCGTGCTTGCTCGAGGCCCCACCGGGCCAGATCGAAGAGCCCGGCGTCGGACGCCAGCGAGGCCATGACACACGCGGCGTCGACGAGCACGGCGGCAAGACGCCCGCCATGGCCCTCCGCCTCCCACCAGGCGTACCCCGACAGGGCATTGGCCAACGGCTCGCCCTCCACGAGAGACAGCGCGGCGCGGAAGTAGGCGATGGCCGCGGCCGGGTCGGTCTGCACCTTCGCCTCGGCGGCGAGCTCCGCCGCGCGGTGTACGTCGACGGTGACCCGGGGCGAGAGTTGGTAGAGGCCGTGACGCGTCCCCGCGGGAAAGAGCGGTTCGCCGTTCTCGTCGACGCCCATGGCGCGGCGGGCCGCGTAGGCCGTGTTGAAGAGCGTCTTCGACGCGGCGTCGGCGTCGGAGGACCCGAGCACCCGCGTGCGGAGGCGGTCGCTCGTAATGACGTCGGGCTGGTGCAGCGCCAGGTAGGCGACGAGCTCGACCGCCCGGCGAGCCCGATTGGGTGGGAGGTCGTCTTGGAGCCCGTCCAGGCGCGGCGTCATGGTGAGGAGGCGCACGTCGACCGCTCCGGGATCGAGTGTCGTCGTCGTGCCCTGCGCTCCGCCCGCTTCCCGGCCAAGGGCGGAGATCGCCGGCATGCGGTCGCGGTCGCCCTCCGGGGGCGGCGCGACCAGTTCGGCAATCTGCTCGGCCGTCTCCGCCGACTGGAGGTGCGGTCGGACGACCTGGCCGATGGGGTGGATGGTGGCGGCCCGACGATCGACCAGGACGGTGAGGTCGCTCGCGGCGACCGGCTGCATGGTGATCACCGCACAGCGAGCGGCCAGCCCGACCGGGAGCGTCGCCGGGTCCCCGCAGAAGAGGAGACGCCGAGCCAGGAGCGGATCGGCGGCGGCCTCGGCGCGGAAGGCCGCATCCTGTGGATCCTCGGTCACGAGGACCATCTCGGACCAGGCCCAGGAGCCGACGGCGCCGCGTGCAGCGCGCCAGAGCGCAGGGGCCGCCTCTCCGAGGACGGGCAGCACATCGCCGGGCTCGAGTGGGACGAGCCAGGTCCCCTCGGCGTCGTCGCCGATGGGAAGCACGACGGGAAGGTACGGGAACGAAGGGTCGTGACTCTCGAGGGCAGCGTGGCTGACGTGCCACGCGGTGTCGTCCCTCACGCGCACGAAGCCCTCGGGAGGCTCTTCGGGATGGACCCCGGCGAAGCAGAACGTGACGCCGGAGTCCGAGACGCAGACGGCCCGGACGGTCGGGCCGGAGGCTGCACCGTCGAGGGACAGGCCCAGCAGGCAATTGGCGGCCTCGAAGGAATGCAGTGCCGGCACACCACTGAATCGCTGCAGCAAGGTCGCCGCGTCCTGTGCGCCCTCCGACGGCGCCGGCTCCAGGGCCGGATCGCCGCTGAAGCGCGCGCCCACTCTGCGGCGGGACGCGGCGCGCCGGGCCAACGCGGCGCAGGCCAACGAGCCGAGGCCGAGGGCGATCAACTCGGGCAGATGACCGTCGGGCTCGGAGCGCGCTGCCTGGGTGGCGCGACGGGCGTGCGTGTTTCCGGCTCGTGCGGCATCGCCGCCGGCCGGGCGGTCGGCGTCGGTGGGGAGGCGGAGGCGCCAGCCCTCGCGCAGCCGATCCGGATCCACGAACACTGCGCCACCACCGAGGTCGCGGCCGAGGTTGAGTGCAGCCAGCGACGTCCAATCCGCCCCGTCGCCCAGGAGATCGTCCGCGATCCGCCAGAGCGTGTCGCCCGGCTGCACGGCATAGGTCGGGGCCGACAGCGCGACGGTCGTCGGGGACGTCGCGGCGCCGGCCGGGACGGCCGCCGTCAGCGAGGAGATCGAGGACGTCTGCCCGCCGCCGACCGGAGAGCTGGCCCCTGCTCCGGCCGCCAGCGAAAGGGGCGCGCCGAGCGTCGTGAGGGCGAGCACCCCGAAGGCGATGCGTGCCGCCAGGCGATCGAGGACCGACGAGCCCCGGCGCAGCCCGACCTCGCCGCTGCGCACGTGCGCCGCCACCGCTCGGAGCAGTTGCGCGCAGCAGGCCACCCAGGCCACCCAGGCCGCCACGACGAGGAGGCAGAGAGCATCGCGGGGCAGCGGCCGCCAGGCGTGCCCCAGGCCGCCGGCCAGCGGATTGCCCACGACCAGGACGAGCACGGCCGGCACGGCCGTGAAGGCGAGCAAGGCGGCGACCGCGGCGCCGACGATGTCGAGGATCCGACTCGGGCGACCGCGTCGGGCCGTGCTACCCACCGGCTGGGCCGATGGTGATGGTGTACGTCAACGACGTCGATTCCGACGTGGGCTCGCTGACGGTGGCCAGGCAGCTCCCGCTGGCGTCGGGCAGCGACGCGGCCATGGCGGACGTCCCGCCGACGTTCTGGTCCCCGCCCGGGCAGCTGACCGCCATGGTGAGGTACGTGTCCCCCGACCAGACCACGGAGATCTCCATGGCACCGGTCCCGGTGAAGCCGAACTGGTTCGACGCCTGGAGCGGGGGATTGAGGTAGCCCTGTGTCTGTGTGCGGTCGGCCGCCACCGATGGGCTCGGTGCGCCGGCCGCGGTGGTCGTCGTGGTGGTCGCCGGTGCCAGGGTCGTCGTGGTGACACTCGGTGCCGCAGCCGGCGGCGCGCCGGCAGTGCCGGACGCCGCCGCCGTGCGGGCCGAGGAGGCAAGGTCGGCCCCGCCCGAAGTTGGCGCTGCTGCTGCGCCCGTCGTTGTCGTCGCCGCCGTCGTCGTGGTCGTCGTCGGGGTCAACGGGGCCGCCCCGGCGCGGCCGGCACGCGGCGACGTCCGGGACGCCGCCTGGGCATCGGCATCACCGCCGGCGCGGCGTGGCGCCGGTGGCGTGCCTCCCGCGGTCGCCACCAGCAGGGCCATGAGGCCCAGCGACACCGCGAGGATGACCCACCAATTGGGGCGGCCGCGAGCAACTCTGGAGCGCAAGCCTTCGGCAGCTTCGGGCCCTCCGCCAAACACGGGCACGGGCACACGATACGCACGCGTCACGCCTGGCGCACTCGCCGGTCAGGCGCACAGGCGGCGCTGACCGCGATCGCAACAGCGGGTAGAGGGCGCGGCGGTCACGTCCGGTCAGAACACTCAACTCCGCTATGGAGTATCCGAGGACGTGATGGGCGTAGAGGACCTGGACCTCGTCGGGCCGCATCCCCTCCTGCTGCAGGTCGATCAGCATGCGGGTCAGCTCCTCCAGGTCGGTCTCGCGTCGGGACGAGCTGGAATCCCTTTCGGCCATGTCGGGACCGAGCGGGGCGGATCGGCCGTCCAGTTCCTTCGACCGGAAGAGCTGGCGTCGTAGACGACAGCGGATGGCGGACAGGAGGTCGAGGACGGCGTAGGGGCGATCCTGCCCGGACCATGCCTGCAGCACGAGCCAGGTGGTGGAGAGGAGCTCGCCGAAGAACTCCTCGCCGTCCCGCCATTCGCCACC
>CAWGCO010000014.1:0-19664 GCA_963821105.1 uncultured Acidimicrobiaceae bacterium
CCGGCCGCCCACCTCGATCGCCTGACCCGGTGGGTGCCGGGCGTCCGGCGGTGCGGGGCTACGACTCCAAGTGGCTCCGACCGGACATCGTCGCCGGGCTCGTGCTGGCCGCCATCCTGGTGCCCCAGGGCATGGCGTACGCCGAGCTGGCCGGCCTGCCGCCGGTGACCGGCCTCTACACGACCGTCGGCTGCCTGCTCGGCTACGCCGTCTTCGGCCCTCGCGGGTGCTGGTCCTCGGTCCCGACTCGTCGATCTCGCCGATGATCTTCGCCGCCATCGGTGCCCCTCCTGGCCGCGGGCGACCCCCACCGGGCCATCGCCCTGGCCGGCATGCTCGCGGTCATCGTGGCGCTCATCGAGATCGGGCATGGGCTGGCCAAGCTGGGGTTCGTCGCCGACCTGCTGTCGAGCGAGGTCCAGGTCGGCTACATGAACGGCCTGGCCGTGGTCATCATCGTCGGGCAGCTGCCGAAGCTCTTCGGCTTCTCGACCGACGCCTAGGGCTTCGGGCCCGAGGTCAAGGCGTTCGTCACGCACCTGGACCAGACGGTCGGCGCCGCCCTGCCGTGGGTCTCGGTGTGCTGGCCGTCCTCGTCGTGCCTGCCCCGGATCATCCGGACGCCTCCCGGCGGTGCTGGTCGCCATCGTCGCCGCCACCGTCGTCTCGGCCGTATTCGGACTGCACGACCACGGCGTTCCGACGGTGGGCTCCCTGCCCCGCGGCCTCCCGCGGCCGTCGCTGCCGTGGACCAGGTTCTCCGACATCGGGCCGCTCATGATCGCCGCGGTCGGCATCACCCTCGTCTCCCTGGCCGACACCATCGCCACGTCGTCGAGTTTCGGGGCCCGCCGGGGTGAGGAGGTCGACCCCAACCAGGAGATGATCGGCATCGGAGCGGCCAACCTGGTGGCGGGATGCCTGCAGGGATTCGCCGTGTCGACCAGCGGCTCGCGTACCGCGGTCGTCGAGCAGGCCGGAGCCAAGTCCCAGCTGGCGTCGGTGGTCGGCGCCGGCCGTCGTGGTCGTGCTGCTGCTCTTCTTCAACTCCCTGCTGGCCGACCTCCCGCAGTCGGCGCTGGCCGCCGTGCTGATCAGGGCGGCCCTGTCGCTGCTCGACCTCGACGCGCTCCGTCCGGTTCTGGCGGGTCCGCAAGAGCGCCCTCTTCCTCTCGCTTGATCGCCAGCCTCGGGGTCGATCGTGCTCGGCGTCCTCCAGGGCATCGTCATCGCCATCGCCCTGGCCGTCGTCCTGTACTTCCGCCGGGGCTGGCGGCCCAAGGGGCACGTCCTCGGGTACGTGCCCGACTGCACGGCTGGCACGCCACCTCGACGCTACCCGGAGAGCACGGAGCTGCCCGGCGTCGTCGTGTTCCGCTGGGAGGCCCCGCTGTTCTTCGCCAACGCCATCGGCCTTCCGGACGGCCGTGCGCCGTCTCGTGGCCGAGCGCGCCCCCGCGTGGGTCGTGCTCCAGTGCGAGGCCGTGACGGACGTCGACGTGTCGGCAGCGCAGATGCTCGAACAGCTCGACCGAGGAGCTCAACGCCGCGGCACCCACCTCGCGTTCGTCGAGATGCGCGGGCCGACTCCAGGACCTGGTGCAGCGCTACGGCCTCTTCGAGACGATCGACGGCGACCGCTTCTATCCGACGCTCGAGTAGGGGCTGGCGGTGATCGAGGCCGAGGAGGGTTAGTTGGGCGTCCACCGCCGCAGCTCTGAGCGCGGCGCGACCGTTCATCTCGCGTGCCAACCGAGCCTTGCGACCGACCCCGCAACCTCGACCCATATCATGGTGATATATGGCTCAGCCCGAACCCGTCCGTCCCGTCAGAAATCGAGCGTGGCCCGGCAGCGCCTCGTCGAGGCCGAGGCGGAGTACCAGCGGGCCCGGGTGGAGGAGTTCATGACGCGCGCTGATCCGGGACTCGGCCATCGTCGACGCCCACCGGGCCGGGCTCTCGTCCCGTGCCATCGGCGAGCTCGTCGGTGCCATGAGCCAACCGAACGTCGTGCGGGCCCGACGGCGCGCCGAGACCCGCCGTGAGGTCGTCCCGGCGGCTTGCTGTCGCCGGCCGACGCCCTCAGGTCGTCGGGACTCGGCGCGCTGTGAGTTCATCCTCGCCGTGCGGACGGGGCGTCTTCCCGTGATCGACCTGTCGCACGGGGTTCGTGCCTTTCGGCCCGAGGCACGTCACGCACCTTCGTTCACCTCGCTGACGGCTCGGAGCGTCCGTTGGCCGGCGCATCCGGTGGTGAGCGTCCGCTTCACCCTGGACGAGGTCGTGGCGATAGCCGAGGACCTCCATCGGGCTCGAGGGCGACGAGCAGGCCCCGCCGCCGTGAGCGGGTTGGCCAGGCGTCCACCTTCGGGATCGACGTCACCAGGTGCTCGGGCACCGCGTCGTAGCGGTCGTGGGACGCCGAGAAGGAGCCACGCCCGCCGTCAGCGCCCGCAGGTCGACGGCGTAGCGGGTGATCTCGGCCGTCGGCACGGTGGCGGTCACCGTCTGGTAGCCGTCGAGGTCGGCCTGGTCCGTCCCGACGATGCGGGCCCGCCGGGAGCTCAGGTCGCCCAGCACGTCGCCCTGGCAGTCGTCGGGGATCGTCACGACGAGCTTGCTGACCGGCTCGAGCACGATCGGCCCGGCCTCCGCCATGGCGGCGCGGATCGCCTGCGCGGCGGCCATCTTGAAGCTGACCTCGTTCGAGTCGACGGAGTGCGCCTTGCCGTCGTCGACCGTCACCGAGACGTCGACGATCGGGTAGCCGAGCAGCCCGCCCCCGGCGAACGTCTCCACGCACGCCCTTCTCCACGGCGGGGATGTACTGGCGCGGGATGGCCCCGCCCACGACCTCGTCGTGGAACGCGAAGCCCTCGCCGCGCCCGAGCGGCTCGAGGCGGAGGTGGCAGACGCCGAACTGGCCGTGCCCGCCCGACTGCTTCTTGTGCTTCCCCTCCGCCTGCGCCGCCCTGGTGATCGTCTCGCGGTAGGCGATGCGGAGGTCCTCGCGCTCGACGTGCACGTTGCACTTGCGCTCCAGCCGCTCGACCGTCACCGCGAGATGCACCTCGCCGCTCACCCCCAAGATCGTCTGGTGCGTCTCGTCGTCGCGGCTCACGCGTCAGCGTCGGGTCCTCGTCGCAGAGGCGCTGCAGCGCCGACATCAGCTTGTCGTCGTCGGCCCGCGTCGGCCGGCTTGACCGCCACCTGCAGGGCCGGCGGCGCCAGCGCGGGCGCCTCCAGGCTGATCGGCTGGCCCTTCTGGGCCAGCGTGTCGCCGGTCCGCGTCCCGTTCAGCCGCGGCACCGCCACGAAGTCGCCCGCGGCGACGGTGGTGGCCGGCGCGGTGGCGTGCCCGGCGATGCTCTGGAGGGCGTGCAGCCGCTCCTCCTCGCGCGTGCGCGTGTTGACCAGGACGGTGTCGGGCGCCAGCGTGCCCGAGACCACCTTGCAGAGCGACATCTTGCCGGTGTGGCCGTCGTTGAACGTCTTGGTCACGGTGAGGACGGTCGGCCCGCCCGGGTCCGACGGGACCTCGATCGTCTCGGTGCCCGCGGCGGCCAACAGCGGCGGCCGTGACGCCGGGGTCGGGCACAGCTCCTCGATCAGCCGGGCCAGGCGGTCCACCCCCACGCCGCTGGCGGCCGAGCAGCACAAGACCGGGAAGACGCTGGCCGACGCCACGCCGCCGGCCAGGCTCTTCTCGAGCTCCGTGTAGTCGAGCGTCTCGCCGTTGAGGTAGCGCTCCATCAGGTCGTCGTCCCCGACGACGATGCCCTCGACGAGTTGCTCGTGGACCGTGTGCTCCTCGTCCACCAGCTCGTCGGGGATCGGCCCCTCGTGCCCCGCCGGCGGGACCGTGCCGTCCACCGCGCCGCCGGCGACCGGGTTGTCGTAGTGGGTGGCGGTGTCGTCGAGCAGGTCGATCACGCCGTGGAAGTCGGCCTCGTGGCCGATGGGCAGCTCCACCGGCGCCACGCCGGCGCCGAAGGTGTCACGGATCTGCGCCAGCGTGCGGTCGAAGTCGGCGCGCTCGCGGTCGAGCTTGTTGATGACGATCACCCGCGGCACGCCGAGGGCGGCGGCGGCCCGCCAGCGCGTCCTCGGTCTGCGCCTGGACGCCGTCGGTGGCGCTGACGACGACCACCGCCAGGTCCACGTTGGACAGCGCGGTGATCATCTCGCCGGCGAAGTCGGCGTAGCCGGGCGTGTCCAGCAGGTTCACCTTCACGCCGTTGACCGTGAAGGGCGCCAGGCTCGTCGAGATGGTCAGCTGGCGCGCCACCTCCTCGGGCTCGAAGTCCATGACCGTCGTGCCCTTCTCCACCGAGCCCCGCCGGGCGATGGCGCCGGTGACGGCCAGCAGCGCCTCGGCCAGGGTCGTCTTGCCCGCACCGTGATGCCCGACAAGGGCAACGTTGCGGATAGCGGTCGGGTCGTGTGGCACCTGGTCCCTCCCCTGCAGCACCGGGCCTGACTGGCTCGTTCATCCCGAGTGTACGACCGGGGGGGACGGCCTTGCTCGGGCGGCCTCAGGCCCTCAGCGGGCCACCCGGGCGCACGCCGAGGCGTTCGTCGCATCGTTGGCGGCGTCGTACGTCGGGGTGAACGTGCCCGGCGGCTCGACCCACACGTGGCCGGCCGAGTCCCAGAGGACCACGTAGAGGGTGTCGCCCGGCGGCATCTTGAGGTACGGCCCCGGCGGGGTCGCGCCCGTGAGCGGGGCGAAATTGGTCGGGTAGGTGGCGGCGCCCCACGGCGCCGGGGGCGTGGGGTAGGCGCCCGTCGCCGCCTGGTACGCCGCCAGCGCGGTCTCGACGTCCGTCGCGTCGGACCGGCAGTCCGCGACCGCGGCCGCCGCCGGGATGCCCGACGTCCCGGCCGTGGTCGAGGTCGTGGTCGATCCCACCCTCGAGGTCGCCTCGTTGGTGCCGGGCGTCTGGTTGACGGACGTCGTGGTCGTCGACGTGGTCGAGTCCGACAGCGTCGCCGCCGAGATGACCGCCACGATCAGGATCACCACGAGCAGCCCGGCGAGGCCGAACAGGATCCCGAGGCTGCTGCTGATGCCGTCCTCGTTCCGCCCCACTGGGCCTCCAGTCACCAAACCGCCAGGGAGGGCCGAATTTACGCTCACGCGGGGCCCGACCCGGGTTCCAGAGTGCTACTATGTAGCACGATGGAACGGATCGGAGTCAGAGAGCTGCGCCAACACGCCAGTCGCTACCTCGCCCGGGTGGCGACGGGGGAGACGATCGAGGTGACCGATCGAGGGCGGCCGGTCGCGCTCCTCGTTCCGACCAATGCAGACCCGTGGCAGGACCTCGTGGCCAGCGGTCAGGTTCTTGCCGCGACCGGTGAGGGCGACGTGGTCGATGACGCACCGCGCGACTACGGCGTCGACGCCTCGGCCCGACTGGCGGCGCTGCGGGCCGAAGAGCGATGAGGCTCTACCTCGACTCGTCCGCCTTGGTGAAGCTTGTCCAGCGCGAGACGGAGTCGGACGCGTTGCGGCGTTTCCTGCGT
Organism: uncultured Acidimicrobiaceae bacterium; assembly: GCA_963821105.1. Classification (GTDB taxonomy): domain Bacteria; phylum Actinomycetota; class Acidimicrobiia; order Acidimicrobiales; family RAAP-2; genus Bog-473. Next base: position 5,531 of record CAWGCO010000014.1, read on the forward strand.
CGTCACCGTGGCGAGGGGCTGGTGACGAGCGCACTGGCGCGCGTCGAGGTGTGCCGAGCGGTCCTCTCGGGCGGGCCTGCCGCGCTGGCGCAGGCGCGCCGACAGCTCTCCCGGCTCGACCAGATCCTGCTGAGCACCGAGGTGCTCGACCGCGCCGCGACCTTGGCCCCGCATGTCCAGTTGCGCAGCCTCGATGCGATCCATCTCGCCGCGGTGCAGGTCGTCGGAGCGGACCTGCGGGCCGTCGTCACGTACGACGCTCGGATGGCCGACGCCGCCCAGGGTCTTGGCGTTGCGGTCGAGAGGCCGAGCTAAGTTCCGGCTCAGCGGGCCCGCAGCGCGCGCAGGCAGCGCTCGTACTCGCGCGTGACGTCCGCCGGGACGGCGCCCGGAGCGGCCGTGGCGTAGGTGTCGCGCGCCCATCCGTACGCCATGTCCAACGTGGGCTTGGACCGGCGGGCCACGCCGAACAGGGCGATCCAGAGCGAGGCGTCCAGCGGCGCGCCGGTGAGGCCCTGGCGCAGGTACTCGGCCGTGTTCGTGGGGTCGAGCCGGCACGCGGCGTGGGCGGCGGCAACGATCTCGGCCTGGATCTCCGCCCGCAGCGGCACGGCCCAGGGTGCGTCCAGCCCGGCCAGCGGCACGCCCCGGACCAGGTCGAGCGCCCCGCCCGGGTCCTCGCGGACGCGCCGGCGGAACTCGTAGAGGTCAGATTCGACCGCGCCCGGGATCAGCCCCAGCCCCTCGTCGGTCACGTCGGCCACCGGGCGGCCGGCGTAGTCGTTCAGCAGATCGGCCAGGCCGTCGAGATCACCGTTCTCGAGGAGCCGGTAGACCAGCTCGTCCTCGGCCCGTCGACGACGTTTCTTCTGCTTCTTCATCCCGAGCGGCGGCCGTTCGACCGTTCCCGCAGCGCCGGGTCGTACTGGCGGCGGATGGAGTAGCGCACGAACAGCGCGAGCGTGTCGACGAGCAGGAGCCACACCGCCTTGAGCGAGATCGTCGAGCCGAACCGCTCGTCGATCCGCACCGGCGCCTCCACGATCTTCGTGTACCCGAGCCGGTGCGCCAGCACGAGCAGCTCGAGGTCGAGCGCGAAGCGGCTCTCGCGCAGCAACGGCAGCACGTCGGCGATCACGCGGCGGTCCACGAGCTTGATCCCGACCTGCGTGTCGCGCACCTTCAGGCGGAACAACAGGTGGATCAGGTGCTGGTACCCCCACGAGTACAGCCGGCGCAGCGGCGGGTAGTGCACCGACGACTCGGGGTGGCGCTTGCTCCCGATGATGATGTCGGGCTCCTCGGTCCGCATGATCGACACGAACGGCGCCAGGAACTCGGGGGAGATGTCGCCGTCGGCGTCGATGAACCCGAGATAGCGCCCCCGCCCCATCCCCAGCCCCGCCCGCAGCGCCGCCCCCTTCCCGGCGTTCGTGGCGAAGTCCATCCGCCGCACCATGGACTCGGGGAACCCCGCCAGCGTGAACGGGCTGCCGTCGGTCGAGCCGTCGGAGACGGCGATGATCTCGAACGTCATGCCCGACGCGTCCAGCACGCGCACCATGTGCTCGACCGTCGAGCGCAGCCGCAGCCCCGGGTTGTAGTACGGCACGACGATGGAGACGTCCAGCGTCGGGTCCGGCAGCACCGTGATGTGCGGCTTCCCCGCGCTCTGTGGCTCGGACACCGGCTCCGTCACCTCGACAACGCCCTCACACGCTCACACGCTCACACGTCGGCCCGCAGACGTCCCCGCCCCGGGCAGCTCCCCACGGCGAGGCTATCCGACCAGGTCTTCGGCCCGGCACGCGCCGCCGCTCACATCGACCCCATCGTCGTGGCCGTCGTCGTGGCCACGCCCACGCTCAGGTTCACGTTCATCCCCAGCATCTTGTGCCCCGGCACCGGGCAGAACACGTCGTAGGTGCCCTGCTTGAACGTCACGGTCAGCTTGGCGCTCTGCCCCGGGTTGAGGTTCTTGGTGTGCGGGCTGTGCAGCCCCGGCCCCGTGATCTCCAGGGCGTGCGTCACGTGGCCCTTGTTCTCGGCGACGAACGTGTAGCGCCCCGGGGCGTACGTCTTCTTCGACAGCGCGATGTGGAACTCGGTCTCGACCGCCTTCACCGACGTCGCCTTCGGGCTGGCGCCGGCCGGGCCCGCCGCCGCCGTCACGACCCCGAGCGCCCCCGTCGCCAGCGCCGCGAGCGCCAGGACCGCCAGGCGCCCGGCCCGGCCCCCGATCCTCGATACGGCCCGATTCCTCACCACACTCTCCTCTTCCTTCTTCCGGCGCCGATGGTACGGCGCAGCCGCCGCCGAGGATTGGCGCCACCCGCCCCGCCGACCAGCGGGTACGCTGCCCAGACGGGGTCCCGACCGGGCGTTGCAACGCCCGCCACCCTGGATAAACCGCACGTGCCTACCCGGGCCGTTTGGCGACCGGATGGTAAACTGGCTCTCACGCAGCGCCGCCTTTCCGCAGGCCGGCGCACGACAAGGAGTCGCAGTCGTATGTTCGACGGCCGCTGGCGTAACGGCGTCGACCGGACCACGGGTCCGGTCGGACAGGCCCTCCACCGCCATGGCATCACCGCTGACGTGCTCACGGCCACGGGCCTGATCTCGGCGACGGCGACGGCCGTTCTCGTGGCCACCGGCCACCTCCACTGGGCCATCGTCACTCTCATCCTCACCGGCCTGCACGACCTCCTCGATGGCCCCGTCGCCAAAGCCGCGGGCACCGCGTCCGTCCGCGGCGCGTTCTTCGACTCCGTCACCGACCGCGTCGCCGACGCCGTCGTCATGTTCGGCGCCTCCTGGTATCTCCTTTCCCGAGGCGATGGCCACCTCGCGCTTCTGCCCATGGCCATCCTGGGGGTGACCGCGCTCGTCTCCTACGAACGGGCCAAGGCGGAGTCGCTCGGCCTCCCGGCCAAGGGCGGCCTGATGGAGCGCGGCGAGCGGATGTTCCTCTTCGGCATCGGCCTGCTTGAGCGCCACCATCTTCGTGCCCGTCCTCTGGGTCCTCCTCGTCCTCACCTCCTTCACCGCCATCGCCCGCTTCGTCAAGGTCTGGAACGCCGCCTCCGGCCGCGACGCCGTCATCGCCCGCCGCATCGAGGCCTGGCGCGAGGGCCGGGTCGACTCGCGCTGGCGCACCTGGCGCGAGTCCCGGGCGTCCACCCACGCCGCCCACGCCTCCGGCCGCTCCATGCGCGCCCCCCGGACCCCCCGCACCCGCCGCACGACGTCCGGCGCCCCCGTCGGTCGCTGGCGCGCCCGCCGCCAAGAGGCGCTCTCGAGCCGCTCGAGCCGCACGATGCGCGAGCGCCGGCGCGCCGAGGGCAGGCACCGCACGACGTCCGGCGGCACACCTCGGCGGTTCAGCACCCGCCGCCCCTCACCGCCTTCGCCCGGCTCACCCTCCTGACCCACACGCCATCGACCGCCGCCGCCGCCCGCTCGGAGGCGCTGCGTGCCCACTGACGACGTCGTCGCCCCCGACGGCCGCGGCCACGGACCCTTCCGGCCCGATGGCGCGACAAGGCGCACTACCTCACCTACACCGGCCTGGGCGCGGCCATGGGCCACATGCCCGAGCCGTTGGCCCAAGGTGTCGCCCGCGGCGTGGCGGGTGTGATGGCCCTGCGCGGCGGGCCCGCGCTCGAGATGCACGAGCGTCACATGCGCCGCGTGCTCGCCAGCGAGTGCCCCGACGGCGTCGAGCCCGACCCCGCCCTCGTCCGCCGCCTCAGCAGGCGGAGCTTCGACTACTACGCCCGCTACTGGGCCGACGGCGCCCGCCTGCCCTACGAGACCGAAGCGGGCGTGCGGCTGCGTTGGCGGCTCGAGAGCGGGCGCGAGCACCTGACCAAGGCGATGGCCGACGGCAAGGGCATCGTGATGGCGCTGCCCCACGTCGGCAGCTGGGAGTGGGGCGGCTACTGGCTCGCCCTCGAGGGCATGCCGATGACGGCGGTCGTGGAGGTGCTCGAGCCCGAGGAGCTCTTCGAGTGGTTCGTCGCGAAGCGCGCCGCCATGGGCCTCACGGCCGCGCCGCTCGGCGAGGGGTCGAGCGCCGCGCTGCATCCGGGCCCTCAAGAAGAACGAGCTCGCCGGGCTCGTCAGCGACCGCGACCTCGTGGGCAACGGCGTCGAGGTCGAGTTCTTCGGCGAGCGCACGACGCTGCCCGGGGGCGCGGCCACCCTGGCGATCCGCACCGGGGCGCCGCTCATCCCGGTGTGTGTCTATTCGGGGCCCGGACGCAACTGGCACACTGGCGTGGTGCACCCGCCGATGGACACGACGAGGAAGGGAACGCTGCGCCAGGACGTCGCGCGCATCACCCAGGACCTCGCGCATGTCTTCGAGCACGACATCCGACGCGCGCCCGAACAGTGGCACATATACCAGCCGAATTGGCCGAGCGACCCGCACTGACGCCATGAGGATCGCCATGCTGTCGCCCTACGCGCTGACCCGCCCCGGCGGCGTGCAGGGACAGGTCATCGGGCTGTCCCGGTCCTTGCGTGCCCTCGGACACGACGTGACGGTCGTCGGCCCCGCCGAACCCGGCGTCCCCTTCCCCGAGGCGGTCGGCGAGCACTACGTCGTGGGTCGCCCCACCGACCTCCACTCGAACGGGTCCGTGGCGCCCGTCGCCTTGTGGCCCACGCTCGCCGCCCGCGCCGAGCGCTTCATCCGCGCCGGTGACTTCGACGTCGTGCACGTGCACGAGCCGCTGGCCCCAATGGCCGCCTACGGCCTCGTCCTGACCGACCCGTTGCCGATGGTCGGGCACGTATCACCGCGCCGGCCTCTCCGCTTGGGTTCGGCCGCTGAAGCCGTTGGTCGAACTCGTCGGGCGCCGCATGGACGTCCGCGTGGCCGTCTCGGACGCCGCCCGCACGACCGGGGAGCAGTCCAGCGGCGGCAATTTCGAGGTGCTCTTCAACGGGGTCGACGTGGACCGCTACGAATCCGCCGCCCCCCTGCGTGACGACCATGAGCCGCGCCGGCCCACGGTGTTGTTCATCGGCCGCCACGAACAACGCAAGGGCCTCGGCGTCCTGCTCGACGCCTTCGAGATGGTGGACCGTCCCGCCGTGTTGTGGGTGGCCGGCGAGGGAGCGGCGACCGAGGTACAGCGTCGCCGGCACCCCGAGTCGGACCGGGTGCACTGGCTCGGTGTCCTGAGCGAGGAGGACAAGGCGGCGCGTCTCGCCGGCGCCGACGTGCTGTGTGCGCCCTCGCTGCACGGCGAGTCCTTCGGCATCGTGCTGCTCGAGGGCATGGCGGCCGGCTGCGCGGTGGTGGCGTCGGACATCGAGGGCTATCGCATGGCCGCCGGCGGGCACGCCGCACTGGTGCCGCCGGGCGACAAGGCGGCGCTCGCCCGTGCGTTGGGCGTGGCGTTGGCGGATGCAGTGGAGGGCAGCGGACAGTCCGCGGCCGAGGCACGCAAGGCCGCGCTGGAGCACGCCCGCAACTGGTCGATGGATACCCTGGCCCAGCGTTATGTCGACGTGTACGAGCGCGCCATCGCGTCGTACGGGGCGCGCCGGTCCTAGGCGGCCGCGGGAACGCCGGCCAACTCAGCCTCGGGCTCGGGTGTCGACGTGCGGAGCGCTGGCCAAGAGGCGGTCGGCGTGTTCGGCCGACACGGTGGTCGACGTGCCGCACGTCTTACAACTGGTCCGGTACGAGGTCGGCAGCGGCACGAACGGCACGAAGAACAAGCGGAAGAAGCGTGCGCACGCTCGAGAGATCGTGCGCGGCCGTCGCCTGACAGACGGCACACAAGGCGAGGATCGTCGCCGAGGCGGTGCGGCTTCCGCTTGAAGCCGAAGATGATGAACACTGGCCCCCCCTCCTTCGTCCAGGTTCAGCTGTCGATCGGATCGACCGACCCACCGTAGTGGCGGGCCTCACAACGATGTGTTGCCGGTCCGGTGCGAATCGGTCGCAACAACCGGCGGCGCGGGTTAGCCCGCCGGCGCGTGGATCATCAAACGACGTTGGATGGGGATGACCTGGCGAGAAGCACGGTTGGTACCATCGTGCGGCAAGCAGGATTGGTGCGGAGACAGCGATGACCGAGTACGCGGTGGTAATCGAAGATGCTGGAGGGAATTACTCCGCTTACGTCCCCGATCTGCCCGGCTGCGTTGCCACGGGAACAACGATCGAAGAAGTCACTACGAACATCCGAGAGGCAATCACGCTGCACATTGAGTCGCTCCGAGAGCATGGAGAGGTCGTCCCTTCCGCGACTTCCCGGGCTAGCTCGGTTCAGGTGGCATAGCGAGGATTTATCCCAGACGTTTGCGGTGTTCGTTTTGGGACTGCGGCGGACCTAGCTCTCGGCAGACTTCTTGATGGCAGCCAAGGTCGCCGGGATACCTTCCTCCGCGGCGGTGGCCCGGGCGGCGATCTGCGCCGGAGCGTCGTCGGGGAAGCGCTGCTCGAACAGGGCCTGGCCCTCGGGCGGGAGCTCCCAGGTCTCCGTGACCTCGGTCCCGCCCGATACCGGGTTCAGGGTGTAGCCCCAGCGGGCACGGGTCGGCGGCTCGGCCACGACCCACGCGAACTCGCTTCCGGGTTTGGCGGCCACGACCTCCGACCGCGTTTCCCAGGTGCGCTCGGGCGTGATGTTGCGACCGGTGAAAATTGCCCCCACCGTGGGTCCGGCCCCCTCGTCCCACCAACACTCTTTGCACACCGGGCTCCACTCGCCCATGCGCGTCACGTCGGAGATGAGGGCGTAGATCTCCTCTGGTGGGCGGTTGATGAAGATCGAGCCGGTACGGCTGACGGGGTCCATGCGATCAGTATGACGACGTTGGCTGCCGATTGCTTCGGAAGCGGTCCGACCCCCGGGATCAGGTCGTGCAGGTGTGGTCGGGGTGGCCCGACAGGGCAGCGCCGGGGAGTAGATCGCTCGGAGGAGGCTCCCAGACGGAGCGTGGATCTCCGTCAACCGACGCTCGTACAACTCCCCGTTCTGGGTCTGGCAATCCGATGAAACCAATTTCCCTGTCGAATTTTGAGCCATCCGTTCGTCGTAGTGGAAAAGACGGATTGCTTCAGGACCAGATCAGGAGATCGCCGGCATGACAGTGAATCGCCATGAAGGACCCTTTGTCACAGGGTGAACCTACTGTCGTCCACCGAGCTGACACTCCAGCCCAAATGGAAGGCCGCCAGTTCTCTAGTGGCCCTTCCTTTGGGTGGTCTGACCTGCGGGCGAACCCGTATCAAACACACAGAACCCTTCGTTGAAAACTGGAGGAATGATGACAGCTGACTCGCGGAAATGGCTCGCTCTTGCAGTCATCTGTGTCGCCCAATTCATGGTCATTCTCGATGTCTCCATCGTGAACGTGGCGCTGCCGTCAATTCAGCGGGGCCTGCACTTCTCCGAACAGAATCTCCTGTGGGTCTTGAACGCCTACGCCCTGATGTTTGGTGGGTTTCTCATGCTCGGTGGCCGCGTGGCCGACAAGCTGGGACGGCGTCGGGTATTCGTGACGGGCGTGGTGCTCTTCACCACGGCCTCCTTGTTCTGCGGATTGGCTACCTCGACCGGTTGGCTGGTGACAGCCCGGGCCGTGCAGGGACTCGGGGCCGCGATCCTGTCTCCTGCCGCCCTCTCCATCCTCACGGTCACCTTCGAGGAGGGCCGGGAGCGCAACACCGCCCTGAGCATCTGGGGGGCCATCGCTGGCGCCGGCGGCGCGTTCGGAGTCTTGCTCGGCGGAGTGCTCACCCAAGAGTTCGGCTGGCAGTGGATCTTCTACGTGAATGTGCCGATCGGCTCGCTGGTTGTCCTGGCGAGCTTCTTCATCCTCACGCCATCCCTCGCGGAGGACGAGAACCGGGGATTCGACATCCCGGGCGCGGTCACTCTCACCGGCGGCCTGGTCTTGATGGTGTTCGCACTGGTCAAGAGCACCAGTTGGGGTTGGGCCTCAGCGAAGACACTGGGGACTCTGGCGATCGCCTTCGTGCTCATCGCGCTGTTCGTCGTCATCGAGCGCCGGACGAAATCCGCCCTGGTCCCCCTCTCGACCTTTCGCAACCGGAGCCTCAGCGTGTCCAACATGGTCTCGCTCGCTTTGGGCGCGTCCATCTTCTCGATGTTCTATTTCCTGTCGCTGTACATGCAGCAGGTCCTGGGGTACTCAGCCCTCAAGACTGGAGTCGGTTATCTGGCGATCGCGGGCTCGATCATCGTCGCGGCAGGAGCAGCACAATCGCTGGTGGCCAAGTTCGGCGTCCGACTCGTGATGACCGCGGGCATGACGTTGGCGGCAGGCGGGCTCATCTATTTCGCCCAGATCTCGCCTCATGGCACCTACGTCGGCACCCTGTTGCCTGGGTTCCTTCTGGCGGGCGTCGGACTCGGCCTCTCGTTCGTGCCGGTGACCATCGGCGCCATGAGCGGTGTCGCGCATGAGGAGGCGGGCGTCGCATCAGGACTGATAACGACGACCCAACAGATCGGCGGGGCACTCGGGGTGGCGGTCCTCTCCACCCTCGCTGTGTCAGCAACGACGAGATTCATCGGCGCGCACGGCCATGAGCCACTGGTCCAGACAAACGCGCTCAACCACGGCTTCTCGATTGCCTTCTGGTTTGGCGCGGTCTTTGCGGGGATCGGTGCCCTCATTGCCTTTTTCGGCATGGACCGCACTCGTATCACCGGGGCCATTGCATCGGCGCCAGCGATCGAAGAGCGGCCGATCCAGGTCGAGCCGGTGTCTCCGTGACGATGGCGCTCGCAAGCTGACGAGGCTGCGCCACAGGTAGGGGTTCGTCTTCGCGGGACGCGCCCGCCACCGGGATCAGGGGGTGCAGGTGTAGTCGGGGTGGCCCGACAGGGCGGCGCCGAGCTGTGACGGCGATTCGGCCAGGGACGCCGTGGTGGGCACCGTGATGCAGTGGCTCGATCGGGGGAGCGCACCGCCCGGCGGGGTGATCTCGCTGGCGAACGACGACGACAGGTGCGACTCGGGCAGAGAGGCGGTGAGGCAGTCGGCGCCGTCGTCGCTGCAGGAAGCAGCCGAGCCACGCGGTGGCGTAGTGCGCCGAGACCGAGAGGGACCACGGCGTGCGCGTGATGAACGGCGTGTCGATGAAGTCGGTGTGCACGCCGCCTTCGAGGACGATGAGCGAGAGCGCGCTCGTGCCGGGCCCGTCCGTGCGCAGTTGGTCGTAGAGCGGCTTGATCTCCTCGTAGCCGATGCCCATGCCGGCGGCGCCGAAGTCGACCCCGGCCACGGCCGGCCCCACGAGCGTCGGTGAGCCGTCGAAGTCCGACGTCTGGAACTGGATCGGGATCGTCGCCGCCGTGGTCGCGGCGCCGGAGAGCGAGACACCGGCGGCGAGCGGGGGGAGGGGCTGACCGTCGGCGCCGTCGGGGCCCTTGCTCTGGAAGTCCACGTAGTTGAGCAGGCTGAGGGCGCCCATCGAGTGGCCGACGACGGCGACGCGGGATGGGTCGATCAGGTCGAAGGCGGGGTCGTCGACGTTGGCGCCGGCGGGTGCGAGGTCGGGGTTGTGCAGGTCGGGATTGCCGGCGACGGCGGCCGCCGCGTCACTCGGCGGCGTGGGGTCGGCCGTGAGCGGGAAGAGCGGCGTGGAGCGGGCGAGGTCGACGATGGGCGTGATGGGGTCGTCGAGCATCCAGCGGACGACGTCTTCGAGGTCGTGGCAGGCGCCGCCGAAGATGCAACCCGTCGTCGGGGGCGAGAACAGGTTGGCCGCACTGCCTTCGGACGCACCCTGGCCGGCGGGGTCGTAGGTGAGGACGATGTCGCCCTGGGCGGCGAGCGTCATGGCTATCCAGAAGTAGTCGCTCTGGTCGGAGGCGATCCCGTCGGAGATGACGACCGCGGGGAAGGTGTGCGCGTCGGCGGTCGCCGGGTTGAGCGCGGCGCCCGGGAGCCAGACGGTGGCGGCGAGGGCGAGGCCGCGGGCGTCGATGATCGTCTCCTGCTCGGCGAGCCCGGTCCGGTACGTCGTGTTGGGCGTAGCGGGGGGCGCGCAGGCGCCGGTCGTCGTCTCGTAGGTGACCGCGCCGCTGTCGGCGATGCACGGGTAGAGGAACGCGCCGCTGGCCGGGTGGGTGCTCGGGCTGCCGAGCCCTTGGGCGCCCTGGGCCCCTTGCTCCATGGCGACGAGGTCGCCGGGGTCGCCGTAGACGCCGTTGTGGTCGAAGTCGGGGAGGAAATCGGGATTGGCGACGTCGGTGACGTCGTCGTCGGCGACGACGGGGCGCAGATGGACGAGCTCGGACGCCATCTGCTCGGACAGGTCGACGGCGGCGGTGCCGGCGTCGGGGCCGGGGTCGGCGGAGAAGGCGGCGGCGATCTCGCCGGGGAACTGCTGGCCGACTGCGGTGGCGGCTTCGTCGACGATCTGGGTGAGGGCGTACTCGCCGAGTGCGGGATCGGTGATGTTGTCGAGCGGGCTCTCCGCCCAGTCGAGGAACGAGGTCAGCGGGTAGACGACGCCGCTGGCGTCGGCCGGCGTCGGAAGGGCCAAGGTGGGCGCCGCGGCGGCGGGAGGGGTGGGGGTCGCGACGAGGGGGATGACGGCCGCCAGGGCCGCGAACATGCTGATAACCGCCGTGGTCTTCGTGCTCCGCCGCACCCGCTCAGTCTCGGTGAGGGGGCCGACGGAGGTCAAAAGCACGGGCGTTCGTGCCGTAGGCTGCATCCTTCATGGCCGACCAGAACAACCCTTCGGGCAACCCGCCGAAAGGCGGGGGTGGTGCCGGCGGCGGTGGCGCTGGCGCTGGCGGCGGCGCTGGTGGTGGTGGTGGCAATCGGAACCGCAACCGCAACAGGAATCGCAACCGCAATCGGCCCTCAGGGGGTGGCGGCGGCGGCTCGGCGCAGCAGAAGAAGGGTCAGGGCTCGAGCGGCGGGGGAGGCCAACGCTCTGGCGCTGGTGGCGGTGGCGGTGGCGGGGCCAACCGAGGCGGGGGTGCTGGCGGGCAGCGGAGTGGAAGCGGCAGCAGCAATCGGAACCGGAACCGGTCACGTTCGGGCGGAGGCCAGCGTCCGCGGAGTGGACAGGGTCAGCCGAGGACGGCCGTCGCGCTCGCTCCAGCGGCGCCCCCCGAGCCGCTCGTCACGCAGCACAGCCTCGGGTCGCCCATGGTGTTCCCCGAGGAGCTGGCCGCCAACCGGCGGCGCATCGTCCGCTTGTGCGCCTGGACCGCCGTCATTCCGGCGTTGCTCCTCTTCGCGCTGTTGACGGTGGCCGTCGACATCATCGTCGGGGTCGTTGCTTTCGTGGTTGCCGCCGGCGTGCTGATGTACGCGATGTGGCGACTCAGCCCGCGGCTGGCGCTGCGGCGCATCGGCGCCCGTCCGGCCGACGAGGACGACGATCCGCGGCTGTTCAACGTCACCGAGGGCCTGTGCGCCACCTTCGGCCTGTCCATGCCGACGCTGCACATCCTCGACGACCCCGTTCCCAATGCGTGCGCCCTCGGCGAGAACGCCCGGCGCGCCGACCTGGTCGTCACGTCCGGGCTGCTGAACACGCTCCCCCTCGTGGAGCTCGAGGGCGTGATCGCACACGAGCTGGCCCACGTGAAGCGGGGCGACAACGGAGTGTCCTGCGTGGCCATCACCCTGGCGACGATGTGGGGTGGCGAGAAGACCTTGCGCCGCTGCGTGGGGGAGAACCGGGAGTATCGAGCGGATGTGATCGCGGCGTCGGTCGTGCGCTACCCGAGCGGCCTGCTGGGCGCGTTGTGCGCCATGGAGGCGGCGCCGCAGCCGGGTGCGGGATCGTTCTTCGCCTCGCCGTCACGCTTCGGTGCCACCCGCTGGGTGTGGATCGACCCCTCGGTCGGGCATCGTGACGACCCCGTCGAGCCGGGTGACCTGGACGCCACGTCGGTGAGGGCCGCCGCACTGAGCGAGTGGTGAGAAGGGGCGGTCGGCCACCCTCGTAGACTGGGGCTATGAGCGTCGAATCCACCGGGACCTTCACCGTCAAGCGGGGGCTGGCGGACATGCTGCGCGGCGGCGTCGTCATGGACGTCGTCAACGCCGAGCAGGCCAAGATCGCCGAGGACGCCGGCGCCGTGTCCGTCATGGCGCTCGAGCGGGTGCCCGCCGACATCCGCCGTGACGGCGGCGTGGCGCGGATGAGCGACCCGCTGCTGATCGAGGGGATCATCGATGCGGTGACGATCCCCGTGATGGCGAAGGCCCGCATCGGGCACTTCGCCGAGGCCCAGGTGCTCCAGTCGCTGGGCGTCGACTTCATCGACGAGTCCGAGGTCCTGACGCCGGCGGACGAGGCCAACCACATCGACAAGTGGCCGTTCACCGTGCCCTTCGTGTGTGGGGCGACGAACCTGGGCGAGGCGTTGCGGCGTATCTCCGAGGGCGCCGCCATGATCCGGTCCAAGGGCGAGGCCGGGACGGGCAACATCGTCGAGGCCGTGCGGCACCTGCGTTCGATCCTCGGCGACCTGCGGGCGCTGGCGGTGGCGGACCCGGCCGAGCTGTACGGCTGGGCGAAGTCGCTGGGCGCGCCGATCGGCCTGGTCCAGGAGGTCGCGGTGTCCGGCCGGCTGCCGGTGCCGTTGTTCTGCGCGGGCGGGATCGCCACGCCGGCGGACGCGGCGCTCGTGATGCAGCTGGGGGCCGAGGCCGTGTTCGTGGGCTCGGGGATCTTCAAGTCGGACGACCCGGCGCGGATGGCGTCGGCGATCGTCGAGGCGACGGCGCACTTCAACGATCCCGACCACGTGGCGAAGGTGTCGCGTGGCCTGGGCGAGGCGATGCGCGGGCTGGAGGCATCGGCGTACGGCGAGCATCTCGCCGACCGGGGGTGGTAGCGGAGGCGGCTGGGCTGAGTGGCGTGTCCGGGTCGCCGCCGGTGATCGGCGTCCTCGACCTGCAGGGCGACGTCCGCGAGCACGTCGCGGCGTTGCGCGACGTGGGCGCCCGGCCTCGACTGGTGAAGTCGCCTGGGGAGCTGCAAGGGCTCGAGGGGCTGATCCTTCCCGGTGGCGAGTCGACCACCCTCTCGATGCTGTTGGAGTCGACCGGTTTGTTCGACGCGGTGGCCGAGCGGCTGGAGGGCGGCCTACCCGTCTTCGGCACGTGCGCCGGGTTGATCCTCTTGGCGCGGGAAGTGCTCGACGGACGGCCCGATCAGCGCACGTTCGGCGCGCTCGACGTCGTCGTGCGCCGCAACGGGTACGGCCGTCAGCGCCAGTCGTTCGAGGCGGACGTCGCGGTCGGGTCGGGTGCGGGTGACGTGTCGCCGCTGCCGAGCGTGTTCATCCGGGCGCCCCGCATCGTCTCGGTCGGCGATGGCGTGCAGGTCCTGGCTGAGTTGGACGGGGCGCCGGTGGTGGTCCGCTCCGGGGGAGTGCTGGCCTCGGTCTTCCACCCGGAGCTGACGTCGGACCGCCGGCTGCATCGATTCTTTGCGGCGATGTGCGCGTCCGACGGGGTGCACGTCATGGACCTGGTCGGCGGGCCACAAGCGCTGCCGTAGGCCGGGCCGAGCCGAACCGTGCGCCGCTACGTCCTGACGATCAACTGCCCGGACCGGGTCGGCATCGTGGCGGCGGTGACGGGGCTGATCGCGGAGCGGGGCGGGTCGGTGCTCGAGGCGGCGCAGCACGGGGACCTGGTGACGGGGCGGTTCTTCTTGCGGATCGAGATCGTGGCCGAGAGCCTGCCGGCGGGGTTCGGGCCCGAGGAGCTGGCGGCGGCGTTCCAGCCGGTGGCGACCGAGTTCTCGATGGACTGGACGCTGCACGACACCGACGCGCCGAAGCGGGTCGTGCTCTTCGCCAGCAAGGAGGACCACTGCGTGGCGGACCTGCTCTATCGCTGGCGCAGCGGCGAACTCGAGTGCGACATCACCAGCGTGATCTCGAACCACGAGGACCTGCGCGGGCTGGTCGAGTGGCACGGCGTCCGTTTTCGCTACGTGCCGGTGGGCGCGGAGCCGGACGCCAAGAAGGCGGCGTTCGAGGAAATAGAGGAGATGCTGGCGGAGGACGGGGCCGACGTGATCGTGTTGGCCCGCTATATGCAGATCTTGCCGGCGTCGTTCTGTGAGGGGCGGGAGGGGCGGATCATCAAC
>CAWGCO010000015.1:0-94405 GCA_963821105.1 uncultured Acidimicrobiaceae bacterium
CGTTATACGTGTAATCGGTGTCAAGCCGGCTCCTCGATGACTTTGGCGACCAGGTTCTCGAAGAGCTCAGCCCGGTCGATCTGGCCGTTCTTTCGGGCGTGATCGCGCTGACGGAGCAGGACCGGCACGAACTCGGGGCCGGTGCGGAAATAGGCGCACGTCTCGCAGGCTGACTCCATCCGGCACTCGAGCTCGACCGGCCGGGTGCACATGCCGTTGCCGAGCATCCGGGCGTGGGACTCTTGGCGAAGACGGGTCATGGCAGCCGTCTCGATCTCCGCCGGAAGGGTGCCTGGCGTCGCTCCAGCAGTGCTGTAGAGAGCGTCGATCTGGGCCGAGACGGACTCGTACTCGTCGGCGACCACGCGGTCGGCGATGCGGGCGTAGGTCAGGGTCATCTCCATCGAGCGATGACCGAGCAGGGCGGCAATGGCTTCGAGACGCATGCCTCGGTTGATGGCCTGGGTGGCGAGCGTGTGACGGAGTTGGTGGGGATGAACCGTGCCGATGCCCGCCTTCTTGGCCGTGGTGGCCACGATGTGATGCACCGTGCGACGACTCAGCGGCGTGTGCTCGTCGGCCATCAAGTGCTTCTGGGCCCTGATGTACTCGCTGTTGGTCGCCGTCCAGGCGGCGAGGAGCACGACCAGGTCGGGGTGCAGCGGGATGAATCGATCATTGCGCAGCTTGCCGACGGGGATGCGCAGCCAGTAGGCGTCGCCGATCAAGGTGACGGCGTCCGCGTCGAGGGCGCAGAGCTCGCTGGCCCGCATGCCGGTGCGAGCCAGCATCTCGACGACCAGGCGATAACGCGGGAGACGGTGCGCCCGAGCTGCCTTCATCAACTTGGCGGCATCCCGGTCGTTCAAGAACTTGGGGAGCGGATCGGTCCTTGGCGGGATGTCGCCGTGGAAGATCGGGTTGCGTCGGGGGGCGTCGTCCCAGTCCCACTCGATGAGGCGCTCGAAGAAGATGCGGATCATGCGGAGGCGCTGGCGCTGGGTGTTCTTGGCCAGGTTCGGGCCGTCGTTGCCGGGTTGGCTGGCCAACCACACCTTGTAGTCCTCGACGTGAGTGCGCGTGATACCCGCCACGACGCTGACGTCGGTCTCGGCGACCAGCCAGCGCGCCAGTTGGCGCAGCGTGTTGTCGGCCGCCTCCACGCTGCGCGGCGCCAAGAACGTGCTGAGCTGGGTCAAATAGCGCCCCATGGTGGCTGCGAGCTGGGGGGATGCGGCACTGAGGAGCACCCACTCGCGTTCGGACTCGCTCTGTGGCTCCCAGGCCTCGAGGGTCGCGGGGAGGGCGCTCATGCGTTGATCGCTTCGAGAGCCAACAGCTCGGCGGCGTGTCCGGCGTCGATGAGCTCGGCGGCATGGCGGTACTCGTCGGCCAGCCAGTCGTTGGTCAGATGCAGGTAGAGGCGGGTCGACTCGATCGAGATGTGGCCGGCTTGGGCTTGGACCGCCTCGAGGGCCATCCCGGCTTCTCTGAGCCGAGTGAGGCAGGTGTGTCGGAGCTGATGGCACGTGGCTCGTTCGAGCCCCGCCCGGTCTCGCGCCGCCCGCATGATCACATCGATGCCGTCGATGCTCAGGCCCTGCCCTCGACTCGGACCCTTGAGGGCCACGAAGACGCGCTCGGTCGGACAGTTTGCCGGACGTTCTTCGCGTAGATAGTCACCGAGCGCGGCAAAGAACGCGTTCGAGATCGGGGTGACCCGCTGGTGGCCACCCTTGCCTTGGGCAATGAACAGCGTCCGTTCGGCCACCGAGACGTCAGCGAGTCGAAGGCCCAGCACCTCACAGCGCCGCAGGCCGCCGAGCACCATGGCCAAGACCATGGCCCGGTCCCGGTGCGTCCGCAGCGCCCCGAGCAACGCGTTGACCTCTGCAGGTGCGAGGATCTTGGGCAACGTGCGCGGAACACGCACGAGTGGCACGAGGGTCGTGCGGCCACCGTGGCGACGAGTGGAGAGCCCTCGAGGAACAGGGTTCGACCGCACGGCAGTGTCAGCCCGAGCGATCAGGTAGGAGTAGAAGCCCGAGACCGATGACAGTCGGCGTGCGATCGTCCGAGCGGACAGTCCTGACTCGCCGTCGCTCAACCGGATCACCCGGCGATCGCCACGCTGATGGGCCAAGAACTCGAAGACATCTGCCGCCACGACCTCGACGGGCTCCTTGTCGATCACGCTGAAGAACGTCTTCAGATCGAAGGCGACCGCCCGCAGGCTGTTGGGCCGCAGGCGTCCGGCCACGAACTCCAGATAGCGATCGACGACCGGGTGACCGAGGAGATATCGGTCTTCACCGGTTGGTGACTCCGTGCGGACGAGGTTGGGGAAGGTTGTCATCCCTGCACCATCCCAGGCCCACCCAGATCACCCCGGAATGGGCTCAGGATCACACGTGTATTAAGCGATACGGGGGCAGTCTGGGTGCGACGTAATCTGAGCCATGGCCCTTGTCAACGTCATTCTCGATAGCACCGACCACATGTGCTGTGGGCCCCGTCGCCAAGTCGGCGACACCGTAACAATGCAGATCCATAACTACCGAGGACAGGTCTATGAGGAGCGCCACCCAGGAGGGGTGAGCATCGCCACGTACCCGATGACGGGAACCATCGTGAGCATGGAATGGCGCTCGGCCATCATGCGAGAGGAGGTCCGGGCCGAGGGATTTACCGCAAGAACTCTTGAAGGCTACGGACCTGGCGTTTCGATCCAATCGACCGACTACGACGAGCCGAATGCGACAGATTGGGCATTTCAGTTCACGGTAGAGACGGACGATCCAATCCCAGCGCCCCGGAAGGAGTAGCCCTGCCGCACAGCCGACGATCGGGGGCAGGCTCCGGATGAGTCTGAGAGCCTCGATCCGAGGAGGTCTGAAATGCCTGGAGAGACAGTCCCGTGCCCCAGGGCAAATACCCAGATGAGGATTTCATCGGCATCCTTCAAGTCGAAGCCGCTCGGGTCGACCGTCGGAGCAGTGTGGAGTCCGTCGTTTGGCGTGCCCTTCGGAGCCTGGAATCCGGTTCTGGAGGGTTCACAATCGGTCGTTGGGGACTCCGCGCCCGTGTAGTCACAGTCGCAACGCGATCTCAGGATCTCGTCGGGCGCCTTCAAATCTCGGTGCAGCCCTCCCCGGCGGGCCGATGCTATCCCTGAGATGGCGATGCCTTCTGCTAGAAGGGATGGCCATGAACGTCTTCTCGCGTCGTACCCTTATCCGCTCGAGTGTCGCCGCGGCCGGTGGCCTCGTCCTCGCGGGGACGTTGACTGGTTGCAGCTCGAGCAGTACGCCGACAGCCGATGGTTCCACAACCACGACCCTTCCGGTAACGAATGGCAATGAAGCGCTCGAACGACTAATGGCAGGGAACACGCGATACGTCGAGGGAGTCCCCCTGAACCAGGGGCGCGACACGGTGGATCGAGCTGACACCGCACAGGGCCAGTCGCCAGTTCGCGGTCATCCTCAGCTGCTCGGACTCACGGGTCTCGCCGGAGGTCATTTTCGATGAGGGCGTTGGCGACCTCTTCGTAGTGCGCGTCGCCGGCAACACATGCGAGACGCCCATCGTGCAAGGAACCATTGAGTACGCGATAGAGCATCTCGGATCCGTGCTCATCATGGTGCTGGGCCACGAGAGCTGTGGTGCCGTGAAAGCCGCGCTTGACTCGGTAGCGGGCAGCCCGCCTCCGGCGGGACAAATCTCCGCGTTCGTCGAACCGATCATTCCAGCCGCTGAGAAGGTGCAGAATCTTCCGAAAGAGCAGCAGCTGAGCGCAGCCATCGCCCAGAATGTGTCGGACCAGGCCGCCGTTCTCAGCGTCCTTGAGCCGATCCTTCAGTCTGAGATCGCCGACGGCAATGTCAAGTTGGTTGGAGCCGAGTACATGCTGGAGTCGGGAAAGGTGCAGCTACTTTCGTAGCTCTGCGGGTGGCTCAAATCCGGCGATATGGGGCAGGTGATGTTTAGCCGCGGCGGACCTTAAAGAGCCGACCAGTTCGCCGGAGACGGCTCCCCAAATTCCAAGTGTCGGCCACTCCCAGCACCATCAGGACGACGACCAGCGCCGCAACGACACCCGGCAGCAACACGATGGCGGCGATGCTGACGACGAAGCCAGCGAGCGTGTTGCCCAGCTCAATCCGCCGCCACTTGCGGGCAAGCTCGGTCGAGCCTTCAGACGCCATGCGGGTACCCCCCTTTGGGGGAAGAGTACGCGACGCCGCCGAATGGCCTCAATAGGCCAATCGGACCGTTGGCGGACTGCGACCATCTGGGAATCCCGTTACGCGTCCCACCCTCCCGGCGTACGGGGATGCTCAGCAGCCGGTAACTCTCAGCTATTCCTTCGCCGCCAAGATCGCCGCTGGCGGGCAGCCTCATTCTTTCGGGGCTGATCCTGCAGCTTTGCCTGTCATGCGCACAATCGTGATCCTGCCGTCACGCCTATCCGGCGGTCAGGGAGCACGACTGCAGGCCCGAGGTGCGGGCTCGATCGTATGGAGCCGCACCGACCTCTGACGTTCTAACATCCGGATCGCGTATGTGGGTTGGCAGGTTCCTTAGATGGCATATCGCAGGGATTTTCGCACTGCTCGCGTCGATCGCGCTCCCAACGCCCGCCCTTAGCGAAGCCTCGGAAACGACCGCCACTTATTCGCATCCCGTCACGATCGAGACGACCGCCATGCTCAACGGCGTGTCTTGTCTGCCCGACGGAGTATGCATTCTCGTCAGCTTCGAAGGCGGGATCTATGCCACTTTTGGAGCGAAATGGGAAAAGGTCGCAGATGTCGGCTACTACCTCTACGACATCTCATGCACATCGCTTCGGTTCTGTGTTGCCGTCGGAAACGATGTCGCATTGATGATCGAGCCCGAAATAGGCTCGGTTAAGAGATTGACGCCCACACCTACATCCTCCGTTCACTGGGCATCAGTTTCGTGTTCATCGCCTCAGTTCTGCGCGATTAGCGGCTGGATCACCAGTGGCCCACACGACGGGTCAGGCGTGGCCGCGACCTGGGACGGTTATCGCTGGTCATCCGTCAAGGTAAACGATCCGTTTGACTACAACGCAACACATGGCTTTGCGGGGTCTATGACGTGTGCGGCAAAGACATTCTGCGTCGAGAATGACTCCAACAACATCACTCTCCAGTGGACCGGATCGAAATGGACGGAACCAGCGATCATGAATTCTGGCGCTGAGAACGACTCGTTCTCCGTCTCTTGTCTTTCGACAACCTTTTGCATGGCATACGGTGCGACCGGCCAGACATTCACCTGGACGGGGTCCAAATGGTTGTGGGGGCCAACGTCGACCATGACCGCCCCAGACGGTTTCGTCAGTTGCCTTTCGACTAAGTCCTGTATCGCGGTGGACGACCTTGGCAATGTCGAGACCTGGCATGGACAGACGTGGACGAATCCCCAGCAAATCGATCCGCAAGGCCATTTCACCGCGATTTCGTGCTCCCAGGCAGGATTCTGCGACGCAATCGATCTGGGAGGCCACTTCGTCTTTATCGATGCGGGGTTCAAGCCCCACCTCGACCTGAAACCTCTGCGGATCTGACGTGAGCGGCTCTGGTCACCTGGCCCCGGACCGGCGGACCGGGATAGTCCGAGTTTTCGAAGGGGACGCCGGTGAGGGGGCAGAATGTGGAGGGTGCGCAGATCACTAAGCCTGCTCGGACTAGGTGTGGCAGTGATGATCATTGGGTTCGTCGCACTGTTTGCGGTCAGTGATGGCGGCAGTCCTACAGTCACGGGCGGATTCCCCACAACGACAACCACGTTGCCTGTAATACCTCTGTCCACCTCGACAACCATCGTCACCTTGCAAGGCCTCGGCCCGCACGGCACCAGCAAGCGGGCGGTGCTCGTCTCGGTGACCGAACCCAACGTAGTGGGTATGACCCTGGCGCAGGCAGGTTCCGTCCTGTCCGCTGTCGGACTTTCTAACGAGATCTCAAGTCAGACGGCTGCGCCGGCCGGAACTAGTTCGACGGGAACGATTGTCGCCCAAGCTCCTACGGCAGGTTCAAAGGTCGAACAGCAACAGGTCATCCAGCTATCCGTCTCTGGCTACTGAACCCACCACCCTTCCGGCGATAGGAGACACCCCGAGGCCTTTTCGGATGGGCGCCCCGTGCAAGCGCAGATAACCACCACTACGGTTGATCCACGTGAAGCGCTTTGGCGGGGTTTTCCTAACATTCTTAATGTTCGCAGTTGGCGTAGTCGCTTTGTCTGGGACGCCAGTCGGGGCCGTCACCAACACGCAGGTGAAGTCCAAGGCGCTCGCTCTGAATGACATGCCCGCTGGGTGGTCGGTCGACAACAGCAGCTCGGGTGGCGTGAGCAATGTCGGAGGGTGTCTTGCTGGGCTCGAGGCGCTGAAGAAGCCGCCAAGGGGCATCGCACGCGCCGAGGTTGAGTACACCGATGGCCAGTATCCCTCTCTTCAAGAAACAGTTGAGGCAGGCAAGGGCGCGGTTACCCGATACAACAAGTTTCTCAAGATCTTGGATAGTTGCAAGACCCTTAGCTTTACGTCGAGTGGGCTAAAGGTGACGGGCAATGTCGGCGCCATGTCCTTTCCCACTGTGGGCGACTCGTCGCATGCCTTTGCGATGAACTTGGAGGCCGACGGCCAGACGTTCGGCGTAGATCTCGTGCTATTTCGTGTCGGTGAATACGACGGGGACATGCTGTACCTCGACGTATCGCCTGATCCGTCGACCGTAGAGACTTTCGCAACAGAGTCGGTCAACAAGATCGAAGGCAAGCCCGTCTCGGCGCCATCGACATCGAATTCAAGTGGCACTCTTTAAGGACGTTTGGTGCGACGCTCCTACCCGGCGAACGGGGACACAAGTGATCCCAGAGTGTTCCTGGCGCGCCTTTCACTCCAGTCAGCGCTTCGACGGCTATGAGCTTCGTCTCGCGTAGGAGAGTGACCATCGTTCACCGGTGGACACAAGCCACAAAGCCGTTGCCCCAAATGACCCCACCAAGAGGAGAAGACCGAGCCACGCTCCTATGCTCCAGGCAGCTCCTGGGAGTGCCATCACAAAGATCAAGAGGAGCAACAGGCCCTGCGCGCCAAGGAAGATGATCAAAATGGCTGGTCGGTCGAGCAAGGGCCTCGGTTCCCCTTGGCGCGAAATTGTGGATTGTCGAGCAGAGACAGCCAAGGCTGAGCACCAGCCAGAGGAAGGCCATCCCAAATACGTAGCCCTCGGTACTGCGGTCCGCTTCATTTCGAAAGATCAAGGGCACAGCCACAGCGCAGCCAGCAAGCACGACCGCACTCAGTGCCCACATGAGGCGCTTTCGATCGAAGAGGGCTGCCTCTTCCGGCGGAGGCGGCTCGGCCAGTCGCACAACGTCCGAAGGAACGAGCCACCCCTGCGGAGTCTGAGTTGTCGAGTGCTGCTGAGGCGTTGGGTGGACGAGTGTGCTCGACCCAGCCTGATTCGACAACCAGATTCCGGCACCAATACCGCTAATGGACATCCACACTCCGAATGCCGCAACTCCGAGGAGCGCACTGTTCGCTAGGAGGCCAAGAGCGAGCGGGACAACTACCCAGGAGACGGCGAGTGCGACGAGTAATCCGCGATGACGTTGATGCCTAGCGGATAGCCCAATTACCGACAGATCCTCATCTGTCGGTACCGCTGGGTCCTCCACAGTCGGCCATTCTAGGAATCGACAACCCGATCAGTCGTGTCGCTGCATTCCCGGCGTTCTGGGGCACGACCGCAAGACCGCCCTTTCGGTGGCTATGTTCAAGTGTCGATGATTGAAGAGCGGGCGGAGCAAGGGCTTGCTCGACGAGTCGTGGTGGTGTCGACGCTCTTGGCGGCCTTGAGTGCTAGCGCTGTCGGCCTTGCATCTGCGGCTGGTGCAGCTGCAACATCCAGCCGGATCACGACCCCGGGCAGTAACCCACACGGCCCTCTCTGCCGGAAGCTGCACAAGGATGATTTGAGCCTTAGCAAGCAAAAGTCCAATCTCCAGAAGGCCAAGTCCGGAAACTGGTCCGCCAACCGGAAATTCCTCGTTGCGTATTACGACCTCTTGGTGAAGACCTCGCAAGCGGTCATCGAAACCGGATCCGGCGTTCCACCCAGTATCCTGAGCGCAGCGCATAAGGAACTCAAGAGTGGCGCCGCCGAGGAGAGACTTATCCTCAAGTCCAAAGGCATTTCTGAGCTAAATCGAACCCCGAATACGCCCCTGGTCGATTCGATGTCAGCCTGGACCCCAGTCTTCGAGTACATCGGGGCGCAGTGCGGCAGTACTGGCGGAGTTACGTCTGTGGTGAAGGGGACTTCAGCCGGCTAACTGACCGCACCCACGGACTCCTGCAAAATCGAAGGTGCTCACCGACCCGGCGTTCGGGGATAGGACCGGTTCAAATCACTCGAGAAGCTCGGCGATGAGATGCCGATCGCGATCCGGTAGATGGACGGTCTCAAGTAGTGACCTCGGGGAAACGCCGGCTTCGTCTTCCAGATTTGGGTTCGCGCCTGCCGCAAGTAGAACCCCGACCACGTCCGGCGAGCCAATTTCTATGGCCTCGTGGAGGGGAGACCTTCCTGTGATTGATCGAGCATTCGGATCGGACCCGGCATTCAGGAGCAAGGTCATGGCTCTTGGCCCGGCTTTGCACGCAATGTGAAGAGGCGTCTCACCTTCGTTATTGACGCTGTTCGGGTCCGCTCCAGCCTTGAGGAGCAATTCGGTGATTTCCGCCTCTTCATCGCCAAAGAAATCCTCGGGTTCATCGACCGCCTCCATGAGTGGGGTCAGACCGTCACCTATGGGATCGACAAGTCCAAGCTCGTCAGGATCCTGGCCTTCGCCGAGAAGCGCCTTCACCCTCGCGACGTTGCCACTCCATACCGCGAAGTAGAGGCTGTCCTCGTCTCGGCCCACGATCCATTATCCCGGACCGTGGTCAACCCGGCGATGGGGGCTAGGTCGGCCGCTACGTGGACCGATCAAGGACGTTGGCGTTGTCTACGCTGCCTCCGAATCCAGATCACCGGGTCACGACCGGAGCGCGGTGTTCGGCGATGAGGGATGATTCGCTGCCGCCATGACCGATATTCGAACGTCGCGCCTTCAGCTGCATGCCATCGATGCGGCAGAGGCCGAACGGATCGTCGCTCGGAGAGCGGGACCGGCCGATGCGTGGGCGGACGATTTCCCGTTCGAGGGCGACGTTGGCGCAGTGGGGGCCTTACTTCGCGCGACCGCCTCGCACGGAGAGCAGCGGCCGTTCGGCTACTACCGGATCACTCGCCTGTCCGACAAGCGGGCAGTCGGGGGGGTCGGCTTCAAGGGCCAGCCAGATGGCGGCCGCGTCGAGATCGGCTACGGCTTGGCTCCCTCGGCCCGCGGTGACGGTTACGCCGCCGAGGCCGTAGTCGCCCTGCTGACCGTGGCCGCCGACCACGGACTGTCTAGGGTGATCGCCGACACGCTTCTCAGCAACATCGCTTCGCAACGGACCCTTATCCGGGCCGGATTCCGCCTTGTGAGCGCCGACGCTGAGCTCCACCGCTACGAGATTCTTCTCACAGGGGGCACCGCCACGTAGCCCGCGTGCTGGGTCAGGGACTTACGCTTCGGTTGGCCTGGGTGTAGGGAGCGTCACCGTCGCCACAGACTTGATCGTTGTCCATTGGGCGATGGTGGCCGTCCGCGGGTTCAGTCCTCCAGGCCTAAATTCGATCTGTACCATCTTGCATGGGTAGTTGAGGGCTCCGGGGCTTTGTTGTGCGGCTGGCGCCGGCCTTCCTTTGCCGCACAGCCCTTGAAGGTCGAGGTCACCTCCTGGGAAGTTCGGGGGTCCCTCCAGGCTCACGTTCCACGAGCGTCCCGAGCTATCGATCACCGTGCCGGAGAGGCTTGAGAGGACGTCTGTCGGGTCGCCCGGGAAGGTACCGCCGGGCTCGTTGGGATCACTCCCTAGGTTCTGTGATTGCAGGTCGCCAAGATTAGTGACCTGGACTCGTTTCCCGTTCTCATCAAGAGATTCAAAGACTAGAAGCCCCGCGTTCAACATCGGGATGGCAGATCGGTATTTCGCGCTCAGTGCTGCTCGAATCTTCGGTCTCGGTGGAAGCTGTTTGACCAAATGAATGGGCTGTTGGAGAGGCTCTCTAACGGCCGAGGGATAGATCGTCGTCGTCGTTGTAGAAGCTGACGCCAGTTGGGGTAGCAGTAGACCGCCAACGCAACCGATTACAAGCGCAATTCCGCTAGGCACATGGCCGACACGAGCCAGCGCGGTAGCTCTACGGCGCCAGCGATCCACACCTCAACGATAGTTCTGAGCGTCGACAAGGGGCGCCTCGGAGAGGGTGCCCAATTCGTGTGGAAATGTCCCTCAGTCCCGGCGATCGGGGGCACCTTCGGTAGTTGTTGTCAGTCCTTTGAGGCTGCTAGTCCTACGCTGGAGTCGTGAGCTACGTCCTGGCTCCAGCGTGCAGGTCCGCATGCAAGCGGATGCTGGTCGTCCTCGCCGTGAGCTTTGGCGCAGTGGCGCTTTTTCTCGAAGTTCTCGGGGCATACGGCTTCATTTACCAGGAGTTCGTCCCAGGCCCTCCGACTTGGCCGGCCGTCTCGCTTTACTCGGTTGCCGGGTTCGTCGGTCCGGTTGCAGCCGTCATGCAGTGGAGATCAGCTCGCCGAGACGAACTGGAGTCGCTAGAGACGATCGTCTCGACTGCGCTCATCGGAGGCATCGTGGCCGTCGGTGGGATAGTGGTGCCGTTCTTCATATGGGCTTTCTCCTTCGCCTTCGCCGGGACATAAAGAGGTGCGACCGAGATCCTTGAACTCCGGCCAAAAGCTGGTGGTCGTTGTCGGTTTGGGACTAGCCCTCTACTTCTTTGGCGGATGGGCTACGACCCTCAACACGTTCTCGGGTTGGGTCGCTTACGCCC
Source organism: uncultured Acidimicrobiaceae bacterium (assembly GCA_963821105.1). Classification (GTDB taxonomy): domain Bacteria; phylum Actinomycetota; class Acidimicrobiia; order Acidimicrobiales; family RAAP-2; genus Bog-473. The sequence goes on from CAWGCO010000015.1 coordinate 10,992, forward strand.
CGCTGAGCAGCACGGTGAACGTTCCCGGAGGCGGACTCCATCCCTGGGTGCGGCTGGTGATCTGGCTCGTCCTCATCCTCGTATGGGTGCTGGCTTCGGTCGCCCTCCTTCGCAGCTCCGAGCCCAAGGACGGTTAAGAGCACGCCATCCGTCCGGTGTTCGGGGGCAGGCTCGCTACGGTGAATGCGATGCCGGACGAGGCCGCTGAGATCGACGTCGTAAACGCGTACCGGTGGGCGTTGGACCCCAGGTTCGGCAGGCTTCACGTTTACATCGACGGCAAGAAGTGTGGCGTCGCCCCTTTGTTCGGCTCACACAAAACGAACGTCCCTCCCGGCATGCATCGGGTGAGAGTTCGTCTTTGGTGGTATCGAAGCCCATGGCTGCACGTTGATGTCGATGCAGGCGATTCTCTGCATCTCGAAGGGGACATTCCTCGTGAGCTGCCCGTCTGGAAGAGGATGATGCGACTTGCACTCCACCCTGGAAACTCCCTGGCGCTGAAGGCCTGAGCAGAGCCGGCGTACGTCTCCGAGCCGGCGTACTGGGCTACCTCGGCCTATGGGGATGGGCCGTCAGCCTCCGGCTAACTTCTCGAAGTTCTCCGACAGGCGGGGCTCGCCGAGATGCTCTCGCTGTCGCCGGGCGGCCGGGGCCACCCGTGCCCATAGCCCTTCCATCCACCACATGTCCAAAACCAGGCCGCGGTCGAGCACGCCTTGATTGACGAGAGTGCCGACTACTTCGCCGAAGTTCAGGACCTTCAGCACAGAGGGGTCGTCCGTGCTAGCTGCCTCCGGGTCGAACTCGTCGGCAAGTAGGGCCACGACGGCGTCGGTGAGGCCCATTTCGTTGCCCCAGCGAACGATCTGCATGACGAGATTGGCATCGTCTTTGGTTGCTGGCATGGTGATCTCCTTACACCCTCGGGGACTCTTTGCTGTTCGCAAAGTACCGACCAAAAGGGTAGACGGATGAAGCCAGTCCGACATCGGGTTCCAATCAGGCCGGGAACACCCCGTCCCGGCGGTCGGGGGCGCTCTTGCTCGGCGGTTATCGACGGGCGAGGATCACTTCCACCGAGTTCTCGTAGACCCAGTGACCGGTCGGTTCAATGGACAGCACGGCTTGTTCAACCTCGTCCGCGAACTCTTGAAACCGGCTACCGAGAACCTGATCGGGACGTAACGACGTCGAACGGAGGAAGCCTACGAGTGAGGGAATGTCCCACTCCTGACGGGTTGGCACAGACAGCAGCGTTGCGACACCGAACGGGCTGGCTCTGATGACTTCTTCGTGTCTAGTGAGTCTGTGTGTCCGTTCAGAGTGTTCCTTGGACTCGAACCAGCGGTCCTGGACCGCCGCTACGGCCGCCGCTACGGCCGTGCCGACCTCCTCACGGTCCAACCGGTCGCCGCCGGGTTGAATCTGCATCAACGGGGTTGGGTTGCCCAGCACAGCGAACAGTCCTTCGTGCTCCACCAGTTCGTGCGCTTTGGCCGCCACAACCGGTCTGTCCATCCACTGAAACGCGGAACCGATGACAACCAACCGGTAGCCGCCGGGCTTGTCGTCAAATCGCTCGGCGGTGGAGAGGACCCACCGTATTTTGTGCTGACCCCGCTTGCTGGCCAAGCGGGCCGCCTCGTCGAGCATCCCTTGGTCAGGATCGACCCCGGTGACTGACGCCACCCGTTCAGCCAAGGTGAGGGTCAGTAGACCCGTCCCACACCCCCAATCCAGCACCCTAGACGTCGCCTCAAGAGGCGCCTCGACGGTCAAGAGATCGAAGATCGATGTCGGGTAGCTCGGGCGGAACTCCGAGTAGTAACGGGCGGTTCCGGCGAATGGACCAGTTGCCTGAGGCATTGGCCCGCACCCTAGAAGATGGCCACCGGCCCGGCGTACCGGGGCAGGTCGTTTGTTCGTCAGTAGGGATCGGTCATCTCCGCGTGAAGGTCAGATGGGTGACACCGCTCGGTGACGAGACTGCCTCGCTGTTGTAGCGCCCCTCCACGCCTTCGAGGCCGTCCCACAGTCGAACACCGCGGCCGAGAAGGATCGGCACCAGCACGACGTGGAGCATGTCGATGAGGTCAGCGGCGAGGAACTCGCGGACGACCGTCGGGCCACCGCCGATACGCACGTCGAGTTCGCCGGCGGCCTGCCGGGCGAGGTCGAGAGCCTCCTGCGGAGAGGCATCGACGAAGTGGAACACGGTGCCACCCTCCATCTCGATCGACGGGCGCGGATGGTGCGTGAGCACGAACACCGGCGTGTGGAACGGCGGGTTCGGCCCCCACCAGCCACGCCACTCGTCGTCGATGCCGAGATCGGTCCAGGGGCCGGTCTGAGGGCCGAACTTGCCCCGACCCATGATCTCAGCACCGAAGCCGACATTCAGGCGTTCTGCGAACACGTTGTCGACACCAGTCGTACCGCCTGACTGACCCATGATGACGGAGCGCCCAAAGTGGGTGGGGAACACCCACTCGTGCAGACGATGGCCGGCATGGCCGAACGGGGCGTCGAACGTCAAGCCCTCGCCGGTCCCGAAACCGTCCAGGGAGATCGAGAAGTTGTGAACACGGACCTGGGACATGGCGGCCTCCGTTGGGTGTTGCGATATCAACTGGTTGACGTTAACGCCGAGCCAAGCCCGGCCGCCTGTCCCTGAACTTCCGAAGGGTGCGCTACTAGCCGGCGTACGGGGACAGAGATCACATTGTCGCCCGGTAGAGATGCCACGACCCGGGCACACCCTTCAGGTCGTGGAGTCCAGCGTCGGAGAATTGGATGCCACTGCCGAGAACAAGGTCCTTCACGGTAGAGGTGACCAACATCTGGCTCGGTTCCGCGAGGCCGGCCACTCTTGCTGCGATGTGGACGGCCAGACCGGCGAGGTCATCGTCCCGACGTTCACATTCGCCGGTGTGCAAACCAGCTCGGACGCCAATGCCTCGGCCACTCAGAGCACCAATGATTGCCTCGCCACAACGGATACCTGAGGCTGGACCATCAAAGGTCGCGACGAACCCGTCTCCGGTGGTGTTGACTTCCCGACCCCCGAACCGATCAAGTTCTTGACGAACGACCCGGTCGTGCACATCGAGAAGTCTGCGCCATCGACTGTCGCCCATCGCTGCCGCCGTCTCCGTAGATCTCACGATGTCGGTGAACAGCACACTGGCCAACACACGGTTGGGTTGAGCGACGGGCTTTCGGCCAGTGAGGAACTCGCCGATCGCGTCGAGATACTGATCGGTTACCTGTGATCCTGTCGTGTCCGATCCCGACAGGGTGAGCATCTCGGCGCCCGGGATATGTTCAGCGAGGTAGCGCCCTTGAGCTACCGGGAAAGCCGGATTGTCGTCGTTATGAACGACAAGGGTCGGGACCTGAACCAAGGACAACGCATCGCGAACATCGACACCCACGATGTAGCGAAATTGAGCTTCGGCGGTCCGAGGTGTCGCAGAGGCGCGCTGGCAGCGGGCGACGGAACGAAGCGATGCCTCGTCGGTGGCCAGGCTTGGAAAGAGCAGACGAACCAAATCCGTGGTGCCCCACAGACTGGTTAGGAGCATGACGCCGGCCTCGGCAACCTCAGGATCCAGGCCAGCGGGGTAGTCGGGGGCGGCCAAAACTCTGGCCGTGGTGTTCGATAGCACCAATGCGTTCACCCGTTCGGGATGGATCGCCGCGAACAGAAGCGCAATTGGACCGGCGTCACCCTCGGCGACGATCGCCACCCGCTCCCAGCCGATGGCGTCTAGGACCGCCCGGATGTCCTCGGCCCAATCTTCCCAGGTCGGCATGCCTGAACGGGCCACCCCATCAGAAGCCCCCGTTCCTCGCCGGTCGAACGCGACCACCTGACCAATAGAACCCAGACGCCGAAGAAACTCGGCGTCGGCCGGGGTATCCCAGTTCAGTTCGACATGGGTGCCCAGCCCCCAGAAGTACATCAACTTCACCGCACCCGACCCGAAGACCTGAAACGCAACGTCCGCGTCCGCCACCGCGGCATACCTGGTCTGCGGTAGGTCCTCCACGAGCCACATCCTGACGCGACTGGCGCCTCGACGCCCTGAATGGGTGTGCTCGCCCGACCCAAGGGAAACCCGGCAGTGTGTGACCGTCCCGGCGTTATACATGTAATCCGTAGGTCCTGGGCTGACTCCTATGGAAGCACACTCACTGGGCGTCGGCGACTCTTTCAATGAGGCCCTCGAAGAGGTCGGTGCGGTCGCTTTGACCGCGCTCGCCGGCGTGCTTTCGCTGGCGCTTCAAGATGCTGAGGAACTGCGGGCCGGTCTCGAAGAAGCCGCAGCGCTCACAGACGCTCTCGAAGGCGCAGCCGAGGAGGGCGGGCCTCGTGCAGTGACCGTTGGCGAGCAATCGGCGATGGTCACTGACCGACGGGGTGGTGCTCGAACCTCTCGCCCGAGGCGGGGTGGCGCCCGAGAGCCCGTAGTACTGCGCCTCGACGGCTTCGGTCACCTTGAAGTACGCGTCGGCCACGGTGTCGTCGGAGATCCGCGCGTAGACCAGCGTCATGTCCATGGAGCGATGCCCGAGCAAGGCGGCGATCGCCTCGAGGCTCATGCCCGCGTTGATGCACTGGGTGGCGAGGGTGTGGCGCAACTGGTGCGGATGGACGTGACCGACCCCCGCTCGCTTGGCGACTCCGGCCACGTAGCGATGCACCGTGCGCCGGTCGAAGGGCGCGACCGTCGTCGCGCTCGAGGAGGTGGCCCGAGCGAGAGCGCCCGCGCACGGCCCTGTACTCGGCGATCAGGTCGACGAGCATCGGCAGGAGAGGGACGTAGCGATCGTTGTGCAGCTTGCCGATGGGGATGTAGAGACGGTGGCCGTCTCCCTTGCGCACCACGGCGTCATCTCCGAGTCCGGAGAGCTCGCCGACGCGCATCCCGGTGCGAGCCAAGAGTTCGACCATCAGACGACGCCGCAGGTTGGGGTCCTCGGCCAACGCCGCCATGAACTTGGCCGCCGTGGGATCGTCCAAGAACTTGGGCAACGGCTCGTCGAGGGCCGGGAAGTCGCTCATGTAGATGAACAGGCGGGCTGGGGCGTCGTCGTAGTCCCACTCCATGATGCGCTCGAAGAAGGTGCGCACGGTGCTGAGCCGGTGCCGGATCGTCATGGTGGCCAAGGGCTTGCCGGTGTTGCCCCGACGCGCGGCGAGCCAGGTCTTGAAGTCCTCGATGTGGGGACGCCCGATCCGCGCGACCGACACACAACTCGGGTCGGCCTCGGTCACCCGGTGGGCGAAGAAGCGCAGCGTCATCTCGGCCGCCGCCACGGTGCCCGGACGGGCCGAGACCTCGAGTTGGTCCAGGTAGGAGGCCATGGTGGCGACCATGACCGGTGCCCGGGTGGCGATCTGGGCCCACGTGACCTCGGGTGCCCCGCCGCCGCGGCGTCGGGGTTCGGGATGTACTTGGGCGAGCGCGTTCATCGGGCCACCCCCACGAGCGCCTGGGCCTCGATGGCTTCGGCGGCCCGGCGGTACTCGTCGTCGAGCCAGTCGTCGCTGAGATGCAGATAGACCCGCGTCGAGGTGATCGAGCGGTGTCCGGCCTGGGCCTGGATGGCCTCGATGGCCATGCCGGCTTCGCGCAGCCGCGTGAAGCAGGTGTGGCGCAGCTCGTGGCAGGTCCCGTGGCTGAGTTCAGCGCGTAGCCGGGCGGACCGGAAGATCTGCTGTAGACCCGGCATCGAGAGCGGTTGGCCGCGCCGTGCTCCTTTGAGCACGACGAAGAGCGCGTCGCTCGTGGTCTGCGGGCGCTCGTGGTGCCATGTAGCGCGCCACCGTTGCGAAGAACGTGGGAGACAACGGGATCAATCGTTCGTGTCCGCCCTTGCCCTCTCTGATCAACACGCGCGACTCGCCCAGACGCAGATCGCCCAGACGAAGACCGAGCACCTCGCAACGCCGCAGGCCGCCGAGCACCATGGCCTGGGTCATGGCACGGTCGCGTTCTGTGCGCAGCGCCTCCATCAGTTCCTCGATCTCGTCGACCTCGAGGATCCGGGGCAGTCCGCCGCACCCCGCGCACCAGCGGCAGGCCCCGCCCGCCCCGCGACCGACTCTGACGCGTCGCGATGCCCCGGGGCACCGGGTTGGCCGACACGTCGACGTCGTCACGGGTGATCAGGTAGCCATAGAGGCTCGAGACCGCCGCCAGTCGGCGCTTGATCGTCCGGCGATCTGGGGCAGTTCAACTCGGAGCGATACCGTGCGGTTCTGTAGCCGTAGAACTCCAGTCCCCAGGCGCGGCCGCCGGACTATGACCAGAGTTCAGCCCGGCGCGACCACCAGGCCTCGGCGGCCGTCATCGCGGCTTCGGCCTCCCGGATCGAGTCCCCCACGAGTCCTGCGGTGGCAGCCCAGTGCAAGGGTATAAGAGCCAGAGCTCCGGGGAGCCATCTGTGCTCGTCCGGAGTCAACGGTCTCGGAGCCGTGTCTTCGTAGGCGTCGAGCAGTCGTAGCGGCTCGAGCAATTCAACCGGCTGGCCCACGCCATCGGGGCCGCTCTGCGCGACGTGGTTCAGGCTGCCCGCGATGTCGTACAGCCGCTCCCTGGCCCTCGCGAAATCCAGGTCGAAGGTGGCCCACGAGCCGTCTGATAGTTCTCCCGTGTTGCTCAGCTTGTAGTCCCCATGAATCGGAGCGCATGGCAGTTCGACCTCCTTCCGGAGCTGCGAGAGCTCGTCAGTCAGTTGACGCATCCGATGCACGACCGGCTCGCTGTGGGGTCCGAGCCTGCGGCGTGTGAAGCCGACCGAGTAACGCAGTTGGCCGAAGGTTCTGTGGTCGTCGAAGGGTTCGGGCGGACTGGGATCCCAGACTGCTTTGAGCGCAGTGTGAAGGCGTCCGAGCTCCTCGAATACGCGGAGACAGGAGTCATCGTCCGCCTGTGGCTGGACATGATCGATGAACTCCTCAATCTCAGCCCAACGATCCGCGACCCTCAGGAGGTCGCAGCCGGAAATCGGAATCGGCCGAGCGACGCGGACTTGCGTCCGCTGGAGCCGTTCCCGCAAGCGCCGCAGTCCCGCGACTCGCCCGCGGCGGACCCAGGGCCTGTGAACTCGGAGGACAACCGGCGGCTCAGCGTCTATCCGCACGTTGAGGTTGAACGCACCGCCGATGTCTGCCCATCCGGCCCCACGCGCGACGCGGTTGATCAGGGCCGAGACGGCCGGATCATCAGGGCTGGCTCTGGGTCCGAACCAGCGCGGCAAGGCAGGGGGAGAGGTCGAACCTTCGATTTCGGTCATGGCAATGGCCGGCCAGCGGACCCGACGGAGGGTCCGCCGACGAACCCATCCTCCTCGAAGCGGGTCGATCGTGCCACGCAAGTGCCGTTAGGGGGCGGTCGTAGCGGGTCGTGATAGCGGTCGATTAGCGCGTGGTCGTGGCCGGCCGCGGGGGCGGCCAGCCCGGCACCAGGCCGAGCTCTTTGCAAAGGGAGCGCGACGACACCATTTGACCGGCGTAGCCCGCGGCGGCGGGATCGTCGCCGAGCCACGCCGCAACCTCGCCGGCCACGTCGGGCGGGGCGGGCACGTGTCCGGCACGCACCAGCACCTCGTCGGTGCCGGACGCCCGCATCGACTCCGTGAGCGTGAGGCCGGGCGCAATCGAAAAGGCCGAGATGCCGCAGTCGCCGAACTCGACCTGACACATGTCGGTGACCCGGTGGAAGGCGGCCTTGGCGGCGGCGTAGGCCACGCCCCAGCCACCGGCGCCGGCGGGGGCGGGCGGAGTGGTGAAGGCAGCCTCGGAGAGCATGTTCACCAGGCGGCCCGAGCCACGCTCGAGCATCTGGGGCACGAGCAACTGGATCAGGAGCAGCGGGTGGAGATAGTCGCCCACCAGGCAACGCTCGGCCAGTTCGAGCGGAAGGTCCAGGATGCGGTCCATGGTCCCAGGCCCTTGGTAAATCGCGTTGTTGACGAGCACGTCCACGCGCCCCCACGTCGCAAGGGCTTCGTCGGCCGCGTGCTCGACCGATGCCGCGTTGCAGAAGGTCCATGGGCACGGGGAGGCAACGCCGACCGAGGGCCTCGATCGCTGCGGCTGTCGAGTCGAGGCTCCCCGCGATAGGCACGGGCGCTGACTGGGCCAGCGTGCTCGAGGCGTGGGCCCGTCCGTCGCCCTCGTGCACGGTGCGTGCCGTGATCACGACGTCGAAGCCGCGGCGGGCCAGCGCCACTGCCGCACAGCGCCCGATGCCGCGGCTGGCACCGGTGACGAGCGCGACGCGGGAGGGTTCAGCCATGGCGCACCTACATCATCCCGGCGATCTGGTGCCCGCCGTCGACGTTGATGACCTGGCCGTTGATGTAGTCCGAGGCGTCACTGCAGAGGAAGACGACGACCCGGGCGATGTCGGAGGGCGTCCCGAGCCGGCGGGTGGGGTTCGCGTCGGCCAGGCGCTGCTGCACGTCGTCGGGCACGTTGGCCGCGGCGGTCGCGGTCAAGATGAAGCCCGGCGCGATGGCGTTGGCGCGGATGCCGTCGCGCCCGTAGCGGACGGCCAGGTGGCGGGTGAGCTGGTTGAGCGCCGCCTTCGAGACGCCGTAGGCCACACGGGTCGACTCTGCGATGGTCCCGGTGCCCGAGGAGATCGTCACGATGGAGCCGCCCCCCGCGCCTTCATCGCCGGGATGGCGTGACGCGCCAGGAGCAAGGCGCCGCGAGTGGTCGTCTCGATCGCCCGCTCCCAGACGCCCAGGTCGACCCCAACGGCGTCGGTGTCGAGTCGAGGGTGGCTCCAGGCTGCGTTGTGGTCGACGCAATCCACCCCGCCGAACTCGTCGACGGCGCGGGCGACGAAGGCAGCCAACCGACTTCTCTTGGCGTACGTCGCACGACATCCCTACGGCGCTCCCACCCGCGATCGTGATCGGCGTCGCGCCACGTCTTCGGCCGCCTCTTCGTTGACGTCACCCACCGTCACTGTGGCACCCTCCTCCGCGAGGAGCAGGGCAGTGACCCGTCCGATGTCGGATGCACCCCCGCTCAGGAGGACGACCTTGCCGTCCAGCTGGCCCACGGTCAGGCCTTCACCCGGCGCCAGCCCCTCGAAGCGGGCGCGTCGATCTGCCAGGAGGGACCGGTCATGTCGCCATCGTAGGACCAGGCCCCGGGGCGGGCCGGGTCGGCTTCTCCCACGCCGAATTGGGCGTCGACCTGGGGCGCATGGCACGATCGTGGGGTGCGAGTGCACCGCAGCTTCGCCTTCATCGACGTCTCGGGGTTCACTGACACTGACCGAGTTCGAGGGCGACGAGCGTGCCGTCGACGTGCTCACGGCGTTCCGTGCGTTGCTCAGGGATATCTGCGCGCGCCGCGGCGTGCGGATCGCCAAATGGCTCGGCGACGGCGCCATGTTGGTCTGCGTGGACACCCGTCCGCTGCTCGAGACGGTCCTCGAGATCCACTACGTCGTGACCGAGGTCTCGGGGCCGGTGAAGACGGTGTCCATCCGTTCGGGCATTTCGTCGGGCGACGTCATCCTCATGGAGGGCGACGACTACGTCGGCCACTGCGTCAACGTGGCGTCGCGCCTGTGTGACTTGGCGCCGTCCTCGGAGGCGTGGGCGACGCCGACCGTCATGGAGCACCTGCCCAGTTGGGGTGTCGCCGCCGCGCCAGACCTCCGTCAGCCTGCGCGGCGTGGAGAAGCCAGTGCCGGCCTCGAGCATCCGGATGGCGGTGGCCGGCGAGGACGGCGCGACGCGATCCCATCTGCGGACTTCCGCTCTCCCACGACACCGCGGAGGAGATCGCGCACGACGTCCGGGGATCGGTCGTGCTGTTCTGCTCAGCCGGTTGTATCGACACCTGGCGACGCCGGCCGAGCACGAGTCGTGCGGGGGCGACGGCGGGCGACTAGCGCAATCAGTCCGGTGGCAGCACTCTGCCGTCGTCTGAGAGCACCCAGCCGGGGTCGTGCGCCACTTCCCAGAGGGGGCGCCAAGTGCCTCATAGAAGGAGCGGGCCCGGCCGGTGTTGGCGACACCGAGGGTGATGAGTGAGATCCGGTTGTCCATAGGGCAGTCATATCCCCAGCCTGCGACAGCGTCTCGACTCGAGCGGCATGTGAGTACATAGAATGTGTTTATGTACCATCCAGAGTCGGGCGTCACGGAACCCCTCGACCCGGGTCGCATCGACCTGGGTCCCGAGTCACTGCTGTGGCGCTGGGCCGGCGACACCCGCATCGCGTTCATGGGGGCCACCATCGGCCTCCTCCAGCTCATGCACCCGGCGATCGGAGCAGGTGTCTTGGAGCACTCCGACTTCTTCGGCGATCCCTACGGCCGCGTGTTCCGGTCCCTGCCCCGCATCCTGGGCGCGGTCTACGACGGCGCCGAGGCAGACGCCACCGGCCGCGAGGTCCGCGACTTCCACCGCACGATCAAGGGGGTGGACGAGGAAGGGCGGCGCTACCACGCGCTCGATCCCGAGACCTTCTGGTGGGCGCACGCCACGTTCCAGTACATGGCCGAACAGGTGGCCGATCGCTTCGATCGTCATCGCCTGACGCCAGAGGAACGCGAGCAGCTGTACCAAGAGGGCATCGAGTGGTACCGGCGCTACGGGGTGAGCGATCGGTCGGTGCCGCCCGACCGCGCCGCCTTCCAGGAGAAGTGGGACTTCTACTGCGCCGAGGTTCTCGAGCTCAACCCCGCCTCGTCGTGGGTGCTCGACTCGCTGCGGAGTTCAGCGCTGTCCGCCGAGCCTCTCGTGCCGCCGCAGTTGGCGCTGCTGCGGCCGTTGGCCAAGACGACGCTGGCCCGGCACTCGGTCTTCCGGGTGGTGCGGATGTGCGCCTTCGGCGGCCTGCCCCCGTTGGTGCGGGAGCGCTTTGGCATCGAGTGGTCGAGCGTCGACGCCGTGGCGCTCGACGGCCTCGAGCTCGCCGTGCGCAACGCGTGGCCCATCGTGCCGGCCACGGTGCGTTGGCAGCCGAGAGCGCTCGAGGGGTGGCAGCGGGTGCGGGCGGAGCAACGGACACAGGCGGCCTGAGCATGCCGCGTCGCAAGGTGACCATCGAGCTCGAGCCGATGCTCGGCGCCTTCACCACGGTCTCGGTGGCCGGGTCGCCCGAGGATCGCGTCCTCGACGCCGCGGCCCACCTCATGCGCACCTACGGGTTGAAGCGCTGGAGCATGGAGGACGTCGCCGAGCAGGCGGCGCTGGGTCGGACGAGTGTGTACCGAGCGTTCTCCACGCGGGATGAGCTCGTGCACGCCGTGTTGGCGAGGGAGCTGCGGGCCACCATCGGCGACATCACCGCCGCAGCGACGACGAGCGGCTCGGTGGAGGACGGCATCATCGAGGGCGCGCTCGTCGGCCTGGCCGCGTTGCGCCGTTCGCTCGTCGAGCAGTTGCTCCGAACCGACCCGTCGACGATCCTGCCGTTCCTCACGACGAAGGCGGGGCCACTGATCGCGCTCACGCGCCAACTCCTGGTCACGCAGGCGCGGGCGGCAGGGGCGACGATCTCGGCAGAGCATGCGGACGAGCTGGCCGAGATCGCCGCCCGGCTGGGACTCTCGTTCGTGCTGACCCGGGAGTCGGTGTTCCCGGTCGACGACGACGAGGCGTTGCGTGCCTCGCTGCGCCGGGTGCTGCGGCCGGTGCTGTCGCCTCTCTTCACCGCGGCGACCTGAGCGGACGCGGCTGATCAGGCGGTAAAGGTCCGCCCGTCCGGGGTGATCAGCGTGATGCGAACGAGACCGTCGTCGTCGGTCGAGACGCGGACGCTGATGCCGCCATCGGGCGCCGCTTCCTCCCACTCGACTTCGACGGGCAAGCCGGCGTTGAGCGCGTCCCCGATGGCGTCGAGGATGACCCGGTCGACCTCGGGCGGGAGGGCGTCGAGCACCGCCCGGGCCTCGGCCGCGAATTCTGCCTCGATGTCGTCGAGGATGGCCGAGGCCTCGAGCGCAGCGCGCACGCCGGTGTGGGCTGTGATCGCCTCTTGGACCGAATCCGGCGATCGGGCAATGGCTTCGTTGACCGCTCGGGTCACCGCGAGTGCTCCTGGCATGGCCGGGACGCTACTGCAATGGGCATGTGAAATGCAGAGAACGCACGAGTGTGAGCAGGAAGGCTGTCCTACCTCCAACGCCGGGTGTCACAATTCGGGGATGCCGCAGAGTCGCCCGCGACAGGCGGGGTAGTCAGGCAACAGAGATGCTCCAGCCGCCCCCCATCCAATTCGCCCGCAACGGCCAGATGGAGCTGGCCTTCCAGGTCGCGGGCGAGGGCCCGCAGGACCTCGTCTACGTGGCCGGCGCCTACTCGATGACCCTGCAGTGGCAGGAGCACGCCTATGCCCGCGGGCTGCGTCGGCTGGCCAGTTTCTCCCGCCTCGTCACGTACGACCAGCGCGGCATGGGGTTCTCGGACCCCATCGACCCCGTCGCGCCGCCCTCGCTCGACGACCTGGTCCAAGACCTCGAGGAGGTCATCGCGGCGGCCGACGTTTCAGATCCGGTCCTATTCGGTGTGCACAACGGGGGCGCGGTCGTGGCCGCGTACGCCGCACGACATCCCGTGCGGCGCCTCGTCGTGTGCAACTCGTGGGCTCGCTTGAAGCAGGCGAGCGACTACCCGATCGGGTTCAGCGACGAGGTCATGGCACACCTCGAGGAGCGTTACCGCGAGAATTGGGGCGAGGGAAGGATCTCGAGGTACTACGCCAAGTACCGGCCCGACCTCAACCAGCCCCAACTCGAACTCGAGTCAACGAGCCGCAGTCAGGCGCTGGCTCTCTATTACGTCAATCGGGACTACGACATTCGTGCCGTGCTGCCGTCGATCACTGCACCCACCCTGGTCGTCCATCTCGAAGACGACGTCATGGTCCCTCCGAGGTTCGGGCGCTACATCGCCGAGCAGATCCCGGGAGCGAAGTTCGCCCTCGTCCCCGGGCACGACCACAGCTTCATGCGCAACAACGCCAACGAGGTCATCGATGTCGTCGAGCTGTTCGTCACCGGCACGCGCAGCGTCTTCGTCGATCGCATGACCACCACCATGTTGTTCACCGACATCGTGGACTCGACCGCACTGGCGTCGTCGCTCGGTGACGAACGCTGGAGCGCGCTCATCGATCAGCACAACGAACGCTTCCGCACGCGAGTGCTCGAATGCGGCGGCTTCGAGGTCAAGGGCACCGGCGACGGCTTTCTCGTCGCGTTCGAGGAGACCAACGCCGCCGTGCGGTGCGCGCTCGACGCCATCGAGTCGATCGCCGGCCTTGGGCTTGAGCTCCGGGCCGGCGTGCACATCGGCGAGGTGTCGCGCATGGGCAGTCGCGACCTGTCGGGTCTGGCCGTGCACTTCGCGCAACGACTGTGCGATCGGGCCGAGAGCGGACAGGTGCTCGTCTCCGCCGCGGTGCGCGACGAGTGCCGTGGAGGAGCGGTCCACTTCGAGGAGCGAGGTAAGGCGCAGCTCAAGGGCATCCCCGGCGAGTGGGAGGTCTTCGAAGCCCGCCTGTAGCGGCCCGGCGGGTCGGTGCGGCGGGTCCGATGGGCAGGGTCTTGACATGTGACTAAAAGGTCACATATAGTGCCGGAAGTGGATGAAGTGTTCAGGGCGTTGGCCGACCCCACCCGGCGGGAGCTGCTCGACGAGCTGTTCCGCCAGGACGGCCAGACCCTGGGCATGTTGGAGGAGAAGTTCTCCATGACGCGCTTCGGCGTCATGAAGCACCTCAAGGTGTTGGAGGAGGCGGGCCTCGTCGTCACGCGGCGGCGGGGCCGGGAGAAGCTCCACTTCCTCAACCCGGTGCCGATCCGACTCGTCCACGACCGCTGGGTCAGCAAGTACTCCGAGCCCTGGGTGGCAGGGCTCAGCGAGATCAAGGACAGATTGGAGAGGCAGATGGAGAAGGTGTACGAGATTTTCATCAAGACGACGCCTGAGCGGTTGTGGGAAGCGATCGTCGACCCCGAGATCCGGTCCAAGTACAACTTCGGTGGCGCTGTCTACTCGGACTGGAAGGTCGGCTCGGCGATCAGCGTCGACGTGGAGAAGCACGGCGTGCATCTCGGCGAGGGCGAGGTGCTCGAGGTCGACCCGCCGCGGCGACTCGTGCACACCATGGCGTGCATGTGGGACGACGACGTGCGCGCCGAGGGCACGACGCGGGTGACGTGGGAGATCGAGCCGGTGGGGGACTCGTGCCACCTCACGCTGACGCACGACCAGATGCGCGAGGGCGCCAACTCCCAGATCTTCGGCGGCTGGCCCATGATCCTCTCGGGCCTCAAGACCTGGCTCGAGTCGGGCGAGTTGCTCACGACGCCCGGGTCGATGATGTACGGCTGAGCCGGCTCGGCTCCGGCTCCGGCGGCGCGGCCTTCCCCCGGCACGCGACCCGATCCCGATGCAACACTGACGGGCCGGGGCCTCACGGCCCCGGCTACGGACGGAGGCCGCATCGTGAGCAAGGTCAGCGCATCCGAGGATCCAGTTCTGATTCTGGCCATCGACCACCGCAACAGCGTGGAACGGGACCTCTACAAGCTCGGGTCGCCCAGTCCGGACACGGAGGCCACGGAGGCGCGGATCACCGCGGACAAACTGCTCGTGTATCAAGCCCTGCTCGACGCGGTCCCGGAGCTGCCGGAGCACGTCCGACCCGGGATCTTGATCGACGAGAAATACGGCGCCTCCGTCGCGGAGCTGGCGGCGCGTGCCAAGGACGAGGTCGGCGTCGCCCTGGCCATGCCGATCGAGGCGAGCGGCAAGGACTGGCTCGAGTTCGCCTACGGGGACGACTGGGTCCGGCACGCCGAGTTCTTCCCCACCGACTACTCGAAGGTCCTGGTGCGGGACAACCCCGGCTTCGATCCGGCGCAGCGGGCGCAGCAGGCGAGCCGCCTGGCCGAGGTCTCGAAATGGGCCACTGCGACCGGTCGATCGTTGCTCATTGAGCTGATCGTGCCGGCCACACCGTCGGAGAACCAGGCGGCCGGGTCGGAGGCGCAGTTCGACGACGGGCAGCGACCGGCGGACACCGTGGCGGTGATCGAGTACCTCCAGGACAAGGGCGTCGATCCCGCCATCTGGAAGGTCGAGGGCCTCGACGAGCACGACGATGCCGTGAAGATCGTCGAGACGGCCCAGCGCGGCGGGCGCAAGGCTCACTGCATCGTGCTCGGCCGGCACGCGTCGCAAGAGGACGTCGATCGCTGGATCCGCGTGTCGGCGCCCATCCCCGGCTGGGTCGGCTTCGCCATCGGTCGCACGATCTGGTGGGACGCCCTGCACGCGCATCTGCACCATCTCGCGACCACGCGTGAACGCGCGAGCGGATCACCCGTTCGTATCTCGACTTTGCCGAGTACTACGTCAACGCCCGGGACGGCGGGCCGACCGAGCCCTTCGATCCCGAGTACGGATAGGCGTGCGCGTCCTCGTCGTCGGAGGATCGCTCGTGGGGCTCTCGACGGCGGCGGCCCTGGCGCGCCGGGGGGCGTCCGTGACCGTGCTCGAGCGAACGGGTCAGAGTGGCTACGCCGGAGGTGGGGGGCTCGGGGTCGACGTTGGGCTCCTGCGTAAGGTCACCGGTTTCACGGGGAGCCCACCCGTCTGCGAGGGCATCGATCGCGCCACGACGGCGTGGTCACTGCTCGTCCAATGGTTGGAGACGAATGCGGGCGCGGTTCCGGGCGTCGAGATCCGGCGCGGGGTCGACGTCGTGGAGGTCGGCGAGGGGTGGGCGGCGCCTCGTTCAGAGCCGCGCCTGGAGGCCGATCTGGTCGTCGGCGCCGATGGCGCCCGGAGCGTCGCCCGTCGTTGGGTCAGTCCCGAGGATCCCGATGCCGTCTATGCGGGGGTGCTGCTCTGGCGGGCCATGGTCGAAGAAGCGGCCTTGCCCGGCGACGTCCCGACCCTGTCCCCGCACGAACCGTCGCGCGAGCACTACTCGGGCCCGTACCGCCTGGTCACGTACCTCGTACCCGGCGCCGACGGCTCGAGCGAGCCGGGACGGCGCCGGCTCAACCTCGTCTGGTACGACCCCGCCCGCTCGGATCTCCTGGCTGAGCGGGGCCTCCTCGAGGGGACGACGGTGCACGGCTCGTTGCTGCCCGAGGACGTCTCCGAGCCGCTCAGGGACGAGCTGCCGCGCCATGGCGTCGCGGCGCTGGCCGAGCCCCTGGCGCGAGGCCATGGAGATCGCCTTGGAGCAGGGCCTCGTGTTCGGGACGCCGATCGTCCAGTTCTGGCCGCCGCGCCTGGTGCGAGGGCGGGTGGCGCTGGCGGGTGATGCCGCCCATGCGGCCTCGCCCATGGTGGGCGGCGGGTTTCGTCAGGGGCTCTTCGACGTGGGTGCCCTGGCGGACGCGTCCGAGCACCAGCGCGACGTCGCCGCACTGCTCGAGGGTTACGAGACCCGGCGGCTTGCTCCCGCCCGGGCGCACGTCGAGCGCAGCCAGATGGCGACAGACGGGTATCTCGGCCGAAGTGACCTCTGATCCCCCTGGATCAGCCGCCGAGGGCCTGGGTCACCACCGTCACGTCCATCGGACCGAGCCCGCGGCCGGCGATCTCGTCCCACTCCGCCGCCAACGCGCCGAGGACCTTGAACTGATCGGCACCTCCCTCGTCCAGCGCGAGGTGCACGTCCTTCAACGCAAGCGCGAGCGCGAACTCGGGCGAGTAATCATCGTTTTCGATCCGGCGCAGTTTTCCGGACTCCCACGGCGAGATGAGCGGTCCACCGTCGAACGCGCCGACGACGCTCGCCGTCGGCAGACCCAGCCGGTGGGCCAACGCGAGCGAGTTGGCGACTCCCTCGGCGGTGAAGGCGAGCAGCACGTTGTTCACCAGCTTCATGCGAGAGCCGTTCCCGGCCACGCCGAGCCAGATCGTCCGTTGTCCGATGGCGCTGAACACGGGGTCCACCAGCGGCTGCGCCGCATCGGGGCCGGAGGCGAAGACCAGCAGCGTGCCGTTCTCCGCCGGCACCTTGCTCCCGGACACCGGTGCGTCGACGAACAGTGCCTCGGGGCGCCGGTCCTTGACGAGGGTCGCGAGCTCCATGGTCCCCTCGAGGCCGATCGTGCTCATCTGCGCCCACACGGCCTGAGGCCGCAGCGCTTCGATCAGGCCCTGCTCGGTGGCGATCGACCTGACCGCCTCGGCGTTGGTGACCATCGTGATGACCACGTCGGCGGCCGCCGCCGCGTCAGGCACCGATGGCGCCACTTCGACGTCGGTCCCCTTGAACACCTCGGCTGCCGCGGGTTCCCGGTTCCAGACCACCAACGGGAGTCCGGCCTTGTGCGCGGTCTGGGCGATGGCCGTCCCCATGGTTCCGAGGCCGAGGACGGCGAGCTTTGGCTTGTCGGGCGTCATGGCTTCATCTTTGGCCACCGGTGGCCGGATGACAACGGGTGAGGGGTGCGCTGCTCGTGGGGCCGTTGGAACCGCTATTGCCGTGGGGCGGGTCGGGATCGGGTCCCGCCCGTCGGCGCCGATCAGGCTTCGGTCGTCGTCGTCGTCGTCGTCGTCGCTGGCGTCGCTGGCGGGGCGGGTTCGGGCACCGCACCCTTGTCCACCTGCGCCGACTCCGAGCGCTCCCCGGTGGGTAGCGGTCGCACCCACTCGTAGGCGGAGAGCACCAGGGTCAGGACGCCGAAGCCGGCGCCCAATAGGCACACCCCGGCCCACCCGTGCGTGTCGTAGAGCGTGCCCGCGCTGACCGACCCGATGGCGCCGCCGATGAAGTAGCAGACCATGTACGCGCTGGTGATCCGGCTGCGGGCGTCGGGGCGGAGCGCGTAGATGATCGCCTGGTTCGTGATCTGCATGCCCTGCGTGCCCATGTCGAGCACGACGATGCCGATGATCAGCGCGGCCAGCGAGGTGCGGCCCGCCCACAGCAGGGCGAACGAGGCGGTCAGCAGGAGGCCGGCGGCGATGGTGGTCAGCGTGTGGCGGGACGAGTCGGCCAGCTTGCCCGCCACGTTGGCCGCGAGGATCCCGCCGGCGCCGACGAGACCGAAGAGGCCGATGACGGCGGAGGAGTAGTCGTACGGCTTGCCCGAGAGCAGGAAGGCGAGCGTGGTCCACAGGACGCTGAACGCGCCGAAGGCCACGGCGCCGTGCCAGGCGCGGCGGCGCAGGACCGGTTCGGTGACGAGCAGCCGGAGCGACGTGCTGACCAGCGAGCCGTACGTGCGGTGCGGGCGGGGGCCCTCGGCGGGCAGCGCCCGCCACAGGATGAGCGCGAAGCAGAGCATGAGGCCGGCGGACAGCCAGTAGATGCCGCGCCAGCCGCCCGTCACCTGCGCCACGAAGCCCGACACGGTGCGGGCCAGCAGGATGCCCAGCAGCAGGCCGGTCATGATGCGCGCCACGACGCGCCCCCGTCGTTCCTCGGGGGCCAGGTCGGCGGCGAAGGGGATCATCACCTGGCCGGCCACCGACAACGCGCCGACGGCCAGCGAGGCCAGGGTGAAGACCCACAGGCTCGGGGCGAGGGCGGAGGCGACCAGGGCGACGGCGTCGAAGCAGAAGAGCCGCACGACGAGCGTGCGCCGCGGGTGGAGGTCGCCGAGCGGAACGACGAGGAGCAGCCCCGCCGCGTAGCCGACCTGCGTCGCCGTGATCACCCAGGACGTCAGCCCGGGGCCGGTCCCGAAGCCGCTGGCGATGCGGTGCAACAGCGGCTGCGCGTAGTAGAGGTTCGCCACGACGGCCCCCGTGGCCACGGCGATGAGCGCGACGAGCGCACGCGACAGGGGTCCCTGGGGTGCGGCGGGGGGCATCGGCCCAGGGTACCGGCGCGCTGCGCCGCTGGAGGCGGGGGGCGCCAACGTGGCCGAGGAGTGGCTCCGCCCTGTGCTGTTGCTCTGCGTCAGGCCTTCGGTGCGGCCTGGACGGGTCGGTCGCGCGAGGATCAGATGTGCCCGCCGCGCCGGCTCTCGGCGGTGACGCCGGTCAGCGCGGTGAGGATCAGCGGGATGGCGATGAAGGCCAGCCAGACCCCGAAGACGAAGGACAAGACGAGGAAGAACGCGCCCATGCCCAGCACGAAGGGCCAGATGGACGAGCCGGGGAACGAGTCGATCTCTCCGGCGCCGTCCTTCATCTCGGCGTCCTCGCGGTCATCGGCCGCGTCGCCGACCTCCTTGATCTTGCCGACGAAGAAGTACTTGTGGCCGTGGTAGCGCCGGTACCAGAAGAAGTAGTAGCTGCCGGGCAGGAACCCGAGCAGCGTCGCGCCGAGCAGCATGACGCCGCCCCCGTCCTCGTAGCTCCAGAACCAGTAGACGAGCCCGATGAGCCCGAAGAAGGCCCCGAGGAAGAGCAGGAAGACCGCCGAGATCTTCATACGCCGGCCTTGACCTTTCCGTCACCGTGGCCGTTGTGCCCGTTCGTGTGACCGTTGGCGTGCCCGTTGCTCCCGCCCCGGATATGAGGGACCGTCACGTGGTCAGGGTGGTTGTAGTCCCACGTCGGCCGCTCCGAGCGGATCGGCGGCAGGTGCGTGTAGTTGTGGTGCGGCGGCGGCGACGTGGTGAACCACTCGAGCGTCTGGGCGTCCCAGGGGTTGTTCCCGGCCGGGATCGGCCTGCGCCACGACACGAAGAAGTTCACCAGCAGGAAGGCGAACGAGATCCCGATGATGAACGCGCCGACCGTCGAGACGACGTTGTAGCTCTGCCAGCCCAGGTTCGACGGGTACGACGCCACCCGGCGAGGCATGCCCAGCAGCCCCACGACGTACTGGGGCATGTAGCAGATCCAGAAACCGATGAACATCAGCCAGAAGTGCCACTTGCCCAGGTTGTCGCGCAGCATGCGGCCGAAGAACTTCGGGTACCAGTAGTAGACCCCGGCGAAGCCGGCGAAGACGGCGGTGCCGAAGAGCACCTGGTGGAAGTGGGCCACCACGAAGTACGTGTCGTGGGTGGCGAAGTCGATCGGCGGCGAGGCCAGCATGATGCCAGTGACGCCCCCCATAAGGAAGGCGAACAGGAAACCTATACAGAACAGCATCGGGGTCGGGAAGCTCAATTGCCCATGCCACATGGTGCCGATCCAGTTGAAGAACTTGATGCCGGTCGGCACCGCGATCAGCAGGCTGAGGAACGAGAAGAACGGCAGCAGCACGGCGCCGGTGGTGAACATGTGGTGGGCCCACACGCCCGTGGACAGGGCCGCGATGGCCATGGTGGCGAAGACCATGCCCTTGTAGCCGAAGACGGGACGGCGCGAGAAGACGGGCAGGATCTCGGTGACGATGCCGAAGAACGGCAGGGCGAGGATATAGACCTCGGGATGGCCGAAGAACCAGAAGAGGTTCTGCCATAACAGCGGCGACCCGCATGAGGGCGCGACGGCACCACTGACGAGGTGACAGCCGGTCGCCGTGAAGATGTGCGTGCCGAAGTGGCGGTCGCAGAAGAGCATCACCAGCGCGGCGGTGAGCACGGGGAACGCGATCAGGATCAAGATCCCGGTCACCAGCATGTTCCAGGTGAAGATCGGCATGCGGAACATCGTCATGCCGGGCGCGCGCAGGTAGAAGATCGTCGCGCACAGGTTGACGCCGGTGAAGATGGCGGAGAACCCGGTGAGCACCAGGGCCATGATCCACAGGTCGGGCCCGGCGCCCGGCGAGCTCGTGGCGCTCGACAGCGGGGCGTAGGCGACCCAGCCGAACTGCGCGGCGCCGCCGGCGACGAAGAACGTCATCAGCATGGTGATGGAACCGCCGAGGAAGAGCCAGTAGCTCAGCGCGTTGAGCCGGGGGAAGGCCATGTCCGGCGCGCCGATCTGGAGCGGCACGATGAAGTTGGCCAGGCCGCCGAACGCGATCGGCCCGGCGAACAGGTACATCATCAGGCTGCCGTGCATCGTGAACAGCGCGTTGTACTGCGCGAAGGTCAGGAACGACGAGTGCGGCGTGGTGAGCTGGATCCGCATCAACAGCGCCATGATCCCGGCGATGTAGAAGACGGCGATCGCCGTGATCATGTAGCTCATCCCGATGACCTTGTGGTCGGTCGAGGTGAGCCACTTGAGGATGCCGGTCGGGCCGTGGTCCTCGTGCGCGCCGTGGGCGTCGTGATCGCCGGGGACCAGCGGAGGGAGGACCTCGGTCTCTTGTGCGCCGCCAGGGGCGATGACGTCAGTCACCGTAGTACGCGCCTCCCGTATTGCCGGTGTTGCCACTGTTGCCGGTGCCGGAGTTGCCCGAATTGCCAGAGTAGCCCGGGGCCGTCCCGTTGATGTTGCCCTTCACGGCGCTCGGCAGCTGCCCGACGGAGTTCGGGTGGGCCCGCTGGAACGCCCCCGTCACCCGCAGCCACGTCCGGTAGTCGCTCGGGCTCACCGAACGGACGTTGAAGAACATCAGGGAGTGATAGAGCCCGCACAGCTGGGTGCACTGGCCCCGGTACACGCCGTTGTGCAGCACGTTGAAGTCGAACGACGTCCAGTAACCCGGACTGGCGTAGCGGCTGAAGTTGAACTCGGGCACGTAGAACCCGTGCAGCACGTCGTAGGACCGCAGGTAGATGCGCACGGTCTGGTCGGTCGGCACCATCATCGTCGGCGCGTCGGTCGTCTGCCCGATCACCTTGACCCCGTTGCTGTACTGGAACTCCCACCCCCATTGGAAGGCGTACACGTGGATCGTCGTGTACGGGTTCGGCGTCACGGCGTCGACGGTGTTCTCGACGAGGACGGTGGCGACGAACAGGCCGATCACGGTCAGGATCGGCGCGATCGTGTAGATGATCTCGGTGAGCGTGTGGTACTGCGTCTGACGCGGGATCTCGTCCGAGCGGCGCCGGTAGCGGAAGATCGCCCAGAGGATCAGCAGGAGGACGAAGCCGCCGACGACCAGGCTGGCGATGAAGAAGCCCTGCCACAGGTGGAACGTCGAGCGGGCCTGCGAGGTGGCGCCCTTGTAGGCGCCGAAGGTCGGCAGCTGGCAGCCGGTGAGGAGCAGGGCCCCGAGAAGCACGCCACCGAGAGCGAGGCGCCGCCGACGGCGGGGGGTCTTGGCGCGCTGACTGCTGCTGTGACCTGGGCTTTCGGGCGTGTGCGCAGAAGGGCCGGTCAGCGACGAGTCCACCGCGGTGACATTAGCGAACCGGCCCAAAAAACACGAAATGAGCAGCCCAGAGGCGCCTCGGCCCTCTTCGCTGCCCCGCGCCCTCAGTGGGCGTGCGGCTGCGCCCCTCCGGTTGGGCCCCCGCCCGACTCGTTGGCGGCCCAGTTGAAGACGCCCCGGGCCATGGTCGACGTGGCCCGGGCGCGCCCGGGCGGCGAAGACCTCGTGGCGGGCCCGTTGCGTGGCCGGGTCGTCCGGCGCGGCCAGCCACGCGTGCTCGGCCAGGTGCCCGGCCAGGCGCAACGCCGCGTCCGCCTCGCCGGGCGCGGTCTCGGGCGACTCGTTCGCCACGGCCAGGAGCTCGAGGGCCCGCTCGGCCAGGGCCCCGGCGCCGCCGGCCAGCTCGGCCAGCTCGGTCGCCAGCGCGCGCTCGGGGGCGGGCTTGAGCGTCGCGGGGTTGCCGTCCCACCAGCCGCCGTAGAGGCGCCACACCGTGTGCACGATGAACTCGGGCTCGTCGTAGACCGGCTGGAGGTACGGGCGCGCCGCCAGCTCGGCCGGCGGCGTGCACGGTGTGGATGGCGTCGTCGAGGCGGCCGCCGGCGTTCATGACCGCGAGCGTCTGGTCGACCAGCGAGTCGAGGAGGTCGGCCGTGTCGGTGAGCGCCTGGCGCACGCGGTCCGCCCCGATGACGGGGAAGCCGTGGCCGGGGAGGAGGAACTCGGCGTCGAGGGTCAGCATCCGGCGCAACGCGGCGGCCCACTCGCGCGGGTAGCGCTGCACCTTCTGCGGGTTGCCGGCGTTGGGCGAGGCCCAGATGAAGAGGTCGCCGCAGCACAGGCACGCGCGACTCGGGCTGCCACGTGACGGTGTGGTCGTCGGTCTCGCCCTTCTCGTGGCGCAGCGCGAAGCCCGACCCCGCCGACCGAGACGTCGAGCGTGTCGACGTAGGTGCGGTCGGGGTAGCGGTACTCGGTCGGCCAGTTGAGGTCGGTGAAGCCGAACTGGCGGCGGTTGATGATCGTGTTGTAGCCGGCGGTGAAGATGTAGCGGTCGAAGCGCGCCGGCAGCGCGTGGTGGGCGATCACCTGCGGGCGCCGCCCACCCCTGCGCCTCGGCCTCGGCCTCCCACACCGGCACGCCGAAGACGTGGTCGATGTGGCCGTGGGAGTAGACGGCGGTGTTGAGGCGGTCGGGGCTCCAGGTGCGGATGTCGTCGTGGACGATCTGGGCCAGCGGTGCGCTGCCGGTGTCGACGAGGACGAGGCCGTCGTCGGTCGTGAAGGAGGAGACGTTGGCGAAGGACGGGCAGAACCCGACGCCGTCGGTGATCTCGACGAACCCGCCCATGTGGTCGACGGGGTGGAAGGTGGAGGTCGACAGCTCCCCGTTCCAGAGCCGTTCGGCCACGGAGAGGACGTCGGATGTCATGGGCCCCCCAGGCTCGGTCTCGGCGCCCGGCTGTGCGGGCGCCGGCGCATCAGCCGCTCAGCTTCAGCTGGTCTGCGACGTGCCTTCGGCGGGAGGCGCGGGTGCAGGTGTAGGCGCAGGTGCGGGCGTGTCGCTGGCGGCGGAGGTGCCGTTGGTCGACGCCGCCTCGGCGGCGGCCTTGTCCTTGCCGTCCTTCATGCCCGCCTCGAACTGGTTCTTGGCCGAGCCGAGGTTGCGGGCCAGCTTGGGAATCGCCGCCCCGCCGAAGAGCAGCACGACGACCACGATGATCACGATGAGCAGGTCCGGACCGAAAATTTCAGCGAGCATGCGATTCTCCTTCACCTGGGATCACTCGAACCGGTGAACTGGGTACCAGGTTAGACCCATTCCCGCCCCCCGGTACCTGCAGGGGCAGGACCGCGGGGTGGGCCGCCGCCAGGCGGCCGCCCGGGGTGTTCACATAGCGGTATTCGGAGTCAGCCGGCCAGCAGGATGCCCATCACGAGGGCGGCGACGCTGGCCAGGCCGCCGACCGAGCCCCACAGGGCGAGCTGGGCCTTGGACGTGGCCCGCTGGTGGAGGAAGACGCCGACGCCGGCGAGGACGACCACGGCGATCTTGGCCATCAGCACGGCCTTCCAGGCCGAGTCCTGCGAGGAGTAGTGGACGGCGGTGACGTTCCAGACGCCCGTGGCGAGCAGCACGACGTACGCCGGCCACGCCAGGCGGGCGAAGGCGCGGGCGAGGACCTTGGGCGCGTCGCCGCCGATGGTGCGGGCGGGGCCGACGAGGCCGGCCATCACGAGCTGGCCGCCGACCCAGATGGTGGCGGCGAGGACGTGGAGGGTGAGGCGGACGGTATCGAGCGCGGGCGCGAGCACGGTGGCGCTGGGTCCTCTGTGTCGTGGCTTGCGGGCTTATTGGCGAGTTGCTGCTACTTGCCCTGCCACTTCGGCGGGCGCTTCTCGGCGAAGGCGATCGGGCCCTCCATGGCGTCGGCCGACGAGAAGACGACGCCGACCGCCTCGGTGTTGAGCTTCCAGCCCTCGACCTCGGGCACGCTCGGCGGCCCGCTTCATCACCTTCTTGGAGTAGCGCACGGCGAGCGGCGCGTTGGCGGCGATGCGCTCGGCGAGCGCGATGGCCTCGTCGAGCAGCTCGGCGACGGCGACGACCTGGTTGACGAGCCCGAGCGCGTAGGCGCGCTCGGCGTCGATGGGGTCGCCCGTCATGCGCCATCTCGAGCGCGATCGCCATCGGGAGGCGCTTGGGCATGCGGATGAGGCCGCCGGCGCCGGCGATCAGGCCGCGCTTGGCCTCGGGGATGCCGAAGCGTGGCGTGGTCGGCGGCGACGACGAGGTCGCACGAGAGCATGATCTCGAAGCCGCCGGCCAGGGCGGACCCGTTGACCGCGGCGATGAGCGGCTTGGGGAAGTCGCGCTGGCGTGATGCCGGCGAAGCCGCCGCTCGCCCCGATGATGTCGCCCGCCTCGCCGCTGCTGAAGGCCTTGAGGTCCATGCCGGCGCTGAACGCCTTGTCCCCGCTGCCGGTGACGACGACGACCCAGCACTCGGGGTCGTCGGCTCAGCTCGTCCATGATCGACGGACATGGCGCTGGCTCGACGGCGCCGTTGATCGCGTTGCGCGCCTCGGGCCGGTTGATCGTGAGGATCTCCACGTTGCCGCGGCGCTCCCGCAGTACTTCGTCTGCCATCGCCTGGTGCTCCCTTCGGTGGTGCTTCGGTGGTCGAGGGCGGCGAGCCGTCGAGCGCCGCCGAGGATAGATGCGGGGCGGTGCGGCGGCCTAGTTCGTTTGGTGGTGTGTCGGCGGCCGGCGTGTCGCGGCGGGTTGGTCGGGTGGGGTTGCGGTGGCTGTGGCTGCGGCTGCGGTCTCGGCGGCGGAGGCAGCGTCGGCGGCGGCACCGGCGATGGGGCTGCGCCGCCATGAACTCGGCCGCCTGCGACCTGCGCCCCCCTGGAGTAGATGACGGTGAAGGCGAACGAGGCCTCCGATGATCGTCGCCGTGATGAACGGCGAGACGGCGATGTACGTGCTCGTGTGCAGCGCCTCGGCCAGCATCATGCGGAGCCGACGCCTCGATCACGAGCCCGATGCCCCAGATCGACCGAGAGGACGCGGAA
Source organism: uncultured Acidimicrobiaceae bacterium (assembly GCA_963821105.1). Taxonomy (GTDB): domain Bacteria; phylum Actinomycetota; class Acidimicrobiia; order Acidimicrobiales; family RAAP-2; genus Bog-473. The sequence goes on from CAWGCO010000015.1 coordinate 36,707, forward strand.
CGTGTGGCGGGCGATCGGGAGCTCGTGCAGCCGTTGTAGGCGGCCACCTTGGACGGGTCCTGGCCGGCGGAGAGGTAGCGGCTCACGTAGAAGAGCGCCGGGCGCTTGGCCGTGTAGATGGTGACGATGCAGGCGACGCCGAAGAGCGCGGTGAAGAAGGCGTCGCGCACCTTGAGCACGTAGGCGTTGCCGCCGAGCAGCGTGGAGCTGACGACGCCGACGGCGAAGCCGAACAGCACGATGGCGCCGACGAAGTCGACCGCCGCTTGCGCACGAACTCGATGAGGATCCACACCACCGAGCACCGAGCCGGCGATGATGAGGCGCCTGGGCGTCCGTGCTCACGTGGCTGCGCACGGCGAAGTAGACGGCGATGGGCAGCGCGGCGCCGAACACGATGCTCGGCAGCAGCTCTTTGACCGAGGGGACGCCGGGCGTCCAGTCGGGCGCGACGGGTGCTCGCGCGCGTCGGGCGGGCCGGGCAGGGCCGGGCGGGGCGCCGGTCTGCGTCCGAACCGCCGGCACCAGGCGCCGACGCCGGTTCCATGCGCCCAAGGGTACCGCCCGGAAATTCGCAGCTTCGGCCGCGTAGAATCTGCGTCGTGAGCTTCGTGGCGCACGTGCTCGAAGTCCTGGTGGTCGCCGCCCTCGTCGGTCGCCCTGGCGCTGGCCGTCGCCTTCGTGGCGGTCCGCCGCTACGTGCGACGCCGCTGGCGCCTGCTGCGCGGGCACCCCGTGACGACCGGGGTCCTCGCCGCCGGCGCCCTCGCCCCGCCGGCCGCGACCGCTACTGCGTCCCGTGTCACGCCCGAGCAACTCAGCCGCGGCAACCCGGCCCGCGTGCGCCACCGGATGTGGGTGGCCGTCGACGACGCCGAGACGGCGGTCGCCCACGCGTCGTCGCACGACGCACCGGTGGCCGAGCTGCCCTCGGTGTGCCGGTCGCTGCGCGGCCTGGCCGACGAGCTCGATGCGTCTGTTGCGCCACGAGCGCCGACTGCCCCTCGGGCACGCCGCGCACCGACGGCGTGCGCGCGCCAGGTGGCCGAGCTGATCGGCGCCTGCCGCGACGTCCAGGCCGCCGCGCTGCGGGCGGGGAGCGACGCCACCGAGCCGCAGGTCCGCGCGCTGGTGCGCCGCGCCGCCGACGAGATCGACATCGCGTCGGCCGGGCTGGCCCGGCTGCGCTCGCTGCCGCACTCTGGTTGAGGAGCACCCCGGCGCCGAACTGACAAGCTGGATACATGGCCGGCGCCGACGACAACAGCCTGCTCGGCGACGGCTTCCTCGTCGGCGTCGCCACCTCGGGCTTCCAGATCGAGGGCGGCTTCAACGGCGACGACGAGCCGCACAACAACTGGTCCGGCTGGGAGGCCACGGGTCGCATCGAGCGCTCGGGCGTGGCGTGTGACTTCTGGCGCCACCCCGAAGAGGCGCTCGATAGGGCCGCCGCCCTCGGCTGCAACGCCTTCCGCCTCTCGGTCGAGTGGGCGCGCCTCGAGCCGCTTCCCCGAGCGCTACGACGACGCCGCGCTCGAGCGCTACGCCGAGATCCTCTCGATGTGCGCCGCCCGCGGCATGGCGCCGATGGTCACGCTGCACCACTTCACCCACCCCGTGTGGCAGGGCGAGGAGTTCTGGCTGCGCCCCGGCTCGCCCGACGTCTTCGCCCGCCACGTCGCCCGCATCGTCCCGGCGCTGGCGCCGTACTGCCGCCACTGGGTGACGATCAACGAGCCGAACATCGTGATGCTCATGGGCTGGATCGAGGGCGACTGCCCGCCCGGCCGCCGCATGGCCGTGTCCGACGCCTACTGCGTGCTCGACAACCTGCTCTGTGGGCACGTCCTCGCCGCCGACGCCATCGCCGCCATCCAACCCGGGGCCGAGGTCACGATCAACACGAGCTCGTCGTCGATCTACGAGCACGACCGCATGCTGATCGACCTGCTGGGCCTGCGCGAGGCCGGCATCGACCCCTCCGACGTCGACCGCTACATCGACGAGCGCCGTGCGGTGCACGACGCCGCCTTTCCGCCGCAGCACGCCGGGGAGGCGGCGTTGCGCCGGTTCTTCGCCGCGGTCTCGCCGTACGGGACCGATCGTGCGCCGGGCCAGGGCGCCCGGTGGGCTGCGCTCCGTGGCCGCAGTCGCCGCCAGGCGCCGCGCCGCGTCGTCGACGTCGTGGCGTCCTCACCGCGGGCGCGCATCGTCGACGCCGCCGGCTTCGACTGGTACGACCCCATCGCCAGCCACGCCCTGCGGGTGCCGGGGCGCCGGGTCGCCGACGGGCCGGGGGCGGCGTGGGGTCGGGGCCAGGGTCGCGGCCACGGGCGCGACTGGTCCTTCGGCCGCGCCATCTGGGACGTGGAGTCCGACCCCGCCGCGCTGGCGTCGTGGTGCGCCACCGAGGCGGCGCTGCGCCCCGGGCTCCCGCTGTGGGTCGTCGAGAACGGGATGGCGACGCGCGTCGTCGACGGGCGCGCCGTCCCGGCGCGCCGACGGCATGGACCGGCCGGACTACGTGCGCGCGCATCTCGGCGCGATGGCCGACTGCGTGGCGGCCGGCGTCCCCGTGCGGGCGTACCTGCACTGGTCGCTCATGGACAACTACGAGTGGGGCACGTACGAGCCGCGCTTCGGCCTCTACGGGATCGACCGGCGCGACCCGCGCTCGGTGCGCTGGCTCGACACGGACTCCACCGGCGCCGACGCGGCCGGGGCGTTTTCGCGTGTCGTGGCCGGGCTGCGGCGCGGCGACCGCTCGGTGCTCGAGCCTTCCTGAGGCTCGTCAGTCGTCAGTCGTCAGTCGTCAGTCGTCGTCGGTGGCGGTGCTGGCCTCCGACGCGGCCGCGGCGACAGGGTTCGCGGACGGGCCCTCGAATTCACGCTTCTCCTTGCGGCGGTGCCGGATGAAGAGGACCACGATCAGGACGACGATCAGGCCGAGCCAGGATGTCCGAGGCGATGCCCGTGGCCTTCTCCACCCGCTCGCCGACGAAGTAGCCGAGCAGCACGTAGAGCAGGCCCCAGCAGATCGCGCCGAGGACGTTGGCGCCCAGGAAGACCCGGTAGCGCATCTTCGACACGCCGGCGAGGCCCGGGATGACCGCGCGCAGGAAGGCGGTGAAGCGCCCGACGAACACGGCCACCGGGCCGCGCCGGGCCAGCTGGTCGAGCGCGATGTCGATGCCCTTCTGGCGTTTCTTCAGCGGCCCGAACTGGAGGAGCTGACGGCCCCACTTGTCGCCGACCCAGTAGCCGATCGAGTCGCCGACGATGGCGCACAGGATGACCGAGGCGGTGATGCCGGCCACGCTCACGCCGCCCTTGGACGCGAGCACGCCGCCGAGGATGGCGGCCGTCTCGCCGGGGAAGACGAAGCCGATCATGATCGACGCCTCGGCGGCGATGAGCACACCGACCAGCAGGTAGGCCTCCCACCCGTGCAGGGAGAGCAGCGGCTGGAGGAGCTTGTCGATCACGGCCGATGCGCCCGCCGCCCACGCGTGCGGCGGGAGCCGGCGGCCACCGGGCGGTGGCCGCCTCACGCCGGAGTGGTCGTCAGTTGACGGCGCGCAGCGTGGTTTCGCGCGGGGTGAGCTGGCGCCACCGCTCTTCGACCCGCGCCGTGAACTCGTGGCCCCGCATGAGGTGCGTGAGGATGTCGGCCTGGCCTTGGGGGCGGGCGAGCATCCAGCTGTGGCCGCCCGGCACCCAGATCACGGGCGAGCGAGCGATGGACGGCGAACTCCAGCGCCGTGTGCCCCGGGGTGATGCGGTCGAAACAACCCCATTCGTTGAGGATAGGGAGCTCCTGTGCCGCCAGGTGCCGGACCTCGCTGCGCTGGTCGACGCACATGAGCATGCTGCCGACCGGGATCGTCTGGGACATGGTGCGGATGTTCTGGCGCACGTCGGGCAGGACGGCCCGCACGGTCGAGTACAGGCGGCCGAGGGCGAGGTCGGGCAGGTCGATGATGACCGCCGCCATCATGTCCACCATCGGGCGCCATGTCGGGCAGGATCGGCGAGAGCAGCGCGGGCAGGATGCCGGTGCGCTCCTTCCACGCCGGCGTGCTGATGCCGTCGCGGTAGATGATGCCGAGCGTCCGCCGCGGGTGGTCGTGCGCGAACTGCACGGCCACGGCGCCAGCCCATGGAGTGGCCGAGCAGCACGACGGGGCCGGCGTCGACCTTGTGCACGATCGCCATGACCTGGTTGGCCAGGTTCTCCATGGAGACGTCCTGCCATTCGAGCGGGTCGCTGCCGCCGAAGCCCGGCAGGCTCGGGTTGATGATGCGCCAGCCGAACTGCTCGGCCAGGCGCGCGCTCTCCCGCCAGTACATGCCGCCGCCGGCGAAGTAGCCGTGGATGTTGACCGCCCACACCGGCGGCGTGCCGGGGCCGTCGGGGCCGTAGGCGTCGACGTTGTCCGAGACGGCGAAGCGGAGGCGGCGGCCCTCGACCATCATCGAGCTCGGGACCATGCGGATGGTGGGGGTCTTGCGGATCTTGCGGACGTACTGGTCCCGCGACGACGCCGAGGCCGTGGGCGGCGTGCCCGGCGTCGACTAGTTCCACGGGGGACGGACCGTCGGAGGGCGCCACGATGGCGCCGGAGATCTGCAGCGAGTCGTCCGACTGCGCCTGCGGTGTCCTCTGTCTGAAAAACGGGAATCGCCATGGTACGTACACTCCGATCCTGCGCTCGCTCGGGCGCGCCGTTCCTCCGCTGCGTGCGGAACGACGGTCGCCCTGACAAACCCACGGTATCGCGATGTCGGCGGCCGACCGGCCGCTGCTGGGCCACTGGTCGGCGTGCGCGTGCACGGCGCCGGTGCTGCGACGATGGGTGCATGAGCGCCGACATCGTCATTCGGGGAGGCACGGTCATCGACGGGACCGGTGCACCGGGCACGGCCCGCCGACGTCGCCGTCACGGCGGGCCGGATCAGCGGGATCGGTAGAGCGGAGCTCGCGGGCACCCGGGAGCTCGACGCGTCGGGCCAGGTCGTGTGCCCCGGCTTCGTCGACATCCACACCCACTACGACGCCCAGGTGTTCTGGGACCCCGACCTGACGCCGTCGTCCTTCCACGGCGTGACGACGGTGATCGCCGGGAACTGCGGGTTCTCCATCGCGCCGATCCGTCCCGACGGGGTGCCGTTGTTGGCCCGCACGCTCCAGCACGTCGAGGACATGAGCTTCGACACGCTGGCGGCGGGAGTGCCGTGGGGCACGTTCGAGACGTTCCCGCAGTATTTGGACGCCGTCTCTGCGGGCGGCGTGTCGTTGAATTTCGGCTGCTACGTCGGGCACACGGCGGTCCGGTTGTACGTCATGGGCGAGGACGCGTACGAGCGTGCGGCGACCGACGACGAGATCGCATTGATGCAGGCCGTCGTGGCGGACGCCATGGCGGGGGGCGCAGCCGGGTTCGCGTCGTCGGCGTCGCCGACGCACAACGGCGACAGCGGCCGGCCGGTGCCCTCCCGGGTCGCCGACCTGGCCGAGCTGCGTGCGTTGTTGGAGCCGGTGAAGCAGGCGGGGCGTGGGGTCGTCGCCCTGTTGCCGGGTGGGGTCTTCCCGAACTCCGAGGTGTTCCAGCTCCAGCGTGAGATCGGCCGGCCCTTCACCTGGACGGCGTTGCTGACGGTGAAGGGCTACCCGTATCACGAGAAGGTGATCGCCGAGCACGACGCCGCATGGTCCGAGGGCGTCGAGGTGTGGCCGCAGGTCTCGTGCCGCCCGCTGGTGTTCCAGATGAACCTCTCGGAGCCGTTCACGCTGAACATGCGGCAGTCCTTCGCCGCGCTGATGGACAAGCCCAAGGCCGAGCGTCTGGCGGCGTACCGCGACCCGGCGTGGCGCGCGACGGCGTGGGAGGACGTGAGTGGTCGAGCCGGAGGCCTGCCCTTGAACTGGGCGCAGATCTCGGTGGCGGAGTCACGCTCGCACCCCGAGCTGGCGGACCGCCCGGTGATGGCGGTGGCCGAGGAGCGCGGGTGCACGCCCTTGGACGTCATGCTGGACGTGTCGTTGGACGACGACCTCGAGTCGCGGTTCTGGTCGGTGCTGGCCAACGACGACCCCGACGCCATCGCCTGGCTGTTGCCGCGCGACAACGTCTTGTTGGGGCTGGCCGACTCGGGCGCGCACGTGTCCCAGCTCTGCGACGCGTGCTTCTCGACGGACCTGCTCGGGAACTGGGTGCGCGACCGTGGCGTGATGCCGCTGGAGCGCGCGATCCACAAGCTGACGGGCGAGCCGGCCGGCGTCTACGGCTTGTCCGACCGTGGCGTGGTGGCCGAGGGCAAGGCGGCCGACCTGTGCGTCTTCGATCCTTCGACGGTGGCGCCGGGGCCGCTGCGGCGGATCCGCGACTTCCCCGCCGATGGCGAGCGCCTCACCGCCGACGCGCCGGTCGGCATGACCCACACACTGGTGAACGGCGTGCCCATCCGGGTGGACGGGGCGCCGGCGGAAGAGGGCCTGTCGTCCCGGCCGGGGGTCGTGCTGCGCGGGTAGCTCGGCGAGCCGGCGGCCCTCGATCTGAGCCAAAAAACGTAGCGCTGAAAATTTCGCGTCCGTATATGTCGCCGTTCGGGCGGTCAGGCTCGTGCGTATAGGGGGTGCGCCTAATGTTTTTGCAAGAGAGGCCTTGCGTGAAGGCGGGACGCCCCCGAGGTGAGGCCCGGTTGGCCCGACGGGGCCCAGCCGAAGGGCCTAGGCGGAGGTGCGGTGCTCGACGAGGTCGTCGGGAAGGAGGAGCCGGACCGACACGGCCAGCTCGTCGTAGACCCGGGCCATGGTGGACCAGCCGTTGATCCAGCCGACGAGGGCCGAGTACCAGACGTGGCCGATCATGCGGGCACGCTCGGACATGTCGGGGACCGAACCCTCCGGCTCGCCCATCGCCCGGGCGATGATGCCTTCCATCAGCAGCGTGATCTGCTGCTGGCAGCCGACAGCGGCGTCGTCGGGCGAGGACAACGAGGTGAAGACGGCGGCGACGAGCTTGGGTTGGCGGCCCATGGCCCGCAGCGCGCGGTCGAGCACGTCGAGGACGCGGTCGGCGGGGTGGTCGCCGTGGGGCGGGTGTTGGCCGAGTCGGCTGTCGAGCATCTCGACCCAGTGCACCAACGTCGCGGCGAGCAGGTGGTCCTTGCTCGTGAAGTAGCGGTACACGGTGCCCATCGCGACGTCGGCGCGGGCCGCCACGTCGCGCATCTGCACCGCTTCGTAGCCGCCTTCGAGGCCCAAGGCCATCGCCGCGTCGATGACGCGCTGGCGCCGGGCCTGCTGCGCGCGAGTGAGCGGGCGGGCCAACGTCTGCTCCATTCCGACAGCGTATCCGCGCTCTCAACTGGGCCTTCGGGACCGGCCCACTACGCTGGCCTGCCATGCCAGCAGAGCAACCGGCAACCGACGCCACGATCGTCGGGCTGGGTGAGTACGCCGAGCAGGTCGCCACGACGGACGGCCGGGTGCCCGGCGAACGGGGCCGCCAGACCCGCCAACGTCTGCTCGACGCCACGGTCGAACTGCTGACGACGACGTCGTGGCGCTCGGTGAAGGTGACCGATATCGCGCGGCAGGCCCGGACGTCGCCGGCGACCTTCTACCAGTACTTCGGCAACGTGGAGCAGGCGATCCGTGTACTCGCCGAGGGCATGGTCGACGAAGCCGCGCAGCTGGCGGAACTCGTCGGTGGGGACTGGTCCGAAGCCGCGAGTTGGGACACCGCACGGACGGTGACCGACAGCTTCCTCTCCTATTGGGAGGACAACCGCGCCGTGTTCCGGGTGGTGGATCTCGCGACGGAGGAGGGCGACGCTGAGCTCCGCGGCATACGTGTGCGCGCGTTGAACGCGGTGACGGTCGCACTGGCGCAGGTGATCGTGGCGGCATCGCCGTCCTCGGAGGGGACGCCCGGCACGTCGACGCGCTCGCCGGCAGGCAACGACCCGATGGCCGTGGCGGGGACGTTGGTCGCCATGTTCGCCAGCGTCTCGGCCCACCGCTACGGGTTCGAGTTCTGGGGCATCCGCACGGCGCACCTGGTGGACACGCAGGCCCGGGTGCTGCATTGGGCGGTGACCGGGCGGGAGGCACCGGAGGCGTCGGCGGTCGAATCTCGGGAGGCGACCCGCCCACGGACGGGGCCGGTGCTCGGCGGCGCCACGGCGCGGCGGCGCAGCGCCACGACGTAGGTCGGCGCTCCGTTCTTCCGTTTTTGGTTAGCGGAGCGCCACCGGTTGGAGCGGCGAGCCCAGGCCCGCCGTGATGGGCAGCGGGGTCGCGTCGAGCAGGAACGTGTAGCGACCGTCGGCGGCGCAGGCGGCGGCCAAGGGGTCGAGCACCCAGTTCTGACCCTGGGTGAGGCCCATCTCGACCAGGTGCAAGACGTGCACGGGGAGGTAGGCGTCCTCGTACTGGCACGGGTAGACCTCGAAGACGAACGTGTCGGTGGCGACCGCCGCGACGTCGTGGGCGTGGAACCAGGGGGCGGTGTCGATCGTGAGGCCCGGCGAGGGCCACGTGTAGGCGACGAGGTCGCGGTGCTCCGGCTGCAGGTGCACCATCTGCCCGGTGCGGACGAGCACGATGTCGCCGGGCTCGGGCTCGACGTTGGCCAGCGCGCAGGCCGCATCGAGGTCCTTCGGCATGATCGGGTGGCCGGGCTCGAGCACCTCACGGCCGAGGGCGCGGGCCACGTCGAGTAGGATGCCCCGGCTGACCACGGTGCCGGCGCGATGGATGCCGCAGCGGGCCGCCCCGTCGTCCGTGATGCCCGAGGCGGGGTAGCCGTTGTAGATCGTCCCGGCGTGGCTGCAGTGGGCCAGCGCGTCCCAGTGCGTGGCGGCCTGGGTGGCCATGGTGAACACGTCCTCGCTGAAGGCGACGAACCCGGGAGCGGCGCCCTCGGGGGGCTCGTTGACGTGGATCATCGCCTTGGTCATGTTCACCCGGCCCTTGACGAAGCCGAGCTGGATCCCCTCGGCGTCCGACAGGGGCAGGCCGAGGGCCAGGGCCTGGCCGGAGACCACGGACGCGGCACCCCGGAGGCGGGCCGCCTCGTCGATCAGGTTCAGGGTGCCGAGCTCGTCCTCGGGGCCCCACCGGCCCCAGTTGCGCACCTGGGCAGCGACCTCGGCAAAAGCTGCGGAGTCGGGCACGCGGGCACACTACCGCCGCGTTTGTGCGCCACTTCGGTGCGCCGGCGCCCGGATCCGGTTGTCCGAGCCGGGGCAGGCGGCGATACTGAGGCGACGAAGCAGCCTCAGGGAGGGATTGCCATGACGACGGTACGTGCGGCGGTGTGCACGGGACTCAACGAGCCCTGGAAGACCGAAGAGATCGAGATAGACCCTCCGGGCAACCGAGAGGTACGCGTGAAGATGGTGTGGTCGGGCATGTGCCACTCCGACGAGCACCTGCGGACCGGCGACATCGACGCGCCGCCCGAGGTCCTCGAGATGATCGGCGTGAAGTCGATGTTCCCGGTCGTCGGCGGGCACGAGGGCTCGGGCATCGTGACCGAGGCCGGCCCGAACGTCACGCAGGTGGCGGTGGGCGACCACGTGGCGGTGTCGTTCATCCCGTCGTGTGGCACGTGCTTCTGGTGCGCCTCGGGCCGCCAGAACCTGTGCGACCTCGGCATGATGACGCTGGCCGGCGGGATGATCAGCGACGGGACCTTCCGCTACCACCTGGGCGAGGAGGACCTGAACCGCATGGCGCAGCTCGGCACGTTCGCCGACGAGATGGTGGTCCACGAGAACTCGCTGGTGCGCCTCAACGGCTGGGACAACCTGAAGGCGGCGGCGCTGATCAGCTGCGGCATCTCGACGGGCTTCGGCGCGGCGGTCGACCGGGCGAAGGTCAAGCCCGGCGAGACGGTCGTCGTGGCCGGGTGCGGCGGCGTGGGCTCGGGTGCGATCCAGGGCGCACGGATCGCCGGCGCTCGGCACATCGTCGCCGTCGACCCGGTGCAGTTCAAGCTCGACCGGGCGAAGGAGATCGGTGCCACACACACGGCGACGTCGCTGGCCGAGGTGCCGTTCCTGCTGCCGGAGCTCACGATGGGGCGCAACGCCGACGTCGTGATCCTGACGCCCGGCGTGCTGCGCGGCGAGATGATCGCGGAGGCGGCGCAGTGCGGGTCGAAGGACGCCCGGATCGTGGCCGTGGCGATCTCGCCGTTCGACGCCATGGACGTCAAGCTCAACCTGTTCAACCTGGCGATGTTCAACCAGACGGTCATGGGCACGGTCTTCGGCTCGCAGAGCCCACGGGTGCAGGTGCCGAACCTGTTGAACCTCTACGAGAGCGGGCAGCTCCAGATCGACGAGCTGATCACGCAGGAGTACACGCTCGACCAGGTGCAGCAGGGTTACGAGGACCAGGCCGCCGGGACGATCGTCCGCGGCGTGGTGAAGTTCGACAGCTGAGGCTGCGGCCGGGGCGGCCCTCCGGGGCCGGGTCCGGCGGGACGACGAGGCGGGCCGTCAGGCCAACAGCGTCAGTCGCCGAGGGTGCGGCTGAAGCCCTCGGGCATCACGATGTCGTCACGCCCGAGCTCGTGGATCGACGAGTGCCCGAGGCCGAGCACGGCTGACTCGATGCCGCCGCGCAGGATGTCGAGGACGTTCTCGACGCCGGCCTGACCGTTGGCGGCGAGGCCCCAGAGGGAGGCGCGGCCGATCATCACGGCGCGGGCGCCGAGGGCGACGGCCTTGACCACATCGCTGCCCCGGCGGATGCCGCCGTCGAGCAGGACCTCGACGTCGGTGCCGACGGCGTCGACGACGGAGGGCAGCGTGCGGATCGTGGCCGGGGTGCCGTCGAGGTTGTTGCCGCCGTGGTTGGAGACCGAGATGGCGGTGACGCCGGCGTCGACGGCGCGCTTGGCGTCATCGACGCGGGTGACGCCCTTCAGCATGAACGGCCCGCCCCACTGCTCGCGCAGCCAGGCGACGTCCTCCCAACTCGGCGGCGGGGTGCCCATCCACTGTCCGTAGGCGCCGAAGAACGTCGGGGGTTGCTGGCCCTTCGGGACCATGTTGGGCGTCGTGAGGTCCGGCGCCTTGCCCGTCTTGGCGAAGGACCAGAACCAGCGCGGGTGGGTCAGGGCTTCGGGGGCGAACTTGAGCATGGTGCGCAGGTTCATCGACTCGGGGATGGAAGGGCTGCCCCAGTCGCGGCCGTGGCTGAACGACCAGTCGAGGGTGGCGATGAGGCCGACGGCGCCGGCGGCGCGGGCGCGCTCGGCGCGGGCGGCGATGTCGTCGCGGGAACCGATCCAGTAGATCTGGAAGAAGGTCTGCGGGTTGGCGGCGACGACATCCTCGACGGGCCGGGAGCCGAACGAGCTGAGGCCCATGGCGGTGCCGCGCGCGGCGGAGGCCCGGGCCAGGGCGACCTCGCCGTCGGGGTGCACGGCCTGGACCCCGGTGGGCGAGATCAGCACGGGGAAGGAGATGTCCTGGCCCATGACCGTCGTGGCGAGGTCCTTCTTCTCCGAGAGGCCGGCGACGTGGGGGGCGAAGCCGAGCTCGCCGTAGGCGGCGACGTTGTCCTCGAGGGTCAGGCCGCGTTCGGATCCCGCGATCAGCGCGGCGTATACGGACTTGGGCAGGCGCTTCTTGGCCCGCCGTTGCGCCTCGGCGACCGTCTCGAACCACTTGTCTGCCATTACGTGGGCCTCTCGTCGGCTGTGGTGTCCGGCTCCCGTGGCCGGACGCGTCTGCGACCGGGAGACTCTAATGGGTGGGTCCGGCGGGACGTTGTCCCTGGTGGCCGGTGTGGGGGCGTGGCCGGTGTCGGTGGTGGGTGACGCAAGCCGGGGTCCGTACCATTGGCGGATGACGACGACGATCTCCATCCGGCCCGCCGTCGGGGACGACATCGGGGCGGTCCTCGGGTTGTGGCGTGAGGCGGCGGCACCCACGACGACGGACGATGCTGAGGGTTTGGGTGCGTTGCTGGCGCACGACCCCGGTGCGCTTTTGGTGGCCGAGTCGTCGTCCGGGGAGATCGTCGGGACGGTGATCGCCGGGTGGGACGGGTGGCGCGGGTCGATCTACCGGATCGCCGTCGCTCCGTCGCAGCGGCGGGCGGGGTTGGGCCGGCGCCTGCTGGGGGAGGCCGAGGATCGCCTGCGGCGCGTCGGGCGCGCCGGATGCACGCGATCGTGGTCGGGACGGACGAGCAGGCCGCGGGGTTCTGGCGGGCGTCGGACTGGGAGCACCAGAGCGCCCAGTGGCGCTTCACGCAGGACTAGGAGGCTGCGGCCGATGGGCAAGCTCATCTATACGGCGCTGGGCTCGGTGGACGGGTACTTCGAGGACGCCGACGGCGGGTTCGACTGGGCGGAGCCGGACGAGGAAGTGCACGCGTTCGTCAACGATCTCGAGCGGCCGATCGGGACCTATCTCTACGGGCGCCGGATGTACGAGACGATGGTGTTCTGGGAGACGGCGGATGCTGAGGGTCAGCCGGCGGTGTATGGCGATTACGCGGGGATCTGGCGGGCGGCCGAGAAGGTCGTGTACTCACGGACGCTGCTGACGCCTTCGAGTGCGACGGACTCGGATGGAGCGCGAGTTCGACCCGGAAGCGGTCCGGCAGTTGAAGCTGACGTCGACGGCCGACCTCGCCGTGGGGGGCGGGGATCTCGCCGGCCAGGCGATCGGCGCCGGGCTCGTCGACGAGCTCCATCTCTTCGTGAGCCCGATCGTGATCGGTGGCGGCAAACGCACGCTGGCGGACGGGGTGCGCGGCGCAACTCGAACTGCTCGATGAGCGCCGCTTCAACAGCGGCGTCGTTTACCTCCGCTACCGCTGCGGCGCCTGGATCACGGCGGTGTGACGGGGGAGTCCCGCTTCGGGGCCAGCTGCTCGTGGAGGCCGCGCTCCGACCACACCCGCGAGCGGAACGTCACGCGTGGGAGGAGAGGTGCTGCCGTCTTCTCACGCGCGCAGCCGAGCCAGACGCCCACGCCGTACGCGGTGTCGTCGGCGACGTGGAGCGCGGCGTACGTGAGGGGATCGAGGCCGCTCTGGTCGTCCCACCAGTCGGCGAGAGCCGGCACCAACAAGGCCGCCAACGCCGCCTTGCGGGTGCGCCGGGAGGCCAGCGCCAGGACGAGGGCGGGGCTCCATGCCCGCGTCAGGCCGGCCAGCGCAGGCACGGCGGCGCGGGCGGTGCCCGCCCCGGCGATCCGCGTGGCGACGGCGACGGGGTCGCTGCGTCAGGCCGCTCAGGCGGTTGCGCCAAGAGGCCGACCGACGTGGCGAGCGTGGCGGCGGCCAGGAACGGGCCGGCGCGCGCACGACGAGCAGCCACACCGCCAACGACCACGCCGAGACGTGGACCGGGGAGAGCGCGCCGGGATGCCGGCGGGCGAGCGGCGCCGCCGAGGTCGCCGTAGAAGGAGCGGCGGCGCCAGGAACTGACCGAACGTCGCCGGGCCGTCGTGCTCGACGGTGCTCGCCGGGACGTAGCGCACGTCCCACCCGGCGTCGCCCAGGCGCCAGACGAGGTCGACGTCCTCACCGCCACGCAGGGTGGCGTCGAACAACTCGGGCCCCGGCGCCACCGCCACCCGCACGACCAGGGCCGCGGTCGGGACGTAGGGGATGGACGAGCCGCGTCGCACCGGGCCCCTCGGCGGCGCCCCGGTCGAGGGAGGACCGCACCGCCTCGTAGCGCTGCACGGCGTCCTCGGGCGGGTGGGGCAGCGGGACCACCCGGGGGGCCACGGCGCCGACGACCGGGTCGTCGAAGTGGCCGAGCAGCGGGTCGAGCCAGTCCGGAGCGGGGACACAGTCCGAGTCGACGAACGCCACCAGGGGGGTGCGCACCGACGCCAGGCCGGCGTTGCGGGCGCCGGCCGGGCCGGAGTTCGTCGTCGAGCGCGACGAGGCGCGCCCCGTGGCGCTCGGCGATCTCCTTGGTGGTCGCGGCGTCGGCCGACGCGTCGTCGACGACGACGACGGCCAGGTCGTCGGAGAGGGCGTCGAGCAGGCGGTCGAGCTCGGCCGGCCGGTCGCGCACCGGGATCACGACGGTGACGTCGCCCTCGTTATACGAGGTCGTCGTGGGCCGGGGCAGGTACGCCGCCGGACGAGACGAGGCGTCGGGCCAGGAGGCGTGCGCCCGGCTGGTCGCCGACGGGGTGCCCGATGCGCCACCGCTCGAGCAGTCGCTGCGCCCGCGCCGAGATCCGGAAGAGCCGGAGCGGGCTGCCGCCCAGGACGACGGAGTTGTCGTCGAGATGCGCGGTCGAGGCCGCCGGGTGCAGCGTGAACGAGCCGGGCAGCGGCGTGGTCCGGCGGTCCGGCGCCGGCCGCAGCGCCGGCCGGTCCGGGGTCACAGAAGCGGTCACCTCCCAATTTTGGCAGCGGTCCGACGGCCGATAGGCTGGGTCTTTGCCCAGAGGAGGTCGGGATGCTGGCTGAGGTGGCTGAAGACCGGGACATCGGTGACGTCGAGGACGTGTCCGAAGAGGACATCGACGAGCTCCTGGTGGAAGAGGTCTCCATCGACGGGATGTGCGGCGTCTATTGAGCGTGACCGAGGCGCGGTCGCCGGCGGCCGCGTTCGCAGTCGATCGAGCGTGGCGGCTCAATCCCCAGGTGGCGCTGCGCGACGAGTCGTTCGGCGCGCTGGCCTACCACTACGGCAACCGGCGGCTGGTGTTCCTCAAGTCGCGCACGCTGGTGACGCTCGTCTCGTCGTTGGGTGAGTATCCGAGCGCGGCGGCGGCCATCGGCGCCTGCGTGCCCGAGGGCAGCCGGGCCGCGTACGAGCGGGCGCTGGCGCGCCTGGCGGCGTCCGAGGTGATCGATGCCTGCTGAGACGGTGCCGAGCGCGGCGGGGTCGGGGTCGGAGATGGCCGAGGTGGCGCCGCTCCCGCTCAAGGACCAGTTCAGCCGGGGTCTGGACGCCCCGATCTGCCTGACGTGGGAGCTGACGTACGCCTGCAATCTTGCGTGCGTGCACTGCCTGAGCTCGTCGGGTCGCCGGGACCCGGCCGAGCTGACGCCGGCCGAGGCGCGCCACATCGTCGACGAGCTGGTCGACCTCAAGGTGTTCTACGTGAACATCGGCGGGGGCGAGCCGATGCTGCGGCCGGACTTCTTCGACCTCGTCGGCTACGCGACGGAGCGGCGGGTCGGCGTGAAGTTCTCGACCAACGGGACGCGGCTGTCGGCGGAGCGGGCTCGGCAGCTGGCGGCGCTGGACTATCTGGACGTGCAGATCAGTATCGACGGGGCGACGGCGGCCACCAACGACGTGGTGCGCGGCGAGGGCTCGTTCGCCGCGGCCCGCCAGGCGATGGACAACCTCGCGGCGGCGGACTTCGGGCAGTTCAAGATCAGTGTCGTCGTGACGCGCCAGAACGTGGAGGAGCTCGATGCGCTGGCGGCGATCGCGGAGGGGTACGGGGCGCAGCTCCGCCTGACCCGCCTGCGGCCATCGGGCCGGGGGGTCGACTCGTGGGACGCGCTGCACCCGACGGCGGCGCAGCAGCGCTCCTTGTACCACTGGTTGGTCGACCACCCGGGCGTGCTCACGGGCGACTCGTTCTTCCACCTCTCCGCCCTGGGCGAGCCGCTGGACGGGCTCAACCTGTGCGGTGCGGGACGGGTGGTCTGCCTCATCGACCCGGTGGGCGACGTCTACGCCTGCCCCTTCGTCATCGACCGCGAGTTCCTGGCCGGGAACGTGCGCGATCCGGGCGGGTTCCCGGCGGTGTGGCGGGAGTCGTCGTTGTTCCGATCCTTGCGCGAGCCGCAGAGCGCGGGCGCCTGCGCCTCGTGCGGGTCGTTCGACGCGTGCCGGGGCGGGTGCATGGCGGCGAAGTTCTTCACCGGGCTGCCGTTCGACGGGCCCGACCCCGAGTGCGTGCTATGGGCACGGGGAGACGGCGCTGGCGGCGTTGGCCACGAGCGGCACATCCCGGCCGCAGGCGGTGATCGGCCACTCCAAGGTGGCGCGGGACGGCACGCCTGTCCCGGTGCCGACACCGGTGCGGATGCCGGTGCGGTTCCGGTCGCCCGCTCGCGCCTGAGCCCGCACTGATGGACCTCGGGCGCGCCACCTGGATGCAGGTGGACGCGACGGCGGGCGCCGACCTCCTGGCCGTCCCGCTCGGCTCGCTCGAACAGCACGGGCCGCATCTGCCCCTCGACACGGACACCCGCATCGCGGAGGCGCTCGCCGGCGGGCTGGCCGGGCAACGGCCGGGCGTGGCGCTGGCGCCGGCGGTGGCGTACGGCGCCAGCGGTGAGCACGCCGGGTTCGCCGGCACGCTCGTGGTCGGGCACGACGTGTTGGCGGCGCTCCTCGTCGAGCTCGTCCGCAGCGCCCGCTCGTCCTTCGCCGGCGTCGTGCTGGTGAACGCGCACGGCGGCAACGAGCAGACGCTGGCCGCCGTCGAGGCGCGGTGCGGTGCCGAGGGCGACCCGGTGCTGGCGTGGCGGGCCGGCGTGCGCGGCGGCGACGCCCACGCCGGGCGCACCGAGACGTCGCTGATGTTGGCGATCGACCCCGCTGCGGTCCGCTTGGACCTGGCCGAGCCCGGCTGCACCGAGCCGATCGAGCGGCTGCTGCCCCGTCTGCGCGCCGAGGGGGTGCGGCCGGTATCGTCCAACGGCGTGTTGGGCGACCCGAGCGGAGCGAGCGCCGAGGAGGGCCGCGCCCTCCTCGAGTCGCTGGTGGGCGACCTCGCCGCGTCGGTCGCCCGGCGCTGGCCGGCTTCGTGAGCACCGCCTCCGCATGAGCCCCGCCGCCGTCGTCACGGGGGCCGCGCGCGGCATCGGCGCCGCGACGGTGGACGCGCTGGTCGCCGCAGGGCTGGAACGTCGTGGCGGTCGACCGCGGGGCGGACGACCCCGCGCTCGACTACGCGCTGGCCACGAAGGCGGACCTCGAGGAGGTGGCGGCCCGGCACGGCGACGCCGTGCGCCCGATGGTGGGCGACGTCCGCTTCCCGCCCGACATGCAGGCCGCGGTCGACGAGGCGGTCGAGCACTTCGGCGGGCTGCACGCCGCGGTGGCGGCCGCCGGGGTGATCAGCGGGGGACCGCCGCTGTGGGAGACGTCCGACGCCCAGTGGAACGTGCTCTTCGACGTCAACGTGAACGGCGTGCGCAACCTGGCCCAGGCGGCGGTGCCGGCCCTGTTGGAGCAGCCGGCGCCGCGTCACGGGCGGGTCGTCGCCGTGGCGTCCGCCGCGGGGCTGCTCGGCCTCCGCCGGCTGGGCGCCTACAGCGCGTCGAAGGCGCGCGGTGATCGCCCTCATGCGCTCGCTCGCCGCCGACCTGGCGGGCAGCGGGATCACGGCCAACGCGGTGTGCCCGGGCTCGACGCGTGGGGCGATGCTGGACGCGTCCGCCGCCGTCTACGGCCTCGCCTCCGCCGAGGAGTTCGCCGGCCAGCAGCTGGTCGAGCGCCTGCTCGACCCCGCCGAGATCGCCGACCTCATCGCCTGGCTCTGCAGCCCCGACTCGGCCGGCGTGACCGGCGCCGCGCTCCCGGTAGACGGGGGGATGACGACGTCCTGACGGGCGGTACGGGTCGGCTCAGCGTGAGGGAGGTTCCATGGCCGAGGACGAGTGCGCGCATCTCGATCAGATCCAGGACGTCACGCCGCTGACGCCCCAGGGCTGCGGCGAGTGCATGAAGACGGGTGACCGCTGGGTGCACCTGCGGATCTGCCTCAGCTGCGGCGCCGTCAACTGCTGCGACTCGTCGCCCAACAAGCACGCCACGGCGCATTTCCACCGCTCCGGCCACCCGCTGATCCAGTCGTTCCAGCCCGGTGAGGACTGGATCTGGTGTTTCGTCGACCAGTTCGCCATGGACCCGGCCTAAGCCGCTAGGCCCTCCGGCGGCGCCAGCCGCAGGGCTCACGAGCCCGTCCCGTACGTCGTGTCCCGCTGGTCGGTGCGCGTCGAGCCGACGGCGGCGACCGCCCGGTCCAGGTCGACCACGAGCTCGGGCACGGTGGCCGCGCTCCCGGCGTGCACGGTGGCGTGCAGCGAGTCGGGGCGGTTCTGGCGGTCCAGGTACCAGCCCTCGGCGGCCAGGCGCTCGCTCACGGCGAAGATGTCGAGCGTGTCGGGGTGGCGGGCGCCGAACGCCATCACCGTCGCCGGCGGGTCCCCCCGCACCTCGAGGGCCGGGTTGGCCTCGATACCGGAGCGGAGCTCGAGCGCCGCATCGTGCGCCACCCTCGTCAGCTCGACGTAGCCCGGCGTGGCCGATGTGCATCATCGCCGCCCACGCCGCCGCCATCGGCCCGGCCGGCCGGGTCCCCGCCATCGCCGTCGACGCGTAGAAGCCGCCGAGCCAGTCGCGTCGTGACGAAGAGCTGCTTGCGCGCCAGCTCGTGGTCCCGGTACAGGATCACCGAGACGCCCTTCGAGGCGTAGCCGTACTTGTGCACGTCGGCCGACATGGAGGTGACGCCCGGGCAGGCGGAAGTCGAAGGGCTCGTCGACGCGGCCCGAGGTCCCGCAGAAAGGGCAGCAGGAAGCCACCCATGCAGGCGTCGACGTGGCACAGGATGCCGCGCCGCAGCGCCAGCGCAGCGATGTCGCCGATCGGGTCGATCACCCCCTGCGGGTACGTCGGCGCGGAGCCCACCACCATGATCGTCGTGTCCGTGCACGCCGCCTCGAGCGACGCGGCGCTGGTGCGGAAGTCGGCGCCGACCGGGACCCGGATCAGGTCCACGTCGAAATAGTCGGCCGCCTTGGTGAAGGCGGCGTGCGCGCTCTCACCGGCGACGACGCTCGGCCGCTCGATCCCCCGGTCCCGCGCCACGTCGCGGGCCGTCTTGACCGCCTGGAGCAGGCTCTCGGTGCCCCCCGACGTCAGATAGCCCTCGACCCCACCACCGGCCTCCGGCTCGTCGGCCCCGAGCAGCGTGGCGGTGTTCATCATGATGTCGTGCTGCATGACGCCGATGCTCGGGAACGCCAGCACGTTGAGCCCGTTCTCGGCGCTGTACAACGAGAGCGCATCGGACAGCAGCTCGTGGACGTCGTCGCCGGCGGAGTAGACGAGCGAGAAGACCCGCCCGCCGCGCCAGTCCTGGTCGTCCTGCTTCATCGTGATGAGCTGTTGCATGACCTCGCCCCGCGGCAGCCCGAACTCGGGCATCGGGGTGTGCGGGAAGGCGCTCGGGGCCACGGGCGTGTTCTTAGCCCAACCGGCTCGGTCCGTGCCGCCGGCGCCGAGCCGGCGGCCGCTGCTACGAGCTCCAGATGATCGCTTGCGGCTCCGTGTACGCCAGCAGCCCGTAGTCGCCGCCGTCACGGCCCGACGCCCGACATCTTGAAGCCGCCGAACGGTGCGTCGTGGTTGCGCTGCGCCGTGTTGATGCCGACGTGGCCGGCCTGCAGGCGCTTGGCCACCCGCAGTGCCCGGGCGCCGTCACCGGAGAACACGTAGTCGTAGAGCCCGAACTCGCGTGTCGTTGGCGATGGCGATGCCCTCTTCCTCGTCGTCGAAGGGGATCATCGTGATCACGGGCCCGAAGATCTCCTCCCGCGCACACCGCATGTCGTTCGTCCCCGTGATGAGCGTCGGGCGCGACGTAGAAGCCCTTGGGCAGGTCGCCCGGCCGCTCGCCGCCGATCACGACCTCGCCGCCGTCCTCCTTCGCCGTGGCGACGTGCGCCTCGATCCGTCCTCGCTGCGCCGCCGGAGATCACCGGACCGATGATCGTCTTGGTGTCGGTCGGGTCGCCGACCTTGAGGAACCCGGCCATCTGCACGAGCCCGTCGCGCACCTGGTCGAACACGCTGCGGTGCACGATGGCCCGCGTCGGCGCCGTGCAGATCTGGCCCGAGTGGAACGACCACGTCGAGCCGATGCAGCCGACCGCGCCCTTGACGTCGGCGTCCTCGAACACGACGCACGCGCCCTTGCCGCCGAGCTCGAGCAGCGTGCGCTTCAGCCGCCGCGCCGCCGTCTCGGCGATCGTCACGCCCACCTGCGTCGAGCCGGTGAAGCTGACGCAGTCGACCTCGTCGGCGTCCACCAGGGCGGCGGAGGAGGCCGGACCGTTGCCGTTGACCAGGTTCACGACACCGGGCGGGAAGCCGACGTCGTTGAGGATGCGGACGAGCTCCACGATGGCGAGCGGGTCCTGCGGCGCCGGCTTGACCACGACGGTGTTGCCGGCCGCCAGGGCCGGCGCGACCTTGCCGGCCATGTTCACCATCGGGAAGTTGTACGAGGTGATGCAGGCGACCACGCCGAGCGGCTGGCGATTGACCATGCCGCCGATGATCCCGCCCGGCGCCAGCGGCGTCGCCTGGGCGGGCTGGGGCAGCAGGGGCGTCTGGAGGACCTGGCGCGGGTCGCGGGCGTAGCGCTCGAAGCGGTCGGCCGCGACGGGCACCTGCATCCGCGAGCCGACGGTCGCGGTCGCACCGGTCTCGGCGATCACGAGCGGGAACAGCTCGGACGACTTGGCCCGGATGGCCTCCGCCGCCTCGCGCATGATGGCGCTGCGCTCCTCGACCGACCAGGCCGCCCAGCCCGGCTGCGCCTCCTTGGCCGCCGCGGCGGCGGCGAGGGCGTCGTCGGCGCTGGCGTTGGGCGCCCGCCCCACCAACTCCTCGGTGGCGGGGTTCACGATCTCGTAGGTGCCCGTCGGATGCGTCGACCCACTTGCCCCCGATCAGGAGCTGCTGCTCGTCGCGCGTCGTCGTCTCGGCCATGTGGACTCCCAGGTCGGGGTGCGCCAGCACATCTGACGCCCCGTCACATTCAACCCTTTGCCGGCTCGGACCGCCAAAGCGCCAGTTGGACCGCTGCACCGGCTCCGCAGCCCCGTCGTCGGAGGCCACGGCCTGAGTTGTCCGTCCGTTGTGCGGGTGCGTCGTGTGCGCCTCGGTCGCGCGACCGGGCTGCGATGCCGGGAGCGTTGTTGCGCAGTGTTGCGCCGGATTTGCGCGTTGTGTGACCTTCGTCACTTCGCAAGGTCACACTCGCTGCGCGATTCTCTAGATTAGAAGCGTCCACGGGGGATGAACGGAGTCTGGTCATGAGTCGGCAAGCCGATTTGGTCCCTACCTCGTCGCGCCCCAACCCTGACGGTGCGCACGACATGTCCGACATCGTGGGCGACGCCATCTTGGGGAGCGCCGACGTCGCGCGGGCCCGCGAGCGCCACCGCCTGTCGCGCCTGCGCCGCCTCGTCGCACTCGCCGCGCTCGTCCTCGGCTGGATCGTCATCCGTGCGATGAGCGGCAAGAGCGTCTTCCCCCACCTGCCCATCCCGCACGGCCTTGGGACTGCGCTGCCGATCATTCTCATCGTGCTGATGCTCGGGGCGGTCATGGCCGCGCCGTTCCTCGGCGCGGGGCGCTCGCCGCACACGCTCATCCGCCCCGGGGAGACGACGGTGGGCCTGCACGACCTCGTCGGGATCGACGGGGTCAAGGCCGAGGTCGTGCGTTCGATCAATCTCTTCCTGGCCCACCAGACCTTCCGTGACCGCATGGGCGGCACGTCCCGACGCGGCGTCCTGTTCGAGGGGCCGCCGGGTACGGGCAAGACGTTCGTGGCCAAGGCGATGGCGAAGGAGGCGAACGTCCCGTTCCTCTTCGTGTCCGCGTCGGCCTTCCAGTCGATGTACTACGGGCAGACCAACCGCAAGATCCGCTCCTTCTTCAAGCAGCTCCGCAAGCACGCCCGCAAGGAGGGCGGCGCGATCGGCTTCATCGAGGAGATCGACGCCATCGGAGCCTCCCGACGCGGCATGGGCGGGAGTGGCGGGACCGAGGGCGTCTCCGGCGTCGTCAACGAGCTGCTGGTGCAGCTCCAGTCGTTCGACAGCCCGAGCCGCGGGCAGCGCTTCGCCTGGGCCTGGATCGACCTGCTCAACCGGTACCTCCCCGACGGCTCCAAGCTCAAGAAGCCGGCCGTCATACCGGCGAACGTGCTCGTGGTGGGCGCCACCAACCGCAAGGACGACCTCGACCCGGCGCTGATCCGGCCCGGTCGCTTCGACCGCACGATCTACTTCGGCCTGCCGGGCCGCCGGGCGCGGGGTGACATCATCGCTTACTACCTCGGCAAGAAGGCGCACGGCCCTGACCTGGACGAGCACGGCGCCGTCGACATCGTGGCCGGCATGACGTTCGGCTACTCGCCCGCCGCGCTCGAGCGGCTCATGGACGAGGCCTTGGTGATCGCGCTGACCCACGGCCGCGGCGCCATGACGATGGCCGACGTCGCCGAGGCGAAAATGCTGGTCGAGCTCGGCGTCACCGACGAGACGATCTACACACCCGACGAGCGGGACCGCGTTGCGACGCACGAGGCCGGCCACGCCACGGTCGCCTACTTCGTGGGCCAGACCCGCCAACTCGACGTGCTCTCCATCGTCAAGCGTCGTGACTCGCTCGGTTTGCTGCAGCACTCCGACACCGAGGAGCGCTTCACCCAGAGCAGCGAGGAGTTGCATGCCCTGTTGGAGATCGCCATGGGCGGCATGGTGGCCGAAGAGCACTGGTTCGACGAGGTCTCGACGGGGCCGGCGTCCGACCTGGCCGCGGCGACGTCCATCGGCGCACAGATGATCGGCGCCTGTGGCATGGGCAACTCGCTCATCTCCGTGGCCGCCGCGGGCAACGGCTACCTCGCGGGCGGCCTGGTCGACAAGGTGCTCGGCGACAAGGACGCCCGCGCCGAGCTCGACGCGCTGTTGATGGGCGCCTGCGATGCAGCGAAGGCCATCGTCGCCGCCCACCCCGAGGTGGTCGAGGCGCTCCGCGACCAACTGCTCGAGCGGGACGAACTGGTCGGTTCCGAGATCACCGACGTGATCGAGACGGCGCTCGCCGAGTCGCCCGAGCCGGCCGTCATCACGGAGTTGCCGACGCAGCGCGCCGCCGCCTCGCGAGGCTGAATCGCCGGACTGACGAACCTTAAGAGTCGTTAAGAATTCCAACCACAACGAGGTTTCGCGCCCTCGGCGCGGCCAATCGCCGTGCGGAGGCCGGTACCATCGTCGCGATCATTCTGTGACCCCCCACGCGGGAAGGGAGCAATGTCAACAGACCGGGTCGGACGAGCGCGCCACTTTCGTCGCCTCGCGCTTTTCGGGCTCGTCGCCGCGAGCGGCCTCGCCGTCTCGCTGATCGTCCCGGTCTCCTCGGCGCCCTCCGCGTGGGCCGCATCGGCCGCGTCGCCGACGACGACGCCGCCCACCACGACCACGTCGGAGCCGGTTCCCGTCAGCGCGTCGTCGGGATGCAGCAACGCCGTACCCGCCCGGTCGGGACGACGTTCCAGGCCGTCAGCGCCGGTGGTGACGTCGGGGCGTACATCCGTCAGTTGCCGTCTCGTACACGGGCCGCTCGCCGATGCCCGTCGTGATGGAGCTGCACGGCTACGACGTGTCCGCCATCGACATGGCGCTGATCACCCAACTGGGGCCCTACGGCAACCGCAACGGCTTCATCACGATCACGCCACAGATCACGCGCAGCATCCCCTACTGGCAGACGTCGAGCAACGGCAAGGACGTCGCCTTCCTGCGCGGCGTGCTCGCCAGAGTGACCTCGACGCTGTGCGTCGACCTGAACCGCGTCTACGTCACCGGGTACTCGAACGGCGCCATCATGGCGTCGGTCCTGGCGTGCGTCGACGCCGGCCAGGTGGCCGCCATCGCCCCGGTGTCCGGTGTCGCCAACCCGCCGCGCTGCAACCCGTCGCGCCCGGTGCCCGTCGTGGCCTTCCACGGGACGGCGGACCCGTTGGTCTCGCTACACCGGCGGGCTCGGCCCGGTGGCCTACACGCTGCCGCTCCCAGCCGGGACCAGGGGGACGATCAGCCAGGTCCTCGGACCCGCCGTCCCGCAGTCGACGTCCGGGCCGTCCATCCCGAGGATCACGTCTGCGTGGGCCAAACGTGACGGCTGCGCGTCGACGCCGACGACACGGGTCGTGGCCAGGAACGTGGCGCTCATCTCCTACACCTGCCCCGGCACGAACGCGGTGCGAGCTCTACCGGATCAGAGGGGGCGGGCACACGTGGCCCGGCAGCGCCATCCTCGCCGCCAAGGCCACGAATTTGGGCGCCACGACGTTGGCCATCAACGCCGACAAGATCATGTGGAACTTCTTCATGGCCCATCCGCTCCGCGGCTGAGTTGCGGGGCCCCGCTCACGGCCCGACGCCAGATCGTCACAGATCGTCACAATCGTCATACAACGACAACACGATTCTGATGGGGTCTTTAACTGCACGGGGCACAATTTGGTCGTGGCCCCGACGGTCTTCGAGTCTTGCAACAGCACCTGGGTGTTCGACGCCGAGCACATGAGGTTCCGGCGCGATCCTCAAGGGGATCGAGGTGGAGAACCGTGCCGTGTTCACCGAGTGGCGCCCCTACTTCGGCCTCGAGGTGTCGGACGACTCGGAGGCCTTCACCGTGTTGCTGAACCCAGAGGGCACGCGGCTGATCCGGTCTTGGCGCCACACGGGCGACTGCGCCGCAGTGCGGCGGGCACCTCACGGCCGAGCTGTCGCTCGACGACATCGAGGCGGCGCTGGCCTAATGGCCCGGTGGCGGCCCCGGCTTCTGGCCGAGCACGCGCAGCACGAAGCGGCCGAGACGTCCCGGCGGGCGGCTGCGCTGCGCGTCCATGGCCTCCTTCTCGTGGGTGCGGGTGAGCGGGCCGCCCAGCCGCCAGTAGCGCCGCCCTCCGCCGGTGTAGCGCACGTAGTCCGGCACCGGAGGCAGCTTGTGCGTGGGCTTGCGCCCCCGCTTGCCCTTGGCGCTCACGGCGGGGCCAGGCTCAACCCGTCAGGTGCGACGTGTCGTTGTAGCCGCGCAGCACCCAGCGCCCGTCGGTCACGACGAGCTTGGAGATGGACGCGTTGTCAGCCCCCAAGAACGCGAACGGCTCGGACCCGGTGGCCTCCGCGAGCAGCTCGCCGATGGCGGCCCCGTGGCTGAACACGACCACCCGTCCGCCCGGGTGCGCCGCGGTGATCCGCTCGACGGCCCGGCGCAGCCGCCCGCCGAACTCGGCCCGCGACTCGGCGCCCGGGACCAGGTCCCAGCGTTGCTCGGCGAAGACCCGCTCGAGCACGGGGTCGTGGTCCGCCGCCTTCTGGCGCAGCAACCCACCCTCCCATTCGCCCAGGAAGACCTCGCGCAGGTCCGGGTCGACGACCGGCGTCATCCCGGTGCGTTCGATCAGCGGCGCCGCCGTCTCTGCGGTGCGGCGCAGGTTGGAGACGTACAAGCCGTCGAAGAGCTCGTGGCCGAGGCGCGCCGCCACGAGCTCGGCCTGGTGGCGTCCGACCTCAGAGAGGGGCGGGTCGCCCTGGCCCTCCACCAGTTCGAAGGTCTCACCCTCGACGGAGTCGGCCGACGCGCCGTGGCGGACCAGCACCAACTCGGTGGACCCGGGTGGCCCGACGTAAGGGCGCTGGCTGAAGGTGCGGGGCGGCGTCACGGCCGCCGAGTGTACGAACGATCAGCGCGGCGCGTGCAGCTCGGGTGGGCCGTGGTCCTCGTCGTCCTCGACGACCTCGACGTCGATCACGTTGGGGTCGTACGGAGCCGGGTCCGACCCCCAGTTCGGGCCGGCGGGGCCGCCCGGGGTGCGGAACGTCGCGAAGAAGGCACCCGGTCCCTGCGTGAAGTTCATGATGAGCGGCCGGCCCGCGTTCGGACCGAGCTCGGCCCACAGCGGCCGGGCCCGGCGGTAGACGACGTACTGCTGCACGGCAAGGGTCAGGCCGAGATACAACAAGAAGCTCGCTTCGACGAGCCCGCTGACGCCGGCGCCGACGAAGTGCACGATCAGCGAGACCAGCCAGAGCGCCATCGTCACGGCGTTGCCCTGGCGGACCACCCACCCGTTGCTCTCCCACAGTCGCATCGAGATCGCCCGCAACGCGCCCAGGCCGATCCCCCCCACGACCAGTGTGCCGACGACCCAGACCCACGCGCTCGAGGCGATGTGGTGGTGGTCGCCGGTGTACGACAAGAGGGCGAACAGGCCGATCACCCCGAGGACGATCGGCAGGCGCGGCGCGTACGCGCGTGGCACCGGGACCGCCCTGATCTGGCGCAGCAGCACGAAGATCAGGACCAGAACGCCCAGGACGTAAGAGAACACGACCATCACGTTCCAGCGTAGGGCCGGGGGTCGTTCAGTGGTTCAGCAGGGGCCCCACCTCGGCCCCGAAACGCAACGTTTGCTCGCAGAACTCGTCGGCACTCCGGGCCATGAAGCGCACCTGGAGGTGGTTCACCCCCATCGCCACCAGCTCGCGGAGCGAGGCGGCGATCTGCTCCGCCGGCCCGCTCAGCACCCAGCCCGGGAGGTCCCAGCCCGAGCCGCCCGAGCTCAGGTAGATCGGCTCGACGATGGTGCCGATGTCGATCGGCGCGCCCGGGCGGTACTCCGCCCGCAGCTCGCGCAGCCGCGCGATCTGGCCCGGGAGGTCGCGGCGCCGCGTGCCTTGGGGGAGCCAGCCGTCGCCGTAGGCGGCGGTGCGGCGGATGGCCGCCGGCGACGAGCCGCCGATCCAGATGGGGGGGCGGGGCTGCCGGACCGGCCGGGGCGCGAGGCCCATGTCGCGCGCCGGGAAGCGCGGCCCCGGCAGCTCGGGGAACTCGTCGGTGAAGCAGCGCGCCAGCGCGGCGACGGCTTCGTCGGTGTGCCGGCCCCGCGCCTCGAAGTCGCCGGTCAAGAGCTCGTACTCCTCGGGCACGTGCCCGGCGCCGACCCCCACGATGAGGCGCCCGCCCGACAGCACGTCCAGGGTCGACAGCTCCTTCGCCGCCCGGAGGGGATGGCGCTGGGCGAGGATCAGCACGTGGGAGAGCAGGTGGGTGCGCGTGGTGAGCGCGGCGAGCCAGCCGAGCGTCGCCGTGGTGTCGTACCAGACCGTCCCCATGGCGTCGGCCAGGCGGCGGGGGATGGCGGTGTGGTCGCAGACCCCGATGTAGAAGAAGTCCGCCTCGTCGGCCGCCCGGGCGACCTGGGCGAGCTCCGCCGGCCCGGCGACCGTCTCCCACTCGGCCACGTACAGCGTCGACTGGGACTGGATCGGCAGCTGCATGCCGTAGACGACCCGTCCCTCGGGGACGGCGCGCACCACGTCGGCCGGCAACGTCGCGGCCGCAGTCGCAGGATCGGTCATGGCAGTGCCTCCGTTCGGACGGGTGGGGCCGTTCCCCGCTCAGGCATAGGCGGCCAGCGCGGTGGACGCGTCGGCCGGTGGATAGAAGGTCGTCGACAGCACGCGCGCCCGCTTGAGGTGGAGGTGCAGCGGCACCTCCCAGGTGAACCCCATGCCGCCGTAGACCTGGATCGCGGCCCGTGCGTTGAGCAGCGCCGCCTCGTCGGCCAGCAGCTTGGCGCCGGCGTGGCTGCGCAGGCGGATCTGCCCCGGGGTGCACCCCGACGCCTCGGCCTCCGCCGCCGCGACGTCGGGCGCGTCGGACAGGCAGGCCGCGGCGTGCACGGCGGCACGCGCCACCTCCACCCGGACGAGCATGTCGGCGCACATGTGCTTGATCGCCTGGAACGACCCGATGGGCTTGCCGAATTGCTGGCGCTCCTTGGCGTAGGCCACGGCCAGGTCGAGCACGGCCGCCGCGTGCCCGATCTGCAGCGCCGCGCTGAGCAGCGCGCCGTCGTGCCACAGCCGGCCGTTGTCGTCCGCCACGGCGCCGCCGAAGGGCAGCGCGTCGAGCTGCCACAGCGGCGTGAGCGGGTCGAGCGGCTGCGCCATGCGGCGGGCGCCGCCCCGGGGCACCGGGGACAGCAGCTGGCCCGGGCCGTCCTCGTCCAGGACGAGCAACGCGTCGAGCGACCCCAGATGCTCCACCAGCACCGTTCCAGGCCGACGCACGGTGTGCGCGCCGACCTGCACGCGGCCCTCGGCGGCGCCGTCGACGAGGCCGGCGCTGGCGGCGAGGAACGTGCCGACGAGCGGACCGGGCACGAGTGCCCGGCCGAGCTCTTCGAAGACGACGACCGCGTCGGCCAACCCGAGGCCCGTCCCGGCGGGCTCGGGCAGGGTGAGCGCGAAGACGCCGGTCTCGCCGAGGGCCTGCCAGTCCGCCGCGCTGATGGCGTGCTCGTCTCCCTCGCGCGCCCGCAGGTGCTCGAGCGGCAGGCGACCGGCCAGCATCGAGCGGATGCCCTCGGCGAGCTCCCGTTGGCCCTCGTCGACGCGGAAGTCCATCAGCGGGCCTTGGGCAGGCCGAGGATCCGCTCGGCCACGATGTTCCGCTGCACCTGCGACGTCCCGGCCGCGATGGTCAGCGAGATCGACTTGAACCACGCGTGCAGCTGCTCGGCGTTGCCCAGCGCGGCCCCGTCGGGCCCGTCGAGCGGGTCCGCGCACAGCGCCGCCCGGTCGAGCACCTCGACGGCGAGGTCGCCGAGCGCCTGGGCGTGCTCGGAGAAGGACAGCTTGAACACCGAGCCCCCGATGCCGGGGATGCCCGTCTGCGCCGCCTCCGAGACGTTGCGCTTGGTGAGCGCCCACAGGGCGTCGAACGCGGCGACCAGGTGCCCGATCCGCCGCACCAGCCCGTCGTCGCCCAACAGGCCGAGCCGGTTCGCCACGGCGCGCACCTCGCCGAGCAGCCGCATCGACTCGAGGAGCTCCCCGACGAAGGCGGTCCCGCGCTCGAACGACAGCGTGACCATCGTCACCCGCCACCCGTCGTTCTCCTCGCCGACCCGGTTCGCCACCGGGATGTGGACGTCGTTGAGGAACAGCTCGGCGAACTCGGTGCTGCCTTCGATCGTGCGGAGCGGCCGGATCTCGATCCCCGCCGCGTCCATCGGCATGATCAGCCACGTGATGCCGCGGTTGCCTGCGTCGCCGGTCCGCACCAGCAGCTCGCAGTAGTCGGCCACCTCGGCGTGCGACGTCCAGATCTTCGAGCCGTTGACGACGTAGTCCTCCCCGTCGCGCACGGCGCGGGTGCGCAGCGACGCCAGGTCGCTCCCCGCGTCGGGCTCGCTGAAGCCCTGACACCAGACCTCCTCGCCGCGCAGGATGGGCGGGAGGTACCGCTCCTTCTGGGCGGCGCTGCCCTCGGCGATGATCGTCGGCCCGGCGTGCAGCAGGCCGACGAAGTTCACGCCGACGTACGGTGCGCCGGCCCGCTCGCACTCCTCCTTGAAGATCAGCTGCTCGACCGGCGACGACCCGCGCCCGCCGCCCTCGGCCGGCCAGTCGACGCCGGCGTAGCCCGCGTCGAACAGGAGGCGTTGCCAGCGCAGGTCGTAGGCCCGCCGCGCCGCCCAGTCGTCGTGCGGCGGCGGCGCGCCCACCGTCGGCAACGTGGCGGTCAGCCAGGCCCGCAGCTCGTTGCGGAAGCTCTGTTCGCCCGCGGTGTAGCGGAGGTCCATCGGCGGCTCAGCCCCCCAACGCGGTCGGCGTCAGGCGACGAGGTCGAGGCCGAACAGCTTGATGGCGTTGCCGCGGACGATCTTGCGCCGCTGCTCGTCGGTGAGGTCGGCCATCTGCTCCTCGGCGATCTCGCGGGTGCGCGGCCAGGTGGAGTCCGAGTGCGGGTAGTCCGACTCGTACGTGATGTTGTCCTCGCCGATCTCGTCGACCGACTTCAGCCCGTGCGCGTCGTCGAAGAAGCACCCGTAGACGTGGTCGGGGAAGTAGCTGGACGGCTTCTCGGGCACGATGTCGGCCACGCCACCCCAGCCTCGGTTGTCCTCCCAGACACGGTCGGCCCGCTCGAGGATGTAGGGGATCCACCCGATCTGGCCCTCCGAGTACGCGACCTTCAGGTCCTCGAAGCGGACGAACACCCCGCTGAACAGGAAGTCGACCAGGGAGAACGTCGCATTGGTGTGCGTCAGCGTCGAGCCCACGGCGGGCGGCGCGTCGGCCGAGGTCGACGGCATCTTCGACGACGACCCGATGTGCATGTTGACCACGGTCTGCGTCTCGGCACACGCCTGGAAGAACGGGTCCCAGTAGTGGTCCGGGTCGTGCACGCTCGGGAGGCCGAGGAACGGGGGGATCTCGCTGAAGCACACGGCCCGCACGCCCCGCTCGGCGTTGCGCCGCACCTCGGCCGCCGCCAGTTCGGCGTCCCAGAGCGGGATGAGGCACAGAGGGATGAGGCGGCCGTTCGTGTCGGCGCACCACTCCTCGACCATCCAGTCGTTGTACGCCTTCACGCAGAGCAGCCCGAGCTCCTTGTCCTTGGCCTCGGTGAACGTCTGGCCGCAGAAGCGGGGGAACGTCGGGAAGCACAGCGCCGCCTCGATGTGGTTGGCGTCCATGTCGTCGAGCCGGGGCTTCGACCTCGTAGGAGCCCGGCCGCATCTCCTCGTACATGACGCCCCGCATCGTCACCTCGTCGCGGGGCACCCCCACCGCCGAGTCCACCCGCAGCAGCGGGCGCTTGAGGTCCTCGTAGTACCACCAGTCCACCGGGGCGCCCTTGGAGCCCTCCTTGACCTTCAGCGAGCCGCCGCGGAACTCGACCTCGGGCATCGGCGCCCGCACGATTCGCGGCCCGACCTCGAGATACTTCGACGGGAGGCGGTCCTGCCACACGTTGGGCGGTTCGACCACGTGGTCGTCGACCGAGACGATCATCGGCAGGGGCTCAGGCATGGGCATCGAGCGTAGCCCGGACCTGACGGGGCGTCAGAAACGCGACGGCGCTGTCTGTTCGCTGTCCGAGGCGCTCAGAACACCTCGGTGAACAGGTCGAGCATCGCCTGCCACGAGCGCCGGTCCGTGGGCTCGTGGTACTCGATCCCCGGCAGGTCGAGGTTCGACGCCCGCGGGTTGGTGAACGAGTGCACCGCGCCCCCGTACACGATCATCTGCCAGTCCACGCCGCCGCCGGTCATCTCCTCTTCGAACGCCTTGCGCTGGGCGTTGTCCACGATCGGGTCGTCGGCGCCGATCATGACCAGCACCTTGCCGACGATGTTCTCCGCGTCGTTGGGCCGGGCCGTGGCCAGGCCGCAGTGGAAGCCGCAGACGGCCTTGAGGTCCGCGTCGCCGCGGGCCAGCTCGAGGGCCATGGTGCCCCCGAAGCAGTAGCCGATGGCCGCCAGCCGCTGCGGATCGGTGCGCGGCTCTTGGAGGAGGATCTCGAGACCCGCCATCCCGATGTCGCGGGTCCGCAACGGGTCGGCGTAGAACGCGCCGATGCGCGCCATCATCTCCTCCCGGTCCTCGATCGGCTTCCCCCCGCCCTGATAGTCCAACGCGAACGCCACGTACCCGAGCTCGTCCGCCAGCCGGACCGCCCGGCCCTTGGCGTGGTCGTCGAGCCCCGGCCCCTCGTGGCAGACCAGCACCCCGGGTCGCTGCTCGTCCGCCGGGACCAGGTCGGGCACGGCGAGGAACCCGACCATCGTCCGATCGTCGGCTTCGTAGGAGATGTCGCGTGTATTGGCCATGGCCGCACCGTACATGGCGGCGGCTGACGCGATACTGAGCCGATGAGGGGGGCACGCATCCGCCTTCTGCAATCGGGATTCACGTTCCGCGTCGCCGCCGCGCCCGCGGCGCTGCTCGTCGGCGCCCTGACGCTGTCCGCCTGCAGCAGCAGCCCGAGCCCGTCGACCGGCGCCACGACCACCACCCACGCCGGAGCGTCGTCGCACGCGTCCACCACGACGACCGCCGCCCCCACGTCCACGCTCCCGGCCGTCGCCACGTCGGGGCCGCTCACGCCCGGCGCCCCGATCGCGCTCCCGTTCGCCGCCGACCGCGTCACCGCGGCGGAGAGCCCCGACGGCGCCGTCTTCGCCGCGCCCCAGGACCCCACGAGCCCCGCCCCCGCCGTCGCCTGGGTGGTCGACGGCAACGGCCCCGCCGCCATCGCCGAGCACGTCCCGATCGGCATCGCGGCGCTGGCGGCCGACAGCACCAACTTCTACGCCGCGACGTACTCGAACGTGTACGCGTACAACCGCACCAGCGGCAACCAGGACGGGCAGTGGAACATGCCGACCGTGAACGCGGCCAACAGCTCGGACGCGGACCTGGTCGCGCTCACCGCGGCCGCCGGCGACGTCTACGTCTCGGTGACGCAGGGCAACACCGTCAGCATCTATCGCCTCAATCCGAACTCCTCCGCCCGCCCGCGCCTCGTATTACGAGGTCTCGGCGACGCCATCGGCACCGACGGCACGATCTACTACGAGCGCACCGACCACCACCTGGCCGCCCTGCGCCCCAACGGCAGCACGACCGTCGGCCCCGCGCTGGCCGACGCGCCCAACGGCCTCGGCGGCGGCGTCCAGTACGTCGACGTGGTCGCGGCGGGCGCGGTCTGGGTCAGCGAGCCCGCCGGCCAGGGCCTCGATGCGACCTACACCACGTACGACGCTGCCACCCTCGCCAAGGCCGGCACGTACAGCGGCTCGGTCACGAGCACCGTGGTCGACACGGCCGCCGGCCCGCTCGTGCTCGAGCCCGCCGGCAGCTCCTCCGCCTGCCCGTCCACCTCGACGCCCGTCTCCTGCGTCCAGCGCGTCACCGAGCAGGGCACGACGAGCGACCCCGTCGGCGTCGGCGCCGCCGTGACACTGATCGGCCCGGGCCCCGCCGTCATCGCCTCGGACACGACGACGGGCCAGTTCGACCTGATCCGTCTGTCCTGACGACCGGCCTTTAGGACTCTTCCGCCTCGACCGCCGCCGCCGCCGTCGTCGCGTCCGCCTCGCGCCCCGCACCGAACAGGTACGCGGTCGCCAAGCTTCGATACGGCCGCCACGCCTCCGCCCGCTCCCGCACCTCGTCGGGCGTCGGCAACGCGTCGAGCCCGTAGACCCGCTGGATCGCCTTGCGCAGCGCCAAATCCCCGGGCAACACGACGTCGGGCCGGTCCAGCGCCACGATCAGCATCCCCTGCACCGTCCACGGCCCGATCCCCTTGATCGCCGTCAGCCGCTCCAAGATCTCCTCGTCCGACATCGACGCCAGCGCACCCGGGTCGATGCTCCCGTCCGTGAACGCCTGCGCCACCGCCCGCAACGTCTCGACCTTGCGCCCCGACAGCCCCGTCGCCCGCAGCGCCGCCGGGTCCACCGCCAGCAACTCCGCCGGCGTCGGGTTCCGGTCGCCGAACAAAGCCCACAACCGCTCCAAGATCCGCCGCGTCGACGCCACGGACAGCTGCTGCCCGGCCACCTGGAAGATCAGCGCCCCGAACGCGTCCATCGTCGGCAGCTCCTTCAACCACGACCGCGGCACCAGCTCTGGATGCGTGTCGATCACCCGACCGAGCACCGGGTCCACCGCCCGCAAATGCGCCAGCGCCGCCGCCCGGTCCGCCATCAGTAGTGCATCGAGACGCCGCCGTTGGGGCTGATCATCTGCCCCGTCACGAACGCGCTGGCATCCGACGCGAGATACAGCACGCAGAACCCGATGTCGGCCGTCGTGCCCACCCGCCGCAGCGGCGCACTCTTCGCCATCGGCGTCAGCACCGCCTCCCGCAGCGCCTCGTCCTCCGACCCGTCGGCGCCCCGGTAGTACCGCGCCGTCATGTTCGTCGGCACGAACCCCGGCGCGACCGAGTTCACCCGCACCCCCCGCTTGCCGACCTCGATCGCCATCGACTTCGTCAGCTGCGCGACGCCGGCCTTGCAGATGGCGTACGGCCCGATGCCCGCCGCCGGTGTCAACACCGCGGCCGACGCCATGTTGATGATGGAACCGCCGCCCTGTTCCACCATCGCCTTCCCGGCGGCCTGACATCCGTACAACACGCCCTTGAGGTTGACGTCGAGGATGCGGTCGAACTCGTCGGGATCGACGTCGATGATGGAGCTGTCGATCATGACGCCGGCGATGTTGCACATGACGTGCAGGCCCGCGTGCCGCGACCGGATGTGACCGACCAGCGTTTCGGCGGCACCCCGAACCGCAACGTCGAGTTGCGCGCTCTCCGCGTGCCCTCCGCCGGCCATGATGCTGCGGGCCGTCTCGGCCGCACCCTCGGCGTTGACGTCGGCGCACACCACGGTGGCGCCCGCCCCCGCCAACACCTCTGAGGTCGTCCGACCGATTCCACTGGCGGCCCCCGTGACCAGGGCCACCCGGCCGGTCAGGTCGAACGCCTCGCGCACACTCTGGGCTGTTTCCACGGGGCGCACCCTACCGCGCCCGCCGCGTCACCGTCGGTCAGGCCGTGACGCCCTCGAGTGCGAGAAGCTCCCGCTTCACCTTGAGGCCGCCGCCGTAGCCGCCGATCCCGTTGCTCGCCAGCACCCGATGGCACGGCACGATGACGGCGATCGGGTTGCGACCGTTGGCCTGACCCACGGCCCGCGGCCCCTTGGGGCGCCCCACCCGCCGGGCCAGCTCGCCGTAGCTGATGGTCTCGCCGTAGGGAATGCGGGTCAGCTCGTTCCAGACCTCTCGCTGGAACTCGGTCCCGTCGAGCTCCATCGGGACGTCGAAGTCCGTGCGTTCGCCGGCGAAGTACTCGTCGAGCTGAGTCGCCGTCTCCTTGAGCACCGTCGGCACGTCGTCGGCATCGTTGCGGACGCGCCGACGGTCGTTGGGGAGCCAGAGCCCGATCAGCACGTCGCCGTCGCACTCGAGCACGAGCTCGCCTATCGGGGTGTCGTGGGGGATGGTGACAGTGGCCGTGGTCATGCGGCTCTTCCTTTCAGTGGTCGGATGGAGATCCGGGTCGTCGATGGGGGGAGCGCCCACAGGTGCGTCATGGCGTAGCTCCGCCACGGGCGCCAGCCCTCGCTCGCAGCGATCAGCTGGGCCGGGTCGTCGGGCAGGCCGATGGCCTGTGCACCGCGGCGGATGCCGAGGTCGGTCGGCATGAAGGCGTCGGGGTCCCGGAGCGCCCGCATCGCGACGTATTCGGCCGTCCACGGCCCGATCCCGGGCAGCGCGACGAGCGATTGGCGCAGCTCCTGTGGGTCGGCGCCCGGGTCGATCACCACGTCGCCCGCCGCGACCGCCTCGGCCAGCGCCACGAGGGCGCGCCGCCGGCCCGCCGGCATGGCGAACACGCCCGGCTCACTGTCGGCCAGGGACGCCAACGCCTCGGGCGTGGGGAAGAGATGCGTCAACGGGCCCGTCGGCTCCGGCAACGTGTCGCCTGCGGCCTCGACGAGCCGACCGGCCACCGTCCGCGCACCCGACACCGAAACCTGCTGGCCGATCACCGCCCGCACTGCCAGCTCGAAGCCGTCGGCGGCCCCGGGCACCCGCCGCCCGGGGTCACGCGCCACCACCGGACCGATGAGCGGCTCGCGGCGCAGCGCCTCGTAGACCGCCACCGGGTCGGCGTCGAGATCGAGCAGCTGACGGCACCGCGCCACCGCCGTCGTCAGGATCGCGGAGATCGGAGAGCACGAGGTCGGCTTCGACGTATGCCGGTCCGGCGACCGCTTGTCCATCGGCCTCGCCGGCGGGCGCCTCCAGTCGCACGATGGCGTGTCCGTGCGGCAACCGCAGGGTGCGCCGGTAGGACGCGTTGTCGAGTGCCTCCACTCCTGGCAGGGCGCGCAGACCCAGGAACTCGAGCACCGATGCCGGGTTGAAGGGTCGCCGGCACGGGAGACGCAAGTGGATGGCCTGCGGTGCGGCCTGGCGCCGGTCGCGCTTCAGCCTGCGCCGACCTGGCGGCACGGACGCGCAGTCCGCTGGGCGTGTCGGCGAAGATCTCGCGGATCGTGTCGTTGCACTGCCGCACGCTGGCGAAGCCGGCCGCGAACGCGATGTGCGCGATGGGAAGGTCGGTCGTCTCGAGCAGAACGCGCGCCGTCTGGCTGCGCTGCGCCCGTGCGAGTGCGAGGGGCCCGGTGCCGACTTCGGCCGTGATGAGGCGGTTGAGTTGGCGCGTGCTGTAGCTCAGGCGCTGCGCCAGGCCCTCGACACCTTCACGGTCGACGATGCCGTCGCGGATGAGCCGCATGGCGCGCGCCACGACGTCGGCGCGGACGTTCCACTCCGGCGATCCCGGGGTGGCGTCGGGCCGGCACCGCAGACAGGCCCGGAAGCCGGCCTGCTGGGCGGCCGCCGCTGTCGGGTAGAACCGCATGTTCTGGCGCTTGGGCGTCCGGGCGGGACAGCTGGGCCGGCAATAGATGCCGGTCGAGGTCACGGCGCAGAAGAACACCCCGTCGAAGCGGGAGTCCTTGCTCTTGGCCGCTTCGTAGCAGCGGTCCGGGTCCTCGATCACGGGTGCCAGCGTGGCACGCGGCTGTGACGATTACTGGCGGGAATCGGACATTGCCATTTGCAGGCCCGGACCAGGTGGCGGCGCGATACCGGGCGGTCAGCGGCCGCAGCGCGTGGGCCAGCACCAGGCGACGGTGGGTGGCCGCGTCGCCCCAGGCGCGGGAGAGCGCCCAGGTGCGCTTCATGAAGAAATGGAGATCGCACTCCCACGTGTAGCCGATGGCGCCGTGCACCTGCGAGCGCGATCCGGGCGGCCTGATCGGCCGCGTCCGAGGCCATGGCCTTCGCCATCGACGCGTCGTGCGAGAGCGACGGCTGCGCCGTCGCCAACGACCATGCGGCGCGATACGTGGCGGGACGGGCGAACTCCAGGGCCACCCGCGCGTCGGCCAGGAGATGCTTCACCGCCTGGAAGCTGCCGATCGGCTTGCCGAACTGGTGGCGGTCCTTGGCGTAGAGCCGCCGTCATCGACACCATGCGATCAGCGAACCCGATGAGGAGGGCGGCGGTCGCCGGCGGCAGCGCGATCCGCCAAAAGCGTGATCGCGGCCTCGGCGGCCACGCCGTACGCCAGGAGCG
The DNA here is from genome assembly GCA_963821105.1 of uncultured Acidimicrobiaceae bacterium. Lineage (GTDB taxonomy): Bacteria > Actinomycetota > Acidimicrobiia > Acidimicrobiales > RAAP-2 > Bog-473. Next base: position 73,519 of record CAWGCO010000015.1, read on the forward strand.
TCTCAGACTCAAGCGGCCAGTGCACCGTCGACAGATCCCGCGTCGCGCTGAGCGCCGGCGTCGGCTCGGCGGTGCACGACGCCGCGGGCACGGCGTGGAGCTGCCAGCCCGACTCGTCGTCCCGGCACGCGAGGAGGAGGATCGCGGCGTCGCGTGCGCCGACGACGCGCGGTGTGCGCAGCATCCCGTCGGCCGTCACCTCACTCGGCGACGTGATGCCGTCGGGCGTCACGTCGACCCCGCCCACGGCGAAGATGACGTCGTCCTCGACGAGCGCGCCGAGCGCGGCTGCCGCGGTGGCGTCGGGCAGCAACGCCGCCAGCGTCGGAGCTGCGAGGGCCGCTGTCTCGAGGAGCGGCTCGGGCAGGCAGGCGTACCCCGCCTCCTCGAGCACGCCGACGAGGTCGACGTCGGTGAGCCCGAGCCCGTTGGCCGAGGCCGGCACCACGAGGGCGGGCGCCCCGAGCTCGGCGAGGACGGCCCAGCGGTTGGCGGACAGCTCGGCGCGGGCGCTCCTCGTCGGCGAGCTCGAATTCCCGCAGGTCGTCGACGTTGCACTCGGCGTCGAGCACGGTGCGCACGCCGCGGCGCAGCTCGTCTTGGTCCTCGGAGAAGGCGAAATCCATGGCTCTGCGCTCAGCCCGCGGCAGCCCGAGCAGGCGCTCGGCGACGACGTTGCGTTGGATCTCGTTCGTGCCGGCATAGATCGGGCCAGCGAGCGAGAACAGGTAGCCGTCGAGCCATTCGCCGGGTGCGCCGGCGCGGAGCAGCTCGGCGTCGGGCCCGAGCAGGTCGAGCGCTGCCGTGTGGATGGCGACGTCGGTCTCGGACCAGAAGATCTTGTTGGCGCTCGCCTCGGGGCCGACGGCTTGGCCGTGCGCCACCTTGGTCGCGGTCCAGTACGTGTGCAGCTTGTAGGCCTCGGCGTGCATGTGGGCCCGGGCCACTTCGTCGGTGGAAGCGGGTGGGCCGCCACGCGAGGCGTAGAGCTGGAGGAGGCGGTCGGCTGCCTCGGTATAGCGAGCCGGGCTGCGCAGGGAGAGACCTCGCTCGGAGCCGGCCGTGGCCATGGCGACGGACCAGCCGGCGCCGACCTCGCCCAGCACCTGGTCCTCGGGCACCTCGACGTTGTCGAAGAAGATCTCGGCGAAGCCGGTCTCGCCGTCGATCTGGGGGATCGGGCGGACGGTGACGCCGGGCGAGCTCATGGGGATCAGGAAGTACGTCAGGCCTCGGTGGCGCTCGGCTTCGGGGTCGGTGCGGAAGATGCCGAAGCACCACTCGGCGAACGCGCCACGGCTGGCCCAGGTTTTCTGGCCGTTGAGTATCCAGCCGTCGCCCGCGTCGTTGCGGGCGGCGCGGCTGCGGATGCCCGCGAGGTCGCTGCCGGCGTCGGGCTCGGACCACCCTTGGCACCAGATCTCGTCGGCCGAGGCCATCGGCGGGAGATAACGCGCCTTCTGGTCCTCGGTGCCGTACTCGAGCATCGTCGGGCCGAGCAGGAAGATGCCGTTCTGGCTCACCCGCTTGGGCGCCCGGGCCCGGTAGTACTCCTCTTCGAAGACGAGCCAATGGAAGATGCCGAGGTCGCGCCCGCCGTACTCGACCGGCCAGCTGACCACCGACCATCTGGCGTCGAACATGGTGCGTTCCCAGGCGGCGGTGGGCCTCGAAGCCCTCGGCGGTGTCGAAGGAGGGGAGGGGCTCGGCGGGGACGTGCTCGTTTAACCAGGTACGTGCCTCGGTACGGAAGGCCTCGAGCTCGTCGCCGAAGGTCAGGTCCATGGGGGAGCGAATCTTCCACAGCCGCCGTGGCGATGCCAAGGCCGGTGGCGTGTCGATCTCGGCGTCAGGCGCGATCGCTGCGGTTCGGCTAGCGGGCGGCGGCGTGTCGGATGTGGTGGATGTTGTCGCCGTGGCGCCGGAGTTGCCGGTATCGCTCGTACTGCTGGTACTGCCGGTGCTCCCGGTGTTCGAACTGTTCGGGGTGCCGGAGAGCGGCTGGTGGAACACCAGCGTGCCGTACGAAGAACTGGACGATGGCCTTCGTGATGCCAGCCTCGGTCGGCTGCTCGCCTGGGTTGTCGAACTCGTGGCCGCCCCCGTCGACCATCACGAGCTTGTGGGGCACGTGGTTGGCGGCGAGGTCCCATGCCATCTCCTGGATCTGCTGGGGGTAGACGATCTCGTCGTCGGTGGAGTGCATCAGCAGGAATGGCGGGTCGCCGGGGGCGATGTAGGTGACCGGGCTGGCCGCGCGCAGGTCGGCGCCAATCTGCTTGTGCGGCACGTGTCCGAGGAGGTCGACGAACGTCTCGGCCACCGTGAAGCTGTCGCCCTGCGTTCCCCATGGTCAGCAGATCGCTCGGGCCGGCCATGTCGACGACCGCTTCGACCTTGCTCGACTCGTCGGTGTAGGCGCCGATGTCCCAGCCGGCTGAGGGGCCTGCCGTCCCGAGCAGCCCGACGAGGTGGCCGCCGGCGCTCTGGCCCCAGGCTCCGATCTCGTTGGGGTCGATGTTGAGCTGGTGCGCGTTGGCCCTGAGGTAGCGGATGGCGCACTTCACGTCGACGATCTGGTCGGGCCAGTGCGCGCTCGGTCCGAGCCGGTAGTCCAGGCTGACGACCACGAAGCCCTGGGAGGCCAGGTCGGGACCGATCGTCTCGATGAGGAAGCCGCCGGTGTCGTAGTTCCCCGAGATCCAGGACCCGCCGTGGACGTAGACCGCGGCGGGAGCAGGACCGTGCAGAGCGGTCGGCTCGGTGATTCGGGCCTTTTCGTGGTTGCAGTAGGTGACGGTGGCTTGTTGCCCTGCGCTGAGGGCCGGTGCCGGCGCCGTGCCGGAGGGTTCGGGGGCCGGCGGGCTGGAGCTGGCGCTGGCGGTGCAGCTCGTCAGGCCGACCAGGGCGAGCGCGCAGACAAACGCTGTGGCGAGGGATCTGCGCATGGCTCCATATGTTGGCCGAACGGGCGGTGAAACTGGCTCCACCCCTCGTCTGGCACCAGAATCTGATTCGGCGTCAGAATTGGCCTCTCATGCCTAACGCCGTAATCGTCGATGCCGTGCGGACGCCGGTCGGTCGCCGGGGCGGCCGCCTCTCGGGGTGGCACGCCACGGATCTGGCCGCCCAACCCCTGGCCGCCCTTCTAGAACGCAATGACCTGGACCCGTCGCTGGTCGAGGACGTGGTCATGGGGTGCACCATGACGGTCGGGGAGCAGGCGATGAACATTGCCCGCAACGCGGCCTTGGCCGCCGGGTTCCCCGAGTCCGTGCCGGGGACCACCGTCGATCGCCAGTGCGGGTCGGCGCAGCAGGCGATCCATTTCGCCGCCCAGGCCGTGATGGCCGGCGCCATGGACATCGCCATCGGCGGCGGTGTGGAGTCCATGAGCCGGGTGCCGATCGGGTCGACCACCGAGCCCGGGCCGGGTGAGGCGTACGGGCCGTTGTACAAAGAGCGCTTCGAGCTCATCCACCAAGGCGAGTGCGCCGAGGAGATCGCCCGACGCTGGAACGTGTCCCGCGAGGAGATGGACGCGCTGGCGCTGCAGTCGCACCAGCGGGCGGCCCGTGCGACCGACGAGGGCCGCTTCGCTCGGAGATCGTGCCGCTCGAGGCGCGGGTGCACCCGGACGTGCCGGGCGCCGCCGACGTGAGCGGGTGCTCTCGGCCGACGAGGGTGTGCGGCGTGACACGTCGCTCGAGAAGCTGGCCGGGCTGAAGGGCGCGTTCTCCGAGACGGGGACGGTGACGGCCGGGACGTCGTCGCAGATCTCGGACGGGGCGGCGGCCGTCCTGATCATGAGCGAGGAGCGGGCGTCGTCCTTGGGCTTCACCCCACGGGCCCGCTTCCACACCTTCGCCGTGGCCGCCAACGACCCGCAGATCATGTTGACGGCGCCGATCCCGGCGACCGAGCTGGTGCTGGCGAAGGCGAAGCTCAAGCTCGACGAGATCGACCTGGTGGAGATCAACGAGGCGTTCGCGTCGGTCGTGCTGGCGTGGGAGCGCGAGTTCCACCCCGACATGGAGAAGGTGAACGTGAACGGTGGGCGCCATCGCGATCGGGCACCCGACCGGCTGCTCGGGCGCCCGGTTGATGGCCACGCTGCTGAATGAACTCGAGCGCACCGGCGGCCGCTACGGACTGCAGACGATGTGCGAAGGCGGCGGGCAGGCGAACGCGACGATTATCGAGCGGCTCGGCTGATGGCGACGACGCGTACGCCGGCGGTCGAGGGCTGGTTCACCACGGGCGAGGACGGTCGGAGAGCCCGGCGCTGCTCGGGTCACGTTGCGACGGGTGCGGCACGTTCGCCTTTCCCGCCGAGACGAGCTACTGCGGGAACCCCGACTGCGCCTCGACCACGTTCGCGACGGTGGAGCTCTCGCGCCGGGGCCGGATCTGGTCCTACACCGACGCTCGCTACCAGCCCCCGCCGCCCTACGTGGCCGCCGATCCGTACGTGCCGTTCTGCCTGGTCGCGGTCGAGCTGGCGGCCGAGAAGCTGGTGGTGATGGGCCAGGTCGTCCCGGGGGTCACGGTCGACGACCTCGCCGTGGGCGACGAGGTCGAGCTGGTGGTCGACACGCTCTACAACGAGGACGGCTGCGACTACCTGGTGTGGAAGTGGCGTCCGCTGGCCCCGGCCGGGACGTCCGACGGCGGGGAGGGCTGAGCGATGGCTGACGACAAGAAGGTGGCGGTGCTCGGCGCCGGCATGCACGAGTGGGGCAAGTGGGGCCGGCCCTTCGTCGAGTACGGGCTGGCTGCGGCGCGGGATGCGTTGACCGACGCCGGGCTCGGGTGGCGCGACATGCAGTTCGTCTCGGGGGCCGACACGATTCGCAACGGGTACCCCGGCTTCGTCTCGGGCGCCACGTTCGCCCAGGCCCTCGGCTGGACCGGGGCCCGGGTGTCGAGCGTGTACGCGGCGTGCGCGTCGGGGGCGGTGGCGATTGCCAACGCCCGGGCGCAGATCTTGGCCGGCCTGTGCGACGTCGCGCTCGGTGGTGGGCGCCGACACCACGCCGAAGGGCTTCTTCGCTCCGGTCGGAGGCGGCGACCGCAAGAACGACCCCGACTGGCTGCGCTTCCACCTGATGGGCGCGACCAACCCGACGTACTTCGCTCTGTACGCGCGGCGTCGGATGGATCGCTTCGGCGCCACCGAAGATGACTTCGCACAGGTGAAGGTGAAGAACGCGCCGCCACGGTTTGGCCAATCCCTACGCCCGCTACCGCAAGGAGGTGACGGTCGACGAGGTGCTGGCCTCACCCATGGTCGCCGACCCGCTGCGCCTGCTCGAGATCTGTGCCACGTCTGACGGCGGCGCCGCGCTCGTGCTGTCGAGCATGGACTTCGCCCGGCGCCACGCCGGCGGGGCCAATCCCCTTGTGACGATCGACGCCGTGTCGACGGTCACGCCGTCGTTCCCGAACACCGTGATCGAGATGCCGAACTTCGCCACCGACTCGGCGGTCGCCTTGGCGGGCCAAGGCGGAGACCGGCGGTCGGGCGGGTTCCGTCCCTCGATCGCCACCGCGGCCTACGCCGAGGCGGGGATCGGCCCCGAGGACGTCAGCCTGGCCGAGGTCTACGACCTTTCGTCCGCCCTGGAACTCGACTGGTACGAGGACATCGGCCTGTGCGGCGAGGGCGAGGCGGAGAAGCTGCTCCGCGACGGCGTGACGGCGCTCGGCGGTCGGGTCCCGGTGAACCCCTCCGGTGGGCTCTCCTGCTTCGGCGAGGCGATCCCGGCCCAGGCCATCGCGCAGGTCTGTGAGTGCGGTGTGGCAGCTGCGGGGCCAGGCGACCGGGCACCAAGTCGAGGGCGCACGGGTGGCGGTGACGGCGAACCAGGGCCTGTTCGGCCACGGGTCGTCCGTGGTTCTCAGTCGCTAAAACCCTGGTAGCAGCCACGTTTTTCCTTCCAGAGCGGAGGTTTCTGCACGACGTGTGTGACCCAGGCCCATTCGGGTATTGGCTGGGATGACGTCAACGAGTGCAGCGCCTTGCTTAGGCTTGCGGTACGCGTGAGTCGTCTCATTCGACGTTGACACCGAGCGACACCGAGCGACGCCGGAAACGGAACGACGCTGCGATTGGAGGAACCAAGTACATGTTGGCCACTGAAGTTTCTGAGTTGCGCCAAGATGAGCAGCAGCAAGGAGCAAGAAACGGAATGCCGGACCAGATTGAACACCGGAACGGAACCGGGTCCGATGACGTCTTGAAGGCTCTGGCCGAGTTGGAGTCAGTGTTGAAGGAGAACGCCGAGAGCGAGCGTCTCCTGGCCAAGCGGATCGCCGAGGTCCGCCTCGCCCGAGAGAACGGGCGGGAGTGGAAGGCGATCCTCGGAGACGAGGACGAGCCGGGCACGGTGCAGCTGGTGAGCACCATCCTGCGCCGCCAGTCCGAGGCGAGCGGCTACCTGCGCCGCTCGCTGGTCGTCGCGCTCCGGGCCGAGGGCCAAAGCATCCCGAGCATCGCCCACCTCTTCGGTGTGACGCACCAGCGGGTCTCGAACCTGCTGCGCCGCGTCGCTCAGGGCAACGCTGCCGCGGAATCGAACTCGGACTAGTTCGACGACGCCAGGCGGCGTAGCTGAGCGTCTGCTTCCGCCATGATGCCGCCGATGATCTCTGCGACAGGCGGGAGCGCGTCGAGCACGCCCACGACCTGACCGGTCGGGAGCACGCCGACGTCGGTCCGGCCCTCCACCAGTGCGGCCTTCGTCATCACGGGCGCATTGGCTGCCATGACCACTTGTGCCCATGTCAGTTCGTTGCCGGCTTTCATCGCGCGTCCTTCGCGCAATAAGGAGCGCATCGTGGCGCCGGTTTCCTTGCGGAACTTGAACGCGCTGCGCACGGCGCGGGGCAGCGCACGAATCCACGATTGTGCTTCCAGGTGGTCGACCAGTTCCGTGCGCACCACCCGCTGGGGTGCGCCGTCGACCTTGGTGGTGACGATGGTGCCGGTCACGGGCGTCTCTAGGTAGAGGCCTTTGACGGCCTCGGGCACGCGGCTCTCGGCGGAGAGGAGGAACCGGGTGCCCATGGCGACGCCGGCGGCGCCGTAGGCCAAGGCGGCCACGAGGCCCCGGCCGCTGAAGAAGCCGCCCGCCCCGAGGACCAGGACCCGGTCGCCGACGGCGTCGACGACCTGGGGCAACAGGAGTGTCGTCGGGACGTTGCCCGTGTGGCCGCCCCCCTCCGCCCCCTGGGCGATGACGGCGTCGACACCCCATTCGGCCACCTTCTCGGCGTGCCGCCGGGCGCCGACGGTCGGCATCACGAACAGGCCGGCCTCCTTGCAGCGGGTCACGAGCGCTGGGTTCGGCGCCTGGGCGAAGCTCGCCACGCGGGCACCCGCCTCGATCATGAGATCGATCCGGTCGGCCACGTCGGCCACGTCGGTACGGAGGTTGACGCCGAACGGCAGCGCCGTGCGGCTGCGCACCTCGGCGATGGCCGCCTCGAGCTGAGGCAGGGTCATCGTGGCCGAGGCCAGGACGCCGAGCCCGCCGGCCTCGCATGTCGCGGCAACCAATCGGGGGCCTGCCACCCAGCCCATGCCGGTCTGCACCAGCGGGTAGCGGACGCCGACCCGCTCGCAGAACGCGGTGTGGAGCGCAGGATGCAAAGCCGCGCCCGAGGCGTCCGGTACATCCGGTGCGTCCGGGGCGCTCAGGTCCGCACCTCACGGTCGCGCAGTGAGCCCGGGTCGAGCACGACGCGGATGAGGTCGAGCTCCTCGGGGGTCGGTAGGCGCGTCTCGTCCACGTCGCCGGGGATGGTGAGCTCGAAACCCGTCGCGGCGACGATGTCCTCGACCGCTACGCCAGGGTGGTACGAGCACAGGCGCATCGTGCGGTCGGGCGTGTCGAAATCGAAGACGCCGAGATTGGAGACGACGCGACGGACGTCGTGAAAGCGCGACGCGCCGGAGCCGGCGGCCGCGGCGCGGCCGTAGCCGACGCCGCAGACGACGTCGACGTGCTCGACGAAGGTGCGCGGGCTCTGGTCCGGGACCCAGTAGCTCGTCGGGTGGTTGACCGAGTTGCCGGGCGCCCCGCGGACACCGACGAGCTGCACCTTGGGGTGGTCGTGGGGGCCGACGGCTGAGATGTTCTGGTTACCGGTGCGATCGATCTGGCTCGCCATCATCATGATGTGGCGTCGCCCGGACCACACCACGTCGAACACGCTGCGGTACGGCATGGCGGCCTCGCGCACGAGCTCCGCGGGGCGAGTGGCGATCGGGGGCGCCCCCACCATGAGCGCCGCCTCGCCGTCCGTGAGGACGAGGTCGGGGGAAAACGAGAGCTTGGCCAGCCGGGCGCCGAGAGAGGGGATCGTGCCGAACGGGCTCGCCATGACCTCGCCGGCGTCGCGCCAGGCGTCGGCGCAGGCGATCACGCAGGACTCGGCGCGGGTGACGCCGCTTCCGCCAGGTTCGGTCAGGCTGGTCATTGCGCCTGTCGCTCCCGCACGTGGGCGTGATACTCGTCGTCGGACACGAAGACGTAGCGACGGGCGAACGACTCCCATTCCGCCGGGTCGGACGCGGCCGCGGCGTACTCCTTCTGGAACGCCTCGTCACGTCCGTAGTCGGGCGGGTTCGCCGTGAAGTGCGCGCCGCCCCGCGCCTCGGCCACCCCGTCGGTGAGCATGCGGTGGATCGGCACCGTCGAGAGCGGATGCCCCTCGTTGGCCAGATCGCCGTTGGGGACGATCAGCTCGGACGTGAGGAAGCGCCGCTCGGCTGCGCCGAGGAAGAGCGTGTCGAAGAACGGGTCGGGGCTCAGGATCTGTCCGTTGCCGGCGCTGTCGGCCCGGTTGACGTGGACGATGGCGGCATCGAGATGGAGGGCCGGCATGGCCACCAGCTCGACCTCGGAGTCGGCCGGGTCGGCCAGGTACGGGTTGCCCAGCGCGTAGGGCGAGCGGACCAGGCGCAGATCCGGGTTGATCGCCAGCACGTCGGACCCGAGACCGGCGCGGGTGGGCAGGAAGGGCACCCTCCACGCCGCCGCCTGCAGGCCGAGGAAGAACATGCCCTCGTCGACCTCCATGACCTCGACCCGACCGTGCTGACGGGCGGCCCGCCAATAGGGATCGAGGGCGATGGAGTCGAGCGTCACGAACCCGCACACGACCTTGCGCACCTTGCCGGTGGCGCACAGGAGCCCGACGTCGGGTCCGCCGTAGGCGACGATCGTCAGGTCGGTGAGGTCCGAGCGACAGATGGCGCGGACCACGGACATCGGCTTGCGGCGGGAGCCCCAGCCGCCGATGCCGACCGTCATGCCGGAGTGGAGCTCGCCGACGATGTCGTCGACGGTCGTGCGCTTGTCGCTCATTTCGACGTATCGGCGTCGCGCTTCTCGACGAAGGCGGCGCGTTGCTCGTCCGCCACGCCCCGCACGTGCAGCTCGTAGGTGAAGCCCTGTTCGAACCGGTAGCTGCGCTTCACGTCGACCGGATCGATGCCGTTGAGCGACTCCTTGGCCCGGCGGATGATCGTCGGGCTCTTGGCGGCGATGTCGGTGGCGAGCTCGAGTGCGGCCGCCTGGAGGCGGTCCGGCGGGACCACGGCGGCCACCGAACCGTAGGAAGCGAGCTGAGCGGCCGTGATCGGCTTGGCCGTGAAGACCATCTGGCGCATCACGTGCTGGGGGACGAGGCGGGCGAGGTGGGTGGCGGCACCGAGGGCGCCGCGGTCGACCTCGGGCAGGCCGAAGGTGGCGTCGTCGGAGGCGACCACGATGTCGGCGTTGCCGGCGAGGCCGATGCCGCCGCCGAGGCAGAAGCCCTGGACGGCTGCGATGACGGGGACCTCGCAGTCGTATACGGCGGCGAACGCGGCGTAGCAGCCGCGGTTGACGCCGACGAGCGCCTCGTCGCCCTTGGCGTTGATCTCCTTGATGTCGACGCCGGCGCAGAAGCCGCGGCCGGTGGCACGCAGGATGACGACACGATTGGTGGGCACCCGGCCGGCCGCGATGAGGGCGTCGGCGAGGGCGAACCAGCCGGCCACATCGAGCGCGTTCACCGGGGGGTGGTCGATCACCACCTCGGCGATCCCCTCGTGGTCCTGGATCACGTCGATGGGCATGGGGTGGGGGTCCGCTCCTTAGGCACCCTGGGCTGCTGACGCGGCGTCAGAAAGCCTGAGGGAACTTAGGCCAGGGCGCTGGGCAGGGCCAACACGAATGCCGGTCGTGGCGGTCGGAGGAGGATTCTCGTGGTCGCTGCCCTAGGGTTTGGCCTCGTGACGCAGCCGTCCTACGACTTCAGCGAGCGTGTGGTCGTCGTGACCGGGGGCTCACGTGGCGTGGGCGCTGAGATCGTGCGCTCGTTTAACGACGCCGGCGCCCACGTGGTCACGTGTGGTCGCCACGAGGCGGAGGTCGAGGGCGCTCTTTTTATGAGCGCCGACGTGCGCAAGCCGGCCGACGCGGAGAAGGTGGTGGCGAAGGCGGTCGAGCACTTCGGCCGGCTCGACGTGCTCGTGAACAACGCCGGCGGTGCGCCGCACGCCATGGCGGCCGACATGTCGCCCCGCTTCGTCGAGGCCGTCATCAACCTGAACCTCCTCGCACCGCTGTGGTGCGCGCAGTCGGCACACAAGGTGATGGCGGTGCAGGAGGACGGGGGCTGCATCGTGAACGTGTCGAGCGTCTCGGGGCTGCGTCCTTCGCCGGGGGCGTCCGCCTACGGGGCCGCCAAGGCCGGGCTCATCAACCTGACGACGACGTTGGCCGTGGAGTGGGCGCCGTTGGTGCGGATCAACTGCGTGAGCGCCGGCCTGTTGGACACCGGGGCGGGCGACGAGTTCTACGGGGGCCCCGAGGGCATGGCGCGGATGGCCGCGACGGTGCCGCTCGGCCGGATGGGTACGCCCGCCGACGTGGCGGAGGCCTGCCTGTGGCTCGCCAGCCCCGGCTCGTCCTACGTCTCGGGCGCCAATCTGGTGCTCCACGGGGGCGGCGAGTGGCCGGCGTTCCTGCGTGCGGCGGGCGACGCGGGGCCGTCGGCCTGATTAAGGGGGTGCCGCCCGCACCCGGGTTGACCTCGGATTAAGGGCCGATCGCGGCACAGCTGCTAAACAAAGCGACCGTGAAATTGGCGGTCCCCACGGAGACCCGTCGCGGAGAGCGCCGAGTCGGCCTCGTACCCGACGTGGTCAAGAAGCTGGTCGGCGCGGGTTGGGAGATCTGCGTGCAGGCGGGGGCCGGCACGCAGGCCGAATTCCCCGATGGGGCGTTCGCAGACGCCGGCGCCACCATCGCTCCGGACGTGGCGGCCACGTTGTCGGGCGCCGGCCTGGTGGTGCGGGTGAACGCGCCGAGTGCCGAAGAGGCGGCCGCGGTGCCCGAGGGCGTCGCGATCTTGAGCTTCTTCCAGGTCGGCCAGTCCGAGGACACGTTGCGCGCCCTGGCCGCGAAGAAGGCGACGGTGTTCAGCTTCGACCTGCTGCCGCGCATCAGCCGGGCCCAGGGCATGGACGCGCTCAGCTCGCAGGCGACGGTGTCGGGATACCGGGCCGCCCTGGCCGCGGCCGACAACCTGGCCAAGTTCTTCCCGATGTTCATGACGGCCGCCGGCACGGTGCCACCGGCCAAGGTGCTGGTCATGGGCGTGGGCGTCGCCGGCCTGCAGTCCATCGCGACGGCGCGCCGGCTTGGTGCGGTGGTCAAGGCGTACGACGTGCGTGCCGCGGCGAAGGAGGAGGCCGAGAGTCTCGGCGCGACCTTCGTCGACACCGGCGTCTCCGCCGAGGGGACGGGCGGTTACGCGCGAGAGCTCACGCCCGAGGAGCTCGACCGCCAGCGCGCCGCGCTGGCCGAAGAGGTCGGGCGCTCCGACGTCGTCATCACCACCGCCGCCGTGCCCGGCCGCAAGGCGCCGGTCCTGGTGACCACCGCCATGGTCGAGGGCATGGCGCCCGGCGCCATCGTCGTCGACATGGCCGCCGACCAAGGGGGCAACTGCGAGCTCACCAAGGCGGGCGAGGTCGTCGACCACAACGGCGTCCACATCGTCGGTATGACGAACCCGCCCGCCGGCATGCCGACCCACGCCAGCTTCCTGTTCTCCCGCAACGTCGCCAATGTCCTGGGCCTCATGGGGCCCGAAGGCTCGCTCACGCCGGACTGGGACGACGAGATCGTCGCCGGCATGTGCGTGCTGCGTGATGGCCAAGCGATGGCGCCGGCCGCCGTAGAGCTGCTCGGCGGGAGCGGGAGCGGGACAGGGACCGGAGGTGCACCGTCGTGATCGCCCTCATCATGCAGTCGACCTCGAGCGGCGGGTCGGATACCGGGATCATCGCCTTCCTGACGGTGTTCGCGTTGGCCGCCTTCGTCGGCATCGAGGTCGTGTCGAAGGTGCCGAGCATCCTGCACACGCCGCTGATGTCCGGCTCCAACGCCATCCACGGCATCGTCCTGGTCGGCGCGCTCACCATCATGGGCGAGGCGCACGGCACGGGACAGCTGGTCCTCGGCTTCCTCGCGGTGTTCCTCGCCACCCTCAACATCGTGGGCGGGTTCGTGGTCACCGACCGCATGCTCGAGATGTTCAAGGGCAAGCCGAATGAGCGCGCCAAGCCGGCGACCGACGCCAGCAGCGGCGCCAGCGTCTCGAAGGCGGAGGACGGGAGCGGGGCAGCTTCCTGATGCTCGCGACATCCTTCACGCTGGCGGACGCCCGCGACCTGGCCTACCTCGTCGCCATCATCGGCTTCATCCTGGCGCTCAAGTTCCTCAGCTCGCCCAAGCACGCCAGGACGGGCAACCTCGTCGGCGCCGCCGCCGCCACGCTCGCCGTCGGCATGACGTTCACGTTGCCCGAGCTCCGCGACTCCGGCCGGAACCTCGTCCTCGCCCTCATCGCCATGGTTTTAGGAGCGGCCATCGCCGTCCCCGTGGCCCGCTTCGTCAAGATGACCGCGATGCCACAACTCGTGGCCATCTTCAACGGCGTCGGCGGCGGCGCGGCGGCGCTCATCTCCATCATCGAGCTCCTGCACCTGCACTCGCTCGGCCTCAAGCCCGCCGTCTACGTCACGGCCGAGGTGCTCCTCGGCGTGCTCATCGGGTCCGTCTCGTTCTCGGGCAGCGCGATCGCCTTCATCAAGCTGCAGGAGCTGATCACCGGCCGCCCGATCACGTACCCCGGCCAACAGCTCATCAACGGCCTCGTCGGCGTCGCCATCGCGGCCATGATCATCCTCGCCCTCGTCACCGGGGACATCGGCTACGTCTGGGTGATCCTCGGCCTCTCGCTCGTCCTGGGCGTGATCTTCGTGCTCCCCATCGGCGGGGCCGACGTCCCCGTCCTGATCTCACTGCTGAACTCGTTCACCGGCCTCGCCGTCGCCGCGTCGGGCTTCGTCCTCGATAACTACCTGCTCATCGTCGCCGGCACGCTCGTCGGCGCCTCGGGCATCATCCTCACCCGCCTCATGAGCTCGGCCATGGGCCGCAGCCTCCCCAACATCCTCTTCAGCGCGTTCGGCTCGGTGATCACCGCCACCGGCGGCGAGGAGGGCGACGCCAGCCGCCCCGTCCGCGCCGGCACGCCCGAGGACGTCGGCGTGCTGCTCGCCTACGCCCGCAAGGTCGTCATCATCCCTGGATACGGCCTCGCCGTCGCCCAGGCGCAGCACACGGCCCGCGAGCTCGAAGAGGCCCTCAAGGCCCGGGGCGTCGACGTGTTCTTCGCCATCCACCCCGTCGCCGGCCGCATGCCCGGCCACATGAACGTGCTGCTGGCCGAGGCCAACGTCCCCTACGACGACCTCAAGGAGATGGACGAGGCCAACCTCGAGATGGACACCGCCGACGTCGCGCTGGTGGTAGGAGCGAACGACACCGTCAACCCGGCCGCCAAGTCGACGCCCGGCAGCCCGATCTACGGCATGCCGATCATCCACGCCGACGAGGCCGAGAACATCATCTTCCTCAAGCGCTCGATGCGCCCCGGCTTCGCCGGCATCGACAACGACCTGCTCTACGACCCCAAGACGACGATGCTGTTCGGCGACGCCAAGGACACCCTGCAGAAACTGGTGGCCGCCGTCAACGACGCCTAATCGGCCACCCGCGTCCCCGCCGGACCCGTCACGGCGGTCCACAGCGGCGACGGCCGCGACTCCATGGCCCGGCCGTTCGCGCCGGTGAAGGTCAGCACTTCGTTCGAGTTGCCGGACATGGTCCACTGCTTGGAATGCACCAGGCCGTGATGATGGACGCAGAGCAGCGCCAAATTGTCCAGGTCCGTCGGGCCGCGGTCGGCCGTCCACTCCTTGATGTGGTGCACGCTGGTGAAGAGCACGTTGGTACAGCCGGGGAACCGGCAGTGCCGGTCTCTTCGTCGCACCTCTCGGTGTTGGGGCCCGGTCGGATCGCGCGTGGCCCGCCCCTCGTACATCGTGCGCCCGACGTCGTCGTCCACGGCCAGGGCGATCGTGGCGTCGCAGGCGACCCGCTGCACCGCCTCGACGCTGAGGAACCCGCCCCGCTCGAGGTCGCCGGCCAACTCCGAGGCCGCACCCGACTCGTCGAGCAACGCAGCGATCGGCGCGTGCACGACGACGAAGTACGGGCTCCAGGCCGCCGCGCCCTCCGACCCGGCGCCGCCTCCGTGGCGGATCAGCCCCATGAACGCATCGGCCATCCGCTGATCCCACGGCGTCTCTCCGTCGCCCGCCGGGATCTCCTTGGCCATCGACTCCAGACGGCTCCTCGCTTCCGCGTACGACTCGGGCGGGAGCTGGACCGTCAACGTGCGGACGTCGTCGTTGCATCGCAGCGAACGCCGCTCCTCTTCCGCCGCGCGGTCCCGGCGTGGCGAAAACTTCCGGGTGCGTACCAGCTGCGCCAGCTCGCGCACCGGACGCCGACGGGCCTCTTCCACGAGCGCCGCATCGGATGCGGGCGTGGCGACGGGAGAGAGGACGCGGAGCTTGTCGAAGCTGATCTCTCCCGCCTGCAGTGCGCCGACGAGGCACGGCACGTCCCACGCCTTCTGCGCCACGCGGACCAGGGCGCGAGCGCCTGGCTTCGAGAGGTCGAAGCGCTCGGCGGCCCAGGCGGCGGCCGACGTGGCGCCGTCGTCTCGATACGACTCCCGGCGCTCGGCCTCACCCAGCAACTGCACGATGTGGCCGTCGAGGGCGGAACGGAGGCGGAAGAGGTCATCGAGCCGGGCGCCGAGCTCGTCGTTGGACAAGGCCGCCACGGCGCCGTCGCCGACCGCCGGAAGCGACAACGTGGCCTCCGCCGCTGGCTCAATCCGCGTCATCGCCGAGAGAACGGTCGCCCGGCTCCGCGTTCTGCCCGCCCAGATCCCCTCGGAGCGTCGGCCGGCCGGGACCGGTCGATGACCTGGGAAGACAGACATGGGGACCCGGGAGCGGCCCGTGGGCGCCCCGCCTGCCGGCCCCGTCAACCGTGAGATTCCCGGGACCTCGGTGTTTCCGGAGGGATGGCGCTAGCTCGGAGGAAGCTGGCCCACCACGCCGGGGGGCGGTTCCTGGGGGGGTTGGGTTGGGGATCGGTCAGGACGCTGCTGTCTCGAAACGCGTCCCCACGTCATGTCGCCCAGCAAGCAGATGCAGACCAGGTGCCCCACTTGCCGGCCCATGCCACGAAGACGGACCCCCTGATCACCGGGGAGCACCCCGCCATCCAGAGTCAACCGCGCCGGTGGTGGCACCGTGGCAGCGAGAACCCCACCCAGATCTGCATCCCGATCCCGGACGCCGCCCCGGCCTCTGACCCGGTCCCGATCGAAGTCCGGCTCTCCGCCCAGTGGACGCGCGTGCTGGACGTTGCGGAGGCCCGCGCCATCAAGTACGCGGGCCTGGCCAAGCGGAAGGGACCGGCCATCGCGGCCTCCGTCTTCTTCCTCGCCATGTTGTCGTTCGGCTTCCTGATCGGCTTCAGCCCGGGGACCTCGTCGGGTGACACGCATCAGTCGGCCGCCGCATCGCACACCCACCGCCACGCCCGCGACGACAGCGCCAACTACGCCGACACCGAAGGCAACGCGGTCAAGATGCTCGGAGCCGGTGCGCACGTCAACCTCGCTCCCGCCAGCGCCCCACCGACCGCCGCGCCCGCGTCGCTGGTGAACCAGCCGCCGCTCGCCGCCCGCGAGAACTTCGCCTTCGCGCCCTACTGGACGTTGCCGCAGTCCGGGACGTTCAGCATCACCGGCCTCTCGACCATCGCCTACTTCTCCATCGACGCCAACCCCAACGGGACGCTCGACGAGAGCGGCCCGGGTTGGGACGGGTTCCAGAGCCAGGACCTCGCCGACCTGATCACCCGCGCCCACGCCGCCGGCGAGCGCGTCGTGCTCACCGTGACCGACTTCGACCAGAGCTCGCTCGACGCGATCACCTCGTCGCCGACCGCGCCGGGCACGCTGTCGTCTGCCCTGATCCCGCTGCTGCAGGGCAAGTCGCTCGACGGGGTCAACTTCGACTTCGAGGGTGAGGGGAGCGGCGACCAGGCCGGGCTGACCAACCTCATCACCTCGGTGGCCACCTCGCTGCGGGCGGCCGACCCGCACTGGCAGATCACGATGGACACGTACGCCTCGTCGGCCGGCGACCCGAACGGCTTCTACAACATCCCCGCGTTGGCGCAGGCGGTCGACGCGTTCTTCGTCATGGACTACGAACTGAACCTGCAGGGCTCGCCCTCCGCCGCCTCGCCGTTGACCAGCGGGCAGTTCAGCAGTCTGACGACGCTCAAGCAGTACACGTCCGCCGTGCCGGCCTCCAAGGTCATCCTCGGCGTTCCGTTCTTCGGCATCGACTGGCCGACCAACAACGGCACCATGGCAGCCAACGCCGCCGGCGGCGCCAACGACATCGCGGACTCGCAGGCCGAGTCGAACGGGCCGGAGTACTGGGACCCGGTCACCGGCACGGCCTGGACGAGCTATCAGGTCGGGAACCAGTGGCACGAGTCGTATTACGAGGGCCTCAACGGCCTGTACGACGTCTCGCAGCTGGCGTCGCAGTACAACGTGCGCGGCGTGGGTATCTGGGCGCTGGGCATGGAGAACGACGGCCCCCAGATGATCGCTTCACTCGACGGCATCAACCCGGGCGCGACGCCCGGCACGGGTCCGGGGACGACCTCGTCGTCGCCCTCGCCCGGTGCCCCCGCCCCGAACGCGTCGACCGGAGGCGGCAGCGGTGCCCCGGCGGTAGCGGCGCCGCGCCACGCCCACCACGCGCCCGGCGACGACCAACGGCCCGGCCAGCCCGGCACCCGCACCGGCACCGGCGGCCGCGTCGACGACGAGCACGACGGCCGCCCCGTTCATCACGGCACAGCGTGATGGCAAGACGGTGGCCCTGACCGCGGTCGCGGCCAGTTCCGTGTCGAAGCTCGTCTCCGGCGGCCAGATCTCCGGTTTCCAGACCAACGAACCCGCCTACTCGTGCCTGAACGGCGCGACCCTCGACGTCTATTCGAACCTCAAGGGCCCGCCGTTTGCGGAAGCCGTGACGCCGACCGACTGTGTCACCCAGGACTTCCTGCTCCCGTCGTCGTAGCTGATCAGGCCGGTCACCGGCCGACCCGAGGGGGCACAATCCGGCCGGTAGCGTTGTGCGTAATCCCATGGACGTGGACACGGCGCACGAAGGCGAACGCACCACCGCCGCAGACGATCCCGACCGAGACACGGGCTCCCTCACGACCAAGCAGCCACGCGCCGATCGGGACATCCCGCCGATCCTGCGCACGCAACGCACGCTCCAGATAGTCCTCGGCCTCCTCTGGATCCTCGACGCCGCCCTCCAGTTCCAGCCCTACATGTTCGGGCAGGGCTTCGTCGACTCGTTCATCCTCCCCAACGCCCAGGGCCAGCCCTTCGTCATCGGCGACCTCATCACCCACATCGGGCATTTCATCTCGCCCGACGTCGCGGTGTGGAACACGTTCTTCGCCCTGATCCAGGTCGCCATCGGCGTCGGACTGTTGTTCCGTCGCACCGTCCGCCCCGCGCTGGCGGTCTCGTTCGTCTGGGTCCTCGGCGTCTGGGTCTTCGGCGAGGGCATGGGCATGCTGCTGACCGGCACCGCCACCGCCCTCACCGGCGCACCCGGCTCGGTGCTGATGTACGGCCTGCTCGGCCTCATGGCGTGGCCCCGGGCCCCACGCCGCTACGCCCCCGACTGGAGCGACCGAGCCGACCGGCATCGCCACCTCGGCCGCCGCCCAGGGCATCGGCCGCTCCATCACGCCGCTCGCCGTGTGGACCGGCTACTGGTGGCTGGCCGCCGTCCTCTTCGTCCTGCCCGACAACCGCACCACGACGTCGGTCCAGAGCGCCATCGTCGGCATGGCAGACGGGCAACCGGGCTGGTACGCCCGCTTCCTGACCGACCTGGGCAACCTGTTCTCGACGTCGGGCACCCAGACGGCGTGGATCCTCGCCATCGTCGCCGTCGTCATCGGCGTCGGCCCGCTCGTCGCACGCCGCCCGGGCGTCTTCCTCGCGCCGGCGCCGTCGTCGCCTTCGCTGCTGTGGATCGCCGGCCAGGGCCTGATCGGCAACCTGTTCACCGGCAGCGACACCGACCCGAACACCGGGCCGGTGATCATCCTGCTGGCCGCGGCGATGACGCCCACCGTGATCGCCACGAGGGCGGAATGGCGGTCGCCCGCCGGCGAGATCCTGCGGCGGATCCCGGCGGTCGGCGTCCTCGGCGTCGTCGGCCTCGGCGCAGCGCTGGCCATGGCCGCGAGCTACCCCGCCGCCACCGCCGAGTCCGCCAACGTCGGCCATGGCCGGCATGGCGATGGGCGGCAGCGCCAGCGGCGCGGGCACGCAGGCGTCGTCGAACGAGTCGGTCACCGCGGCCACGTGCCAGCACGCACGCAGAACGGGCGACGCAGATCGCCGGCCTCGACCTGGCCAACTCGCCGCTGATGGCCATGGGCGCGAACCCCGGCGCCAGCATGAACATGAACGGCGCCGACGCCAGCGCCGCGGCCGGCTTCAACACGACGACGCCCAACTGGCACTACACCGGGCCCGCCATCCCGAACGCCGAGGCGCAGCCGTTGTTGAACGAGGGCAACAACGGGCCGAGCGACATCCACATGGCGGTGAGCGGGTGCGCGGCGCGGCTGACGTCGGGCGAGGACATCGCGGCCAGCAGTACGTGCAGCAGACGAGTGCGGCCGTGTCGGCGCTGGCGAACCCGTTCGAGGCGGTGGCGGCGGGATACGTGGCGGCCTCACCGACCGACTACCCGGTCGTGTACTACGTGAACCCGCAGATCGTGGCGGCCAACGCGGCCGCCCGGCGCACGCTCGATCCGCAGCACGTCGACGGGCTGATCTACGCGACACGCCGTCGGGCCAGGAGGTGCTCGCGGCGGCGTTCTACATCTTGCCGGCGAGCGAGACGTCGGTGCCGATGCCCTACGGCGCGCTCGTGCAGTGGCACCGGCGCACCGGCGTGTGCGGCCCGGCGACGGCGGAGGTGGCGACGCCGCTCGCCATCACCGGTTACCCCGACCGTCGTGCCCGGCCGGCCCGACGTGCAGCCGACGCCCTACCTGTCGATGGTGTGGCAGGTGCCGGTGGCGGGCGGGCCGCTGGCGATCCAGCCGCCTGATATCCAGATCGTGGAGGCGGCGGTGATGCAGACGGAGGGGAGCAACGGGACGTAGGCGGCGCCGGGTCGGGAAACCACCCGAGGATGACGGCTGGCCGCCCGATTCCGCCTCAGGGCTGATCCGGCGGGGTGGCCCGCTTCCGTAGCCTGGGTGCATGGCCGCGACTCCCGATGTCGTCGAGCGCGTGCTGACGTGGGCGACGTCGACTTCGCGCCGACGCACCGCCAACCCTAGTGGTGGCGCGTCGGCGCTGGCCACCGTGCTGGCCATCGGGCTGTCGCTGGCCGCCGACGCGGCGCTGGTGGCGATCGGGACGCACCTGTATCCCGCCACCAAGGGCTACTAGCCACTTCCAGTTCTCCGACTACGCCAAGCTGACGGTCGTCGGCGTGATGATCGGGTGCGCCGCCTGGCCGGTCGTGACCCGCATCAGCTCGGCGCCGCGGTGGCTGTTCTTCCGCTGCGCCATCTTGGTGACGCTCGTGCTGTGGCTGCCCGACGTGTGGATCTGGCACAAGGGCCAGCCGGCGCACGCCGTGGCGGTGCTGATGCTGATGCATCTCGCCATCGCGTTGATCACGTACAACCTCTTGGTGCACCTGGCGCCGGTGCGGCCGTCGGGGGTGCGGCGCGGGCGCGGGGCGCACGCCGTCAGCGAGGCGTCCGCCTCTTAGGCCGCCGGCGGTTTGCGGGGGGCGATCGCGTCGACGGCGCGCAGCACGTCGTCGGGCGGGCGCCATGCGCCCGCCGCGACGTTCGTGGTGACCTGCTCGGGACGGGTGGCGCCGGCGATGACCGACGAGACGACGGGGCGCGAGAGGAGCCAGCCGAAGGCGAGGTCGAGCACGGTGTGCCCGTGGTTGCGGGCCAGCTCGTTGAACGAGGCCACCTGGGCGAGCCGCTCGTCGCTCAGCTGGCTCGCCGCGCGGTCGCCCATGGCGGCGAGGCGGGTCCCCTCGGGCGGCGGCTCGCCGGGGCGGTACTTGCCGCTGAGCAGCCCGCTGGCGAGGGGGAAGAACGGCAGGAAGCCGAGGCCCGTGCGCTCGCACTCGGCCAGGACGCCGTTCTCGGGGTCGCGGTGGAGGATGTTGTACTGGTTCTGCACGCTGACGAAGCCCGGGGCGCCGGGTGGCGTGGCGGCGGCCGCCTCGTCGAGCATCGGCGCGTTGAAGTTGGAGCAGCCGAACTCGCGGATCTTGCCCTCGGCCACCAGTT
>CAWGCO010000016.1:0-166185 GCA_963821105.1 uncultured Acidimicrobiaceae bacterium
TCGCCGAGCGCGCCGATCGTCTCGGCGATCGGGGTCTTCGGGTCGGGCATGTGGAGCTGGTAGAGGTCGATGCGATCGGTGCCGAGGCGCGTGAGGCTGTCCTCGACCGCGATCCGCACGTAGGCGGCCGAGGCACCTCCTTCGTGCCCCTCGTACGGGCCACCGAACTTTGTGGCCAGCACGATGTCGTCGCGTCGGGCGCCGAGCGCGGTGCCGAGGTACGTCTCGCTCTTGGTGCCACCGTAGATGTCGGCTGTATCGAACAACGTGACGCCGGCGTCGAGTGCAGCACCCACGACGGCGTCGGTTTCCTGGCGTCCGATGCGGCCGCCGAAGTTGTTGCAGCCCAAGCCGACGGTGCTCACCTTGAGCGAACCGATCGTGCGCGTCTCCATCGCGAAGCACCTCCCCGGTCGCCGGTCCATGCGGCCGCAGCGACTGCGCTGTACTGTACCGGCGACTCCGGGTTGGGACTCAGGGGCGCGAGGAGGCAGCCATGGCAGAGGGCTCAGTAGACGTGACGGTGAGCGCTGCACCGGACACCGTGTGGGCGAAGGTCGGCGACTTCGGTGGCCTGGCCGACTTCTTTCCCGGCATCGACTCGTTCCGTCTCGAGGGCGACGACCGCATCATCGGCATGTTCGGCATGGAGATCCGTGAGCGGTTGGTGGCGCGTGACGACGCCGGGCGTTCGATCACGTACTCGGTCATCGAGGGCGTGCCACTCGACAGCCACGAGGCGACCATCACCGTCGAGTCGGAGGGCGACGGGTCGAAGGTCACGTGGACCTACGCCGTGACCCCCGACGAGATGGCGCCGATCTTCGGCGACACCTACAAGGCCGCGCTGGCGTCGCTGGAGAACGCCTTCTCCTGAGCGGCGCCGCCGACGGCGCCGGCGGCGGCGCGTTCACCTGGGGATAGGTGGGCGCGAAGGGGACTCGCCTACCCTGACCCCGTGACCCCACGCGCGGCGGACGCAGCGGCGGATGATGCACCTCGGGTGCGAACACGCCCGCTGACCGAGGACGTGCCGCGCATCTACCCGCGGCGATTGCCCGACCCGACGGGGCGAGAGCTGGTGCGCCGGAGCCGCACGATCGCCAAGGTGGTGGCGGTCCACTTCACCCCGACGGCGATCCGCCAGCTGCGGACGATCCGTCACGGTGCGCTGCCGGCGGCGCAGCTCGCCCGGCCGCTGCGCAAGAGCTTCCAGGACCTGGGCGGGACGTTCATGAAGTTCGGCCAGATCATCGCCTCGTCGCCGGGCATGTTCGGCGACGAGGTGGCCAACGAGTTCCGGGCCTGCCTCGACAGCGGGCCGCCCGTGCCCTTCGCCGACATCCGCCAGCGGGTGGAGGAGGATCTCGGGCTCTCGCTGCGCGACGCGTTCAGTGACTTCGAGACCGAGCCGATCGGGACCGCCTCGATCGCGGTGGTGCACCGCGCCCGGCTCCTCGACGGGCGTGTCGTCGCGGTCAAGGTGTTGCGACCCGACGTCGAGCACGTCGTGGCGACGGACCTCGACCTCATGCAGCCACTGCTCGAGATCCTGGTGCGCCAGACGGGCGACCAGATGGCGGGCAACGTGCTGCAGCTCCTCGACGGCTTCCGCGTCCAGATCGGCGAGGAGATGGACCTGCGCAACGAGGCGCGCTCGTTGGTGCACTTCCGGCGGCTGCAGAACGAGTTCGACCTCAGCCTGATGGCGGTGCCCGAGCCGTACGTCGAGCTCTCGGGGCGCAACGTGCTGACGATGGAGTTCTTCGACGGCGTGCCCATCGACGACCTGGCGAAGGTGGCCGAGCTCGGCCACGACCCGACGCCGCTGGTGCAGGAGGTGATGCGCGCCTTCTTCCTCACGACGGTGCGGTGGGGCGCCTTCCACGGCGACGTGCACGCCGGGAACATGATGCTGCTGCGCGACGGGCGGATCGGGGTCATCGACTGGGGGATCGTCGGGCGTCTGGACCCGTCGACGCACCGGTTCTTCATCTCGCTGCTGTCGGCCGCCATGGGCAACGAGGCGGCGTGGGGGGTGGTGACGAAGCACATCACCGACGTCTACGGCCCGGCCATCGGGGAGGCGGTCGGGCTCTCGGGCGACGAACTGACCGCGTTCTTCCGCTCGCTGCTGGAGCCGGCGCTGAACCGGCCCTTCGGCGAGGTGAGCCTGGCCGGGCTGATTCAGGGCGTCCAGCTGCAGGTGGCGAAGGCCCAGGGGGTCGAGGCCCACCAGCGCAGCGTCCGGTCGATCGTGCGCCGGCTGCGGAGCCAGCGCAAGGTGCGGCGCATGGCCGACGAGTCGGGCGGGCTGATGTCGGATTTCGACCGGGGGACGTTCCTCTTGGCCAAGCAGCTGATGTACTTCGAGCGCTACGGCCGGATGTTCGTCTCGGAGGTGCCGATCCTCAACGACCGGGAGTTCATCTCGCAGCTGCTGGCCGGGGTCGATCTGGGCGAGGGCGACGAGGCCGCAGCGGGGTAGGGGACGGCGGAGCTGGGCACCTGGCACGGAACTGGAATCTGTTCTAGTTTCAGCCCGGGTCCTGGTCGGGCCCGTCGGAATCCGGGGATTGGGGAGGTGCGATGGCTGAGGAGACGGTGATCTACAAGGCCGACCACGTGCTCGAGTACCCGTTCGTGCGCTCGGTCGGGCCGGTCATCGGCGCCTTCTTGACGGGCCTGCGCGACGGGAAGGTCGTGGGGATCAAGGGGAGCGGGGGCCGGGTCATCGTGCCGCCGACCGAATACGACCCCGAGACGGGCGAAGAGACGTCGGGCATCGTGGACGTGGGGCCCGAGGGCACCGTGACGTCGTGGTCGTGGGCGGGCAAGCCGCGGGAGAAGCAGCCGCTGGCGGAGCCGTTCGCGTGGGTGCTCGTGCAGTTCGACGGCGCGGACACGTCGTTCCTCCACGTGATGCCGGCCGCGTCGCCCGACGAGGTGTCGACGGGGATGCGGGTGCGGCCGCAGTTCCGGCCCGAGGCAGAACGGGTCGGTCACGTCAGGGACATCGAACACTTCGTGGCGGTGGGGGGTGCGTCGTGAGCGAGCGTGAGCCGGTGACGATGATGGATGCGGCGACGAAGCTCGACTACGTGTTCACCGCCGGCGTGGCGATGAGCCGGAACCTGCACGGGTACGAGGTGGGCAAGTTCATCGGGCAGCGGTGCCCGAAGTGCAAGAAGGTCTATGTGCCGTCGCGGGGGTCGTGCCCGACCGACGGCGTGGGGACCGACGAGATCGTCGAGCTGCCGAACACGGGGACGATGACGACGTACTGCATCGTGAACGTGCCGTTCGCCGGGCAGTCGATCGAGATCCCGTACATCTGCGGGCAGATCTTGCTGGACGGGGCGAACCTCTCGTTCATGGGGCTGATCCAGGAGATCCCGACCGACGAGATCCGCATGGGCATGCGGGTCGAGGCGGTGTGGGAGCCGCCGGAGAAGTGGGGACCGACGCTGGCGTCGGTCAAGTACTTCCGGCCCAACGGCGAGCCCGACGCCGACTACGAGACGTACAAGGAGTACCTGTGAGCCCGAAGGGGTCGTTCCCGGAGCTGACGTCGGGGCGGCGGCCGGTCGGCGTCGTGTCGTTCGCGCAGTACGACAACGTGCGGCGCGAGGAGGACCGCAACGAGGTCGAGATGCTCCTGCCGGTCGTGGGCGAGGTGTTCGGCAACATCGGCATCACGAAGGACGACGTCGGCTTCATCTGCTCGGGCTCGACGGACTATTTGATCGGTGGGCCGTTCTCGTTCGTGGCGGCGCTCGACGCCGTCGGGGTGTGGCCGCCGCGGGCGGAGTCGCACGTCGAGATGGACGGCGCGTGGGCGCTGTACGAGGCGTGGGTGCTGCTGCAGGAGGGCGAGATCGACGCCGCGTTGGTGTACGCATTCGGGCGGTCGTCGATGGGGGACCTGAGCCAGGTGCTGGCGGTGCAGTTGGATCCCTACTATCTGGCGCCGTTGTGGCCGGACCCGACGGCGCTGGCCGCGCTGCAGGCGCAGGCGATGATCGACCGGGGGCTGGCGAGCGAGGCTGACTTCGCCGCCGTGGCGGCGCGGTCGCGGAAGTCGGCGATGTCGAATCCCAAGGCGCAGGTGGCGTACGACCGCTCGGCCTCCGAGTTGTTGAAGGAGGACTACGCGGTGGCGCCGTTGCGGCGGCACACGCTGCCTCCCCTGACCGACGGGTGCGCGGCGATCGTGCTGGCGGCGGGGGACAAGGCGTACGAGTGGTGCGAGCGGCCGGCGTTCATCACGGGGATCGACCACCGGATCGAGACGCACTCGGTCGGGGCGCGGGACCTGACGGAGTCGCCGTCGACCCGGGTGGCCGGGGAGAAGGCCGGCGTGACCAAGGGCAAGGTCGACGTGGCCGAGCTGCACGCGCCGTTCGCCCACCAGGAGATCATTTTGACAGATCCGAGTTGGGGCTCGGTGACGGCGTGTCGGTGAACCCGTCGGGCGGCGCGCTGGCGGCCAACCCGATGATGTCGGCGGGGTTGATCCGCATCGGCGAGGCGGCGCAGCGGATCTGGTCGGGCGACGCCGACCGGGCGGTGGCGCACGCCACGTCGGGGCATTGTCTGCAACAGAATCTCGTGGCCGTGCTGGAGGGTGTGTGATGGCGGAGCGTGCCGCAGTCATCGGAGTGGGCCAGACGGTGTGCAAGTCCAAGCGCGAGGACGTGTCGATCGCCGGGCTCGTGCGCGAGGCCGCCGTGATGGCGCTCGAGGACGCGGGGCTGAGCTTCGCCGACATCGACGCCGTGGTGGTCGGCAAGGCGCCGGACATGTTCGAGGGCGTGATGATGCCCGAGCTGTATCTGGCGCCGGCGCTCGGGGCGGTGGGCAAGCCGATGTTCCGGGTCCACACGGCCGGGTCGGTCGGCGGGTCGACGTCGATCGTGGCGTCGCACCTCGTGACGTCGGGGATCCACGAGCGCGTGCTGACGGTGGCGTTCGAGAAGCAGAGCGACTCGGACGCCATGTGGGCGCTGTCGGTGCCCCAGCCGTTCTCGGCGCCGCTGCTGGCCGGGGCGGGCGGGTACTTCGCGCCGATCATCCGGGCGTACATGTACCGCTCCGGTGCGCCGCGTGACATCGGGATGATGGTGGCGGTCAAGGACCGGCTGCACGCGCTGAAGAACCCGTACGCGCACCTGCACCTGCCGGACATCTCGATGCAGATGGTCGAGGACTCGATCATGCTGTGGGACCCGCTCCACTATCTGGAGTCGTGCCCGTCGTCGGACGGGGCGGCGGCGATGGTCATCGGGTCGGAGAAGGCCGCCGGGGCGGCGCAGGCGGAGACCGGGCGGCCGCCGGCGTGGATCCACGGCATGGCGATGCGCTCGGAGCCCACGATGTTCGCCGGGCGCGACCAGGTGAACCCGCAGGCGGGGCGGGACTGCGCCAAGGACCTCTACGGGCAGGCTGGTATTACGAACCCTCGGGCCGACTTCGACATGGCCGAGGTGTACGTGCCGTTCAGCTGGTACGAGCCGATGTGGCTCGAGAACCTCGGGTTCTGCGACGAGGGCGACGGGTGGAAGCTGACGCAGGCGGGGGCGACGTCGATGGTCGAGAACGGCGACATCCCGTGGAACTGCTCGGGCGGCGTGCTGTCGTCGAACCCGATCGGCGCGTCGGGCATGCTGCGCTTCTTGGAGACGGCGCTGCAGGTGCGTGGGCTGGCGGGCGAGCACCAGGTCGACGGCGTGCGCCGGGCGCTCGGGCAGGCCTACGGGGGTGGCTCGCAGTTCTTCTCGATGTGGGTGGTCGGTTCCGAGAAGCCGTAACCGTGGGTTGCAAGCGGCCGGGCGGAGCGGGGGACGGCCGATATGCTCGGCGGAACTACTGAGCCCTGACCAGGAGGTCTGAGTGAAGGTCGTCGTGGACTTCGACGAGTGTGCCAGCAACGGCGTGTGCATGGGCATCTTGCCCGAGGTCTTCGAGGTGCGCGACGACGGGTACCTCTACGTCCTGAACGAGAACCCGCCCGAGGAGCTGCGTGACAAGTTGCGCGAGGCGGTCAACGGGTGCCCGACCGGGGCGATCTCTATCGAGGACGACTGACGGAGCGCAGCCGGCCCGCTGTTCTCGGTGACGTCCCGTCGCCGGCGCTTCGCCCTCGCACCATGACCGTATGACCGACGCTGCAGCTTCCGGGGTGCGGGCGCGCCGCGGGTGCGCTTCGCGCCGTCGCCGACCGGGCTACTTCCACGTGGGGAGCGCGCGGGCGGCGCTGTTCAACTGGCTGTTCGCACGGCGGTGGGGCGGGACGTTCGTGCTGCGTATCGAGGACACCGACGAGGCGCGGAACCGGCCGGAGTGGACCGAGGGGATCATCTCGGCCATGTCGTGGCTCGGGATGGCGCCCGACGAGGGGCCGTACTTCCAGTCGGCCCAGGGCGAGGCGCACCAGGAGGCGATCGAGGCGCTGTGGGCGTCGGGCGCGTTGTACGCGTGCGCGTGCACGCGCGACGAGATCGACGCCCGGGTCAAGGAGCGGGCGGCGGCCGGCGACCCGACGCCGGGCTACGACGGGTTCTGCCGGGACCTGGGGCTGGAGCGGGGCGAGGGCCGGGCGCTGCGCTTCCGCACGCCCGACGAGGGGTCGGTGCGGATCGACGACCTGGTGCGCGGCGAGGTCGACTTCCCGCTGCGGGCGCTCGAGGACTTCATCTGCGTGCGGGGCGACGGCAAGCCGCTGTTCGCGCTGGCCAACGCGGTCGACGACCGGACGATGGCGATCTCGCACGTGATCCGGGGCGAGGACCTGTTGCCGACGACGCCGCGCCAGGTGCTGCTGTGGGAGGCGCTGAACGGGCCGCGGGCGCGAGGCGCTGGCGCTGCCGGCGTACGCGCACCTGCCGCTGCTGGTGAACGAGCACGGCAAGAAGCTCTCGAAGCGCCGTGACCCGGTGGCGGTCGAGCTCTACCGCGAGCAGGGCTACCTGCCGGCGGCGTTCCGCAACTACCTGGCGCTGCTCGGGTGGAGCCCGGGCGACGAGGAGATCGTGCCGATCGAGACCATGGTCGAGCGGTTCCGGCTCGAGGACGTGCAGAAGTCGCCGGCGTTCTTCGACGTGAAGAAGCTGACGCACTTCAACGGGGTGTACATCCGGGCGCTGTCGGTGCCCGAGTTCATCGAGACGGCGCGCCCGTGGGTCGACCCGGTGGCCGGCGAGTGGGCGCCGGGCGGCTGGCTCGACCCCGACAACGACGCGCCGGTGGTGGCGCCGGTGCCGTGGCCGCCGTCGCGGTACGACGAGGTGGCGTTCGCCGAGGTCGCCTGCGTGACGCAGGAGCGGGTGGCGGTGCTGAGCGAGGTGCCGGCGCTGGTCGACTTCTTGTTCGGAGCCGGACGCGCCGATCGACGAGGCCAGCTGGGCAGAAGGCGATCGCCGGTGACGCGGCGGCGCCGGAGATCCTGGGCGCGGCGCTGGCGGCCTACGCCGAGTGCGTGTGGGACAAGGACACGCTTGCACGCGGTGACGCTCGAGGACTCGCGGAGGCCGCGGGGCGCAAGCTCGGCAAGGCGCAGGCGCCGATCCGGGTGGCCGTGATGGGCCGCACGACGGGGCTGCCGCTGTTCGACTCGCTGGCCGTGCTCGGGCGGGACGAGACGTTGCGGCGGATCGCCGCGGCGCTGGCCCGGCTGGCTCGACCGACGGCTGATGCTCTTCGGGCCGCTCCGCTGGGCCATCCGTATCGCCGTGCTGGTGGCGGCGGCGATCTTCTTGTACTTCGCGGTGACGCTGGTGCAGGTGTGGCTCACGTCGCGCCAGTACGAGCCGCACCCGGCGGGGGCGATCCTCGTGATGGGCGCGGCGCAGTACAACTGCACGCCGTCGCCCGACCTGCAGGCCAGGTTGGACCAGGCGCTGACGCTGTACCACCAGGGCTACGCGCACCTGATCATGGTGACGGGGAACAAGAAGCCCGGTGACCGCTGCACGGAGGCGGAGTCGGGTGCGATGTACCTGGAGGGCAAGGGGGTGCCGAAGAGCGACATCCTCGAGGCGGGGGGCGACACCACGTACGGGAACATCTCTCAGGCCGCAGCCGGTCCTGTGCCAGCACGACGCCCGGGTCGTGCTCGTCACCACGGACCCGTTCCACGAGGACCGCTCGATGGCGATCGCGTCGTCGCTGTCCCTGACGCCCTCGCCGACGCCGACGCAGACGTCGCCGATCAGGGGGTGGGCGACGGTGCCGTACTTCTTGAAGGAGGCGGTGGGCGTCGGCCTCGGGCGCATCATCGGGTTCAACCACCTGGACTGGCTGCACGACGCCTGAGCCCGGCTCGGGGCCCGTGCGGCTCAGCCGCCCGTGGTCGTGGTCGAGGTGGTCGTCGGCGGCGCTGCTCGGGGTGACGAAGCTGATCCTGGCGACGGTGCCCTGGCCCTTGACCGTCCCGACGGCGATGACGCAGCTGGCGTGGCCGGGGGTGCCGCAGTAGCCGTCGCCGACGATCCCGCTGCGGACCCGGAACTTGGTGGAGAACGTCCCGTTGTGGGCGACCCGGACGGCCTGGGCGTCGGTCACGTCGCAGTGCGGCGTGTCGGTCGTCAGGTTCATGCGCCCGCGTACGGCGGCGGTGCACTCGGTGGCGAACCAGGTCAGGTTCGTCGCCGTCGTCGGTGCGGGCCAGGCCGCGGCCGCTGACCGTGACGGCCTGGCCGTTGACCAGGTCGCGGTTCGGGGTCACCTTGATCGACAAGCCGGCGGTGCCGGCGGCACCGGCCGGGGTAGCCGGGCCGGCCAGGAGTACGCCGGAGAGGACGGCGCAGACGACGAAAACCGAGACGACGACCGCGGCGAGGTCAGATGCGGGCGCCAAGCACCGGTACGCCGACCACCGGGACATGTCGCGAACCTCCGAACCCGCACTCGCTTCCCGGGGGACCCCGGAGGCCGCATCTTCGCATCGGCCAAGGGCCTGTTTCAACGCGCCCCTGGTCACGGGGCCGAAGGGTCGACCCGGGAGCGCTCGGCTAATCTGAACCTCCACCCATTCGGGGGTGGTGTAATCGGCAACACGGCTGGTTCTGGTCCAGTTATTGAGGGTTCGAGTCCTTCCCCCCGAGCACGGCGGAGTCCGCTGCGCCATTTGGCGCAGCGGAACGCCGCTCGGCCCCATCGTCTAGAGGCCTAGGACACCACCCTCTCAAGGTGGCGACACGGGTTCGAATCCCGTTGGGGCTGCTTCAAATTTGGCCAGCTAGCGAGGCGGCAGCCTCGATGAGCTGGGGAAGTTGCCATACAGCTCTTCGTCCGCGCCGCCGGGCCCGTAGGTGAGCGCTTGGACGAGGAGATCCCCGCCGACGAAGGCGCCCTTCCACGAGGCGCCGAGCCCCCCGAACACCTCCTCGCGGTCACCTCGACTCCGCGGCTTGTTGATCCCGACCTTGAAGGCCTGGAGCTCTTCGGCCACCTGGGGCCCGACATCGGGGTCGTCGGTGGCGATGCTGGCGACCAACGAGCCGTTCGAGGCGTTCATGGCGGCGAGGAGCTCGGCCTGGGTGTCGACGACCACGACCGAGTCCAGCGGTCCGAACGGCTCGGCGTGGTGCAGCGACCAGGCGGCCGGCGGCTGGAGCACGCAGGCGGGGGCGATGTAGGCCGACGTGTCCTGCACGTCGAGGAACCGACCGTCGCCGACCGAGCCCCGGTAGAGCGGAATGCCACCGCCGCGCACCGCCTCGTCGAACTGGGCCGACAGGTCGGTCGCCTTTGCCGAGTGGATGACCGGTCCGAAGTCCAGTTCGGGCAACGGATCGTCCGGGTGCTCGACCGCCAGCGGGTGGCCGAATCGCACCGCCCTCACCACCGGGAGGTACGTCTCGAGGAAGGCCGGGAACAGACGACGCTGGACGACGTAGCGCGGATAGGCGGTGCACCGCTGTTTGGCGTACTCGAAGCCCTTGCGCATGTGTTGGGCCAGAAGTTCCCACTGCGAGAAATCCCAGACGCCCCAGGCGTTGAGCCCCTCCTGCTCGAGCATGTGGCGCCGGCCGGTGTCGGCGAGCGAAACGGCGGCCCGGCGACCGTTGGCCCGTCCGCCGACGAACACCAGGGCGCCGATTCCCTCGGAGCGGATCAGCACGTCGCCCAGGCGCGAGCCCATCCCCGAGATGAGCGTGACCGGTAGCCCGGCCCGGCGCATCAGGGCGTGGGCCAGGGTGAGGGCGTGGAAGCCGCCCTGGCTCGGGGTCTTGGCCACCACGGCGTTCCCGCACAGGGCCTGCACCAGCTCGGCGTGGACCTGCACGCTCATCGGGTAGTTCCAGCTGGCGATGTTCGACACCGGCCCCGGCAGCGGTTGCCGCTGCCCTCCGTCCGAAGTCTGGAGCTGGCGCTCGATCTGTCCCAGGTACCACCGGACCCCGTCGATGCAGCGATCGACGTCGGCACAGGCCAGCCGCCAGGGCTTGCCGATCTCCCAGACCAGCAGCAGGGCGAGGAGCTCGTGGTGCTCGCTCAGCGCGTCGACGGCGTCCGAGACCCGGGACCGGCGCTCGTCGAGGTCGACCTTCGCCCAGAGGTCGTGCTCGCCACAGGCGAACTCGACGGCCGCGACCGCCTCGTCTAGATCGACCAGCGGCGGGCCGGGGATCGGCGTGCCGTCGACGGCGTTCACGTGGTCCCCCGGAATCCCGATGCGGCGCCACTCGCCCCGGGTCAGGTTCCGCAACCGGTCCGAGTCGAACGCCTCGGGCGCGGCCTGCGTGCAGCGCCCGTAGGTCTCCCACCACGACGTCCCGGGCTTCAACAGCAACGTCATCGATGGCGTTCCTCCTCGAAGGCGGTCGTGGCCCGCAACCGTGCCGCACTCGGTCTTGTGCGACAAGGAGAGGTTGCCCTCCTAGGGCAACACTACGACCGGCTGTGCCCGGTACCAGCTCTCTCGGGACAGGTGCCGGTCTCATGGAGTCAGATATGACGATGGTTCCACAGGCTCAGCAAGAGATCAGACGCCGCTGGCGCACCGTTCGACCGTCCTTCAGTTCCGAAGGCGTTCCTACCAGCGCTCGTCAGCCGCACCCAGATCCTGCTCGCGACGAAGGCGGCGGTCGCCGCCGGGCTTGCCTGGGCGGTCGCGCTGTTGGTCGATCCGCACAGTCGGCCGTACTTCGCGCCGCTGGCGGTGATCCTGATTGTGCAACCGACCATCTACGACTCACTCTCACGGGCGTTCCAGCGGGTCGTCGGAGTGGTCTTGGGCGTGTCCGCAGCCCTGGCTGTGAGCCACTTCCTCACGCCGAGCGGCTGGAGCATCGCCATCATCATCTTCGTGGGGCTCCTCATCGGCTGGAGCGTCCGTCTTGGCCCCCAGGGCGTCGTGCAGGTCCCCATCAGCGCCTTGCTCGTCTTCGCGGTGGGCAGCGCCACTCCGGGCTACGCGGGGAGGCGGGTCGTGGACACGTTGATCGGCTCCGCCATCGCCGTCCTGGCGGTGCTCGTGAGCCCTTCGGCGCCGACGGCGGAGCGAGTGGTCTCCGATGCCGTGGCACCGCTGCATCGCTGTCGCGACCTCCTCGTGGACATCGGGTCGGGCATCAACGCGGCGTGGACACCCGAACAGGCCGAGGCGTGGCGAAGCGAGGCGGCCGGGTTGGTCGAGGCCACCGCCAAGGCGAGGCGGGACCACGAGGGACATCAGCTCACTGCGCGCTGGAACGCACGGGCCCGTCGAGATCGCCCTGTCCTTGTGCGGGCGGACGACGCACTGGACGTCGACGAACGGACGGCCGTCCAGACGCGGTCGATCGCGCGGGCCCTGGTTGACGCGGCGCCAAGCGCTCGTCCGATGCCAGCGGTCGGCGCCATGCTCGTTTCCACGGCTTCAGCAGTTGCGGCTTACGCGGCATGGGTCGCGTCTTCCGGCGAGTCAGCCGACCGGCAGGGACTCTCCGACGCGATTCGCGAACGCGGGCGAGACGTTCAGCCAGGCGGTGGCGCGAGCACAGCGTCGTTGGCGAGACGATCCGACTCAATGGCTGACGTCTCGGGACCATTCTGGCCATGAGCCAGCGGATTCTGGTCGAGGTCAGCAGTCCGCTCGAATCGTCTGACGAAGCGGCTTGAGGTTCGCCTGGGAGCGTCGGCCCTCATGCCGGACCTCGCGACCACGTCTGGTCGATCTACTCGTCGAGTACAGAGCCTGCGCCCGGCCCCAGCATGCTCGCCGGCGCTGAGGGCGGCCAGGTGGAGTGGCGTCCGATGAACCTCACGGCGTCGGGGTCATGTTTCGGATGATCCTCTCGAGCGAACGGTTCAGGATGCGAACTTCGTCCTTCGTGAGACCCTGGAGCAGACGCTCTTCCAATTCCTGAACGCCGTCGTCGACCGATCGCCATTTTCTCTTGCCCGTGTGGGTCAGGTGAGCGTTGAGGATTCGTGCATTTGACTGACTCTGCTGACGCTCCACTAACCCGGATGCTTCGAGCTGCTTGAGGACCTCATTCATCGATTGGGGCGTGACGAAGGCCTTGCGGGCAAGCTCGGCGTTTGGCAGCCCCGGCGACTCGGTCAGCAATCTGAGCACGACGTAATGGGGGATCCCGAGTCCTTGCTTGGAGACGATCTCTTCCAGGGCGAGATGGATGACCGATTGCGCGCGCTTGACCAGGTAGCCCGACATCTCCTCGGCTCTTGGCACTCGCTTCTCTGCCATCCCCATGAAGGCCCCTTGCTTTTATCAGGTTACCTGATATAGTTATCAGGACGCCTGATAACTATAGAGGAGCGCACGTGAGAGTCATCGGACCCGACTTCATCGCACTGCAGGTCAGCGAGCTCGAAGTGGCTGCCTCGTTCTATACGGAGCAGCTTGGCCTCGAGCGGGCAGCCCAGAGCCCACCAGGAGCGGTCGTCTTTGCCACTACCCCTATCCCCTTTGCCGTCCGTGAGCCCGCCATTGACTTGAAGGCGGTCGAGCGTCTCGGCTGGGGTGTCGCATTGTGGCTCAAGGCCGATGACCCCCAAGCCCTACACGATCGGCTTGTGAAGGCTGGGGTGCGAATCATCACCGAGCCCTTCGATGGTCCATTTGGCCGGACCTTCGTGTTCGCTGACCCTGATGGATACGCAGTTACCATCCATTCCTGAGTTCACGGATGGCTCCATGTTGCGCGAACCCTCCAGCTCCCTGAGACGCCTTGTTTGATCCCCGTGCGTCACGGCACGACGACGACGACCGGGTGACCGACGTCATCCCTTACTAGATCCGTTGCAGCACGAGGTCTGGGGTCTCCATCTGGGGCATGTGCCCCGTGCCCGGTAGCACCTCGAATCGCGCCCCCTTGATGGCCGCGGCATAGGCCTGGCCGTAGCCGGGCTCCACGATCTGATCACTCTCGCCCCAGAGCACCATCGTTGGGACATCGATGCCGCCGAGGCGTCCGAGCAACGTTGGGTCGGCCATGGCTGGAGAGCCGGCGTACACGGCGAGGGCTTTCGCGTTGGCCGCCGCAACCTCCTTCTGGGCGTCAGGAATGGTGGCGGGATCGACCCGGAAGGGTGTGGCGTCGTGGAACGAGAGAGCCTGAATCTCCGGCAGGGTCAATCCGGACACGTCGGCGATTGGGTGGCCCCGTACTTCGATGCCCACAGCGTCGAGGAGCACGATGCGGATGATGCGTGGCGATTTCAATAGGCCCATCTCCGCGGCGATCCAGCCTCCGACGGAGTTCCCGATGACCGTCACTTGTTCGAGCCCCAGGTGGTCGAGCAAGCCACGGTAGAGGGCCGCGAGCTTGGTCACGTTGTTCAACTGGTCCGGCCGAGGTGTGCCGCCAAATCCGGGGTGAGTAGGCGTGAGCACCCGATTGTCCCGTTGCTCTGCGAGGAGCTGGGTGAAGGCCGCGACTGACTGTGGGCCCGCGCCCCGTGAAGGACCAGATAGGGCTGGCCTTCGCCTCGATCTTCTACCGTCACCGCAACGGTCCCAACGCCAGCGACGTCGATGGACTCGGTCACTGACACTCGAGTCGATTTCATCGTCACGCTCCTCTGAGATCTACCTAAGGCTGCCCCAGCCCGGTGCGTTTGTCGTCTACCCGTCGTCGGCCATGTGGATGCGCTCGGCCTTGACACAATTACTTATGTGTCCTATAACAGTTACTATGACGGTAACTAAATATCGGACCGAGGTTCAGCCTCGGAGCGCTGCAGGACGAGTCCTTCTCTTCGGCGCTTCCCGCGGTCTTGGCCTCGCACTGGCCGAAGCGTGGGTCGGGGGCGGCTGGCACGTCACGGCCACGGTTCGCGAGACCGGAAAAACCGCGCTTCATGAGTTGGCCGAGCGGCACCCAACGCAGGTCGAGATCGAGACGGTCGACGTGACCAGCCCGTTCCAGATCGCCGCGTTGCGGGACCGCTTGGCCGGCAGCATGTTCGATCTCCTCTTTCACAACGCCGGCACGGCCAACCAGCCGGACGGCACCGTCGCCGAAACGTCGACCGACGAGTTCGTCAAGGTGATGGTCACCAACGCCCTCAGCCCTCTCCGGGTCATCGAGACGTTCGAGGACTGTGTTGGGCCAACCGGCACCATCGGAGTCATGTCCTCGGGACAAGGGAGTGTCGCCAACAACACCAACGGCGGTCACGAGGTCTACCGTGGCAGCAAGGCGGCCCTCAACAGCTACATGCGCAGCTACGACGCCCGTCACCGTGGCGAGCAACGTACCTTGATCCTCATGGCACCCGGCTGGGTCAAGACTGACCTGGGCGGACCCAATGCCCGACTCACCATCGACGAAAGCATCCCGGGCGTGGTCAAGGTGATCGACAGCCTCCGGGGCCAGCCCGGACTGCACTACGTCGACTATCTGGGACAGACGGTCCCGTGGTAGGCGCAAGATCCAGCGGAGCCCCGAAGCGCGGGACAGTCCCTGCGAGTTCGGCCCAGCAGGCCTGGACCCTCATGCGTCAGTTTGTCGATGAACACAGTCGTCATGGCGATCTCGCCGAGGCGCTGGGCTTCAGCCTGGGAGCCGGGCGGGGCAAGGTCTTGTTCCAGCTGCGGGGTGGGCCACTGACGCACCGTCAGCTTGCTGAACTCAATCAAACCACTGGCCCTTACCTCTCGGTCATCGTCGACAAGCTCGAAGAGCACGGGCTCGTCGAGCGTGGTCCCCATCCCGACGACGGCCGCAGGAAGCTCGTCTCGCTCACGCCAGCCGGGCTGGACGCGGTCGCTACAGCCGAAGCCATCTTGTACCGCCCACCTGAAGCCATGACCGCACTCTCGGAGGAAGAATTGAAGCAACTGGTCGACCTGGTGCGGCTCGCCCTCGACGCCGACTTAAACCGAAGGGTCCAGAATCCTTGACTCAGAGGCTCTCGACGTAAGCGAACCGGAACCTCATTCCTCGTCGGGCGTGTCGGCGGCATCCCAAGGCATCGCCGCCGAGACCCAGTGGGTGAGGCGCTCCTCTTGATCGTTGCGGTGAAGGTGACGCGGCGGCGTCACGAATGTCTCGTAGGGCCGGCAGCGAACGAGAACTCTGCCCTCTTCCTCTCCCAAAGCTTTGACGACGGGGCGTAGCTCTGGTCCCAGGGGCTCACCGGACATGCGCTCTGCCACCGCCATCATGACGTCGACGAGCGTCTCTGCGTCGGGGTCGATCACGGCGTCGCAATAGACCTGCAGGTAGGCAAACGGCCAGGACTCGTCGAGTACGCAGAGGCTGACCTTGCCGTGACGTCCCACGGCCTTGGCCTTAGCCCGCTCGCCCATGGTGGCGACGAGCAGATCGCCGTTTTCCGCCGGTATGTAATAGACGACCGACATCGCAGGGCCGTCGGCGCGCCGGCCGTAACCGAAGACACAGGTCCGGTGGGTCTCGACGAACCGTCGGCGTTCCGACGGCAGCATGTCGCGATCCGTCGGCGCCTGGAACGGGTCCTTCGACAGCGGCAGCAGGCGCGTCGACGCGTCGTCGAGCCCTTGCCCTGTGGCCCGATGTGCGGTGCTCACGCCACCTCCTCTTGTTATCGAACGATAATAACGCTACCGTGCGAGGCGATGAAGGGCAAGGGCGGAAAAGTGCCACAGCAGGTCCGGACCCGCAGGACCAGGGCGGACATCCGAGAGGCCCTGCTGCAGTCGGCGCTCGTGGAGTTCGGGGCCAAGGGCTTCGACGGGGCGTCGACGAGAGCCATCGCGCAGCGGGTCGAGGCGCACCAACCTCAGATCAACTACCACTTCGAGTCGAAGGAGGCCCTCTGGGCCGCCTCAGTGGACTACCTCTTCGGGCTCCTTGGGGACGCGCTGGACGGTGCCCTGCCCGACGACTTGGCGAAGGCCACCGTCCCCGATCTTGCTCGGGCCTTCGCTGAGGGGATCCGGCGATTCGTGCGGTTCGCGGCGGAGCACCCCGAGCTCAACCAGATCATGGTGCACGAGGGCACCGCCGCCAGCGACCGGTTGATGTGGATCACTGAGACCCACATCAAGCCATTTTTCGACGCCATCGGGTTGGCGTGGCAGGTGTTGCGCGACACCGGCTGGGCGGCGCCTATCGATAGCGATGTCGCCTATTACCTGCTTGTAGGTGCAGCATCACAGCCCTACGTCACCGCTGCCGAGGTGCGACTTCTCGCGGGCCGGGATCCCCGCCAGTCTGAGTGGATTGACGCGCACGCCGAGGCCTTGGTCGGCATGCTCCTGCCGGGCCTCTCTCGATCGGCTGAAACATCCGGTTGACGCCCATGGAGCTCTCCGAGGCGGAACGAGGCGCGGCCCACGGTGCTGACGTGCTTCGGCCAGGCCACGCAGGTTCAGTGACGAGCACACCCGGTCCCTTGCAATCCAAAAGAGAAATCGACCCACCGTCAGGAGTGCCGAGATGACCGAAGCAGCCGCCGCAACCCTGGCCGAACTGGCCGGAACGTGGCAGTTGGATCCGAAGAACACGTGCGTTGAGTTTCACACCACTGCGATGTGGGGCCTGGCCAAGGTCGTAGGCACTGTCCGCGCGGTGAAGGGTGGAGGAGTGGTCGGTCACGATGGAGAAGTTTCGGGCGAGCTCGTCTTGGACGCCAGCTCTATCGACACCAAGATCAAAAGGCGTGACAAACACCTTCGAGGTCACGGCTTTTTCGATGTCGGTACCTACCCCAACTTCACATTCACTGCGTTCGACGCGTCGGCGCTCAATGACGAGACCGTGTCGATCAAGGGATCTCTGCGAATAAAGGATCAGGCACATCCGATCGAGTTCGCTGCCGACTTGTCGACTCCGTCGGCGGAGCGCATCGTTCTCACCGCTGAGGTGGCCGTCGACCGTCGTCAGTGGGGAGTATCGCGGGCGCCCATGGGCGCGGGAGTCACCAGCAGCGTGATCATTGTCGCTCACTTCATGCGGAACGAGTTGACGGTGCGGTCGAGTTCGTCATACAACACATATGGAGAAATCGCCCCGTGACCACCTACGTTCCCGCCGAAGGTCGCTACCAGTCCATGACCTACCGCCGTTGCGGCCGCAGCGGCATCCTCTTGCCTGCCGTATCGCTCGGCCTGTGGCAGAACTTCGGTGAGGACCGGCCTCTCGAGGCGCAGCGGGCAATCGTCCGCCGGGCGTTCGACCTCGGCATCACGCATTTCGACCTGGCCAACAACTACGGCCCGCCCTACGGCAGCGCCGAGCAGAACTTCGCCCGGATCCTCCATAGCGACCTCCACGATCACCGGGACGAGCTCTTCATCTCCACGAAGGCCGGTTGGGACATGTGGCCGGGGCCGTACGGCGATCTTGGCTCCCGCAAATACCTGCTCGCCAGCCTCGATCAGAGTCTGGGGCGGCTCGGGCTCGACTACGTCGACGTCTTCTACCACCACCACTTCGACCCGCAGACCCCCCTCGAGGAGTCCCTCGGCGCGCTCCACTCGGCGGTCACCTCCGGGAAGGCTCTCTATGTCGGCATCTCCTCCTACTCCGACAAGCGCACCGCCGAGGCAGTCGGCATCCTCCGCCAGCTCGGCACCCCGCTCTTCATCCACCAGCCGTCGTACTCCATGTTCAACCGCTGGATCGAAGACCGCCTGCTCGAGGTACTCGACGCCGAGGGAGTCGGGTGCATCGCCTTCTCCGTCCTGGCGCAGGGGCTCCTCACCGATCGTTACCTCAATGGAATCCCCGAAGGCTCTCGGGCCTCCCGGGCAGGCTCCCTTTCTCGGGACATGCTCAACGACGAGAACCTTGCCCACATCCGGTCGCTCAACGACATCGCCGCGGGGAGAGGCCAGTCCCTTGCGCAGATGGCGATCGCGTGGGCTCTGCGGGACCCCCGTGTCACCTCCGTCCTCATCGGTGCCAGCAGTGTCGCCCAGTTGGAGCAGAACGTGAGCGCCCTCGACAACCTGAAGTTCACGTCCGACGAGCTCGCCACGATCGACCGCTACGCGGTCGACGGCGGTGTCGACTTGTGGCGCACCCCGGCCACATCCTGAGCCATTTGCCTGCCTGAGGGGTTCAGCCAGCTCTGAGAGTTTGGCGGCACGCGTGCGATCCACGCCCATTCGTCGTTGTACAAGGCGTATGCGAAGCGGTCCGGGCCATCGATGAGACGAGGCATGTCGGCGGTGGCTGCGGTGGCGATCCTGGTCCCGGGCCTGCTGATTGCGACCCCCATCGCCGTCGCGTCGGCCCCGACCTCCTCTGGGGCGGACCACTGGGTGGCGAGCTGGACGGCCAGCCCCAGCGACTCGGGGACGCCGTTCGACGCCGCTGGGCTCCCCGTGCCCGAAGTCCTCGTCAACCAGACGGTCCGCATGATCGTCACGCCGCACCTCGCGGGCTCGGTGTTGCGGATCCATCTTTCGAACCGTTTCGGTGATGCCCCGGCGACATTCGGAAGCGTCACCGTCGGCCTCGAAGGCACCGGGACGGTCTCGGACCTCACCGCGGTCACGTTCGGGGGCCACGCTCAGGTCAGTGTCCCCGTGGGCGATGACGTCGTGAGCGATCCCGTCGACCTCTCCTTTGCGGCGTTCACACCCCTGGCCGTCAGCATCTATCTGCCGGGCGTCCAGAGCTTCCCGACGAAACACTGGAACGCCAACGCCACGTCGTTCTACGCGGTCCCGGGCACGGGCGACCTCGCGTCGGTCGCCCGCAACAGTGACTTCCCGTTGCGGACCGAGGCATGGCTGTATGTGGACGGGATCGACGTCGAGGCCCCGGTTGCAACCGGCGCCATCGTGGCGTTCGGTGACTCGATCACCGACGGGTTCGTGGCGTCCACGCCGCTCAGCCTCCCTGTGAGCCTCGCGATCGCGGACAAGAACGGTCGGTATCCCGACGACCTCCAACGGCGCTTGGATGCCGCCGGCATCCCCCTCTCGGTCGTCAACGCCGGCATCAGCTCGAACCGGCTGGTCACCGACGGCGAGCCGCTGCTCTTGGGCCTCAGCGGGGTGCAGCGGTTCGAAGAAGACGCCTTGGATGTGCCGGGCGTAAAAGGGGTGATCGTCTTGGAGGGGATCAACGACCTGGGGATCCCACCGGCGACCACGACCCCCAGCCAGCTCATCACCGGCTACGAGGAGCTGATCGCGATGGCGCATGCGCGCGGCGTGAAGATCTGGCTCGGGACCCTGACGCCCGCTTCCAACGCCATCCTCGACGGCACCATCAGCGCGCCGCGGAGCGAAGGCTACCGAGAGCAGGTGAACGCGTGGATCAGGAACCAGCATCTCGCCGACGGCGTCATCGATTTCGACGCCGCGCTGCGGGATCCGAGTGACCCGGCGGTGCTCAACCCTTCCTACTCAGGCCCGGACCATCTGCATCCGAACCTTCTTGGTTACCAGGTTATGGCCGACACGGTGAGCCTTTCGATGCTCCAATCCGCATTGACTCCATAACGCGACGTTGCGCTTCGCTGCGCCGCTCAGCCCTGCCGGTGCAGGAAGCCGTGGAGGACCGCCTGGGTGAGCTCGTCGACGATCGCCTCCCTCGACGGCTGTTTTGTTCCGAAGTACGTCGAACGCAACGCGGCCATGCCGGCGATCATCGCGACGGTCGAGTAAGCGGCCAGGTCCGGGTGATTCGACCGCATCCCCCGGATGTCCATGCCTTCGGAACTGATCTGTCCCAGCGCGGCCAGTGCCCGTTGGATTTCGGGGATGCCGGCGTCGGCCAGCTCCTCCTCGTTCAGGCCCTCGGACGCCAGCAGCGTCACGACGAGGCCCCGGTGTTCGGCGAACACGTCGTAGAGCTGCCCGACGAAGTGCCGAGCCAACTCGTCCTCGTCGGTCTCCTCAGGGACGACCGCCTGCCACGTCCGGCCGAAATCATCGACGAAGTTCGTGAATGGAAGGACGAGCGCCTCCCGAAACAGCGCTGCCTTCGAGCCGAACTGCCGGAAGAGCAGGTACTCGGCGACGCCGGCGGCCTCGGCGATCTCACGCGTGGTCGTGCTGCGGTAATCCTGGCGTGAGAAGAGGTCGCGGGCCGCGTCGAGGAGGAGCCGACGTGGTTCGCCCCGGGGGCGGCGCGTCGCACGAACTGGTGTCCCTGCCACACCCTTCTTGTTCGCCGAGAGTCGTTGCGGCACGGTCGTTCGCTCCTCCGGCCGACGGCGGTGAGTTAAGATAGTGTTCGCTATCCTAACTGTTCGGAACGGTCTCGGAGGGATGGGGACATGGGCGCCGTGATCATGCTGGGCACGTTGTTCGGACTGATCGTCCTCATCTTCGGCCTGGTGCTCTGGCTCGATCCCGAATCACGTCGCCCGCCGAGCCGAGGCACGTCCGATGCACCATGAGTTGACGCCCCTCCTGAAGGCGTCCATCGGCTTCGCCTACGTCGGAGGGTTCGGATTCCTCGCCGCCGGCATCTACCTCTCGTTCCGCCGCCGCCGCCTCCATCCACTCCTCCTCGTGTGTATTGCGGCGATCTCGATCTCGTGGATCGAGGCGCCGTACGACTGGGCGATGTACGCGCAATTCGCGCCCGCGATTCCCCGCATGCCGTCTTGGTGGCCGCTCGACATGACATGGGGCGGGCTGCCGGCGTCGGTGCCCATCGGGTACGTCTCGTATTTCGTGACGCCCGCCCTGATCGGGGCGGCGCTCGGGCGGCGGTTGAGCGCGAGGTTCCACTGGCGCAGGCCGATCACCCTCCTGACCGTCGGGTTCATCGTGGGCTTCTTCTGGGCCCTCGCCTTCAACGGGATCCTGGGGGCGCGCCTCGGCGTCTTCTACTACGGACGCGTGATCCCCGGGCTGGCGTTGTGGCAGGGAACCAAGCATCAATACCCGGTCTACGACGCCATCGCCATGGGCGTGACGATGATGGTCTTCGCCTACGTGCTCGGGAGGACGGATGCCGACGGGCGCACCGTCATCGAGGCGTGGGCCCGCACAAAATGGCCGAACGGCATCTGGCCGACCGTCCTGTCGGTCGTCGGTGTCATCGTGCTGGCCAATGTGGTCTACGGCGCCGTCTTCGCACCGCACCTGGTGACGAAGTTGGAAGGCCAGGTGACAGCCGGACCTACGGCGCCGTTGTTCCGGGGTGTGCCCAACCAACCGCTGCAGGGCGGCACGCACCGCCCGGCTTCCTGAGTTCACTCGATCTGGCGGTGACGGTC
This sequence comes from uncultured Acidimicrobiaceae bacterium, assembly GCA_963821105.1. Taxonomy (GTDB): domain Bacteria; phylum Actinomycetota; class Acidimicrobiia; order Acidimicrobiales; family RAAP-2; genus Bog-473. Next base: position 21,625 of record CAWGCO010000016.1, read on the forward strand.
CCGAGGTACGTTCGAACGACTGACCCTCTCACCAGCCGCACCGGTAAGCCCTCCTCGGCCTACGTGCCGGTCTCGTCCAAGCTCTGTGGCACGGACCACCCGGGGACGAGCCTTCAGACCAGCTCGTAGCCTGGTCGCGGCACGGCCATCAGGCCGTGCTCAGGTCTCTTCGCTCGGAGCGGTCACCGCAACCCCGTCAGCGATGAGGGAGGCCACGGCGGCTTCGTCGAACCCCAGCTCATCCAAGACCATAGGAGTGTGCTCGCCCAGCCTTGGCGCCCGCCATCGAGGCACGGGCGGCAAGCCACCGAAGTCGACGGGTGTGGCCAACATGGGCAGACTCCCGTCTTCGTCGGGCACCTCGACCACCGAGTGCGCGGCGTGGAACTGCTCGTCTGCGATCACGTCGTCGACCGTGTTGACCGGGCTCCAGAAGAGCTCGGGCTCCTCGGCGAACGCAGCCGCCCATTCGTCGAGCGGGCGGGTGGCGAAGATCTCATCGAGCTGGCCGATCAATTCACGTGCGTGCACGGCTCGGCTCCTGCCGTCCGCAAAGCGTGCGTCGGTGATCCATTCGGGGTGACCGACCGCCCGGGCGAGGGCGGGCCAGTGACGATCACCCTCGAGGCCGACGATCCAGAAGGACCTGCCGTCGCCGGCGGAGTAGTTGTTCAGCACTGGGCTGTACATCGCTTCCCGGGTGCCGATACCGAGCGTCCGGCCCCACATGAGCGCGACGTTGACGTCGAAGCCGATGGTGTACACACCCTGTCGGAGCAACGAGGTCGAAACCAGCTGACCCCGCCCCGTGCGGGATCGCTCGACGAGGGCGGCGCTGACCATCGCGGCTGCTGTCATGGCGACCGTGTGGTCGCCCATGCCGCCTCTCTGAAAAGGAAGCGGACCCCCCGGCGCCCGGAGGGACTCCGCGATGCCGGCCCGCGCCCAAAAGGCGGCGATGTCGTAGGCGCCGCGCTCTGCGTCAGGACCATCGAGGCCGTAGCCCGTGATGATGGCGTACACGAGGTGCGGGTGACCGTCGCACGTCTCCTCGGGGCCGAGGCCGACCCGCGTCGAGCGCCGCCGGTCGAAGGTTGGTGAGGAAGACGTCGGCGTCGCCCACCAACTGGTGCAGCACGCGGATCCCCCGCTCGTCCGACAGATCGAGCGCGACACTCCGCTTTCCACGATTGTCGAGCTCGAAGACCGGGTTGACCGGGAGATCTCCTCCGAGCATCCGGCCGAAGTTGCGGGCCGGGTCTCCCTGTGGCGGCTCCACCTTCACCACGTCGGCACCCCAGTCGGCCAGGATGCCACCGGCTCCCGGGCCCGCCACCCACACACCCGAGTTCGACGATGCGTATTCCCTCGAGCGGACCCGGCACGGCGACCACCGTAGCCAGCCGATGTTCCAAGAACTGCGGGCTCTGAGTGCTCAGAACGAGTGAAAGTCGGTCAGCGACGCAGAGGTCGCGCCATCAACGCGCCACGAACCCCGTGCGCAGCTCAGCCCTGACGGGTGGGCTCCCCGTGGTCCGCGTTCGGTAGGCCGCGGCGCCAGTACGCCTTGCCCGACACCTGGTCGGATCGAAGACCTCGCTCGATCAACAGCGCCTGAAGTTCCCGCACGACCGTCGATTCCGCCGCGACGTACGCCTGGCCGTCGCCGGTCGGCAACTCGAGCCCGACGAGCGCGTCACGCAGGAGGCCGGGGTCACCCGGCTCGGATCGACCCGAGCGATGTACCCAGACGATCTCCAGTCCCGACTTCGCTGCTCCGCCGGGCTCCTGCTCGTCCTCGGGCGTGTCGACCTCGAGCACCGCCCGGATCGTCGACGCCGCCGGTAGGGACTCGATCATCGCCAGCGCACCCGGCACGCCCGTGTCGTCGGCGACGAAGAGGTGCCAGTCCGCGTCGAGGCGTGGCGTGACCTTCCCGCGCGGCCCGATCGCGTCGATCTGATCACCGACTGCGGCCCGTCGAACCCAGTCGGTGCCGGGACCGGCGCCATGCAGGGAGACGTCGATCGTCACCTCGGCGCGGCTCGCGTCGAAACCTCGGATCGTGTAACGGCGATTTGTCACCGCCCCGTCCGGTCGAGGCACCCTGAACATGAGGTCCTGGCCGGCCGTGTAGCGAAAGCCGTCGAGACCGGGCGCGGTCAACGTCATCCGCCGAAAGTCCGGGCCCACCTCCGAGACGTCGACCACCTCGAGATGCCAAAGGCTCGCGTCGGCCAGCGGTCCGCCGGCTTGGCCCACCATGTCGACCAATCGGTCTGTCGCCATGGCGGCCGGTCTACCAGGGGACGCCGGTCGCCGGAACGATCGAACGGCGCGGAGCTGCTGGACTGGCGCCGTGGACGAGACCAGAGGCCGTTGGTCGAGGCTGATCGGGCGCGGCGCTGCGCTCCTCCGAACCGAGCCCCGCGTCACCGGGCGACCGCCCTCGGCGAACGGCGCCTCCTCACTCCACCTGGCCTGGCACGTGCCCACCGGTGAAGAGCTGGTCGAGGCGTCGGTGAGCTTGATGGTGCCCGCGCTGCCGGACGTGCCGCGTCTCTACTTCTGGGCCCTGCAGGTGTCGTTCGCCCAGGGCGCCGGCGCGCGATCTCGGGCTCCAATGGGGAGCCGATCCACCCCAGGAGGCTCCGTCACGTCAACTGGGGCGGTTACGGACCCTCGGGCGCGGAGCTCTCGGGCACCACCCCCGACCTGCCGAGCTCGTTCGCCAACCCGAACACGAGGGACTTCGACTGGGAGCCGGGTCGCCCCTATCGGCTGCGGGTCGCGCGGGCGCCTGAGGGGTGGGCCGGCTGGGTGGACGACACGCTGGTCCGCTGCCTCGACGCCCCCGGGGAGTCACTGCACAGCCCCATGGTCTGGTCAGAGGTGTTCGCCGACTGCGATCATCCCGCTGTGGCCGTGCGCTGGTCCGGTCTCGAAGTCGTCACCCGCTCGGGCCGCCACGTCGCGATCGACGAGGCCACGACTTCGTATCAGAGCCGCCAACAGGGAGGGTGCGACAACACCTCGTCGGAGACCGATGGGGACGCGTTTGTGCAGACGACGAACTCCGTTCGAAACACGCCACCGGGATCGAACCTCCGGCTCGACTGACCAGGAGCGACCTTCGAAGACCCGCCAGCCGCCGGACCCGGCCGCCCCGGCGACGCCCACGAACGACCAAGCGATCCCTGCCTGTACAACGGAGAGGTGGGCAGTACGCCGACCATTCCCACTGTGGCCTGGCAACCGTCGTTGTGGGCGGACCAGGGCACCGTCATCGACGCGTCCTTCCGCGACCTCGGGCGAACCCAGCTCGATGCCGATTCCTGGGTCGACCACTGCCCAGGCTGGATGTCGGGGTCCGATCGGGCCTTCGACGAGCTGCTCCGTGACGTCGCCTGGAGCCAGCGGCGTCGTTGGATGTACGACCGCCACGTCGACGAACCACGCCTGACCTCTTGGGAGAAGTTCGACGAGGAGTCGAGTGGCCAACGCCCGCAGTGGCTGGAGGACGCCCGGGCAGCCCTGTCCGAGCACTACGGCGTGCGCTTCGACTCGGTCGGGCTGAACCTCTACCGCGACGGCGCCGACAGCGTCGCCTGGCACCGCGACCGGATACCGCCCGAGATCGTGGACCCGGTCGTCGCCCTCGTGTCGCTCGGTGAGCCGCGGACCTTCCTGCTGCGACCACACGGAGGTGGGAGGTCGCGCCCGTTCAAGCTCGGCCAGGGTGACCTCTTCGTCACCGGCGGCCAGACGCAGCGCCGCTTCGAGCACAGCGTCCCGAAGGTGAAAGCGTCCGGTCCCCGCATGAGCCTGGCGTTCCGACACGACGTCGGTTGACGCAGCTCCTCCGGCGCAGCGATCGTCGACCGGCGATCACGTCGCCGGCTGCACCCGCGGGAGCGGCCCCGTGGTCGTGGCTGCAACCGGTGGATCCTTCTCGGGCACGACGGCGAAGCCAACGGCCACCAGCACCAAGATCCCGGCCAGGAACCCCAGCGTCGGGCCGAAGCCCACGTGCACCATCAGCGCCCCACCGACCAGTGCACCGATGAGCATGGCGGCCACCGACTCGAGCCGGCGGTTTCGCCGTGGATGATCGCCACCTGCGAGAGCGGAATCGGCCGCCAGCCCCGTGATCGTCATCGTCAGCACGGACGTCGTCAGGTCCGGGATGGCGAGCCGGCGGATCGTCGCGTTCTGCACGCCGGTGCCCGCTCCGAGCAACGCGATCACCCAGAGGCGCGACGTGCCCGTCGGGCCCAGCACGCCGGCCGCAACTGCCAGAGCTGCGGCGACCGCCAGTGCCGCCTGGATGGCCGACGCGGTGGCCAGCCAGCGGCGACGGTGTTGCTCCAGAAGTTTGCCGAGCCGGCCGCCGACCGCCGCGCCAACGAGGAACGCGGCGATGGCGACCAGGAACGACGAGATCGTGAAGCCCTTCGCCCCGGCCAGCGCCAATCCGAGGAACACGATGTTCCCGGTCATGTTCGCCACGAGTACATGACCCATCCCCAGATAACAGACCGCGTCGATGACGCCGGTTGCGGCGGTCAGGCAGAGGAGGACAGCCTCCAGACGGATCGAGACGGTCGTCGGACCGGGCATCTCGCACCTCCCACGTCGAGCAGGCGACCGATGATAAATCCGCAGGCCGTCCTTGGAGCCGGCCTCGACTGGCCGCCTGCGGCCCGGTCGCGGAGGCCGGACCCCTTCCGCCGGACCCGCGGATCGGCCGCATCCGCGCCTGGGCGCCCATAGGGTGCACGGGAGGTTGGAGCACCCACATTGAGCGGCGGCGTGGCCGCCCTGATGAACTAGGCCCTGTAGTTGGGGCTCCGCGACGCCATCGCGGCCGGAGGTCTCGGAACGCAGAAAGGCACTCCATGGTTGACAACGAGGACCCAGCGGCCTTTCCCTACCTCGACGACGCCGAGATCGCGCAACTGGAGCCGTACGGGCGTCGCCGGGTTGTCCATCAGGGCCAGTACCTGTATCGAGCCGGCGACTCCAGCTACGACTTCTATGTCGTCCTTTCGGGTCTCGTAGAGGTCGTCCTCACCGTCGACGGCGAAGAGCAGATCATCGTGACCCACGGTGCTGGACGCTTCCTGGGTGAGTTGAACCTTCTGACCGGGATGCGGGTCTTCGTCGATGCCCGCGTCGCCGAGCCCGGCGAGGTCCTGGTGATCCCGGTCGATCAGCTGCGCCGCATCATCGCAACGGAGCCACACCTGAGCGACGTGATCCTGGCGACGTTCATGACGCGGCGCAACGTGCTCCTCGAAGGTGCTGCCTCGGCGACACACGTCATCGGGTCGCGGTACTCGCCGGAAGTGTTGCAACTACGCGAGTTCCTGTCACGCACCAGGATCCCGAACGAATGGATGGATCCGGACTCGGACTCTCGGGTGCAGAGCCTTGTGGAGCAGTTCGGACTGGAACAGTCCGACTTTCCGGTGGTGATCTCGTCCGGGTCGGTCCTGCGACGCGTCACCCCCGGCATCCTGGCCGACTTCCTCGGACTGACAGTCGAGAGCCTTCCCGATCGCTGTTTCGATCTGGTCATCGTGGGTGGTGGTCCGGCCGGTCTTGCCGCTGCCGTCTACGGCGCATCGGAAGGCCTGCGCACGCTCGGCGTCGACGCGATCGCTCCAGGTGGCCAGGCGGCCACCAGTTCCAAGATCGAGAACTACTTCGGTTTCCCGATGGGGGTGTCGGGTGGAGATCTGGCTCAGCGGGGGTTCGTGCAGGCCGAGAAGTTCGGTGCGAACATGACCGCGCCGTGCGAGGTGGTCGGGCTGAAGGAGAAAGCGGGCCACCTGATCGTCGCGCTCTCCGACGGCTCCGAGGTGGCCGGTCGTGCCGTCATCGCGGCAAGCGGGGCGAGCTATCGGCGCCTCGACCTCGACCGCATCCGCGATTTCGAGGCGAGAGGCGTGTACTACGCCGCGACGGAGCTCGAAGCGCGCCAATGTGCCGGGAGCCCTGTTGTCATCGTCGGTGGCGGGAACTCAGCCGGTCAAGCCGCGGTCTTCCTGGCCGACAAGGGGAACCCCGTCACGGTCGTGATCCGTGGGGCCGAACTCGGTTCGAGCATGTCCGGCTATCTCGTCAACCGGCTGGAGAGCCATTCGCATATCGAGGTGCGCGCGCGCAGCCAGATCGTGGAGCTCGACGGCGACGAGCTCCTGAGTTCGGTGCAGATCAACGGGCCAGACGGGGTGACCACGTGCCCGTGCTCCGCGCTGTTCTCTTTCATCGGAGCCGATCCCCAGTCCGGTTGGGTCAGCGGTTGTGCCGCCCTCGACGAGCACGGGTTCATCCTCACCGACCGCTCGCTCACCCCGGAGATGTTGAACGAAGCCTGGAAGCCGCTCGGTCGTGGGCCGCTTCCGTACGAGACCAGCCATCCCGGCCTCTTCGCCGTGGGTGACGTGCGGTCGGGATCGACGAAGCGTGTCGCCACTGCGGTGGGCGAGGGGTCGGCGGCGGTGCGAGCGGTGCACGAATACCTCGCGTTCGCGCCGGCGCCCGAGGCCGTCGCTCCCTGACCTCTCGGCGGGTCGGACGTCACCACGAACGGTCCTTCACTGGGCCCGTGCCTAGGGCCATCGGAATAAAAGATGACAGATATCGGTTCCAGCAGATTGACAGATCATTGCGCCGAGCGCCAACCTGGACGGAGGGAGGGCGCTGGACCAAGGGACGAAGACGACCGGAAAGGGAAGGGACATGCGCCTCTTTAGAGATGACCTTGCAGAACTGGCGCTGTTTGCCGAGGCCAGCCGGTCAGAGCGGGAGCTGATCCGGCGCCATCTGACGCCGATCTCTCTGCGCGCCGGCAGCGTTCTCGTTCGAGAGGGTGCCCGGGGCGACGAGTTCATGGTCGTCCTCCAGGGCCAGCTGACGGTGAGTCAGAACGGCCACACCATCGCAACGCTGGAGCGCGGCGACCTGGTTGGCGAGATGGCGCTGCTCGAGGCCGACGGCGCCGGGCGGCGCAACGCCACCGTGACTGCCGAAACCGACGCCATCGTGTACGTCGGGTCGCGTACTGAGTTTCGTCAGATTCTCCACTCGGCGCCCTCGGTAGCGCGCAAGGTGCGGGAGACCGCGGCCGCTCGCATCGAGGACCGCGCCGCCTGATCCTGGCGAGTTCCGGTCAGTTCACCGAGCTGATCGACCACTCCGGGCGGCTCGAGCCGCGGGGGACGAGCACCGGATCGGGCCACGCCGGTGGTGTGTGCGAGAAGCGTACGGGCGGGTTGAGCATGTGCACGTCGCCGAACGCGCTGGGCGCGTCGTAGGGCGACGGCGCACGGAGACGGTGCGCCTCATCGCGGCCAGCGTCTGCGGGATCGACGAAGCCGAGCGACGCGCACCACATGGCGGATCTCGTCAAGCTGACCGTCACGTGCCACGAGCCACCTTCGGTGGCCCGGCGGAGCAGGCCCGCCGAGGCGCCCAGGGCGCCCATGTAGCCGGTGATGTAGTCGTTGATCAGCGAGGTAACCGGGAGCCGAGGTTCTGCCGCACTGCCCTCGATCGTCATGAGACCTGACGCCGCCGACGCGTTCATGTCGAACCCGCCGCGGTCGGCCCAGGGTCCGCTCGCGCCGTAGCAATTGACCGACACGAAGACGAGTCCGGGGTGCTGCTTCGCGAGGCTTCGGGCTTCGAGGCCGCGCCGTGCAAGAGCGCCCAGACGGTGGTTGTCGACGACGACGTGCGCGTCGGAGAGCAGCGCCGTGGCTCGTTCCTGGCCCGACGGAGTGTCCAGGTCGACGTAGGCGCTGCGAGAGCCCACGTTTGCCTCCGCGTAGATGAAGTCGTGCTCGTAGTCGTTCGGCCTCGTCGCGGAGAGGACGTCTGCCCCTTGTTCGGCGAGCGTGCGGCCCACCGTGGGGCCGGCGACGGCGTGGGTGAACGAGAGGACGCGGACGCCGTCGAACGGGCGGGCTGCGGGCTCGCACGGCCAGGTCGGCGCTTCGCCGATGCGTTCCAGGCCGATCACGGGTTGATCCGCCAGGAGGCCGCCCTGGGGGTGGGCGAGCCATTCGTCGGGCGTGCGCACGACACTGATCGGCAGGCTCGCGGCGCTGGCCGCTTCCTCGAGCTCGTGGGCGTCCCAGGTCGCGACCGCCGCGCCGACTCTGGCGGCATCGGGCGGCACGTCCAAGAAGCGGCACCACTTGGCGACGAGGTGCGGGTAGACGGCGGAGGGCATGACCCAGCGCCCGTCCTTGGTGCGGTACGGCGTGACGAGGAACGGGTTGTCGAGCACGAGCGGGTGCGGGGCGTGCTCGCCGTTCAGCGTCGGGTGCCAGAAGGCGCCGGGGTTGATGGTGTGCACGGCCTCGCGCAGGTCGACGTGGAGATCCTGGGCTGGGCCGCCGCGTTGGCGGTGCAGCGCGACCGCCGCCACCGCGTTGGCCATGAGCGGGATGCCGATGCACGCGCCCAGGCGATGGCGGGCCGGGACGATCGGATCCTCGCCGGCGAAGGTCACCTGGCTGCCGGCGTCGGTCGTCGTCAGGGCGACGTCGGCGAGGAGTTGGTTGAGCGCATCGAGCGGCGCGAACGTCGTCATCGGGCGGTGCGCTTGGCGGGCGGGGCGGGCTGGGAGAACTGGCGAAGCAAGGCCGACACGGCGCGGGGACCGAGGTCGCGATGCGAGGCGGTGCCGGCGGCCTCGTCGGTCAGCACCTGGATGTCGCTGCCCTCGCTCACGGCGACGACCATGCGGGCGAGCTCGTCGATCGGGACGGTGGGGATGCGGCCGGCACGCTCGAGCGCCTCGGTGACGAGGAGTGCGAGCTCGGCGCGGACGCGGCGTTCGTGTTCGGCGAGGCGTGCGGCGACATCGGGCCGGCGGATCGCGTGGAGGGAGAACTCGGTCGAGACGAGTGTCCACTGGCGGTCCACCTCGAGGCGGCCGAGCGCGTCCTCGTCGGGCAACGGCGGCGTTGCGTCGCCGGGCGCGTCGGCGGCCGGGATGGCGCGGCGGATCCAGGCGGCCCGCCGTTCCCAGCTGCGGTCGAGCAGGGCGAGGAACAGGGCCTCCTTGTTCGGGAAGTTCGAATAGAAAGCGCCCTTGGTGAGGCCGGCCCGGGCGCAGATGTCGGGGATCGAGGTCGTGCCGTAGCCCTGCTCCGCGAAAAGGTCCATGGCCGCATCGAGCAGGGCGGTCACCGTGATCGGCCGGCGCTTCGTCGTCCCCCGGGGCACCTCGACAGCGTAAATGCATACCGATCAGTATGCAATACCGGACGGGATATTTTCCGGGGAGGGCGGTCAGCGGGCCCGGGTCTGACCGGGTCAGGGCGGCAAAAGCTACGGGACCGTAATGTCGCGCCATGCAACCACAAGAGCTCGCCGGCAAGGTGGCGATCGTGACCGGGGGCGCCGGCGGCATCGGCGCAGCGACCGCCGAGGTGTTGGTGGGCGAGGGGGCGAGGGTCGTGGTGGCCGACATCGACGCCGACAGCGGCGCGGCGGTGGCGGCCCGGCTCGGCGAGGCGGCCGCCTTCAAGCAAACCGACGTGAGCGACATCGAACAGGTGCAGGCGCTGGTCGACTTCGCGGTCGAGCGCTTCGGTGGCCTCGACATCATGTTCAACAACGCCGGGGTGGGGAGCGCGCTGAAGCGGTTCCTGCCCGACGACCTGGAGGATTTCGACCGCATCATGAGCGTGAACCTCTTCGGCATGCTCGCCGGTGCGCAGCGGGCGGCCCGCTACATGAAGGACCACGGCGGCGGGTCCATCATCAACAACGCCTCGATCGCGGCGATCAACGCGGGGACGGGCATGATCTCGTACCGGGCCTCGAAGGCGGCCATCCTCCACGCGTCCAAGTGCATGGCCATCGACCTCGCGCCGTACGGCATCCGGGTCAACTGCCTGACGCCGGCGCACATCCAGACGGGCATCACGACGTACGAGATGGGGCCGGTGGTGCGCTACATGCAGCCGCTCGAGCGGCAGGCGCAACCCGAGGACGTCGCCAACGCCGTCGTCTTCCTCTCGAGCGACCGCGCCGCCCAGATCACGGGGATCGTCCTGCCGATCGACGGCGGGACGACGGCCGGGCCGCCCTACGCGGCGACGAAGCTGATCATGTCGACGGCGCAGGCGGAGCGGGACGCGAAGCCGGCGCCCTGACGCGTGCGGTCTCGCGCGGTGGGCTCAGCCGGCCGGGGCGAGCTCAAGATGGAGGCTCTGTAGGCCGCGGAGGAAGAACGTCGGCAGGTAGTCGTAGGCCCGGGCACCCGCCGGCCCGTGCTCCTGCTCGGAGATCGTGATGTCGGAGGTGCGGTCGAGGAAGCGGTTGACGGTGACCCGGCCCTCGGCCCGGGCGAGCGGTGCGCCGGCGCAGGTGTGGATGCCGTGGCCGAACGCGATGTGCTGGCGGGCGTTGGCGCGGTCGATGTCGAACACGTAGGGGTTCTCGAACACCCGGGGGTCGCGGTTGCAGGCACCCGGCACGAGCATGAGCGAGGCGCCGGCAGGGACCTCAAGGCCCCCGAGCTCGGTCCGGACCCGGGCCATCCGGAACTGCGTGCGCAACGGGCTCTCGAGGCGCAGCGTCTCCTCGATGAAGTTCGGCACGCGGTCCCGGTCCTCCCGCACGAGCCGTTGCAGGTCCGGCCGCTCCCCGAGCATGCGCAGCGCGAACGAGAGCAGGCGCACCGTGGTCTCCTGCCCGCCGGCGAAGAGGTTGGCCGCGATCAGTGCGGCGTCCTTGACCTCGGGGGTGGAGCCGTCGGGGAACGTCGCCGTGGCGAGCCCGGAGAGGACGTCCTGGCCGGGGTGCTGCCGGCGGTCCTCGATGTAGCCGGCGAAGCGCTCGTAGAGGAACTCGAGCGGCTTGTGCCCCACCTCCTGGTGCACCGTCGACAGGCGGTCGCGGAAGAGGCCGTGGTCCGACTCGGGCACGCCCTCGAGGTCGGCGATCACGGTGAGGGTGAAGGGCTCCGCGTAGGCGCCCACCATCTCGCAGCGGCCCGTGTCCACGAAGGCGTCGATGAGCCGGTCGGCGTACTCCCACATGAAGTCCTCGTTCTCCTTCAGGCGCTTCGGCGTGATGAGCCGCATGAGGAGGTGACGGTGCGCCGTGTGCATCGGCGGGTCGAAGGACGGGAGCTGGTCGCTGAAGGGGAGCTCGTGGCGGCACTGCACGATGACCTCGGTGACGTCGTCACCGCCGAAGGGCGCCGAGAGCTTGACGAAGGACCCGCAGACGCAGTTGCACGACGAGAACGTGCCCGACGCCTCGTCGTCGGGCGGAAACGTCGCGGGGTCGCCGTAGACGGCCATGGCCTCGGGGTGCCCGGTGATGACGAACATCCCGTAGTTGGGCTCGCGCCACACCGGGCCCTGTCCGCGGACCCAGTCGAAGTAGTCGTACGGGTCGTCCTGCACGTCGCGGTTGGTGAAGAAATTGACTTCCTCGAACTGCGCGAGCTCACTCATGGCGCATCCTCTGTCCGTTGGCATCTGAAGACGCACGCCTTACGATTGCCCGATGGCCCTCGAAGTCGAGATCGACCGCGACGCGTGCATGGGATCGGGGAACTGCGTGTACGAGGCGCCCGGCGCGTTCGAGCTCGACGACGACGGCATCTCGACGGTCGTGGACCCCGCCGCCGCACCCGAGGAGCAGATCATCGCCGCGGGACGCAAGTGCCCGACCAAGGCGATCTCGGTGCGTCGCGACGGCGTCGCGGTGCCGCTGACCTGAGCCTGCGCCTCACGCCTCGACGTCGCCGTCGGCTCGGGTGGCGTGGCGAGCGGCCACGTAGCCGAAGACCATCGTGTTGGCGATGCTGGCGCCGGGCCCGAGGTAGTGGCGACCCATGACCGTGGCGGTGCCGTTGCCCGTCGCGTAGAGCCCCTCGATGGGCCGGTCGTCCGGGCCGATCACCCGGGCGTGCTCGTCGGTGAGGAGCCCACCACACGTGCCGATGTCGCCCGGCACCACCTCGACGGCGTAGTACGGCGGCTCGTCGAGGGACCGAGGCAGGGGTGCACCCGGTGGTTCGGGTCGCCCAGCGCCCGGTTGTAGGCGGACTCGCCCCGCCCGTAGTCCGGGTCGACCCCGTTGCGCGCGTGCTCGTTGAAGCGCTCGACGGTCTCGGAGAGCCCGGCCGGGTCGATGTCGCACAGGCGGGCGAGGTCGTCGAGCGTCCAGGCCTGCTTGAGGTTCCCGCTCTGCAAGCAGCTTCTTGGGGAAACGCCCGGGTCGTGAGCGCTGGTGGGCGTAGCGCTTGCGGTAACGGTCGTCGAAGATCAGCCAGCACGGGACGGCCCGGCTGGTCTTGTTGCGGGCGTACATCTCCTTGCCGACTTCCATGTACGAGTTCGACTCGTTCACGAAGCGCCGGCCGGCGGCGTCGACGTAGATCGTGCGCGGGCGCTGGCGCGCCTGGTCGAGGGTGGACTGGCCGAACCGGCCCGTCCGAGGGCGAGGGGAGCCACCAGGCCTCGTCCAGCAGGTCGGTCTTCGCCCCGAGGCGCATCGCCTCGGTGAGCACCTCGCCGGTGTCGCCCGGGTTCGAGATCGACCAGCGGGCCCGGTTCGGCTGGTCGCCGCCGTAGCGCTCGCGCATCTCGGCGTTGTGGGCGAAGCCGCCGGCGGCGAGGAGCACGCCCTGGCGGGCGCGGATCGACACCGGAGCGCCGTCGCGGACGGTGCGCACGCCGACGACGCGGCCGTCCTCGACCAGGAGCTCTTCGAGCGGCGCCTCGGTCCAGACGGGGACCCCCCGGTCGAGCGCGATCTTGAGCATCTGCCCGATGAGGGACGCGCCGTTCGTGCGCAGCGCCTGGCGGCGGAACTTGGCGGCGTAGGTCCGCAGCACGACCCGACCGGAGACCACGAAGGCGCCGAGGCTCCGGTTGTAGTTGGACAGCGAACGCGCCTCGTTGGTCATCACGGAGAGACCGAGGCTCTGGGCCAGTCCGGGCTGCAGCCGCGGCATCCATTCGCCCAGGACGCGGGCGTCCCACGGCATCGGCTCGATCCCCCGTCCGGGGTCCACGCCGCCCTTCGCGTTGGAGTAGTAGTCGCTGTAGCCGCGGCAGTAGACGAAGCGAACCCCGAGCTCCTGAAGGAAGGTGACCATCTCGGGGCCCGCCGTGAGGAAGGCGTCGCGCCGTTCGAACGACGAGCACGGGCCGACGTCACCGACGACCGTCTCGAAGTGCGCCATGGCGTCCTCGTAGGAGTCGGGCACGCCCGCGGCCAGCATCACCGGGTTGTTCGGCACCCAGACGATCCCGCCGGACATGCACGTCGAGCCGCCGATCAGCGCCTGCTTCTCGAGCACGAGCGCGCTCGCCCCGGCGTCGGCCGCGGTGAGTGCCGCCACCATGCCACCGCCGCCGGATCCGACGATCACGACGTCGACGGTGGAGTCCCACGTCGTCATGTCACGACCTCTCTGACCTCCCCGAGAACCGCTACCGCGCCGGACGAAGCTAGCAGGCCCCGTTGACGAATGCTACGGATCCGAAGTAATCTGCCACCGACCGTCATAGAGCGCAAAGTGGGGGCGATGAGCGGAAACTCCAGGACGCTGACGTATCCGGCCGAGGGCCTCGGGGCCCCGAAGGACCGCCGGCCGGCACCCCTGGTCGACCTCGGCCTCCCGGCCGGCACCGAGGTGTTCTCGGCCGACGACCACATCTCGCTGGCCGAGGACATCTTCTACGAGCGTCTGCCCGACGTCATGAAGGAGCGTGCGCCCCGCGTGATGAACGTCGACGGCGGCTGGGTCCTCGGCGTGGACGGCAAGTCGATCCTCGTGCGCGAGTTCGTCGAAGTGCTCACGCAGTACGACCCGGTGCCCGGGTCCCACGCCGGCGACGTCGACGCCCGGCTCGGCCGCCCTCGACTCCGAGGGCATCGCCAAGGAGCTGGCGTTCCCGAACTCCGTGCTCGCGCTCTTCGGTTGGCCGGACCGTGAGGTGCGAGAGGCCTGCTTCCGGATCTACAACGAGTACATGGCGGAGGTGCAGGAGCGGTCCGGCAACCGCATCTACGGCGTCGGACTGATCAACTGGTGGGACGCCGAGGGCACACGCCGGACGGTGAACGAGTTGAAGGCCTCGGGCTGAAGACGTTCCTGATGCCGCTCATGCCGGGCAAGGACATCGACGGCAAGCCGATCGACTACTCGAGCACCGACATGGACGGCGTGTGGGACGCGATCGAGGAGGCGGGGGTCCCGATCTCCCACCACATCGGGGAGAACCCGCCGGCGACGCCGATCGCGTTCAATGCGCTCAGCATCGGGATGCTCCAGTCCGTGGCGCCCTTCCGCGACACCTTCGGGAAGTACATCTTCGGTGGCATCCTGGACCGGCATCCCGGGCTGAGCGTCGGGTATTTCGAGGGCGGGATCAACTGGGTGCCCTCGGCACTGCAGGACGCCGAGCACATCGCGGCGTCGTTCCGGCACCTCGCCGATCTGAAGATCGAGCACGAGCCGACCTACTACTGGGACAACCACATGTGTGCCTCGTTCATGGTCGACCAGCTCGGGCTGGCGCTGCTCGCCCGCATCGGCGTGGACCGGGTGATGTGGTCCACGGACTTCCCGCACAACGAGAGCACGTACGGCTACAGCAACCAGTCGTTGGCCTCGCGTCGTCGACGCGGTCGGACCCGAGGCGACCGTCGCCATCGCAAGCGGTAACGTCAAGCGCTTCCTGGGGATCGAGGACTGAGACTTATGGCAACCATGGAAATCCCGTCTCCCGAGGAGATCATCCTCTACGAGAAGGATCCGGACACCCGGATCGCCACCATCACCCTCAACCGTCCGGACCAGCTCAACATCCCGACGATCGGGGCACGCCGGCGCTATGCGGATCTGCTGTTCAAGGCGAGCATCGACGACGACGTCAAGGTCCTCGTGGTGCGCGGTGTCGGCGACCACCTGGGGACGGGCGCCGACCTGGACGAGCTGATGGCAAAGCGGGCCGAAGGCACCGCGCTGCACGAGGAGTTCGGGATCGACGAGGACGAGGACGTCACCATGCCGTTCGACCGCTCGTACCGTGCCGGCGCGTCGCTGCTGCACTGGTACGGCAACACGAGGTCGGGCTGCCGCAGCCTGCAGGACTTCAAGAAGATCAGCATCCTCGAGGTCAAGGGGTACTGCTACGGCTGGCACTTCTACCAGGCGGCCGACGCCGACCTCGTGATCTCGTCCGACGACGCACTCTTCGGGCATCCCGCCTTTCGCTACGTCGGCTACGCCCCGCGCATGTGGCAGTGGGCGATGATGATGGGAATGCGGAAGTTCCAAGAGATGGTGTTCACCGGTCGGCCGTTCACGGCGGAGCGAGATGTACGAGTGCAACTTCGTCAACAGCGTCGTGCCTCGAGCCGATCTGGAGGCCGAAGTGGCGAAGTACGCGTCGGCGTGTGCCAAGACGCGCCCGACCGACACCATCTTCATGCAGAAGGTCTTCTTCGAGATCATGAAGCAGCATCAGGGGGAGTACATGGGCAGCCTCCTCGAGCGCGTGGCTCGAGTCCATGGGCGGACAGCTGCGGGACGACGTCGACGGCGGAAGAAGGCCACGCTCAGCCAGGAGACGATGGACGCCGGCCTCAACCTGGCGGTGAAGGACAACGACAGCGCCTTCCCGCCGGAATGGCGGCTCAGCCGGTCCGGTCGCCGCCGCGCGACGACGACTGAGGGTGGCCCAGTCACCGACGAGCACGGCGGAGGGGCGCCCGCGCCGGTGGCGCCGCTCGCCGGCCGCCGCGTCGTCGACCTCTCGAGCTGGATCGGGGGCGCCTACTGCACCAAGCTGCTGGCGGACGGCGGCGCCGAGGTGATCAAGGTCGAGTCGCCCGACGGCGATCCGCTGCGCCGGTGGTCCGCCTCCGGTGCGCCGATCGCCGCCGAGAGCGACGGCGCCCTCTTCAACTTCCTGGCCGCGTCGAAGCGGAGCGTCGTCGTCGACCCCGACCAGGCGCTGATCTCTCGTCGCTCGAGCGCTTCTGGCGTCGGCCGACACGGTCGTCTGGTCACGCGGCTCGTCCGCTGGCCGACACGCGCCACGATGGCGCCCGCCGCGGTCCTCGAGCGCATCCACACCTGACGGTGACCTCGATCACCCCGTTCGGGCTCGAGGGCCCGTGGAGCGACAAGCCGGCGACCGAGTTCACGCTCCAGGCGTGGTCGGGCGCGGTCGTCGGCCTGGCGCGGGGCAGGCCGGACCGTGCGCCGGTCTACGTGGGCGGCCAGATCGGCGAGTGGCTGGCCGGGCTCTTCGCGGCGATCGGCACCCTTTCGGCCGGCTGGCGCGACGAGCGGGCACGGCAAGCTCGTCGACGTCTCGATGCTCGAGACGATGGTCATGTGCCTCACCTACTACCCGGTGACGTTCAACGACCAGCTGGGTCGGCCGATGCGACGCCGCCGCTTCGTCCCGACGCCCGGCGTGGGCGCGGCGAGCGACGGTCTGGTCGGGCTCGGCGTCGGGACCGGGCAGCAGTGGCTCGACTTCTGCGTCCTGGTCGACCATCCCGAGTGGACGGAGGACCCGAAGCACTTTCTTGGACCGCACGGCCCTGGCGCCGACGATCGACGCATGGATCGCCTGCACACGCCGTCGACGAGGTGCTCGACCTGGCCTCGGCCTTCCGCATCCCCAACGCGCCGATCGCCAACGGCGAGAACGTCACGACCTTCGAGCACTTTCGCGAGCGGGGAACGTTCGCCGCCAACCCGACCGACGGCGCGGCGAACCCTCGCCCGCCCTTCCGGCTCGCCGCGCGGACGCCTCCGGGAACCCGAGCCTGCTCCTCGGCTCGGGCAGCACTCGATCGACGACGTCCTGCCACGGCCGGACAGCGGGCGCCGCACGGGCGCGGCGCCGCGGGTCTTCCCGTTCGAAGGCCTCCGGGTCCTCGACATGACCGCGTTCTGGGCGGGACCCCTCGCCAGCCACGTGCTCGCGCTGCTCGGAGCGGAGGTGATCCACCTCGAATCGTCGAGCCGGCCGGACGGAGTCCGACTGGTCGGTGGGGTGCCCCAGACCGAGGACCGCGTACTGGGAGCGGGGACCGATCTTCGCCGCGCTCAACACCAACAAGAAGAGCCTGACGCTCGACCTCCGAGACGAGCGCGGCGTCGATCTCCTCCGCCGGTTCGTGACGACGTGCGACGTGGTGATCGAGAACTACACGCCCCGCGTGCTGGACCAGTTGGGCGTCGACTACGAGGCGCTCCGGCGCGAACGGCCGGACCTGGTCATGCTCCGGATGCCGGGCTTCGGGCTCGACGGGCCGTGGCGCGACAAGGCGGCGTTCGCGTTCGTGATCGAGGACGCCTCGGGGCTCACCTGGCTCACCGGCCATCCCGACCTCCTCCCGTTCGAGCCGTACACCGTCGGCGACCCCAACGCCGGGCTGCACGCGCGTCTACGGCCTGCTGCTGGCGCTCGCAGCACCGGCAGAAGACCGGCCAAGGCGGTCTCGTCGAAGCGGCGATGGTGGATGCCGGCGTCAACGTCACCGCCGAGCAGGCCATCGAGCACTCCGCCTACGGCACGCTCCTCGACCGCGGCAGGGCAACCGGGGCCCGTGCGCGGCACCGCAGAACCTCTACCAGGTCGCCCCGCCCGATGAGCACGCCCGCGGCGACTTCTGGGTCGCCATCGCGGTCTCCTCCGACGAGCAGTGGAAAGCGCTCCGAGGTGTGTTGGGCGAGCCGCGCGTGGGCCGCTGACCCCGAGATCGAGACCGCAGGCGGGGCGCGTGCGTGCGCACGACCGAATCGACGCCGGCTTGGACGAGTGGTGCCGCGACAAGCAGGCGGACGAGGTCGTCGAACTCCTGTGGGCGGCGGGCGTGCCCGTCGGCAAGGTCGTCCAGCCCCACGACCAGCCGGAGCTGCCACCGCTCGAGTTCCGCCGCTTCTTCGAGGACGTGCGAGCATCCCGTGATCGGAACGCTCCCGCTACAGCACGCTGCCCGATGAAGTTCGCGCGGGGTCCCGAGCGGCTGCACACTCGGCACTGCGCCGCTCCTCGGAGAACACAACCGGGAGCTTCTCGAGCGAACTCGGCCTGAGCGGATCGGAGATCGACGCGCTCGAGGCAGACGGTGTCATCGGTGGCTCGCTCGTCTCGGGGGCCTGAGCGCGTGGCGCGAACGCCGTATCCTTCCGGGATGGCCTTCGAGCCGGCTCCCTTTGACGTCGTCGAGGCATCCCGCCGCGTCTGGCTGCAGCACTGGGCTCCCGAGGCCGCGTCGGGCATGGCCGTGTTCACCGCCATCCTGCGCTCCTACCAGCTCCTCAACGACCAGGTCCAGCACGTGATGCGGCGGCACGACCTCACGTTCGCCCGCTATGAGGTCCTCGCCTGGTTGGCGACCGACCCGGAATCCGCGCTGACGCTCAGCTGGATCAGCAAGACCCTGCGCATCCCGCCGGCGACCGTCACCAACATCATCGATCGACTGGAGGATGACAAGCTCGTGCGGCGGGTGCCGCATCCTTCGGATGCCCGGACGACGCTGGCCGAGATCACGGCTCGGGGCCGCAAGGTCGCGATGGACGCGACGGAGGACCTGAACTCGACCGTCTACGAGCGCATCGGCCTGTCCGAGCCGGAGCGCAGCAAGCTCATCGACCTGCTCGCCCAGCTGCGCACCAGCGGCAACGAATTCGACGTCGAACGCTCGGAAGAGGTCATCGAGGATGTGACGACACGCGGCGGCCCGCAAGCCCGGTCGCAAGGGTCGATCGAGGTCGCGTAGCCGGCCGCGGAGTCAGCCGGGGGGTCGTTTCCCGTTTCGGATCGCGTCTTCGACCAAGCCGATCGCCCAGGCGACGGTCCCGATCGCCTGATCACGGTCCATCTCCCAGTCCGAGACGAGTCGCTCGTACGTGGCGACACTCCACAGGACATCGAGCAGGGCCGCGGCGGATGTCCGCTCGCGAGTCCGACCATTCGGCGGTCTCGTCCCGCACGGCCCCCAAGAGGGCGTTCCGCTGGCGCACGGTTCGCGTCGGTGAGCGTGGGATCGAGCGGCGGCTTCGGGCGCACCGGGTACGAGGACACGTGCGCAAAGATGCGCGCCGCGATGTCGGCGACGTCCTCGAGTTGCATGCCTTCCAGCTCGATCCCGGCCTTCTGCTCCAGCCGGTGCATGACGGCATCACGAAGGCCCCGCTCGTTCCCGAAGTAGCGGTAGACGGTCCGCTCGTTCACCCCGGCCGCCTCGGCGACGCCACGCATGGTGAGCGCGCGCCAGTCACGGATGGATGACGCTGCGGAGGATCTTGCAGCCCGGCCGCGATGATGCGCTCACGGGTCTCGATGGCCTGCTGGCGCCGTACCGGGCTCTCGTAGCGGCGTGGGCTCGGAGGTCTGCGTTGCCGCCATTCCGGCCATCGTCTCACGGGACCAGATGCGGGCAGGGTCTCCCAGCCCCGCACCGTCGAGGTCGGCGACAAACGGGCCTTCTCCATGTCGATGTCCCACTCGGGAATGCGCACGAGCAGCTCCTCGAGGGCGATGCGGCCCTCCATGCGGGCGAGGGCGGAGCCCATGCACAGATGGATCCCGTTGCCGAAGGTGAGGTGCCGGCTGACCTCGCGGTGGACGTCGAAGGCGTCCCCGTCGGGGAACTTGCGGTCGTCCCGGTTGGCGGAGCCCAGGAGGAAGAGCATCACGCTTCCCTCCGGCACCTTCACGTCGCGCACGACGAGGTCCTGACGGGCGATGCACCGTCCGACGTGGGGCGCCGGGCGACTCGAAGCGAAGGATCTCCTCGACCGCGGCGGGGATCAGCGACAGGGTCCTTGACCAGGTCGGCCCGCTGGTCAGGATGCTCCGCCAGCACCTTCGCCGTCCACCCGATCAGGCGGGTCGTCGTCTCGTTGCCCGCTCCGGCCAGCACCTCGAGGTACGTCAGGAGCTCGGTCCGCGTGAGCCGGCGCGTCGCGCCGGTCTCGTCGACGAACTCGACGTTGAGGAGCTCGGTCATGATGTCGTCGGAGGGATGCTCGGCCCGCCAGTCGACGTACTCGGCGAACATCTCACCGGTCACGAAGTTGTCGTTGGTGACCTGCATCGGCTCGCCCTCTTTGGTGCGCAGGTTGTCGTCGACGTGGTCGCGCACGGCCTCCTGGTCACTCTCGGGGATGCCGAGCAGCATGCTGATGACGCGCATCGGCATCTGGGCGCCGAAGTCGGCGATGAAGTCGAACCCACCCGGCGCCCACGAGGGGATCGAGGCTGTGGGCGCAGAACTCGCGGATCTTCGGCTCGAGCTCGGCGACGCGCCGTGGCGTGAAGGCACGGGACAGCAGCCGGCGGTGGATGGTGTGCGTCGGGGGATCCTCGAAGATGATGACGCCCGGGGGGATGTCGATGTCGGCCTTGATGATCTCGAGGATCGCACCCTTGCCCGAGATGTAGGTCTGGGCGTCGAGGAGCCCCTTCTCGACGTCCTCGAAACGACTCACGGCAAAGAAGTCGTGTTGGTCGTTGTAGTAGATCGGGGCCTCCTCGCGTAGCCGGCGGTACACGGGGTACGGGTCGACGTTGATCTCGACGCTGTACATGTCGTAGTAGACGTCACTCACGTCTGCCTCCACGGTGCCGTCTGGCCCCGGGGCTGAGGAGTTCATGTCAGACTACGACGTGAATAGTTCGGGGGTCAAGGTCGCCCGCTGCCGCACGGACTCCCTTACGGACGGGGCGGCTGGTGCACCCGGTACTTGGCGGGCGGGAAGGTGGCCGCCGTCGACTCCGGTCGCGATCGGATGGAACCCCGGCGCACTCGAGCTCGCGGGGAGCGGACCCGATGAACGGGTTGAGCGGGCGCATGCAGCTGCGGGCGGATGGGCGAACGGCGGCCGGCCCGGAGAACTCGAAGAACTCCAACATGTTGGTGCGCGTTGGCGTCGCGATAGGTCATGGCCGGCAGGTTCCACTTCGTCTCCACGAACTTCAGCAGGCTGGTGTGCTCGTGGACGACGTGGGACACGAAGTTCCGCTTGGCGAACGGTGAGATGACGACACAGGGAACGCGGAACCCGGTGTAGTCGTAGGCACCGGGCTGGTCCGGCGGAACGGTGATCTCGGGCGGGCACGTTGTCGGCTCGCACGATCGGCTGCGGCGGCACGTGGTCGTACCAGCCACCGTGTTCGTCGTACACCAGGAACATGACCGTCTTCGGACCAATTGGGCGACGCCAGGACGGCACCGATGATGCGTGCGGCGAACGCCTCGCCGATGGAGATGTCGCCGTCCTCCTCGGAGTAGTTCGGTGTACGGATCGACGAGCGAGAACTGGGGGAGTTGGCCGGCGGCCGCATCGGCGAGGAATTGGTTGATCGGCGCCAGCTTCCCGTCGTGCTGGTTGTCGCTGATACTCGGGGAGGAAGAGCGCCGCCGTCGGCAGGTCGGGGTAGTAGTCCCTCCAGGTGATGTTGTACGTGTCCAGCCGGTCGAAGATCGTCCCGTTCGGTGCGTCCTTCGACGAGATGCCGGTGGCGTTCGTCGCCACGTCGCCCAGCGCCGTCGCCGCGATGAGGAAGCGGCGGTTCGGGTACGTCTGCGCCATGACCGAGCAGAAGTAGCGATCGCCGATCGGGAACTGCGAGGCCAGCGAGTAATAGAAGGGGAGCTGAGCTCCGGTGAAGTGGCCCATGGACGCGG
The DNA here is from genome assembly GCA_963821105.1 of uncultured Acidimicrobiaceae bacterium. GTDB lineage: Bacteria > Actinomycetota > Acidimicrobiia > Acidimicrobiales > RAAP-2 > Bog-473. Next base: position 43,339 of record CAWGCO010000016.1, read on the forward strand.
GACCGCAGGTCCGGGCGAAGCCCATGTTGGTGCCGTGGTCCCAGCACAGGTGCGAGGTGTTCCAGTTCTGGCCGATCTTGGAGTCCTCGGGCACCGCGGTGTTCGGCATCGGGAAGGACAGGATGTAGCCACCGTCCGGCGCGGGGTTGTAGTTGAGGGGCGTTCCGTCGCTCGCCACCGTGAGCCCGTCGCCGCGACCGAGCCGACCGAAGTGGTCGTCGAAGGAGTGGTTTTCCATCATGAGGATGACGACGTGCTCGACGTCGGGGAGCATGTCGGTGCCGGCCGGGACGTGCGGGTGCGGGCAGGCTGTCGGGCAGTCGCAGCGACACCGACCCGGCTCCAACGGCCCCAGCCGATCGGCAGGGCCGAGGCCCGTCGCAACGCCGGCGATCGCTGCGCCCCCGAGCAGGGCCCTGCGCCCGAACCTTCGCCCCTCGGCGTCACGGACGGTCACGGTATCGGCTTCCGACTACGGGCGTGCCGGCAGACAAGACCAATAAGGTCAGGCCGTCGACCTGGCTCAGCAACGGAGGGGCGAGTGGCGACCGTCGAGACGATTCGTGGGCCCGGTGGACACGGCCGACCTCGGTCGCACATACATGCACGAGCATGTCTTCGTGCTCGACGCCGATGTCCAGCAGAACTACCCGTCGGAGTGGGGAAGCGAGGACGAGCGGGTGGCCGACGCGGTGGCGAAGCTCAAGGCGCTCGCCGCGCAGGGCATCCGCACCATCGTCGATCCCACCGTCATCGGTCTGGGCGTTACATCCCGCGAATCGAGCGCATCGCCGAGCAGGTTCCCGACCTGAACATCATCCCGGCCACCGGTTGTTACACGTACGACCAGGTGCCGTTCTTCTTCTACCACCGCGACCCGGCGGTGTACGCCGCGCTCGGTTCGGACGAGCCGGATCCGATGATCACGATGTTCACCGACGACATCGTCGACGGCATCACCGGCACCGGGGTCAAGGCCGCGTTCCTCAAGTGCGCCATCGACGAGAAGGGCCTCACGGGAGGGGTGGCGCCGCGTCGATGCGTGCCGTGGCCCGGACGCATCGCGCGCACCGGCGTCCCGATCACGGTGCACACCCATCCGGGCACGCGAGACCGGCCTGGTCGTCAAGCAGGTGATGTGCGACGAGGAGGGGGTCGACGCGACCCGGGTCGTGCTCGGGCACACCGGCGACAGCGCCGACGTCGATCACCTCAGCGCGCTGGCCGACCACGGGTTCATCCTGGGCATGGACCGCTTCGGGCTCTACGTCGGGACGACGTTCGAGGCCCGGGCGGACACCGTGGTCGAGATGTGCGCGCCGTGGCTACGCCGATCGGATGGTGCTCTCGCACGACACGTCGTGCTACCTCGACATGATCGACCCACGCATCGTCCAGCTGCATGACCACGTGGACGTACCTGCACATCCACGACGAGGTCCTGCCGTACCTCCGCGAGCGACGGCGTGACCGACGCCCAGATCGACACGATGCTCGTCGAAAACCCGCGGCGCTACTTCGAGAACGTCGGCGCCTACTGATCGTGCCGGGGCGCCCGCCCCTCGATCAGAGTCGATAGACCCGCTCCGCCGTCCCGGCGAAGAGGGCGTCTCGTGACGCGTCGTCGAGACCGCTCGTGACTAGTCGAACGCGCCGTAGAGGTCGTCGAAACTGCCGGCCGTCGGAGTCGACCGGGAAGTTGCTGGCGAACATGCAGCGGTCGGCGCCGAAGGCCCCGATGGCGTACTCGAGCCACGGCCGGAGGTCGCCGACCCGCGATCGACGCGAGCGGCATGGCCAGGCCCGAGAGCTTGCACACGACGTTGGCGCCGAGCCCGGCGAGCGCGTCGATGCCCTCCCTCCAGAGCGCCCGTTCCTCGTCGGAGTCGTTGCGGGGCCACCCGGTGTGCTCCACGACGACGGTGAGGTCGGCGAATGGGCGAGTTCTTCGGCCGACGAGCGCAACTGGTCGGGGTGCGTCATCAGGTCGAAGACGAGGTTCCGTTCCGCCAGCGCGCGCAGCACGTCAGGGTCGGGCACAGCGGTCGCCAGGCCGCCCATCGGGCGCACACCGCGGAAGCGCGGCGCCGACATCTGCCGGTCGATGAACGCGATGGCCTCGGCGGTCGAGTCCGCCGGCGGCAGGCCGCCAACGATGGCGTCCGGGCCGCCCCGCTCGGCCGGCCTTGGCGTCGAGCTCGATCGTCTCGTCGACGGAGTTGGGGCCCGGTGGCGGCGGCGACATTGACGATCTTCTCGACGTTCCAGTTGGCCGACTCGGCCCGATAGGTGCGCGACGTCGAAGCGGCGGTACATCCCCGAGCCCTCGGCCACGCCCTTCGGGCGGATGCGACAGGTAGGGGTACCAGTCGGTTCGCGCCGGGTCCCAGAGGTGCACGTGCGCGTCGATGACGCGGGTGGGGCGGCGTCATGGCGTCTCCCTCCGGTCGGGGCGGCCGCGCCGACCACCTCCTCGAGGACGTCGTCGAGCCAGGCGGGAACGGCGGGACCGCCGTAGGTCACGGTGCCGAGCGGCCGGGGATGGCTGCGCAGCCCGAGCCAGCCCGGGCCCACGACCAACTCGGCGCCGGCCAGCGCCGGCCGCATCGGGCTCGGCGAGGAGGTGACCGACGAGCTCGCCAACCACCGGGACCGGCGTCGGCGTCCGGCGCCTCGATGCTCGCGGCGAACGCGGTCACGTGTCCGCCGGTTCCGCTCGCCGCTGCCCGCGCCAGTTGCGCGGCCGCCTGGGCACGACTACGGCCCGCCGGGCTCGTGGCGTCGGTCAGGGTCACGAGCCGCACCGGACGATCGGCCTGCGTGGCGTAGTCGGCCGTCGCCCGCGCCCAGGCGGCGTCGGCGTGCAGAGTACTCGACGATCCCCTGGTGGTCGGAGAGGATCGACTGCCCAGTCGTCGTCGGCTGGGGCGCGGCCGAGGTGCCCGTCGAGCGCGAGCACGACGGCATCGACTGGGCCCATTGGTCGTCGACGACGGCGCGCAGTGCGTCGGCCGCGCCGGCGAAGCCGTGGCCGGGTTCGACGCGGTGACAGGAGATCGACCGCGCCTCGAGCGCGGCGATGAGCGGCGCGACGAGCGCGGGGCGATCGTCGACGACGACGCAGGACTTCGCCGTCGGCGAGGGCACCGGGTCGGGCGCCGGCGCGTCGAAGATGCGAGCCGAAGCGCGGATTGCCGCCCGCCGGCGCTCGCCTGCTTGGCCTCGGCCTTGACGAGGCGCGCGTGGATGAAGGCTGCGAGCACAGCGCCGATCGACGTCACCCGCTCGTGCGCACGACCTCCATCAGGCGGGGTTGGTCGACGATGGCCATCTCGGGGCCGCTGGCGAACACGACCTGGCCCGTGCACCACCCGAACGTCGTCCGCCACGAGGTGGGCGCCGAGGGGGCCGAGCTGCTCGGGGCCGGGCATCGAGTCGAGCGATCAGCCCGCCTCCGCCGCCGGCCCGGCCCTCCGGGCGGGCCCGCTCGAGCGGCGGCGGCCACCATGCGGGTGTTGGCGATGGGCGACAAGCGCGTTGACCGTGACGCCCGGTGGCGCCTGACGGCCCAGCTCCCAGGTCAGCGCGGCGACGGCGCGCTTCGCGGCGCTGTAGCCCCCGGCGTCCGCGGCCCGCCACCCCGAGCCGGAGGTGACGCCGACGATCCGTCCGTGTCCGGCCGCCGCCATGAGCGGCAGTGCGGCCTCGAGCACGTTGAGGTACCCGCCGAGGTGCACGGCGAGCAGCGCCTCGCCAGTCCTCCTCGGTGCCGCTGGCGACGTAGCTCTGGCGCGTGATGCCGGCGACGTTCACGACGGCGTCGAGCCCACCGTGCTCGTCCGCCAGCTCCTCGAACAGCGCGCGGAGCGCGGGGCCGTCGGTGACGGAGGCGGACGACGCCTGGGCCGAGCCGCCCGCCGCGACGATGCGTCCCGCGGTGGTGGACTCGGGCTCCGGCTCGGGCAGCTCCTCGGTGCCTTCGAGCGTGACCAGCGGGTCGACGGTGACGACGAACCAGCCGCCGCGGCCGAGGTCCTCGGCGATCGCCCCCCCGATGCCGCCCCCGCCGCCGGTGACGACGGCGACCCGCTGGCGCGCGCTCACGGCGCCGTCGAGCGGACTTCGAGCGTCCAGGCCGTCGAAGCGGCCGTCGTCGAGCCACTTCTCGAGGCGGTCGCGATAGCCGAACCAGTCGCCCAGCCCGCCCCGGTAGGCCCCGACGAGCGGGGTCCTCTCCTCGGGATGGCCCTCGTCGTTGATGCGCGAGGGGGTGCAGGCCGCCATGACCCGGCTGGCGTCGATGTACCCGTCGACGATTCCCTGCACCCACTTCGCCTCGGCCTCTTCGCTCACGTCGAAGACGTCGACGCCCTCTTGCTGCAAGCAGCCCGACCGCCCGGCCGACGAACTCGGCGCCCAGCACGGCCACCTGCGTGTAGTTGACCGTGACCACGGCCTGCTGGAACGGGGCGGGCATCACGAACAGGTTGGGGAAGCCGCGGCTCATCATGCCGAACAGGGTGTGCGGGCCGTCGGCGCACTTCTGCGCCAGCGTGACGCCGCCGCGGCCCGACGATCTCGTGCCCGGCGCGGCGGTAGAGCGGGGTCTGCTCGGGCTCGAAGCCCGTGCCGTAGACGATGCAGTCGACCTCGTACTGCTGCGCCGTCGACGACCGGCCCCTCGTCGGTGATGCGGTCGACGCCGACCGGGGCAGTCGATCAGGCGTGACGTTGGGGGCGTTGAACGCCGGCAGGTACTCGTCGTGGAAGCAGGGGCGCTTGCAGATGTAGCGGTAGAAGGGCTTGAGGATGTCGGCCTTGACCGGGTCGTCCACCAGCTCCTCGACGCGCCGGCGGTGCTCCTCCATGACCTGGAAGTCGACCTGCTCACCGCTGCGCGCGATGTCGGCGCCCGTCATGCCCTCGACGACCTTGGGGTGGTTCACCGCGGCGAAGTGGTGCGTCCACCCGTCGTCGACCTCGTCGACGTCGACCGGCAGGCCCAGCATGATGGCCTGGAAGTTGTCCATGCGGGCCCGCTGCCAGCCCGGCTCGAGCCCCTCGGCGAAGTCGGGGTCGGTGGGCCGGTTCCCGCGTACGCCGATCGCCGACGGCGTGCGCTGGAAGACGTAGACGTGCTTGGCCGACTCGACGAGCGGCGGCAGGCACTGGATGCCGCTGGCGCCGGTGCCGAAGAGGGCGACCACTTTGTCCCCGAGCTTGGTCAGCGGCTCAGACGGCCCGCCGCCGGTGTAGTCGTAGTCCCAGCGCGCCGAGTGGAACGAGCGCCCGTCGAACTCCTCCATGCCGGCGATGGCGGGCAGCTTCATGAGGTTGAGGATCCCGACGGCGAGGACGTACCAGCGGCAGCGGATCTCGTCGCCCCGGTCCGTCGTGATGAGCCAGCGACCCTCGTCCTCGTGCCATTCGGCCCGGGTCACGCCGGTGTGGAACAGGGCGTCGTCCTCGAGGCGGTACCGCTCGGCGATGCGCTCGAGGTGGCTCCGGATCTCGTCGCCGAAGGCGTAGCGCTTGGTCGGGACGTAGTCGAACTCCTCGAGCATCGGGATGTACATGTACGACTCGACGTCGCACATCACGCCGGGGTAGCGGTTCCAGTACCAGGTGCCCCCGACGCCGCCCGCCTGGTCGACGAGGCGGATCTTCTCGACGCCGGCCTTGCGCAGGTTGGCCCCGGCCACCACGCCGGCGATCCCGCCACCGACGATGACGACGTCGACCTCGTCGTGGACCGGGTCGCGGTCGGCCCACTGGGTGAACGGGTCCTTCCGGTAGGAGGAGAAGTAGGCGTCGTGGTCCAGGTCGCGGATCTCGGAGCGGCCCTCCACCAGGCGGCGGTCGCGCTCGGACAGGTATTTGGCGCGGACGGTTTCCTTGTCGAAGGGCATGGCGTCTGGATCGGGCTCGTGGGGTGGCGCGGGCAATCTAGGTGGCGGCGACGGCGCAAAATTGAATCTGACCTCGATGTTGGCGCTGCTCGAACCTTAGCCGTGGGCGCTCCCGGAAGGAGAAGGCGGGACCCGACGGATCGGCCCCGTGGACCCGGGGCGGCACGACCGCCCGGGGACCCCGCTAATCTGCAAATAGTTATGGAAACACAACTATCTTCGGACGCTCCGCTCCTGGCCGGACCGCTGGCCATGCACGAGCTGAGCCGGAACCGCCGGATCGGGATCCTGCTGATCTGCTCGATGAGCCTCCTCATCGTGGGCCTCGACGTGACCATCGTGAACGTCGCCCTCCCGTCCATCGGCCACGACCTCGGCGCCTCCGTCTCCGGCCTGCAGTGGGTGGTCGACGCCTACACGCTGGTGCTCGCCAGCCTGCTCATGCTGTCCGGCTCCACGGCCGACCGGCTCGGTCGCAAGCGGACCTTCGTCCTCGGCCTCGCCGTCTTCTCGGCCGGCTCGCTGCTCTGCAGCCTCGCGCCCAGCCTCGAGCTCCTGGTGGTGTTCCGCATGCTGCAGGCCATCGGCGGCTCGATGCTGAACCCCGTGGCCATGTCGATCATCACCAACACGTTCACCGACCCGCGCGAGCGCGCGCAGGCGGTCGGCGTCTGGGGGGCGGTCGTCGGGCGTGTCCATGGCCCTCGGGCCGGTCGTCGGCGGCCTGCTGGTGACGTCGGCCGGCTGGCAGTCGATCTTCTGGATCAACATCCCGGTGGGCGTGGCCGCCATCGTGCTCACGCTCCGCTACATCCCCGAGTCCAAGGCGCCACGCGCCCGGAAGTTCGATCCCGTCGGCCAGGTGCTGATGATCGTGCTCTTTGCGTCGCTCACCTACGGGATCATCGAGGCCCCGACACGAGGGTGGTCCTCGCCGCTGATCGTCGTCGTGTTCTGCCTCGCCGCGGCGGCCCTCGCCGGCTTCGTGTACTCTCGAACCGCGCCGCAAGGACCCGCTGGTCGACCTGCGCTTCTTCCGGTCGATCCCGTTTGCCGCGGCGACGGTGACCGCGGTCGCAGCGTTCGCCACGCTCGGAGGCTTCCTCTTCCTCAACACGCTGTACCTGCAGGACGTGCGCGGCCTGTCGGCGCTGCACGCGGGCCTCGACACGCTGCCGATGGCCGTGATGACGATGGTGGCCTCACCGATCTCCGGGCGCATCGTGGGCAGCCGCGGCGCGCGCATCCCTCTCGTGACGGCCGGGGTGGCGCTCACGGCGGCGTGCATCATGCTGGCGCAGATGGAGCCGACGACGCCCTTCACGTGGTTGTTCGTGGCGTACGTCGTGTTCGGGCTGGGCTTCGGCGTCGTGAACGCGCCGATCACCAACGCCGCGGTCTCGGGCATGCCGCGGGCCCAGGCCGGCGTGGCGTCGGCCATCGCGTCGACGTCGCGCCAGCTGGGGGCGACGCTCGGCGTGGCTGTCGTGGGCGCACTGGTCACGTCGAAGGTCTCGACCTCGGCGTCGGCCGGGTTCGCCGAGGCGACGCACGCGGGCTGGTGGGTCCTCGCCGCGTGCGGGCTGGTCGTGCTCGTGCTGGGCGTCGTGGCCACGTCGCGCCGGGCGCTCGAGTCGGCCCAGCGCACGGCGCGGGAACTGAACCCCGAGGCGCTTTCCGAGGCGTCGGTCAGGTGACCGCGCCGACGCGCCCGAGCCCGGAGCAGAAGCCGGCGCCGGATCCCACTCCGGCCGCGAACGCGGCCTGGTCGATCATGGGCGACCTGGTGCTGGACAACGAGCGGCGCCGTGAGGTGGCCGACGCGCTCGGCATGAGCTTCGGCCGCGCCAAGGCGCTGCGCCGGTTGGCCCGCGCGCCGATGGCCATGGGGGACCTCGCCTCGACACTCGGCATCGACAAGGCGTACGTGACGGTCATCATCGACGACCTGGAGGCGCAGGGCCTGGTGCGGCGCCGGCCCCACCCCTCGGATCGCCGGGCCAAGCTCGTCGAGGCCACCCGCAAGGGCAAGGACCTCGCCCGCCGGGCCGACAAGATCCTCGGGACGCCGCCGCCGGGGCTGCTCTCGCTCGACCCGCGCCAGGCCGAGGAGCTCCTGCGGATCCTGCGGGTCGTGGCCGAGCCGCCGCCCGATTGACGCACGCCCCGGGGGCGGGGCAGGGTCACGGGCATGCGGACGGACGGCAGGGCATGAAGCCGGCGGACGAGCTCCTCGACCTGAGCGGGAAGGTCGCGCTGGTGACCGGCGGGAGCCGGGGCATCGGCCGGGCCATCGCGGAGGGCCTGGCGTCGGCCGGGGCGGACGTCGTCGTGGCCAGCCGCAAGCTCGACAATTGCGAGACCGCGGCGCGGGAGATCGCGAGCGGCGACCGGGCGACGGGCGGTGGCGATGCCGTGCCACGTCGGCAAGTGGGACGAGTGCGACCGCCTCGTCGACTCGGTCTACGGCGAGTTCGGGCGTTGCGACGTCCTGGTGAACAACGCGGGCATGTCGCCCGCCTACGACGGCCTCGTCAATGTGAGCGAGGACCTCTACGACAAGGTGCACGCGACCAACGCGCGCGGCCCGTTCCGCCTGAGCGTGCTGGTGGGCGACCGGATGGCGCGACGGCGACGGCGGCTCGATCGTCAACATCTCCTCCGTCGGGTCCTGGCGGCCCAGCCCCGTCGACCTGCCCTACGCCATGGCCAAGGCCTCCCTCAACGCGCTCACGCTCGGGCTCGCCGGGGTTGTGGGCCCCGAAGGTCCGGGTGAACCTCGTCCTGCCCAGCGCCACCGAGACCGACCTCAGCCGCGGCTGGCCGCCCGAGATGAAGGAGCGCGTGGCCAACGCCAACCCGATGGGGCGCATGGCGCGCCCCGAGGACATCGTCGGCGCGTGCGTCTTCTTGGCCAGCGACGCCGCCGCCTACGTCAACGGGGCGCAGCTCGCGGTCGACGGCGGGCTCTATCGCACCTTGTGACGGCAGAGCACCGGCGCCGTCACGGCGTGGTCAGGTAGCGGTCGATCACCCGGTGCATGTGCAGGACGTTGCTCTCCTGCCGCCGGTTCAAGCGGAGCCCGGGGCCGCCGCGTGACTTCATCCCGATCTGGACGTGCTCCATGTTGGCGTAGTCCTGGTTGGTGATCTCCCCCCAGTCGCGTTCGGTCCAGTCGGCGAAGAAGCGGCGTTTGGCCCGTTTCGGGGGCTCACCCGCCTGGGGCCAGTGCAGGAACCAGGTGTCCTTGATGCAGCTGTCGGGGTCGGTGCCGTTGGGCCGGACCCGGAAGACGATGGCGATCCCGGGATAGATCGGTCCGACCATGTTCGGGAAGAAGAAGACGTCGTCGGCGCTCGTCAGCTGGTCGTCGGCGAACTCCTCGACCGCGACGCCACGCGCCTCGAGCAGCGTGCGCCGCCCTTGTTGGTAGCGGCTCAGCATGGCGGCGCCGCTGGCGCCCGAGGCGCGGATCTCCTCGACCAGCGCGCCCTCGTCCTTGTAGAAGAGCCCGCCCAGGCCGGCGATGAAGGCCTCGAGGATCTCGCCCTCGTCGTACTCGCCCTCGGAGAGCCCGAGGCGCGGGCTGGGGCGCAGCTGGCGCCGCGCGTTGGGGAGCCGCCCGTAGTGGGCGTGGAGCCCGAGCGCCTCGTACTCCAGGCTGACGTCGTCGGTCCACGGCAGGAGCTGCGGGTGGGTGCCCTGCACGTGGTAGCCCTCGTTGAAGGCGTCGACGGCGACCTTCCAGTTGGCCGGCAAGACGGTCGACAGATACGTGCGGAGGTGGAGCCGGTCGAGGTGGTACGGCGCGAGCAGCGTCGGCAGCGGGTCGAGGTACTCGAGCAGCGGTGGCGCGTCGGCGCTGAGGCAGATCCACACGAAGCCGCCCCATTCCGCCACGCGCACCGTCTCGAGGCCGGCGTCGCCGGGGATGGGATCGAACTCCTCGCGGTCGACCACCTCGACCAGCTTGCCGTCGAGGTCGTAGCGCCACGCGTGGTAGCGGCAACGGATGCAGCCCTCGGGGAAGCGGCCGGCGCCGTCGGCCAAGCGGGTGCCGCGGTGCAGGCACGTGTTGTGAAACGCGCGCACGGTGTCGGGCGCGGCACGGACGACGAGGACGGACTGGTCGCCGATCAGGTACTCGCAGAAGTCGCCGACGTCCGAAATCTCCTCGGCCCGGCAGGCCACCTGCCAGACCCGCGACCACAAGCGGTCGAACTCCAGCGCGGCGAACTCCGGGCTCGTGTACCGGGCGCGGGGCACGACGTCGTCGTCGCCGACCAAGACGTCTTCGAGGTCCATGCTCGCCCCTTCCCCTCCGGTGCTTCGCTTCGCCATGCTACGGCGCGCCCGGGGTGCGGCGCGATGGGCCCCACAGCGTCGTCGGAGGTGGTCGATGATCTCCACCTCGCAATTGGACGACACCCTCAAGGTGTCAGCAAAGATGTCGGAGGGAGGTGTACTCGTGGACATCGAAGGTCCGTTTTCGGATGTGCTGGCGGCGAACCAGACCTATCGCGCCACCTATCAGTACGGCGAGCTAAAAGGTCGCGCCCTGAAGGGGTTGGCCGTTCTCACCTGCATGGACTCTCGGATAGATCCGCTCGGGATGTTGGGTCTGTCACCGGGTGACGCCAAGATCCTGCGCAATGCCGGTGCCCGCGTCACCGAAGACGTGTTGCGAACGCTTGTGCTCGCAACCTATTTGCTGGGCGTCACCCGAGTGATGATCGTTGCCCATACCGACTGCCGGATGACGGTTGGAGACGAGGACGACGTGCACCGCGCCGTCGCCGAGGCGGGCGGTCCCGACACGAGAAGTCTGTCGTTCATGACGACCGGCGACCTCCAAGATTCTCTCGCTCAGGATGTTCAGAAGGTTCGTTCGTCGCCCTACTTGAGTGACCTTCTCGTGGGTGGATTCATTTACCACCTCGACTCTGGTCGTCTGGAGGAAGTTCACCACTAGGAGCGCACGGAATGGGCTCGCAATTGAACTTCCTGGAACTGGGGGGGCAACTGAAGTAGTCGAGCGGCCGGGCTCGACGCAGATCGGAACGAACTCTGCATCGGGCGAACGTCTTCCGCCTCCTCCCAGCGGACGCCTCTCAGCCGGCGAACTTGGTCAACCTCGGTGTCCTCGGTATCCGGCCTTACGACCGGCGCCGAGGCGTCCGTTGAACCATACAATTGCCGCAGTCACAGGAGGCAGCGATGCGACCGGACCTCATTCCTTCGCCACGCCCGTTGCGGCCGCGCCGGGAGCCACCCCGGGTCGTGGAGTCCCAGCCGCGCAGCGGGGCGGCGGCAGCACTGGAGCCTTTGCTGTCCCACTTCTTCGGTGGCTCGCCGCCGGTGCGGGTGCAGTTCTGGGACGGGACCACACTCGGCCCGGTCGAAGGGAACACGCTCCTGGTGCAATCACGTGACGCGGTACGGCGCCTGCTGTGGTCGCCCAATGAGCTGGGCCTCGCCCGAGCGTTCGTCGTAGGCGACCTCGACTTCGACGGTGACATCTTCGGGATGCTGGCTCTGCTGCACGCCGCATCACCGTCTCGCGTCCGCGACAGCTCGAAGCTGCCGTGGCAGGCCCTCCGCGCCGCGCGCCGGCTCGGGGCACTTGGTCGACCGATCCCTCCTCCAGCGGAGGAGGCGGCACCCCGGGGCCGAATGCATTCGCCCACCCGGGATGCGCAAGCAGTGCGACACCACTACGACGTGAGCAACGACTTCTACGCCATGGTCCTCGGGCCCTCCATGACGTATTCCTGCGCGCGGTTTCCGTCGGAGGCCGTCACCTTGGAAGCGGCTCAGGAATCGAAGCACGATCTCATCTGCCGCAAGCTCGGCCTCGCCGATCGGGCGGGACAACGAATCCTCGATGTCGGTTGCGGATGGGGCAGCTTTGCCATCCACGCAGCCCGGCACTACGGCGCGGAGATAGTCGGCGTCACACTCAGCCCCGAGCAGGCGCGTGCGGCGCGCGAACGGGTCGCAGCATCCGGGTTCGATCGACGAGTCGAGATCCGGCTACAGGACTACCGAGACGTGCGCGACGGGCCCTTCGACGGCATCGCGTCGGTGGGTATGTTCGAACACGTCGGATCCTCAAAGGTCTCCGAGTACTTCGGCACCATGCGCCGGCTGATCAGCCCCGAGGGCAGGCTGCTCAACCACGCCATCTCGAGCGTGGGTGGATCGCGCATCGGCTCGAGATCCTTCATGGGGCGCTACGTCTTCCCCGACGGCGAGCTCATCGACGTGGGTAAGGTCGTGCTGGCGATGGAGGAAGCGGGCTTCGAGGTGCGCGACGTCGAGTCGCTCCGCGAGCACTATGTCAAGACGCTCCGGGCCTGGGTGGGGAACCTCCAGCAACACTGGGAGGCCGCTATCTCTGAGGTCGGTGTGCGACGTGCCCGCGTCTGGCTTCTCTACATGGCAGCGTCGGCCAACGGGTTCGAGGACGGCGGGATCTCGATTCACCAGGTACTCGGCGTCCTTCCCACACCGGGCGGACGGAGCGGCATGCCGCCTACGCGGAGCACCTGGACCTGAGGTCGTTTCTTCACGGCACGCCCAGTTGGTTGCTGGGTGGGTCACGTATAACCGGCGTTCCGGGACATGGCGGATCGCTCCGAGCACATATCGGAGCGACTGGCAGGTCCAAGCCGCCATTCAATTTCAGAACCCTGGGAGAAGCTTTGCGCTCAGGAAGATCCGTGGGACAGATCAGCGCTTGAAATCTCGGATCGTCGCCGTGGCGGTCGCGACTGCGACAACCTCGCCTGACTCGTCGACGAGTTCCCCGGACATGAAGCCCAAATCTCTGCCTTTTCTCACGACCCGGCCCCGGCCTATAAGGCGTCCCGGCTTGGCCGGACGCAGGAACTGGATGTGAAGATCTGCCGTGGGTGCGAACTGGTCGGGGCCAAGGGTCGCGATCAGAGCTGGGCCCAGCGTCTCGTCCAACATCGCGGCGAGGAATCCACCTTGGATAACCCCAACGGGATTGAGGAACGAGTCGGCGGCAAGAAAGCGAACTTCGATCGTCCCAGCATCGGGGTCCACCGCGATGAGCTCGAATCCAAGCGTGCTTGTGGCCGGAGGTAGATCGACACGGCCCTCTATCGCATCCCAAAACGGTCCTTGTCGCTCCATGCCCACCTCCTACGAAATCGAGCGGACATTAGCTCTGTCGAGTCTGTCAGAGGGAGGTCGAGCGAGGGGCACAGACCCGGCGTGCCGGGACAGTAGGTAAGGCGGGTGGCGACGCCCAGCACGGGGTTCGATAGCTGGGCTCGAATTCAACTGCCCATCGGACCTCGGCGCAAACGCTACTTTGCGTTACGCAGCTCGTCGGATCTGGGGCTGACCCTGCCGCCTAAGTGCGGTACGGGGCGACCCCGAGTGCGGATCCGTGGGGAGTTCGGATGAACGGCCTGACTCCTGCACTTCTGCGGCCGCGGGGGAGGGGCGACGCGTAAGGATGGGAAGATGACGGCCGCCGGATCGTCCGCACCGCTCGCCCCGCCGTTGGCCGAGGTGCCGCTGCCCGCGCCTGACGCGGCATCGCTGCTGCGGCGCAACGTGGCGGAGCACGGCGACCGCCCGGCTCTGCGTTTCGGCGCGCGGGTGTGGACGCATGCGGAGCTCGTGGCCGAGGCGCAGCGCTTCGCCGACCTCTTCCGGGCGCGGCTGGTCCCGGGACGGCCGCCGCATGTCGGCGTCCTGCTCGACAACACGCCCGACTACGTCTTCGCACTCTGTGGCGCCGCGCTGAGCGGGACGGTGATCGCCGGGCTCAACTACACGCGCCAGGGCGAGCACCTCGCCCGGGACATCGTGCACACCGACCTTCAGATGGTCCTCACCGAGCCGCGGCACGCCGCCCGACTCGAAGCGGCGCTCGACGGACTCGACCTGCCGGGCGGCGTGCTCTTTTCCGACCGGTTCGCCGACGACGACGACCCGCCCCTCGCCGGCGCCTCGCTCGACGACGCCCTTGGCTCGGCTCCGGCGACGGCACTAACCCCATATGAGTCCGGCGACGTCGACGACCTGTGGGTCCTGTTGTTCACCTCGGGCACGGCCGCCGCCCCCAAGGCGGTCCGCTGCACGCAGCGCAGGCTGCTCACGACCGGCAGCCGGATGGCCATGATGCTCGAGCTCACCCCCGACGACGTCGGGTACTCGGCCATGCCGCTCTTCCACACGAACTCGTTGATGGCCGGGCTGGCGCCGGCCTTGGTCGCCGGTGCGTCGCTCTCGTTGGCCCGCCGGTTCAGCGCGTCGGGCTTCCTGCCCGACGTCCGCCGCCACGGCGCCACCTGGTTCAACTACACCGGGAAGCTGCTCACGTACCTGCTGGCGACGCCGCCCCGCGCCGACGACGCCGACACCACGTTGCGCGTCGCCTTCGGCAACGAGGGCTCCCCCCAGGTGGTCGAGGAGGCTGCCGCCCGCTTCGGCGTGCGGATCATCGACGTGTTCGGCTCGACGGAGGGTGCGATCGCGCTCGATCGCACCGGCGACCGCCCGCCGCGCTCCATCGGGCGCCTGCGTCAGGGGATCATGATCGTCGACGAGGCGGGCGACGAGGCGCCCCGGGCGGCCTTCGACGCCGCCGGCCGGCTGCTCAACGCGGACCGCTGCGTCGGCGAGATCGTCAACACGCTCGGCGTCGGGCCCTTCGAGGGCTACTACCGCAACGACGAGGCGATGCACCAAACGACCCGCCGGGGTTGGTACTGGAGCGGCGACCTCGCCTACGTCGACGAGAACGGCTGGGTCTTCTTCGCGGGGCGGACCGCCGACTGGTTGCGGGTCGACGGCGAGAGCTTCCCGGCGGCGCCGATCGAAGCGATCGTGGGGCGCCACCCCGACGTCATGTTGGCCTCGGTGTACGGCGTGCCCGACCCGGACGCCGGGGACCAGGTCATGGCCGCCCTCGTCCTGCGCGGCGATGCGGTGTTCGACGGGTCGTCGTTCGCGGCGTGGCTGGACGACCAGGCCGACCTCAGCCCCAAATGGCGCCCGCGCTTCGTCCGGGTCAGCGACGCGCTGCCCACCACGCCGACGAACAAGATCCTCACGCGCACGCTCGTGCAGCAGAAATTCCAACGGGACCGCGTCGGTGGCGACCCGCTGTTCGTGCGGGAACGGGGGGCCGCGGCCTACCGGCCCTTCGAGGAGCCCGACGAGTCCGCCCTGCACGCCGCGTTCGCGGCCGCCGGCCGCGAGGCCGTCTGGGAGCTCTGAGGAGTTCCCGTCAGGGGCCAGAATTGGTCCCGGTGGCCCGGACGGGGTTGGATGAGCGGGAAGAGAACGGCGCGGCGGTGCGCCGACCGAGAGCGGAGGACTGCTCATGAGCACGGGTAACGGTCGGGTCGTGGAGCACGCCAGCGGGGACGTCACGGTCGTGCGCCACGGTCGCGTCGTCCTGGTGACGATCGACCGGCCGTCGAAGCGCAACGCCCTGACCCAGGGGATGTACGAGCGGTTGGCCGACCGCGCTGGTCCAGGCGGACGCGGACCCCGACGTCGGCGCCGTCGTCCTGACCGGCGTGGAGGACGCCTTCACCGCCGGGAACGACCTCGCCGACTTCATGGCCGGCAGCAGCCTCGAGCAGACCCATCGCTTCCTCGAGGCGATCTCGACGGTGCGCGTCCCGCTCGTCGCGGCGGTGAACGGCCTGGCGATCGGGGTCGGACTGACCCTGCTGCTGCACTGCGATCTCGTCTTCGTCGAGCCGAGCGCCCAGCTCTCCGCGCCGTTCGTGGCGCTGGGCCTGGTGCCCGAGGCCGCCTCGAGCTTGCTGCTCCCGCGCGTCATCGGGGAGCGACGGGCCTCCGAGGTGATCCTGACGGGGCGGCGCCTCTCGGGCGCCGAGGCGGCGGAATGGGGGCTGGCCAACGCGACCGCCAGCCCCGTGCTGCCGGCCGCGCTCGAGGCGGCGGAGCGCATCGCGGCGCAGCCCCATCACGCGGCCCGTGCGTCGAAGGCCCTTCTTCGTTCCACCGAGCAGACGGTGCCGGGCCGGATGGCCCAGGAGTCGGCGGCGTTCGCCGCGGCGCTCAAGGGCGACGAGTTCGCCGCCGTCATGGCGGCCCGCCGAGCGCGCTGACGCCCGCGCCGGCGCCGCGTTACGCGTACGGCTTCAGGTCGTCGTCCAGCTCGACGTCGAACGTGCGCATCGCCATCGCGAAGACCTCGTAGGCCCCGACGGTGAACACGACGTCCATGATCTGCTGCGTGTCGAGCTCGGCGGACAGCGCGTCGTACGTCGCCTCGCCGATGCGGGCGTCGGCCACGAGCTCGTCGGCCGCCGCCAGCAGCGCCCGTTCGAGTGGCGACCATTCCGGCGCGCCCGGAGCCGTCACGCACCCGCGCCACTTCGGCCGGAGAGAGGCCCGCCACGCCGGCCTGGTAGACGTGCTGCGCCCACTCGTACGTCGCCTCGCGGCAGATGCGCCACGCGCAGCACGAGCAGCTCGCGCTGGCGCGGCGTCAACGTCGTGAAGTACAGCGCGTGCCGGATGAGCTGGTTGTAGGCGTTGGTCAGCTCGGGGTGGTGCGCCAGGACGCCCATCGCGTTCATTCCCTTGGGGCTCGCCGGGTCTCGGGGCGGCACGGGGTGACGCGGGTTCGAAGGCCGGAGCGCCGCCGCGAGCGCCTCGCCCATGCCCGCGGGCCACTCCTGCGGCGGGAGCGGGGGCACTCGGTTCGTGCTCATCGGCGTGCCAACCCGGCGATTCAGTCGGCGGCGAACTCGGGCATGACGTCGCGCACGAACGCCTCCACCTGCGCCTCGCCCTCGCCCGGCCAGCCGCAGACCAGGTAGCCGTACCCGGCGTCGCGCCACTTGCCCGGCGTGCTTCCGGGCCGTCTCCAGATCGTCCAGGGACAGCGAGCTCGGCCCGCATGATGGCGGCCGGGTCGCGCCCGGCGGCCTGGGCCAGCGTGTCGATCCGCTCGTTGGCCTCGCGCAGCGAGTTGGGCGAGCCCCAGGCGTGCCACACGTCGGCGTACCGCGCCACGAGCGGCAGCGTGCGCTTCGGACCGGTGCCGCCGATCCAGATGGGCGGGTGGGGCTGTTGGACGGGCCGGGGCCGCAAGGCGGCGTCGTGCAGCGACACCCGCTTGCCCCGAGTACGAGACGACGTCGCCGGTGAACAGGCGGGTCACGATCTCGAGCGTGTCCTCGAGCAGGTCGAAGCGCTCGGCCGTCGGTGGGAAGTCGATGCCGAGCTCGGCGTGCTCCTTCTCGAACCACGCCGCCCCGAGGGCGAGCTCCAGCCGGCCGTGCGACGCGTGGTCGATCGTCACCGCCTGGGCGGCGAGCACCGACGGGTGCCGGTAGGTCGCGCCCGTGACCAGGAGGCCGAGCCGGATGCGCGACGTCAGCCCGGCCAGGGCGGCCAGGGTCGTCATGCCCTCGAACGTCTCACCCGGACCGTCGCCGTACATCGGCTGGAAGTGGTCGAAGCCCCACATCCCGTCGAAGCCGAGGTCCTCGGCGAGGCGGACGCGGCGGACCAGCTCGTCCCAGGACATGCGTTGCTGCGCGACATCGAGACCGAACCTCATTGCCTTCTCCGTTCTACGCGCCGGACCCGGGTGACTCTACGTGACGAACTCGGCGACCCGGCTGTGGAAGCGCCAGGCGGCGCCGTCGCGGTGCAGGACGTCGTGGTAGCGGCCGACGAGCTCGACCGACCACTTCCCGGCGCGACCGAACACGAAGACGAAGTCGCTCGTGGCACGCGCCACGTCCGTCGTCCCACTCGGTGACGACGGTGTTGAGCACGAGGTGGCGCTGGGGGCCGCACCGGCTTCCACCGCTCATACGCCGCCCGGAGGTCCGCGTGCCCCTCGAAACGACCCTCGCCCGGCATGTCGACGGAGCCGTCGGGGCAGAACGTGGCGACGACGTCGTCGGTCCGGCCGTCGTCGAGCGCCTGCGTGTACACCGCCAGCGCGGTGCGGACGCCTTCGGCCACGTCGGCCTGGGTGCGCACCTCCATGCCCGCCGCGCTCAGAGGTCGATCTCGACGACGGGCTGCTCCAGCGGGTTCAGGTTGACCTGGCGCAGGGCGGGGAGGAGCCGCTCGCTCGGGAGGCCGGCCAGGTAGCCGTCGAGGACCCGCTGGTAGTTCGAGATGTGCCCCTCGTTCTGCTCCGAGAGGCGCATGTACTCGAAGGTGCGCGCGTGCAGGCCCGCGCTGTTGCTTCGGCAGGTTCGAGAAGTCCTGCGTCGGGATGGGCGGCCACCGCGGGTCGTCGTGCGCCCAGGGCTCGGGGATCGGTGGCGGCTCGGGCTCTTCACCCGGCGGGTAGCGGGTCAGCGACCACATGTCCATCAACGTCTCTTCGGGCCCGAGCGGACGGAAGCGGTAGGAGGTGGCGCTGCTGTACATCGGGAGCACGAAGAAGTGCGGGAAGCAGAACCACATCGTGTCGTCGATCTGCTCCTCGGCCAACCCGTTGAGGTCGGGCATGTCGCAGCCGCGGGCGGTGTGCGCTGCTGACGACCGCCTCGTTGAAGGTCCGGTCCCATGTCGCCCGCGCCAGCTTGTAGTCGGCGGGGAGCTCCAGGTCGGCCATCCCCTCGGCGATCTTGAGGTCGCGCCCGTGGACCATGCCCGCCATGCCGTCGCTCATCGTCCGCAGGTACTGCAGCTCCGAATCGAGGAACGCCCGCGGGTCGAACTCGTCGCGCCCCTGGTAGCGACCGGGGATCCGCAGCTGCGGATGCGACTGGAGCACGTGGTACTGCTCGACGAAGGCCTCGACGCCGAGCTTCCAGTTGACCGGGAGGCGGGCCGAGTACCACCACTCCGCCCGCAACGATTCGACCTTCCAGGCGTCGAGCACGGTGGCGAAGGGCTCCATGGACGCACGCAGCGGGGGTGCGTCGACGTCGAGGTTGATCCAGGCGCACCCGCCCCACGTCTCGCAGCGCACCGGCGCGAGGTTGACCTCGGCAGGCTCGAGGTTGTGCTCGGCGAACCCGCTCGGCTGGGTGATGCGGGTGTTCTGGCCGTCGGTGCCGTAGCACCAGCCGTGGAACGGGCAGACGAAGCCGCCGGGCTTCGAGCCGCGTCCCTGGGCGAAGCGCACGCCGCGGTGCCGGCACGCGTTGTCGAAGGCGTGGACCCCCATGTCCTCGCTGCGCACCACGAGCACCGACTGGTCGAGGATCTCGTACTCGGCGAAGTCACCCGGACGTGGGATCTCCTCGAGCCGGCACGCCATCTGCCAGGTCCTGGGCCACAGGAGCTCCGCCTCCAGGCGGTAGAAGTCCGGGTCGTAGTAGCGCTCCTTGGGGACCCGGTCGGTGAGCTCGATCGCAAAGGGCACCGGCAGCGCCGACCACTTCTTTTCCACGATCGCCATACTGTCGTCCCCTGGCCGTGCCTTCGACTCGAAAGTAGACTAACCGGTCGGTACAAAGCCGAAGATGGTGCTCACGGGGTCGTCGCCCCGGTCCACCCGGCGACCGGGCCCACCTCAATGCACGCATCTCTCGACCCCGCCGCCCACCCGAACGGTCACGCCGCGGACGTCGACGTGCTCGTCATCGGCGCCGGCATCACCGGGATCTACCAGCTCTACCGGGCCCTCGACGCCGGGTTCTCCGCCCTACTGGTCGAGGCCGGCGATGGCGTCGGCGGCACCTGGTACTGGAACCGCTACCCCGGCGCCCGTTTCGACTCGGAGAGCTACACGTACGGCTACCTCTTCTCCGAGGAGCTGTTCGACGAATGGGAGTGGCAGGAGCACTTCGCCCCGCAGCCCGAGACCGAGCGCTACCTCAACCACGTCGTCGACCGCTTCGGGTTGCGAGCGCACATCCGCCTCGGCGCCCGTGTCACCGCCGCGGAGTACGAGGAGGAGGCCGGCACCTGGCGCGTGACGGCCACCGAAGACACCGTCGTCACGGCCCGCTACGTCGTCGCCGCAACCGGCGTCCTCTCCGTGCCGTACCTGCCCGACGTCCCTGGCCGCGACACCTTCGGGGGCGTGGCGCACCACACCGGTCAGTGGCCGTCGGAGCCCGTCGACTTCGCGGGCAAGCGCGTCGCCGTCGTCGGGACCTCGTCGAGCGGCGTGCAGGTCGTCCCGGTCATCGTGGGCGAGGTGGCGTCGCTCACGGTGTACCAGCGGACCCCCAACTGGTGCACGCCGCTCAATAACGCGCCGATCACCTCCGAGGAGCAGGCCCGGTTGCGCGCCGAGTTCGAGCACCTGCGCGATGTCCTCAACACCTCGGTCCACGGCTTCCACCACGCGGCCCACGACCGCACCGCCTTCGAGGACCCTGAGGACGAGCGCCAGGCCTTCTACGAGAAGATGTGGAACAGCCCGGGGTTCACCAAGCTCACGAGCAACTACCTCGACCTGCTGTCCAACCCCGAGGCCAACGCCGAGTGGTGCGCGTTCATCGCCGACAAGATCCGTGGCCTCGTGCACGATCCGGAGACGGCTGCCCGGCTCATCCCGACCGACCACCGGTTCGGTGAGAAGCGGCCGCCCTTCGTTGCCGGCTACTACGAGGCGTTCAACCGGCCCAACGTGTCACTGGTCGACCTGCAGGAGACTCCGATGGTACGCGTCACCTCGGCCGGCATCGAGACGACCGACGGCGTGCGGGAGTTCGACATCATCGTGTGGGCGACGGGCTTCGACTTCGGCACGGGTGCCCTGTCGCGGATGGGCATCCGCGGTCGTGGCGGCCTGCCTCTCGTCGAGTACTGGGCCGACGGGCCCCGCACGTTCCTCGGTGTCGGCACCCACGGCTTCCCCAACCTCTTCTTCCCCGGCGGTCCGCACGCCGCCGCGGGCAACAACCCGCGCTACAACGGCGACCAGGTGGACTTCGTCACCGACCTGCTCGTGTACGCGCGTGGATCACGGTGACGAGGTGGTCGAGGTCAGCGCACGTGCCGAGGACCGCTGGACGAGGATGATCGATCGCGGCGCCGAGTCGCCCCTGTCGTTCGGCGAGAAGAGCTACTACTTCGGCACCAACATCCCGGGCAAGCCGAAGCGCTACCTGCTCAACTCGGCCGGGCGCCCGAAGTTCTTCTCCGTGGCGGCCGACGTCGTTGCCAACGACTACGACGACTTCACGCTCTCGCACGCCTCGGAGCCGGCGCCCGCCGGGGGCTGAGCCGCTTGCGGCTACACCGTCGCGATCGGCGTGACGGGCGAGCCCACGATCCCGGGCATGCGCAGCGGGGGTGCCGTCAGCAGGAAGCGGCTCCGCCCGTGCGCGCGGAGCCACGCCGCCAGCTCGTGGAGGTACCACATCTCGCCGAGGGGAACGCCGAGCCGGAACAGGCACAGGTTGTGGATCGGCAGGAACGAGTGGCGGTCGGGGTCGCGGTCCTTGCCGAGGAGCCCTTCGACGGCGTAGTTGTCGGCCACGAGCGCGGAGATCTGCGAGTCCGCGATCCACTCGAGTAATGACGCGTCCCGGGCGTCGAGATACGAGCACATGGTGTGGATCTTCTTCGGGTCCGGGTTGCGCTCCCACTCGAGCACCCTCGTGGCGAAGCCCGTGTGCAGCAGGAGCAGGTCGCCCGGCTCTACCACGACGCCGTCGGCCGCCATGATCTCCTCGAGCATCGCCCGGTCGACGCCCATCCAGTCGTCTCCGAGATGGTGGGCCAGGTCGACGAGCACCCCCCGACCCTGCACGCCGTGGAACGCCATGTGTTCGAGCCCGAGGTGCCGGGCGAACGCACGGTGGGGGCCGCCGTCGCCGCGGGCGTCGTCGAGCGGGCCGACCAGGTCGACGCCGGCGCGATAGCCGTTGTAGTACACGGCCTCTTCCACACCGTCGCCGTCGGCATCGAACTCCGCGCCCACGTGTGCCAGCGAGTCCCACTGTGTCGAGTACTGCAGGGAGAGGGTGACCACGTCGTCCGTCCAGACGTCGACGTACTTGGGATCGCCGAAGTCCTCCATCTCGCTCATGTGGACGTTGTAGAAGGTGGCCGGCGCTCCGTTCATGTCCTCGGTCGGCGCCACGGCGGGGGGATGACGCCGCTGGTTCAGCGCGGTGCCGCCGGGGTAGTCGAGCGGCAGGCTCAGGCAGAAGGTGATCCCGGTTTCGACCTCGCGGATGCCCGCCAGGACCTTCTCGGAGGTGACCAGGTTGATCCGCCCCAGTTCGTCGTCATCGCCCCAGTCCCCCCACGTCGAACCGGCCGGGCGTTGCTGCCACCGCTTGGACACGTCTCCCACTCCTTCTCTCCGGCGTCATCGGCCGCCATTGTTGTGTACCGACCGGTTGGTCTATTCTCGGTCCGCAGCTTCGCGCGCCCTGCGAGGATTCTGCTGAACCGACACCACGGGAGCACACATGGCCGACAAGCCCCTTGTCGTCTCCGCCGACGGGCACATTCTCGAACCGACCGACCTCTTCGTGACGCGGCTGCCCAAGCATCTGCGGGAGCGGGGTGTCTGGGAGGAGGACTTCGAGATCGAGCCGCTCGTCGAGGGCGGGGCGCGGGTCTTCCGCATGCTGCACACGCCCGGCTTCGACGGGTGGACCATCTCCCGCTACCGCCAGACCGGTGGGCGCATGCCCGAAGGCGACCCCGAGCTGATCATCGAGGACCTCGCGCTCGACGGCGTCGACGTCGGGGTCATGCACCCCAATCTCTCGCTCTTCGGTCTCTACTCCGACGACCACGAGCTCTCCATTGCACACGCCCGCGTCTACAACGATTACATCGTCGAGCGGTTCTCGCCCTATTTCTCGCGCCTGGCCCCGACGGCGCCGGTTCCGCTGACCGACATCGGCGACGCGGTGGCGGAGATCGAGCGGGTCGCCGCTGGCGGCTTCCGTGCGATCCTCCTCCCGGCTGTGCCGCCAAAGCCGTACTACTCGCGCGACTACGACCCGGTGTGGGAGGCGGCACAGGCGAATGGCGTGCACGTCTTCATCCACACCCAGACGGGTGGGGTAAAGGTCAACGACCCCGAGTCGACCACTCTGAAGGTGGTCATGGAGAACGCCGCGCAGGTCAATCAGCCCGTGACCGAGAAGTCAGCCGCGAAGCGGATGATCACGCAGGCGATCTACAGCACGATCGTGCCCCAGCAGGTCATCTGTCAGCTGGTCGGCGGCGGTGTGCCCGAGCGCTACCCCGACCTGCACTTCGCGTTGATCGAGTTCAACGCGCACTGGCTGTCCTCGCTCGTGGGGGCGATGGACAAGTGTTGGATCACCGGCATCGGACAGGACGCCGATTGGTGGCTGGGCCACTGGGACAAGGCGTTGCCGCCGGAGCAGCAGAGCAACATGGCGCAACTCTTCCGGCTGAACGAAAAATGGCCGTACCCGCTCATGCCGAGCGAGTACGTCCGCCGCCAGTTCCACGTATCGTTCCAGGACGACCCGGTCGCGGTCGCCTGTCGGCACCTAACCGGTCTGTCGACGATCGTCTGGGGCAACGACTACCCGCACGCCGAAGGGACGTTCCGGGGCAGCCGCCAGCTCCTGGCCGAGCAGTTCGCCGGGGTTCCCGACGACGAGCGCGACGCAATGGTCGGGGGCACGCTCGGCGCGCTGCTCGGCTTCGCTCCCGTCGCCGCCTGAGGGGCCCGCACCTGAGCGAGCTTCGATTCGACGGACGCGTCGCCATCGTCACCGGTGCGGGGCGGGGATCGGGCGCGCCTATGCGTTGCTCCTGGCGGAGCGTGGTGCGGCCGTCGTCGTCAACGACCTCGGGAGTTCCATGGAGGGCACCGGGGCCGACCAGGGACCGGCGGCGGAGGTCGTCGAACAGATCGCCGCATCCGGCGGGACCGCATTGGCCGACACCAGCGACGTCGCAACGGCGTCGGGCGCCCAGGCGCTCGTGGCCGCTGCGGTCAAGAGCTTCGGGTCGGTCGACGTCGTGATCAACAACGCGGGCATCATCCAGTGGGCGGGGTTCCCCGAAGTCGACGAGGACAACCTGTCCCGCCACCTGGCCGTCCATACGTTCGGTTCTTTCCACGTCACGCGGGCGGCCTGGACCCACATGATCGAGCGCGCGTACGGCCGCGTCGTGATGACGACGTCGAGCGGCGTGTTCGGGCTGAAGAACAACACGTCCTACGCCACCGCGAAGGCGGCGGTAATCGGCCTGACTCGCAGCCTGGCCGTCGCCGCGCCGAAGCACGGCATCCGTGTGAACCTGATCGCGCCGGCGGCAATGACCCGCATGGCGGGTGGCGGGGAGGACTCGCACATGGCCCCCGAGCTCGTCGCGCCGATGGCGGCGTACCTCGCCCACGAGTCCTGTCCGGTGAACGGGGAGATGTACGCCGCGGGGGCGGGGCGCTTCGCGCGCATCTTCCTCGCCACCACCCCCGGATACGTCCATCCGGGCGACGACGTCTCGATCGAGGACATCGCGGCCCATTGGGCGGACATCAACGACGAAGCGGGCTACTCGGTGCCGCGCGACCTTCCGGACTGGTCAGCCGGGTTCTTGTCGCACCTGCCGCCGGCCGAGGGTTGACGGGCCGCGGCGCTACTCGTCGAGGAGGTCGGGCTCCTCGACCACGATCTGATCGTAGAGCGGCTGGAACTGGTACCAGCCGGTGCGGTGGCCGCCCGTTTGCCCAGCGGTCTTCTCGGCCACGTCCGGCCGGATCGGGATCGGCGTCCCCGCGGCCTCCGCCAACAGCTGCGCCTCGCACGTGCGCTCCATTGTGATGAACCACCACGCCGCCTCGTCCACTGTGTGGCCGACGGTAAGGAGTCCGTGGTTGGCCAGGATGGCGGCCTTGTTGCCGCCCAGCGCGTGGGCGATGCGCTTGCCCTCTTCGGCCTCGACCACCGCGCCGGTGTAGTCGTCAAAGAGCACGTGGTCCCCGTAGAACGCGGCACGCGTCCTGTGTCAGCGGATCGAGCGTCCGGTGCAGGGTGGACCACGCCTTTCCGTGCACGGAGTGCGAGTGCGCGGCCGACACGACGTCGGGCCGGGCCGCGTGGATCTGGGAGTGGATGACGAACGCGGCGAGGTTGAGCGGCCAGTTGCCCTCGACCACCTCACCCTTGTCGTTGACGAGCAGCAGGTCCTTGACCTGAATTTCGACGGAAGTTCATGCCGAACGGGTTGACCCAGAAGTGATCGAGCAACTCGGGGTCGCGGGCGGTGATGTGGCCGGCCGTTCCCTCGCTGAAGCCGAACTTGCCGAACAGGCGGAAGGCTGCCGCCAGTCGCTGCTTGCGATGGCGCCGCTCCTCCTCGACGGTGTTGAACTCGGGGATCACGTGGGGAGTGCGGTCGGATGACACACACTCAGTGTACGAGCGTTGTACCGGTCAGTCCATAGGATGGGCCCGATGGACTTCTCCCTGGGCGAAGCCGAGCGCGACCTGGTCGCACTCTGTCGGGACTTCGCGGCAGAAGGAGATCGCACGACGCGCCCCGGAAGCCTGGGACGAGGGGCGTTGTCCGACCGACCTGCTGCGGGAGATGGGCGCGCTCGGGGCTGCTGGGCATGCTCGTCCCCGAGACCTGGGGCGGGATCGGCATGTCGACGGTCGGCTTCGTGGCCGCCATGGAGCAGCTGGGCCTCGCCGACCAGTCCGTCGCCGCGGCGTGGCAGGCCCACGTCACGATCGGGTCGTTGCCGCTGCTTCTCTTCGGCAACGACGCACAGCGCGAGCGCTGGTTGCGACCGTTGGCCGAAGGGCGCGCGCTCGGCGCTTTCGGCCTCACCGAGCCCGATGCGGGCTCCGACGCCCGGGGCATCCAGACCAGGGCACAGCGCCAGGACGACGGCTGGTTGATCAACGGCCGCAAGACCTTCATCTCCAACGCCGGGACGGACATGTCGTTCGGGGTCACCCTTCTGGCGCGGACCAACGCGGGCGACGACGCACCGCGCGTACGCCAGCTTCGTCGTCGAGAAGGACACGCCGGGCTTCACCATGGGCCCGAAGATGCGCGGCATCGGGTGGCGCGGGCTCGACACTCGCGAGCTCTATTTCGACGACGTCTGGGTCCCGGGCGATCACCTGGTCGGTGACCCCGAGATGGGGCTCGCCCAATTCCTCCGGACCCTCGAGGTCGGACGGATCTCAATCGCCGCGCTTTCCTTGAGCCTCACGCAGGCCGTGCTCGACATGGCGACCCAGTACGCCCGCGAGCGCGTGCAGTTCGGCCAACCGATCTCGAAGTTCCAAGCGGTGCAATTCAAGCTGGCCGACATCGCCACCGAGCTCGAGGCGGCTCGCTGGCTCACTTATCGCGCCGCTTCGCTCCGCGACCAAGGGCAGCCGTTCCAGAAGGAGGCGGCCATGGCGAAGTTGAAGGCGAGTCGCCTCGCCGTCTCGGCCGCGTCGGAAGCGGTCCAGATCCATGGCGGGCTCGGTTACATGCTCGAGTCCCCCGTCGCGCGGTTCTATTGCGACGCCAAGGTGCTCGAGATCGGCGAGGGCACCAACGAGATCCAGCACGTGGTGATCGCCCGGGCCCTCGGCTGCTGAACCGAGAGCGCTCCCGATGTTCAGACGGCCGAGAGCCGGCGTACCGCGTCGGCGATCTCGTGTCGGCCGGGGAGCCAGGCCCGCTCGAGCTCGGGCGCATAGGGCGGCGGAGTCGCCGCCGCACCGACTCGCTCGACGGGCGCGTCGAGGTCCCAGAACCCCTCGTGGGCGATCCGGGCGGCGATCTCGGCGCCGATGCCGAAGGGGACCACCGCCTCGTGGGCGATGAGGATCCGGCTGGTCTTGTGCAGCGAGTCGAGTACCGGTCCGAGGTCGAGTGGGGCGACGGTGCGCAGATCGATGACTTCGACGGAGATCCCCTCCTCGGCCAGCTCGTCGGCGGCCGCCAGCGCCTCGTGGACCATTCGGGACACTGACACGACTGTGACGTCCGACCCGCGCCGCACGACCGCCGACCGGCCGATGGGAACGATGAAGTCGTCCGGGGGCATCGGACCCTTCGTGCCATAGAGCAGCCGGTTCTCGATGAACACGACCGGGTTGGGATCCTGGATTGCTGCGCAGCAAGCCATAAGTGTCGGCCGGCGTGGACGGCATGACCACGGTGAGGCCGGGAATGTGGGCCAGCAACGCCTCGAGGCTCTGGGAATGCTGGCTGCCTGAGGAGCGGCCGGCGCCGAACTGCGTCCGCACCGTCAGACCCATCTCGGCCGCGCCGCCCGTCATGAACGGCAACTTCGCGGGCTCGATTGAGCAACTGGTCCAGGCAGACACCGAGGAAGTCGAGATACATGACTTCGACGACCGGTCGCATGCCCGCCATGGCTGCTCCCACGGCGAGCCCGACGATCGCCGTCTCCGATATGGGTGTGTCGCGTACGTGGTCGCCGAAGCGTTCCCGCAGGCCGCGGGTGAGCCCGAACACGTTGCCGCCCTCGCCGACGTCGATACCCGCCACGAACACGCGCTCATCGGTCTCGAGCTCGGTTTCGAGCGCCTTGCGGATGGCGTCCATGGTGCGCCACTCGCCGGCATCCCTGGTCGGCGCCGTGGGCTCGGTGACAGTAGGACGCTCCCGGACGACGAAGTCGAAGAGGGAGCCCGGCGCCGGAGCGGCCAGACCCCGCGCGAGCGCGACCGCGTCATCGAGCTCGTCCGCCACGGCCTCGTCCAACCCGGTGATCTCGGCCTCGCTAATGCCCGCATCACGCAGCACCTGGCGGTGCAGCAGCAATGGGTCGCGCTGCTGCCACTCCTGCAGCTCCTCCTCAGAGCGATACCGCTGTGGGTCGCCTTCATAGTGACCATGCCAGCGATAGGCGGCCGCCTCGACGATCACGGGACCGAAGCCGGCCCGTGCGGCGCTGACTGCACCGCGCACGGTGCGCGCCGTTGCAACGACGTCGTTGCCGTCGACCGACCGATAAGGCAGTCCGTAGCCGACGGCCCGGCGTTCGAGCGTCGTCGCATGCTGCGCGGCCGTCGGCGAGAATTCCGAGTATCCGTTGTTCTCGCAGAAGAAGATCACGGGCAATTCCCAGACCGACGCGAGGTTGAGCGCCTCGTGGAAGGCCCCCTGCGCCGCGGCCCCGTCGCCGAAGAACGCAACGGCCACACCGTCCCCACCGCGGAGCTGCGCCGCAGCCGCGGCGCCGACGGCGATCGGAAGGCCGGCCGCGACGATGCCATTGGCCCCGAAGATCCCGACCTTGGGATCGGCGATGTGCATCGAGCCGCCCCTGCCCCGGTTGGTTCCTTCGGCACGACCCATGAGCTCGGCGAACATCCCGAGCGGCTCGAGTCCCTTGGCCAGGCAGTGTCCATGGCCGCGGTGGGTGGACGTGATGACGTCATCGGAGCGCAACGGCCAGCAGGCGCCAACGGCCGCCGCCTCCTGGCCGATCGACAAGTGCACGAAGCCGGGGACGAGGCCGTCGCGATAGAGCTCGGCGACCCGCTCTTCGAAGCCGCGGATCAGCACCATGCGACGCTGCATCTCGAGCAGTTCGGTGCTCGAGACCACCCAGGAGGCTCCCTCGACGTCCACCATGGCCGTGTACTGTACTGACCGGTACAAGCGGGAGGCTGATTGTCCAGTCAGATCGAGATCCCTGAGAGCTTTCCAATTGCGGGCGAGGTGACAGGGAAGAGGGTGGTCATCACCGGCGCTGGCCGTGGACTTGGCAGTGTGCTCGCCCATGCCTTCTCGGGTGCCGGCGCGCTCGTCGCACTGGTCTCGCGTACCGAGCGTGACCTGAAAACCGTTGCGGAGGTGCTCCCGGCTCCTCGCTGGTCCTTCCGGGCGACGTCACCGACGAGGACTTTAACGAGGAAGTGGCCGACGCCACCGTCGCAGAGTGGGGCGGCCTCGACGTCTGGATCTGCAACGCGGGCGTCTCGCCGGTGGTGGGCGGGCCGCGCGAAACCGAGCCGCCGCCTGGCGGCACGTGCTCGACGTCAACCTGACCGGCGCTTTCCTGGCGCGCGGCCGCGGCCCGGGTGATGGGCGAAGGAGGACGGCTGATCTTCACCGGCTCGGTCCTCGGCGAGCGCCCCCGCAAGGGGCTCTCTGCGTACAGCGCGTCCAAGGCGGGGCTGACCGGCCTGGCCAAGGGATTGGCGCTCGACCTGGCCCCGGCCGGGATCACCGTGAACGTGGTCGCGCCGGGGTGGTTCGACTCGCCGCTGGCGGAGGGTTGGAAGAACTCGCCCCGACTGGACGCCGCCATCACCGGACACACGGCGCTGCGACGTTGGGGGGCACCGAGGGAACTCGCCGGCGCATATCAGTTCCTCGCCTCGGACGCCGCCGCGTTCATCACCGGCACAGTCGTCTCGGTCGACGGGGGGTACCTGCTCGCATGACGCAGGACACCGCCGTTCGGCGGGTTATCGCCATCACCGGAGCCGGAGGGGCCCTGGGTGCCGCGCTGTCGCGCCGTCTGGCCGGCGAACCGAACACCGCCGTCGTGCTGAGCGACGTCTCGGAGACGTCGTTGGAGGAAACGGTGGCGGGGCTGGCTGGGACGGAGAGCCCGACGTCCACGATCCTCGCCGACGTCAGCGTGTTCGCTCAGGTGGAGGCGGTGGTGCAGTTGGCGGTCGAGCAGTTCGGGCGTCTCGACGTGCTCGTCAGCAACGCTGGGGTCCTGTCGCCCAACGGACGCATCCACAACCTGTCGACCGAGGACTGGGAGCGCGCGTTTCGGGTGAATGTCCTGGGCGCGGTGCACGGCATCAAGGCGGCCGTACCGGTGATGCGCGCGCAACGGTCCGGCTCCATCATCCTCACGGCGTCGGTCTCGGGGCTGACGGCGTGGTCGCACGCGGCGCCGTACTGCGCGACCAAGGCGGCCGTGATCGAGCTCGCTAAGGTCGCCGCCGTCGAGTACGCCCGCGACGGCATTCGGGTCAACTGTGTCTGTCCTGGCACCTTTCGCTCCGGGATCCACGACGGGCTGCCGGACGAGGCCCTCGAGGCGATCGCGGCACGACACCCCCTCGGACTGGGGTCGGCCGACGACCTTGTCGGCGCCTATTCGTATCTGGCGAGCGACGACGCGAGGTGGACGACCGGCACGGCGCTCATCGTGGACGGCGGCTATGCGGCGCCGTGAGTTGCGCCAGCAGCCCTAGCCCGAGGGCTTCGCGATGCCCCTCATGAAGATCTCGGCGAAGGGCTTGGCCACCGAGCCAGCGGCGAGCTGTCCTCCCGGCTTGAGCCAGAGATAGGTGTAGTTGTGCATGCCGAGCCAGGCCCGTGCGGTCAGCCAGGGATCGACCTCGCGGAACTCGCCCGTCTCGACACCCGCCCGCAGTACGGCTTCGACGCGACGTTCGTACTCACGGCGGCGGCTCCGGAAGCGTTCCGCCCTCGGCCCGGTGAGTGCGGGAAATTCGTGCAGGAAGACCCATACGTGATCTGGGTAACGGTGAATGACGTCGAGCAACTCGTCGCCGTGCATGGCGAGCTGCTGTGACGGTGTCCCGCCCGCTTCGGCCACCCGTTCGGCGCCCAGCATGACCTCGTCCATGACACGGTCGTGGATGGCAGCCAGGAGCTCTTCCTTGGAGCCGATGTAGTGGTAGAGCGCACCCTTGCCGAGATCGTTGGCCGTGCAGAGCTCCATGATTCCGGTGGCGTGGTAGCCCTGCCGAGCAAACAGGTGGGCCGAGGTGTCGACGATCGCCTGGCGCCTCGACTCCCACTTCGGACTGCGACGAGAGTCCGTGCTCGCCTGCGCGCTCATGGGAACCGACGCTAGTGGGAATTGAGGCCAGTATCGGGCTTTGGATCGGCGTTCCCCGCAAGGGATTTGCTTCGAGCATGAAGGAGTGAGGAGAGGATGAGGGCCGATGTGAATTGGTTTGGTGTGCTCGACCATCACGCCAAGCGGTCGCCCGAACACGCCATGACGGTGTTCGAGGGCCGGGTCACGACGTACCGCGAGATGGCCGACCGGGCGAGGGCGCTCGCGGCCGGGCTGCACGCAAGGGGGGTCACGCACGGTCACGTCGTGGGGCTCCTTTCCTACAATTGCCCCGAGTTTCTCGAGACCGTCTTCGCAGCCAACTACCTGGGCGCGATCGCGATGCCGATCAACTGGAGGCTGGCGGCGCCCGAGGTCCGCTACATCCTCGAGCACTCGGAGGCTCGGGCACTGGTGTGTGACGGAGCGCTGGCCAACCTGGCCGGCAACGCAACGGTTGGGCTGGAGTCCGCACTGGTGAGGTCGTGCATCGAGCCGGACGCACCAGACGGTTGGACGACGCTCGACGAGCTCCGATCCGTCACGCCTGCCGTCGAGCGCGTAACCACAGACGCTGACGATGTTCACCGACTGATGTACACGTCGGGCACCACCGGTCGACCCAAGGGCGTCATGATCACCCACGCCAACCTGGCGTGGAAGAACCTCGCTCACCTCGTCGAGTTCGGCTTTACGGCGGACGACCTCGGCCTGGCATGCGGACCGCTGTACCACGTCGGAGCGCTGGACTTGACGACCACGTCCCTCATCGCCGCCGGCGCCACCACGATCATCCACCGGTCGTTCGACGCTGTCAGCCGTCGTGGACGAGCTCGAACGCTCGCGGGTGACCACTGTCTGGCTGGCACCCGCCATGGTGAATGCGATCATGGCGTTGCCGGACATCGAGCAGCGGGATCTCTCCTCGGTGCGTGTGATCATCAACGGCGGCGAGAAGATGCCGATCCCGTTGATCGAACGGATCCAGCGGGTCTTCCCCTCCGCGTGGTTTGCGGACGCGTACGGGCTGACCGAAACCGTGTCCGGCGACACGTTCCTCGACCGCGAGAACATCGTGCGCAAGCTCGGGAGCGTCGGTCGGCCGTGCCTGCATCTCGATCTAGAGGTGTGGAACGACCTGGGCCATCCCGTGCCCGCCGGCGAGCCGGGCGAGATCGTGATGCGCGGGCCAAAGGTGTTCAAGGGCTACTGGCGCGATCCCGACGCCACTACCAAGGCCTTCGAGGGCGGATGGTTCCACACGGGCGACATCGGTGTCGTGGACGAGGACGGGTACCTCTTCATCGTCGATCGCCTCAAGGACCTGATCGTGTCCGGCGGCGAGAACATCGCTGGATCAGAAGTCGAGCGTGTGCTCTACGAGCACCCGGCCGTCCTGGAGGTGGCCGTGGTGGGCCGACCGGACGATCGCTGGGGCGAGGTGCCGGTCGCGTTCGTGGTGTTGCGACCCGGCGAATCGGCCAGCGCCGACGACCTGATCGCGCACTGCGCGGGACAGCTGGCCAAATTCAAGGTGCCGAAGGACGTCTCCTTCCTCGATGCGCTTCCGCGGAATCCATCGGGCAAGGTGCTCAAGAGGGAGCTCCGGTCCCCGTAGCCGTCGGCTACAGCGGGATCCCGATGATCGAGCAGGTCTCGGCCACCTCGTCGAAGATGGAGCCGGGAATGCTGAACGGGTCGGTAGCGGACACCGCAGTCCAGTGCTCGGCGATGTCGTCCGCGGACGGATTGCTGCCTGTCGTGGCGACCCATCCCCGACCCTGTCCGACGAACACCCGCGAGAACCGTCCGGCGCAAGCCGAGAAGCAGTGGTGGGTGACTTCGCAGGCGCGGCTGGCGAGGAAGACCACGATGGGGACGACGAGCTCGGGATCGATGGCATCGAGGAACGGCAACTCGCCGGCGAACTGCTCGCGGTCGCCGACGGTCTCCGTCACCATGCGCGAGTAGCCGAAGGGGAGCACGCAGTTCGCAGAGATGCCGTGGGCCGCCCCTTCGATGGCGATGACGTTCGACAGCCCCATCACGCCGGCCTTGGCCGCCGCGTAGTGCGCCGAGTTGGGCTGACCGAAGAGGCCGGCCGATGACGAGACGAAGACGAAGCGCCCATGGCCCTGTGCCTTCATGACCCGATAGGCCGGTTGACTGAGGTAGAAGGCGCCGTGGAGGTGGACGCCCACCATGCGTTCCCAGATGTCCGGGGTCAGATCCACGAATTCCGCGGTGTGAAAGATGCCGGCGTTGCTGACAACGGTGTCGAGCCGGCCGAAGGCGTCCAGCGCAGCATTGACGATCGCCGCGCCGACCGTCGGCGCTGGCTACGGACTCGTGGGAAGCGATCGCCCGACCGCCTCGGGCGACAATCTCCTGGACGACGCCATCGGCCACGCCGCGATCGGTGCCGTCGCCCCCCATGCTCCCGCCGACGTCATTGACGACGACAGCGGCACCCCGGTCCGCCAGCTCCAGGGCGTACAGACGTCCCAGACCCCTTCCGGCGCCCGTGACGATGACCACTTCGTCGGTGAAATCGATCACGTCAGACCCTTCCTCCTTGCTGTTCGCCGGGTCGAGGAGTCCCGTGATCAGCCGAACAACACGGGCAGCGACGTGGGGGAGCGAAAGATCTGCCCGCGAATGTGTGGGTCGTCCCCGTCGGGATCGAGGCGCAGGTTCGGGAGCCGATCCAGGAGAAGGTTGAGCGACACCCGCATCTCCATGCGTGCCAGGTGGGTGCCGATGCAGGCATGCGGGCCCTGTCCGAACGAGATGTGGGGCTTCGGATTCTCCCGAAAGATGTCGTAGCGATCGGGCTCGGCGAAGCGCGTCTCGTCGCGGTTGGCTGCGGCGAGCATCAGCATCACGGTGGAGCCCTTAGGAATCGGGGTCCCCGATATCTCGGTATCGCGCGTCGCCAGCCGCGTGATGTTCAGTAATGGGGTCTCGAGCCGAAGGGCCTCTTCGATCGCTGGGGGAACGAGCGCCCGATCGGCGCGGACGGCATCGAGCTGCTCAGGGTTCGACAACAGAGAAAAGAGCAGGTTGCCCGTCGCTCGGTACGTCGTCTCCACGCCGGCGGGGAGGAGCAAGCGTAGGAACGAGAAGATCTCCTCGTCGCTGAGGCGCTCGCCGTCTAGTTCGGCGTACGCCAGCTCGCTGATCAGGTCTTCGCGGGGTTCCAGGCGTCGTTCGGCCAGGATGCCCGCCATGTACTCCTTGACCTCTTCGGACGCGGCGACGGCCTCGTCGAGTTTCGTGAAGAAGCTGAGGATCGCGGTCGACCAACGCTGGAATTGGCGGTAGTCCTCTTGAGGCAGACCCAGGATTCCCGAGATGACCCGTGTCGGAAAGGGGAAGTTGAACTCTCGGACGAGTTCCGCGTGGCCGCGTCCAGCGAAAGCATCGATGAGCTCGTTGGCGACATTGGCAACGAGCTCCTGCTCCCACTGGGCCAGCACCTTCTGCCGGAAGGCGGTCGAGACGAGCGCCCGGTACCTGCGGTGCTCGGGGTCGTCCATCCCCAACATGATGTGTTCGCCCATGATGGGCCCCATGATCAAGCCGATGATGTGCGCCGAGGAAAAGGTCTCTCCGTCCCGGAGGACCTGCGCGATGTCCTCGTGCCGGTAGATGAAGAAGACCTCTTGTCCTTCCTCGTGCGGCATGAGGGACGAGTCCAGGCGCTGTACCGGGTTGGTGCGGCGGGCATCGGCTAACTCGGGGTAGGGGTCCCGGACGTCGCCCGCCACCGCGTCGTCGAACAGGCCGAGCTCTTCGCTCTCCGAGACCGGATCTGACGATCCGGTCTTTTCTTCGGGTGCGCTTGCCGCGAGATCCACGCCACTCCTGAGGTCAAACCTAATATTTGTTCAGCAACCTAACCGGCGCCATGATTGGGCGTCAATCGCGGGGCAGATCCTTGGCGCAACGGCGTCGGCATCCGGCGCCTGCGGTCAGAACAAATGTTAGTGTCCCGCCTTCGTGGGCGAGGCTTCGGGGGTTCGGTGGGCGTAGACGATGGCCTGAAGGGTCGGCGTGTGCTGGTGACCGGTGCGTCGAGTGGCATCGGCGCAGCCACCTGTCGCGCCATCGTTGCCCGTGGCGGAGCGGTTGCCATGATGGCCAGGCGCAAGGAGCGGCTCGAGGAGCTGTCGGCCGAGCTGGGCGAACGGTCGTATGTCGTGGCGGCCGACGTGACCGATCTGGACGCCCTCGAGGGAAAGGTCGAAGAGGCGGCTCGGCACTTCGGTTCGCTCGACGGAGTGATCACGGTGGCCGGACAGATGATGACGGGGGAGATGGCGAGCGGCACTCCGCAACGCTGGCGTGAGCTGTTCGACCTGAACCTCATCGGGCCACTGGCGACCATTCGGTTCGCCGTACAACACTTTTCCGGTTCTGCTCGTCGTGATGTCGTCATCGTGGGTTCGACCGGCGCGCTGACGCCCATGCCAGGCGTCGGGATCTACGCGGCGTCGAAAAGGGGCCTCGAAGCCGCGTTCGACAGCCTGCGCCTCGAGCTCGCGCATGCAGGCATCAACGTCAGCCTCGTGATGCCTGGCATGTTCGAGACCGAGGGCCTGACGATGGACGGCATCATCTTTGACGGCGATATCCCCGCGAGCGACACCCCCTACTTCGTCGAGGGTGGGGTTCCGGTCCCTCCCGATTCGCTCGCCGACTGCATCGCCTACATCATCGGGCTGCCGGACGGCATCTGTGTCAACGAGCTCGTCGTCCGGCCGACGGGACAGCTGAGCCCGTAAGCGTCGGGCTACGGGCTGCAGCGTCCCCCGCTCGCAGGTGCCGTGGTGCTCGGCCGACCGGATTGTCCGGTGGCCCATCCGGCCCAGATGCCGGCCGAATAGGGGCCAGGCTGCCCCGCCTGTTCGTAGTAACCCTGGGGGTCGTACACCTTGGCCTCGGGGTAGGGCCACGGGCACGCCACCGATGTCGCGGCCCCACTGCCTCGGATGATCCCGAAGCTGCCGCCGTAGAGGAAGAAGTAGGCCGCGTTCATGATGAGGAACATGGCGACGAACGTGCCGAGCACCTCGCGACCGCGGAAGGCTCGGACGCGTTGGCCGAGTTTTTCGGCGACCGTCCGGCCGGTGTCGTCGCGGTACAGCAGGACGCCGGCGGGGATCATCACTGCCGTAACCAACGAGGACTCCCACAGCAACGGGAACTGATAGGTCGTCCCGGTGAACACGGACCCGAACGGGATCACCTGCGTATAGATGTAGAGCTGTGTCCTGATCAGGAGGATCTCTTGCACCGCGTCGTAGATGAAGCCGAAGACGTAGATCAGGAGGGCCAATGAGATGAGGGGGTGCTGCCAGACGAACGAATCGACGGCTCTGTTGCGCTGGAGGCGGCGTAGTACCCAGATCGCCGGGAAGAACGGCGCCAGATAGAACATCACGTAGCCGACGACGATGAACGGTTCGACCGTGGGTGACAGCGACACCAACGGCCACGTCTCGGGCCAGTGCCACAGCTGGGGGTTATACGCCGCATAGGGCGCCCAGTTCATGATCGGGTCTTGCCACACCAAAGTGGTGCACACGATCGCCATCAACAAGATGGGGTGGTACGGCTTCAGGCGCCACAGGACGACGAACGTCACCACGATGAGCACCATGGCGATCACGGTGGAGATCTGGAGGAAGGTGATCCAGTGCGTCCACCCGAAGAGCGGTCGCACTGGCCGCGGTGCGCCGTGCACGTTCGGGTTCTTGATGCGCGCCGCCACCGCACCGCGGCGAGCGTTGTGGGCCACGACCACCACGAACGCGAAGACCGCACAACCCGAGAGGCCCCACAGCACACCGAGCCGGATCTCCCGCCGACGGGAGGGCGGGGTCTTCGGCGTGTCCCCGTCCGTGGTGGCGTCTGCTCCCCGGGGCGACAGGAGCTGAGTCGCCATCGACTCAGACCTCCCCGAAGCGCCCGACCAGGTGTGACTTCCCGAACTCGGGGTCCAGCTGGCGGGCGACCAGATACCCGGCTCCCATCCAGCCCCGGCGGGTCCATTTGCCGAACGACACGCGGGTTCCGGGCGCCCCGGCCGCAGCGGGGACCATCTTCACCCTTTCGAGGGCTTCCTTGACGCCGCGAGGCGTCAGCGGGTGGGCGTCCGCGAACGCGTGGAGCAGTGCCGTGGCGACGTCGTGGTTGACCACGGGCACGCAGTACTCGGGTCGCCTGCCATACGCCGCGTCGTACTGATCGAGAAATTTCTGCCCCACCGGATTGGACTCGTCGTACTGATCACACCCGGTCCACCCCTCAATGGCCCGCCACATGATCTCGTGGATCCAAGCGTTCTGAAACGCCGTGCCCATGAACCGGGGCGGGTCCCATTCGAGCTGGGCGAGCACGGGGTCGAGCAGCACGATGCCGAAGCCGAAGCCGCAGTGCACGATCGCCTCGGGCTTCGCCTCGTAGAGCGCGCGGACGACCGGTTCGATGTCCTGCCCGGTCTGTGGAATCCACTGCTCGGCGACGATGCGGATCCCCTTGGCGGCACAAGCCTTGCGGAAATTCCGGATGTACGTGTCACCCACCAGCGACTGCTCGATCAGCGCGCCGACTTCGCGGTGGCCGTCCTTGGCCAGAAGGTCGGCCCAGAAGATGGGCTCGTCGGTCAACGAGCCTTGAGGCAGCGAGAACGTCCACTCACCCAACCAGTCATCGCTTCCTGTGACGCTGAGGGCCGGGACGTGGTAGCGCTCCTCGATGGCCTCGCGTGTCGGGACACAATTGTCGGTGATGTGCGGCCCGAACACTGCGAGGCAGCCTTCGTCGACCAGCTCTCCGTACGCGTCGATGACCGCCTTGATCGTCCCCTTGGGCAGCCCTTCGACCTCACGGAACACGATCTCGACCGGTCGGTCGATCAACTGCTGCTCCATGCCCTGCTTGAAGACCAGCTCGAACGGGAAGACCAGGTCGTCTCTGCCCTCCTGGGGATAGCCCTCTGGGAGCTTGAAATCCATGAGGTAGCCGAGCTTGATCGGCTCAGCCGTGCTCTCGTATGACACCGGGCCCCCTTGTGAGAGCGGCGGGTGCTGCGGTCCCCGCCCCATAACCTGACATTTGTTCCGACACTAACGACGGCCTGTAGGCCCGTCAATCACGCTCGTTTACGAGTCCTCGTCCGTGAGGTAGGCGTCGATCAGTTCGAAGAGCCCCGCCGTCACGACGGGGTCGTCGGTGAGGGGTCCCGCCACCGCAGCCCTTGCGGCATCCGGCAGCGGCAGTCCTGCGTCCACGAGCCGCGCTGCGGCGATCAGCACCCGTGTCGAGGCGACCTCGCGCAGACCCGCATTGTCCAGGCGCCGGATGGCTTGACCAAGTCGCACCAGTTGCGCCGCCGTTTGCTGATCGACCCCAGCCTCGTGCGACACCACCTTTTCCTCGACCTCGGGTGGCGGAAAGTCGATCTCGATGGCGACCATCCTCTGCCGGGTCGAGTCCTTGAGGTCCTTCAATACGCTCTGGTAGCCCGGGTTGTACGACACGACGAGGCAAAAGCCGGGAGCCGCATCGAGCGTGAGC
Source organism: uncultured Acidimicrobiaceae bacterium (assembly GCA_963821105.1). Taxonomy (GTDB): domain Bacteria; phylum Actinomycetota; class Acidimicrobiia; order Acidimicrobiales; family RAAP-2; genus Bog-473. Next base: position 81,548 of record CAWGCO010000016.1, read on the forward strand.
CCGAGCCGGTCGATGGGAAGCTGGCGCCGGTGGTCCGTCAGGGGATGGAGGACGACCGTTGTGTCCTGTCGAGCCTCGACGATTTCGTCGAGGTAACAGATGCATCCTTCCCGCGCCGCGCGCGTGAGCGGCCCGTCCACCCACGTGGTCTCGCCACCGCTCAGCAGGAAACGCCCTACGAGGTCGGCGGTGGTGAGATCGTCGTGGCAGGCGACCGTGATGAGCGGCCGGGCCAGGTCGTGGGCCATGGCTTCGACGAAACGCGTCTTCCCGCACCCGGTCGGTCCCTTGATGAGCACCGCCAACTGCTGGTCGAATGCCGCTTTGAAGACCCGCTCTTCGTTGCGGATCGGGACGTAGTACGGCCGGACACCAGGGTTCATGCGACCCTCCTCCGCTCGAGATCCAGCAGCTCCCTCGAGCGGGCGGCGTGCTGGAAGATGCGCCGTTGCGCGTCCGCCGACCGAAGCGCGAAGCGAAAGAGTGGGGCGACGACCCGCGGGAGCTCTTCGAATCGCACCACGCTCGCATGTGCCGCCGTCCCGAACACGCGCCGCAGTAGTCGCGGCGTCGGTCGACGCGCCGATGCTCAGGCAGACGCAGCCGGTGCCGAGCCGCCTTGCCTCGGACAGCGCGCGACGTGCGTCCGCCTCACCGTACGTGCCCTCGTAGCCATGGTCGTACGCGAACCCATCCGACAGGACGACGAGCAATCGCCGTGACACCCCCGATTCTTGCGTCAGAAGTGACGTCGCGTGCCGTATGGCGGTACCGAGACGTGTATACGCACCCGGCTCGCAGCCTGCGAGCCGTCGCAGAACCGAGGCGTCGAGTGTGTCGTCGAACCGCTTCAGGCGTTCCACTTGGACGGCAGCCCGGCCATGCGAGCGAAACCCGTAGAGCGCGACCCGATCGCCCAGATCGTGGAGTCCGACGGTAAGGGCGAGGGCGGCCTTCCGTTGGTGCTCGAACACCGTTCCACCGATGGTGGCGGGCTCGGCGCTCGACCCCGAGACGTCCAGCAGCACGAGCACCCCGAGGTCACGCCGGGACCGCACCAGGTCGACGTAGACCGCTTCATCCGGCACCGAGCCGGCGAGCGTCTGCACGTGCGCCTCGATCGCCGCATCCAGGTCGATGTCGATGCCCTGGAATTGACGGTGGCGCCGTTCGAGGGCGATGCCGAGATGCGAAAGGGGTCGACGAACCGAGAGCACGTCGGGCATCGTGAACGCGACGTCGGCGGGCGTGGGGTCGACGGACACCACCGTGCACCACTCCGGGCGATAGCGACCCTGGTGCACGTCCCACTCGGGATAGGTCGTGTTGCCCGGGCCCGGCCCACGCCCCTCCGCCAGGGCGGGTGTCCGGACCGGGGATGTCGCCGCGACCCGCCCGACCTGCCCGACGCGCCGGCTCCAGTGGGTCGCGGCGTCCGCGCCCGGCGGTCCGCCGGTTGAGGATCGGGCGTCACGGAACAACGTCTTGAGCAGGCGCCCAAGGGCGCCACCGCCTCCGATCGGACTCGACAACAGGTCGGGGTCGGCAAGACGCTCGTCGTCGTCGAGCTCGCGCAGGAGATCTCGACCCTGCGACCTCGGGAGGTGGGCTTTCGGCAGGGCGCCGGCCACCTCGCTCCGCTCCGCCATGCGCCGGACGGCTCGGGGTCGGATGATGCCGAACTCCTCTGGCGGCGCCGGAAGAGGTCCGCGACCCGCCGCGATCCCCAGCGACTCAGACGGCGAGGAACTCAGGGCTGCGAGATCGCGGTCGATCATTCGGCGAGCCGAGAGGGGAAGCAGATATTCGAGCGTGGCGAGCGCTCGCTGTCCTTCGATCGCGAGATAACGCCGCGCCAGGCTGGTGTTCCGGGCGATGCGGTCGAGCGAAGCCGCCTCCAGGCTGCCGGAGCCGAGAAGTGCCGCCTGCACGACGACGCAGGTGAGCGGACTCCGCGCCGCTGGCGGGATCCACGAAGATCGTTGCGCCATCGGTCCACGTCGGGCCGTTTTGCGGCGGTCGCTCCACGCCGACGGCGCGAGCGGCGATGGCCGAGGCCAAGACGCTGAAACGCTGCACGTCGCCCTGACTCACCACGTCCACCCCTTGCGCCGACCGGGTCTGTCCGTCAGTGACGCACGCCGGCGCCACGAAGGACCGTGTCGCGAGCAAGAGCGTGCGCTCCTTCGATGCCGGCGGCATTCACGGGAGTCCCCGCACCCCAGATGGACTCGAGAAGACAGTTCGCCCGGATTTCGGCCGTGCCGCCCTCGTAGCGCAACTCACCGGTCCGCGTTCCAGAAGCCAGCAACGCCCGCACGTGGCGCAGCTGAGCGGTAAAGGACACGCCCAGACTCGGCGAGGTCGGCGTGCTCGGGGGTGATTGACGCATCCACGCGAGGGTGATCCGGACTTCGTCGCTGAACCGGTCCACGACGTTGATGGCGACCCACATCAGCGCGTCCACTTTGGCGAGTGGTGGCGAGTCCGAGCGTACGACCGCGTCCCACGCACTTACGACTTTGTCCGAATACGAGGACATGATGCTGAAGAGGAGTTGGTCCTTCGATCCCAGAAGCCGGTACACGGTGCCCGTGCTCAGATCGGCCGCACCGGCAATGTCGCGGATCGTGGTCGATTCGTAGCCGCGCCGACCGAACTCGGCGCGGGCCACGGCCAAGAGGTGCGCCAGTCGGTCGTCGTCGTCGTCACCGGCATCAGCGTCCCACTGGTCGACGGCACGCCGTGCTGCGCGCAGAGCACTCGACCTGTTCAGCGTCGCATCCGAAGGATCTCGCTGCGCAATGCCGTGAAGGAGGATCTTGATCCGGAGATCGGGCACCTCCTCGCCACCGGGCGTGACGTGGGAGACCCCGACTCCGACGTGCAACATGCTCTGACACAGGCGATCGGCCAGTAGCGCAAGGTCGATACCTGAACGAATGCTGCCAGACTTGCGGCCCGCCTTCAGGAGTTCGTACATGGCGTCATGGATGCTCGCCGGCGTCTGCATGGCCAGTCCGGCCAGCTCTTCGCCCGCGACCATCGGAGGCTCATACAAGGTCAAGAGCAACGCAGCTCGGTGCTCGACGCCACATGCCGCAATGGCCCGTCCGAACTCGAGGATCCTGTCCTCCGCCGAGCGCGCGACCGGCTCGTGCAGCGTGTCGAGTGCCTCCTTCGCGATTCGGTCGAGGTCCTCGTGATATCGGAGTACGAGCTCGACGACGATGGCCTCTTTCGACTCGAAGTGGTGATAGAGGCTGCCGGGCAGGATTCCGCACGCGTCGGCGATGTCCGCCAGCGACGTCTGAAAGCCCGACGAGGCGAACAGCTGCGCGGCGGTCTGAAGGATTTCTTCTCTGCGGATACCCGGGGATGGCATTCTTCCGTATGGTAGCGCCGCGAGGACGATTTTGAGCAGTTCGCGGGGTCGGAACAAACGTCAGGTTGCGGCGTCAAAGAACCCGGGCACGCCCGTACGAGGGCAGAAAGGCGGACGCCCGTGGGCGGCACTACTGTCCGGCGCCGGTGCGACGTCTCGTGTGCGGCACGCGAAAGGCCCGGCATCTTTGACTGCATTTGAGGATGCCGTGAGAGCGATCCGGGCGGGCCGGCCCGCGGGCGATGTCGCCCGGGATCTCTACGCCCGACTCGACGACGGCGAGCGGCTCTGGCTGCTCGACGGCGACATCGACTTCTGGGAGGGCCTGGCCGTATTCCGCTCCGAGGGCTACAACCGCACGCCGATCGTGCACGGTGCGGTGGATCGCCTGGGGTTGCCGGGCACCCGTTTCGTCGACGGGCCCCGCGGCTGCGTCGCCGGCGCAGCCACCGCGTTCCCCGTCTCGATGGCGCGCGGCGCGACCTGGGACGTCTCGCTGGAGGAACAGGTCGGGGACGTCATCGGCCGCGAGATCCGCGCCCTCGGCGGCAACTTCTTCGGCGGCGTCTGCATCAACCTGCCCCGCCACCCGGCCTGGGGCCGCATCCAGGAGACGTACGGGGACGATCCGTACCACCTGGGCGAGTTCGGCGCCGCGTTGACCCGCGGCACGCAGCGATGGGTCATGGCGTGCGTCAAGCACTACGCCGTGAACTCCATGGAGAACGCCCGCTTCACGGTCGACGTCACGGTCGACGAGACCACCCTCCACGACGTCTACCTGGCCCATTTCCACCGCGTCGCCGAGCAGGGCGTGGCGGCCGTCATGGCGGCGTACAACTCGGTCAACGGCGAGTGGTGTGGCCAGAACTCGTACCTCCTGACCACGGTGTTGCGCGACGACTGGCGTTGGGAGGGGATGACCGGGACCGATTTCATCTGGGGCCTGCGCGACGGCGCCAAGGCGCTCAATGCGGGGATGGACCTCGAGGAGCCGTTCCGTCACGGCCGCGCCCAACACTTGCGCCGGCAACTCGACGCGGGGGAGACCACGTGGGCCATGGTCGAGCGCTCGGGGGTCCGACTGATCGAGTCGCAGCTCCGCTCCTACGCCACGCGCACCCGGGAGGACCCCGCACCGTCCGTGGTCGCCAACGACGAGGCGCGGGCCCTTGCCCGGGAGGTCGCGGCGCGTTCGATGGTGCTGCTGAAGAACGACCGGGTGGACGGAGAGCCCGTGCTGCCGCTCGAACGCGCCGCGGTCCGATCGATCGCCCTGATCGGCCGCCTCGCCACGGCCCCCAACATGGGCGACCGCGGCTCCTCGGATGTCCGGCCTCCGTCCCACGTCAGCCCCCTCGATGGTCTGCGCGCCGCCTTTCCCGCCGCTTCCGTGCAGGTCGTCGAGGTCGACGATCCGCAGGCGGCCGCCGCCGCTGCTGCCGCCGCCGACGTCGCTCTCGTCGTCGTGGGCTACGACTTTCGGGACGAAGGCGAGTACATGGGCCCCGACATCGCGTCGAATCGCGAGCTGGCGTCGCTCTTCCCTCCGGTTCCTGACGAGCTGCCGCGGGGCCTGCGCGAGGACCCCTGCAGGGGGAGACCCGGGACAGGTCGGCGGCGACCGCGCCTCGCTGACCCTGCGACCGGTCGACGAGGAGATCATCGAGGCCGTCGCCGGCGCCAATCCGAGGACGGTCGTCGCCATGGTCGCCGCCGGCGCGGTCCTCACCGAGTCCTGGCGCGCCCGGGTGCCCGCGCTGTTGATGATGTGGTACGCCGGCATGGAAGGAGGTCACGCGCTGGCGGACGTGCTGACCGGTGCGCACAACCCGAGCGGCCGCCTGCCGTTCTCCGTCCCGACCACGGAGGAGCACCTCCCATTCTTCGACCGCGACGCGACCGCCATCACCTACGACCGCTTCCACGGCCAGCGGCTGCTGGACAAGCTCGGCGAGAGCGCCGCCTTTCCCCACGGGTTCGGGCTCTCCTACACGACGTTCGAGATCCGCCACGTCGAGCTGGTCGATCTTTCATCAGGCGGCGCGACGCTGAGCGTCGAGGTGGCCAACACCGGCCCGCGTGACGGCGGCCACGTCGTGCAGGTCTACGGCTCGGCGTCCCGCGGCCCGTACGCGGGCGAGCAATTCGTGGTCGGCTTCGCACCCGTGTTCGTGCGCGCCGGTTCATCGGCCGGCATAACGGTGGAGGCGTCACTGCTCCCGCTGGCGGCCTGGGACGCCACAAGCCGCCGCCGTGTGCTGCCCGTTCTGGGCGACGTCGAGCTGGAGGTGGGTGCGCACGCGCACGACCCCCGCGCGTGGCGACTGCGGCTCGCCGACCCTTGATCAGCCGGTGGCGCCGAGGCTCACCGTCAGCCGGAGGACCAGTACTGCTCGAGTCCTGGCTGCAGCCCGCGGCTCACCAGCTCGATACGGGGGCCGTGCGGACTGCGGTGATAGGCCCACATCGGCGCGCCGTCCGGGTAGATGCCCCTTGCCTCTTCGAGCGTACCCGCGAGCGACGAGCAGCCTGCGCGTCGCCCACCATGTCGTCGGACCAGTACCCCGCGTGATGGATGCCCGATCCCGCCGCTGGGACCCAGGGTGTCCCGGGCACGCTCTGGATGAGCTCCACCCGCGGTTCGGTCTTTGAGTACACGAAGCGGAGGTCGAGCGTGATCTCGCCCTCCGGCAGCATGACCGGGATCTCCGACGGCGAGACTCCGGGCACCACTCGTAACCGAACAGAGCGCCGAGCTCCTCGAGCGACGCGTCGAGGTCGTCGACCACGATCCCGAGGTGGAACTGGTCGGTCGCCTTCACGGTTCGAGCACCACCCGGATGGCGCCGCTGCTCCGGTCGGACGCGACGCGGAAGGCCTCCTCGGCGTCCTCGAGCGGGAAGCGGTGCGTGATCACGGTGCGCACGATCTCGGGGTCCGCAGCCAGCATCGCCGCAGCCTCGTCGATCTCGCGTATGCCGTCGTGGGCGCAGTAGCCGAGCGACGGGATGAGGCGCGCCTCCTTGTTGAACAACGGGTGCCACTCGAGCTCCACCGGCCCGAAGTGCACGCCCAGAACGACGATGCTCCCGCCCGGCGCCACCAGCTCGCCGCACCGGGCCAGGCTCTCCAGCGAACCGGCCGCTTCGACCACCACGTCGTACACGCCGGACGGGCCGACCGAGGCGCCGAGTCGTGCGCCGGCCTCCTTCTGGTGAGGGTGACGCGCCTCGAGTGCGACCTCGGCAGCCCCCATCCGGAGCGCTCCCGCCACGGCGAGCAGGCCGAGCGCGCCGGCGCCCACGACGGCGACACGCGTGCCGGTGACGACCCCCGCCAGGCGCAGCGCGTGCCAGGAGACGGACGCCGGCTCGACGAGGCACGCGTCGCGGAGGTCGAGACCGTCCGGGACGTCGACCATGCGCTCGGGCGGGGCCCGGAACTGCTCGGCCATGCCGCCGTCGGCGAAGATGCCGAGCGCCCGCTGGCCGTGCGTCGGGCACAGGTTGTACGCGCCCCGCCGGCATTGGTCGCATTCGAGACAGCCGTAGATCGCCTCGACGACGACCGGACGTCCCGTCGCTTCGCCGACCCGCCAGCTCGTGGCCCAGCACGTTGGTGCTGCCGAAGCGGATGTAGCTCAGGTCGGACGCGCAGATGCTGGTCGCCTGCATGTCCAGCAGCTCGCCCGTTCCCGGCGGCTCTTCGAGCTCGACGACCCGGACGGCACCGTCGCCGCTCTGGACGGCCTTCACGACCGTGCCGGCGTGTCGCCGCGCAGGCCGATGCTGTTGAGCACGACGGACAGGCAGAGGTACCCGCCGATGACGAAGAGCAGCTCGAAGAGCGTTCCCTCCTCGAAGGTCGAGGTCAGGACGGCCCAGGTCTCGTCGCTGACCCCATGGTCGTCGATCATCTCGTCGGTGGCCGCCACCACCGCGCGCTCCTGACCCGTCCACACCGTCGAGCCCGGCCCGTCCTCGACCGCCAGGAGTTGGGCCTCACTCAGTCCCTCGTCGCCGCCCATCCGGCGATGCTGGTTCCATTCGTAGCCCGACTCGGTGCGCCAGGCCACCCGCAGGATGGCGAGCTCCCGGAGCCTGGGCTCCAACTTCGATCCCTCGCCGATCATCAGATCGGTGAAGGTCATGAAGCTCTCGCTCAGCGGGACGTGGTGGGCGAAGAGCTCGAGCACGACGGGCATGGGTGGCGCATCAGCCGCTCCCGAGAGATAGAGCTCGGGCCGGCGCAGGTGGGCCAGCAACGTGGCACGGGTCTCCTCGTCCCATTCGGAGAAGGGGACTGGGGTGAGGCGGGGCGGCGAGGGGCTCGTCATGGACGGAGCCGCATTGTTTCACCGTGCCCGGTCCTCCGCCATAGGCCCGGTGCGTCGGCGGGCCCGCATCACATAGCGTCGGCGTCGACCCCACCGGAGGGTCAGGAGGGAAGCGCCAATCATGAGCAGTGCGCCCTATCGGGTCGTGCAGTGGGCGACCGGGAACATCGGCCTGCGCTCGCTGCGAGCGGTCATCGAGCACCCCGATCTCGAGCTGGTGGGTCTCTACGTCTACTCCGAGTCGAAGGCCGGGAAGGACGCCGGCGAGCTGTGCGGGGTGGCGCCGACGGGGGTGCTGGCTACCCGGGACATCGACGAGATCGTGGCTCTCCGGCCCGACTGCGTCCTCTTCATGGGTGACCGGGTCGACGTCGACGCCATCACCCGGCTGCTCGAGTCGGGTGCGAACGTCGTGTCCACCCGCAGCGAATTCCACTGGCCTGCCAGCCTCGACCCCGAGGTGCGGGCGCGTCTCGAGGGCGCCTGCGCACGCGGCGCCTCGACCCTCTTCAGCACCGGGTCCAGCCCCGGGTTCATCACCGAGGCCTTGCCGTTCGCACTGTTGTCGCTGCAGCGCCGGCTGGACCGGCTCGTGATCGAGGAGTTCGCTGACATGTCCTCGCGTGACTCGCCCGAGATGATCTTCGACCTCATGGGCTTCGGGCGCGACCCCTCGCACTTCGATCCCCGCGGCGTGGAGGCGCACGGTGGCGCCGCCTTCGCCGGCTCGATGGGCATGGTCGCCGACGCCCTCTCCCTCCCGCTCGACGACGTGGTGACGAAGGGACAGGTGGCGGTCGCGCGCCGCGCCACCGACATCGCGGCGGGCCGGATCGAGGCGGGGACCATCGCCGCCCAGCGGCTGGAGGTGACGGGGATGCACGACGGCCGGCCCCTGCTGTCCTTCAGCGCCAACTGGTACCTCAGCGCCGAAGTCGACCCGGCCTGGGACCTCCGCGCCACGGGATGGCACGTCGTCGTCGAAGGCGACACGCCCCTGGACGTCGAGATCCACTTCCCCGTCCCGCCCGACGAGTGGGCGGCCACGTCACCGGGTCTGACCGCCCATCGGCCAGTGAACGCCGTCCCCTACGTCTGCGCCGCGGCGCCCGGCATCCGCACCAGCACCGAGCTGCCCCAGATCATCCCGGTCTTGCGTTGAGCGCGATCGCCGTCGTCGTCGGCAATCCCAAGCCGCGTTCGCGCACCCTGGCGGTGGCCGAGACGGTGGCGGCCGCGGCGGCGGAGGCGGCCGGGCTCACCGGCGCCGCCTCGACGACCGTCGACCTGGCCGAGCTCGGGCCGCGACTGTTCGACTGGTCGTCCGTCGAGGTGCGCGTCGCCGTCGACGCCGTCCGCGGCAGTGCCCTCGCCGTCGTGGCGTCGCCGACGTACAAGGCGAGTTACACCGGCCTCCTCAAGTCGTTCCTCGACTGGTTCAGCACGACGGACCTCGACGGCGTGACCGTCGTCCCCGTGATGGTGGGCGCCGGGAGGCAGCACGCGCTCGCCGTCGAGGTGCACCTCCGGCCCGTCCTCGTGGAGCTCGGGGCAACCCTCCCGACGCGCGGCCTCTACGTGACCGAGGACGAGCTCGAGGAGCTCGACGACGTCATCGGTGCCTGGCTGTCCGAAGCCGGCCCGCGGCTGCGCGCCACCCTTGGCTCGACCGGCTGACCACCGGCTCTAAGACGGCAGTCAGGGCGTGAAGATCGGGAGCTTCTCCCAGCCGCGCACCGTGGAGGTCCGCGCCTGCACGGCGTTGTCGTGGTCGACCTCCCATTCGGGGAAACGACGGAGCATCTCCTCGAGGGCGATGCGCGCCTCGAGGCGCGCGAGGTGCGCCCCGAGGCAGAAGTGCACCCCGTAGCCGAAGCTGAGGTGCCGTCCGACCTTGCGGTGGATGTCGACGGCGTCCGGGTTGTCGAACTGCCGCTCGTCCCGGTTGGCCGACCCGTTGAGCAGCACCATGACGCTGCCCGCCGGTACCGCCTGGCCGTAATGCTCCACGTCCTTCGTGACCAAACGTGCCTGGACCGGTGAGGGCGGCTCGAAACGCAGGATCTCCTCGATCGCGTTGGGGATGAGTTCGGGGTTCTCCGCCATCGCCCGTCGCTGGTCGGGGTACTCGGGCAGCAGCTTGCCCGCCCAGCCGATGAGCCGAGTGGTCGTCTCGTTGCCGGCGCCCGCCAGCAAAGTGAGGTAGCCGAGGATCTCGTCGCGGGTGAGCGTGCGCACGGTGCCGTCGCGATCGGTGAACTCCGAAGTCAGCAGCTCGGTCATCAGGTCGTCCGACGGGTGGTCGACGCGCCAATCGATATATGTCGCGAACTCGGAAGTCCCCAGATCGACCGTGGCGACGGAGGGAACGGGCATGTCGCCCTCGTCGAGGCGGAGCCCCTCGTCAATCTGGTCCCGCATCGCTTGCTGGTCCTCTTCGGGGATGCCCAGCAACATGCCGATCGTGCGCATCGGGATCTCCGTGCCCAGGTCGGCGATGAGGTCGAAGCCCCCCTTCCCGGCGAGCGGGTCCAGCGTCCGTGCGGCGAAGTCCCGGACCTTCGGCTCGATCGCGGCCAGTCGCCGGGGGGTGAACACGCGGCTGAGCAGGCCGCGGTGCAGGTCGTGGTCGGGCGGGTCCTCGAAGATGAACATGCCGGGCGGCAGCTCGATGTTCGCCTTGATGATCTCCATCACCGACCCCTTGGCCGAGCTGTACGTCTCCCAGTCGACGAAGCTGCGCTCCACGTCCGCGTAGCGGCTCAGCGCGTAGAAGTCGTACTTCTCGTTGAAGTAGAGCGGCGCCTCGTCGCGCAGCTGCTTCCATACCGGGTACGGGTCGGCGTCGATGTCGAAGTCGTACGGGTCGTAGTACGGCGCGGGTGCGGTTGTGGCCATCTCGTCTCCCTCCGGCGCGGCGACCGAGCCCACCGCTGCGGCACTCGTATGAGGACGCGTTCTGAAAGTAACATTATTGCGTGGAAAGAGGAGCGTTCTCCAAGCCCGGCCGGCGCCGGGTGGCGCCCGGCGGGTGACCCAGGCCGCCCGGCCCGAGTGGCCGTCGATCCCGGCGTTGCTGGCTGCATCCGAGGCGCGCCACGCCGACCGCGTCGCCGTCCGCGACGGCGGCACGACCCTGACCTACCCCGAGCTCGCCGCCGCAGCCCGCCGATTCGGCGCCGCCCTCGTCGAATCCGGTGTCGGGCCTGGCGACCGGGTGGCCATCTGGTGCTGCAACTGCGCCGAATGGGTGGTCGCCGTCCTCGGCATCTTCGACGCCGGCGCGGTGCTCGTCCCCGTCAACACCCGGTTCAAGGGCCACGAGGCCGCCGACATCCTCGCCCGCAGCCGCGCCCGCCTGTTGGTGACCGTCGCCGAGTTTCTCGGCACCGACTACGTCGCGTTGCTCGAGGAGGCCGGCGTGCCGCTGCCGGACCTCGAGACGATCGTCCTCGCCCACGGCACGGCGTCGGGCGACGCCGTTGAGTGGGACGACTTCCTCCGGCGCGCCACGCCGACGGCACTGGAAGAGGTGCACCGCCGCAGCGCCGCACTCGGCCCCGAGGACCCCTCCGACATCCTCTTCACCTCGGGGACGACGGGCGTGCCGAAGGGCGTGGTCATGACCCACCGGCGCACCCTCACCGTCGCCAGCGATTGGGTGGCGATGAGCGGGCTACGGGCGGGCGACGTCTACCTGCAGGTGAACCCGTACTTCCACATGTTCGGGCTGAAGGCCGGCATCCTGGCCAGCGTCGTCGCCGGCGCCACGATGTTGCCCGAGCCGGTGTTCGACGTCGACGCCGTGCTCTCACGCGTGGAGGCGGAACGGGTGACCGTCCTGCCCGGAGCGCCGACCATCTACCAGGCGATCCTCGACCATCCCGACCGCGCCGCGCGTGACCTCTCGACCCTGCGCGTCGCCGTCACGGGTGCGGCAGACATCCCCGTCGAGCTGATCCACCGCGTCCACGAGGAGCTCCCTTTCGACGTCGTCATCACCGGCTACGGCCTCACCGAGGGCGGCACCGCGTGCGCGACGTCCGTCGGGGACGACCCCGAGGCCATCGCCACGACCGTCGGCAGGGCAAGGCCCGGCTTCGAGATGCGTATCGTCGCCGAGGGCGACCGCGACGTCCCGGCTGGCGAGGCGGGCGAGGTCTTGCTGCGCGGCGGCAGCGTGATGGCTGGTTATCTCGACGACCCCGAGGCGACGGCGAACGTCCTCTCGCCGGAGGGGTGGCTCCGCACCGGGGACCTCGGCGTGATCGACGAGGCGGGCCGGCTGCGCATCGTCGGGCGGGTGAAGGACATGTTCATCGTCGGGGGATTCAACGCCTATCCGGCCGAGATCGAGAACGCCCTGCTGCGTCACCCCGCCATCGCGGCAGGCGGCGGTCATCGGCATCCCCGATCACCGGCTGGGCGAGGTCGGCATGGCGTTCGTCGTGACGTCAGGCGATGTGCAACCGCGAGCGAGATCATCGCTTGGAGCCGCGACCAGATGGCGAACTACAAGGTCCCCCGGGCCGTCGAGATCGTCGACGAGCTCCCGCTCAACGCAACCGGCAAGGTGATGAAGGACAGCCTGCGCGAGCGAGCCGCCGCCGCAGGCCTCCTCGCATGAGCACCTCAGAAGCGCGAGAGCCTCTCGTCCCTCGCCGGCCTGCGCGTCATCGAGATGGGCGTCTGGGTCGCCGCGCCGTCGGCCGGCGCCCTCCTCGCCGACTGGGGCGCCGACGTCATCAAGGTCGAGCCGCCGAATGGTGATCCCATGCGCCGGGCCTTCGGGTCGCTCGGCATCGGCGGCGAGGACTTCCCCAACCCGGCCTTCGCGCAGGACAATCGCGGCAAACGCAGCATCGTCCTCGACCTGCGCGACGACGACGCTCGCGCCGCCCTGGAGGAGCTCCTGGCGACGGCGGACGTCTTCCTCACCAACCTCCGTCCCGACGCGCTCGACGGCCTCGACCTCGAGCCCGAGGCGACGGTCGAGCGGCACCCCCGCCTCGTCTACTGCAGCGTCAGCGGCTACGGGCTGCGCGGCGACGACCGCAACCGCCCGGCCTACGACATCGGCGCGTTCTGGGCCCGGTCCGGCCTGTCGGTGCAGCTCTCCAGCGCCGAGGGCATCCCGCTCAACGCGCGCGGCGGCATCGGCGACCACATCAGCGGCCTCGCCGCGCTGGCCGGCCTTCTCGCCGCGGTGCTCGAACAACGCCAGACCGGCCGCGGGCGCGTCGTCGAGGTCTCGTTGCTGCGGACTGGGAGCTACGTGCTCGGGTGGGACCTCAGCCTGCAGGCGAACCTCGGAAAGGTCGCGCCGGCCGAGGCGCGGCACTCCAACCAGACGCCGCTCATGAACTCGTACCAGACGAAGGACGGCCGCTGGCTCTTCTTCACCGGGTTGGAGGCCGACCGCCACATCGAGGGCGTTTGCCGCGCCCTCGGGCGTGAGGACCTCCTGGACGACCCGCGCTTCGCCGACGCGCGATCGATTCGCAAGAATCGCGTCGAGGTGATCGCCATCCTCGACGAGATCATCGCCAGCGAGACGCTCGACGTCTGGGCCGAGCGCCTCGATGCAGCCGGTGTGTGGTGGGCGCCGGCCCAAGGTCCGGCCGCCGTCTTGGAGGACCCGCAGCTGCTGGCCAACGACGGCATCGTCGAGCTCGGCCCGCAGCCCGACGGGACGGTGCAGCGCTCGGTCAACGGGCCGGTCAGCTTCTCCGACGTCCGGGTGCGCCCGTCGACGCCGGCTCCCAAGCTGGGTGAGCACACCGACGCCGTGCTCGGAGAGCTGCGGGCGCAGGCCGAGAGCAGGAAGGCGGAGGGCGCTCAGCCCTGAGCGCGGGCGCGGGCCAACAAGCCGCGTGCGATGACGAGGCGTTGGATCTCGTTCGTCCCCTCGCCGATCACCATCAGCGGCGCGTCCCGATAGAGGCGCTCGACCGGGAACTCGGTCGTGTAACCCACGCCGCCGAGGATGCGCATCGCCTCCGTGGCGAGCTCGAGCGCCGTCTCGCTGGCGAAGAGCTTGGCCATCCCGGCCTCGACGTCGCAGCGCAGCCCCTGGGCCTTGCGCTCCGCCGCGTTCTTCGTCAACAGGCGCGCCGCCTCGAGGCGTGTCGCCATGTCGGCCAGCTTCAGCTGGATCGCCTGGTGCTCGGCGATCGGCTTGCCGAAGGTCTCGCGCTGCTGCGCGTAGGAAAAGGCGGCGTCGAAGGCGGCGCGCGCCACGCCGACGGCGCGGGCCGCGATGTTGATGCGGCCGATCTCGAGCACGCCCAGGATCTGCGGCAGCCCGCGCCCGGCTTCGCCGATCAGGTTGGCGGCCGGGATGCGGTGGTCGGTGTACGCCATCTCGACCGTCTCGACGCCGCGGTAGCCGAGCTTGCTCATGTTCTTGCTCACCGAGATGCCCTCGAACTTGGGGCCGGGCTCCTTCTCGACGATCAGCGCCGAGATCCCCTCCTCGGTCCGCGCCGCCAGCGCCACGATGCCGGCCCGCTCGCCGTTGGTGACCCACGCCTTCGTCCCGTTGATGACGTACTCCTCGCCGTCGCGCGCGGCCCGGCAGGACAGGTTGCGCGTGTCACTCCCGGCGTCGGGCTCGGAGAGCGACAGGCAGCCGCGGCGCTCGCCGGTGGCCATGGTGGGGAGCCAGCGCCGCTGCTGTTCCTGGTTCCCGTGCGTCATGATCAGCGTGGCCGCCATGGTGTGCGTGTTCACGATGCCGGTCAGGCTCATCCACCCGTAGGAGAGCTCCTCGATGACGCCGACGTACGTGAGCAGGTCGAGGCCGAGGCCGCCGAACTCCTCCGGAATGGTGATGCCGAACAGTCCCAGGCTGCGCATCTTGGCGACGATCTCGTCGGGGAACGTGTCGGTGTGCTCGAGGTCCGACGCCACCGGGATGACCTCGCGCTGCACGAATTTGCGCACCGTCTCGATGATCTCGGCGCGTACCGATTCGTCCACCGCCTCGGGCACGGCGTCGGTCATGCGGGCCACGCCGGTCCCGTCTTCCTCATGGCGATAACCATACCCTTCAATCGTGTTGACGCTGAATCTCAATTCGGAGAAGAATGTTTCCACCATGACCCGGGGCCTCATGCATTTCGGGCTCGAGTCGGCCAGCGAAACATTCCCTGATCATCCCGCGGTGCTCGCGGGTGACGACGTCTGGACCTATGCCGAACTGCAGAGGGCGAGCAACGCCGCGGCGCGTCATCTTGCGCTCCAGGGCGTCGGACCCGGTGACCGCCTGGCCTTGATGACCTCGAACCGGCCCGAGTTCGTCGTGCTCGTGCACGCCGCGAGCAAGCTGGGAGCGATCCCCGTCCTGCTCAATCCCGCCTGGAAGGCGTTCGAGGTCGACGCGGCGTGTGCCCTGACGTCCCCGCGCTTCGCGGTGGCCGACGGCGACGGCGTCGCGCTGCTGTCGGCCCGGGTCGGTGGCGACGCCGTCCTGGACCTCGACGCCGACGCTGGCGGCGCCATCGTCGACCGTGCCAGCGCGGCGCCACCGCCTTCCCGTGTGCCGTCGACAGCGGACGACGCCGTCTACGTCTTCAGTTCCGGCACGACGGATCGGCCGAAGGCGGTCCGTCATACGCATCGCTCCATCTCCTTGGCCGTCGTGCACTGGCAACTCGCCCTCGGGTTCGGCCACGACGACCGCTTCCAGGTGGCCACGCCGCCCTCGCACATCCTCGGGCTGCTCAACCTGTTGACCGCGGCGGCCGCGGGGGCGACCGTCCGGCTGCACCGTCGTTTCGATCTCGACGTCGAACTGCGCGCCATCGAGGACG
This sequence comes from uncultured Acidimicrobiaceae bacterium, assembly GCA_963821105.1. GTDB lineage: Bacteria > Actinomycetota > Acidimicrobiia > Acidimicrobiales > RAAP-2 > Bog-473. The sequence continues at coordinate 97,086 of CAWGCO010000016.1, forward strand.
ACCGCATGACGCTCGAGATGGCGGTGGCGCCGATCGCCCTCGCCATGGCCAACCACCCCGACCTCGAGTCCTACGACCTGTCGTCGCTGCGCTACATCATGTGGGGGGCGACGCCGGTGACCCCGGCCGTCGCCGAGACCGTGACGGTGCGCTCGGGCGTCCGTTGGCTACCCGCCTACGGGACGAGCGAGGTGCCGGTCATCGCGGCCAATCCCGTGACCGAGCCCGACGAGTGGCGTCTGGAGTCGGCGGGACTGCCCGTCGGTGACGTCGAGTTACGCGTGGTCGACCTCGAGTCGGGTGACGTCGTGGCGGCCGGCGAGACAGGAGAGGTGGAGGTCCGGAGCGCCACCGCCATGGCCGGCTATCTGCCCGACGACGCGACGGCCGCTGCGTTCGACGACGGCTGGTACCGCACGGGTGACGTCGGCTGGCTCGAAGCCGGCGGGTGGGTCCACCTCACCGACCGGTGCAAGGAGATGATCAAGGTGAGCGGGTTCCAGGTCGCGCCCGCCGAGATCGAGGCCGTGCTCCACGCCCATCCGGCCGTCGTCGACTGCGCGGTGTTCGGTGTGGCCGACGAGCGCGCCGGTGAGGTGCCGGTGGCCGCCGTGCAGTTGGCACCCGGCGCCGACGTCTCTCCCGCTGACCTCCAGCAGCTCGTTGCGGAAGCGCTCGCCGGTTACAAACGGCTCCACCACGTGGTCGTCGTCGACGCCGTGCCGAGGACGCCGTCGGGCAAGGTGCTGCGCCGCACGCTGCGCGACGAGTGGGCGCCGCGGATCGAGCCGGCGTCCACCGGGAACGCCTGAGTGGACGTCCGCCTCTCGCCCGAACAGGTGGCCCTGCGCGACGCCGCCGCGCAAGCGGCCGACCGCCTCGGGCCGGCGACGGTGGCGCAGCTCGATGACGCCGAGCGGACGGCCAAGCTCGATGCCGCCATCGCCGCCGCCGGATGGCGCGAGCTGCGCACGGCCTCCGATGACGGGAGCCCCTGGGCCTCGGGGGTGGAGGTGGCGGTGATCGCCGAGGAGCTCGGTCGCGGCCTGACGGACACCGCCTTCCTCGGCCCCACGCTGGCGGCGGACCTCCGTCGCCGCACGGGTGCACCCTCGGCGAACGCGGGCGAGACCGTCGCCCTGACGGCGGACCTGTCGAAGCTGGCGATCGCCTCGTCGGACAGCGCTCCTCCCGATGCCGCGGCGGTCGACGCACGGGGCGCGGCGTCCGCCCTTCTTCTCCTGCCCATCGACGGCGGCTGGGCCCTCGGCGCGACGGATCTGGGTGAAGAGGCGATCGGGGCGGACCTGACGCGGTCGGTCGCGCGCCCGCGGGACGGGGGTCGAGTCGACATGGTCCCAGGACAGGCGCGGGCACTCGACGCAGAGGACCTGGTGCGTTGGCAGAGCCTCGGACTGGCGATCGCGTGCGCGGACCTCGTGGGCACCATGCGGGGGGCCCTCGCGCTCGCCACGGACTACGCACGGAATCGCAAGCAGTACGGCGCCTCGATCGGCTCGTTCCAAGCGGTGCAGCACCTGCTGGCCGACGGCCTCGTCGCGATGGAGGGGTCGCGCAGCGTCGCGCTGCACGCCGCCTGGGCGGTCGACGCGCTCGGCACCCGATGATGCGCTCGCTGCCGCCTCGGCGGCGAAGGCGTACTGCGCCCGGGCCGCACGTGCGGTGTGCGAGACGTCGATCCAGGTGCACGGCGGCATCGGCAACACGTGGGAGTGCCTGGCCCACGTCTTCTTGCGTCGCGCCCTGTTCTCGATTGACGTCCTCGGCGGCGTCGGCGAGAACCTGCAGCGCGTTCCTCGCGGCTCGCGGCATCGGAGGCCACGATGGACTTCGGTGACTCTCCCGAGGAGGCTGCGTTCAGGCGCCGGCTGTGCCAGTGGTTGGCGGCCAACAACCCCGGGCTGCCGCCGTCGTCGACGGCGGACGAGTACTGGGCCGGTCAGGCGGCGTGGCACCAGACGCTCTACGACGCCGGGTTCTTCGGCCTCTCGTGGCCGACGTCCGTCGGCGGGCACGGGCTGCCGAGCGTCTACGACGTGATCCTCGACGAGGAGCTCATCACCGCCGGCGCGCCACCCCGGCCCAGCGTCGGCTACCTGGTGCAGGGGCTGCTCGAGCACGCCAGCGAGGCGGTGCAGCAGCGCTTCCTGCCCGGGCTCGTCAGCGGGCGTGAGCGGTGGTGCCAGGGCTTCAGCGAGCCCGATGCCGGCTCGGACCTCGCGTCGCTGCGGACGAAGGCGGCGCCCGACGGGTCCGAGTACGTGATCACCGGCCACAAGGTCTGGACGAGCTACTCGGACGCGGCGGACTGGTGTCTCGTGCTGGCCCGGACCGACCCCGACGCGCCGAAGCACCGCGGCATCTCGGCGTTCGCCGTGCCGATGCGCCAGGACGCCATCACGCAGCGGCCGCTCAAGATGATCAACGGGATCACGCGCGAGTTCGGCGAGGTGATCTTCGACGGCGCCCGGGTCGACGCCGCCAACATGATCGGCGCCCCCGGGGAGGGGTGGCGCCTGGCCATGACCGTGGTCAGCCACGAACGGGAGCCGGGAGAGCTCGGCTACGTCGCCCGTTACGGCAAGCTCGTCAACGAGATGGTGCACGAAGTCGGAGGCCGCGCCGTCCTCGTTCGGCCCCGAGCAACGCCGCGACCTCGCCTGGGCGATCGTCGAGGCGGAGATGCTGCGGTGCCACGTGAGCCGCCGGCTGTCGGACCGGCTCGACGGCGTCGAGCACGGGCCCGAGGGCTCCGTCGACAAGCTCTTGATGACCGAGGTCGAGCAGGCGGTCGGCCACGCCGCCGTGTCGGTCGGGGGGAGCGCGGCCGCGGGCGGCGACGACACGTGGCTGCAGCGTCTACCTCTACAGCCGCGCGCAGAGCGTCATGGGCGGCACGTCGCAGATCCAACGAAACCTCATCGCCAATCGAATCCTGGAGCTGCCCACGTCATGAAGCTGCTACGACCTACCCGACGAGATCCAGGTCGAGGCCGACGGTCCGATCCGGATCGTCACGCTGAACCGGCCCGACCGCCTCAACGCCACCAACCACGTCCTCCACGCAGGACTGGCGGCGCTGTTCCCGCAGCTGGACGCCGACGAGGAGGCCCGGGTGGCCGTGCTCACCGGCTCCGGCCGCGCCTTCTCGGCCGGTGGGGACTTCGAGTACATCGACGAGCTGTCGCGGGACAGGGACTGCGGAGCCTGACGCTCGTGCACGGACGCCAGATCGTGACTGGGATGGTGCGGTGCCGGCTGCCGATCATCGCCGCCGTGAACGGTCCGGCGGTCGGGCTCGGCTGTTCCCTCGTCGCGTTGTCGGACATCGTCTACATGGCGGAGAGCGCGCACCTGGCCGACCCGCACGTCGCCCTCGGGCTGGTGGCGGCCGACGGGGGACCGGTGGTGTGGCCGTTGCTGACCAGCCTGCAGCTGGCCAAGGAGTACGCGCTGACGGGGGACAAGATCCCGGCGCAGCGGGCGGCGGAGATCGGCCTGGTCAACCACGTGGTGCGCCGACGATCAGGTGCTCACTCGATGCGATGGAGTGCGCCCGCCGGATCGCCCGCCTGCCCAAGGGCGCGGTCGAGGACACCAAGCGGGTGCTCAACATCCAGATGGAGCGGGCCGTGCTGGCCGTGCTCGACTACGCGCTGGCGGCGGAGGACCGGTCGTTCACGACGCCCGAGCTGCGGGCCAACGTCGACCGCATGCTCAAGCGCTCGTCGGACGGCTCGCGGGTAGAGCCGCCGGCGCACGGTGACGACCGCACCCTTGTGCGGCGTCAACGTGACGTGGCGCACCCGGGCGCGCTCGGCGCGCCGCGTCGTCGGGGCGAGCTCGACGCGCCGCAGGACCTCACCGACCACGACGCGCATCTCGGTCAGGGCGAAGGCCGAACCGAGGCAGCGCCGCCTGCCGCCGCCGAACGGGATCCAGACGTTCGGGTCGGGCCGCTTCCCGACGAAGCGCTCCGGGCGGAACTCCAACGGCTCGGGGTAGAGCCGCGGGTCGCGCATCACGAGGTAGACCGCCGGGTCGACGAAGGTGCCCGCCGGCAGCGGAGCGCTCGCGCGCCCTCGCCGATGGTGACGTCCTTGGTGACCTTGCGCGTGATGTCGGGCACGACCGGCCGGATCCGCAGGCTCTCGGTGATGACGGCGTCGAGGTAGGCGTCGTCGCCCTCCTGGGCCGCCCGCACGGTCGCCGCCAGGACGGCTGGGTTCCGGACGAGGCGCTCGAACGTCCACGCCAGCCCGGTGGCGGTCGTCTCGTGGCCGGCGAGCAGGAGCGTGACGAGCTGGTCGCGGATCTCGGACGTCGTCATGGCGGTGTCGTCGTCCTCGCGGTGGCGGACGAGCATGGCGAGCACGTCGGTGCGCGTTTCGAGGCCCGGGTCGGTGCGGCAGCGCTCGATCTCGCTGCGGAGCATCTCGTCGGCGCGCTCCTGCAGCGCCCGGTAGCGCGTCCACGGCCAGACGTTGGCGAGGGCGGGGAAGGCGAACGGCGCCAGGCGGAGCGTGTCGAGGTCCACCAGGTCGGCCAGGGTCGTGCGGATGCGTTCGTGGCGCTCGGGGTCGTCCTCCTTGGCCACACCGAGCACGGCCTGGAGGATCACGTCCATGGTGATGGCGCGGGTGTGTGGCAGCAGCGCGAAGTCCTGCCCGACGGGCCACGTCTCGATGTCCTCGGCCGCCAGGCCGCGTCATCAGGGGGACGAGCTCGGCGATCGAGCCGCCGTGGAACGGGCCGCTGAGGCGGCGCCGCTGTCGCAGGTGCGTCTCGCCGTCGGTGCAGAGCACGGACGACGGCCCGAGCACCCGGCCGAGGAACGGCGCGTTCGCCGCGCCGGCGAGCAGGACCGTGGAGTCGTCGCCGTGGAACACCGCGCGGATGTCCTCGGGGTCGACGAGGTAGACGAACGTGCCGAACCGCCGTCCGAGGTTGACCGTGAAACGGTCCCCGTAGCGCTTGTGGCACGACTCGAGGAATTGGGGGAGACGGCCGATCGACATCGCCTGCACGAAGCCCGGCGACTTCGGGCCCGGGGGGAGCAGTGCGTTCCATGTCGCCGGAGTATACGCTTGTCTTATACATTTGTATAGAGGAGGAGCTCGCGATGGGGCACAAGGAGGAGCTGTTGGCGGCCGCCCGGCGGTGCCTGGTCACCCGGGGCTACGCCAAGACGACGGCGCGCGACCTGGTGGCCGAGTCCGGCACCAACCTGGCGTCCATCGGGTACCACTTCGGTTCGAAGGACGCATTGCTGGCGCAGGCGCTCGACGACGCCTTCCTCGAGTACACGGACAAGGTGGTGGCGCTCGCCGGGACGCTCGACCCCGGGTCCACCGACCCGCATCACGCGGTGTCGACCGCATGGCTGGCCATGACGGACCTGACGGACGAATTCCGGCCGTTGCTCGTGGCGTTCGTCGAGGCGCTGGCGCAGGCCGAGCGGAGCGACCCGCTCCGCACCCGGCTCGCCGCGGGCTACGAGGAGATGCGACGGCGGATCATCGAGGCGATCCTCGTCATGGTGCCGGACCTCCCGCCGACATCGCCCGCGCCGTGGCGTCGTTCTTCATCGCGGTCTCCGACGGCTACCTCGTGCAGTGGCTGCTCGACCCCGACGGCGACGCCGAGCGGTGGCGAGCTCCTCGAAGGGGCGCGGCTGACGATGACGGTCTGACCGGCGGCGCCGTCAGGCGCGTGCGGCCCCGGCCCCGGCGCCGTCGTCCTCGATCCCGGCCAGCCAGTCGCCCAGCGCCTCGCCGGCGCTGAGCACGTGCGCCTCCATGATGCGCCGCGCCTCGGCGGCGTCGCCGCGCGCCATCGCATCGAGCAGGTCGGCGTGCTCGCGCCGGCTGCGCTTATCCTGCTCGGGGAAGAGCTCGAAGTAGTTGCCCGGCACGACGCGCTGCGCCTGGCGCACGTACGTGAGGAGACGCGGCGAGCGCGCGGCCAGGTTGATGGCGCGGTGGAAGTGGCGGTTCGCCGCCACCACGTCGTCGGCGTCGTCGATCGCCGCGGCGAGCGCCCGCAGGTCGCGCAGCTCGTCGGGCGTGATGCGCGCCGTCGCCAGCTCGGCCCCCTTGCCGGCGAGCGCGGCCAGGATGGCGAAGTTGTCGACCGCGTCCTCCGGCGTGATGCCGACCACGGCGATGCCGCTGCGCGGGGTGATGGCGACGAGGCCCTCGTAGGACAGCTCGAGCAACGCCTCGCGGACGGGCGTGCGGCTGATGCCGAACTCGGCGGTGAGCTCGTCGAGGTCGAGGCGATCGCCCGGCCGCAGGCGCCCGGTGAGGATCCGGTCGCGCAGCTCGCTGGCCGCCTGGGCCCGGACCGTGGTGCTGATCAGTTTGATATCTGAAATATTACATATTAGGTTGCGACGTGGACAATCCATAAGAGAGAGGACGCCCGATGGCCAAGACGAAGCGGCAGATGGCCCTGGTCGGGTTCATGCAGGCGGGCAACGCCACCGTGTACGCCGGGTCCTGGCGCCACCCGGCCACCGAGCACGGGTTCCTGACCGCCGGGTACTACGAGAAGCTGGCGCGCACGCTCGAGCAGGGCTGCTTCGACCTCATGTTCTTCGACGACCGCCTGGCCATGCCCGGGATCTACGGCGGCTCCGTCGCCGAGGCGGTGCGCACGGGCGCCCGGCCGGTGAAGCTCGACCTCAGCATCGTGCTCGGGATCTGCGCGGCGGTCACCGACCGCATCGGGCTCGGGGCGACGTACTCGACGACGTACTACACGCCGTTCCACGTCGCCCGGACGTTCGCCACGCTCGACCACCTCTCGGGCGGGCGCGCCGCCTGGAACGTCGTCACGTCGGTCAACGACAGCGAGGCGCAGAACTACGGGCTGAAGGAGGCGATCCCGCACGACGTCCGCTACGACCGGGCCGACGAGTTCCTCGAGGCGACCACCGGGTTGTGGGACACCTGGGACGACGACGCGCTGGTGCTCGACCGCGCGACGCCGCTGTTCGCCGACCCGGACAAGGTGCACGAGCTGAACCACGAGGGGGAGTGGTTCAACGTGCGCGGGCCGCTGACGGTGCCGCGTTGCCCGCAGGGCCGGCCCGTCCTGCTGCAGGCCGGGTCGTCGGGGCGAGGCCGGGAGTTCGCCGCCCGCTGGGCCGAGCTGATCTTCACCGGTGACCCCGGCATCGACATCGCCCGCTCGCACTACAAGGACCAGAAGGAGAAGATCGGCGAGCGGGGCCGCGACCCCGAGATCGGTCAAGATGCTCCCGATGGCGTACACGGTCGTCGGCGAGTCCAAGGCGCACGCCGAGGAGCGCGAGCAGATGTTCCTCAACGACCTGGTCGACCCGATGGCGTCGCTGACGCTGCTCTCCGAGCTGATGAACTACGACTTCGCCGGGCTCGATCTCGACGCGCCGATCACCGACGAGCTCATCGCGTCGGTGTCGGGCATCCGGGGCCTGGTGCAGAACATCAAGACGCACATCGGGGGCGAGACGGTGACGCTGGGCGACCTGGCCGGGCACCGGGCCACGCTGCTGCAGGGCCCGCGCTTCGTCGGCACCGGACCGGACATCGCGGACCAGATGGAGGCGTGGTTCGACAGCGGCGCCTGCGACGGCTTCGTCATCGCCGCCACGCACAGCCCGGGCGCCTACGAGGACGTGGTCCGCCTCGTCGTGCCCGAGCTGCAGCGCCGCGGCGTGTTCCGCGACCACTACGAGGGCACGACGCTGCGCGAGCACCTCGGGCTCGGAGCGCCCGGCGGCGGCGCCGGGTGCCTGAGGTCCGGACCTCCCGCTGCGGGGCCTCCGCGTCATCGACGCGGCCACGCTGGCGGCCGGGCCGATGGTGGCCACGATGCTCGGCGAGTTCGGGGCCGAGGTGATCAAGGTCGAGCAGCCCGGGGTCGGCGACCCGCTGCGCACCTGGGGCGACCAGAAGGACGGCGTCGGCCTGTTCTGGAAGAGCATGAGCCGCAACAAGCAGTGCGTCACGCTCGACCTGCGGGTGGCGGACGGCCAGGAGCTGTTCCACCGCCTGCTCGACGTGAGCGACGTCGTCGTGGTCAACAACCGGCCGAGCGCGCTCGCCAAGTGGGGTCTCGACTACGAGTCGGTGCACGCGGCGCACCCCCGGGTCGTGATGCTGCACGTGAGCGGCTACGGGCTGGGCGGGCCGAAGAGCGACCGGCCCGGCTTCGGCACCCTGGCCGAGGCGATGAGCGGGTTCGCCCACGTGACGGGCCAACCCGACGGCCCGCCGACCTTGCCCCCCTTCTTCCTGGCCGACGGCGTGGCGTCGCAGTCGGCGACGGCCGCCGTGATGCTGGCGCTCTACCACCGCGACGTGCACGGGGCCGGCGGGCAGCTGATCGACGTCAACCTGATCGAGCCGCTGGCCCGGCTCATCGAGACGTCGACGCTCGCCTACAGCCACCTCGGCAAGGTCACCGGCCGCGTCGGCAACCTGCTCCCCGCCAGCGCGCCGCGCAACGCGTACCGGACGAGCGACGACAAGTGGGTCGCGATCTCGAGCGCGTCGCCGAACATCGCGTTGCGCGTGTTCCGGGCCATCGACCGGCCCGAGATGGTGGACGACCCGCGCTACGCCGACCCGGTGCGAGCGCCAGGCGCAGGCGGTGGAGGTCGACGCGCTGGTGGCCGCCTGGATCGCGACGCGGACGCTGGCCGAGGTGATGGACACGTTCGAGCGGGCCGAGGTGGCGGCGGCGCCGGTCTACGACGCGCAGCAGCTCCTGGCCGACGAGCATCTGGCCAGCGCGCGGCTCGTTCGTCGGGGTCGACGACCCCGACCTCGGGCCGATGACGGTGCAGGCGCCGGTGGCGCGCTTCAGCGAGACGCCGGGGGTCGTCGACGCACCTCGGGCGGGGCCTCGGGGCGGACAACGACGCGGTCTACGGTGAGCCTGCTCGGCCTGGACGCCGTGCGCCTGGCCGCGCTGCGGGCGGCCGGGACGATCTGAGCGGTCGAGGAGAGGACGGGAGGGACCAGTGCCTGCACCCCGAGCCCGTCGTTCGGAGCTGGCCACGCCGGCCAGCAGCGAGCGCATGTGCGAGAAGGCGCCCACGGCGGGGGCCGACCTCGTCTTCCTCGACCTCGAGGACGCCTGCGCGCCCGTCGGTGAAGGAGGCCGCGCGGGCGATCGCGGTCGGCGCGCTGACCGGCCTCGACTGGGGGCGCACGGTGCGGGCGGTGCGGGTCAACGGGATCGACACGCCGTGGTGCCACGGCGACATCATCGAGATCGTCACGGGCGCGCGGGAGTGCGTCGACGTGCTGATCGTGCCGAAGGTGCGCACGGCCCGCGACGTCTGGTGGGTGGACGTGCTGCTCGGCCAGCTCGAGGCCAAGCTCGGGCTGCGCAGGCGCATCGGCCTCGAGGTGCTGATCGAGGACGCCGAAGGGCTGGCCCGCGCGCTCGAGATCGCGCAGGCGAGCGACCGGCTCGAGGCGCTGATCTTCGGGGCGGGCGACCTCTCGGCGTCGCTCCACGCCCGCGTCGACGGGAACTTCGACCCGGTCGTCGAGTACCCCGGCGACTTCTGGCACTTCGCCCGCGCCCAGGTGCTCACCGCGGCGCGGGCGGCGATGCTCGACGCGATCGACGCGCCGTACCCGGACTACGCCGACGCCGACGGCTACCGGCGCTCGGCGACGGCGGCCAGCGCACTCGGCTTCGACGGCAAGTGGGCCATCCACCCCAGCCAGGTGCCGATCGCCAACGAGGTGTTCTCGCCCACGCCCGAGGAGGTGGCCGAGGCCACGCGCGGCGATCGCCGCGTACCGGGAGGCGGAGGCCGGGGGCGTCGGCGCCATCGGGCGCGACGGCCGGCTGGTCGACGCCGCCCACATGCGGCTGGCGGCGAACACGCTCCACAAGGCGGAGATCGCCGGCGGTCGAGAGGAGTGGGCCCGGAAGGCCCTGAACGCAGGCCGGAGAGGGCACGAGCGCCGGGCGGAAACGCCCTTCTCATCTGCGAGAGGCATGCTATCTTCGGGTCGTCATCGACCGCTGCGACGAGAGGACCCGCTCATGGCACGTTGGCCCAAGCCACCGGAGGGCAGCTGGACAGAGCACTTCCAGCTCGGCACCGAGCCCATCTCCTACGAGGACTCGATTTCCCCGGAGTTCTACGAGCTCGAGCGCGAGGCCATCTTCAAGCGCGCCTGGCTGAACGTGGGCCGGGTGGAGCAGCTCCCGCGCAAGGGCAGCTACTTCACCAAGGAGCTCGCGGTGGCCCGGACGTCGGTCGTGATCGTGCGGGGGACCGACGACGAGGTGCGGGCGTTCTACAACGTGTGCCGCCACCGCGGCAACAAGTTGGTGTGGCGCGACTTCCCCAAGGAGGAGACGAGCGGCGTCAGCCGCCAGTTCGTCTGCAAGTACCACGGCTGGCGCTACGACCTCGACGGCGCGTGCGCCTTCGTGCAGCAGGAGCAAGAGTTCTTCGACCTCGACAAGGCCGACTACGGCCTCGTCCCGCTCCACTGCGAGGTGTGGGCCGGGTTCATCTTCGTCAATCTGGCCAAGCAGCCCGAGCAGAGCCTGCTCGAGTTCCTCGGCCCGATGGTGACCAAGCTGGAGAACTACCCGTTCGGCCAGCAGACGGAGCGCTGGTTCTACCGCGCCACGGTCAACGCGAACTGGAAGCTCTACATGGACGCCTTCCAGGAGTTCTACCACGCACCCGTTTTGCACGCGAAGCAGACGCCACCCGATTGGTCGGCCGCCGCGCAGCAGGCCGGCTTCGAGGCACCGGCGTACACGATCGACGGCCCGCACCGCGTCGTCAGCACGGCGGGCATCCACCCGTGGAACCTGCCCGACAACATGCTCAAGCCGATAGAGCGGATCACGCGCAGCGGCCTCTTCGGCCCGTGGGACAAGCCCGACCTCGAGTACGACCAGAAGGCGGCGGGGATCAACCCGGCCGGGTGCGACCCATGGGGCCTCGACTCGTTCCAGATCTTCCCGAACTTCGTGATCCTGGTCTGGGGGCAGAACTGGTACCTCACGTACCACTACTGGCCGACGGGCCACGGCTCGCACGTGTTCGAGGGCACGCTGTACTTCGTCCCGGCGCAAGACGCCACGCGAGCGCGTGGCGCACGAGCTGGCCGCGGTGTCGTTCAAGGAGTACGGGCTGCAGGACGCGAACACGCTCGAGGCCACCCAGACGATGCTCGAGTCACGGGTGCTCGAGCGGTTCCCGCTTGAACGACCAGGAAGTCCTGTGCCGCCACCTGCACAAGGTGGCGGCGGAGTGGGTCGACGACTACAAGAAGCTCGAGGAGGCGGGGGTCTGACGCGATGACGCCGACGATGCTGCCGGCCGAGTTCTCCGACCTGGAGCCGTTCGCCGCCACCTGGTGCCTGGCCACCGAGCACGAGCGCTTCGCCCAGCGCCTGGCGGTCCCGATGGACGAGATGCAGGCCTTCTACGACGCCATCACGGCGCGCTACGAGGAGGCGATGGCGTACTGCGACAAGTTCGCGCTCGACGACATGCCCGAGGACGCCGTCAACCTGATGCACCTCCTGTACTCCATGATCATGGTGTCGTTCCCCGTGGAGTGCTGGGGCCAGGGCCGGGTGCCCGACACCGGCGCCGCCTACCTCGACCTGCTGGTCGAGCCCGGGCCCTGAAGCCCCCGACTGACCGGAGGCGCGGGGGCGTGGCGGCCGCTCTCCGAGGCCACCGCGGTCGCGGCAGGATGGCACCGATGATCTTCGGCGCGCACCTGGTGCTCTTCAGCACGGATGCCGAGGCGGATCGCGCCTTCCTGGCGGACGTGCTCGGCTTCGACTCGGTCGACGCCGGGGGCGGCTGGCTGATCTTTGCCCTGCCGCCCGCCGAGGCCGCCGTGCACCCGGCGGAGGCGCCGGCGGCCGAGCTGTACCTCATGTGCGACGACCTTGCGGCCGAGATGCGCTCGCTCGCCGAGCGGGGCGTTGAGCTCTCCGACGTCGAGGAGGCGCGCTGGGGCTCGGTCACGAAGATCCGGCTCCCGAGCGGCGGCGAGATCGGTCTGTATCAGCCGAAGCATCCGACGGCGATCGAGCCGCCGCCGGGCTGAGGCGGCTCGGGGACCGGACGCCTACTCAGGCGACGGCGATCAGGATGTGCGGGCTGTCGGCGGGGTCGAGCCAGCCGAGCACCGCGTCCAGCTCGGCATCCGGGAGCGCCACGCACCCTTCCGTGTAGCCCACGGCCATGTCGTCGTGGAGGAAGATCCCGGCGCCGTCGTCGGGCGGGTTGGGCATCGGGATGTCGATGAAGTGCTGGTACGGCTGGGTCTCGGTCCACAGCGCCTCGGAGTCGGCCGCGTAGGGCGGGGTGCTGTCGCACGGCACGTTCTCGAAGGTGTCGTAGGTCGGGCTCCCCGGCTGCTCGTCCCACCAGTCCCCGCAGACGAGGTGGTGGTACGGGTAACGCGTCGTGGGGCTCACGCTCGAGTTGCCGTAGACGGTGTCGCCGAACGCGTACAGCCCGGTCGGCGTGGCGAAGTCGCCGGGGACGCGCTGGGCGATCGGGAGCAGGCCGCCCGACCCCGTCTGCGCCTGATACGGCTGCGCCGGTTCACCCGCGAAGGCGACCGGGCTCCAGCAGCCGCCGGGGCCCTGCGTCCACGCCACGAAGATCCCGTCCTCGCTCTGGTCGGTCGGATCGACGACGGTGACGAGCTGGGAGCCGCCGCCGGTCTGGGCCAGGGCGTTGGGGTCGATGCCGTACGTGGCGGCCGGGTACGCGGGACAGGGCGGTGACGTGGTCGTCGTCGCCGGGGCGGTCGTGGTGGTGGACGGGGCAAAGACGGTCGCGTCCGTGCGCTCCGTGGTGGAGGGTGCCCCACACGCGCCGAGGAGCAGCGCGGCGAGGACGACGGCCGCGCCGACGGCGCGGCGGCACCTCGGGGACATGGCTAGATCGTGCCCTGACTCCTCGTGGCCGCGAGCGCCGCGCTCGCGGCCTGCAGAGACGCAAAGGTGGCGGGACTCGGGCCGCGGATTTCGTCCTTCGCCGCCCTGACCAGTGCGACCTGTGCCCTCAATTCGTCCGACGGAACCTGGTCGACAACGGGATCGAGGTTCGTCTCCCCGAGGACCTCGCCCTTGGCGGCGAATCCGATCGCCGCGGAGCCGATGACCGAGTTCTGGTACTGATCACTCTGATCCGTCCGATCATCGAGACGCTCCAAGGCCGCCAGCAACGCGGCGCGGGAGGCGTCGGTCGCATCCCCGAGGTAGCGGGCCACGGCCTGTTCCACCTCGTCGATGTCGCCTTCGAGCGTTGCGTCGACCGGAATGCCTTCTTCCCTGTCCATGACTGCGTCTCGCGATCTCGATGGGCCCTCGGCCGAGTTCGCCGACCGTCCGAGCCTGGGTCCGGATGGTACCCACTGTGACCTTGCGGCGCGTGGGAGAGGAGCTAGCGCTCCATCTCGACGCGGTTGCGGCCAAGCGCCTTGGCGCGGTACAGCGCCACGTCGGCTCGCTTCACCATGGTGTCGACGTCGTCGCCGGGCGTCGACAGCGTGCAGCCGATGCTGCAGGTGACGGGGATCGCGCGTTCCTCGTAGGCGATCGGCGACTTGGCGATGACGCCGCGAATGCGCTCGGCCGACACGACCACGTCCTCGTGGGTGAGCCCGGTGAGCACCGCCAAGAACTCCTCGCCGCCGAACCGTCCCACCGCGTCCATGGGTCGGACGCCTGCCCGCAGGCGCTCGGAGACCACGCGCAACACCTGATCGCCCGCCAGGTGTCCGTGGGTGTCGTTAATGAGCTTGAACTGATCGAGGTCGATCATCAGGATGCCCAGCGCGACGTTCCCGCCGTCCTGTAGTTGCTCCATCGCCGCCACCTCCATGATGGCCTGACGATTCCAAAGGCGGGTCAGCTCGTCCACGCGGGTCTTCATCTCGAGCTCTTCGTTGGTCGCCGCCAGCGTCATCTGCGCCTCCGACAGCACCGCCACCTGGATCTCGTGCTCCGCCAGCGCCGCCAGATCGCGCAGTGCATCGAGGTGTTCGTCGTCGAAGTGCCGCGGGGTGGTGTCGCCGATGCAGAGCACACCGATGCGCTGTCCTTCGAAATGGAGGGCGACGCCGGCGTAGAACACCCAGGTGTCCGCGAAGGCGCTGTCAGACACCCGGGGATCGCAGCGAGCGTCGTGGACGAGACAGATCTCGTTGTCCAAGACGGTGTAGTGGCAATAGCTGTCCTTGCGAAGACCTTCGACGGCGTCGAACCCTTGCACGCTCTTCAACCACGCCAGGCTGTCGCCCACGATGTCCAGGGCCGCCAAGGGGACATCGAACAGGCGCTTGGCGAGCCGGGTGATCCGATCGAAGCGCTCTTCGGCGGGCGTGCCGAGAAGACGAGTCCTCTGGACTGCGGCGAGCCGCTTGATTTCTGATGCTGCACGGGGCGCTTCTGGCATTGTCCTGGCGCAATCATTGCACCCGAGGGAAAACCGCGACACCGCGCTCCCGTCGTCGCCCGAAGCGATCGAACGGCCACAACCGGTGACTCGTGAACTCGCTCCTCGGTTACCAGTGAGTCATCTGAGCGCGACACCATCCACTGCGCTTCCGACACGGAGTCGGCCCGCAGTCCGGCCTCATGGCTTCTCGGTCGCGACGCAGAGCGACGTGAACATTTCAGTCATTTCAGGAACTTGATACCGAGCCTGGAGGCCGCTCGGGTTGGGCAGGAGCCAAAGAAGTGCTCCGCCGAGTTGTTCGGGCTGGGGCCCGATGGTTGCGCCGGGTCGACGAAACGCCGTCCGGTACGCCTGCAGTCCCAACACCGCGACACAGCGAGGTCGCAGCTTCTCCACCTTGGCCTCCAGCAGCGTTGCGCCCTTGCGCAGTTCGGAGGCGCTGAGCTCGCTCGCGGCGGCGGTCACCCGTGGCACGAGGTTCGTGATGCCGACGCCGAGCGCCGGCAGTATGTGCTGCTCCTCGGGTGAGAGCACGGATTCGGTGAACCCTCCCGCGCAGAGCAACCTCCAGAACCGGTTGCCCGCCACCGCGAAGTGCAGGCCGAGCTCGCCCGACAGTTTCCCGGGATTGATCCCGCAGAAGAGCACGCGCAGGTCGGGACCGACCAGATCGGCCAAGGGCTGCTCCACGGGGCGAGAACGTATCGGGCGGAGTCCCAGGTGAACCAACCTCCGCCGACGGGACGCGTCCGGCGAAATTGTTTCGGGGCCGACGTGTGTTGCGAGGCTGCGCCGGAGTCGTAGGGTGCCCGACTATGAGACTGCCCTGGGAAGCGGAACTCGCCGGCCGGCTCGAGCGGCACACGATGCATTCGGTCGCCCTCGAGGGAAACCCTCTCGGCGACCCGGCCGACCGACCGGTATGGGTCTACGTCCCGCCGAGCTATGACCAAGACCCGGAGAGGCGGTACCCGGCGGTCTACGAGATCCAGGGCTTCACGGGATCCGTCACCATGTGGGACAACCGCAGCGCGTTTCGTCCGACGTTCCCCGAATTGGTCGACGATCTGTTCGCCAGCGGGCAAGCTCCGCCGTGCATCGTGGTGTACGTCGACGCGTGGACGACATACGGAGGCTCGCAATTCGTGGACTCGCCCGGAACGGGTCGGTACCACACCTACCTGTGCGACGACGTGGTGCGTTGGGTGGACTCGAACTACCGGACCCTGGCCAGCCCGGAGCACCGTGGCATCCAGGGGAAGTCCAGTGGTGGCTTCGGCGCCATGATCACGCCCATGCTGCGCCCCGACCTGTTCGGTGGACTCGCCACGCACGCCGGCGACGCGCTGTACGAGTACTGCTACATCACCGAGTTCGGCAAGGCCGTCCGTCACCTGAGGGACTACGACGGATCGATCGACCGGTGGTGGTCGGATTTCCGCGGCCGGGTCGCCTTCACCAAACCAGGTGACGACACCCTCGTGATGATGCTGGCCGTCTCCGCCTGCTTCTCGGCCGACCCCGACGGCACCCCGCGCCTCCCGTTCGACCCAGAGAACGGGGTGCTCGACGAGGAGGTCTGGGCACGGTGGCTCGATTGGGACCCGGTGCGCATGGTGCCCCGCTATGCGGATGCCCTCCGGGCTCAGCGAGCGATCTGGATCGACGGCGGTACCAGCGACGAGTGGTTTCTCGAGATCGGAGGACAGGCGTTCCGCGATGCGCTGCGATCCATCGGCGTCACCGACGTGCACTTCGAGTTGTTCGAAGGAGCCCACGGCCGCATCGAATACCGCTATCCGATGGCGCTGGCCTACCTGGCCGAGCGCCTGTCTGCGCCGAGCCGGGGACCCACCTAGGGGGAGAGGTCGGAGCGGAGGGAACCCCGACGGGCCCCCGAGGCGCGGCCTAACGACCGCGCTCGGTGATCAGTTCGATGTTGTTGCCGTCCGGATCGAACAGATCGACTGATTGGCCGGCGACGTTTGCCGTGATGCCCTCGTGCGGGATGCCGATGTCGGTCAGGTGCTCGCACCACGCGCGCAACGCGCCGATATCGGAGATCGCCAGGGCGATGTGGTCCAACGCCCCGGGCGTGCCAACCCGGCCACCGGCGGAGAGCACCAGTCGGAACCGTCCGGTGGTGGAGTGGAGGGCGACGTAGTGCCCCGGATCGGCCCGCAGCTCCGTCAGACCGAGGGCGCGCTTGTACCAGTCCACACTGGCATCGAGGTCTGACACCCTCAGCTGGAAGTGGGACAGTCCATCGATCGGCGGCGCATCCATCGCCCCAACGTATGGGTGGACGACCGAGCGGGCAACCCCCACAATGAGCGCGGTGGAGGCCGCCCCGGTCTTCTCGGGCGGAAGCCGTCGTTGCCGGCGGAGGGCGATGTTAGAAATCGTGCATGGCGATGTCATCGGCGCGTCTCGTGCTGATCTGTGGGCTCCCGGCCTCCGGCAAGTCGACGCTCGCTCGCGAGCTCGCGCCGAAGATCCAGGCCGTCAGATTGGACAAGGATGAGTGGGCGACCCAATTGGGCGCCGATTTGTGGGATGACGAGTTCCGAGTACGCCTCGAGCACCAGTTGTGGCTTCTTAGCCTGGATCTCCTCGCCCGAGGCCAGAGCGTGATCTTGGAGTGGGGTCACTGGGCCCGAGCTGAACGGGACGAGAAACGACTGGGGGCGCGAGCTTTGGGGGTGGGGGTCGAACTGCATTACCTCGACGTGCCCTTGGACGAGTTGATCGAGCGGGCCGCACGTCGCAACGTGTCGGGTGAGTGGACGGCTTCGCCCATCACCCGCTCTCACCTCGAGACGTGGGCGACCATCTTTCAGCCCCCGGACGAGACCGAGGTCTTGTTGTTCGACGACCCTATTGCCGAGGGTTGAGCTCCTCGAATCGGCCAGACTTCATCCATGCGCACGCCCGACCGCGTCAGTCCGAGCGACGGAGGCCTCGATGCCGGGAGTGCCGACAACGCATACGAGGCATACGAGAGCCGTTTTCGGCTCGTCAGGTGGGTCGGTGCCACCCACGATGCATATCCGTCCCTCGGGCCCGCCATCTTCACGGTGGCGTCGCTCTACTTCTTGATCCAGGTCATCGTGGCCTGGGTCTTCACACCCAGCTACAACCTGGTGTCGAACTCGATCAGCGACCTGGGCGAAACCAGTTGTGGGGGCTACGGCTCGCCTGCGATGTGCTCTCCTCGTTGGTGGCTGATGGACTACGTCGGATTCCTCCTTCTCGGTCTGGTCATGGTGGTCGGATCAGCTCTGCTCTACCACGAGTTCACCGAGCGACCTCCACGAGAGCGGCGCGCGGCGATGGTCGGTTTCACCCTGGTCGCGTTGGGAGGCTTCGGTTCGATTCTCGTCGCGTTCTTTCCCGAGAACGAGAACGGGACGATGCACATCATCGGCGCGGCTCTCGCGATAGGGGTTGGCAACGTTGCGATCCTCGTGCTCGGAGCCATCCTCATACTGCCCGAGTCCATGCGCCGCGCCATGCTGCTGTTCAGCAGCTTGGCGTTGGTCGCCTTGGTGTGCTTCGCGTCACACAGATATTTCGGGATCGGTCACGGGACCATGGAGCGGATCGCGGCGTACCCCGTCACGATTTGGATGATCACCTTCGGTCTGTACATCTGGCGGTTCCACCCGAAGAGGTCGCACGACTACACCTAGTCAGGAGCTACGGAGCAGCCTCCGTGCCCGACTTACCGCCAGCGCCACCTACTGGAGGATCATCGCCCACTTCCTTGTCGAGGTGGCGAAGCTGACCCGAGCTCACGCCCTTCACCAGCTGTTCCAGCAACTTCGCTCGATCCGACTCGGGCAACGCCTCGATGGTCTTCAGCACCTTCTCGCTGACCTCCTCGTCCGAAGCTTCGGGACCCAGCTCCTGACTCACCCGTGTGATCAGCTCGGCCACGGTTTCCATGCTTGCCTCCTTGTCGAAAGGTTACGGCGCCCTGAAATACCACCGCCACGGTCGAGCACCCTGCACGTGAGGCACTCCCGCCGGGGGTAGCGGGTCCTCCTACCATTGATCCGTGAGCGATCAAGAAGCCCTGGGATCGAGATTACGACTCGGCGGTGTCTCACCGGACTGTTCCGACCCCGGACCTCTGAGCGTCTTTTGGGCACCCGTTCTGTCTCACTACTCAGATCCCTGACGATTGGTCGTCTGCGTCCCACTGAGGCACGAGCGAAGCGCGGCGCGGTCTGAGCGGCTGCCGTCAGCGGTAGGGCGTCAAGTCGGCCCGGGGGTAGCGCGCCTGGGTATCGGCCAGGGTCTGCTCGTCCCAGTACGGATCGCCGGGCGCGGGGAACCCGAAGACTGAGCGCTCTCGGGGCGTCGCCCGCTCGATCAGCTCGCACCAGTCGGGGCCGAGTGCATTGGCGGGCCAAGCGACTCTTCCGGTCCAGCGTGGCGCCCACACGTCGTAGTGAGCGGACACTGTGAATCGGGCTGAGCGCTCGCCAGTCATGCGCGACCCACGATGCAGTACGTCGGGCCGGTAGGAGAAAAGGGTCCCCGCCGGCCCCGTCATCGAAATCTCCTCCTCGGCGAAGGTCCCGGCCGGGAGGTAGGTCTTGGCCAAGTCATGGCCCCCATCGACGAGGGAGCTCGGCCAGTAGGGAACGCCCTTCCCAATAGACAGCGGGACCACCCTTGTGGGTCCATCCTCCTCGGCGACGTCCGAAAGAAGGATCAAGCTCTGCATCTGGGTGGGTGGGTCGGACTTCTTGGGGACGACCAGGGTGTGGTTGCCGAAGTCGCGGTGGTGGCTCTGGTCATAGTCCACGCCCCCGGCGTACTTGGCCCACAGCTCGGCTTCGTAGAGACGGAGGTCGTCCGAGCCTAAGAAACGCTCCGCCAGGTCGAGGAGGTCGGGATGAAACGTCAGGCGGTTGAGGTCCCAGGACCGCCATGGTCCGCCGATGATGCCGGCGAACTGGCTCGTTACCAGAGAGGCGTGCGTCGTCGGGTCAGAGAAGTATTCCTCGGGCCCGGGATAGTGCAGCCAAAGCGCCTCCTGAGCCGCCTCCAGCTCCTTGGTCCCGAGGAAGCCCTCGCACACGAGAAAGCCCCGCTCTCGCAGCTCCGACACGCATCGATCCGGCACCTTCATCGGTGTCAGACGCTATCGGCGCGTCGGATGCGTCTCCCAAAGCCGAACAGACAGGACGATCGACGGCTCTTCGTCGGCCCATAGCGAACGCGCCTCCGGATGATTGGGGGCCCGCTGAATTGGCTTCGCTACGCTCATTCTGTGCCGGCGATTCGGATGAGCTCCATGGGGTGGCTCCGCACGACGGTCGGTGTCGCCTTGATTGCCGCACCGGGCGCTCCCATGCGGCTGGCGGGTACTCAATCGCCGACGGCTACCGCCCTCCTTTTGATGAGAACGATCGGTATCAGGGACCTCGTCTTGGGCTTGGGAACGGTGAGGGCTGCACAATCAGCCGATGAATCTGACGCGTACCGTTGGATGAAGGCGACCTTGGCGAGCGATGTGCTCGACACCGTCGTAAGCCTTGGGGCAATGCGGTCCATTGGAAGGCGAGACTCCTTGTTCGCTGCGGGGTTGGCTCTTGCTTTCGTCTGCGGAGACCTCCAAGCCCTGCGCACTTCCTCCGAACGGCAGAGAAGCCTTACAACGTCCGACGCTTAGTACGTCCTCCGTCGGGCGTACGGGCGCATCTGGGCTCGATCGTCGAGTCGCCATGCGGTGAGCCTGAAGTGGGACAAGTAGGGGCGGTGACGCTCAGGCGGCCTCGTTTGGAGAAGTCCAAAGGAATGACTGCCGTCCGTCCGCGGTGTAGGCGCTCACCAAGGCTGGGTCACCCGGAGCCCAAAGGACCCCGAGCCAGCCAGGTCCTGCGCTGACATCGGCGGTTCTGATGCCGTGCCGACGGTTGACTTGGACGGTAGTGACCGCTGGTCCACATAGGAACACCGCAAAGGAGAACTTGCGTCGAGCATCGAACGGCGACTCTCCAGACGATCCGCCCATCCGAAAGTGGAGTTCCTCCCTTTCCGATGGGAGTTCCCAGCGTTGCGTGGGCGACCATCCTGTGGCGCCGCCGGTCAAGTGCTCCCATGTTCCAGCTTCATTCTGTTGAAACTCATCCGATCCGAGGACCTCACGACCCCTGCGATTGCGGCCATAGCCGATTACGACGGCGAGGCCGTCGTATTTGTCGACATCAAAGGGCACGAATATGCCATTGGATACGGGCGATCGGGACGGCCACGGCCCCTCCCCGTCTATGACCTCGCTCACCGCGTCGTCCGTCGGCCACCAAAGCATTGGCAAAGATCTCCACCTCCCAGGCACGCGATGTTGCCAGACGCATTGGCCACGGCACGTTTGTCTCAGCCGGGTAGGCAAGAATGCACGTGTGGCGTTTGGTCAACAGTCGGGTCCGCCAGCGTCGGCAACCCAGATACGGGAGCTGTTGGCCCTCCTCAAGGAGGCCGGACACGTTGACTTTCGCGACGCACGCGGCCCCATGGGGTTCACCCAGCGTCAGGCCGGAGGCAGGTTCACACGCGACGAGGCTGCAGCGATCATCGAACAGCTGACGGACGCAGAAGCTGGCGAGAGTGTTCCCGTCGCGCCGGCGGCATGGCGGCAATCCGCCCAAGAGCAGGCGATGAAGGCGCTGCCGTCCGAACAACTCGCCGATGAGCTTCGTCGTCGCGGCTGGACGGTCGTCGAGCCCTAGCCCCGGCGCACCGGGAGACTCGACGTAGGTCAGTAAGGAAAATCAGACACGGGCAGCGACCCAAGACCATGCTGAATTCGTACGAACTGGTCTATTGACTGCGCCCGATCATCATCCAAGCCATCGATCTCCGTGAAGGAGAAGCAGGCTTGACGCCTGGCGCTCAGCGTCGTCACGTCCAGCGGACTTCGGTCGTTGGACGCCGGAGGTTTGAGCCTCTGACTCTGAGATCCCCTAGACGGTTCCGGCTGCGTCAATTGATCCGAACACACTTATCTGAGGTGGCCCCGTAGCTCCGGCGGACTCCATCACGGCCGCCACCTTGGAGTTCCCATCGAAAAAGCTTTGGAACTGCTCTGCGGTATCCCATTCATCGATGACCACGAGTTCGCCATCTCCGGAGACGAAGCGATGATGGAGCATGCCGGCGCTCTTCGTGGATGCAGAGATCTCCTCCAGGACCTTGGCGCTGCTGTGAAGACCCTCGATGGCTTTTGTGACATCCGACACCGGTATGTGAAGTATGACCGTAACGCTCATGGCTGGAACCCCACGTTCATGATGACGTGCCCACCCCATTCTGAGATGGCTCGATCAATCTATGACGAAACGTGGGACGTCGCTTGGCCCGCTAGAGAACTGCGACTCGGTGCTGAGCATTCGAGTCAGATGCGCTCAGCAAATTGACGGGGCTCCACCGTCAGGCGGCGCGAAGTCGGAGAGGGCGCCCGTCTTTACTTCGTTGTGTTGCCGGAGCTGTGATACGTGCTCACGGTCGGCCCACGGTAAGTCCGCAGATGGAGCTCTGCGTACTGGTCTGCCGCTACTTCGTCTGGGAAAGTCTGCGGGTAGGGACCATCGAGCTTGTCGTGAACTGAGCACCGGACTTCCCACCGTCCATCTGGTCGCAAAATCTTGGTCTGGCGGTGATCCATGCCTGGAGCCTACCTGCCTGCTCAAGGCGGGCCAGCGGTCACAAAGCGAGCGATCCACGGACACGCCTCAATTGTTCCGGAGAACCCCACCCACCCGGCGGAGTGGGACACGTTTAGGCGGTCAGAACCAGAGGGCCTTCGGCGGTCACCACGATCGAGTGCTCGAACTGAGCCACCAGACTCCCGTCTGCCGTACGCAGCGTCCATCCGTCCGAGTCGTCAATAACGTGATCGGCCGACACAGACAAGAAGGGCTCGATCGCCAACACCAAGCCCTCGCGGAGGACCATCTTCTGGCCGTCGTCGACGCTCGGAACCGAGGGAGCCTCATGGAGTCCTCTCCCGATCCCGTGACCGTTGAGGTTCTTGATGACACGAAACCCGTGACGGCGCGCTCTCCGCTGGACCGCTCGACCCAGGTCACGGAGTCGGGCCCCTGGCTGAGCGGCGTACATTGCGTCGTTCTGCGCAAGCTTGGTTGCCTCCAAGAGTCTCGACGCAACCGGTGACACGTCGCCTACCGCCACGCTGATCCCGGTGTCGGAGAAGTAGCCGTCCAGTTCCGCCGAGACGTCAAGGTTCACAAGGTCGCCCGCGTGAAGTTGGCGCTTGACCGAAGGGACGCCGTGGGCGGCTTCGTCGTTCACGCTGATGCACGTGGATCCGGGGAATCGGTAGGTCACGCGGCGGAGCAGACCGAGCTCCATGGCGGCGGAACACCTCTCTGCCCACCGCATCGAGTTCACCCGTCGTCGTACCTGGAGAGACCGCGTCCACCATCGCCTGGCGGGCTTCGGCGACAACCCGACCCGCACGAATCAGCGCATCCAGCTCCTCTTGGTTGTCAATCGTCACAGCTGAGACTCTACGGCTGAAAGTCGCGCCTCATCCCGGCGTCCGGGGCACTCGCCTGGTCGTCAGGAGGCTCGAGCTCGGTATTCCTCGAGCGCGTCCGTAGGAATGTGCGCGATGCCGTCGACCATCTCGTAGCGGGTCTCTCGGTCATGGACGAGGCTCAAGAGCTCCTTGGTCGACAGGTCGAGGCGGCGTGCAGCTTCGGATGCCCTCAGCAATTCAGTGGACATCGGGCCCTCCCTGATCGAATCCGAGCTTACGATTCAAGGTCTGGATCTCACCCTCCACTTGGGCAAGCACGCTGAAGTGGTCGGTGTCGATGAGAACGTCCCGGCTGTCTTCGAGCGCCGCCAGCAGATACAACGCCTCCTCGAGGTCGAAATCGACGCACGGCAGCGCCCGCCGGGGGCAGCAAGCGACCTCAGCTACCCCAACACCTCCAGCACCGCCGTCCCCGAGGTGATGGCGCGGCCGCCGTTGCCCTCGTCACAGATGAGCAGGCGGACGCCGACCCGCCCGTCCGGCCCGGGGTACGCGTTCCCGTCGACCCGGAAGGGGCCGGCCTTGCCGCGGGCCAGGAACATCACGTGCCAGCTGCGGACCTGGAGCCTGCGGGTGCCGGCGAGCTCCGCCGCCAGGTCGACCGCGGCCGTCTCGAGCACGATGTGCTGCGGCCCGATGTGCAGCGCCGCATCCGGCGATGCGAGCTCCACGCTCAGCTCGGGCAGGGTCCAGTGGCCGTCGTCGCGCCGGGACGCGCCGAACACCTGCCACAGCGGCGGGAGGTCGGGGGAGTCCTCGATCTCGAGCTTGCTGTCCTCGACATCCATCCGCCCGAGCCCGTCGGGGGGCGTGCCGATGATGGCGCCCTGGCCGTCGATGAACGCCAGGACGCGGTCGCGGTTCGCCGCGTCGACGATGCGGCAGCGGCCGTAGCCCATGGTGCGACCCTGATGGATCGACCCCGAGTCACGGACCTCGATCGTCTGGACGTCGAAGCCGGGGTCGAGGATCTGCACGGAAGCGATCACCGGGTTCGGGACGGCGACCATGTCGGTCTGCCCGCCCTCGACTGACGAGATGGCGAGCGGGGCCACCATCAGGCCGCCCGCATCGTTGCGCATGTCGCGGCGGATGCGCACCGTGTTGTCCTCGGGACCGAGATTCATCGAGGCGTGGTTGCGCCCGATGTAGCGGTAGCTGAGCAGCCCGCTCCAGCGACGCTGCAGCTCGTCGCGGTACGCCTCGGGATCGTCCGTCAGCTCTCGGATGTCACGCATGATCTCTTCTCCCTCGGCCTTCGATGCGGCGCGCCGGTCGCACTCGTTCAGAACGCCTCGTACTCGACCGTCACAGTCTGGCCCGACGGGAGCGACTGGCAGGTCAGGATCCAGCCTTCCTCGACCTCCTCGGGGCTGAGCGCGTTGTTGGCGCGCATCGTCACGCTCCCGTCCTTCAAGAACGCCATGCACGTCGCGCAGTTGCCCGCCTCGCACGAGAACGGCGGCCGGAGCCCACCCCGACGCGCCGTCTCGAGGAGCGTGTCGCCCGGCTGGTACGTGATCACCGCCTTCTTGCCCCCGAGGATCACCGTCACCTCGGACGGCACGTCGACGCCGCCCGACCCCGCAGGCGGCGTCGCCACCGCCGCGGCGTCCTTCTCCTGTTGCTCCACCAAGAAGCGCTCGATGAAGATCCGCTCACGCGCCACCCCCAGCCCCAGCAGTACCGGCTCGACGAGGTCCATGAACGGCCCGGGCCCGCAGACGTAACAGTCGGCGTCGCTTCCGTCCGCGCCGACGAACGCCGCGACGCCCTCCTCCGTCAGGAACCCACCGTCGGCGTCGAAGTGATGGCGGACGTCGAGTCGTCCCGGGTGGGCCTCGGCCAGCGCGGCCAAGCCGGCGTCGAAGATCACCGAGTCGCGGTCGCGGTTGGCGTACAGCAGCCGGACCCGTCGGCCCGTCGTGGCGAGCACGTGCTTGGCGATCGACATGACCGGCGTGATGCCGCTCCCGCCGCAGAACCCGAGCACCGGCCGGTCGGCCGCATCGCCCCGGGGGCAGAACACGCCGGCGGGCTTCGTGACCTCGACGGCGTCGCCGGTGCCCAGGTGGTCGAGGAACCAGTTCGAGACGAGCCCCCCGGTCACCCGCTTGACCGTCACGGTGAGGTCGTCGTCCGTCTCCGGCGCGCTCGACATCGAGTACGAGCGGAGCTGCTCGTCGTCGTTGACGTGGACCCGGAACGTGCAGAACTGTCCGGGCTGGTACCCGAAGAGCGACCGCAGTTCGTCGGGCACGTCGAGCACGAACGAGCTCGCGTCGTGCGTCTCGGGCACGACGTCCTTCACCAAGAGCCGGTGGTAGCCGTGTTCCCGCAGGACGGGAGTGTGGTCCGGCTCGTTCATCGGCTCGACCCCGGCGGGCGCCCCTAGGAGGGCGTCGGCCAGGCCACCGCCTTGGTCTCGAGATACTGGTCGAACCCCGCCAGGCCGTTCTGCCGGCCGATGCCGCTGTGCTTGTAGCCGCCGAAGGGGATGTCGGCCTGGCCGATGGGCATGCCGCCGTTCACGGCGAACGTGCCGGTGCGGATCCGCTCGGCCACCCGCAGCGAACGCTCCAACGAACCCGAGAACACGCCGCCGGACAGCCCGTACACGCTGTCGTTGGCGATGCGCACCGCGTCCTCGTCGTCGTCGAAGGGGATCACGACGAGCACCGGCCCGAAGATCTCCTCCTGGGCGATCGTCATCGAGTTGTCGACGTCGGTGAACAGCGTCGGCTCGACGAACCACCCCTTGGGCTGGTCGGCGGGCCGGCCGCCACCTAAGGCCAAGGTGGCGCCCTCGGCCACGCCCTTCTCGATGTACCCGAGCACGCGCTCGCGTTGCTTCGCCGAGATGACCGGGCCCATGAGCACGTCGGGCCTCTGCGGGTCGCCGAAGGCCACCGACGACAGCGTCGCCTTGAGGATCTCGACCCCCTCGTCGTAGCGCGAGCGCGGCAGCAGCATCCGGGTCTGGATGGCGCAGCCCTGCCCGGCGTGGAAGCACACGGCGATCCCCGAGGGCACCGACGTCGCGAAGTCGGCGTCGTCGAGCACGATCGTCGCCGACTTGCCGCCGAGCTCCAGGAAGGCGCGCTTCAGCGTCGCCGCCCCCTTCTCCATGATCCGCTTGCCCACCGCCGTCGAGCCCGTGAACGAGATCAGGTCGACCTTGGGCGACAGCGTCAGCTCCTCACCGACGAGGTGGTCCGACGACGTGACGACGTTGAGCACGCCCGGCGGGAAGTCGGTCTGCTCGGCGACGAGGCGCCCGAGCCGCGTGGCGTTCCACGGCGTGTCCGGCGCCGGCTTGAGCACCACCGTGTTGCCGGTGGCGAGCGCCTGGCCGAGCTTGTTGAGCGTGACCTCGAGCGGGAAGTTCCACGGCACGATGGCGCCGACGACGCCGACGGGCTCCTTCCAGACCTGCCGCGTGTTGGCCGTGCCGCGGCGGTCGACCACTTCGGGCAGGTCGCTGCGCCAGGGGAACTCGTCGATCAGCTTGATCGGGTACTTGAGCGCGCCGTCCAGCGGGATGTCGAGCTGGTTGGCGTGCGTCGTCAGGCGCGGGCACCCGACCTCGAGGATCAGCTCCTCGCGCAGCTCCTCTCGGTCGCGCTCCAGCGCGTCCTGCAGCTGGCCCAGGCACTCCTTGCGCCGCTCACGGTTCGTCGACCAATCGCTCTCGTCGAAGGCCCGCCGTGCGGCGTCGATGGCGCGGTGCATCTCGTCGGCCGAGGCGTCGGCCACCGGGCCCAGCACCTCCTCGGTGGCCGGGTTGACGTTGTCGAAGGTCCGCCCCGAGTCCGCCTCGATGAGCTTGCCGTCGACGAGCATCCGCACCTCGTGTCCACCTCGCGCCATCAGCCACCCTCCCTGCCCGAGGTCTCTCGCCAGGCGGAAACCTAGTTATCGAAATCCGATAGAAGCATAATCGAGCGGGTCTCTCGCCTCAGAGCGGGAACGACGCCGGAAAGGTCCCCGTCGCCAGGACGTCGGTTCCCAGCTGACGGGTCGAGCGCGCCGCCCGCGCCGAGGAGCTGGTCGATCACGACGGTCCGGAGGAAGAAGCGGTGGAACGGGTGCTCGACCGTGAAGCCGATGCCGGCGAGGACTTGTTGGCAGTGGCGTGCCGCCGTGCGGGCGGACCGTCCGGCCAACCCCTTCGCCATCGCCGCGCTCTGCGGCGACGGGTCGTCCCACACCGCGGTCAGCAAGGCGGCCGCCGCGTCCAGCGCGACGAGGGTCTCGGCCAGCCGGTGCCGTACCGCCTGGAACGAGGAGATGGGCCGCCCGAACTGGATCCGTTCGAGTGCGTGCGTGCGCGCCAGTTCGAGCATGGCCCGCCCGGAGCCCACGAGCTCGTGACCGAGCGCCAGTTGCCCGGCCGTCAGCGCATGTGCCCAGTCGACCGTGTGCGGGCCGGGGAGGGACGCCGCGTCGAGCGCGCCCGAGATCTCGACGAGGCCCAGCCCCGGGTCGATGCCCGACACCGGCTCGGCCTTCAGCGCCGCGACGGGCACCACGAACGCCCCGTCGCCGCTGCCGTCGCGCCGGGCGACGACCACCACGGCGTCGTGGCGCGCCAGCGCGGCGGTGCCGAGCCCGCGCACCACAAGCGTGGTCCCGTCGAGTCGTCCGGGCGGCTCGACCTCTCGCAGCGGCGGCAGGACGACGGCCGGCGGGACCGGGTCCGGGACGGGCAGCGACGTGGCCAGCACGTGGTCGAGGCCCGCTGACGTCACGTTCGCCTCGCCCTGGGCCTCGAAGAGCACCGCGACGGCGGTGGCCCGGTCCTCCGCCAGCGCGTCCATCCAGCCCACCTCGGCGAGCGCGGCGTCGAGCTCCTCGCCGCTCCGCTCCACCGTCAGTCCCCGGATCACCTCCGCGAAGAGCGCGCGTTCGGCGTCGTTCAACGGTCCGCTCCGAGGTCGAGGAGTCGCCGGGCGATGATGTTGCGCTGGATCTCGGCGCTGCCACCGTAGATAGAGGCCGCCCGTGAGTAGAGGTACTCCGCGCGCCACTGGCGGCTCTCCGGGTCGTCGCCCAGCGTCAGTGACGGGCCGAGGCCCTCGGCCGCCAGGTCGAAGACGGCCTGCTCCGCCGTCGCCACGAGCACCTTGTCGATCGACGTCTCGGCCCCGAGCGTCTCGCCCGCCGCCAGGCGGTATTGCGTGGCGCGTGACCGGGCGCGCAACGCCCACACCAGCTCGATGACGTCGCCCACCGCCGCTGGATCGAGCGACCCGGCGGGCGCCTCCGCCACGAGCTGCTCGAGCCGCCGCTGCAGATGGGCGGCGCGGTGCCACAGCGCAGTGCTGCGCTCGTAGGGCAACAGGTCCATGGCGACGGACCAGCCGCCGTCCACCGTGCCCAAGATGCGCTCGTCCGGCACGAAGACTCCGTCGAAGAACACCTCGCTGAACTCGGCGACGCCGTGCATCGTCTCGATCGGCCGCACCGTGATCCCCGGGCTGTCCATGTCGACGAAGAAGGCGGTGATGCCACGGTGCGCGGACTCGGGGGTGCCCGTGCGCGTGAGGAGGACGCAGCGTTGCGCGTACTGCGCCAGGCTCGTCCACACCTTCTGGCCGTTGACCCGCCAGCCGTCACCGTCCTTGGTGGCGCGGCAGGCGAGCGCCGCCAGGTTGCTGCCCGTGCCGGGCTCGGAGAAGCCCTGGCACCAGGTCTCGTCGCCGCAGAGGAGGCGCGGCACCATCGTGGCGGCGAGGTCGGCGGGGGCGAAGTCGATCATCGTCGGGGCCAGCACCTCGGGCAAGGAGTAGTTGCCCGGCTCGACGAGGTCGCGTTCCGTCAGGGCCTCGCCGAGATAGGCGCGCAACAGGTTGGAGCCCCCGAGGCCGCCGACCCGCTCGGGCCAGCCCCAGCGCGTGAACCCGGCGTCGTAGCCGAGCCGCATCACCTTGCGCAGCTGGGTCATCTGTTGGTCGAGCGTGCCGATGCCCACGAACTCGGGGGCGAGCTCGGCCTCGTGCTCGTCGAGCCAGCGGTCGACCGCCGCCTTGAACTCAGCGAGCTCCACGGTGTGCCGCCTCGTCGGGGGCCCCTTGTTGGTCCGAGGACGACGGCAGCGGGCGAGCGGGGTCGTGGGCCCTCCCCGAGTCGCGGTCGCCGTTGCGCCGCAGGAACGTCATTTTCCGCGTCTGCAGCCGCCACCCCTGCTCGGTCTTGCGATAGGTGTCGCTGTACCACCCGATGCGCATGTCGTGGCTGGTCTGCTCCACGAAGCAGAGCGTCTGGTACCCGGTGCCGGTGCCGTGCTCGGCGTCGAGGTCGACGGCCGGCGTGCCGGTGAGGAAGAGGCCTTTGGGGGCGGCGGCGACCAGGGTCGGGAAGTCGGCCAGCGCATAGGTCTCGCCGAAGGCGCTGTAGCTACCGTCCGGCGTGAAGACCTCCATGACGGCATCGACGTCATCTCGGGTCATGCCGACGGCGTAGCGGGCGAGGACCTGTTCGAGCTCGATGATCTCCGCCGCCGGGACCGGGTCCATGCCGCGTCACGATAACAGCATTCTCAGAATCTGCAATGGGCGTGCCGCCCCGGAGCGCCGGCCATCCCATGCGGCGGCGTACGCGAATCCACCTTGCAGAAATACTTCGCACCGGACGTCTCGTTGGGGAGAGTCCCGCTCTCAAATACGGCGAACCGGATACACTCGGGCGATGTCCGCCGCTGACGATCCCAACGCCCAGCCGGCCTCGGACACCCCGGTCCGCCGGCGTGACCTCGCCGTCGCCCGCTCCCTCGACTCGGCCCGCGTCCGCAGCGAGGGCAGGGTCCAGCGCTTCCTCGACGCCGGCTTCGAGTTGCTGGCGAGCGCGGAGTCCGGACGCGACTTCACCGTCCAAGAGGTGGTCGACCGCTCCGGCCAGTCGTTGCGCAGCTTCTATCAGTACTTCGCCGGGAAGCACGAGCTCCTCCTGGCGCTCTTCGACGAGGCCATCCGCTCGACGGCCGAGCGTCTGGAGGACCAGTTGGCCAAGGAGCGCACGCCGCTCGACCGACTGCACCGCTTCGTGGTCGAGTACTACCGGATGTGCCTGCCCGCGCCGAAGGGCCGTGCCTCGAAGAACAACCCCACGCCGGTGATGGCGGAGTTCTGCCACCAGCTGCTGACGGCGCATCACGAGGAGGCGTCCCGGGCGTTCGTGCCGCTGGTCGCGCTGCTCGAGAAGACGTTGGCCGACGCGGTCGAGGCGGGTGCGGTGCGCCCGGCCTACGGGGGCGAGGACGTGGCCGGCGGGATCCTCTCCACGATCATGTTCAACGCCGCGTACGCCTCGACGATCAGCGGCACCGAGCCGACCGACGCGGCACACGCCGCCGACGAGATGTGGGAGTTCGTCGCCCGCGGCATCGCGTCGGGGACCAAGTAGCCGGCGTTCAGCTCAGGGCGCGCATCGTCGGCGCCACCGCCGCCAGGAACTCCCGGGTGCGCTCGGCCGACGCCTTGATCTCCTCTCGACCCTCGCCCAATGGGACGATGCGGGCGTTGAGGTCGGTCACCCCGGCCTCGGCGAAGCTGCGCAGCCGCTTCTCCATCGTGGCCTCGCTGCCGCAGATCAGGACGTCGCCGATGCGGCGGGCGTCGCCGTGCTGCATCAGGCGCGCGTAGTTGGGCGAGTCGACGACCTCGCTTAGCGTCCGGTTCGTTCTCTCGACGGCCGCCTCGGTCTGGTCGTCGGCGCACAGGCACACCGGCACGCCCGCCATCACGCGTGGCGCGGGGCGCCCCACCCCTTCGGCGGCCTGCGTGATCAGCGGCACGACGTGCGAGGCGATCGTGCGCTCGTCGGCCAGCCACAACACGGTGCCGTCGGTGCGCTCGCCCGCCAGCTTCAGCATCACCGGCCCCAACGCGGCGATCAGCGTCGGCGTCGGCGTGATGTCGGTGACGTCCAACGGCGCGTTGATGTGGAAGAGCTCGTTGTCCACCTGGACCTTGCCGGGTCCGGCGAGGGCCTGGTCCAACACGTCGAGGTAGCAACGCATCGTGGTGACCTGCCGCTCGTAGGGCAGGCCGAGCATGTCCTCGATGATCCAGTGGTGGGAGACGCCCAGTCCCAACGTGAAGCGGCCCGTGCACACCGCCTGGTTCGAGAGCGCCTGTTGCGCCAGCACGATGGGGTGCCGCGGCTGGACCGGCACGACGGACGTGCCCACCTCGATCCGAGACGTGGCCGCCCCCAGGAGCGTGACGGCCGTCATGACGTCGAACTCGTCGGGGATCTGCGGGGTCCAGACCGTGTCGAGCCCCGCCTCGTCAGCCCAGCGCGCGTCGGCTTGGAGCTTCTCCACCTTGGTGGCGTAGCGCCCTCTGTCCGCGCTGACCTGCAGACCCATCCGCATGACCGGGCTCCCCTCGGTGTGGAAATGGCGTTCTCATCTAAGGTATAGCATGCTTTCGCTGGACGCTAGGCACGCTTGAGAACGCAAGGGGAGGCGGCGCGACGTGGGTGAGACGGCACGGACGGTTGTGGTCACAGGCGGCGGATCGGGCATGGGTGAGGCCATCTGCCACCGCCTCGCCGGGCAGGGTCACGGGGTCGCCGTGCTCGACATCGATGCGGACGCCGCGGAGCGGGTGAGCAAAGAGATCGAGGCGGAGGGCGGGCGCGCCGTTGCCGTCGCGGTCGACGTCAGCGACCGCACGGCCGTCGACGCGGCGATGGACCGGGCCCGAGGCGCCTTCGGACCGATCGGGATCCTGGTGACGAGCGCCGGGATCGAGGGCTTCGTGAAGTTCACCGAGATCACCGTCGAGGCGTGGGAGCGGATCATCGCCGTCAACCTCACGGGCACCTTTCATTGCGTGCAGTCCGCCGTCCCCGACATGGTGGAGGCCGGATGGGGGCGCATCGTGACGATCTCGTCGTCCTCCGCCCAGTCGGGCACGAAGCGCATGGCGCACTACGTGGCGTCGAAGGGCGGGGTCATCGCGTTGACCAAGGCGCTCGCGCTCGACCTCGCCTCGCACGGCATCACGGTCAACACGATCCCACCCGGGGCGATCGACACGCCGATGATGCGGCGGCCGATGGAGTCGGGCGCCATGGGCACCATGGACCAGATCGTGGCGCGGGCGCCGCTCGGTCGACTGGGCACGCCCGACGACATCGCCGCCGCCACCGCCTTCTTGTGCTCGGAGGACGCCGGCTACATCACGGGCCAGCAGATCAACGTGAACGGGGCGTGGTACCTCTAGGCGGTCCGGTCGATCCGACTGCATCGCAGCGCAGAGAACGAAAGGGAGGCTCCATGAGCGACGTGACCGTGCTGAAGGCCGAACGTTGGGCGGACGTCGAGACGGGCGAAATCCGTAGCCCGGCGGTCGTCGTCGTCGACGGGAACCAGATCGTCGCGGTCAACCCGAAGGAGCTGCCCAGCCCCGCTGACGAGATCGACCTCGGCGACGTCACGCTCCTCCCTGGCCTGATGGACATGGAGCTCAACATGCTGATCGGCGGTCCGGGCGGCCCCGACGGCCTGCCCGACCCGATGCACGGCGTGAAGGACACGCCCCCGTATCGGACGCTGCGCGGCGCCGTGAACTGCGCGACCACGCTCATGGCGGGCTTCACCACCGTGCGCAACCTCGGCCTGATGGTCTACACCGCCGGGTTCCTCCTCGACGTCGACCTGATGAAGGCCGTCGACCAGGGGTGGTTCCCGGGCCCGCGGATCTTCCCGGCCGGGCACGCCATCACCCCGACCGGCGGTCACCTCGACCCCACGATGTTCCAGGGTCTGGCGCCGGGGATCATGCCCCAGAGCGTCGAGCAGGGGATCGCCAACGGCATTGCCGAGGTGCGCAAGGCGGTGCGCTATCAGATCAAGTACGGCGCCAAGCTGATCAAGATCTCGGCGTCCGGCGGGGTCATGTCGTTCTCGAGCGCGGCGGGCTGCCAGCAGTACTCCGACGAGGAGCTCGCGGCCATCGTCGACGAGGCGCACCGCAACGGCCTGCGCGTGGCGGCGCACGCGCACGGCGACGCCGGCATCCGCGCCTGCGTCCGGGCGGGGGTGGACTGCATCGAGCACGGGTCGTTGGCGACCGACGACACCATCAAGCTGATGGCCGACACCGGCACGTACCTCGTCGGCACCACCGCGCTCGCCGACCACATGGCGGTGGACCGCATTCACCCCATCCTGCAGAAGAAGGCGGCCGAGATCTTCCCTCAGGCCCGCCGGATGTTTGGCAAGGCGCTCGCCGCCGGCGTGAAGATCGCCTGCGGCTCGGACGCGCCCGCGATCCCCCACGGGACGCAGGCCGACGAGCTCATCGCCATGGTCGACCGGGGGATGACACCGATGCAGGCGCTCCAGGCCGCGACCGTGACGAGTGCGGACCTGATCGAGCACGCCCACGATCTCGGGCAGCTGGCACCCGGGTACCTGGCCGACATCATTGCGGTACCGGGCGACCCCTCCGAGGACATCACGACGACGAAGAACGTCCGCTTCGTCATGAAGGACGGGCACATCTACAAGGGGGCGTGAGCGATCGCTCCGCTGCCACCGCCCGAGCCTGACTCCGCGACCGGAATGGAGGCATCAATGGGACACGACGACTCGCTCGAGGCGGCCTACGCGTTGCGTCGCACGATCATGGGGGCGGACTACGTCGATGCGCAGGTCGATGACCCCAATCCCGTCATGGGAGAGTTCCAGGACTACCTGACGTCCATGGCCTGGGGCGTCTGGGCCCGTGGCGGCGCGCTCAGCACGCGGGACCGAAGCCTCCTCGTCCTCGCCATGACGGCCGCGCTGGGGCGGATGGAGGAGTTCAAGCTCCACGCCGCGGCCAGCCCGCGCGCCGGCGTCACCGCCGACGAGCTCGACGAGTTGCTGTTCCAGATCACGGCGTACTGCGGGGGCCCGGCCGGGCTCTCAGCCAAGCGTGCGTTGCTGGCGGTGCGCGCCGACGAAGCCACGTCGTGACCGCACGACGGGTCGGCGTCGTCGGCCTCGGCCACATGGGCAGCGTCCTGGCCGCCAACCTGGTGGGGTCGGGACTCGACGTCGTCACCCACGACGTGGCCGGCTCGTCCAACAACCCGCCGGGCGCAGTGTTCGCCTCCACCATCGACGAGCTGGCGCGCGACACCGGGGTGGTCGTATGCAGCCTGCCCGACGGCGCGGTCTCGGAGCAGGTGGCGCTCGCGATCGTGCGCGCCGACGCTCGGGCGACGGAATGCGTCGTGGACACGTCGACCATCGGCGTGGCCGCCGCCCGCCGCATTGACGGGCTGCTCTCGGCGGCCGGGATCGGGTACGTCGACGCACCGGTGTCCGGCGGCGTTGCCGGCGCGCGCGCTCGCACGCTCTCCGTCATGTACGCCGGTCCCGACGCGGCGTGCCAGGAGGCCGCGCCGGTGCTGGACGCCTTGAGCGACCGGTCCCGACGCGTCGGCGAGGCGCCGGGTCTCGGGCAGGCCCTCAAGCTGGCCAACAACTTCCTCTCTGCCGCGGCGCTCGCCGCGACGAGCGAGGCGGTGGCCTTCGGTGTGGCGGAGGGGCTCGACATGGGGGTGATGCTCGACGTGCTCAACACGTCGAGTGGCCAGAGTCAGGCCACGACGGACAAGTTCCCCACCCACGTGCTGACCGGCCGCTACGCCGCCGGGTTCGCCAACACGCTCATGGCGAAGGATCTGCGCCTCTACCTGGAGGCCGCCGCGGCCCGACGTGGCGCCGCGGGCGACATCGCCCCCGTGACCGCATCCGTCTGGGAGCGCTTCGCCGAGGCGGAGCCGGACGCGGACTTCACCCGGATCTATCCGTTCCTCGAGCACGCCTGACCCTTCGAGCAGGGCCTTCCTTCGTAGGATGGCCGGCCGTGACGCTCCGCCGTGCCTTGGCGGGAGCCGTGGTGGCGCTGGCCGGGGTCGGCGTCTGGCCGGCCCTCGGCGCCGCGGGGGCGCCCGACGCGACGGCCCAGGCCTGGTACCGCGGTGTCCTCGCAGACCTTCGTCCGCTGCAGTCGCCGCTGCTCGGCGTCTTGAACGCCGCGTCCGGATGGCAGG
This sequence comes from uncultured Acidimicrobiaceae bacterium, assembly GCA_963821105.1. Classification (GTDB taxonomy): domain Bacteria; phylum Actinomycetota; class Acidimicrobiia; order Acidimicrobiales; family RAAP-2; genus Bog-473. Next base: position 132,206 of record CAWGCO010000016.1, read on the forward strand.
CCGGGTCGGAGTCGGCGACGTCGGCCCGCCGTGCGTTCGTGCAGGACCTGCCCGCGCTCGAGCGCGTCGAGCGGACGCTCTCGGCTCGGGCGCCCCTGCCGGGCCACCCACGCGGCGCGGGCGGACTACGTCTCCGCCATCGGGCTCTACGCCGAGTCGCTGGAGGTCGACGAGGCCGCGACAGAGCTGGCGCCCGGGGCGCTGCAGGCACAACTCCAACACAGCTTCGAGCGCATCCGCGAGCTGGGGGACAACGTGTTCGATCAGGGCACGGCGGCGTTGGCGCCACTGATCGGCCCCACCCTCGCCGGCGACGACGTTGCCGCGGCGTCGCACGTCCCCGACTGGGCGGCCGCGGGGTTGGCGCCGCAGCCACCGTTGGCCTCCGCGTGGCCCGACGACGGGGCGGGGGCGTCGCGCTCCCAGCCGAAGGCGGCGTGGGCGTCCGAAGTCGACATGGACGGGGCGCCGACGCAGGCGAGCGTGATGACGGCAGTGGGGAAGCGACCGCGGCCCTCGCAACTGGCCCAGATGGCAGACGCGCTCGGGCGCGCCGACGCCGTTCGTGAGCTCGATTCCCGGACCGGCGGGTGACACCGCGGCAGCTCGAACCGGCTCCGACTCGGACTGCTCATCGATGCCGAGGCCGTCATGGCCGGGGAGGCGGCGCATCTGAGCGATGGCACTCCGGCCCACGTCATGTCCGAAGCCGCGACGAGCCTGGCGACAATCGGGGGCCGGCTGCGCGCCGAAGGGTGACGGCCGGACTCAGTACGAGCAGGCGACGTGGGTCGTCGTGAACACGTCGACGAGCCAGTGCCCGTTCTGCAACACCATCTGCGCCGAACCGGCGAAGTCGCCGCGCTGGACGAATGGATCCGGCGTCGCGTTGTCGTCGCTGACGAGATAGAAGTCGTATTCGTCCTGGCAGTCCGCCAACGCCGCCGAGTCGGGTCCGGTCATGACGACCGTGACCTGGTCGTCGTGCAGCGTGCCGACGCCGTGCTCCTTCGCCGCCAGGATCGCGGCCGCCTGGCGGACGCTGGCTTGGGCCAGGCGCGTCGTCGTGACCGAGGCCAGCGGCGCGATGTAGCCCTTGCTCAGGTTGTCGTCCAGCCCGGACAGGTCGGTGAGGTAGGACTCGTACGCGCTGACGATGGGTTTGTCGGCGGGGTTGCTCGCTGCGGCGCCGCCGACGTTGCCGGCCGCCGGCGGTCGGGTCGTCGTGGTGGGTCGCGATCCCTTGGGCAGCGTCGGCAAGGCCGCCGAGCCCGACGCCGCCGTGGAGGTGGTCGTCGTCGTTTGGGGCGATCCGTCGGCTCCGGTCACCACGCGGCTGGCGTCGCCCGACGCCCCCGTTGGGATGTGCGCCCGCTCGCCGCACGCAGCGAGCAGAACGGGCGCAACGATCAGGGCAATCGCCAGGCGCGCCCTGATCGCGCGGCGCACGTCACGAACCCTCGAAGAACGTCACGGTGCCCCCGAGCCCGGCGACGGTCGGTCCGAAGGGGGACAGCGAGCCCTCGTATTGCGTGCCCACGGTATTGAGCGCCTTGGCCAGAGTGGCGATCAACGGGTTCACCACGGGGTTGAGCAGCGTGAGGGCACGGCTCCGGGCGATGGCCTGCTGGAGCTCGTCGCCGCCCTTGGAGGAGAGCTGGGCGCACAGAGAGTCGAGCTGGGTCACGAGTGCCGAGGAGGCTGTGCTCCCGCCCGTTTGGGTCCCGATGATGGAGACGATGGAACCGGCGTCGCTGCAGGCGAGGGGGAGACCGATGTTGTTGCCGAACTCGAAGAGCTCGAGCAGCGGCGTGATCACGGCCCCACTGCCGGTATTGCCGGTGTTGCCGCTGTTGGCCGTCGTCGAGCTCGACGCGCCCGCCGGCGAGAGGAAGACGATGGAGGCCAGCGTGCCCACGGCGATGGCCGCCACAGCGACGACGGCATTCGGTCGACGCACGCGGCGCCGCGGCCTCGGTCCGGCTGCCTTCATGGGGTCCTCCCTCACCTGGTCCATTGGTTCAACGAAGTTCGGGCGCGTACCTTGCTCGGCGGTCCGGCGCCGCCTCACGCTCCGCCCCCGCCCAGCGCCAGGCGCACGGCCAGATAGCGGATGGCCTGCGACGCCCCGAGCAGGGCCAACGCGGCGAGGATGAGCACGAGGTAGACGCTCTCGATGGGTGGCCCGTGCTCCACGAGGAAGGCGGGACCGGCGGCAATGGTCTGGGGGGACGAGCCACCGCTCGACGGTGTCGGCGACGACGTCGGCGAGCTGATCGCTCCCGGCGCCGAGTTCCCGGTCACTGACACGCCGGAGTTGCCGACCACGCTCGCGGGGGCCGACGACGGGGTGCCGCTGTTGCCGGTGTTGCCGGCGAGAACGCCGCTGTTGCCGGTCGTCGGGCTGATGCCGGGCGTGTCCATCGTCGAGAGGTAGACCCGGCCGAGGGTGGCGCTGAGGGTCACTTGGCCCTGGGACGGGATGTTCTGGCTGAACGTCACCTGCAGCGCGCCCGAGTCGACCGTCTCGAGCGTCTTTGCCGTGTTCGGGCTGCCACCGGTGCTCGTCGACCCGTCGGTGTAGGTGTACGTCACCGGCAGGTATGTGAGCTTGATGCCTGTCTTCGACAGCAAGGTGTTGAGCGGCCCGATCAACTGACTGGTGATGTTGATCGGGACGTTGATGCCGAACAGGCTGGCGCCGTTGCCGATCAAGCCGGTCGCCTGTCCCAACAACGTGATCGACCCGAGCGTCGTCTGTGACGTGACCTTCGGCTGTTGGTTCGCCTGCTGGGTCATCGAGAGTGACGAGGAGACGTTCCCCACGTCGAGCAATTGGCCGACGTCGAGCAGGTCCATCCCGGCCGACGCCTCGAGGCTCACGCTGCCGTCGGGGTTCGCGGTCGTCTGGGCGGAGGCGAAGAACGTCGGGTTAGGGGAGCCGCTCGGCTGCACGCCCAGGCTCACCGTGCCCTTCGCGTTGTTGAGCGCCGCCGTCGAGGAGATGTCGTAGCCCGCCTGTTCCTGCGTGTTGGTCGGCGTGGCGGGGTAGCTGGCCGACACGTAGCCGGGCAGCGGCGGGATGGGCGGGAGGTTGCCGGCTCCCAACCCGTTGATCGTTCCCGGCAGCGAGTCGATCGAAGGCGAGTAGGGCGCGCCCGCGTCCGAGGTCGACTCACCGAGACTGTCGACGGAGGCTGACGAGCCCCACGGGCCCAGCTCGTAGTCGAGGTCCCCCGAGAGCGGCAGCGACGGGTCGGTCACCAGGATGTCGAGCGCGTTGGCTGCGGCGGAAAGATTGAACGTGTTGGTGTTGCCGGCCCCACTCGAGCCGGTGTTCCCGCTCGCCGCTCCGGCACGCGACGTGGCCGCCAGTCCGCCCAGGCCCGCGACGAGCGCCACCACCGCCGCGCACTGGACCAGGCGGATCCGTCGTGACGTCGCGAACTTTCGCACCGACGAACCCAGGCTCATGACGTCAGCGCTCCCAGATACGACTCGAGCACCGTCTGGTCGCCGACCTCTGCGGGCTCACCGGCGAAGCGGATCCGGCCCCGGTTGAGGATGTAGACGTAGTCGGCCAGCTCGAGGGCGCGCGCCACGTACTGCTCGACGACCAGCAGCGAGATGCCCTCGGCCGCCAGGCGCGCCAGGTACTCGAAGATCTCGTCGACGATCTTGGGGGCCAGCCCCATGGAAACCTCGTCGAGGAGCACCGTCTTGGGTTGGGCGACGTAGGCACGCGAGAGCGCCAGCATCTGCTGCTCGCCACCCGAGAGGGTTCCCGCCAACTGGCTGCGGCGCTGCTCGAGGCGAGGGAACACTGCGGCGGCCATGCCAATGGCGCGTCGGTCCACCGAGCGCGGCGCCTGGAGGCGCAGGTTGTCGGCCACACTGAGCGACGGGAAGATGCCCCGGCCCTCTGGCACGTGACAGATGCCGGCGCGGGCCAGCTCGTACGGCGAGTCCCCGGTGACGTCGGTGCCGTCGAGGAGGACGCGACCGCTGCTCGGTCGGAGCAACCCCGACATCACCCGGAGCAGTGTCGTCTTGCCGGCACCATTGGGCCCCAGCAGAGCGACGACCGCGCCGTCGGGCACGACGAGGTTCACGTTCTCGAGGACGCGCCCTGTGCCGTAGCCGGCGCAGACATTCTGGAGCTCAAGCACGAGTTCCCGCCTCCTCAGCGGCGTCGTCGACCGAGATGGCGTCGGAGCCGAGATAGGCCGCTCGCACCGTTTCCGACGACATGACCTCGGCACACGGGCCCCGGAAGATGAGGTTCCCGAAGTCGAGCACGTAGATGTAGTCGCAGACGCCCGACACGAGCGCCATGTCGTGTTCGACCAACAAGATGCCGATGCCGGTGTCCGCCACGAACCGGCCGATGATCTGGCCAAAGAGTTCGGTCTCCATGACGTCGAGGCCCGAAGAGGGCTCGTCGAGCAGCAGGAAGTGGAACGGGGTCGCGATGGCGCGGGCCAGCTCGACGAGCCGGCGCTGACCCGTCGAGAGGTCGCCGACACGCTGGCGCGCCATCGGCGCGATACCACAACGATCGAGGGCTTCTTTGCTGCGTGTCCCGATGTCGCGGCGCTGTTGCCGGGAGCACGCCAGCTGACTCCAGGGGCGTCGGGCGGCGAGGAAGGCTTCAGGCCCCAGCGCCACATTCTCGGCCACGGTCATGGAGTCGAAGAGCTCCATGCGTTGAAACGTGCGACCGAGGCCATGTGAGGCGCGCGCCGCGGTCGAAAGGTGACCGAGATCGTGCGGCCCGAGCCGAACGTGCCCGGCGTGGGCCGGCACGACCCCGGTGCAGGCGTTGAAGATCGTGGTCTTGCCCGCTCCGTTGGGCCCGATGAGCCCGGTGACGACGCCCGCCTTGGCCTGGAGCGACACGTTGTTGACGGCCAACAACCCACCGAAGCTCACCGTCAGGCCTCCGACCTCGAGGTCAGGCTGCACCTCGATCACGGGCGCACCCCCGGGCTCGAGACTCGGAGCGGCTGAGGGAGGGTCAGCGTGGCGCGGCTCGCCACGGGGCTGCGTCCGTCACGAGCGGTGGTGCGGCGCCCGGCAAACGCAAGGCGCATGCCCGGTGCCACCGCGACCAAGAGCGCGCCGAGGCCGAAGAACACACCTTCGTAGTTGGTGAACCACGCGGCATTGAAGGGGTGGTACACCTTCACCACTTCGAAGAGGAACGCCGCGATCACCGGGGAGAGAATCGGCTGACTGCCGCAGATGGCGAGCACGGCGAGCAGCACGACGGAGTTGAAGTACCCGAAAGGTCCGTCGGCGGTCCCGCCGGCCGATTGGGTGACCCCGGCGATCAGGACGCCCCCCACTGCGGCGAGCCCGGCGGCCACGCCGAAGACATAGAGGCGCGTGAGGCGCGTGTTGGCGCCGTGCGCCTCGAGGGCCAGCGGCGAGTCCGACATGCCTCGCAGCAGCCGGCCGAGCCGGCTCCGCCGGATCCCGATCACCACCGCGGCGCACAACGCCGCCACGACGAGGGCCACGTAGTAGTACGCCCGGTCCGACGTCGCGTTGAGGCCGAAGAGGTGCGGCCGCGGGACGTCGACGAAGTCGGCCTGACCGAACATGAGGAACGTCGGATAGATCAGGTTCTGCAGCAGCAGGCCGAACCCGAACGTGGCGACTGCGAGGTAGACGCCCGAGAGTCGGAAGGAAGGGATGGCGGCGAGTCCCCCGGCCACCAGCGCGACCACGATCGCAGCGGCCAGGGCGGCCAGCCACGGCCATCCCGCGCCCAAGGCGTGCCCGAACGTCGATGCACCGACGGCGGCAAAGGCCATTTGGCACAGCGAGATCTGCCCCGACGTCCACAGCAGCAGTCCGAGCGAGGCCAGCACGACGGCGAAGCCGATGCCTGTCGTGTACTGGTTGATATAGGCCGACTGGACGAAGAACGGGATGGCGATGGCAATGCCCACGCCGACCACGGTGCCCGTCGCCAGCACGGGAGTCTGGAAGGTCGTCGCGGGGCGGAGCTTGCGCACGGCGTCCGCGCCGCGGGTGATGAGCTTGGCCCGGGGCACGAGCAGCAATGCCCCCACCAGCACGAGGAACGGGATCTGGGTGTAGAGCTCGGCGAGCACGAGGTTCGTCTGCCCGGACAACTTGTCGCTGAGCACGTTCATGGTGATGCCGATGCCCATGGCGGCCGCCAGGGTGATCGGCAGGCTGCTGAACGCGCCCACGGCCGCAGCCCCGAAGGCCGCGATGAAGACGAGGAGGTAGATGTCGACGTCGATACCGAGCGCGGGGGCGAGCAGCATGCCCGAGATCGAGATGAAGCACGACCCGATGGCCCAGGCGTAGCGGCGCACTACGACCGGGTTGGTGGCCTCGAGCGCCAGGAGCGTGGGGGAGTCGACGACCGCCTGCATGGAGACCCCGAGGCGGCTTCGCTTGAAGAACAGGTAGAGGCCGATGGTGGCGCCGATGGCCAGCGCGAACTCGATCAGCTGGCTGCCGAGGATCGTCACGCCGAACAGATGGATCCCCTTGGACGGCAGGAACGAGGTGAACTGGATGGCCGCCTGACCGTAGGCGCCGGTCAGCACGGACTCGAGCAGCACGATCAGCGCGACAGTGGCGACGACCTTCATGGCGGCGGACGCACCCGTCAACCAGAACGCGATCCGCTCCAAGAAGAGCGAGCCGAGCAGGCCGACGAGGATCAGCGAGCACAACGCGGCGGCGGGCCAGGGGAGCCCTAGGGTCTCGCGGAACGAGTAGAAGACGTAGGCCGAAGCGGCCGCCTGGGCGCCGATGGCGAAGTTGAAGATGCCCGACGTCTTGTACGTGAGGACCAGGCCGAGCGCGGCCAACGCATAGATGGAGCCGTCGGCGAGCCCGGTGACGACGTAGGGGCCGACGGAGAAGGCTGCGGTCAGCACAAGGCCGACGACCACGGCGACGGCGACGACACCCAACCTGATCACCGTCTGGCGTGACAGGGTCGCCGCGCCCTCCGTGTCGCGTCGGAGGAGCAAGGAGGTCGAGCTACTCACGGCCGGCACACCCCGCACGCGCGGCGACCCGCCGCTTCGTGCTCTTGGCGCGTGGCCGTGGTCCAGCCGGTGCGTCCCGCCGCCAACGCACAGTCCGGCCGGTGATAGCGCTCCATGCCCGCGCCGGCCAAGAAGACCTCCCCGGCCAGCACGGTTCCCGCCGGCGGAGTGGCCGCGGCCACGAGTTCTCCCTCGGTCTCGACCGGCACCGCGGGGTCGTCGATCGTTGTCGCCGGGGCGACGTCGGGCAGGAGGAGCATGCGGCGCTCGCCGAGGGCGCGGCGGCCGTGCAGCAGCCAGGCCAGATTGCCGATCCCTGAGAGGAGCAGCCCGGCGATCGCCGCGTCGAGGGGAGCGACCTGTTGGCTGAAGGTCGCCTGGCCGGCGGCGACGTACCAGGAGACCACGACGACGATGCCGCCCAGGCCCACGGTGATCACCCAGCGCAGGAGGTCCTCGGCGCCCCAGAGCAGCGGGCGCGCCGGTACGGCGCGGCGCGGTGGCGCGTCGATGCCGTGGGCCCTCGTTTGGAGCCGTCCGCTGGCCACCGCCTCAGCCATCAGCCGGCGGCGACCTCGTCAGCGTGCGGCTGCGTCTCGCGGAGCGCGTCTTCGATGCAGTCCAACTTGCGCCACTCGTCGCGCAGGTCGGCGGAGAGCCACAGGGTGGCGCCGACGCCGAGCAGGAAGATGCCGCCGATGCCGCCCGAGATGATGTAGGGGAGCTGTCCGGCGGCGTACGCCGAGCCGCTGACGCCCACCCAGCCGACGATGAGCGCGACCGCCCCGGCGACGACGAGGGCCCAGGCGAGGACCCGATCCCACTGCAGGCGCAACCACTTACCGATGTCCATGCACTCTCTCCTTTCCCACTTCCTTCCGAATCCGACGGCGCGTCACGAGACGCACGTCGTGTTCCCGTTTTGCAGGTCGACGAACTGGCCGTTCTGCAGCGTCATGAGGAAGAAGCAGTTCGACGGCGTCGCGTCCCCGCCCTGATTGAAGGTCAGCGGGGGGGCGAGGCCACCGAGGTTGTTGTCCTTGATGCTCCAGAGGCCCTGGAAGAACTCAGCCGACGTCGGGGTGGCGGTGAGGTCCTTGTCGGCGGCGACGGCCAACATCCCTGCCGCCCATTCCGCCGCTGTGGTTGCCGAGCTGGCGAGTTGGGGGTCGTACTGCTTGACCGCCTGCTGGTAGGCCGCCTGCGCCGGCGTGTAGCTGTCCACCCACGGGAAGTTCGTCTGCCCGGCCAGCAGCCCGTTTAGGTTGGCGTTCGAGGCGAGGTTGGCCGTGATGGCGATGCTGTCCCCCACGTAGAGCGGCTTGTACCCCTGCGCGGCGCAGTCGTTCGCCATCCGCATGAGGCTGTCCCCGTCTCCGGCGAAGTAGATGAAGGTTGCGCCGGCCTGCTTGGCGTCGAGGCACTGTGCGGTGAAGTCGGGTTGCGTGATGCTGATCGACGACGAGTAGACGGTGGTGACCCCCGCCTGGGAGCCACCACCCGGCTGGATCAGGCTCTGGATGCCGTCGGAGCACGTCGGGTCCTCGACGCAGTAGACCACGCCCATCTTGGTGTAGCCCTTGGCGGCGGCGGCCTTGATCGTGAAGACCGCCTGGTCGGATCCGAGGTCGCTCGCGCCCTGCGGGAACAGCACGGGGCTCTGCCACCATGTCGCGCTGCTGGCGTCACCGCCGATCACCGGGATGTTCTGTTGCTGGAGATACGGCACGCTCGCCTGCACGGTCAGCGGCATGAGGTTGCCGACGAACGCGATGACGTGGTCCTGGGTCACCTCTTGCTCGACGTCGGAGACGCTCGTCGAGGGGTCCGAACCGTCGTCCTCGATGTACACGTGGACGGGGTGCCCGTTAAGTCCGCCGTGCGAGTTGACGTAGGCCTGCCAGACGCCCATCGTCTGCTGGGCGCCGGAGAACACAGCGCCGATCACCCCGCTGTACGTCCCGACGTTGCCGAGGGCGATCGTCGAGCCCGACGAGGAGGCGGCACCGCCGGCGGACCCGCCCGTCGCCGCGGCGCCAGTCGTTGCGTGGCCCGCCGTTCCGCCGGCGGCCCCAGCCGTACCGCCGCCGGCGCTGCCTCCGCCCACCGGACCGCTGGCCAGCGCGCTCGTCGAACACGGGGCGGTCGTCGTCGTGGTGCTCGTCGTGGCGGTGGACTTCGCTCCCGACTTGGACGGCTTCGTCGTGGTGGTCGCCGCCGGCTTCGTGGTAGTCGTCGTCGTGGCCGACGAGCACGGCGCGCCGCTCGAGCCCAGTGCCTGGGCGCCGGTCCCCACGCCGCCGGTGCCAGAGCTCGTTCCGACCCCCGAGCCCGTGTAGATCGGCTTGTCGGCGGCGTGGGCGAGGGCGGAGTTGGACAGTCGACTGCCGCACCCGGCGAAGAGCAGCGCGACGCAGGCCACCGCGAGAGCGACTCCGCACGGGCGTTGTAATTGGTGGCGGACGCGCGCGATCCCGCTCGATGAGGCTTGGGTGGCTCCGCCACGATGCTGAATCGTCCTCAAATGCCCCCCTGCCAAGGCCCACCCAGGTAGAGAACTGTGCTTCTCTCAGTTAGAAAACGCCCTTCTCCGACGGACCTTTCGGTCCGCCCCACCACTTAGCTGAACTGGGCTTTTGTGAACCCGATCGGAAGGGATGCGGCCCGTCGTGGCAGTCGTTTCGTTGACGATCTCAACGGCCGCGTGCTAAGCACTCGCTCAGCATCGCGCTGAGCACCCGCACGGCGCAAGTGGCGCAGGAGGGAGCAGCCATGGCGGACTACGAGTCGGTGGACTTCTTCACGGACGAGTCGTTGCTCGAGGATCCGTACCCGTACTTCGACCACCTCCGATCGCAGTGCCCCGTCCTGCCGACGGCGCACCACGGCGTGGTCGCCGTCTCGGGATACGAGGAGGCGTCGGAGATCTACCTGAACAACGAGGACTTCTCCTCGTGCAATTCGGTGGTCGGTCCGTTCGCTACCTTCCCCGTCCCGCTCGAGGGCGAGGACATCAGCGAGATCATCGACGGCAACCGCGAGGTGCTGCCGATGTACGAGCACATGGTGACCATGGACCCGCCCGAGCACACGAACGAGCGGGCGCTGATCATGCGGCTCCTCACGCCGAAGCGGCTGAAGGAGAACGAGGCGTTCATGTGGCAGCTCGCCGACCGCCAGATCGACGAGTTCGTCGACGCCGGACACTGCGAGTTCATTCAGCGCGTACACCCAGCCCTTCGCCATGCTCGTCGTGGCCGACGTGCTCGGCGTTCCCGAATCCGAACACGAGCGGTTCCGGGAGGGCTTCGGGCTCGGCATGACGCCGGGCAAGCTCGGCTCCGACCGCGAGGGGATGTCGAGCAACGCGCTCTTCTGGCTCGACGACTACTTCGCGGAGTACATCGAGGACCGTCGGAAGAACCCGCGCGACGACGTCCTGACCAACCTCGCGCTGGCCACCTATCCCGACGGCTCCACGCCCGACATCACCAACGTCGTGCGCACGGCCACGTTCCTCTTCGCCGCCGGCCAGGAGACGACGGCACGGCTGTTGGCCGTGGGCCTGAAGTACCTGTCGGAGTACCCCGAGCTCCAGGACGAACTGCGGGCGCACAAGGAGCGGATCCCGGGCTTCATCGAAGAGGCCTTGCGCATCGAGAGCCCGGTGAAGGCCGACTTCCGCCTGGCCCGTCGGCACGTCAACGTCGCGGGCGTCGACATCGCACCGGGCACGCCGGTCATGTTGTTGAACGGTGCGGCCAATCGTGACCCCCGGCTCTTCGAGTGCCCCGAGGAATTCCGGGTGGACCGGCCCAACGCGAAGGTGCATATCGCCTTCGGGCGTGGCGTCCACGCCTGCCCCGGCGGCCCCCTGGCCCGGGCGGAAGGGCGAGTCAGCATCGAGCGGATCCTCGAGCGCATGCGTGACATCCGGCTCTCCGACGAGCATCACGGCCCTCCGGGCGACCGTCACTTCGAATACGAGCCCACGTGGGTGCTGCGTGGTCTGCACAAGCTCTACCTCGAGTTCACCCCCGCCGAGGCCTCCAAGTGAGTCGCCGCGTCGCGGTCGTCACCGGCGCCGCCTCTGGCATCGGTGAGGGCATCGCCCGCCGCCTCGCCGCGGACGGGCACGCCATCGCGCTCCTCGACTTCGACGGCGACCGCGTCGACGAGGTCATGGCCGATCTCATAGCGCAGGGCCACACCGTGGTCGCGCATCAGGTCGACGTGGCGGAGCGTGACGCGCTGCGCCGCGCCTACGAGTCCGTCCGTGAAGAGCTCGGCCCGGTGACCATCGTCGTCACCAGCGCCGGGATCGAGGCGTTCGACCCCATCACCGAGGTCACCGCGGAGAAGTGGGACCGCATCCTGGCGGTGAACCTGACTGGCACCTTTACCTCGGTGCAGCTGGCCGTGCCCGACATGATCGCTGAGGGTTGGGGGCGCATCGTCACCATCTCCTCGTCCAGTGCCCAGTCTGGCGCGCCGAACATGACGCACTACGTGGCGTCGAAGGGCGGCGTCATCGGGCTCACCAAGGCGTTCGCCCGCGAGCTGGCCCATCACGGCATCACGGCCAACACGATTCCGCCGACCATCGTGGACACTCCGATGGCGCGCAAGGGAGAGACCGAGGGGAACGTCCCGAGCGTCGAGATCATGGCCAAGATGATCCCGCTCGGGCGCGCCGGGACCCCGGCCGACATCGCGGCCGCCTGCTCCTACCTCTGCTCGGAAGAGGGCGGCTACGTCACCGGGCAGATCATCGGGGTCAACGGCGGCATGTACATCTGAGGGTCTGGCCGTGAGCACGACGGCGCGCCGGATCGGCGCCGAGACGTCGAAGTCCCGTGGCGCCCTACTGGACGCCGCCGAGAAACTGATGCTCGAGGAGGGCTACGCCGCGGTGACCTCGCGCCGCCTGGCGGCGAGGGCCGGACTGAAGCCCCAGCTCGTGCACTACTACTTCCGCACGATGGACGACTTGTTCCTGGCGCTGTTCCGGCGCCGGGCGGGCCAGGCCCTCGAGCGCCAGGCCCGCGCCCTCTCGTCACCCCAGCCCCTGTGGTCGCTGTGGGATCTGAGCCGCGACCCGCGTGGCACCGCGCTGACCATGGAGTTCACGGCGCTGGCCAACCACCGCAAGGCCATCCGGACCGAGCTCTCCGAGTCCGCCGAGCGCTACCGCCTCGGGCTGCTCGACGGCTTTCGCTCCGTGCTGGACCGCTACGAGGTTGATCAGCAGGAGGTCCCGCCGCTGGTATGCGCCGTGTTGTTGACCAGCATCTCCACGTTCCTCGTCATCGAGCAGGTCATGCTGGGCATGTCGACGGGGCACGAGGAGACCGTCGCGTTCGTGGAGGACCTGATCCGCCGGGTCGAGGGCGATCGTGCCAGCGCGAAGGCGGACGTAGCATCGGTGCTTCCGATGAGGCCAGGAAAGAGGGAACGTTGATGCGTGTCGTCGTCGATTTCGACCAGTGCGAGAGCAACGCGCTCTGCATGGGGATCCTCCCCGAGGTGTTCGAGGTGCGCGACGACGACTTCCTCTACGTCCTCGACGAGAACCCGCCCGAGGAGCTGCGCGACAAGCTCATGGAAGCCGTGCGGTCCTGCCCGAAGAACGCCATCTCCATCGAGGATTGACCGGGAGCCGACGAGCCCCCGACCGACCCGCGTCCGCCGGAGGCCCTCCCGGTCAGGACTGGACGGTCGTGGTCCCCGGGATGTCCGTGCCGCAGACGGGCGCCGTCGATGAGGGCACGAAGGCGTTCTTCTCGGCGATCATGTACCAGCCGCAGAGCTTGGGCAGGTCGTGCCCGAAGATGGTCGAGTAGTTGATCGTCTCGGGCAGCAACCCGTTGGCGTTGTAGCTCTTGAGGTTGCGCAGCGCGTGGATGACCCCGGCCTGCGTCGGGTTCTTCCCCGCGAGTTGCAGGCCCTTGATCATGAGGTCGGCGCCCACCCAGGACTCGTACTGGCTGAAGTTCGGGAACTCGCTGCTCGTGAAGTGCTCGTACTTCTCCAATGCGCCCTGCATCTGATGCGTGCCGGCGTTGGGAAGCTGGAACGGCCGGAACTCGGAGTCGAAGTAGCCACCCTGCACCGCGCTCCAGGCGGTGGAGTGGACCAGGCTCGGCTCGAAGCCGGTCGGGAAGAGCATCACCTTCGGCTTGATTCCCTCCTGCTTGAGCGCCTCGGCCAGGGCGAAGTTCGAGTTGTCGTCCAGCCCGGCGTAGAACGCGTTGCACCCCTTCTGCTTCGCCACCAGCGCCGGCGTGGTCATGGCGACGGAGCCGAACGGGATGGACGTGTCGAGCTCACCCACCTTCCCGCCGGCGCGCTCGAAGGAGTCGACCGTCCCCACGGCGGACCTCGATGACGACGGGGAGATGCCGTAGCCGTAGGAGCAGACGACGGTTCCGCCGTGCTGCTTCAAGAACGTGCCGATGCCGGTGTTGACCGGGTACTTGGGGTCGACGCTCCCCGCGTCCGCCGCGAACATGTTCGTGTACGGCTGCGTGCCCCATTCGGGGCCGTCGAAGAACCCGCCCGTGACCGGCACGCCCTTCTGCTGCGGGTACTGCGCGGCCAGGAAGAAGAGCGGGCTGGTGGAGACGATGCCGAAGGCACCCTTGGAGAGCGCTTCTTGCACCGCAGAGGAGATCGCGGTGGGACTCGTCTGGTCGTCGAGGACCAACCCGACGAGCTTGTGCCCGTCGACCCCTCCTTCGGCGTTCTGCAGCGCGATCCGCGGCGTCGAACCCGGCGGGGGCCTGGCTGAACTCGGATGACCCCTCACCGGTCAGCGACGTGATCATCGCGATCGTGATCGGCGTACCCGAGGTCGCCGCGCCCGCCGTTCCCGCGAACGCGCTCCCCACCCCGACCGTGAGCCCGCTGGCCATCAGCGTGGCCAGACCCAGATGCGCCAGGCACCGGTGCGCCCAGCGGCCCGAATTGCACGTGCGTGCCCCAGCCGTCATACGACTCCACCCCCTAGGTGCGGCCGGGAGTGGTCCTCCCGGCTGCACATGGCATACACGACGCGTGCAATCCGTATGGGTCAGGCGTCCGCGACCTGCAGCAACGCGCCGGCGGTCTTCTCCGGTTCGGTGATCATGAGATCGTGCCCGGTGTCGATGTCCCACAGACGCCCCTCGTTCCGGGCCTTCGCCATCAGGTCACGGTCCCGCGTGGGCAGGGTCGAGGTGCAGACGATGTGGTACTGCGGGATGGCCCACAGGGCGTCCTCGTGCTGCAGCGCGAGCGGCTGGGCGAAGCACGCCCACGGGTGGGGGGTCAGGCGTTGCGCCATCCACGCCAGGTCCGCCGGGTCGTTCACCCCGTAGAGCAGGCCGGCGTCGGGCGCCGGCAGCAGCACGAGCTCCATGCCGTCGACCGTCTCGCCCATCGGCCGCACGGCGTTGATCACCGGTCCCGCCACGTCGACGAGCGACTGGCCGTTCCGCGGTGTCGCCGCGTCGAGATAGACGAGCCTTCCCACCCGCTCGGGCACGCGGTCGGCCGCTCCCGTGATCACCATGCCCCCGTAGGAGTGGCCGACCAAGATCACGTCGCGCAGGTCTTCGAAACGCAACACCGCCGCGACGTCGGCGACGTGCCGCTCGAGGTCCACCTTCTCGTCGAGCAGGTGGGCCCGCTCGCCGAGCCCGGTCAGGGTCGGCGTGTAGACGTCGTGGCCCTCTGCGCGCAGGAGACGCGCCACCCGTTGATAGCACCAGCCGCCGTGCCCACCACCGTGGACCAGCACGTACGTCGCCATGGCCGACTCCTTCTCCCTCTCGGGCCGGCGGCCCGGGCTCGCCGGCGCCGGTTGGCCCGAGCGACCGGACCAGGGTATAATATTGACGTCGATGTTGAAAAGGGGGCAGCAGGTGGTCTGCGCCCCACGGATCACTGACACACGGAGGTGGCCATGCCCGCGAACGTTGTCGACTTTCCCGTCTTTGACGCGGACAACCACATGTACGAGACGACGGACGCCTTCACCAAGTTCCTCCCGAAGGAGTACGAGGGGCTGGTCAAGTACGTCCAGGTGAACGGGCGCACCAAGATCGCGTTGCGCAACGTCATCTCCGACTACATCCCGAACCCCACGTTCGAGGTGGTCGGCCGTCCCGGCGCGCAGGAGCAGTACTTCAAGGAAGGGAACCCCGAGGGCAAGACCCGCCGCGAGATGATCGGCGAGGCGATGCGCTCGCCGGAGGGCTTCTTCTCGCCCGAGCCGCGGCTCAAGATCATGGACGAGCTCGGCCTGGACCGGGCGCTCATGTGGCCGACGCTGGCCAGCCTCCTCGAGGAGCGTCTGGCCGACGACCCGAAGGCCACGCACGTCGTGGTCCACGCGCTGAACCAGTGGATGCACGAGCACTGGACGTTCAACTACGAGGGGCGCATCTTCCCGACCCCGGTGATCACGTTGCCCATCGTCGACGAGGCCATCAAGGAGCTCGAGTGGGTCGTCGAGCGCGGGGCGAAGATCATCCTCATCCGGCCCGCACCGGTCCCGGGCTACCAGGGGCGCCGGTCGTTCGCGCTCCCCGAGTTCGACCCGTTCTGGGCCCGCGTCGCCGAGTTCGACGTGGCGGTGGGCATGCACGCCTCCGACGACGGGCTCACCCGCTACTACAACGACTGGAACGGCACGCACGGCGGCGAGCTGCTGCCTTTCGCCGGCGGGAAATCGGCCTTCTCGGACATCGCGCACACGCAGAGCCGCGGCATCTTCGACACCGTCGCCTCGCTCATCGGGCACGGTCTGCTCACTCGCTTCCCGACGCTGCGCATCCTCCCGGTGGAGAACGGGTCCGCCTGGGTGCGCCCGATCGTCGACGCCCTCACCCACTCCTACGAGCGTGAGCCCTCGATCTACGACGAGGACCCGCTGATGGTGCTGAAGCGCAACATCTGGGTCCACCCGTTCCACGAGGACGATCCGATGGGGCTCATCGACCTGATCGGAGCCGACAACGTGGTGTTCGGTTCGGACTACCCGCACATCGAGGGCATGTCCGAGCCCCTCAGCTACGTGAAGGAGCTCGACGGCCTGTCCCACGACGACGTGGCCAAGGTGATGGGCGGCAACCTCGCCGGAGTCATGAAGCTCCCGTTTGCCGCCTGAGCCTTCCCACTGACGGCGGGGACGCCGCCCGGCCGGCTCAGCCGCCCATCTTGCGGAAGTCCCAGCTCACGACCTTGGTCGGCCGCACGCGCAGCCACGCGTGGCGCCCGTCGTGGTGCACCCGGCCGCCGGCGTACTTGTCGGCGAAGATCCGTTCGGGCACCTCGAGCTCGGGCACCGGCTCCCCGGTCCGCGGCACCTCGCCGACCACCTCGACGACGCCGCGCAGCTCCACGCCGCGCAGCTCGCTGAACGGGCCACCGGCGTCGACGATCACGCTGACCCGGTGGTCACGCTGCAGGTCGGCCCAGCGCTGACTCCGCACGATCGACGTCAGCCAGAGCGCGGAGCCGTCCCACGCGAACCACAGCGGCGTGACGTGGGGCGAGCCGTCCCGGCCGATGCTGGCCACACGGCACGTGCGCTCCGACGACAAGAAGGCGTCGCGCTCCGCGTCGCTCATCGCCAGCTTGGCGCCTCGGCGCTGCCCCGCCATGCGTCCGCCCCCCTGTCCCGGTCTCAGAAGCCGAACGTGCGCGTCGTGGCGGCGACGCAGAGGCGATTGTCGTTGCCCTCGTCGCGCACCTCCACGCGGCCGAGCCCGTGCCGCGCCTCCGCCGTCGCCACCACGGGCCCGACCCGGGCGGGCTGCAGGTAGCGCAGGTCCAGCGACGCCACGCTCTCGCCCGGCGGCGACAGCGACAGCACCGCCTCCTCGGCCACCAGGGCGATCAGGCCCCCGTTGACCGTGTTGGACGCGTTGAGCACCTCGTCGGAGTGCCCCAGCGCCGCCACGCCCGGGGCGCGGCGCTCGCACCCGGCGCGCTCGGCGAAGGGAACGGTCAACCGTTCGCCCGTCGCCAGGGGAGAGCGTGTGCCGAGCGGCTCGATCCGCAGGCTCTCGTCCGGCGACGCCATGAACGATGCCGCCGCGAAGCCGAACTGCTCGCCGGTCTCGTCGAGGAAGTCGACGCCGGCCACGAACACGGAACGCCCTGCCTTGATCACCTTGCCCTCGCCGCGCACCTCGCCCGACCCGGGGGCCGGGCGGTACAGGTGGACGTCGAGCTCGAGGGTGACGGGCACGCGGGGGCCGACCGTCTGCACGGCGAGGTACCCGGCCACCACGTCGGCCCACGCCGCCAGGATCGACGTGCGCAGGTGCTCCGTCCCGGGCGCGTACATCTCGGGGAAGACGACGGCGGAGCCGGTCATCCGGCCGTCCTCGTCGCCCGCGGGCTGGACGTCCCAACCGAGTTCTTGGAGCACGTGGCGCCGCGCCGGCGCCGCCTCCTCCCCCTCAACCGTGGTCGTCATTCCTCTCCTTCGGTTCCGGCGCCACCGCGCCGGTGCCTACATGCGACCGAGCAGGAAGCCCGCGGCAGCCGCGGCCGGCGGGTACGACTCGGTGATGCCGGAGCTGATGTAGCCCACGTCGCTGATCAGGGTGATGCCCGAGATCGCCGCTGCGGCGTCGCTGCAGAGGAAGACGAGCGGGTACGCCTGCTCCAGCGGGGTGGACGCCGCGATCCCGGTGTCCTCGCGGTAGTCGGCACCGAAGCCGAGCCACATCTCCGCGTTGGCCTGGGCGAGCGGGGTGTCCGTCGGCCCGGGGCAGATGGCGTTGATCCGGATGCCCTGCTTGAGCAGGGGGTAGGCCTCGCGCGCCACGTAGCCGCAGACGGCCTGCTTGGAATGGAAGTAGTCGGCCCAGCCGTTCTCGATGGCCCAGGCCGACGCCGAGTCGAAGTCCGGCGTGTCCAGGTACGCCTTGACCTGGTCCCACGAGGCCTCCCAACCCAGCCCTGCCGCCGAGGAGATGAAGCCGATGGCCGAGCCCTTCGGCAACATGCCGCCGGCCAGCATCCGTTGGATCAGGTGGCGGTGCCCCGCGAAGTTGATCTTCTCGATGTTGGGCGTCCCGTCCGCCACGCCGGCGCACGCCATGAGCGCGTGGACCGGGCCGCCGCACTCGTCGACGGCGGCGTCGATCGAGTCCTTGTCGGCCAGGCTCATCTGAATGGACTTGGCGCCGGCGAGTTTCACCGGCGCGTAGTCCATCACCACGACCTCGGCGCCGGCGTCCAACGCCAGCTCGGCCGCCGCCGCGCCCATGCCGGTCGCACCGCCGACCACGAGGACGCGCTTGCCGTCGTAACGGAATGCATCGAACAGTGACATGTGTGCTCTCTCCTGACTGACGCGCGGGCGCGTCTTATCCGACGACGGAACGGACCTTGAGGTCCACGATGGTATCCCAGTCGATTCCGACTTCTTCGAGGATGGCGTCGCCGTGCTCGTTGAATTCGGGGCGCGGCCGGCCGGCGCCGGCGCGCCGCCGAACTGCACGGGTGCCGCCACCATCTGGAACGGTGTGCCCGACGCGGTCTGGCAGTCCTGCATGTAGCCGTTGGCGATCGCCTGCGGGTCGACCGCGCACTCCAGCGTGTCCTGCACCACGGTCCACTGGCCCGTGAAGTCGTCCAGCCGCTCGCGCCACTCGGCCACGGTGCGCTCGGCGAAAGCAGCCTCCATGGCCTCCTGCGCTTCTGTGCTGTGCTCGAGCAGCGCGGCATGGTCGGCGAAGCGCGGGTCGGTGGCGAGCTCGGGCCGCCCGACCAGCCCGCACAGCTCGGCCCAGTAGCGGCTCGCCTGCAAGCAGCAGAAGGACAGGGCGCGCTCGTCCTTCGTGAGGTAGTTGCGCACCAGCGGGTTGAGGCGCGGGGCGTTCGAGGGCGGGCCACCCCAGGGGACGTTCGCCACGAGCGAGAGAGCGAAGGCCTGTCCCATCGCCCACATGCCCGTGGCGAGCAGCGAGACGTCGACCGTGGTCGCCTCGCCCGTGCGCTCGCGGTGGAACAGCGCGCCCATGATCCCGCCGGCGATCGTCATCGCGCCGATCGAGTCCCCGAAGCCCGGTCCGGGGGGGTTCGGGATGCGGTCGGAGTCGGAGGGCTTCACGCCGAGCGCGACGCCGGGCCGGAACCAGAACGCGAGCGAGTCATAGGAGCCCTTGTCGGCGTCGGGGCCCCGCTCGCCTTGGCCCGTGCCGGCGACGTAGATGATCTGCGGGTTGTGCGCCCGGATGTCCTCGAGCTCGATCTTCAGCTTCTTGCGCACCCGGGGGAGCTTGTTGGTGAGGAACACGTCGGCGGTGGCGGCGAGCTTGTAGAGGACGTCGAGCCCCTCGGGTGTGCTCAGGTCGAGCGCCAGGCTGCGCTTGCCCCGGTTGGAGTGCTCGAGCAGCGCATGGACGTCGCCGCCGATCGAGATGACGCCCGTGGCCGCCAGGCCGCGCATGGCGTCGCCGCGCTCGGTCGGCTCGACCTTGATCACGTCGGCGCCCCAGTCCGCCAACAGGGCGGAGGCCGCGGGCACAAAGGTGTGCTCGGCCACTTCGAGGACGCGGACGCCCTTCATCACTTCGGTCGCGCTCACCGCGGCCCTCCCTCTGCTTCTGACATCGACGTCGATATTAGACCGGGGCCACCTGGAGCACCACCTTGCCCACGGCGCGCCCGTCGCCGACGTGCTGCAGGGCGGCCACCGTCTCGGCCAGGTCGAACGAGGCGCCGATGACCGGCCGGGCCCGACCCGAGGCCAGCAGGGCGAGCAGCTCGGCGTCGTTGCGGGCCATGTCGGCCGGCATGTGCGTGGCGAAGTCCCGGAACTGGAACCCGAGCACGTGGACGCCCTTGAGCAGCACCAAATTAAGAGGTATCCGGGGAATCGTCCCCGAGGCGAACCCGACGGTGACGAAGCGGCCGCCCCAGTGCACCGCCCGCAGGGCAGCCTCGGACAGGTCGCCCCCCACCGGGTCGATCACGACGTCCGCCCCGTCGGGCAGCGCCTCGCGCAGCGCCTGGCGCAGGTCGCCCGAGCGGTGGTTGATGAGGCGCGTGGCCCCGCACGCCTTCGCCGCCTCGAGCTTCTCGTCCGACGACGCCACCGCCGTCACCGTCGCACCGAGGAGCGCCCCCAGCTGGACCGCGGCCGTACCGACGCCGCCGCCCGCGCCGAGCACGACCAGCTCGTCGCCCGGCTGCAGCTCGGCCACCGAGCGGAGCACGTGGTACGCCGTGCGGTACGCCACGCCGAAGGCCGCCGCCGTCACGTCGTCCACCCCGTCGGGGATGCGCGCCAGCGACGACGCCGACACGACCACCTCGTCGGCGAACGCGCCGATGAACACCGAGCCGAAGACACGGTCGCCCACGGCGACCGTGGTGACGCCGTCAGCCACCTCGACCACCTCACCGGCGAACTCGCTGCCGGGGATGAAGGGGAGCGACGCCGGCATCTGGTACGTGTTGGCGATCACCAGGACGTCGGGGAAGTTCACCGCGCCGACGTGCACCCGCACTCGCGCCGTCCCCGGCGTGAGCTCCGGCGCCGGGACGTCGGCAATCTCGACCACGTCGGGGCCGCCGTACACGCGGCACAGGGCGGCGCGCACGTCAGGGGTTTGCGAGCACCGCGTAGGGCGTCGACTCGGCGAGGTCGGCCGCCGACTGCATCAGCTCGAGCACGATCGGCCCGAACGCCGCCAGCTTCTCGTCGTTCCCCCGCCGCTGGTAGCCCTGCTCGAGCACGACGGCGAGCTTCCACTTGGCCAGCACGCAGTAGTAGTCGATGTCGTCGACCTGGCGGCCCGACACCTTCGCGTAGTGCGCCAGGATCTCGTCGCGCGACGGCATGCCGGTCATGTCGACGTAGCCGCCGGCACGGTCCTCGTCGTCGGTGGTGTCGTCCGGCCACGAGTGCACGACCCAGCCGAGGTCGAGCTTGGGGTCGCCGACCGTGCCCATCTCCCAGTCCACGATGGCGGCCAGCCGCGCCGGAGCGCCGTCCCGGAACATGACGTTGGCGAACTGGTAGTCGCCGTGCATGAGGCCGGGGACGTAGTCGATCGGCCGGTGCGCCCGGAGCCAGGCCGCGGCCTCGTCGAAGCCCGGCAACTCGCGCCCCTTGATCCGCTCCAAGAAGGCGGTCCAGCGGTCGACCTGCCGCTCGTGGAAGCCGTCGGGTCGTCCCAGGTCGGACAGGCCCTTCGCCTGCCAGTCGACCTTCGACAACAGCGCGATGCCCTCGATGAGTTGGAGGGCCAGCCCACGCCGTTCCCCGAGGTCCGTGTCGAACGGTGCGCGGCCATTGGCGGCGCGTCGACATGGGCGACCAGCCGTCGACGAAGCCCATCAGGTAGAAGGTGCGGCCCAGCACGGATTGGTCCGAGCACAGCGCGATCGCCTCGGTGTGCGGCACGTCGGTCCCGCCCAGCGCCTCGATGATGCGCCACTCGCGCACGATGCCCTCGTCCCGCGGCGCCGGCGCGCTCGGCGGCGGGATCCGCATCGCACAGTGCAGGTCGCCTCGGCGCAGCTCGTAGATCTCGTTCTGGCTGCCCCCCGAGATGTAGTGGTGCTCGAGCGGCGCGCCGACGCCCAGGCCCTGCGTGTCGAGCCAGGCCGTCAGCCTTTCCTCATCCGCGATCGTCGGGACGTCGCCGATGGGCCACTCGTCCCCGGCTGCGGTGTCGGTCGCACTCACAGGTTCCCCACCTCCGCGTCGAGATAGTCGGCGAACTTGGCCCGCGCCTCCTCTTGGCGCCTGGGCAGCCACTGCGTCGGCCAGATGTCGTCGCTGGCCTTGTAGTCGCGCAGGACCTGGCGGGCCACGGTGACCTTGTGCACCTCGGTCGGCCCGTCGGCCAGTCCCATCACGCCGGCGCCGTGGATCATGCCGAAGAACGGCATCTCATTGGTGGTCCCGAGCGCCCCGTGCACCTGCATGGCCCGCCACGCGATGTCGTGCAGCACGGTGGGCATGACGACCTTGGCCGTCGAGATGTCCTTGCGTACCCGCTTGTAGTCGTTGTACTTGTCGATCTCCCACGCCGTGTAGAGGACGAACAGGCGGAACTGCACGAGCTGTGCGTACGAGTCGGCGATGTAGCCCTGCACGAACTGCTTGTCGGCGAGCAGGCTGCCCTGCGTCTCGCGGCTCAACGCCCGCTCGCACATCATGTCGATCGCCTTCTGCGCCATGCCGATCGTGCGCATGGCGTGGTGGATGCGCCCGCCGCCGAGGCGTGTCTGCGCGATGGCGAAGGCCTGCCCCTCGCCGCCGAGCAGCGCCGAGTCGGGTACCCGTACGTCCTCGTAGTGGATCAGGGCGTGCGAGCCCTCGTTGAGCGGCTCGCCGTAGAGGCCGACGTTGCGGACGATGTTCACACCCGGCGTGTCGGTCGGCACGAGGAACATCGACATGCCCTGGTACGCACTCACCTCGGGGTTCGTCACGACCATCACGATCAGGAACGACGCCGTCTTCGCGTTCGACGAGAAGAACTTCCACCCGTTGATGACCCACTCGTCGCCGTCCTTGACCGCTTGGGTCTTGAAGAGCGTGGGGTCGGCGCCGGCGTGCGGCTCGGTCATGGAGTAGCTCGAGAAGCACTCGCCGTCGAGCAGCGGCTGCAGGTACTGCTTCTTCTGCTCGTCGGTGCCGTAGTGGGCGATGATCTCGGCGTTGCCGGTGTCGGGCGCCTGGCACCCGAAGACGATCGGCGCCCACGACGAACGGCCGAGGATCTCGTTCAGCAACGCGAGCTTGAGTTGCCCGTAGCCCTGGCCGCCCAGCTCGGGACCGAGGTGGGTCGCCCACATCCCCTGCCGGCGCACCTCCTCCTTCAGCGGGTCGATCGCCTCACGTCGCTTGCCCTCGAGCGGGGTGAACTGCAGGTGCGGGAACGCGAGATCGAGCGGTTCGACCTCCTCCCGAACGAACGTGTCGGCCCAGTCGAGCTTCTTCTGGTATTCGGGGTCTGTTTCGAAGTCCCACGCCATGGCGCCTCCCTCGGGGTCGCTGCCAGAATATGATTCTGGCTATCAAGAACGCAATACCGAACCCAGAGACGGCCGCCGAGACCGCCGGCCGACGTCACCGGCCGGATCGTGCGGCGGTCGTTGGCCAAGCGCGAGGGCGAGTACGCCGGCGAGGTGCGCCGGCTGCTCGATGCCGCGCTCGAGCTGATGCAGCGCCGCGGCACCACCTCGCGCCCACGGGTCGCCGACATCGTCGCCTCGGCCGGGCTGTCCAACGACGCCTTCTACCGGCACTTTCGCTCGAAGGACGACCTCGTCAACGCCCTGCTCGACGACGGCGCCGAGCGCCTGCGCGGCTACCTCGCGCATCAGATGGCGAAAGCCCGCACGCCCGAGGCGCAGGTCCGCCGTTGGGTCGAGGGCGTCCTGGCCCAGGCTGACGGCGACATCGCCGTGGCCACGCTGGCCGTGCTGTGGAACGGGAGCAGCGCGGACGGTGGTCAGGCCGCCGGTCGGCATTTCGCTGCGGCGCCGCTGGCGTCGCTGCTCTATGAGCCCTTCAGCGAGCTCGGCAGCGATGCGCCCGAGCTCGATGCCGCCCTGGCCGCGCACGCCACGCTCGGCCTGCTCTCGGATTGTCTCTGGCGCGGCACCCCGCCCAGCCGCAGCGAGACCGATCGTGTCATCGACTTCTGCCTGCGCGCCGTCTACGCGCTGATTCTCCGGCCAGGCAACCGAGTCTCCGCCGCCGGACCCGGCGTTGCGGGCTCTCCTCCTGCTCAGGTCTCGTCGCCTAGGCCTTCGGGGACCCAGTTGGGCTTCCGCTTCTCCATGAACGCCCGCATGCCTTCGCGCGGTTCGGTCAGACTCCGCCAGGGCCCAGAACATCGTCTGGTAGTCGACCAGCCCGTAGCGCTCGTTGAGCATGCGCTTCACGTGCATGCGGGCCATCGGGGGCGTCAGCAGGATCTCGCGCACCGCCTCGAGCGCGGCACTCGCGCAGCTGCTCGTGCGGCACGACCCGCGAGTGATCACGCCGAGGCGCTGTGCCTCGGCGGCGTCGAACCGCCGCGCCGAGAGCAAGAGGTCGCGGGCCACGGCGATACCCACGTGCGCCGGCAGCACGGCCGCGTACGTCGCGTCCGGGAATGCCGCGCAACAGCTCGGGCACGCGGAACGTGGCCCGGTCGCTGGCCACGCAGATGTCGGCCATCATGGCGATCAGGAGCCCGCCGGCCTGACAGATCCCGTTCACGGCAGCGACGACCGGGGCACGGCTGTCACGGATCGTGAGGAAGGGCAAGATGTCGGACCCGATGTCCGGCGTCGGCTCGTCGCCCGGCTCACGCCGGCCGCCGAGGTCGCCGCCGGGAGCGAAGACATCGCCCGTCCCGGTGATGACCAGTGCCGCCAGCTCGGGGTCCTGGTTGACGAGGTGCACGGCCCGCTTGATGCCGAAGTACATGGCCGGCGTCAATGCGTTGCGGGCCTCGGGTCGATCGATGACGCACCACGCGATCGGGCCCTCCCGCTCGAAGCGGAGCCCAGCCGCACCCAGTTCGTTGGCCATGTGCCCTCCCACTCGTGCCCGCGAAGGCGGAGACTACCGGACCTCCTGCCCGAACCTCTTGCTCTCGAGGCGCCGCGGCTACTGTCGCCCGGCGACGCACCGGCGCGCGGGTGCGTGGAAAGGGGTGGAATCGGTGTCGAAGATACTTGCACGTCAGGCAGCCGGCACGCGTCACGCGCCGACCGCACCGAATGTTGATGGTTCTGACCGTCCTTGCCGCCTCGTCCGCGGCACCCTCGTCGCCGCAGCCGTAGCGCCGGGCTCCGGGCCGGCCGGCGGCGACCGAGGCCGCAGGTCGGCAAGGCGTCGGTACCTTCGGCATCCGTCCAGGGGCCGATCCTTGCCGACCAGCGGCATCTCCTTCCTCGGCTCGACTCTGTTCCCGTTGTCGCAGGTCGGCTACGAGGAGTCCGAGTACTTCATCTCGGGCACCGCGACCGCGTATACGAGCAAGACGCCGCTGACCAAGGACGGCAAGTGGCACGTGACGGCGGCCAGCACGGCGCCGTACACCACCCGGGTGGTCGTCTACCGACCCATCAACCCCAAGAAGTTCGACGGCACCGTCGCCGTCGAGTGGCTGAACGTCACGGGCGGCATCGACGCCGCGGCCGCCTGGCTGACCGGCCACGCGGCCATGGTGCGGGCCGGCATGGCCTACGTCGGCGTGGACGCCGCAGGCCGGCGGGATCTATGGCGTGCCGGGATCGGTCGCCACCGCTGACGGCGCTGGAGGCATCAAGCAGACCGACCCGACGCGGTACGCCGCGCTGAGTCATCCGGGCGACAGCTACTCGTACAGCATCTTCGAGCAGGCCGGCGAGGCGGTGCACACCTCGGGGACGAAGCTGCTCGGCGGGCTCACGCCCAAGCGCGTGCTGGCGATCGGGGAGTCGCAGTCGGCCTTCTATCTCACGACCTACCTCGACGCCGTGCAGCCGCTGTCGGTCGGCGTCTACGACGGTTACCTCGTCTACAGCCGGGGCGAAGACGGTTCGAACCTGTCGCAGGCGCCACAACCCACCATCACCACGCCGAATCCGACGTACATCCGCACCGATCTCCACGTCCCGGTCATGCTCTTCGAGACCGAAGCCGATCTCCTCACGCTGGGCTACGTCGAGGCGCGGCAGCCGCCCACGAGGTACATCAGGGAGTGGGAGACGGCCGGCACGGCACATGACGACACCTACGGACTGCTCTACTCACGCTCGGACAATCTGAACGGGCCAGGCTGACGTCCAGTCGTTCGAGTCGATGTTGAACCCACCGAAGGACCCGATTCCGGGCATCGTCGACTGTGACGCACCGATCAACGCGGGATCCCATACCTACGAACTGCGGGCCGCCATCTCCGCGCTCAAGAACTGGGTGCGCACTGGCAACCCGCCGCCGCAGTCGCCGCGCCTCGAGGTGAACTCGAGCAAGACCGCCTTCGTGACCGACGCCAATGGCAACGCACTCGGCGGCATCCGCACGCCGCAGGTCGTCGCACCCGTGTCCAAGCTGTCGGGTATCGGGCAACCGGGCAGCGCACCAGCGCCGAGCCAGCCGGGGGCCAAGCGACCACGTCGTCGAGCTCGGCGGTAGGCGCCGGCGTCTTGTGCGGCATCTTCGGCACGACGGTGCCGTTCACCGCGTCGCAGCTGGCGACGCTCTACCCGAGCCACGACGTCGATTCGTGAAGAAGTGGGATGCGCGCCACGGCGGCCGAGGTGCACGAGGGCTACCTGTTGGCGACCCGACGCCCGTACGCTGGACAAGGTGGCGGCCGCTTCGACGATCGGAGGCTGAGGCGACATGAGCCCCGCTCGGAAGAGGGACGACGGACGTGACGGTCGGCATTGTGACCGGCGCAGCGCGCGGTATGGGTGCTGCGTGCGCGGATCGGGTCAAGGACATGGTCGACGTGCTGTTGCTGGTCGACCGCGACGAGGTCAACCTCGCGGCGGCGGGAAAGCGACCTCGCCGCGACTCATCCAAGGGCGGATGTCGAGACGTTCGTCCTGGACATCAAGGACCGTGACGGCGTGGCTCGTCTCGTCGCCCGCGCCGGCGAGCTCGGCCCGTTGCGTGCGGTGGCTCATGCCGCCGGTGTGTCGCCGACTATGGCCTCATGGCGCGAGGTGTTGACGGTCGACCTGGTCGGCACGGCCTTGCTCGTCGACGAGGTGCGTCCGCTTGCCATCGACGGCACGGCCATCGTGTGCTTTGCGTCGATCTCCGCGTCGATGGCCATTCCCGACATCGATCAACCGGCCGACGCGGTGCTCGACGAGCCGTTGCACGAGGATTTCCTCGAGCGGCTTCGCGAGGTCGTCGGGCCGGAGCTCGAGGACTCGGGCATGGCGTACACCTGGGCCAAGCGCGGGGTCCACCGTCTTGTCCGCCGCGAGGCTGCCGTCCCTCGGGCGACGTCGGGGCGCAGGATCTGCTCGGTGACACCCGGGATCATCGACACGCCGATGGGGCGGCAGGAGGCGGACACCCACGAGGTGATGGCGATGCTGGTCCGGGCCTCGGCGTTCGGGACGGGAAGGCCGCCCCGAGGAGGTCGCGGCGGGGGTTGCGTTCCTTCTCTCGGACGAAGCGCGTTACGTGACGGGAGTGGACTTGACGGTCGATGGCGGCGTGGTCGCCGCCGTCCGGAGTGGAGGTTTGTCGTCGCTATGAACGATTTCGCACAAGGGCGGGAGACGCTCGGTCGACGTCGACGTGCACGACCTGATCGATCCCGAGTTGGTCCCGATTCTCGGCGTGGTTCGAGATGCCCCCGATCGACGCTGACGGAATCGCGGCCATTCGGGGCGCCGCGTTTCCGGCGCCCGAGGTTTCCGACGCGATCGTCCGGACCGAGTATGTCGTTCCGAGTGACCCACCCGTCCCCGTGCGGGTCCACCGCCCGGCCGACAACGACGGAGTCTCGCCCGGCCATCTTCACCATCCACGGCGGCGGGTACATCATCGGCTCGTACGACATGGACGACGTCCTGCACGACGAGTGGAGTCCGCAGCTCGGCACGGCGGGTGTCTCGGTGGAGTACCGGCTCTCGCCCGATACGCCGTACCCGGGGCCGCTCGAGGATTGCTACGCCGCCTTGCGCTGGACGTACGAGCACGCAGACGAGCTCGGCGTCGACGTCAATCGGATCGGCATCAACGGACTCAGCGCCGGCGGAGGGTTGGCGGCGGCCCTCGCCTTGCTGGCCCGCGACCGGGGCGAGGTCCCGCTGGCCTTCCAGCTCCTCGACTGCCCGATGCTCGACGACCGACAGGCCACGCAGTCGCTCGCGACGGCCGGGCTGTACGTGTGGGACGCCACGTCGAACGAGTTCGGGTGGCGGTCCTACCTCGGCGACCTCTACGGGTCCGACGATGTCCCGCCCTACGCGGCCGCCGCCCGGGCCACGGATCTGGCCGGATTTCCACCGAGCTGTGTCGTCGTCGGATCGATCGACGGATTCCGAGACGAGGACGTCGACTACGCGCTACGGCTCAATCAGGCCGGCGTGCCGTGCGAGTTGCACGTGATCGCGGGACTGCCGCACGCCTACCAGATGGCGCCGGACGCCCAGGCGGTGCGGTTGGCCACGCAGTGCAAGAACGATTGGCTCCGCCGTCAGCTAAACGCGGACTAAGGGCTCGCGTCGATCATTCCCGAGGGACAAGGGTTGATCCGCCGCTCGGTCTGTGTCGCGATGATGATCGGCGTCGTCGTCGAGTTCGCACTCGGTATCGGATGTTTGGTGCTCTTCCCGGTCGGACGACCCGATCAGTGGCTGCCCGCACAAAGCAAGGGCGTGTACGTCGCCCACGCCGCCCTCGGCGGTCTGTTGACCATCAGCGCGCTGGTCATCGTTCTCAGGGTGCTCGATGGATCGAAGTTCGCGCGCCTCGGAGCGCGGATCGGCCTCGCCGGGCTCGTGCTCGGTGCGATCGGCGGGACGCTGGCCGCGTCGCACGCTTGGCGGCTGACGGGCCTGGGGTTGATGCTCGTCGGGGCACTCGTTGCCTTCTTCGGCTACGTCGTTCCTCTGGCTGACAGCGCCGCCAAGGAGCCGGCGGGCTAGCGGCCAGGTTGCGGCGTGGAGCCGGTCGCTCCCTCAGAGCTTGCCGGCGCCGCCCGAACGGGCGCGGATCATGGCGTCCTGCACGAACGACGCCGCCAGTTGGCCGTCGGCGCGGAAGATCTCGCCCCGGCCGTAGCTGCGGCCGTGCCCGGCGTACGTCGCGCGCTGCTCCAACAGGTGCCACTCGGCGGCGGGGCAGCGCTCGTGGTACGTGAGCGTGTGGCTGAGCACGCCGGTCGAAAGCGTCTGGTGGGCCTGGGCCTGACCGACGCCGGCGTGCGGGCGCATGGCCGTGCCGATGAGGAAGCCGTCGGTCGAGTAGGCGACGAGGGCCTGGTCGGTCGCGGGGTCGTCGGGCGCGCCGGCGAAACGGACCCAGACGTCGAGCTCGGGCGGCCCGACCAGCTCGGGGTCGCTGATGTCCACGTCGCCGACGATGCCGATCTCCCAGGCCCCTTCGCCGCGGATGTTGTCCGCGACGTCGCCGGGCTTCGATGACGAACGCCGCTCGTCGGCGTGGCGGATCACGTCGTCCTCCACCGCGCTCAGCAGCACCAGGGCGCGGGTGCAGATCTGCTCGCCCTGGCTGATGGTGACCGTGCTGCTGGCCACGGAGCGTCCGGCGTGCATCCGCTCGACGGCGATGTCGAGCGGCACCTCGTGGGACGCACCACGGGCGAAGACGGTGTGGAGGGTCTTGACCGCCTTGCCGTCCTGGCCGGCCAGGCCCGCCATGACCGACTGGGCCAGGAGCTGGCCGCCGAAGACGACGCCGTGTGGGGACGGCAGATTCGTGGCGCGGTAGCGGTCCTCGCCCACGGGCTCGAGCGTCAGGGCCTCGAGGAACGCATCGATGGTCGACATCGGGGTCTCCTTGTCGTCAGTTCGAGGCGGGTCTGGCGGGCGGGACACTGGCCGGATCCTCCCGGCACGAGGAGGCCCGGCCTCGGGGTCCCGGCCGGATCGGCGGCGCGAGGCCGTTACCTTGGGCTATGGATCAGGATGCCGTCAATTTTGATGACGACGTCAAAGTCAGATACGCTCGAAATCAGGCGTCCCAGCCAGGTGACCGGGGGTTTTCCGGTGACCAGCGGGGCAGCCATGCCCTCGTGGGGTGGTGATTCCGAGCGACGAGAGGAGAGCCGTGGCCGAGGTAGTGAAGGTCGATCCGGAGCAGCGGATGCTCATTGACGGGAAGCTGGTCGAGGCCGACTCGGGCAAGACCTTCGACAACGTCAACCCGGCCACCGAAGAGGTGATCGGTGCGGTGGCCGACGCCTCCGCCGCCGAGATGCTGCGGGCGATCGACGCGGCGCGCCGTGCCTTCGACGAGACGGACTGGTCCACCAATCACTCGCTGCGCAAGCGCTGCCTCGAGCAGCTCCACGAGGCGCTGCAGGCCGAGCAGGAGCAGCTGCGCGAGCAGCTGATCGAAGAAGTGGGCTGCCCGGTGATGACCACCAACGGCCCGCAGCTCGACGCCCCGTTGTCCGAGGCGCTGGCGTGGCCGGCGAAGGAGATCGACAACTTCGAGTGGGAGACGGTGCTGCCCGACGCGATGAGCATCACGGGCTCGGTCGACTCGCGGCGGATCTGGCGCGAGCCGGTCGGTGTCGTCGGCGCCATCGTCCCGTGGAACTTCCCCGTCGAGGTGACGCTGCACAAGGTCGGCCAGGCGCTGGCGACCGGGAACACGGTGATCGTGAAGCCGGCGCCGGACACGCCGTGGAACGCGACGTTCCTCGGCCGCCTGATCGCGGAGAAGACCGACATCCCGGCCGGCGTGATCAACGTCGTCACGTCGTCGGACCACCTGATCGGCGAGGAGCTCACGCTGTCGCCGAAGGTCGACATGATCTCGTTCACCGGCTCGACGGCGGTCGGGCGCCGGATCATGGAGAAGGGCGCCGCGACGATGAAGCGCGTCTTCCTCGAGCTGGGCGGGAAGTCGGCAACGATCGTGCTCGAGGACGCCGACCTGGGTCTGGCCGCGATGATGGGGATGGGGGCCTGCTTCCACGCCGGCCAGGGTTGCGCCATCCAGACCCGGATGCTCCTGCCGCGGTCGCGCTACGAGGAGGGCGTCGAGCTGCTCAAGGCCATGTTCTCGGTCGTGCCGTACGGCGAGCCGCACCGCGAGGACGTGATCATGGGCCCGCTCATCTCGAAGAAGCAGCGCGAGCGCGTGCTCGGCTACATCGAGAAGGGCAAGGCGGAGGGCGCGACGCTGGCCCTCGGCGGCGGTCGCCCGTCGGGCGACGAGTTCGCCAAGGGCTGGTGGGTCGAGCCGACGTTGTTCACCGACGTCGACAACTCCATGACCATCGCGCAGGAGGAGATCTTCGGCCCGGTGTTGGTCGTCATCCCGTTCGAGGACGAGGACGACGCGGTGCGCATCGCCAACGACAGCATCTACGGGCTGTCGGGTGGCGTCTTCTCGGGCTCGGTCGAGCACTCGCTGGCCGTGGCCCGGCGGATCCGCACCGGCGGCCTGAGCATCAACGGCGGCGCCCCCTACGGGCCGGACCTGCCGTTCGGCGGGTTCAAGCACAGCGGGATCGGGCGGCAGAACGGCACGGCGGGCTTCGAGCAGTACCTGGAGATCAAGTCGGTCTCGTGGCCGGCGGGCTAGGCCCCGGAGGCGGGAGGCTCGGGCATGACCGTCACCAGCGACTCGGACGTCTACTACGACCCGTACGACTTCGACATCGACGCCGACCCGTACCCGGTGTGGAAGCGTTTGCGCGACGAGGCGCCGCTGTATCGCAACGAGAAGTACGACTTCTACGCGCTGAGCCGCTGGGACGACGTCGACGCCGCCATGCTGGACTGGAAGACGTACATCTCTGGCCGCGGGTCCGTGCTCGAGATCATCAAGGCCGGGGTGGAGATCCCGCCCGGGTCGATCCTCTTCGAGGACCCGCCGACGCACGACATTCACCGCTCGCTGCTGTCACGGGTCTTCACGCCGAAGAAGATGAAGGCGCTCGAGCCCCAGGTCCGGGCGTACTGCGCCCAGGTACTCGACCCGCTCGTGGGGTCGGGCCGCTTCGACTTCGTCGAGGACCTGGGCAGGTTCATGCCCATGCGGGTCATCGGGATGCTGCTCGGCATCCCCGAGCAGGACCAGGTGGCGATCCGGGACCGGCTCGACAAGGGCCTGCGCCTCGACGAGGGCGTCCCCTCCGAGGGGGACTACAACGCCAACGCGCAGTTCGACGTGTTCTCGGACTACATCACGTGGCGGGCCGAGCACCCTTCCGACGACCTGATGACCGAGCTGCTCAACGCGGAGTTCGAGGACGACACGGGCACGCGGCGCACGCTCACCCACGAGGAGGTCCTCGGCTACGTCGGTCTGCTGGCGGGAGCCGGGAACGAGACCACGACCCGCCTGATCGGCTTCAGGGGTGAGGTCCTCGGCCGCCATCCCGAACAGCGCGCCGAGCTCGTGGCCGACCGGTCGCTGATCCCCAACGCGATCGAGGAGCTGTTGCGCTACGAGTCACCGTCGCCGGTGCAGTCGCGCTACGTGACCCGCGACGTCGAGCTCCACGGCGCCACGGTGCCCGAGGGCAGCGTCATGGTGCTGCTGAACGGTTCGGCCAACCGGGACGAGCGGCACTTCGCCGACGGCGACGGCTTCGACGTCCATCGCGAGATCGGCCGGCATCAAGCCTTCGGCTACGGCATCCACCTGTGCCTCGGCATGGCGCTGGCCCGGCTGGAGGGACGGATGGCGCTGGACGAGGTGCTGACGCGGTTTCCCGAGTGGGAGGTCGACTACGACCGGGCCCAGCGGGCCCGCACCTCGACGGTGCGCGGCTGGGAGACGCTGCCGGTCCGCACGTCGTGACCGTTCGCCATGCACCCGGCCCGGGCCGGTCGCCGGAGGGAGAGGAGGAGCGCACGATGAACCTCGACGACATGATCCTGGTCAGGATCGACGACCACATGATCGAACCACCGCACATGTACGAGAACCACGTGCCGAAGAAGTGGGTCGACGACGCACGACGGGTCGTGCACGAGGACGGCATCGACCGCTGGGTCTTCCAGGGCGAGAGGACGAGCACGTCGTTCGGGATGTCGGCCACGGTGGGGTGGCCGTCGGAGGAGTGGGGGTTCAACCCCGGCACCTACACCGAGCTGCGGCCGGGCTGCTTCGACGTGCACGAGCGCGTGCGCGACATGAACGCCAACGGCGTGCTGGGCTCGATGTGCTTCCCGACCATGGCCGGGTGGAACGCCCGCACGTTCGCCGAGGCGCGTGACAAGGAGATCGCGCTCGTCATGCTGCAGGCGTACAACGACTGGGCCATCGACGAGTGGTGCGGGACGTACCCGGGCCGGTTCATCCCGCTCGGCATCGTCCCGATGTGGGACGTCGACGCCGCCGTGGCCGAGGTCCACCGGGTGGCCAAGAAGGGGTGCCGCTCGATCAGCTTCCTCGAGACGCCGCACGTGCAGGGGTTCCCGAGCTTCCTCTCGGGCTACTGGGACCCGATGCTCGCCGCGCTCTCCGACGAGAACATGGTGCTGTCGCTGCACATCGGCGGCGGGCTTCCAGATCATCCAGCGCCCCGAGGAGGCCCCGGTCGACCACCTCATGGTGCTGGCCTGCCAGATCAGCGCCATCACGGCGCAGGACCTCCTGTTCGGGCCGACGCTGCGGCGCTTCCCGGACCTGAGGGTCGCGCTGTCCGAGGGCGGGATCGGCTGGATCCCCTTCTACTTCGACCGCATCGACCGCCACTACAGCAACCAGCAGTGGCTGCACAGCGACTTCGGCGGGAAGTGGCCCTCGGAGGTCTTCCGCGAGCACATCCTGGCCTGCTACATCACCGACCCCACGGGGTTGTTGCTGCGCGAGCGCATCGGCATCGACAACATCGCCTGGGAGTGCGACTACCCGCACACGGACACGACGTGGCCCGAGTCGCCCGAGTTCGCCTGGCGCGAGTTCCAGGCGGCGGGGGTGACCGACCCGGTCGAGATCAACAAGATCACGTTCGAGAACGCGTGCCGCTTCTACGACTGGGACCCCTTCGCGCACACGCCCCGGGAGGAGGCCACGGTCAAGGCGTTGCGCGCCGCGGCGAGCGACGTCGACGTGACCCGGATGTCCAAGGACGAGTGGCGCAGGCGCAACGAGGCCGCCGGCATCGGCGCCCTGTGACGGCGGCGACCCGCTTCCGTGCTGCTATGACGGAGCACGACACGACGAGCAGCACCACCGCCCCGGAGGGCGGCCGACCGCAATGCTGATCAACCCGAACGAGGAGCAGGAGTTCTTCCGCGCCACGACCGAGCGCTTCCTGGTCG
>CAWGCO010000017.1:0-363011 GCA_963821105.1 uncultured Acidimicrobiaceae bacterium
GGCCAGCTCGTCGGCCAGCGCCCGCACAACCGTGCCCTTGTCGACGTCGATCGGGGGGCGCAGCTCGCGCTCGTGGCGGCCCGGGTGGACGAGCAGCCCGTGCTCGGCGGCGGCACGGTCGACGAAGGCGAGGACCCAGTCCTGCTGCTCGGGGGCACGGCGAAAGTGGATGGTGACGGTCAGGCCCTTGGGCTCGACGTAGACGCCCTCGGGCGCGGTGGCGCTCGCCTCGGCGACGACCTGGTCGATGACCGAGGCCCAGGCGTCGTGGTCGGGGCCACGCAGCGCCCGCTCGAGCCCGTAGAGCCCGGCCAGCGTCACGCCGGCGGGCGAGCCCAGCGCCGCCGCCAGGAACGACGTCGGACGGCCCGAGATGACCGCCACGAGCGCGAACTCGGTGGCCAGGTCGGCCAGCAGCGCGGGGACGCCGGGCAGCGGGCGGGCGTCGCGCGGGTCGGGCACGATGGCGGCGAGCGTCCCGTCGAAGTCGAGGAACAGCGCGCTGCGCGCCGGCGCAGCTGCAAAGGGTGCAAGCGCGGGCGGCAGCGGCACGTCGTCGGCCGCGTCGGCCGGGGTCAAGAGGTCGTGGTGGTGGTGGCCGCGGTGGTCGCCAGGTCTTGGCCGATGACCACGACGACGTCGACGCCCGTGGCGCTGGGGACCGGGGTCGCCGTCGTGAGCGGCAGCACCTGGCTCGGCTTCACCCCGATGGTCGTCGCGATCGAGGCCGCCGCCTCCTGCTGACCCGTCGCGTAGTAGACGGCCGACGTGGCTTCGGTCGTCGAGGCATCGATCGGGGTCTGCATCATCCAACCGCCGGCGCCGATGAGCGTCGAATAGTGCGCGGCCAAGCCGTTGGCGCTCGTCGCGTTCGCCACCACGACGCTCACGGTGCTGTGGGGCGCGGTCGTCGTCGTGGTACCGGCGTGTGCGCGCCCGTGCTTGGCCGTGGTCGTCGTGCTCGAGGCTCCGGCGTGGGTCGTGGTGGTGGTCGACCCCCCGTGCAGCGTCGAGGGCGGAACCGTGGTGGACGTCGGTGCGGTGGTGGGGGTGCCGGTCGTCGGACGCGTGCCGACGGCGACGAGGACGGCGACGGCCACGACGAAGACGACCAGGACGGCGACCGCTCGTGAGAGTTTGAGCGAACCCGTCATCCCCCCGGAGTGCTGCGGCCCCTCGTCAGGCATTCGTGCGACTCATTTCCGAACCAAGCCTGCCGTGCGGCCCCCGTCGAAGCAAGCCTTTCCGCTGGTCGGAAAGTGTGCCGGTGCCTGGGGGTAGGCTGAACGGTGCGCCCGAGTAGCTCAGTTGGTAGAGCACTTCACTTGTAATGAAGATGTCGCGGGTTCGATTCCTGCCTCGGGCTCGACACCGATCTGTGCCGGTGGGGTTTGATGGTGCGACCCGTGGGAAGAGCGCGGGCAACTCGTTTGCGGGAGGCACCCATGTTCTCTGACTTCAAGAAGTTCGTGCTGCGCGGCAACGTCGTGGACCTGGCCGTGGCCATCGTCGTCGGCACCGCGTTCACGGCGATGATCGCCGCTTTCGTGGGGGATTTCATCACGCCGCTGATCGCGGCGATCTTCGGGAAGAAGGGGACCTTCGGGAACCTCTACTTCACCTTCCACGGCTCGCAGTTCAAGTACGGGTCGTTCGTCGACACCGTCATCACGTTCCTCATCGTGGCGACGGTGGTGTTCTTCGCGGTGGTGCTCCCGCTCAACGCGCTGATGAAGCGCATGAACCTGTTGCCCGCCGACGAGCCCGAGCCGGTCACCCGCGAGTGCCCCGAGTGCCTGAGCGACATCCCGGTCGGCGCCCACCGGTGCGCGTTCTGCACGTCCGAGGTGCCGGCCGCGGCGTGACGCGCCCGCGGGCGGGGTCGTTACGACGGCCGCTCGCCGCGGCCCCGGCGCGCCGCCCGTTGGCGCGCCACCTCGAAGCACGCCACCGCGCCGGCCACGCCGACGTTGAGCGAGGGCAGCGCACCGTGCTGGGGGATGGCCGCCAGCGCGTCGCACCGACGGCGCACCAACGGCGCCAGGCCCTTCTCCTCGCTGCCCACGACGAGCGCGACCGCGCCGTCGCCGAGCGGCAGGTCGTAGAGCGACTGGTCCGCCTCCCCGGCAAGGCCGATCGACCACACCCCGAGCTCACGCATCTCGTTGAGCGCTGTCGGCACGCCGCCCACGACAGCGAAGGACAGGTGCTCGATCGCCCCAGCCGCCGTCTTGGTCACCGTCGCCGAGAGCCGCGCCGAGCGGTGGCGCGGCAGCACCACGCCCCCGACGCCGGCACACTCGGCGCTGCGCAAGAGCGCGCCCAGGTTGCGCGGGTCGGTGATACCCGCCGCGACGAGCAGGAACGGCGGCTCGCCCCCGCGCCCGTTCCGGCACAGCTCGGCCAGGGACACCGGCTCGAGCGGCCGGGCCAGGGCGACCACGCCCTGAGGGGCGTCCGTACGGGCCTGCGCGTCGAGGCGGGCCCGCGGCACCGTCTCGATCGGGATCCGCCGCCGGGAGGCCAGCTCCTCGATCTGGTCCAGCTGCGGCGACGGATCCTGGTCCTCGGCCAAAAGGACGCGGCGGATGTGGCGGCGCCCCACGGCCAGCAACTCGAGGACGGCGCGCCGGCCCTCGACCTGGTCGCCCCCGAGCTCGCCGAGCGGCGGCCCCGAGGCGGCGCGGCGAGTGCCCGCTCCCTGCCCGCGCCCGCCCCCGGTCGTCGGGCGCGGCGCCGCGCCGGCGGGACTCCCCTTTGGGCGGGCGGCTCACGGACGCTCCAGCAGCACGACGGCCGTGCACGCGATGCCCTCGGCCCGGCCGAGCGCCCCGAGGCCTTCGGCGCGGGTGGCCTTCACCGACACCGGCGCGCCGACGATCCGTCCGAGGTGCTCGCCCATGGCGTGGGTGTGCGGGGCGAGCCGAGGGGTGTCCGCCACGATCGTGCAGTCCGCGTTCACGCAGGCGAAGCCCTCCGCGGCGGCGAGGCGGACGACCTCGGCGAGCAGCGCCAGGCTGTCGGCGCCCTCCCACTCGGGGTCCGTGTCGGGAAAGTGGCGGCCGAGGTCGCCGAGGCCGACCGCGCCGAGGATGGCGTCGGCGAGCGCGTGGGACACGGCGTCGGCGTCGCTGTGGCCGGCGAGCCCGCGGGCACCCTCGATGACGACGCCGCCGAGCACGAGGGGGCGGTGCGGGTCGTCCGAGAACCGATGAACGTCGATGCCCTGGCCCACGCGCACGCTCATGGCTGGCGCTCCTCCCGCGCCGCCAGCAGGCGCTCCGCGGTGGCCAGGTCGTCGGGGGTCGTGATCTTCAGGTTGGCGGCGTGGCCCGGCACGACGCGCACGCGCCCGCCCCACGTCTCAACGAGCATGGCGTCGTCGGTGGCCGCCGGCCCGGTCCCTCCGACCGCCTGCGCGTGGGCGGCGCGCAACGCGCCGGCCCGGAAGGCCTGGGGTGTCTGCACCGCGACGAGCGCGGCGCGATCGAGCGTGGCCGTCACGTGCATGGACCCGTCCACCACCTTGATCGTGTCACTGGGCGCCAGCCCCGGGATTGCGCCGTCGACGCCGTCGGTGTCCAGGGCCTCGAGGACCGAGTCGAAGAGCGCGGCCGGGGCGAGCGGCCGGGCGGCGTCGTGGACCACGACGATCTCCGCCTCGGCGGGCACGGCGGCGAGTCCGGAGCGGACCGAGTCGGCTCGCGTCGGCCCGCCCTCGACGACCGCGTCGACGTCCGGGGTCGTATCGAGCTGCGCGTCCGCCGGCAGGACCAGGACGACGCCGTCGGAGACGCGACCGCAGGCGTCGACGGCCCACGACAATACGGAGCGCCCGCCGAGGGGCGAGAACTGCTTCTGCTCGCCGAAACGTCGGCCGGCTCCGCCCGCCACGACGATCGACCACACCTTCGCCACGGTGCGACCGGGTCGGGCGATCAGGTCAGCGCGTCGTTGAGACGCTCTTCGGCCGTCTCCTCGTCCACGTTGAGCGCGAAGGTCAGCTCGGAGACGAGGATCTGACGGGCCCGCTGCAGCATCCGCTTCTCACCCGCGGAGAGGCCCTTGTCCTTGTCGCGGATGGAGAGGTTCCGGACCACCTCGGCCACCTGGTAGATGTCGCCGGAGCGGAGCTTCTCGGAGTGGTTCTTGTACCGGCGGGACCAGTTCGTCGGCATGCGCGCTTCCTTCTTGCGCAGGACGGCGAACACCTCCTCGACTTCCTCGTCGTTGATGACCTCGCGGAGCCCGACCCCCTCGGTGTTGTCCGCCGGGACGTTGAGGATCAGGTCCCCGTACGCCAGGCGCAGGACCAGGTATTCGCGCTTCTCGCCGAACGCCACCTTGGTCTCTCGCTTCTCGATGACGGCGGCACCATGGTGGGGGTAGACGACTTTGTCTCCGACCTTGAAGGACACAGGCTCAGGACTCCTTGAGTGGACGGGCACACCCGCACGGGCACATGGGCGTGGAGGTGTGGTGGAAAAGAGGCTGTCGGGCGGGCTGGGCCCTCCGACGGCGGTCATCCATTTTACCAGATGGTGCGGCTATTCGTAGCGCTCGAAGATGCTGGCCTCGACCAGGCGGGCCAGGCCGTCCCGGACGTGGCGGGCCGTGGCGGCGCCGATGCCGTCGACCGACTCGAGCTCGGCGGCGGAGGCCGAGAGGATCTCGGGCAGCGAGCCGAACCGCTGGACCAGGCGCGTGATCAGCGTCTCGGACAGCTGCTGGGGGAGGCGGTGCAGCAGGCGGTACCCGTGCGGTGCGAGCGTCGCATGCAGCTCGTCGCGCGAGGAGGGCAGGTCCAGCGCCGCCACGACGCTCGGCAGGTCCATCAGGTCGTCGGCCTCGAGCGAGCGCAGGCGGGCGATCCCCTTCTCGTCGGTGTAGTCGAGGAGGACCAGGGTGAGGCTCTCCTCGACGCCGGCGCTCAGCTCCTCGGTCTGGAGGTGGATGAGCCGGCCGTCGGAGCCCAGCTCCACCAGGTGGCCCTCGATCTCCTCGGCGATCCGGCGGACCATCTCGCCCGGCTGGAGCACGGCCAGGACGTCGCGCACGGACACCGAGTCCTCCATCTCGAGGCGGGTCAGGGTGGAGAGGGCGTCGTCGTAGCGCGAGCGGAACCGCTGCAGCGTCGACAACGCCTGGCTCGAGCGGTCGATCAGCCAGCCCGCCGTCTGGGTGACGTGCTTGCGGTCGTTGCGGTACACCGCGATCGTCGCCATCGCCTCGGACACCGCGATCACGGGGACGTCGATGGAGCGGGCGACCCGCTCGGCGGTGCGGTGGCGCGTGCCCGTCTCCGACGTCGCAATGCTCGCCTTGGGCACCAGGTGGACGTTGGCCCGTGCGATGCGAGACGCGTCGGAGGCCAGGATGATGGCGCCGTCCATCTTGGCCAGCTCCGACAGCCGCTGCGGGCTGAACTCGGCGTCGAGGAGGAAGCCGCCGGTGCAGACGGAGAGCACGGCCGGGTCGTCGCCGACGACGACGAGGGCGCCGTGCTTGGCTTGGAGGATCCGGTCGAGGCCCTCTCGCAGCGCGGTGCCCGGCGCGATCAGGGCGAGCGCGTCGTTCAGCGGCTGGTTGCCGCCGGGACCGTCGACCACTCGGGCATCGTACCCGGCGCGTCCGGCGCGCCGGCCGCCCCGAACGCCGTGACCAGCGCTTCCGCCAGCGTGCGCACGGGTTGCACGGCGAGACCCGACGGAACGGGCGTCGCTGCGCCGGCGAGGGAGGCCGGCACCAACGCCCGGGCGAACCCGGCGCGCCGCGCCTCGCCCAGACGGCGTTCGGCCTCGGGCACCGTGCGTACCTCGCCGGCCAGGCCGAGCTCGCCGAAGGCGACGACGTCGGGCGGGATCGCCACGCCACGCACGACGGACGCCATCGCCAGGGCGACGCCGAGGTCGGCCGCCGGCTCGCTGACCGCGAGGCCACCGACGGCCGCCACGAAGAAATCGGACGCGCCCGGGAGCTCCAGGTCCGTCCGGCACGCCAGCAACGCGCGCAGGAGGTTGGCCCGGCCCGGGTCGAGCCCGAGGGCATGCGGCCGCGTAGAGGCGGACCCGGCCGCCGGTCCGAGCAGGGCCTGCACCTCGACGAGGAGGGGGCGACGACCCTGCATCACCGGCACCACGACGCTGCCGGGGACACCGGCCATGCGATCGCCCAGCATGAGCGGTCCGGGGTCGGGCACCGGACGGAGGCCGTCGTCGCGCATCTCGAAGATCCCCACCTCCCCGGCAGGGCCGAAGCGGTGCTTGACGGCGGTCAGCACGCGCAAGGCGTGGTGACGGTCGCCGTCGAAGGAGAGCACGGTGTCGACCAGGTGCTCGACGGCCCGCGGCCCGGCGGGGTCCCCGTCCTTGGTCACGTGGCCGACCACGAGGAACGGCACGCCGCTCGACTTGGCCAGGCGCGTCAGACGCTCGACGCAGGCGCGCACCTGCGCCAGGCTCCCCGCGGGCTGGGCCAGCGCGGGGTCGGACACCGACTGGAGCGAGTCGACGACCACGAGCGCGGGCCGCTGCGCCTCGGTCGCCGCCTCGATCGCCTCGACGTCGGGGCCCTCGAGCGCGAGCAGGTGGGCCGGCACACGGCCGAGCCGGGCGGCGCGCCCGCTCACCTGGGTGAGCGACTCCTCGGCCGAGGCGAGCAGCACGTCGGACCCGGCGGCGGCGAGCGAGCAGAGCACCTGGAAGAGCAGCGTCGACTTGCCGATCCCCGGAGGGCCGAAGAGCAGCGTGACCGAGCCGGCGACGACGCCACCGCCGAGGACGCGGTCGAGCTCGCCCACGCCGGTCGGCAGTGGCCGGGCGCCCTCCGTCGACACGTCGCGCAGCGACACCGGCGTGGAGCGGGGTCCGGCGCCGCCCCCCGGCCGCGCCTGTGCCGGTGCAAACGTGTTCCATTCGCCACAGCTCGGGCACCGGCCGACCCACCGCAGGGAGGTCGCCGCGCAAGCGGCGCACGAGAAAAGGACGTCGGGGCGGGCGCACGCGGGGGCAATGGAGGCCATGCGGCGCACGCTACGGAAAGGGTGTCACATAGTCGCCTGATGGTCTCGCACGTATAGGCGACGCCTCAACTCTTGAACCCAGGACCCTTTAGCTCAGAGTGGAACTCCGCAGAAATGTGAGGCCGGAGTGGAATTCTGGGACCGAATTGTTAGGCGGAGTGCATATACAAAACCTCCGCTGAAATCGCCACCGCGCCAGGCCGCCACGGTGCGCCGCCGCCTTGGCCCTTCGTGCCAGGCTCGATCCGTGCAGGACCCGACCCCGACCGAACGCGCCGCCTGGCTCGCCGCGTTGGGCGACGAGGGCCTTCACCGCCGGCTCCTCGCCGAGGTGGCCTGCCTCCACGACGTCGAGCAGCGCCCGGCCGGCGCACCCGTCGCGCTGTCGGGCTGGGTCCGGGTGGCCGCGTGGAACGTGCTGCGGGGCCATCGCCCCGCCGCGCTGGCCACCGCCCTGCGCACCTCCGCCGCGGCCGACCTCTGCCTCCTCTCCGAGCTCGACGCCGGCATGGCGCGCACGCAGAACCTCGACACGACCGCCGCCGTCGCCCGCGACCTCGGCGCGGGCTACGCCTACGGCGTGGAGTTCGTCGAGCTGGGCCTCGGCAGCGAGGACGAGCGCCGGCTGGCGGCCGGCACGGACAACGCGCGCGGCCTCCACGGCAACGCCATCGTCAGCGCCGCGCCCATCGAGGACCCGGCGGTGGTCCGCCTGCCCGGCCGGGGGCTCGGATGGTTCGCCGCCGAGTCGTCCCAACCGAGGGTCGGCGGGCGCATGGCCGTGGTCGCCACGGTCCGGATCGACGACGTCGACGTCGTGGTCGCCTCGACGCACCTGGAGAACACGACGACGGCCGAGCACCGGGCCGAGCAGATGGAGGTGCTCCTCCAGGCCATCGATGACCGGGCCGACAACCGCCCGAGCATCGTCGGCGGCGACTTCAATACCCTGGGCGCGACCATGGCCGAGCTCATCGACCGCCACACGGTTCGGGCGTTCCGGGCCGACGAGCCGACGCGCTTCACGTGGCCGGTGCGCCACGAGCCGCTGTTCGACGTCGCCCGGGGCCACGGGTACTCGTGGACCGACGCCAACGTGGCGGCGCCGACCACCGAGCACGACGGCCGCGGCCGGCCCGACCACGTGCCGATCCGGCTGGACTGGCTGCTCGTCCGCGGCCTCGTCGCCCGGAGGCCGGCGGTCGTCCCGGCCGGCGCCCTGTCGGACCATCAGATGGTCACCGTCGGGGTGCGCCTCGCATGAAGCCCGCCGTCCGCTCGCCGCGGCCCGGTGACGAGCCATCGGTCCTCGCCGTCGTCCTCGCCGCGTTCAGTGGCCCGGGCCGGCCCGGCGACGAGGAAGTGGAGATCGTGCGCGGCTCGTGGGCCGCCGGGCCGCCCGAGGAGCGCATCGAGCTCGTGGCCGAGGTCGACGGCGAAGTCGTCGGTCACCTCATCGCGGCGACGGGGCGCCTCGACGGCACCGCGACGACCGTCGCCGGCGTCGCCCCCGTCTGTGTCGCGCCCGGGCACCAGCGCCGCGGCATCGGCGCCGCGCTCATGTGGGAGCTCGTGCACCGCGCCGGCGACCGCCACTGGCCGTTGCTCGTGCTGCTGGGCGAGCCCGCCTACTACGCGCGCTTCGGCTTCGAGCCGGCGTCACGCCTCAATATCGTCTACGAGCCCGCGGGCGCCGACTCGCCGAACTTCCAGGCGCGCCGGCTCGACGGGTACGACGCGCGGCTGCGCGGCACGTTCACGTACTGCTGGGAGCCCGAATAAAGCAAACGGCCGCCCACCCCTGAGGGCAGGCGGCCGTCCGCGACAGCGATTGCTGCAGTTACTCGGGGTCGGCTCCCGCGCCGGCCATCTCGAGCGGCGGGGGCTCGATGCCCTCGATCGCCCGGAACGACAGCTGTGGGCCCTCGCCCTCGATGGGCGAGTCCTCGACGTCGATGACGACCGTCTCGCCGACCCGGAACTCCTTCCACAGGATGCGCTCGGAGAGCGGGTCCTCGACCATCTGCTGGATGGCCCGGCGCAGCGGCCGCGCTCCCAGCTGGGGGTCGTAGCCCTTCTCGGCCAGCAGCGTGCGGGCGGCCGGCGTCAGCTCGAGGCCGATGCCCTGGTCCGACAGCTGCCTGATCGTCCGCGCCATGAGGAGGTCGACGATCTCGACGACCTCGCTACGCGAGAGCTCGTGGAAGACGATGACCTCGTCGATGCGGTTGAGGAACTCGGGCCGGAAGTGCGCCTTGAGCGCCTCGTCCACCTTGGCCTTCATGCGCTCGTACGTCACGGCCTCCGACGTCTTGGCGAAGCCCATGTTCGACTTGCGCAGGTCGGCGGTCCCGAGGTTCGACGTCATGATCAGCACGGTGTTCTTGAAGTCGACCGAGCGGCCCTGGGCGTCGGTCAGGCGACCGTCTTCGAGGATCTGCAGCAGCGTGTTGAACACGTCGGGGTGCGCCTTCTCGACCTCGTCGAAGAGCACGACGGAGAACGGCTTGCGCCGCACGGCCTCGGTGAGCTGCCCGCCCTCTTCGTAGCCGACGTAGCCCGGAGGCGAGCCGACCAGGCGGCTGACCGTGTGCTTCTCCATGTACTCGGACATGTCGAGCTGGATGAGCGCGTCCTCGTCGTCGAAGAGGAACTCGGCGAGCGTCTTGGCCAGCTCCGTCTTTCCGACGCCGGTCGGGCCGAGGAAGATGAACGAGCCACTCGGGCGCTTGGGGTCCTTGAGGCCGGCGCGCGTGCGGCGGATCGCCCGGGAGAGCGCCTTGAGCGCCTCCTCCTGGCCGATGACCCGCTTGTGCAGCTCGTCCTCCATGCGCAGGAGCTTCGCCGTCTCCTCCTCGGTGAGGCGGTAGACGGGGATGCCGGTCCAGGCGGCCAGCACCTCGGCGATGACTTCCTCGTCGACCACGTCGAAGAGGTCCACGCCCTCGGCACGCAGCTCGGCCTCCTGGCTCTCCTTGATGTCCAGGCGCTCCTTCTCCTGCTCGGCCAACTTCTTGGCCTGCTCGAAGGCGCCCTTCTCGATGGCGGCCTCCTTGTCGGCGCGCAGTCGCGTGATCTCCTCGTCGAGCTTCTTCGCGGCCGGCGGCGTGGTCATCCGGCGGATGCGCAGGCGGCTGCCCGCCTCGTCGATGAGGTCGATCGCCTTGTCCGGGAGGTACCGGTCGGCCAGGTAGCGGTCGGCCAGGTTCGCCGCGGCGACGAGCGCCTGGTCGGTGATGCTCACCGCGTGGTGCGACTCGTAGCGGTCGCGCAGGCCCTTGAGGATGTCGATCGTCAACGCGACGGACGGCTGCTCGACCTTGACCGGCTGGAACCGGCGCTCGAGCGCGGCGTCCTTCTCGAGGTGCTTGCGGTACTCGTCGATCGTCGTGGCGCCGACGGTCTGCAGCTCGCCCCGCGCCAGCATCGGCTTGAGGATCGAGGCCGCGTCGATGGCGCCTTCGGCCGCACCGGCGCCCACGAGCGTGTGGATCTCGTCGATGAACAGCACGATGTCGCCGCGCGTGCGGATCTCCTTGAGGACCTTCTTCAGCCGCTCCTCGAAGTCGCCGCGGTACCGGCTGCCGGCAACGA
Source organism: uncultured Acidimicrobiaceae bacterium (assembly GCA_963821105.1). GTDB lineage: Bacteria > Actinomycetota > Acidimicrobiia > Acidimicrobiales > RAAP-2 > Bog-473. The sequence goes on from CAWGCO010000017.1 coordinate 10,616, forward strand.
GCGCGCCGAGGTCGAGCGTGTAGAGCTGCTTGCCCGTCAGCGTCTCCGGGACGTCGTTCGAGACGATGCGCTGCGCCAGGCCCTCGACGATGGCCGTCTTGCCCACGCCGGGCTCGCCGATGAGGACCGGGTTGTTCTTGGTGCGACGCGACAGGACCTGCATGACGCGTTCGATCTCTTTATGTCGACCGATGACCGGGTCGAGCTTGCCGTCACGGGCGAGCTGGGTCAGGTTCCGGCCGAACTGGTCGAGCACCGGCGACCCCGAGGGGTTGTCGCCCGAGCTCGCACCCTGGCTCGCGCCGACCGACTCCTTGCCCTGGTTCCCGGACATGAGCTGGATGACCTGCTGGCGCACCCGGCCGAGGTCAGCCCCGAGGCTCACCAGGACCGTCGCGGCCACGCCCTCGCCCTCGCGCACCAGGCCGAGCAGCATGTGCTCGGTGCCGATGTAGCTGTGGCCGAGCTGCAGCGCCTCGCGGAGCGACAGTTCGAGGACCTTCTTCGCCCGCGGCGTGAACGGCGGGGAGCCGCTCGGTGCCGTCCCGGCCATGCCGATGGTCTCTTCGACCTTCTCGCGCACGGCCTCGAGCGAGATCCCGAGCGACTCGAGGGCCTTCGCCGCGACCCCTTCGCCTTCGTGGATCAAGCCGAGCAGAATGTGTTCGGTCCCGATGAAGGAGTGGTTGAGCAGGCGCGCTTCCTCTTGCGCCAGCACCAAAACCCTCCGTGCCCGGTCGGTGAATCGTTCGAACACCCTGACCGCCTCTCCTTGCCTCTCTTGCTTCTCTTGGTTCTCGGTTCAGTGTACTTGGGGCCTTAGTCGTGACAGGCCGCAGGTGCCAAGGTCCTTTGGCCTTTCATGGGGAACCAGGCGCACCCGTTTTTCCTGCGCCCCCTCCCACCAGGCAGTTGTCGTCATTCTGGGGCCGTGACCTAACGTTTCGGTTCAGTGAACCCGACGGAAGCCCTGGGCCTGCCCCGCCTGCAAGAGGGAATGCAACGTCTGGAGCCCCTGCTCACCGCGTCCGTCGTCACCGGCGACGGCTTCCTCGACGAGGTCACGACGCACCTGATCGCGGCCGGCGGGAAGCGGCTGCGGCCCCTTCTCGCCCTGGCCACGGCCACGGCCGGCGCCCGCGACGCCACCGAGGACGACCTGCTGGGCGGCGTGGCGGTCGAGCTCGTGCACCTGGCCTCGCTCTACCACGACGACGTGATCGACGAGGCGACGATCCGGCGCAACGTCGAGAGCGTCAACAGCCGCTTCGGCAACCTGGTCGCCATCGTGGCCGGTGACTACCTGCTCGCCCGCAGCGCCGCCATCGCCGCCAGCCTCGGCACCGAGATCGCCGCCCTCCTGGCGGACACGCTCGGCCGCCTCTGTCAGGGCCAGGTCACCGAGGTGCGCTCTGCGTTCCAGATCGGCCGGGGCCACAACGACTACTTCGCCGCGATCAGCGGCAAGACCGCCGCGCTCACCGCCTCGTCGTGTCGCATCGGCGCGCTCGACCGGCGACCTGCCGAGGTCCGAGGTCGAGGCGAGCACCGAGTACGGACGCTGCTTCGGCATGGTCTTCCAGATCCGCGACGACATCTTGGACATCACCGCGACCGACGGACAGTTGCAGAAGCCGGCGGGCCAGGACCTCGCCGAGGGGATCTACACACTGCCCGCGCTGATCGCGCTCGACGACCCCGACGCCGGGCCCGACCTGCGCGCGTTGCTCGGCCAGCCGCTGGCGCAACCCGAGCGGGACAAGGCACGCACGATCGTCATGGCGTCCGACGGGATCGCCGCCGCCGTGAAGGTGGCCCGCGACTACGTGCGGGACGCGCAAACGGCCACCGACGGGATCACCCAGCCCGAGCTTCGGGCGGGGCTCTCCGCGCTGGTGGCCGAGTTGCTCATCGACCTTCCCGGGTCCTGAGGACCCCGAAGAGACCGGGACAGGCCGACACCGGAGGCGCCCCCCCGGCGCCCCCGAAGCTCAGCTGCCCTAGCTCGTGGCGCCGCTCCCGGTCGTGCCGCACTTCGCCTCGGCCTTGGCCAGGCGGGCGTTGACCTTGGTCTCACGGTTCTGCACCTTCGTGATGCGGTTGCCGATCGCGGTGGCCAGCTTCGTGTGGCCGTTGTCCTTGGCCTTCGTCTCACGTGCCTGGGCCTTGGGCACCCAGGCGTTCACCTTCGCCTCGAGCGTCTGGACCCGGGCCTCGATCTTGGGCAGCCGGGCGCACACCTTCGCCGTCGTGGTGCTGCCGGTGCTGCCGGTGTTGGACGGGGTCGCCGCGCCGGCGACTCCGGCCACGCCCAGCGTCAGCGCTCCGGCCACGGCCGTTCCTGCGATGATCCTGCGCAACATGTGTCCTCCTTGGACCTTTGCCGCCCCTCGACGGCACTGCTCACTCTGAACGCCAGATATGAGGAAGATGTGAGGGCCGTGTGAAGGATGAAGCGCCAGCGTAAGAACGGCGGAAGAAAACCCGCAGGCCGGCTGCCGCGGCCGGAGTCCTAGCCACGGTCCGGGCGCAGCGTGGGGAAGGCGATGACCTCGCGGATGTTCGCCACGTCGCCGAGCAGCATCACCAGGCGGTCGACGCCGAGCCCGAAGCCCGACGTCGGCGGCAGGCCGTATTCGAAGGCCCGGATGTAGTCCTCGTCGATCTCCGCCGGCTCCTCGTCGTCGCCGGCCTTCGCCTTGGCCGCCTGCTCCTCGAAGCGGGCGCGCTGGTCGTCGGGGTCGGTCAGCTCGGTGAAGCCGTTGCCCAACTCACGACCCGCCACGACCGGCTCGTAGCGCTCGACGAGCTCGGGCCCGTCGCGGTGGCGGCGCGCCAGCGGCGACACCTCCGCTGGATAGTCGATGACGAACACCGGGCCCCAGAGGTTCGGCTCGGTCGTCTTCTCGTAGATCTCCAACAAGATCTTCCCCGGCCCCCACGCGTCGGCGACCTCGATCCCGACCTCCGCCGCGGCCTTCGCCAGCTCGGCGCGGGGCGTCCGCACGTCGATGCTGAAGCCCCGTCGCCTCGCCGATCAGCTCCGCCATCGGTGCGCGCCGCCACGGCGTCGTCAGGTCGAGCGGTCGCCCGCCGTAGGTGAGCTGCGTCGTGCCGAGCGTGTCCAGGGCGAGCCCGGCGACGAGCTCCTCGAACAGCACCATCGTGTCGCGGTAGTCGGCGTAGGCCTGGTAGAGCTCGAGGATCGTGAACTCGGGGTTGTGCCGCGGCGAGAGCCCCTCGTTGCGGAAGACCCGCCCGATCTCGAACACCTTGTCGAGGCCGCCCACCACGAGGCGCTTGAGGAAGAGCTCGGGCGCCACGCGCAGGTAGAAGTCGGTGTCGAGCGCGTTGTGGTGCGTGACGAACGGGCGCGCCGTGGCCCCGCCGGCGATCGGGTGCAGCAGCGGCGTCTCGACCTCGACGAAGCCCTGCTCCCACAGCCGGCTGCGCAGGCGCCGCACCACGTCGCTGCGCAACTGCAGGATCGCTCGGCTGCGCTCGTTCGCCCACAGGTCGACGTAGCGCTGGCGGAACCGCATCTCGGTGTCGGTCACGCCGCGCCACTTGTCGCCGAAGTTGCGCCGCGCCTCGGCGAGCAGCTCCCACTCGGCCACCTTCACCGAGAGCTCGCCGCGCTGGGTGCGCACGACCTCGCCCTTGGCCCCGATCCAGTCGCCCAGGCTCAGCTTGGCGAACTCCTCGAAGCGCGCCGTCCACTTGGCGCCGGCGAACAGCTGGATCGACCCCGAGTTGTCGCGCAGCTCGGCGAAGGCCAGCCGGCCCTGGGGGCGCGAGAGCATGATGCGGCCGGCGACCGCGACGGTGGCGCCGGACTCCTCGCCGTCGGTGAGCGCCGACCACCCCTCGACGACCTCGGCCGCCTGGTGCGTGCGATCGAAGCGGTACGGGATGTCGGGCGGGGGCGCCGGGGTCTCGTCGCTCACGCGTTGACGTTGCGTTCGTACACGATGCGCAGACCGTGCAGGGTCAGCCAGGGCTCCACGTGCTCAATCGTGTCCGAATACGGGGCGATGAGCGAACTGAACCCCCCCGTGGCCACGACCGTGGACGGCCCGAGCTCCTCCATGAAGCGCCGGGCCAGCGCGTCGACCAGGCCGGCGAAGCCGTAGAGCGTCCCCGACTCGAGCGACTCGACGGTGGAACGCCCGATCACGCTGCGCGGCTCGACCAGCTCGACCCGGCGCAGGGCGGCCGCCTGTTGGTACAGCGCTTCGAGGCTGATGGCGACCCCCGGCGTGATGGCGCCGCCGAGGTACTCGCCCTTGGCGCTGATCGCCTCCACCGTCGTGGCGGTGCCCATGTCGACGACGATGCACGGCCCGCCGTAGAGGTCGTACGCGCCCACGGCGTCGGCGATGCGGTCGGCGCCGACCTCCTTGGGGTTGTCGTAGAGGATCGGCATCCCGCTCTTGGTGCCCGGCCCGAGCACGACGCAGGGCACGTCGGCGAACCAACGCATCGCCATCTGGCGCAGCTCGGTCGTCACGTGCGGCACCGACGAGCTCACCGCGATGCCCGTGACCGAGGCGGCGATGTCGAGGCCCTCGAGGTCGAGGAGCTGCGTGAGGAGGACGGCGTGCTCGTCGGGTGTGCGCGTCGGGACGGTGGAGAGGCGCCAGTGGTGCGTGAGACCGATCGGCGAGGACAGGTCGCGTTCGGTCGCGATGCCGACGCCGACGCCCTCCTCGATCACCGGCACCGTGTCGGTGTCGGCGCGCGTGTAGAGCCCGATGACGGTCTCGGTGTTGCCGACGTCAATGACCAGGAGCACTTGAGCTGATCCCTTCGTTGCGTGCCGTGTGTTCCTCGGCCTCGTCCGTGCTCCGCGAGACCAGGTCGAGCCCGAGGTCGAGCACCGGGGCCGAGTGCGTCAGCGCCCCCACCGAGATGCGGTCCGGTCCGGCCGCCGCGTACGCGCCGATGCTGTCCAGGGTCACCCCACCGGAGACCTCCGTGAGGATCGGCCCCTGCGCCTCGCGGTGGGCGAGCTCCACCGCGTCGACCACCTCGCCGGGATTCATGTTGTCGAGCAGCACCGCGTCGGCGCCGGCCCGGGCCGCCTCCGCCACCTGCTCGGGGTCGTCGCACTCGATCTCTACCGGGCGCCCCGGCCACAGGGACCGGGCGCGCGCGACGGCGTCGGTGATCGTGATGCCGGCGAGATGGTTGTCCTTCACCAACACCGCGTCCGAGAGGCCCAGCCGGTGGTTCGTGCCGCCCCCGGCGCGCACCGCCGCCTTCTCGAGGAGGCGGAGGCCCGGGAGGGTCTTGCGCGTGTCGAGCACCTGCACCGCCGGGTTGGCCTGGCGGGCCTCCGCCACGAAGTGGGCCGTCAGCGTCGCCACCCCGGAGAGATGCCCGAGGAAGTTGAGCGCCGTGCGCTCGGCGGTGAGGATCGGGCGCAGCGGCCCGCTGACGTCGAGGATCGTCTCGCCCGGCGTCAGCTCGGCGCCGTCGGCGGCGTGCCACACCAGCGTCAGGCCGGGGCCGACGCGGCGGAACGTCTCCTCGGCGCAGGCGCGGCCGGCGAGCACGCCGCGCTGGCGCGCCCGCAGGGCGTAGCGCGCCGTGGCGTCCTCGGGCACCAGCGCCGCGGTGAGGTCGCCCTCCGGCCCCAGGTCCTCGTCGAGCGCCCGCGTCACCGCGTCGGCGACGGCGCGGCGGTACGCCTCGTCGGCCTCCGGCGCGCTCACGATGCGCCCCCGGTCGCGAAGTCGTCGGCGGCGAAGGTGAGGCGGCGGCGCCACGTCCGGTCGGTGTCGGGGTACTCGCGCCGGGCGTGGGCGCCGCGGCTCTCGGTGCGTTCCTCGGCCGACACCAACAGCGCGTCGCCCACCTGCAGGAGGTTGGCCAGCTCGCCGGCGCGTACCGAACCACTCGGGTCGCCGAGGAGATCGGCCACCTCGTCGAGCGCCGCCCGGGCGCCCGCGAGCGACGGCGCGCTGCGCACGACGCCGGCGCCGCGGGTCATGGCGCGCTGGAGCATGTCGCGCAGCTTGGTCACGTCGGGGGCCATGGTCGCGGCGTCGTCGCGCGGGGCGACCCGAGTCCGGGCCGCCAGACGCGTGCAGCCGATGCCGTCGAGCGCGCCGTCGCCGAGGACGACGCGCAGCGCGCCACTCGGCTCGGGGCCGGTGGCGCCGCCCGGGATCCGCTCGGCCAGGCGCGCCCCGAAGACCATGCCCTCGAGCAGGGAGTTGGAGGCCAGCCGGTTCGCCCCGTGCACGCCGGTGCATGCGACCTCGCCCACGGCCCACAGGCCGGGCAACGCCGTGGCGCCCCACAGGTCGGTGAGCACGCCCCCCGAGAGGTGGTGCGCCGCCGGCGCGATCGGCAGCCAGTCCTTCTCCGGGTCGAGCCCGATGGAGGCCAGGGAGGCGGCGATCGTCGGGAAGCGCTGCGAGAAGCGCTCGAGGCCGGTCGCATCGAGCCAGAGGTGGTCGACGCCCTGCTCGGTCATGCGCGCCGCCATCGCCTGGCTGACGACGTCGCGCGGCGCCAGCTCGTCGACGAAGCGCTCGCCGTCGCGGTCGCGCAACAGCGCGCCGTGGCCGCGCAGCGCCTCGGACAGCAGCGGCCGCGGCATGGCCGGGTGGTGCAGCGCCGTGGGGTGGAACTGCACGAACTCGACGTCGGCGGTCGGCACGCCGGCCCGCAGCGCCATCGCCACGCCGTCACCCGTCGACTCGGTGGGGTTGGTCGTGACCGAGTAGAGCTGTCCGGCACCGCCGGTGGCGAGCACGACGTGTGCGGCCCGGATCTCCACGGGCGCCGGGCGCGCGCCGTGCGCGTGCGGTGGCAGCGCGGTCACGCCGACGCAGCGCCCGCCCTCGACCACGAGATCGATCGCGAACCAGCCTTCGAGGACGGCGCTGGCGGAGCCGAAGGTGGCGTCGACGAGCGCGCGCTCGACCTCGGCACCGGTGGCGGCGCCGCCGGCGTGGACGACGCGCGCCCGGGAGTGGCCGCCCTCGCGGGCGAGGGCGAGTGAGCCGGTGGTCTCGCGGTCGAACCGGGCACCCAGCGCGATCAGCTCGTGCACGCGGGCCGGGCCCTCGTCGACCAGGACGCGCACGGCCTCCTCGTCGCACAGGCCGACGCCGGCGCGCAGCGTGTCGGCCAGGTGCAGGTCCGTCGAGTCCTCGTCACCCCCGAGGACGGCCGCCACGCCGCCCTGGGCCCACCGCGTCGCCGACTGTGACAAGGCGCCCTTGGTCAGGACCCCGAGGGACACCGACGGCCGGCCCGCGGCGTCGGGCCCGGCGAGGCGGACGGCGGCCGAGAGCCCGGCGACCCCGCTGCCCAGCACCAGGACGTCGAAGGGTCCGGGCCGGGCCTCCGGGCTCACGCCGGTTCGGTCAGGGGCGCCAGCTCGGCGTCGAGGCGCGCGGACGCCTCGTCGATGACCCGGTTGCGCCCGTCGACGTGCACGACGCGAGGCACGTACGTCTCGAGCTCCTCGCGGTCGTAGTCGGCGTAGGTGATGACGATGACCTTGTCCCCCGGCGCGACGAGGCGCGCGGCGGCGCCGTTGAGGCAGACCTGGCCGCGCTCGCCCTCGATGGCGTACGTCTCGAAGCGCGCCCCGTTGTCGATGTCGAGGACGGCGACCTGCTCGTAGGGGAGGATGTCGGCCAGCGCCATGAGCTCGGTGTCGAGGGAGATCGACCCGACGTAGTTGAGGTTGGCCCCGGTGACGGTGGCGCGGTGGATCTTGGACTTCATCATGCGGCGGCGCATCTGGCTCACCCGATCCTTTCGAATTGGCGCTGCGTGCGGGCCGCTAGGGCGGCGTCGGACTGGTCGTGGGCGGTTGGGTCGCTCGGCGCGTTGTCGGCGTCGTCGAGCGCGGCGCTGTTGTCGATGAGGCGCACCGGCCCCACGACGGCGGCGATCAGCAGGCGCACGGCGGCGGGGTCGTCGATCGCGTCGACGGGCTCGAGCGTGGCGGCGTCGACGGCCACCGCGTAGTCGAGCTCGAGCAGCGGCTCGGCCGTGGCCACGGCGCGCATGGCCCCCGCCAGCGCCGCACCGGCTCGCTCGCCGGCCGCGAGGGCGGCCCGGCCCGCGGCCAGGGCCCGGGACAGGGCCAGCGCGGCGACGCGCTCGGCGTCGGAGAGCCGCACGTTGCGGCTCGAGAGCGCGAGGCCGTCGGGCTCGCGCACGATCGGGCAGCCCACCACCTCGACCGGCAGGCCGAGGTCGCTCGTCATGGCGCGCACCACCGCCAGCTGCTGGAAGTCCTTGAGGCCGAAGTAGGCGCGGCACGGGCCGGCGGCGGAGAAGAGCTTGGCGACCACGGTGGCCACACCGTCGAAGTGGCCCGGGCGCGAGGCGCCCTCCCAGGCGTCGCTCACCCCGCGCACCGAGATCGTCGTCGCCGGCGCCTCGGGCCACGACGGGTACATCTCGGTCACCGGGGGCACGAACACGACGTCGGCGCCGGCCTCGGCGCACACGGCGAGGTCGCGCTCGAGCGGGCGCGGGTACCGGGCGATGTCCTCGGGGTCGCCGAACTGCAGCGGGTTGACGAAGATGCTCACCGCGACGACGTCGCACTCGGCGCGGGCCCGTGCGATCAGCGAGACGTGCCCGGCGTGCAGCGCGCCCATGGTCGGGACGAGGCCGACGCTGCGCCCGACAGAGCGCGCCGCATCGAGGCGGGCCCGGCAGCCGGCCGCGGTCTCCTGCACGTCGATCGACATGGCGCTCGCTCCCCCGCCCCTACACCGCCGCCGGGACGGAGACCTGCGCCGGCGCGCCGTCGGCGGCCAGCTTCGTGGCGAGGGCGGCGCCGGCCTGGTAGCCGGGGCGCTCGGACTCGGGCAGCGCGTCGAGATGCCGGCTGAGCGTGGCCCAGTCGCCCCGGCGCGCCGGCCCGGTGAGGGCGTCCTGCGCCCCCAGGGCGGCCACGTCGTCGACGGCGGCCCGCGTCAGCGGCAGGAAGGACTCGAGGTCGAGGCCGACGGAGACGGCGACCCGCTCCACCTGGCCGAGCAACGCCACGATGTGGTTCGCCGCGATGCAGGCGGCGGCGTGGTAGGCGGCCCGGTCCTCGTCGGCCACCTCGACCGTGCGGCCGCCGAGGGTGGCCGCGATCTCGTGGGCGACCGCGTCGCCGGCCACGGCGAAGGTGACGCCCGAGCACAGCCGGGCCGCGCCGACCTCGCCGTTGGGCAGCGGGACGAGCGGATGCACCGCCGCCCGACGCGGGTGTGCGCCCAGGGCGTCGAGCCCGAGCGAGCCCGAGAGGTGCACGACGGTCGTCGTCACGACGGGCACGACGGCGGCCGCCACCTCGGCGATGGCGTCGTCGGGGGTCGCGATGACCAGGACGTCGACGCCGCGGGCGGCGCCCGACAGGTCGTCGCCCCGGCGTAGGAAGCCGGCGAATTCCCAGCCGCGCGCCGAGAGCGCGGCGGCCAGGGACGTGCCGGCCCGGCCTGGGCCGATGATGCGGATCGTGTGCATCTGACCTCCTTCGGCGTTCGAGCCCCGAACGGGTGCCCGTCGCCTACAGATGATGCGAAAACGTCGGCTACAGACTACCCATACGGACGACCTCGCCACCAGCCGCCTCCACCTGGGCGGACGTCACGAGGTCGGGGGCCAGGTCGGCCAGGGGCGCCAGCACGAACCGGCGCTCCCACAGGCGGGGGTGGGGCACGGTCAGGTCGGCCTCGTCCACCTCCTCGCCCTCCACCCAGAGCACGTCGGCGTCGAGGGTCCGCGGGCCCCAGCGTTCCGTGCGCTCGCGCTGCGCCGCCGCCTCGAGGGCCTGGCCACGCTCGAGCAGGGCGCGGGGGAATCCGCGGTGCGCAGCTCGACGACCACGTTGAGGAAGTCGTCCTGGCCCGCCGGCCCGCCGACCGGCGCGGTCTCGTAGAGCGGCGAGACGGCGACGACGTCGCCGGCCGCCTCGAGGCCCTCGATCGCGGCGCGCAGGTGGGCGCGGCGGTCCCCGAGGTTCGAGCCGAGGCCGATGAAGGCCCGCCGGGTCGGCCCCGCCGTCAACGGGCGCGGCGCACCCGCACGCCGGTCGAGCCGACGTCGAGGGCGAGCGGCGGCCGCAGCTTGCGCACGGTCACCTCGACCGCCTCGAGGCGCGGGTCGACGATGAGCAGGGCGCTGGCCAGGCGGCCGGCCAGGGCCTCGAGCAACCGGTACGACCGGCCGCCGACGACGTCCGCCGCGGCCTGGGCCAGCGCGCCGTAGTCGACGGTGTCGGCGAGGTCGTCGCTCTGCTGGGCGGCCTCCATGTCGAGCCAGGCCGTGACGTCGACGGCGAAGGGCTGGGCCCGTTCGCGCTCTTCGGCCAGCGCGCCGTGGACGCCGGTGACCCGCAGGTCGCGGATCTCGATGCGGTCGTTCACGCCGGGCGCCGGGTCACGCGCCGGGGGCGCTCATTTGGGGGTGCCGCGGGCGGGCATGCCCTCCATCTCGGCCAGGAGCTCGCGCCCCGGGGCGCCCATGGCGTGCCCGCAGACGCCCTCGACGAGGGCGACCGCCTGGGGGAGGTTGGCGATGCGCCCCGACCACACGAGGTACCCGGCGACGACGCCCATGATGCGGTCGCCGAGCTCGTCTTGGTGCAGGAGGATGCGCAGGCCGGCCCCGAGGGAGTCGTCGACGTCCTGGAAACAGGCGAGGAGCACCGGACGCGGGTCGCCGGTCCTCTCGAGCGGGTAGTGGGCCCAGGCCAGGCCCTCCTCCTCGTAGGCGGCGAGGTTGTGCGGCGACGGCAGCAGCGAGATGACGCGCCCGAAACCCTGGACGCGGAGCCAGATGATCTCCTCCTGCCGCCGCACCCGCCGGTGGTTGACCGAGAACCCCCCCGGGCGCTCGCTCAGTGCGAGGTGGTCCTTGATCACCCAGGTGAAGTTGCGGGGTGGGATTCCCGCAGCCCACTTGCCCTTCATGCGGCAGGACCATACAGCCGGGCCAACTGCACCGTCGCCGCCACGTCGTGGACCCGCACGAGGCCGGCGCCGGCCACGAGCGCCCCCGCCGCGGTGGCCAGCGAGCCGGCCAGGCGGTCCTCGATCGGGGCCGGGGCGAGGGACTCGGGGGGCGTGCCGGCGGGCGAGCCGCAGGCGGCGGCGAGGAGGCCCAAGAAGCGCTTGCGGCTGGTGCCGACGGCCACGCCCGCACAGCCGGCGCCGGCCGCGTCGTCGACCAGCTCGCCCAGGTGCGCCAGCAACGAGAGGTTGTGCTCGATCGACTTGCCGAAGCCGATGCCCGGGTCGATCCAGACCTCGGCCACGCCGGCCCGCCGGGCCTCGGCCGCCCGCTCGAGGAGGAAGGCACGGACCTCGGTCACGACGTCGTCGTAGCGGGGGTCGTCCTGCATGGTGCGCGGCTCGCCCCGCATGTGCATGGCGACCCAGCCGGCGCCGGTGTCGGCGGCCACGTCTCCGAGGGTGGCCGAGATGTCGTTGATCAGCGTGGCGCCGGCGGCCACCGCGGCGGCCGCCACGTCGGGCTTGACCGTGTCGACCGAGAGGCGGACGCCGCGTGCGGCGACGGCGGGCGCGGCGGCCAGCGCCTCGATCACCGGGACCACCCGCTCGAGCTCGAGGCCGGCGGGGACGGGCTCCGCGCCGGGGCGCGAGGACTCGCCGCCGACGTCGATCACGTCCGCCCCCTCGTCGGCCAGGGCGAGGCCGTGCGCCACGGCGTGCTCGAAGGTGTCGTAGAGGCCGCCGTCGGAGAACGAGTCCGGCGTGACGTTGAGGACCCCCATGACGAGGGGCCGCCGTCCCGGTGGGGCGGTCACCGCGAGCGTCGTCGGCAGCACGGCGGCGGTCAGCCCTTGATGAACTGCATCGCCTCGGCCCGGGTCGCCGGGTCGGAGCGGAACAGCCCGCGCACCGACGAGGTCACGGTGAGCGTGCCGGGCTTCTTCACGCCGCGCATCGACATGCACAGGTGCTCGGCCTCGATGACGACGAACACGCCGCGCGGCGAGAGGACGTCCTGGATGGCGTCGGCGATCTGCGTCGTCATGCGCTCTTGGACCTGCAGGCGGCGGGCGAAGCCGTCGACGAGGCGGGCCAGCTTGGACAGGCCGGTGATGCGGCCGTCCTCGGCCGGGATGTACGCCACGTGCGCCTTGCCCGAGGAACGGCACCAGGTGGTGCTCGCAGAGGGAGGCGAAGGGGATGTCGCGCACCATCACCATCTCGTCGTGGTCGGCCGCGAAGGTGACCTCGAGGTGCCGGGCCGGGTCGTCGTGGAGGCCGGAGAAGAGCTCCTCGTACATCGAGGCGACGCGCTCGGGCGTGGCGAGCAGCCCGTCGCGGTCGGGGTCCTCGCCGATCGCCTCGAGCAGCTCGAGCACGGCCTTCTGGACGCGGTCGACGTCGACGCTCATCGTGGTGTCCTCGTTGCGTGGTTCATTGGTCGTTTCCCTTGTAGCGGTGGACGCCGCGCAGGTTGCGGTAGCGCTCGCCCACATCGAGCCCGTAGCCGACGACGAAGTCGGGCGGGATCGTGAAGCCGACGTACCGCAGCGGGATTTCGACGCGCTGCTCGCCCTCCTTCACCAACAGCGCGCAGACGTCGATGCTCTTGGGCGAGCGGGCGTTGAGGTACTTGCGCAGGTAGTTGAGCGTGAGGCCGCTGTCGATGATGTCCTCGACGACGAGCACGGGCGCCCCTCGACCTCGGAGTCGAGGTCCTTGACGATGCGCACGACGCCCGACGTCTTGGTGGCGCTGCCGTACGACGACACGGCCATGAAGTCGACGTCGACGGGCAGCTCGATCGCCCGGCACAGGTCGCTCAGGAAGAGCATCGCCCCCTTGAGCACCGCCACGAGCAGCGGCGGCTCGTCGGCGTAGTCCGCGGTGATCTGCGCGCCCAGCTCGGCCACCCGGGCGGCGAGCTCGTCGGCGCCCACGAGCACGGGGCCCACGTCGGGCCGGCCCAGGAGGGGACGGCCGAGTCGCCTCCGGCCTCGTCGGTCACCGCGGTGACACTACCGGAGGCCCTCGGGCCCGACCGTAAGGCGCCCCCGGGAGCGACGCACCCGCCGGCCCCCCGACAGCTCGGTGCCGACGGCCTGGCCGGAGGCGACGTCGAGCACCCGGTCGACCTCGGCCAGCGAGGGGGGGTGGGCGGCGGCGGACTCGCCGCGCAGCCAGTTGCGCAGGGCGCGGCGCGCCACGGGTCGCGGGCTCGGCCGCGACGCGGCGGGCGTCGGCGGGGTCGGGCAGCGCGTCGGCGGCCAGCGCATCGAGCAGCGCGACCTCGTCGCGCAGGACGCCGGCCTGGCGCGCCAGGAGCGGCACCGGGTCGCGCCCGGCCACCTCGGCGCACAGCGGGAGCAGCTCGTGGCGGACGCGGTTGCGCACGAAGGCCGGGTCGTCGTTGCTCTCGTCGCGCACCGGGGTCAGGCCGGCTGCGGCGCAGAGGCGATGGGTCTCGGCGCGGCGCAGGGCGAGCAGCGGGTGGCGGAACCCGGGCGCCATGCCGGCCAGGCCGTCGGCCCCGGCACCGCGCAGCAGGTTCACGAGGATCGTCTCGGCCTGGTCGTCCATGGTGTGGCCGGTCGCCACGCCGGGCGGCAGGACGGCGAAGCGGGCGGCGCCGGGCGCGGGCTTCGAGGTTCGGCCCCGGCTTCGACCGACGGCGGTGCGGCGCTCGAAACGCGCCCCGACTTTGGCGGCGGCGGCCGCGACGACGTCGGCCTCGGCGTCGGACCCGGCGCGCAGGCCGTGGTCGACGTGGATGGCGGTGACGTCACACCCCGCCGCGGCGGCGAGCACGAGGAGGGCGAGGGAGTCGGGCCCGCCGGACACCGCGCAGGCGAGCGGCGAGCCCGGGGGCGGGAAGGTGCAGCGGGTCAGGAGGTCGGCGACGAGCTCGGCGTCGGCGGCGTCAGGGTCAGTCGCCCGGGCGGGCACGGGTCACGCCGAGGCGCGGGCCACCCAGAGGGCGGGGTCGCGGATCTCCTCGAGCGTGGGCAGCCACTCGGGCCCCTCCCACACCCGCGCCATGAGCACGGGGCCGCCGGCGGCCTCCACCGACTCGACGAACTCCTCGCCCTCGGCGTACTGGCGCATCTTGGCGTCGAGCCCGAGCAGCTTCGACATGACCTTGGTGAGGCCCTTGGCCTGGGTGCGCCGCTCCGCCAGCACCTTGGCGAAGTAGTCGGCGCCGGGCACCTCGGAGGCGCCGGCGCGGTTCATCGTGACGTCGCCGTGCCCCTCGAGCAGGCTCATCATGCCGGTGATCTTGGAGAGCGCGACCTTCTGCTCCGGCGTGGCCAGCATGCCGACGACGCCGGCGTCGCGGGTCGGGTTCCGCCCCGCCCGCACCTCGGTGGCCACGCGTTTGAGGACCTCGGCGAAGTTGTTGGGGTCGGCCGAGAGCGGGCCCAGCAGCTCGCTGACCAGCCCGACGAAGTGGTCGCGCAGCCAGGGCACGGCGGTGAACTGCATGCGGTGCGTCACCTCGTGCAGGGCGAGCCAGAGGCGGAACTGGCTCGGCGCGAAGCCGTAGTGCGTCTCGACGCCGACGACGTTCGGCCCGACGTAGGAGACGAGGTCCTGGTCCTCGGGGCTCGTGTCGTCGATCAGCAGGTCGTACTGGCCGAGGACGCGCGTCGCCATGTAGGCCAGCATCAGCCCGAGCTGCGTGCCCGAGATGGCCCGGCCGATGACGAGCGAGGGGCCGGCCTTGGCGCCGCGCTTCTCGGCGAGCTCGGCCAGGGCGGGGCCGACGAGCCGCTCGATCGAGCGCACGTTCGCCGCCGCCCAGCCGGGGCGGTCGGTCACCTTGGCCCGCGCCGCGCCGTGCGCCGAGCGCAACCCGGTCGCCTCGGTCACGAGGTGCTCGGCCTTCGCGGTCAGCTCGTCGAACTGCGCCTGCAGCGGCGCCGAGCGGTACGACGCGGGCGAGGGTTTGAGGATGAGCGCGCCCGCCGCGACGCGCCGGCGAGGCCCCAGTCGACCATCGAGGCGTGCGGCGCCGTCGCCGGCGCCGGCGACCGGCTCGAGGGTGACGGCGGACCCGTTGGACCCGTTGGCCCCGGCGGGGCCGGTCGACTCGGCTGGGGTGAGATCAGTGCTGGGCGTCGTGCTCCGTGCTTTCGTCTTGGAGCGCCGCGGCCACCCGCTCGATCAGGCTCTGGGGCACCCGGTCCTTGCACCGGTTGGCGATGACCCGGCGCAGCTCGGCCTCGAAGTGGGCCGCCCCGCCGCAGGGCCCGCACCAGTCGAGGTGGACCCGGATCTCCTCGCGCCGCACCTCGGTGAGCTCGCCGTCGAGATACGTATAGAGCTCGTGCACCGCCTCGACGCAGTCGACGGACGAGGACCCGAACAGGCCGCTCGTGTCCAGGGCGGGGTCGCCGCCCTGTGCTTCGTTGTCGTTGTGTTGTTGCGGCACTTCGTCGCTCATTCCTATCCCCCCGGTACGCTACCGACGAGCCCCCTCGCTTCAGCCACATCGTGCAACGCCTTCTGGAGCGCCCTTCTTCCCCGGTGGATCCGGCTCATCACCGTGCCGATCGGCACGTCGGTGATTTCCGAGATCTCCTTGTAGCAGAAGCCCTCCACGTCGGCCAGCAGGACGGCCATGCGGAAGGTCTCGGGCAGGGCCTCGAGGGCGGCCTTCACGTCGTCGTCGGTGAAGCGGTCGAGCGCCTCGTCCTCGGCCGAGCGCCCCGGCTCGCTGCCCCCCGAGCCGGCCAGCCGCTTGTAGAGGTAGAGGTCCTCGACGTCCTCGACGTCGGCCTGCTCGGGGCGGCGCTGGGCGGCCCGGTACGAGTTGATGAACGTGTTGGTCAAGATCCGGTACAGCCACGCCCGCAGGTTGGTGCCCTCCTGGAACGAGGCGAAGGACCGGTACGCCTTGAGGTACGTCTCCTGGACGAGGTCCTCGGCGTCGGCCCGGTTGCGGGTCATGCGGAGCGCCGCCGAGTAGAGGCCCGGCATGAATTCCATGGCGACGTCGGTGAAGGTCGCCTGGTCAGCCATGGGTCCACCCTACCCACCCGGAGATAGGGTCTCCCGTCGTGACGACGGCACCCGCGCATCTCGGCATCGACCTGATGAGCGGCGAGTTCTACGGGCGGGAGCCCCACGACGCCTACGCCTGGATGCGGGCCAACGCCCCCGTCTACTACGACGAGGTCAACGACCTGTGGGCCGCCGCCAGCTACGCCGCGGTCAAGGCGGCGTCGGTCGACACCGAGTCGTTCTCCAACGCCGGCGGCATCCGGCCCAAGTTCCCGCCGTTGCCGATGATGATCGACTTCGACGCGCCCGAGCACGTGCGCCGGCGCCGGCTCGTCTCCGAGGGCTTCACGCCCAAGCGGGTGCGCGCCATGGAGGACAAGCTCCGCGTCGTCTGCGACGCCATCATCGACGCCGGTGTGCGAGCGCGGGCAGTGCGACTTCGTCGCGGAGGTGGCGGCACCGCTGCCGATCATCATGATCGGCGACATGCTCGGCGTCGCGCCCGACGACCGCGACGACCTGCTGCGGTGGTCCGACGACATGCTCAAGGGCCAGGGCTCGCCCGACCCCGGCGCCCTGGACAAGTCGGCCGAGGCGTTCGTGGAGTACACGCGAGTACATCCACCCGGTCCTCGCCGACCGCCGGGCCGACGGGGCGCACCGACGACCTCGTCGGCGTGCTCTGCCACGCCGAGATCGACGGCGACTCGCTCGATGACGACTCGCTCGTCCACGAGACGCTGCTCATCCTCATCGGCGGCGACGAGACGACGCGCCACGTGATCAGCGGCGGCATGGAGGAGCTGCTCGCCCACCCCGACCAGCGCGACCGCGCTGGCCGCCGATCCCGACGGCCTGATGACCGGCGCGGTCGAGGAGATGCTGCGCTGGGTGTCGCCGATCAAGAACATGGCCCGCACCGCCACCCGCGACGTCGAGCTGGCCGGCGCGCACATCAGGGAGGGCCAGGAGCTCCTCCTCCTCTACCCGTCGGCCAACCGCGACGAGGCCGTCTTCGACGACCCGGACTCCTTCGACATCACGCGCAGCCCCAACCCCCACCTCGCCTTCGGCTTCGGGGCCCACTTCTGCCTGGGCAACCAGCTCGCCCGCCTGGAGCTGCGCGTCATGGTCGAGCGGCTGCTGGCCCGCCTGCCCGACCTGCACCTGGCGACCGACCGCGCCGCGCTGCCGCGCCGTCAGGCGAACTTCATCTCGGGGATCGAGGAGATGCCCGTCGCCTTCACCCCGGTGGCCCCGGTGGGCGCCGGCCCCGTCTGATGGCCGGACCCGGGACGGGGGGCATCGCCGGCTGGTCCGTCCTCGTCACCGGCGGCGGCAGCGGCATCGGGCTGGCCACGGCGGAGCGCCTGGCGGCCGACGGCGCGCACGTGACGATCTGCGGGCGCACCGAGCAGAAGCTGGCCGAGGCCGACGGCGCGCCTCGCGGCGGTCGCCGCCGGCGGCGCGACGGCGCGCTACGTCGTGGCCGACGTGACCGTCGAGGAGCAGGTGACCGCGGCCGTGGGCGTGGCCCGGGACGTGACCGGGCGCCTCGACGGCGTGTTCGCCTGCGCCGGCGGGTCGCTGCACCTCGGCTCCGTGCTGACGGCCGACGTGGCCGCGGTGCGCGCCACGATCGACCTCAACCTGATGGGCTCGGTCATCTGCGTGAAGCAGGGGGCGCTCGCCATGGAGGGCCAGGACGTCGACGCGGCGCGGGGCGGGCGCGGCGCCATCGTGCTGATGTCGTCGGGCGCGGGGCGCTTCCCCCACCCGCACCTGTGGGCGTACGGCGTGTCGAAGGCGGGCATCTGCTTCCTGGCCGAGACGGCCGCCGAGGAGTTGGGGCCGCTCGGCATCCGGGTCAACGCGGTGGCGCCGGGGATCATCGCCGACGAGCTGATGTCGTTCATCACCGCGGGCGGACCGCTGCTCGACGACTACCTGGCCCAGATGCCGCTCGGCCGCGTCGGCACGGTCGAGGACGTGGCCGGCGGCCGTGCGCTACCTGCTCGGCCCCGAGTCCTCCTTCGTCACCGGGGAAACGCTGGGCGTGGACGGAGGGCATCACCTGCGCCGGGGCGCGGACTACTCCCTGCTGTTCGGGGGCTGAGGCCCGGGCGCCGGCGCCGCCCGGCGAGCGCGGCACCGAGCCGCCCGGCCGCGTAGCACGCCGCGGCGTACGAGCCGACGAAGAACCCGACGGGCCAGTTCGTCCAGTACGAGCTGGCGATGGCGAGCCACGCCGTCACGAGCGCGAAGACCACCGACAGGACGAGCGCGCGCCCGGGCCGGCGGGTGAGCGAGCGCGCCGCGGCGGGCGGCCCGATCATGAGGCTGAAGATGAGCAGCGCCCCGACGACCGGCAGCGTCACCGTCGTGGCGGCGGCCACGACGAGCAGGAACGCGATCTCCGTCACCCGCAGGCGGACGCCGCGCGCCTCGGCGACGTCGGGGAGGACGGTCGAGAGCAGCAGCGGGCGCCAGGCCAGGGCGACGACGACGATGCACCCGAGGCCGACGAGCGTGACGGGCAGCAGCTGAGTCGAGCTCACGCCGAGGATCTCGCCGAACAAGAGCCCGTACACCTCCGGCTCGTAGCCGCCGCTCAGGCTCAGGAACAGGGCGCCCGACGCCAGCAGGAGCACGAGCACCAGCGCGGTGGCCACGTCGCGGCGGTTGCGCTGCCCGAGCGAGCCGATGGCCAGCGCGGAGGCGCCGGCGGCGATGCCGAGCCCGAGGAGCTCGTTGGTCCCGAGCCAGTAGGCGGCGGCGGCGCCGGCGAAGGCGCCGTTCGGGATGGCGTGCGCGGCGAAGGCGCCGCCGCGCATGACGACGAAGAGGCCGACGACGCCGGCGACGAGCGCCACGACGGTGCCGGCCAGCCAGGCGTTGGTCATGAAGCCGGAGAACATCGTCAGCGCCGGACCCAGGCCACGAGGCTGCTGACGAGGTAGACCGCGACGATGAGGGCCACGATCCAGAAGCTCACCGGGATGTCCGGGTGTGAGCTGGCCCAGTAGTAGCTGTCGTAGGCGAGGGCGATGCCCACCCACGTCGTGGCGACCCCCAGCACCGCCGCGGTGATGGCGGCCGTCCAGAGCCGGCGCGTCAGGCGCAGCGCGCTGGCGGCCGGCCCGATGAGCAACGCGGTGGAGAGGACGGCGCCGATGGCCAGCGCGGAGAGGCCGACGGCAACGGCGAGCGCCACGATGAACACCGAGCCGATGAGCCGGACCGGGATGCCGCGGGCGGCGGCGGCCTCGGGGCTGATCGAGCACAGCAGGAGCGGGCGCGCGATGCAGCCGAGCACGAGGAGCGTGAGCGCGCCGAACACCACGACCATCGGGATCGTCGAGCTCTGCAGCGTGAAGATCGAGCCGAAGAGGATCTGCTGGGTGGCGCCGTTGATCTCCTTGCTCGTGGCGGCGAGATAGAGGAAGAGGGCGGAGAGGCCCGTCGCCACGCCGAGCACGATGCCCGTGGCGAGGTCGCGGTCGCGCACGCGCTGGACGCCGATGAGGTCCATCGCCAGCGCGCCGATGACCCCGCCGCCGAGGAACCCGGTCAGCGGGCTCAGGCCCAGGAGCAGCGCGCCCGAGCCCCCCGAGGTGGCGACGTCGGCGAGCGAGTGCCCGGCGAAGGACTGGCCCCGCAGCACGGTGAAGACGCCGACGCCGGCCGAGACGACGGCGACGATGGCGCCGATGAGCGCCGCGGTGTGCACGGGCCCGCTCGAGAAGAGCCCGGGCTCGAAGAGCCAGCCCACGCGCTCAGCCCTGCTCGAGCGCGGGATCCACGGGGATCGACGCGCTGAACTCGTGCTCGTGGCCCGGGCCGGCGATCACGATCAGGCGGTCGTTCACGTGCAGCACCTCGACGGGATGCCCGTACAGCGCGCTGAGCACCTCGGGGCGCACGACCTCTTCGACCGAGCCGCTGGCGGCGCGCCCGCCGGCCAGGTAGACGATGCGGTCCATGACCGGGATGAGCGTGTTCATCTCGTGCGCCGAGAGCAGGACGGCCACGCCGTGCTCCTCGGTCAGCGTGTGGAGGAGGACGACGATGTCGTGCGCGCTGGCCGGGTCGAGGTTGGCCAGCGGCTCGTCGAGGAGGAGCAGCCGGGGCCGGCTGATCAACGCGTGGGCGATGAGCACGCGTTGGAGCTCTCCGCCCGACAGCGTGCCGACGCGCGCCTCGGCGAAGCGCTCCGCGCCGACGGCGTGCAGCATCTCGTCGACCTGGGCGCGGCGACGCTTCGACGGCAACGGCAGCCCGATGCGGTTCCCGTCGATGCCGAGGGCGACGAGGTCGCGCGCCCGCAGCGGCACGTCCGCGTCCAGGAGGGTCTTCTGGGGGACGTAGCCGATGACGCCGTGGCGGCGCGCCGCGTGCTCGGTGTCCTCGACGAGCACGCGCCCGGCCTGGACGCGCTGGAGGCCGAGGATCACCCGCAGCAGCGTGGTCTTGCCGGCGCCGTTCGACCCGATCAGCCCGGTGAACTCGCCGGGCGCCACCGCGAAGGAGACGCCGTCGAGGATGCGCCGCCCGCCGAGGACGACCTCGACCCCGTCGACGCGGAGGATCGGCGACGCGCTCGGGGGCCCCGGTCACAGGTGCTGGGTCGACACCCCGGACGCCACGGCGGACCGGATGGCGCTGACCTCCGCCAGCATCCAGCTCTGGTAGTCGTAGCCCGGCGTCGGCATCGTCTCGTAGACCCCGACCACCGGCACGCCGGCGCCCTGCGCGGTCTGGCGGATCGACGTCGTCAAGGAGTCGACCACCTGTTGGTTGTAGCAGAACACCTTGACCTGGTGCTTGGTGAAGAACCCGTCTTCGAGGCTCACGTTCTCGGGCGCCGGGTCGACGCCGTTCATGATGTCGGCCTGGAAGACGAACGGGGTCAGGTTCTTGAGGCCCATGGCGCTGAGGAGGTAGTCGGCCACCGGCTCGGTGGTGGCGACGGCCGTGCCGCCGTACTTCGCCTTGAAGGCGGCGATCGCGTCGAACCACGGCTGCAGCGAGTCGTCGAACGTCTTGAGCGCCTGCGCGAAGTACGCCTTGTGCGCCGGCTCGAGCTGCTCGAGCGCCGCGGCCATCGCCTTGGCGGCCGCCGGCATCGTTCGCGGCGAGTACCACAGGTGCGGGTTGGGGGTGTCGGTCGGCAGGCCCAGCAGCTTCTGCACCACGATCACCTTGCGGTGCGAGCTCGGGTCGGCCGCCTCGATGTGGTCCATGAAGTCGTCGTAGCCCACCCCGTTCTGGACGATCAGCTGCGCCTGGCTGACCTCCGACGCCACACCCGGGCTCGCCTCGAACGTGTGGGGGTCGGTGTTGGGGTTGTTCAGGATCGAGGACACGTGGACGTACGGGCCGCCGATCTGGGTGAGGACGTTGGCGTACTCGTTCTCGGCGCCGATCGCGTTGACGACGCCCGCGGCGCCGGCCGGCGGGGCGCCGAGGGCCGGCGCGGCCACGACCACGGCGGCCGCGAGCCCGGCCGCGAGGCCGACGGCGGCGAGGCACGCCCGGAGGCGGGCGGCGGGTCGGAGGCGTCGGTTCTTCACGGTCTCGAAGTATACTGAGACTCAGTCTCATTACAAGTCCCAGACTCAATGTAGGACCAGGAGGCGCAGGAAGGTGACGGCGATGTGGTTCTATGGCGCCAATGCCCGATGGCGCGACCCTCTCGGCAGGGGGACAAGGTGGTCGCGATGACGGCTGAGCACGACGAGGGCCTGCACGAGCTCGTCGAGGCGCGCCTGCGCCGCGCCGACCTGCGCTACACGGCGGGCCGCCGCCAACTCGTGGACCTGCTGGCGGACGCCGGCCACCCGGTCAGCATCGGCGACATCGCGGACCGCCTGCCTCAGCTGCCGCGCAGCTCGGCCTACCGCCACCTGGTCGACCTCCAGGCCGCCGGCGTGGTGCGCCGCGTCGCGGCGAACGACGAGTTCGCCGCGCTTCGAGCTCGCGGAGGACCTGACCGAGCACCACCACCACCTGTTGTGCGTCAGCTGCGGCAAGGTGACCGACGTGACGCCCAGCTCCGCGTTCGAGCGGCAGGTGAGCCGCACCATCGACGAGCTCGCCGTGGACCTCGGCTTCGAGCCCCACGGCCACCGCCTCGACGTGATCGGGCTCTGTTCGGGCTGCCGCGTCTAGGCGGGCGGCGGGCGGTCTTCCGCTTGCGCTGACGCGCCGGGGAGCGCCGCGGCCGCTAGGCGAGTTGGAAGAGCCCGGCGTCGATCACGGTCTCGCCGCGCTGGGTCTCGGTGCGGAAGCGATACGCGCCCTTGGCGCGCTCGCCGATGTCCCAGACCGAGATGGTCAGCGTGTCGCCCGGCATGGTCGGCTTGGAGAAGCGGGCCCGCATCGCGCCGAACCGGGCGGGGTCCGAGCCGCAGACCATGTGCAGCAGGCCGCGCCCGGTGAAGCCGTAGGTGCAGAGCCCGTGGAGGATCGGGCGGTCGAAGCCGGCCCGCTTGGCGAAGGTGGGGTCGGAGTGCAACGGGTTGCGGTCGCCGCTCAGGCGGTAGAGCAGGGCCTGGTCCGTGCGCGTCGAGTAGGTCACGACCTCGTCGGGCTCGCGCGTCGGCAGAGGCTCGGCGGCGAGCTCGCTCTCCTCGTCGCCCTCGGGGTTGCGCGGCCCGCCGAAGCCGCCCGCCCCGCGGATGAACATCGTGGTGCGCGTCGTGAAGGCGAGGTCTCCCGTGTCGGCGTGCCGCGACTCGCCCTCGAGCACGACGACGCCGGCCTTGCCCTCGCCCTTGTCGTACATGCCGGCGACCTTCGACGTGACCGAGACGTTGCCGTCGGGCGGGATCTCCCCGTGCAGGTCGGATCGACTGCTCGCCGTGGACGAGCATCGCCATGTCGAAGTCGCCGATCGCACGCGATGGCGCCCCCGCCCTGGCCGACGATCGTCGTGAACGTCGGGAGCACGCGCTGCGTGACGCCCTGCGAGTTCTCGGTCGTGAGGTCGAGCTCGAAACCGGTCGGATCGAGGTTCCCGGCGCCGACGCCCAGCGCGTAGAGCAACGCGTCCTTGGAGGTCCACGACCGCTCGGCCGGCTCTGACGTCGTGCCCACCGCATCGGGGTTCAGTGCCATCTGCTTGTCCCTCGCTTCTGTTGTTGACGTGGCTTGATGTTACATAGATCTATGGCATACTTGTCAAGTGGCACCACCGACCGACGTCGAGCGCAACGACCTGACCATCGACGAGCTGGCGGCGACCGCCGGCACGACGACCCGGCGCGTCCGCTCGCTCCAGACGCTCGGGCTCCTGACCCACCCCGAGCTGCGGGGCCGGACGGGTCTGTATACCGCGGCACACCGGGACCGCCTCGCCGCGATCCTGCGGCTCCAGGCGCGGGGCTTCTCGCTCGAGTCCCTCGGCGTGCTCCTCGGTGCGCTCGACGCCGGGCAGTCGCTCGCCGACGTCCTCGGAGTGGCCGCGCCGGACGTGCACACCGCCGCACCGCCCGAGACGGGCGACACCGCGGAGCTCTACGGCTTCGCCGAGCTCCAGCCGGCGGGCGGCCCCCGTCGCGGGACGCGGCGAGCACTGCTGTCCCTCGTCCCCACGACGATGTGGGACGAGAGCGAAGCTTCGTGACCTGACGCCGGAGCCGGTCCGGCGGCACCGACGCGGCCGGTCGATATGGTCGGGCCCGTGCCGGACTCCGAGGTGCCGCTCCTGCGGTGGGACGCCGCGGGGGCGCTCGGCGCGGACGTCGCCGTCACGACGCGCCACGGCGGCGTGTCCCGACCCCCGTACGACTCGCTCAACCTCGCGCTGCACGTGGGCGACGACGCCGACGCGGTCGTGGAGAACCGCCGGCGGGCCGCGCAGGCGTTCGGGGTCGAGCTCGCCGAGCTGGTGTTCGCCCGGCAGGTGCACGGGGCGCAGGTGACGCCGGTGGGCGGCGCCGACGGCGGCCGGGGCGCCACCGCGGACGACGACGCGGTCGCCGAGGCCGACGTCCTCGTCACCGAGGGGCCCGGGGTGACGCCGGTGATCATGGTGGCCGACTGCGTGCCGATGGCGTTGGTCGACCCGGTCGCGCGCGTCCTCGGTGCCGTGCACGCCGGCTGGCGCGGCACGGCCGCGGGCGTGGTCGGCGCCGCGTTGGACGCTATGGCCGAACGCGGCGCGCGGCGCGAGCGGATCCGCGCGTTCGTCGGACCGGCCGTCGCACCCGAGCGGTACCAGGTGACCGACGAGGTCGTGCACGCCCTGGCCGACGCGGTCGGCCCGGTGCCCCTCGAGCCGGAGGTGGCGCAGCGGGACGGCCCGGGGCACTGGCTCGTCGACCTCGTGGCGGCGAACCGCCAACAGCTGCGGCGAGGCGGCCTGCGGGGCGAATACATCGACGAGTGCGGCGTGTCCACCGGCGACGAGCGCTTCTTCAGCGACCGTGCCGCCCGGCCTTGCGGCCGGTTCGCCCTGCTGGCGCGGCTCGTCGACTGAGCCCGGTGCAGGCCCCGCCCGGACGGCGACGGCCTGCGCCGTAGCATGGGAGGGCCCCGCCACGGCGTGGCTCCCCCTCATACCGCCATGCCAGCCCCCGCCAAATTCCGCTACGACGGCGTCGACGTCGACCCGGCGTCGGGCATCGTCACCTGCCGGTACTCGACCTCCGCCCACGCCTTCGCCGAGCGCTACACGTTCGGGTCGGGGGGCGACTGGGACGACCCGGCGGTCCGTGCGACCGTGCGCATCCTGTTCCTCTTGGCCGGGGTGTCGTACTACAAGACCGAGGCGGCGCCGGTCGTCGACCTCGGTGCATACCCGAGCACGGCCGCCGAGCGCGCCTTCCTCGCCCGCTACTACGTCGACGGCCTCGGCGAGTTCGCCTACCGCAACGGCCTCGACCTCCGCGGCCTCGAAGTGGTCGGGCCCGACGCCACGCCGGCCGAGGCGGCGCCCGCCGTCTACGAGCCCGAGCCGGGGCGGCCGCTCATTCCCTTCGGCGGCGGGATCGACTCGATCGTGACGGTGGCGGCGCTGACCGCCGACCACCCCGACGCGGCGCTGTTCGTCGTGCACCCACCCGATGACCGCTTCGCGGCGATCGAGGGGGCGGCGGCCGTGACCGGGCTGCCGGTGATCCACGTCGCCCGGGAGATCGACCCCCAGGTGCGGCGCTCGGACGAGCTCGGCTTCCTCAACGGGCACGTCCCGGTCACCGCCGTCATCACCGCCGCCGCGCTCGTCGCGGCGACGCTGGGAGGCCGCGACGCGGTGGTGCTCTCCAACGAATGGTCGGCCTCGGTGCCGACCCTGGTGGTCGACGGCGTCGAGGTCAACCACCAGTGGTCGAAGGGCGACGAGTTCGAAGGGGCCTTCGGGGACTTCGTGCGCGGCGCGCTCGGCCCGGGGCTGTCGGTCTTCTCGTATCTCCGCCCCCGCACCGAGCTGTGGGTGGCCGAGCGGTTCGCCGCGCTGGCGCAGTACCACGACGCCTTCCGCAGCTGTAACCGCGCCTTCCACCAGGACCCGGCCCGCCGGTTCGACCACTGGTGCGGGACGTGCGACAAGTGCTGCTTCATCGATCTGATCCTCTCGCCGTTCATGGGCCGCGCCGAGCTCGGCGCGATCTTCGACGGCACCGAGCCGCTCGAGAACCCGGCCAACGAGGACCGGTTCCGCGCGCTGCTCGGCCTCGGCGACGACGCCCGGCCCTTCGAGTGCGTCGGCGACGTCGACGAGTGCCGGGCCGCCGTGCTGCTCGCGGCGGCGCGCCACGACCGGGCCGACAGCCGCCTCCAGGGCTGGCGCGCCGAGGTCACCCGCACCACGGCGGCGTCGGCGCCCGACGCGGCGACCCTGCTGGCACCGCGGGGGCCGGATCACATCCCGGAGCGCTATGCGCCAGCCGATCTCCTGGTCCGCGCTCGCTGACGCGAGCGTCGGCGTCTGGGGCCTGGGCGTCGAGGGACGGGCCAGCATCCGCCGACTCACGGCCATGGGCGTCACCCCGGTGCTGGTCGACGACACGCCGGCGGCGCCCAAGCTCGACGGACACCCCGTCCTCGCCACCGAGCCCGAGGGCTTACGCGCCCTTCTGGCGTGCGACGTCGTCGTCAAGAGCCCCGGCATCAGCCGCTACCGGCCCGACGTGGCGCAGCTCGAGGCGGCCGGGGTCACGGTCTGCGGTGGCCTCGGCCTGTTCGTGGCCGAGGCGGACCTCTCGCGCGTGGCCTGCATCACCGGGACCAAGGGGAAGAGCACCACGACGGCCATCGCCGTCCACCTGCTGGCCGGCTTGGGCTACGACGCCGCGGGCGGGCGGCAACATCGGGCGCCCGCCCTGGGACACCGACCAAGCCGGCGACCCGGACTACTGGATCGTCGAGACCTCCAGCTTCCAGGTCCCCGACCTCGCGCTCGCCCCGCACGTCGTCGCCGTGACGTCGCTGTCGCCCGACCACCTCGACTGGCACGGCACGGTCGAGCGCTACTACGCCGACAAGCTGTCGCTCGCCACGATGCCCGGCGTGACGCTCGCGCTGGCCGACGGCTCCGACGAACGCCTCCGCGCGCAGGCGTCCCTTTTGGGCCCACACGTCCGCTGGGTCGAGTCCCGACGAGGTCGAGCGTGACACCGCGTGGTCGTCCGCGCTCGGTCTGGCCGGGCCGCACAACGCGCGCAACGCCTCGATCGCCCGGGCCGTGCTCGTCGGGCTCGGGGTCCCGGGCGCCACCGACGACGCGGCGCTGGCGCGGGCGGCCGTCGGCTTCGACGGCCTGCCCAGCCGCTTCCGCTCGCTCGGCCGGGTCGGCGGGGTCGAGTTCGTCGACGACGGCCTCTCGACCAACGTGCTGCCGGCGCAGGCGGCGCTCGACGCCTTCGCCGACCGGCCCGGTCGCGCTGCTCGTGGGCGGGCACGACCGCGGCGTCGACTACGAGCCGCTGGCCCGCACGTCGGCCGGGCGTACCGGCCCGACGCTCGTGGTGACCATGCCCGACAACGGCCCGCGCATCGGCGAGGCGGTCCGGGCCGTCGGCGACGGACGGGTCGAAGTGGTGGACGCCGACGGTCTGGACGCCGCGGTGGACGCCGCGTTCGCGTGGGCGAGCAGACCGGTGGGCGTCGTGTTGTTGTCGCCGGCCGCGCCCAGCTTCGGGCGCTTCGGTGACTACCGAGAGCGGTCGGCCGCGTTCGCCGCCGCGGCGGCGCGGCAGGGACCGCTCAGGGCTGAAGGCGATCAGCCGGCGGCGCCGGCGGGCGCCAGCTCCTCGCGCTCGCTGAGGAAGAGCCACCACGAGTCGGCCGAGACGATCGCCGCCGCCTGCACGACGTCGGGATCGGCGCCCAGCTCGCCCAGCGCCTCCATCGACCAGCCGGCGTGGTCCACCTCCTGGGTGCGGTGCACGTCCCAGAACCGGGTGCTCTTCGTCGCTCATGCCGTAGTGGCGGCGCAGCCCGTCGGACTTCGACGCCGCGATGTCGGCCGCCTGGATCTCGTAGGCCGCCACCATGGCGAGCGCAGCCGCGGGGTCCGTCGCCGCGGCCGTGCGCACGAGCGCCAGCAGCGCGGCGGTCGAAGGGGTGGCCGGCGCATCCGGCGCCGCCCCGGCCGCCTTGGCGAACGACTCGAACAGCTGGACGTGCGGCTCGGGAGAGCCGAGCTCGTCGGACAGGTTCGCCTCGACCAGCGACCGCGCGCGGCCCTCGGGCAACGCCGAGGCGATCGCCGACAACGTCACCGGGAGCTCGCGCTCGATGTGCCGATACTGCTCCGCGTAGGCAGCCAGCTCGCCCTCGGCGAGGGTTCCGGCTTCCCAACGACGGTAGAAGGGGTGCGTTAGCAAGTGACGTCCGACAATCGCCTCCGCCAGCACCTCGTGAATCCGTTGAGTGTGCATCGGCGCACCTTATCCTGTCGGGCACGGGCCATCCCCGGGCCGGTCGGGCCGGGAGCGCAGGGCACAATCGGGGTGTGCTCAGCCTGGTCTGCTTCCTGGTGGGTGGGCTGCTGGGCTGGGGCGCGGCACAGGGCGGACCCACGGTGCAGCGGGTCTGGCCGGTCGTACTGCGAGTTCAGATTCTCGTCACCTCGGCCACGCTCTCCTTGGCCGCCGCCTGGCGCCTGACCTCGGCCGGCGAGCTGGTCGGGCCGCTGGCGCTGGCCGCGGGGATGTGGCTGATGCTCGGGGTCGCCTCGGCCACCCGGGGCCGGCGCAGCCGGGGCGACGGCGGCGCTCGAGGCCTGGGCGGTCAGCCCCAACAGCGCGTTCTGGGTCGTGCCGGCCGCGGCCGCGTTCGCCGGCCCGACCGGGACGATGATCGCGGTGCTGGCCAACGTCATCACATCGGTGTGGGGAGGGGTGTGCGTGCACCTGATGCGGCGCGACGCACCGCTGCGTCAGCGCCGGGCCACGTCGTGGGTCGACCAGTCACCCGTGCTCGCCTCCGTGGTGGGCCTGGTGCTGCACGTCGTCGGCACGGCGCCGGGGTGGACCGAGCGACGTGCTGACCCTGGCCGGGCCGCTCCTGGCCTTCTCGGGGGCGGCGCTCTTCGCCGGGTCGGTCATCCACCCGCACAACATCTCGGTCCCGCGCCCCGACCACGCCATCCGCCGGTGGGCCTGGCTGACGGTGATCCGCGTCGCCTACTACCTCGTCGTCACCGTGGTCGCGCGTGGCGACTGGGGCTCCACCTCGCTCGCCGTCGTCGCCGTGCTCACCGCGCTGAGCGCGCCGTCGTTCCAACCGATCCAGCTGGCCGTGCTCTACGGGTACCGCTCCGAGGTCGTCGTCGCGGCGGTGCGCTGGGGATGGCTGCTGGCGCCGCTCGGGCCTCGGGCGGCCGCGCTCATCCGTTGACGGGCGGCTACGTCGTTGTGGCCACGGCCAGCTCGCCGAGCCGACTGAAGGTGTTGCAATAGAAGAGCCGCCCGCTCCCGGCCCGCCAATCGGCCCACTGCGCGTACGACGCGGTGTCGGTGCCGCCCAGGCGTGGCGCCACGTGCTCGATCATCGTCGAGAACGTCTCTTCGGCCCGCGGGGTGTCGAACTCGTAGAAGTGCATGTAGCGCGGGTCGCGCTCCGCCTTGTTCTCGTAGACCGAGATCTGGGTGAACCCCGGGATGCCGGCGGCGGCGATGTGACGGATGTGGACGAAGTCACCCCAGTCCCGCAGGGCGTCGTCGAGCTCCGGGGTGCGGGGGCTGATCCACACGATCAGCAGGCCCAGGGTCGGCCCGTCGGTGAGGACGCCCTGGCTCGGCCGCGGGTGGCGCCCGAAGGTGTGGGCCGCGGTGACGTCCGCCGGCGCGGCCGGCGCCACGAAGCCGTCGGCGGCCTCGACCACCACGAGCGTCCCAGCCGTCGCGCGACGCGCATCGGCAAGTCGGTGCGTCCTGGCGCGCAGTTCTCCCACCACGTGACACGTTCGGCGCCGGGCGCGTGCACGAGCTCGCGGGCCCGCTGCCCGCTCGCCTCGGGCGTCGCGTCGCCGAGCTCCAGATGGAGCACCGGGGTGCAGCGGTCCTCCACGGCTAGGGCGCCGCGTGCGGCACCGGGCGCCAAGCCGCGGACCGGTCGCCTTCGTGGGATGCGGACTCCATGATCGCCTCGACCCGGAGCCTACGGCGCGTGCTCCCCAAAAAGCGGGGCCCCGCCACGTCGTGCGTGGCGGGGCCCGCTCAACGACGGCCTCGGCGGCCCGCTAGCAGTTCTCGATGTCGCTCTCCGAGGACGCCACGGAGACGTTGGTGGACCAGGCCGACGGCGCAAGCGAACAGCACGGGCGTTCGTGGGACCCATTGTTGGGACGGAGTTGCCCACGCCTTCGGCAGCCGCAGACGCGGGCGCTGGTTTCGAGCGAGTGGAGCCGGCCGACACGCTGAGACCACGGGGTCACGTCACCCGATTGCGCCACCCACCATCGGCGCGTCGAGGGATCGTCCTCCCATGGATCCCGAGAAGGCCGCGTCACCGAAGGTGAAGATCCCGCCGTCGGACGCGACCTCCGCATACCCCTGGCCCCCGGGGGGCACCGTGAGGGCGACGACGGGTTCGTTCAGATGGAGGCCGCCCATGGAGCCGTAGTACGGCGCGTCGCCGAAGGCGAAGACACCCCCGTCGGCGGCCACCTCCCAGTAGCCCTGGCCGCCCGGTGCCATCGCCAGCCCGACCACGGGCCGGTCCAGGTGCCGACCGCCCATGGAGCCGTAGAACGGCGCGTCACCGAAGGCGAAGACCCCGCCGTCGGACGCGACCTCCCAATACCCCTGGCCGTCGGGCGTGGCGGCGATGCCCACGACGGGCGGAGTTCAAGTGCTGGCCGCCCATGGAGCCGTAGAACGGCGCGTCGCCGAAGGCGAAGACCCCGCCGTCGGACGCGACCTCCCAATACCCCTGGCCGTCGGGCGTGGCGGCGATGCCCACGACGGGGGAGTTCAGGTGCTGGCCGCCCATGGAGCCGTAGAACGGCGCGTCGCCGAAGGCGAAGACCCCGCCGTCGGACGCGACCTCCCAATACCCCTGGCCGTCGGGCGTGGCGGCGATGCCCACGACGGGGGAGTTCAGGTGCCGGCCGCCCATGGAGCCGTAGAACGGCGCGTCGCCGAAGGCGAAGATGCCGCCGTCCGACGCCGCCGTCCAATAGGGACCGTTGGCCAGTGAAAGCCCGTAGCCGTACGGGTAGAGCACCCGAGTCGACGGCGGAGGCTCGGTGATGGTCACGGGCAGCTTTCCCGTCGGCGCCACGTCACCGAACAGCACCGACACCACGGCATTCAGCGACACCGGATAGTTGTCGTAGGCCGCGACGTAGGTCGGCGCGTTCTGGAAATAGGCGATGTCGTAGGGCGTCCCGCCGGCCACGACGATCACCGGTCTCCCCGTCGCCAGGAGCAGCGGACACGAGCGACAACTGGTTGGTCAAACCCGGACTCCAGGCGCTGTAGGTGAACACGATCGTGAGCTGGTTCTGCTGGGCCGCCGCCACGGCCTGGGCGATCTGCGTGCTCGTCGGATCGAAGCCCGTCGAGAGAACCTGGCTGTCGACATAGGGCGGGGCATTCGGCGCCGCGGCGGGCCACGCGCCGGTCAGCAGCACCTTCGTGCCGGGGGTTTGCGGCAAGGGCAACAGGTTCGCGCTGTTCTTGACGACCGTGATCCCCGCGTCGGTGATCGCCTCCGCGGTCGCCAGATGGGCGGCGGTTCCGACCACGTTGCCCACGTTGCTCACGTCGACGAAGGGGTTCGCGACCAGCCCGAGTTTCCATTTGAGCGTAAGGATCCGGGTCACCGACTGGTCGATGCGGTCGATACTGATCTCGTCGGTGTTCACGGCGTTGAGCACCGCTTCGTAAGCTTCGACGAAGTCCTGGGGCTGTCCCTCCACGGCCTCTTGGGCGTAGAGCAACTCGTCCTCTCCGGCTTCGATCGCCATGATGGCGGCCGTACCCGGTGCATAGGAGCTCAGCGCCTGGGCGTTCATGGCGTCGGTGATGATCGGCCCTTGGAAATCAAGCTGGTTCCGGAGCAATCCGACGATGATCGGGCTCAGCGAGGATGGAACACCGGACGGGTCGACGTTGGGCATGACGATGTGGGTCACCATGACCTGGTCGACGCCCGCCTGGATCGCCGCTTCGAATGACGGAAAGTTGGTGTCCTCAAGTTGGGCCAACGTCTGGTCGGACGTCGTGACGCCGGTATCGGGATCGGAAGAGGTGTCACCGAGCCCGGGGAAGTGCTTGGCCATGGCGCCGACGCCGCCGGGACCCTGATACCCCTGCACGGCGGCGGTGGCGAACGACGAAACGGCAGCGGGCCGGTCGCCGAAGGAACGAGGGCCGTCAGAGGTGTTCAAGGGGTTCGTGTTGACGTCCACCACCGGGGCGTCGTCGACGTTGATCCCCATGGCCTTGAGCTCCTGGCCGGTGATGGCGGCGCTCTGATAGGCCGAGTTGGGATCGGCGGTTGCCCCCAACGCCATGTTCCCGGGGAAAACGGTGGCGGGCGAGGCGATCCGGGTCACCACGCCCTCTTCTTGATCCGTGTACACCAGGTCGGGTGTCGCCAGAGGCTGGTCGCTCGCCGCTTGCTGGATCCCGTTCGACAGCTCGGCCACCGTGGTCGGATCGGTCAGCCCGTTCGACCAGTTGAAGTAAATGATGCCGCCGGGGTCGTAGCTGTTGATCAGATCTTGCACCGTCGAGATCCCCGCGCCGTACAGGATGTGGTTGGCCGCAACGTTGGCCGGCGTGGTATCGGTGGCGGTCGTCCCGTATGCGTTGAGCACGAACATCTGGCCGACCTTTTGCGCGACGGTCATGTTCGAAAGCATGCAGCTGACCCAGCTCGTCTCGTCGTCGGCCACGCTCGAACACGACGGCACCGCTCCTGCGGGCGTGGACTCGCCCAGGGCCACCGTGAACGGAGCGATCACGAGCGGTGACAGCATCAGCCAACGCGTAGCTCTTCGACCCGAACGAGTGCCGGCCGGACTCCTGAATTCGCCTCTACCCGCCCTGAGCCGCGACCAATGAGAGACGACCTTCATGCGGGATCCTCTCGGCACGACCTGTAGTTCTGCTCGGCCAATAGTCAACTCAGTGACACGGCGAGAAGCAACTGGGTCCTCCCGCGAGGCGGCACGATCGCGGCGAGCCACCCACCGCTTCCACCGCTCACCGCGCAACATGACACTCGAGCGGCACCAGGTCTGGGCGAGCGCTGGACCGCGATGTTCTGGAGCCTGAGGTCGGACTCGAACCGACGACCTGCGCATTACGAGTGCGCTGCTCTACCGACTGAGCTACCCAGGCAGTCTGCGACCGTCACCCCCGACCGGACCCTGCGGGTACCGGGTCGCCAGGCTGGCGGCGGTGAGTCAGTGTAGGTCAGCGTGCGGCGCCGCCCGGCCCGGTGTCTTCGAGCCCCCGCACCGACCGGCGTGCGAGGGCCCACCCGCGGCCACCGCCCCCGTTCACTCCAGGTCAAGGTGGGCACACCTCGGCAGAGCACGCGCCCGCCACCGAGCCCTCGGGGACTGGCATGTCACGAGCGTGCAACGCCGCTGCAAGGACGACGGCGCACAGTGGAGGTCGGCCGGCTTGGCGGCGTCGAGACGCGGCGCTGCCACCAGACGGAGGAATGGAACGCCGTGACGGTCAGTCTGGGACATCAAGGGACCGTCGATCGCCTCGGGCGGTCGAGCCGCTTCGGGAGCTGCACGATGGCGCAGCTCGAAGAGGTGGCACGACTGGCCGAGCGGGTACAGGTCGGCGAGCGGCGAGGTCCTGGCCCGCGAGGGCCGGATCGGCCGGGAGTTCTTCCTCATCCTCTCGGGCAGCGTGGCGGTGACCCAGGGGAGGGCGCCGCGTCAACTCGCTCGGCCCGGGCGACTTCTTCGGCGAGCTGGCCGCCATGAACCCCGGGCCGAGGAACGCGACGGTGACGGCGACTCAGCGAGGTGGACGTGCTGATCATCGGGCCACGCGAGTTCGCCGCCATGGCCGAGCATCCCCGGCTTCCGGGACGCCTTGTTCAAGGCGATGGCGCGACGGCTGCGCGAGGTCGACGCGCAACTCGGAGAGGCACGTGACCGACGCAACCGCGACGACGAGCGTCGGGGCGTGGCCCCGGATCTTCGCATCGTTGCGCTCCCGGACACGCAGCAGCGCTTCGCATAGCCTGACGCACGTTCGCACCGGAGGTGGGGATGACAGCACAGGACCCGGGCGCCACGGCGACGCTGGCCCAACGCCTGCACGGCGTGCCGTGGTTCGCCGCGTGCACGGACGATCAGCTGGCCGAGATCGCCCGCATCGCCGAACGCCTGCACGTGCAGGACGGCGAGGTCATCTTGCGCGAGGGCCGGCTCGGCCGCGAGCTGTTCATCATTCTCGAGGGCACCGTCGTCGTCACCCGCGCCGGCCGCGTCGTCAACGAGTGGGGACCCGGTGACTACTTCGGAGAACTGGCGGCCATCGAAGCCGCACCGCGTAGCGCGACGGTGACGGCGACCTCGGACCTCGACGTGCTCATCGTGGGGCCCCGCGAGTTCGACGCCATGATGGATATCCCGGGCTTCCGCAACACGGTCTTGCTCGGCATGAGCCGGCGCATCCGCGAGGCCGACGACAAGCTGGCCGCGATCGCCGAACAGCGGACCAGGAGGAGCCCGCCCGCCGGTCCTCATGACCGGTGACCGGCCGGATCAACGCGGGTCGGCCGCCATCTGGGCTCAACCGGTGCAGGCCGAGGCGCAATCGCCGACTCCTCCGCGTTGCGCAGCAGGACGGCGATCCGCTCTTCTTCGCCCTCTCGTCCACGCTGGCGCAGCGTTCCGTGCGAGCTCCACTTCGGCGGCTGCTGCGAAGGGCTGGCGAGCCCATCCGGTGCGCCAGGCGCAGCGCCGCCTCGAAATGCACCTCGGCCAGGGCGAGGTCGCCGCTGGCCGCGGCGAGCAGTCCCGAGGTAGTGGTCGGCCGGCCCACGCATCGCGGCGGCCGGGGCGCGGATGACGAACGTCGTCCCGGCGTAGGGACGCATCTGCTCGTACATCGTCGCCGCGTGGTCCGAGACCGGCTCGCCGAGCGCGCCGCAGGCGGCCGCGGCCAGGGCCAGCGAGACGCCCTCGGTCTGGTCCTTGGCCACGACCTCCCAGCCGATACTCCGCCAGCGCCTCCAGGTCCGCCATCGCCTGGTCCGGCGTCGCCGGCCTCGGCGTGGATGAGCGCGAGCACCGCGCCGACGATGGGGTAGCTCGCAGTGAGTCCGGGCGAGCGACGTCGTCGGAACATTGGCTCGAGGGCCCCGAGCTCGCCGCGCTGCCACCAGGTCCACGCCATGAGCACCCCGTAGAAGCTGACGCGCCAGGTCGTTGTGGCCCTGCGCCACTTCCATGGCCCGGCGAGCCATCCACTCGGCCTGCTCGAACTCACCCGCTGACCAGCGCCATCATGGCCCCGACGTTGAGGGAGTAGGACGCCTCGAGCGGATGCACCGGCCCGGTGTTGCCGCGCTTCGAACCGGGCCAGCTCCTCGTTGACCGCGTCGACGTCACCCTGGGCCAGGAGCTCGCGGATCCGCCACATGTGGCCGTGCAGCGCGAGGAACTGGTCGCCCACGTCGTCGGCGATCTGTCCGAGCTCGGTCCCGGCCGCCAGTCGTTCCGGCGCCGGGTCGATGCCCCACAACACGTGCATGCGGGCGCGGAGGGCGTAGCCGAGCGCGACACGATCGCCGAGGCGTCGGGCCATGGCGACCGCGTCGGAGTTCAACGCGAGCGCCCGCTCGAGCACCCCGGGCGCCGGCACGCCGGCCGAGGCGACGAGTGACGAGCCCGAGCTGTGCCGTCACCCGGGACCGCAGGTGCGAGTCGTCGCTGGGCAGACGCCGCCAGCGCCTCTTCGAGCAGCGCCGATCTGTTCCTCGTGAGCCCCCACGATGCCGAGGTAGCGTCAGGGGGCCGGCGCGCAGGGCGGTGCTGGCGAGCCGCTCGGGGTCGCCGATCGATCGCGCCAGGGCGCCGCCCGCTCGAAGTTGGCGTTGGCCTGTCCCGCGTCGCCGGCCCGGTTCTGCGCCTCGGCCAGCGCGATCAGCGTGTCACAGCGCGTCGAGGGATCGGCGTCGCCGAACTTCTCGGCCACCTCGAGCGCACGGGTGAGATGGCCCACCGCCTCTTCGAACGCCAGCAGACGCAGCGCCCGTTCGCCCGCCGCGGTGCAGTAGCGGATCGCCTTGTCGGAGTCGGCCAGAGCCGCCCCCATGTAGAAGTGGTGCGCCAGCTCGTTGACGTAGGTGTTCGAGCGAGTCACCGTGCACACGCTCGGTCGCCACCGCGATCTTGTGGTGGTAGCGGACCCGGCGCCCGCGGAGCAGCTCGCCGTAGATCGCGTCGCGGACCAGGGCGTGGCTGAAGGCGTAGCGGTCGCGCACCAGCCCGCCGACCCGGCGCAGGAGCCGTGACTCCTCGGCCCGGTCGAAGGCGTCGAGCTGCTGATCCGGGCTCAAGGCCGGCGGCCTCGGCCACGATGCCCGCCTCGCACTCCTGTCCGGAGACGGCCGCCGCCTGCAGGAGGTAGATCACGTCCTCGGGCAGCCGCGAGACACGGCGGGCGACGAGCTCGCGGATCGCCTCGGGCGGATCGAGGTCCGGCGGTACCGGGGCCTCGCCTCCGTCGCCGGCCTGTCGCGTGGCCTGCTCGGTGAGCTGGCGGAGCATCTCCTCGAGGAACAAGCGGGTTCCCGTCGGTCAGCTTGTGGAGCCGGGGCACCAGGTCCTCGGGTGCGCTTCGGCCAGCCGCGGACCAGCGTGCTCGACGCCGTCTTCGCTCAGGCCCTGCAGGTGCACCGTCTCGATCGAGAGGTCAGACCGCAGGTCGGCCAGCGCGGGCCGCAAACGGTGGTCCGGCGGGACCTCGGTGTCGATGTACATCCCGACGATGCCCGAGCTTGGCCCGGTCGATGTTCCGCAGCACGTGACGCATGAGCAGCAGGGTGGGCTGGTCGGCCCAGTGGAGGTCGTCGATGACCAACAGGAGGGTCCCGTGTCGACGAGAGCTCGCTCAGGGTCGCGGTCACCGCCTCGAAGAACCGGAAGCGGTTGTTCTCCGGGTCGCCCGCGTCCTCTTCGAAGGGCGGGGCGTGTTCACGCAGACGGAGGACGAGGCGGGAGAGCTCGGCGAGCTGCCAGTCGGGCATCCGCGAGATCCGATCGGCCGACTCGGCGTGGAAGTACCGGCCGAGCGCCTCGGCGAAGGGCTGAAACGGCGCCACCGGCTCCTCGTCACAACGGCCCCACAAGACGAGCGTGCCCTCGCCCTCCACGGCACGGGCGAGCTGGCCCGACGAGGCGCGGTCTTGCCGATGCCGGGATCGCCGTCGACCAGGAGGAGCCCGCCGTCGCCCTGCGACCGACCGACGCCCACCAGTCGCGCAACAACGCGGACTCCCGCTCGCGCCCCACGAGCGGACCCTCGTTCGGGGAGGTGGGGATGCGCACGCGGTAGCCCGAGTCCGATCCGAGCGGTGCCGCCTCGGAGTTCTCCTCGACGTCCGGGGCACCGGCTGCCGGCTCCGCCGGGCACCGGGAAGGAGAGCGCGG
The DNA here is from genome assembly GCA_963821105.1 of uncultured Acidimicrobiaceae bacterium. Taxonomy (GTDB): domain Bacteria; phylum Actinomycetota; class Acidimicrobiia; order Acidimicrobiales; family RAAP-2; genus Bog-473. The sequence continues at coordinate 47,693 of CAWGCO010000017.1, forward strand.
GCTCCTGGGAGAGGATGGCGTGCTCCATCCACGACACGTCGTGGCCCGGGCTCGATCCCGAGCTCGGTGACGAGGGTGGAGCGCAGGTCCTGGAACACGCGCAGGGCCTCGGCCTGGCGACCCGAGCGGTAGAGCGCCAGCATGCGCTGCGACCACAGGCGCTCGCGCATCGGATGCTCGCCCGTCAGCGTCTCCAGCTCGCCGATCAGCGACTCGTGGCGGCCCAGGGTCATCGCCGCGTCGATGCGCGTCTCGATCGCCGCCAGCAGCAGCTCCTCGAGGCGGCGCGCCTCGGCCCGGGCGAAGGGCTCGTCCCGCACCTCGCTGTAGGCCGAGCCACGCCAGAGCTCCTGGGCGCTCGGACAGCAGCGCGGACCGACTCGCTCGGCCGTGCGCCGTCCCAGCAGACGACGGCCGTCGGCCACCATCTGCTCGAACACGAAGAGCGTCGGTCGTCTCCGACGCGACCTCGAGCGCGTACCCCGGGGCGCGCGTCACGATCAGGTCCTCGGGGGCGCCCGCTTGCCGGAGCCGTTTGCGCAGCCGCGAGATGGTGGAGCGCAGGGCGATCTCCGCGCCGTCGCCCGTCGTGGTCGCCCCACAGCGAGTCGACCAGCCGGTCGACCGACACGATGAGGCCGCGGTCGATGAGCAGGCGGGCGATCAGGGCCCGCGCCTTGACGCCGCCCAGGTCGACCACCCGGCCGCCCCAGGCGATCTCGAGCGGGCCGAGCACCCGGATCTGCAACATGGACGTGGCGTCTGTGCGATTCGTGTCCGCCTCCGAATCACTCCCCGGCATCTGGGTTCTCCCGACTCTCCCCGGTGCACCGCGATGCTAGGCCGTCATCGCAACCCTTGTTCGGCCGCGAGGCGAGCGGCCACCGGCTGCCTGAGCCGCACTACGCGGCCAGCGCGGCCAGCCGGCGTGAAGAGGGACTGGAGCAACAGGGCCTCGTTGGGGTTCCGCGGCAGGGCCTGCGCCACCTCGGTGATGAGGCCGACCGCGTCGGAGGCCGCCCGCACGTCCTGGTCGCCGACGGCGATCGGCGCCACGCGCGGCGGCACCCGTCACCCGGGTCCGATACGTGCGGGCCAGGACCCCGAGGCCGGCCCGGAGCGCGTCGGTGCGGAAGCGGCGCTCCTCCCGCTGGTGTTGCTCGGTGATCTCCTTGCGCGCCGGCAGCCCGCGCTCGCCCATCTCCTTGGCCGCCTCGGTGAGCGTCTCGAGCTCGCGCCCGTGGGCGACGCGCAAGGGCTCGACGGCCCGGTCGGCCGACTCGAGCACCCGCCGGGTGAGCGTCACCACGGCCGCACCCGAGGCCGCCAGTTCGTCGGGCACCGACGCCCACAAGCGCGACGCGGGCCGCCACGTCGGGGTCGTCGACCATCACCCGGGCCCGCTCCAGGTTGCCGCCGCTGCTCTCGGCGACCACGGCCGCCATGTCCGCCGGCGACCCCGGACGCCTCGAGCCAGCCGCGCCACCACGTCGCGGGCACGGGAGGGAACACCACCTCGGCGCAGCGGCTCGCGATGGTCGTGAGGTCCGGCGTGAGCTCGTCGGCCAGGAGGATGAACACCGTCTGGCCGGGTGGCTCCTCGAGCGTCTTGAGCAGGACCGGGGCGCGTTCGAGGACGAGGTGCATCTCCGGACCACGATGACCTGGCGGGCGGCGGCGAGCGGGCGGCGCTGGGCCAGCGCGACGACCTGGCGCATCGTCTCCTTGCTGAGCGACGCGCCCGCTCCGCCTGACGATGTGCAGGTCGGGATCGGTTCCCGGCCAGCGCGCCGCGGCACGTGGCGCAGACGCCGCACCCGCCCTCGGGGCACGAGCAGCGCGGCCGCGAAGCCGTAGGCCGCCGCCATTCCCGCCGTTGCCCCTCGGCGCCCGCGGAAGAGATACGCGTGCACCGGGTTGCGCCGCGGCGGCACGCAGCGCGGCGACCGCCTCGTCCTGACCGACGACCGCCTCGAAGAGTGCGGGCGCCGGACGCTCGTCGCTCACCGGCGCCGCTCCGGCTCGGGTCCCAGTCGGGCGCGCACGGCCTCGACGATATGCGCCGTGATCGCCGCTGCTTCACCCGTGCCGTCGACGACCACCCAGCGCGCCGCGTCCGCCGCCGCCTGCGCGAGGAACCCCTCGCGCACCCGCGCCGCGAAGTCGGGTCCGAGCCGTTCCATCCGGTCCGCGCCGGCGCCCGCGCCGTGCCCCCTGCGCCAGCCGCGCCGCCGCCACCTCGACCGGCACGTCGACGAGCACGGAGAGGTCGGCCGCGACGCCCGCCGTCGCCCACGCCACCAGCTCGGCCAGGCCGGCCACGTCGAGGCCCCGCCCGTAGCCCTGGTAGGCGATGGTCGACCCGGAGTAACGGTCGGTGACGACCCAGCCGCCCGACGCCAACGCCGGCTCGATCACCTGCGGCCACGTGCTCGGCCCGGTCCGCCGCCATGAGCAGCGCCTCGGCCCGCGGGGTGGGCGGCGGGGTGTCCGGCGTCAGCAGCACCTGGCGCAACGAGCGCGCCCGAGCGGAGTGGCACCGGGCTCGTGGGTCAGCAGCGCCCCGAGCGCCGCGGCGACGGCTTTGGCCTGGGTCGACTTGCCACACCCGTCGATGCCCTCGAGCGCGATGAGGCGACCACGGGCGGCGGGCATGGTCAGAACGGTTCGGTGGACGGCGCCTTCATCGCCGCCGGGTCAGCCCCGTCGGTGGCGGGCGAGCCGGCGGCCTTCTTGGTCGCCGGCGGCCTTCTTCGGCGACGGCCTTCTTCTTCGTCGGGGCCTTCTTCGCCGAGGCCTTCTTCTTGGCCGGGCGCCTTCTTGGTCGCCGCCTTCTTCTTCCGGGTCGACGGTCCGGCGGCCCGGCGCTCGGCCAGGAGCTCGGACGCCCGCTCGATGTCGATCGCCTCGACGCTGTCGCCCTTGCGCAGGCTGGCGTTCGTCGTGCCGTCGGTGACGTAGGGGCCGAAGCGGCCCTCCTTCACCACCACCGGCAGGTTGGTCGTGGGGTCGGCCCCGAGGTCGCGCAGCGGCGCAGCCGACGCCGCGCCCGCGCCGCTGCTTCGGCTGGGCGAACAAGGCCCGGGCCTCGTCCAGCGTCACCGTGAGCAGCTGCTCCTCGCTCGTGAGGCTGCGCGTGTCGGACCCGCGCTTGAGGTACGGGCCGAAGCGCCCGTTGTGCGCCACGACCTCTTCGCCGGTCTCGGGGTCGGTGCCCACGACGCGGGGGATGCGCAACAGCTCCAGCGCCTCTTCGAACGTGAGCGTCGCCGGGTCCATCGACGAGAACAGCGACGCCGTGCGCGGCTTCTCGCCGCCGTCGACGGCCTCGCCGACCTGCACGTAGGGACCGAAGCGGCCGGCCTTGAGCTGGACCTCGAGCCCGCTGTCGGGGTGCGGTGCCGAGCACCCGGTCGTTGGACGGCGCAGCGAGGATCTCCTCGGCCCGCTCGATGGTCACCTCGTCGGGCGCCAGGTCGTCGGGGATCGAGGCGCGGTCCTCCCCGCGTTGGAGGTACGGCCCGTAGCGCCCGACCCGGACCACGATCGGTTCGCCGTCGCTGCCCTCGCCCAGCGGGATCGAGTTGATCTCGCGGGCGTCGATCTCGGCGAGGTGCGACGACACCGTCGCCTTCAACCCGAGCGTGTCCAGCTCGGACCCGTCGCTCGCCATGGCGCCCGGTGCGTCGCTGCCGAAGTAGAAGCGCGTCAGCCAGGGCAGCGCCTCCTCGGTCCCCGACGCGATGTCGTCGAGGTCGTCCTCCATCGACGCGGTGAAGCCGTAGTCGACGAGGTTGGTGAAGTAGCGCTCCAGCAGCCCCACGACGGCGAAGGCGGTGAAGCTCGGGACGAGCGTGGAGCCCTTCTTCCATACGTAGCCGCGGTCGAGGATGGTGGCGATGACGCTGGCGTACGTCGACGGACGCCCGACGCCGAGCTCCTCCATCGCCTTGACGAGCGACGCCTCGGTGTAGCGGGCCGGCGGCTGCGTCGTGTGCGAGCCCGGCTCGAACGCCGTGCCCGCGACGCGGTCGCCCTCGGACAGGGCGGGCAGCACCCGCTCCTCGCTGTCGTCCTGATCGTCGTCGTCGCGGCCCTCCTCGTACACCTCGAGGAAGCCCTTGAACGAGATGACGCGGCCGCTCGCCGAGAACTCGGCCTCCTGGCCGGCGGCCACGCCGCTCGGTACGTCGGCCACCAGGCGCACCTGGGCGCTCGTCCCGGTGGCGTCGTTCATCTGCGACGCGACCGTGCGCATCCAGATCATCTCGTAGAGGCGCAGCTCGTCGCCGGAGAGGTCGCGGCCCACCTGCTCGGGCGTGCGGAAGGTCTCGCCGGAGGGGCGGATGGCCTCGTGGGCCTCCTGCGCGTTCTTGACCTTGCGCTCGTAGCGGCGTGGCGCGTCGGGCACGTAGGTGTCGCCGTAGCGCTCGCGGGCCTGGGAACGCGCCGCGGTCAGCGCCTCGTCCGACAGCGTCGTCGAGTCGGTGCGCATGTAGGTGATGTAGCCCTGCTCGTAGAGGCGCTGCGCCACCTGCATGGCCCGCTGCGCGCTCGAAGCGGAGCTTGCGGCCCGCCTCCTGTTGCAGCGTCGAGGTCATGAACGGTGCGGCCGGCGAACGGCGGAAGGGCCGCTCGGTCACCGACTTCACGGTGAAGCTCTGCCCGACCAGCGCCTCGGCGACCGAGGTGGCCTCGCCCTCGCCGAGGACGCGCACCTCGCTCTTGGCGCTCTGCTGCCCGTGCTCGTCGAAGTCCTTGCCGGTGGCGACCGACGTCCCGCCGAGCACGACGAGCGAGGCGCCGAAGCCGTTGGCGGCCGCCTCACGGTGGAACGTGCCCTCGATGCCCCACCACGTCGCCGAGCGGAACCGCATCCGCGCCCGCTCCCGCTCGACGACCATGCGGGTGGCGACGCTCTGCACGCGCCCGGCCGAGAGCCGCGGCATGACCTTGCGCCACAGGACCGGCGAGACCTCGTAGCCGTACAGGCGGTCGAGGATCCGCCGCGCCTCTTGCGCGTCGACCAGGCGGCGGTCGAGGTCGCGCCATTCCTCGACGGCCCGGGCGATGGCGGCGGGCGTGATCTCGTGGAACACCATGCGCTTCACCGGCACCGTCGGGTTGAGGACCTCGGAGAGGTGCCACGCGATGGACTCGCCCTCGCGGTCCTCGTCCGTCGCGAGGTAGAGCTCGTCGGCCGTCTTCAGGAGCCTCTTGAGATTCGCCACGACCGACTTCTTGGGCGACGAGACCACGTAGAGCGGCTTGAACCCGTTGTCCACGTCGACCCCGAGGCGCGCCCACGACTCGCCCTTGAGCGCGGCGGGCACCTCGTCGGCCCCGCGGGGCAGGTCACGGATGTGGCCGATGGACGACTCGACGATGAAGTCGGGCCCGAGCATCCCGCCGATGGTGCGCGCCTTGGCGGGCGACTCGACGATGACGAGCGCCTTACCCATGGCGCACCCCGCGGGGCACGGGCCGGAACGATGACTCGAAGAGCATGGTCAATCAGAGTGAGCGGCCAGTGACCCGCCTGTCAAGAGCAGGGCGTGACGCAGGCACCGGAAACGGACGGTCGCCGAGGCTGTTGAGCAGGAGGAATCGATCAGCCCCCGCCACCCGACGGGGCCGGGTTCGCGGCGGTTGCCTCGGGCTCGGTGGGTGCGACCTTCGCCATGTCGGCGTCGACCACGGCGGCGACGGCGGCCGCCGCGGGCGTCGAATTGTCGCTGTCGGCGTCCATGGCCTCGCGCCTCGCGCTTCGAGAAGGCGAGGGCGATGAGCAGGATGACCAGGGCCCCGGCGGCGATGCCGAGCCGGGCGCCGGTGTGGTGCCGCAACGTGATGACGGCCGGCAGGATGAGCAGCGAGACCAGGTTCATCACCTTGATCATCGGGTTGAGCGCCGGGCCCGCCGTGTCCTTGAACGGGTCACCGACCGTGTCCCCGATGACGGCGGCCTTGTGCGCCTCGGAGCCCTTCCCGCCCTCGTTGCCGTCTTCGATGTACTTCTTGGCGTTGTCCCAAGCGCCACCCGAGTTCGACAGCGTGTTGGCCATCAGCTGCCCGGTGAGGATGGTGCCGGCGAGGAAGGCCCCCAGCGCCAGGTAGTTGATGCCGAAGCCCACGATGACCGGAGCCAGGATGGCGAGCAGGGCGGGCGTCGCCAGCTCGCGCTGGGCGGCCGCGGTGCAGATGCCGATCACCCGCCCGTACTCGGGCTTCTCGGTGTAGTCCATGATCCCCGGGTGCTCGCGGAACTGGCGGCGCACCTCGAGCACGACCGTGCCCGCGGAGCGGCCGACGGCGCGGATGGCGAGCGACGAGAAGAGGAAGGCGATCGAGCCGCCGATGAGCAGGCCGATGAACGTGGTCGGGTTGGCCACGTTGATCTGGATCACGCTGAAGAGCTTCGAGCCCGTGGCGTGCAGGCTCGGGATCTGTTCGCCGATGGTCTCGATGAACGACGCGAACAAGGCGACCGCCGCGATCACGGCCGAGCCGATGGCGACGCCCTTGGTGATCGCCTTGGTCGTGTTGCCCACCGCGTCGAGGCTGACCATGATCCGCTCGGCGTCGCCGGTGAACTCGCCGGACATCTCCGCGATGCCGGCCGCGTTGTCCGACACCGGACCGAAGCTGTCCTCCGACACCACCATGCCGGCCGTGGCCAGCAGGCCGATGCCGATGAGGGCGACCAGGTAGAAGGTGAGCTCGATGTTGCCGTCCCCCAGCCCGATGGCCACGCCGATGGCGATCGCGATGGCGATGATGGCCCAGACCGACGACTCCAGGCCGATGGCGATGCCCGCGAGCACCGTCGTGGCCGGCCCCGTCCGGGCCGCCGCGGCGATCTCCTTCACCGGGCCGCGCTCGGTCGACGTGAACTGCTCGGTGATCTGGCTCGCGACCAGCGAGAGGACGACGCCGGTCAGCACGGCGTAGAAGACCTTGAGGTCGTGCACGTAGTACTGCGCCACCAGGAACGCACCCACCACGGTCAGGACCGCGGCCAGCCAGAAGCCACGGTTGATCGGAGCCAGCGCGTTGCGATCGCTCTTGCGCGCCTGCACGGCGACGACGCCGATCACCGAGGCGATGATGCCCATGGCCGGGACGATGAGGGGGTACAGGACCGCCGGCGTGGGGTTGTGGCCGATGGTCCGGAAGGCCGAGTAGCCGAGGATCAGCGCTGCGATGATCGTGATCTCGTAGGACTCGAAGAGGTCCGCCGCCATGCCGGCGCAGTCGCCGACGTTGTCGCCCACGTTGTCGGCGATGGTCGCCGCGTTGCGCGGGTCGTCCTCGGGAATCCCGGCCTCGACCTTGCCGACGAGGTCGGCGCCGACGTCCGCCGCCTTGGTGAAGATGCCGCCGCCGACACGCATGAAGAGCGCCAGGAGCGACGCGCCGAAGGCGAAGCCGATCAGCACGGCGGTGGCCGAGTTCTGGAAGATGAGGACGATGGCCGTGGCGCCGACGAGGCCGAGGCCGACACAGAGCATGCCGGTGACGGCGCCGGTGCGGAAGGCCACCCGCAACGCACCCGCCATGCCTCCGCCTTGGGAGGCCGCGGCGGCGGTGCGGACGTTGCCCCGCACCGCGATGCTCATGCCGATGAACCCGGTGAGGCCGGAGAAGGCCGCCCCGAACAGGAAGCAGATCACGCGGTAGAGCCCGTCCTGGGCGAAGCTCAGGGCGACCCCGCCGTCGGGCTTCACCACCTGGGTGGCCGTGAAGAAGATCAGGACGGCCAGGGGGATGATGATCATCGCGATGGCCCGGAACTGGCGGGCCAAGAATGCCTCGGCGCCCTCCTGGACCGCCTGCGCGATCTCCTTCATCTTGATCGTGCCCTGGTCGGCCGCCAAGACGTTGCGGGCGAGGAGCAGTCCGGCGGCGATGCCGACGACGCCGGCGGCCAGGCAGAGATACAGCCACGTCTTGTCGACCCCGCCCAGGTGGAAGGCCTGGTACCCGCCCTTGACGGCGAGGAGATTGATCATTCCCGGTGTGCCCTTTCTGTTCCAGTTCGCCTGCTGGAGAGGGTGCGGCCGCGCCCTCCTCCGTGTGATGCGGCAGCGTTCAGCACCACGGCGCTCGATGTCGTGATCCCGGAGCGAGGACGCGCCGGGGAGGTCGCACCCGACGCCGGGCCGGGGGGGACGTTAGCGACTGGCGCCGGGACGGGCAATTTAATGGTCCTGTTTTCCGTCCTGCGCTGGGTGGACGCTGAGCGGCCGGCCGCAGGCTCAGGACTCGACGGGGTCGCTCGGTGCGCCCTGCACCAACTCGAACGACGGGTTGAGCATGGCCGGCCGGCGGCTCCACGTCCCGACCATGCCCTCGGCGACCAGGCGGGCGCCCGGCTCGATGCCGGCGATCTTCGGTCGCCCCTGGAAGACCAGGAGCAGGCCGCCCGTGCCGTCGCTGAGGACGCATTCGAGGTTCGACGTCCCCGCCCGCGGCTGCACCCGCACCGACTTCACCCGGCCGGCGACCCGCACCCGCTGGCGCGGGACGACGGCGGCGATCGGCGTCGTCGCCCCGGCGCGCTGGGCCAGCGTCTGGTCCGCCTCGAGCATGAGACCGGGGCGACGGGGCCCGTCCTTTCGCCCGATGCGATCGACGCCGCTGCGTCCCTCCGCATCGATCGTCTCGGTGTCGTCGGCGCCGTTGCGCCCCGACCGCGCCCGCTGCTGGACCGAACGGCCGTAGGAGCGCACGCGCTCGCCGAAGCGGCCGGGGGCCACGGCGAAGGGGACGATGGTGGCGCTGACGTGGGGGACCTGGCCGAGGACGGCGGCGATCTTGTCGGCGGTGCGGTCGTGGAGGAAGCGCTCCCAGACCCGGGCGTAGCTGCGCCGCGGCAACAAGACGGTGCACTCGGTGTCGCCGTCGAGCGTGGCGTCGGCCACCAGTTCGATGGCGGCCCGGCCCAGCCGGCGGTCCGGGCACTCGATGATGTCGAGGGGCAGCCGGGCCAGGCCGATGCGGCTCCATTCCGTCCTCGAGCTCGCGGGCCGCCTTGGTGTCGATGTCGAAGTGCACGGCCCGCAGGTCGTCGGGCGCCAGCATCCGGGCGTACTGCAGTGCGCGGGCGGTCGCCACGTCGAGGCGGTCGACCAGCACGATCACGACGTGGCGCCGCAGCACCGGCGCCTCGGTCGCCTCGACGACGCCGGTCTCGAGCATCTCGTCCTCGCGGGTGTACTGGCGGTGCATGCGGATCAGCCCGATGTAGAGCAACGGGCCCACGACGAAGATGAGCCAGGCCCCTTCCTTGAACTTGGCCACCGAGAAGATCAGTACGACGGTGAACGACAGGAACGCGGAGAACCCGTTGATGATGACGCTGCGGCGCCAGTGCCCGGTGCGCGCCGTCAGGTGATGCTTCACCATGCCGGACCCCGCCATGGTGAAGCCGGTGAAGACGCCGATGGCGTAGAGGGCGACGAGCCCGTTGACCTGGGCCTTGTAGAGCAGGACGAGGGCGAGCGCCACGGCGGTGAGCACGAGGATGCCGTTGGAGAAGGCCAGGCGGTGGCCCCGCCGCGGTCAACTGGCGCGGCAGGAAGCGGTCGCCGGCCACGAAGCTCGCCAGGTACGGGAAGCCGTTGAAGCTGGTGTTGCCGCCGGTGTAGAGGATCAGCATTGTCGCCAGCTGGACCACGTAGAAGCCGAAGTGGCCGATCGGGCTCGTGCCGAAGACCGCCTTGACCTCTTGGCTGACGACGGTCGGCGACCCGATGGCGTAGGGCACGGCGTGCGTCCACTTCGCCAGCAGTGTGACGCCGAGCACGAGGAAGCCGAGCGTCGAGCTCATGGCCACCAGGGTCCGGCGCGCGTTCTGCGCCTCGGGCTTCTGGAAGCTGCTGACCCCGTTCGAGATCGCCTCGAGCCCGGTCAACGACGACCCCCCGTTGGCGAACGAGCGCAGCAGCGAGATGAAGGCCAGCCCCATGAGCCAGCCGGACCCGGGGCTGCCGAACGTGCCCCCGTAGAGCTGGTCGTGCGGCGGCAGGGGGATGTAGTGGAGCGTGCCCAGCGCCTCCCGGACGAAGCCGATGACGATCACCGTCGCCAGCGAAAAGATGAAGAAGTACGTCGGGATGGCGAAATAGCGGCCCGCCTCGCGGATGCCGCGCAGGTTGCCGTAGAGCAGGAGAAGGATGACGCCGACGGTGATGACCACCGTGTCGAGTGTGTTGGCCAGCGCTGGGGACCGCACTCGTGAGGGCCGCCGTGCCCGCCGACGTCTGCACGGCGACGGTCACCGTGTAGTCGATGAGGAGCGCGACCGCCGCGATCTGCGCGATCCGCGGCCCGAAGTTGTCCCGGGCCACCACGTAGGAGCCGCCGGCCTTGGTGTAGAGCTGGATCACCTCGAGGTACGACAGGGTGACGAAGAAGAGGACGCCCAGGATGGCGAGCGTGATGGGGACGACGAGCGTGAAGGCGGCCAGGCCCACGTACGGCACCAGCTGGGTGAGCATCTCCTCGGTGCCGTAGGCCGAGGACGAGATGCAGTCCGGCGAGAGCACCCCGAGGGCGATCGGCTTGCTGAGCCGCTCGGAGGCCAGCTGCTCGGTCACGAGCGGCGGCCCGAGCAGGCGGTTCTTCAGCCGGTAGCGCCGGGTCTCGGGGATCTCCTCCGCGGCCACGCCGGGCAGGGGCACGGTGGGCCGTGCGGTGGTGGGGCTCGCCACGGGGCCACACAGTAGAAGGGAAACCTCCCGGCATATTTTCATCCGGTTTTTGCACGGCCCGCCGGGGCGTGTTGCACTGTGGCGTGCATGTGATCGTCGTCGGGTGCGGCCGCGTCGGCTCGGGGCTCGCCCTGTCGCTGGGCGCCGAGGGTCACTCCGTCGCCGTCATCGACAAGAACGCCCGCGCCTTTCGCCGCCTGAAGGACTGGAGCGGACAGTCCCTGGTCGGATCCGGTTTCGACCGCGACGACCTGGAGAAGGCGGGGGCGCTGCACGCCGACGCCCTGGCCGCCGTCACGAGCGGCGACAACACCAACATCCTCACCGTGCGCATCGCGCGGGAGACCTACAAGATCCCCAACGTCGTCGCCCGCATCTACGACCCCCGGCGCGCCGAGATCTACCAGCGCCTGGGCATCCCCACGGTGGCCACGGTGACCTGGACGATCGACCAGGTGCGCCGCCGGCTGCTGCCCGAGGAGGACGTGCGCGAGTGGACCGACGCCAGCGGGCGCCTCAGCCTGGTCGACCGGTCGCTGCCCGACTCGTGGGCGGGTCGCCCGCTGAACGAGCTCGAACACCCGGGACGCCTGACCGTCGTCGCGGTCAGCCGCGCCGGCGAGCCGCGCCTCGATGCGCGTCAGCTCGTCGGCCAGGAGGGCGACATCCTGCACTTCGCCGTGCTCGACGACGCGCTGCGCGAGCTCGACGAGGCGCTGGCCCGCCACCCGCGGTCGGACACGAGCTCGTGAGGGTCGCCATCGCCGGCGCCGGCAGCGTCGGCACGGCCATCGCGGCGGACCTCCACGCCAACGGGCACGACGTGCTCGTGATCGAGAGGGACCCCGAGCTGGTCGAGCGGCTGCGGCCCACCATCGACGTGACCTGGGTGGCCGCCGACGCGTGCGAGGTGGCGTCGCTCGACGCCGCCGGGTTCGCCACGATCGACGTGGCCGTCGCGGCGACCGGTGACGACGAGGACAACCTCGTGATCTCGTTGCTGTCCAAGCAGGAGTTCGCCGTGCCCCGCGTCGTGGCGCGGGTGAACCACCCGAAGAACCAGTGGCTCTTCAACGAGAGCTGGGGGGTGGACGTCTCGGTCTCGACGCCCCAGCTGCTCACCGCGCTCGTCGAGGAGGCGGTCTCGGTCGGCGCGCTGGTGCGGCTGCTCCAGTTCCAGGGCGGCGCGGCGCACCTCGTCGAGATCACCCTGGCCGAGGACTCCCCCGCCAACGACATCGCCATCGCCGACCTGGACTTCCCCCGCGACGCGGTCGTGGTGGCCGTCGTGCGGGCGGACCGGCTCATCGTCCCCCGCGGCGACACGAGGCTCCAGTCCGGCGACGAGGTGCTCGTCTTGGTCACCGCCGCGGCGGAGGACGGCGTCCACTCGCTCTTGATCGCGGAGCCCACGCCCTAAGCCAGACGGCCGCGCACACGCAACGCGATCGCAACCCGGGTACGGATCGTGCGTAGATCCTGTTCAGCGCGCCGCGGTGTTCGCGGCCTGATCCTCGAACTGTCACCATTGCTCAAGGGAGAGGCCCGTCCGCCCGTACCATTGGTGGTATGGAGGCGGCGTTCTTCGACCTGGACAAGACGGTCATCGACCGCGCCTCCATCGCCGCCTTCGGGCGCCCGTTCCTCAAGGGCGGCCTGATCAACCGCCGCCTCGTGGCGCGGGCCGCCATCTCGCAGCTGATCTACCTCTACTTCGGGGCGGACGAGGAGCGGCTGGTGCGGGTCCGCGAGTCGATGCTCGCGGTGACGAAGGGGTGGGATCGCGCCCAGGTCCGCCAGATCGTGCGCGAGACCATGCTCGAGACGATCGAGCCGATCATGTACGCCGAGGCGCTCGAGCTGATGGAGTTGCACCGAGCCGCCGGCCACCGCGTCTATCTGGTCTCCGCCTCACCCGAAGAGATCGTGCTGCCCCTGGCCGACCTGCTCGGCGTGGACGGCGCCATCTGCTCGCGTGGCGAGGTCGACGAGCAGGGCCGCTACACGGGGCGGATGGCCTTCTACGCCCAAGGCGAGTCGAAGGCGACGGCCATGCGCGAGCTGGCGGAGCGCACCGGGATCGACCTCGGCGCCAGCAGCGCGTACTCGGACTCGGCCACGGACCTGCCCATGCTCGAGGTGGTCGGACGGCCCGTCGCGGTCAACCCGGACCGCGCCCTGGCCAAGATCGCCCGTGAGCGCAACTGGGAGATCCGCAACTTCATCAAGCCGATCCGGCTGCGCGACCGCGTCGGGCGCTCGACCCCGGTCGTGACGACGAGCCTCGCCGTCGCCGGCGCCGCGTTGATCCTCTGGCGGCGCGGCCACCGCGGCCGCACCCAGTCCGGGCGACGCGCCGCCTGAGTCAGCGGCGCCCTGTCGAAGCGTCCGGCTTATGCCTCGCGCAGGCGACGGGCGGCAATCACGCCGAGGGCGACCAGCAGGGCGAGAACGATGAGCTTCTTCATGACGCCGATCCTACGCGGGCGTTGCGACGTCGCGCTCCGCCGAGGGTGGATCGCATCGGCATCGACAGGTCGCCTTCGCATCGTGACCGAATTGTGAAGTTCTTCCTCACGAAGGAGGAAAATGTGAGGATTAACTCACGATCCGGCCCGACAAATTGAGGCGACGCCCCTATACGGACGGGACGAGCCCGCCGCAGTCGGAATTAGACGGTCAGCAGGTCCCGTGCCCCGGTGTCCGAGGACGGGTGGCGCAGCTTCGACATCGCCCGCGCCTCGATCTGGCGGATCCGCTCCCGGGTCAGGTTGAAGTGCTCGCCCACTTCCTCGAGCGTCCGGGGCTCGCCCCGGTCCAGCCCGAAGCGCAGGCGCAGGATCTCACGCTCCCGCTCGTCGAGCGGCGAGAGCAGGCGCCCGATCTCGTCGGGCAGCAAGGACACCGCCGCCACCTCGAAGGGTGACTCGGCCGAGCGGTCCTCGACGACGTCGCCCAGCTCGGCGTCGCCGTCCTCGCGCAGCGGCTCGCTGAGCGACAGGGGCTCGGCCCGGAAGCGCAGCGCCTCGACGAGCTTGTCCTCGGGCATCTCGACCTCGATGCCGAGCTCGGCCAGCGTGGCCGGCCGCCCCAACTTCAGTTCCAGGCGGGCTTGGGCCTTCTGTACCCGCGCCAGCGTGTCGCCGGCGTGGACCGGCAGGCGAATTGTGCGTCCCGTGTTGGCGATGCCCCGGGTGATGGCCTGGCGGATCCACCACGTGGCGTACGTCGAGAACTTGAAGCCCTTGCGCCAGTCGAACTTCTCGACGGCGTGCATCAGGCCGAGGTTCCCCTCCTGGATGAGGTCCAAGAGCGGCAGCCCGGAGGCCTGGTACTTCTTGGCGATCGACACGACCAGCCGGAGGTTGGACTGGACGAACGTCTGCTGGGCCTGCTCGCCCTCGATCACGCAGCGGCGCATCTCGCGCTTCTTCGCCGTGGTCAGGCCCTTTGGCGCCTTGGCGACCTCGCCCTCGGCGGCCCGGCCGGCCTCGATGGCTTGGGCCAGGCGGACCTCGTCGTCCTTGGTCAACAGGGGGTATTGCCCGATGTCTGTCAGGTAGAGCCGGACGAGGTCCTCATCGTCACGCTCAATTCGTTCCTTGGCCAAGGTGGTTGCCAAACCTTCCCGTATCTAAGCTCGGCAGGCATTGCCTGGCCGGGCGCTCGTTCCACGTAGCCGACGCCCGTTCCTGGCGCTTGCTTGGCTGCTCACTAAGTGTAAAGGCGCTGTCAAGCAGGGCGTACAGCAGGCAAAACGACCCGGTCGGCAAACGCCCGTTCGAACGTTGTCCCCAGGTGACGAGGGGGTGTCCCGGCCCCCTCGAGCCTCCCGAGGAGGGCCCGACCGCCCCGGATCTCCGCCCGGCCCTCCCGGCGGGCGTCCACCAGCACCTCCATGACCGACGCCTCCGACACCGGGGATGCAATGGCCAGGTGGGACCCGTAGGCCCCGCCAACCCAGGGGAGGACGGTCTCGACCAGGGCGCCGACGCCGGACGCCAATTCCCTCGTGGCCGCCAGCTCGTCGAGCGCTGGCCCCAGCCCCACCGGCGGCCCGACCAGCTCGGCCGGGTCGACCCCGGCCCGGACCGGGAGGCGCTGGGCCCAGCGCCCAGCGAGCGCGCCGTGCCGCTGCGCGGCCGCCGCACACCACACCCGCAGCTCGCCCTCGGCCGCATCCGTGCTTGCCTCCCCGACCACCGGCGCACTGGCCCACGCGCCGGCCACCTCGAAGAGCCGGTGCTCGACCCAGCAGTAGGCGCCGACAAGGCCGGCCAGCTCGTCGATCGTTCGCCAGGCGACCGGGTCGCCGACCGCCGGTTCAGCCACCCCCCGACTCCTCGAGGGCCGAGGAGCGGTAGTGGTTCGTGATCGGCATGCGGCGGTCCTTGCCGAAGGCCTTGGTCGTGATGCGCACGCCGGGGGGCATCTGGCGCCGTTTGTACTCCGCCCCGTCGACGAGGCGGACCACCTGGTCGACCACGGCCGGATCGAAGCCCTCGGCCACCAGGTCGGCGGCGGTGCGGTCGCCCTCGACGTAGCCCTGCAGCACCGGGTCGAGCTCCTCGTAGGGCGGGAGCGACTGGTCGTCGCGCTGATCGGGTCGCAGCTCGGCCGACGGAGGCTTGTCCAGCACGCTGTCGGGGATGGGGCCCGGCAGGCCTTCGAGCACCGCTTGCGTGTTGCGATAGCGACAGAGGTCGTAGACCAGCGTCTTGGGCACGTCCTTGATCACGGCGAAGCCACCCGCCGAATCCCCGTAGAGCGTCGAGTACCCCGTCGCCATCTCGCTCTTGTTCCCCGTCGTCAGGACGATCCAGCCCTTGGCGTTGGACGTCGCCATGAGCAGGACGCCCCGCAGGCGCGACTGGAGGTTCTCGTCGGTCAGGCCCGACGGCTCGCGGCCCAACACCGGCGCCAGCATCGAGGCGAAGGCGACGTGGGCCTCCTCGATCGGGACCACCTTGAGGTCGATGCCCAGCCGCTCGCACAACGTCTCCGCGTCCTTCAGCGAGCCGTCACTCGAATAGCGCGACGGCATGGAGATCCCGTGCACCCGCTCGGCGCCCAGTGCGTCCACGGCGATGGCGGCCACGAGCGACGAGTCGATGCCCCCCGACAGCCCGATCACCGCCTCGCCGAAACCGTTCTTGGCGAGGTAGTCGTGCGTGCCGAGCACGAGCGCGGCGTACACCTCGGCGTGGTCGCTCAGCGGGGCGCGCGGCTCGGTCGGCGCCAGCGCGGCCCGTTCGCCGCGCCGGGGCTCGGTCACCACGATCCGCGGCAGCAGCTCGGTCACCGCGTGCGGGTGGTGCGAGCCGATCGGCAGGTCGACGAGCACCAGGTCGGTGTCGAACTGGGCACCCGACGCCACCAGCGAGCCGTCGGCGGCCACGATCAGGGAGTCGCCGTCGAAGACGAGCTCGTCCTGTCCGCCCACCTGGTTGACGTAGGCGATGGCGCAGCCCGCCTCGGCGACCCGCCCGCGCAGCAGGGCCAGGCGCTCGGCATGGCGTCCGCGGTTGTAGGGCGAGGAGTTCAGGTTCACCACGACGTCGGCCCCGGCGCGTCCCTCGTGTGCCACCGGTCCGTCGTCGAACCACACGTCCTCGCAGATCGAGACGCCGACCCACGCCCCGGCGATGCCGAACAACGCCGGCGGTTCGGTGCTCGGGATGAACCAGCGCTGCTCGTCGAAGACGCCGTAGTTCGGCAGGAAACGCTTGCGGTAGATGCCCGCCACCCGTCCTCCAGCGCAGACGGCGGCCGCGTTGGACAGCCCGTAGCCACCCGGCGCCTCGCCCACGAACCCCACGACGACCGCGCACTGCCCGGTGGCGGCCGCCACCTTCTCCAGGGCGGCCACGTTGTCGGCGATGAACCCGGGCTTGAGGAGCAGGTCCTCGGGTGGATACCCCGGGATGGCGAGCTCCGGCACGATGCAGAGGTCCGCCCCCGCCGCCTCGGCCGCGCTCAGCGCGCGCAAGATCTGCTCGACGTTGCCGGACAGGTCGCCGACAACCGTATTGAGCTGCGCGGCAGCCAGACGCAGATGCGGCATGGTTCCAGAATACCGGCGCGGCATCGCAGGTCAGGGCGGCGTTGCGGTCGAGCCCTTGACTCTGGACCACGGTACGGGCCGTACCGTCATGGCCACGCCCGAAAGAAAGGACGCCCATGCCCACCGCCGTGACCGAACTGTCCAGCGCCACCTTCGACGAGGAGATCGCCCGCGTCGACGAGCCCGCACTCGTCGAGTTCTGGGCCGAGTGGTGCCCGCCGTGCAAGGTGCTGGCGCCGATCCTCGACGAGATCCACGCCGAGTTGGGGAACCGGCTGCGCGTGTACAAGGTCAACTCCGACGAGCACCACGCCCTCTCGGCTCGCTTCGAGGTGATGGCCGTCCCGACGATCCTTCTCTTCTCGGGTGGCGAGCTCCGTCAACGCCTGGTCGGTGCCCGGAGCAAGGCCCGGCTGCTCGAAGAGGTGGACCGGGCGCTCAGCTCGTAAGGCGCAGCGCTCCGCAGTCTTCGCTGGCGGGATCGGCGCAGGTGTCGGCCAAGCGCTCGAGTCGCGCCCGGACGGCGGCGAGCTCGCGTTGACGTGCCTCGACCGCTTCCAACTTGCGGAGCACGATGGCGCGCACGGAACCGACATCGCGGCGCGTGTCCTCCTGCAGCAGCTCGCCCACCTCGGTAAGGGTGAAGCCGAGCGTCTTGGCTCGTCCGACGAACTCGAGGCGCCACAGGTCGTCCGGTCCGTACTGGCGGTAGCCGCCCGCCGAACGGGGTGGCTCGGGTAGGAGCCCACGGCGTTCGTAGTAGCGGATCGTCTCGACGTGCACCCCGGCCGCCTCCGCCAGCTGCCCGATGCTGAGCACCTCCACGAAGGAAAGGCTAAAGGCCGGACCACGCTACGGGGTCAAGCCGTTGCCCTCGCGGGACACCACGACGGCTGACCTCCAGCTCCGTTCGGTCGCCCGGGACCCCGGTACACGCCTCTGGGGGCGAGATTTTCGAGGGCACTCCAGTAGCTGCCAAGCTTTCGGGATGCAGAGCCAGCGGGACTACGTACTGCGGACGGTCGAGGAGCGGGGTATCCGCTTCGTCCAGTTATGGTTCACCGACGTCCTCGGCACTCCCAAGGGGTTCAACATCACCTCGGCCGAGCTGGACAACGCCCTGGACGAGGGCATGACCTTCGACGGCTCCGCGATCGACGGCTTCAGCCGGGTCCAAGAGGCGGACGTACTGGCCCGGCCGGACCCGAAGACCTTTCAGCTGTTGCCCTGGCACCACGACGATGCGGCCGTCGCCCGGGTCTTCTGTGACATCGCGAACCTCGATGGCTCGCCGTTCGAAGGCGACCCCCGGCACGCGCTGCGGCGCACCCTCGAGCGGGCCAGCGCGGCGGGCTACACGTTCTTCGCGTCGCCCGAGGTCGAGTTCTTCTATTTCGCCGACGCCGATCCCGAGCGCGGACCGGTGGTACTTGACACCGGCTCGTACTTCGACCTCTCCGTGGCCGACCTCACGAGCGACCTGCGCCGGCGTTCGGTGCTGATGCTCGAGGAGATGGGCATCCCCGTGGAGCACACCCAGCACGAGGATGCGCGCAGCCAGCACGAGATCGACCTGCGCTACACCGATGCGTTGACGATGGCGGACACCGTGATGACGACGCGGATGGTCATCAAGGAGATGGCACGCCAACAAGGCGTCTTCGCTTCATTCATGCCCAAGCCGCTCCAGGGCGTCCAGGGCTCCGGCATGCACACGCACCTGTCGCTCTGGGAGGGCGAACGCAATGCGTTCGTCGACGAGAGCGACCGCTACGGGCTCTCCGAGGTGGCCCGACGCTTCATCGCCGGCCTCCTGCATCACGCTCGTGAGATCACGGCGGTCTCCAATCAATGGGTCAACTCGTACAAGCGGCTCGTCGGGGGCTACGAGGCGCCCGTCCACGTGAGCTGGGCCCGCAACAACCGGTCCGCGCTGGTTCGGGTTCCCGTCGTGAAGATGGGCAAGACCGAGTCGACCCGAGTGGAGTACCGGGCGCCCGACAGCGCCTGCAACCCCTACCTCACCTTCGCCGTGATCCTGGCGGCGGGACTTCGGGGCATCTCCGAGGACTACCCCCTGCCGCCCGAAGCCGACGAGAACCTGTTCACCCTCTCGGCGAAGGACTTGGCCAAGAAGGGCATCGAGCGCCTGCCGTCCAGCCTGCACGACGCGGTCAACGAGATGGAGGGCTCCGAACTCCTGGCCGAGACCCTCGGTGACCACGTCTTCGAGTGGTTCATCCGCAACAAGCGCGAGGAGTGGGACGACTACCAGGCTCAGGTCACCCAGTTCGAGCTCGACCGCTACCTGCCTCTGCTCTAACTCGATGGACCCGCTTCTCTGCTTCCCTTCCGACCTCCCCGCCGAGGTGACACTCGCGCTCCAGAGCGCGGGCCTGGGGCATCAGTCCGTCACCGGTCCCGACGAGGTCGCCGCGCCCAGTGGCCCCGACGGGCGCGCCGCCGGCTACTCGGGCGCCCTCGTGGTCGCCGGCCGAGACATGACCGCCGCCGTCGCCTTCTGCCGGCACCTCCGGATGCGCGAGGTGCCCATGGCGCCCCTCTTGCTCATGATCGCGTCCGACCAGATCGGTGAGCTGCTCCTGCGCGACGACCTCTACGACGACTTCTGCGTCATGCCGGCACGCCCCGAAGAGTTGGTGGCGCGGCTCCAGCACCTGTTCTGGCGTACGGGTCAGAGCATGCGCCCGGACATCATCGAGTACGGGCCGCTGATGTTGAACCTCGAGACGTACCAGGCTGCCGTGTCCGGACGCGTCCTCGACTTGACCTACATGGAATATGAGCTGTTGCGCTTCCTGGCCGGGCATCCGGCCAAGGTGTTCACGCGGGAGACCCTGCTGAGCCGGGTTTGGGGCTACGAGTACTACGGCGGCGCGCGGACCGTCGACGTTCACATTCGGCGGTTACGCGCCAAACTCGGCGAAGAACACGCGCACCTGATTCAAACCGTTCGCTCGGTCGGCTATCGCTTCGGACAGGTGGCGTGGCATCCCGGCGTCGCCCAGCGCAACGGGGCCGGACCGGTCGCCGCACCGGTCAGCTCCCCCGACGCGTCGGCGCCTCAGACCACAGGGGCGTAGGCCCAGGCCTCGACCTCGACCCGTGCACCGACCGGCAGGGCCGCGACCTGCACGGCGGATCGGGTCGGCCGGTCCTCGGTGAAGTACTCCACCCACACCTCGTTCACCGCAGCGAACTCACTGATGTCGACCAGGTAGAGCGTCGTCTTCACCACGTCGGACAGCGTGGCGCCCTCTGAGGCCAGGACGTCGGCCACGTTCTGCAACGCCTGGCGGAGTTGCGGGAGCGTGCCGCCGGGCGCCAGCGCGGCCTTGCCCTGGCCGTCGGTGGCCAGCCCGACCTGACCCGAAGTGATGACCCAGTCGCCGACACGGCGCACCGGTGAGTAAGGACCTACCGCAGGACTCACGCTTCCTCCTCTCGACGGCCAGATGGTGCCACGTCGCGCCGGGGTGCTCGCACGGCCGCACGACGCGGTCGGCCAGTGCGCCGGCAGCCCCTCCGCAGTCCACGCGGCGGCCAGTGTGGCCACGAAGACCGCGTCGGAGCCGTTGACCGGCCAACCGTCTTGCTCGTGGAGCCTGACCACGACCTCAGGCATGTCGCGGGCGGGGAGGATGCCGAAGGAACGAATGGTCAGGTCGACGGGTTCGCCGGTGTCGTCGACCGCGATGCCCTCGCTCCAGACCATGCCCAGCGCCTGATGCACCGCACCGAGGGCGTAGGAGCGCAGCGTCACGGGGCACAGGGCCTCGCCGGCCCAGAGGTCGACCTCGAGGCGCCCCCGCCCACCGTCGTCCAGCCGCAGATGGGCGGCGGCGCGTCCGCCACCCGGCACGCGTATGTCGGCGCCGGCACCTTCGCCTGTCGGGTCGGAGGTGAGGGACTCGAGCACGTGCAACGCCGCCAGCACCTCGGCCCAACCCGCACCGCGCAGATCGTCGGCGACCGGCGGCCCCACGATGTCGACCAGTTCGACCCGCAGTCCCGGCGCGAGACCCTCGATCGCGCGTCGCCAGCACCGTGAGGTCGGACGAGCCCGGTGTCCTCCCGACCCGGATGATGCCGCTGCCGTCGGGACGCAGGGCGATGCCCAACGGCGGGCGCTTCGGGCCGCGACGGACCACGTCCTCGCGGCGCCACAACACTCGCACCGGTGCGCGCGCCTCTTCGGCCAGCGCCGTCGCCACGGCCGGGACGGGGCTGTGACGCTTCCCGCCGAAGGCGCCCCCGTTCGCCAGAGGCGTCGCCGGATCGTCGCCCGGTCGACACCAGCTGGCATCGGGCTCCACGTAGGCCGGTTCGACCCAGGTCGTCGCCAACGTCAGTGCCCACGCACCGTCTGCGGGTGCCACGGGGTGCGACAACGGCACCGTGCTGTTGCGCCCCTGGACTCGTCCGATCCGGAGTCTCGCCGTGCGGATGTCGGGCGCAACCGGAGCGTCCGCCCCGAGCTGCAACAGCGCACCGGGCGGTGCGGTGTCGTCGGCGAAGCCACCCGCGCCCAGAACCACATCGGGCCCGGAAGACTGGAACGCCGGGCCCTCGAGTTGGGCCCGCCAACTGGCCAGCAGTGGATCGCGCGGCTCGGGCTCGCCGCCGTTCGACTCGCCGCTTCCGTGCCCCGAGCGCGTCGCAGCGCGGCGTCGACGATCGATTGCCAGCCCGTACAGCGACAGAGATGGGCCCGCAGGCCCGCTTCGACTTCTCGGCGCACGTCAGCAGCGGAATCGGGCAGACCCCGCCCCCGGTTTCCGGCCGCATCGGCGTCGAGCACGGCCAGTCGCATCAAGATGCCGGGCGTACAGAAACCACATTGGCTTGCGCCGTGGGCCACGAACGCGTCGGCCCACCGGGTGCGCTGTTGCTCGGACAGCCCCTCGAGTGTCGTGACCGCTCGCCCGGCGACGCGCCGAATAGGCGTGACGCAGGCGACCCTCGGGTCTCCGTCGACCCAGACCGTGCAACACCCGCACTGACCCTGCGGGCTGCATCCGTCCTTCAGGGAGCGAAACCCCAGCTCGTCGCGCAACGCGTCGAGCAACGAGATCCCGTCGTCGACGATGACGGGATCGCCGTTGAGGACGAAATCTACCGCGTGGGAAGGTCACCAGGCACGGCAACGGATACGTGATGTGCGGGCGCGGGGTGACGCGCTCAGGGCGCCGGGAGCGCGCGAGCGCAGTTGCTCAGCTGAAAGAGGAGCCGCAACCGCACGTGCGGGTCGCGTTGGGGTTGCTGATGTTGAAGCCCGCACCCTGCAACCCGTCGCTGTAGTCGAGGGTCGAACCGGTCAGGAGCTCCGCGCTCGCCGCATCCACCACGACCTTGACGTCGCCGAATTCGCTGACGACATCGTCCGACATGACCTCGGTGTCGAAGAACATCTCGTAGCTGTAGCCCGAGCACCCGCCCGGCTTCACCGCCACGCGCAGAGCCAGGTTGTCGCCCTCTTCCTGCCCGAGCAGCTCCGCCACCTTGGTGGTGGCCGTGTCACTGAGAGTGACCGGCGCCGGCTTCTTTCCGATGTTGACGGAAGTGGAGATGGTGGTCACAGGTCCTCCTCGTGGCTCCGGCTCCCTGCGGCCGGCGCTCGCGACGCACTGTGCGCCACGTACGCGCCCATGTTACCGGCGCCGTCCGGGTGCGAGTACTCCACGGCCGAGGAGTCAGAAATCCCCGTCACGCAGGTAGAATTCATCGTCGATGGCCCAGGCACCCGACCCGACCCTCCCCTCTGGGGGCACGCCGCCCGGCGGACGCGCCGACGAGGTGCGTGAGCGCCTGCGTGCGGTGGTGGATCCCGAGCTCGGCGACACGATCGTGGATCTGGGCATGGTGCGCGGCGTCGCCATCGAAGGAGCCGACGTCACCGTCGAGGTCGCACTGACCATTGCGGCCTGCCCGCTCCGCAACCAGATCGAGAAGGACGTGATCAGCCACGTCCAGGCGCTCGACTGGGTGGGCTCGGTCCGGGTCGAGGTGGCTGCGATGGACGCCGAGGAACGAGCCGCCGTCATGGCCCGGGCCCGCTGGAAGGCGCGCGAGGACGCTCCCGAGACCCAGGTCCCGGCGGACGCCCGTGTGCTCGCCATCGCTTCGGGCAAGGGCGGTGTGGGCAAGTCGTCGGTGACGGTGAACCTGGCGGTCGCACTGGCCGCTCGCGGTTTGACCGTCGGCGTCCTCGACGCCGACATCTGGGGCTTCTCGGTGCCGCGCCTGCTCGGCATGGAGGGCGACGTCGAGGCGCGGGCGGGGAAGATGGTGCCTCTGGAACGGCGCGTCGGGCCAGGCACCCTCCGCGTGCTGTCGATGGGGTTCCTGGCCGACGAGGAGCAAGCGATCATGTGGCGCGGCCTCGTCCTCAACCGAGCCGTCCAGCAGTTCCTGCAGGACGCCCACTGGGGCGACTTGGACTATCTCCTCATCGACCTTCCCCCGGGAACCGGTGACATCCAGATGGGTCTCGCACGTCTGCTCCCGCGCACGGAGCTGCTCGTCGTGACGACGCCGCCGGTCGCGGCGCAGAAGGTGGCCGCCCGCGGCGGCGGACATGGCGCGTCGGGGCTACCTGCGGGTCGCCGGTGTCGTCGAGAACATGAGCGACTTCACGTGTGAACACGGCACGACGTACGCGTTGTTCGGATCCGGTGGCGGCGAGCGCCTCGCCCACGGGTCTCGGCGTGCCGCTCGTCGGATCGATCCCGTTGCACCCGGACCTCGCCGCCGGCGGCGATGCCGGCGTGCCGGTGGCGCTCGCTCCGGACGCCGAACTGGGGACCGTCTTCGCCGACATGGCGCGGGTGATCGCCGAGGACGTGGCCCCTCTGATCAAGGCTGAGGGTTGCACGGCCCGCATGCTCGAGCGGGTCGAGGCCGCAGTGGCCCAGGGGGACGCCGAAGCAGGCTGAGCGGCGATCAGGCCGCCCAGCGGCTTTCGATCGTGTCGCCTCCCTCGTCGGACTCGTCAGCATCGAGCCGCCTCGCCCGGCCTTCCTCGGTCAGCGCACGCAGATGCGCCCAGAGCGAGAACCGCGCCACCGGGAGCTGTTGTTCGGTGACGTCGCCGTAGACCTCACCCAAGAAATCGTCCACCGCCCCCTCGCCGTGGTGAGCCAGGACTTCGGCGACGCGGTCGTGGCGGGCGAGGCGATGCGCGATGAGCGCGTCGATGACGTCGGGCACGTGGTCCATGAGCCGCCCGTGCCCCGGACCGAGGACGCGGATCGCCGGCACCTCGTCGCGCACACGAGCGAGGCTGGCCAGGTACGCGTGCAGGTCGCCGTCCGGGGGGCGGATCACGACCGTCGAGCCGTGCATGACGTGATCGCCCGTCAGAAGAAGCGCATGCTCCTCGACCAACCAGCAGAGGTGGTCCGACGCGTGGCCCGGGGTGTGGAGCGCACGGAGGGTGAGTCCGGAGGGCCTGGAATCGGGACCGGAAGCCGACGGGAGGTGGATCGACCAGCCCTCACCCACGCACTCGTCCGGCTCGAAGCCCTCGGCCGGTCCGAAGCCGACGACGCGGGCGCCCGTCGCCGCGGCCAGGGCGGCGGCGCCCGGTGCATGGTCGACGTGGGTGTGAGTGACCACGATGGTGCGGATGGGGCCAAGTGGCTGGGCCGCCGCGACGATGGCGGCGGTATGGCGCTCGTCGTCCGGACCCGGATCGACCACCAGCGGGTCCCGGTCGCCGACGAGATACGTGTTGGTGCCCGGCCCGGTCATGAGGCCCGGGTTGGGGGCCGTCAGGCGACGCACACCCGGCGCCACGACGTCGACCCGTCCCGGCTCGGGTGCCGGTCCGACGCCGAAGTCCGGCACCGCAGGGATCACGTGCCGCCCGGCCGCGGGCCCGGCGCGGCGTCTGGCCCTTCCTCGTTCGCCTGCATGGAGACGGCGCGCACCGCCGCGTTGAAGTCACCCAGCGCGCCATCGCCACCCGGATCGGGCACCGCCCCGCGCTCGTAGGCCGGGTCGCCCGGCAGGACGATGCGCATCCCGTTGCCATCGGGCACCACTCGGGGCTCGATGGCCGGCACCGAGCTCGACGCCGCGGCGGCCGCGTCGAGCAGCTCGGCGCTGGTATTGAACCGGCCGATCGCCTGGAGGTTACGGATGGTCGGGAAGATGATCTCGATCTCGCCAGCCGCGGTGTTGCGCCAAGGCGTCGTGGGGCGAGATCCACACCTCGGCGATGGTCTCGCCGGCGTCGTGCGCGGCGATCTGGCCGGGCGGGGCAGCGGCGACGAAGAAGCGCGTGTCGTAGCGACGGGGGGCGCCGCGCGGCGTGATCCAGTGTGCGAAGTAATGGATGTCGCCTACGCCCAGCTGGAGGCGCTCGTCGCGGCAGAGATCGAGGAAGCGCCGCGTGCCCTGGTTCACGGCCAACCGCTCGGCCACGAAGCGGGCCTCCTCGGCCGGGTCCCCGGCCAGGAGGTCCGGGCCCCCCTCACGCTGGGCCAGCAGGAGCCCGGCCTCCTCGAAGGTCTCCCGCACGACCGCCACCCAGTAGGCCAAACCGCCGGACTCGAAGCCGAGCAGCGCACTGGCCTCGGCGTCGCTGCGGCCGGCGCAGAGCGCCTCGGCCTCGAGGCCGCCGTCGAGCGGGTCGACCGCGCCGCCGGGGAACACGTAGGCGCCCCCGACGAAGTCGGAGCGCAGGTTGCGCCGCACCATCAGCACCTCGAGCGCGGAGTCGCCCGCAGGCGACGGCGTGTCGCGCACGAGCATCACGGTGGCGGCCGGGCGAATCTCGACGTCGGAGGGCGGGACCGGTGGAGGCACGCCATGAGGGTACCGGCGGTTCGGGGCGGCGCCCCCGAAACGGGGGCACCCCTTCGCTAACCTGACCACGCCCATGAGCAGCACCGATTTCGAGCCCGCGCCCACCGCCGCGCCCGAGGGTGCCCCGGCCACCGGGTCCGCACTGCGCCACGTGCCGAGGCGGTATCTCGCGCTCGGGCTCATCATCGTGGCCATCTTCTTGCTCGGGACACTGATCCTCGTGCGGGACCACTACGCCCCGACGAGCTCACCGACGACCGAGGCGTTCAGCCCCGCACCGCAGTCGCTGCTGAGCACGCTCCACTCGCTGCCCCAGTCGGTCTACGACACGGTGGGCGTGTCGTCGCCGGCGAACCCGATCACGCCACTGCGGCCGACGACGAAGTCCGGCGACGCGCCGATGTGGCTGGCCTCGGTGGACAACGGGTCGCCCGAGCCCGTCGTCTTCTTCTACGGCGCCGAGTTCGCCCCCTACGCCGCCGCCCAGCGCTGGCCGCTCATCCTCGCGCTCTCGCGCTTCGGTTCGTTCCGTCAGCTGGGCCTGATGCAATCGAGCCAGACGACAGCTTTCGCCAACGTCTCGACCTTCACGTTCTACGACACGTATTACACGAGCCCCTACGTGATCCTCGAGCCGGTCGAGCGCTACAGCTCCTTGAACCCGACGGGCTCGAAATACCTACCGCTCCAGCAACCCGATGCGCGGCAGAGCGCGGCGGTGGCGGGGTACGCATCGAGCCCGACGACGTTCCCGTTGCTCGACGTGGCCAACCGGTGGGTGCTCAACGCATCGAGCTTCACGCCGGGCGTCGTTGGTGGGGCTGAGCCAGGACCAGATCGCCGGCGACCTGAGCTCGCCGCAGAGCCCGCTGACCCAAGCGGTTGTGTCGGCGGCCAACGAGATCACGGCGTCGATCTGCTCGGTGGACGGCCAGAAGCCGGGCAACGTGTGCGAGAGCCGCGGCGTGGTCGCGGCGGATCAGGTGCTGAAGATCACGCCCCCGGCGTAGGGGCGTCGGTGTGGTGCCGGTTGGGTCGCCGGCTCGCTGAGGCGGTTCGCTGAGGGGGGGTTCGCTGCGGCGGCTAGCTCGCCCGGCGATCGAGCACGGTCTTGCGCTCGACCTCGTTGAGGCCACCCCAGATCCCGTGGGGCTCGCGGATCCGGATCGCGTAGTCGAGGCACTCGTTCCTCACCCGACACTGATCGCAGATCGCCTTTGCCCTGATCTCGCGGGAGGCCTTCTCCTCTTTTCGTTCGGCGTGTGAAGGCGGGAAGAAGACGGCGGCCTGAGGCCCCCGACACGCTGCCTTCAACTGCCACATTTCTGATCCCTGGCGCATGAAACCCCCCGATAGGGCACGACTAACCCCCCCTGCTGGCCAAGCTATCGCTGGGCCTTTTTGCATACAAGGGTCTTGAGCTGGTTCTTTGGCGGGAGATCGATCTCCGTCGCAAGCCTTGCAACTACGCTCGGCCCTACATGGACGTGAGCACCTTCTGCGCACAGAGCCACGTCCTCGTCATGGCCGGCAAGGGCGGCGTGGGCAAAACGACCATGAGCGCGGCGGTGGCGCGCATGGCCTCTGACGTCGGTAAATCGGTCCTCATCGTCGAGCTGGAGGGCAAGTCCGGGATCAGCGGGGCGTTCGGTCGCGCCGGCGATCTGGGCTACGAGGAAGAGGTGCTGGCCGGGTCGCCGGGCGGGTCTGGGGGGTCTGGGGGGTCCGGCGGGTCCGGGGGCTCTGGCGGGGGTCGGGGGACGATCCGGGCCCGGCGCCTGACTCCCGACGACGCGCTGGTGGAGTATCTCGAGGACCACGGCCTGCGGAGCGTGTCCAAGCGGCTCGCCCGCTCGGGCGTCCTCGATGTGGTGGCGACCGCGATCCCCGGCATCCGCGACGTCCTGGTCCTGGGCAAGGTCAAGCAGTTGGAGCGGGCGCGGGAGGCCGACCTCATCGTGGTCGACGCCCCGGCGACCGGCCATGCGGTCACGTTCCTGACGTCGGCGCGGGGCATGGTCGACGCGGCGCGGGGCGGGCCGCTGCGGGCCCAGGCCGAGGACGTGGTCGAGATGTTGAGCGACCCGTCGCGGTGCCGGGTCATGCTCGTCACGCTGCCCGAGGAGCTCCCGGTCTCCGAGGCGATCGAGTCGGCGTACACGCTCGAGGACAAGGCCGGGGTCCAGCTCGGGCCGGTGATCGTGAACGCGTGCGACCCGTCGCCGGTCGGGCTCGAGCGCCCGGCGTTCGAGGTGGTGCGCGCGGCGGGGCTCGAGGGCGCGGTGCCCCCGGCACACGTGGCCGCGTTCGAGGCGGCCCGCGAGTTCCGCCTGGCCCGCCACATGGTGTCGGCCGAGCAGGTCGAGCGGCTGGGGCGTGAGCTCCCGCTGCCCGCACCTGCTGGTGCCGTCGTTGGACGCGGATCGCATCGGGCCGGCGGAGACGCAGACGCTGGCGGACGCGTTGGCCGAGGCGGTTGGCGCGTTGGTGCCGGAGCGCGCGGGGTGAGCGGGCCGGGGTCGTCGGGGTCCGGTTCGTCGGTGGTGGCAGGGTCAGGGTCGCCGGTGGCGGGGCCAGAGCCCTCCATGACGGCGTTAGTCCGGGACCGCTCCGTCGTCGTGTGCTGTGGCTCGGGCGGCGTCGGGAAGACGACGGTCTCGGCGACGGTCGCCCTGGCGGCGGCGCGGTCGGGTCGCCGCGCCTGTGTGGTCACCGTCGACCCGGCACGCCGGTTGGCGGACGCGCTCGGCGTGGAGTCGCTGCCGAACACCCCCACGGAGGTCGCCGGTCCGTGGCCGGGGACGCTCTTCGCGCTGATGCTCGACTCGAAGGGAACGTTCGACGACCTGGTCGCGCGTTACGCCCGCACGCCCGAGCAGGCGGAGTCGATCCTGGCGAACCGGCTCTACCAGAATCTCGCGGGCGCCCTTTCGGGGACGCAGGAGTACATGGCGATGGAGAAGCTCTACGAGCTCGTCAACTCCAACGAGTTCGACATCGTGGTCGTCGACACGCCGCCGACGCGCAACGCGCTCGATCTCCTCGACGCGCCCCGGCGGCTGACCCGGTTCCTGGAGAACAAGCTGTTCCGGGCGTTGCTGGTCCCCACTCGCATGTCGTTGCGCGCGGTCGGCATGGCCACCCAGGCGCTGCTGCGCACGGTCTCGAAGGTGGCCGGCGCCGAGATCGTCCAGGACGCCGTCGCCTTCTTCCAGGCCTTCGAGGGGATGGAGGACGGCTTCCGCACGCGGGCGACCGCCGTGCACGAGCTGCTGGCCGACCCGGCGACGGCGTACGTGCTGGTGACCTCGGCCCGCCCCGACGCCGTGGAGGAAGCGAGCTTCTTCGCCTCCAAGCTGGCCGAGCGTGACGTGGCGGTGGCTGCGCTGGTGGTGAACCGGATCGCGCCGTTCTTCGGGGCCTCTGACGGTGCGGCGACCCGTCCGGCCGCCGTCACCGACGCCGGTGGGTCGGCGGCGGCCGAGCTGCAGCCCCTGGAGGAGAACCTGGCCCGCCTCAATGCGGTGGCGGAGGAGGAGGCCTCGGGGTACGCGGACCTGGCGGCTCAGGTGTCGCCGGCACCGGTCGGACGGATCCCGCTCTTCGCCCAGGACGTGCACGAGCTGACCGGGCTGGAGCGGGCGGCCGACAGCCTCTTCGGCTGAGCCCTATCCGGGTTTCCGCCCCGGCGAAGGGGTCCGGTAGTGTCCGGTCGGTGCAGACGATCCTGGTGGCAAGCGACTTGCCGACCCTGCGCAAGGAGATCGAGGCGGTCATCAGCGGGCCCGACGTGGAGGTCCGGACGGTCACGTCGGGGCCCGGCGTGGTGGCCTTCGTCGCCGAGGAGTCGCCCGACCTCGTGATCGTCGACATGCAGATCGGCAACATGGGCGGGATGGCGATCTGCCTCGAGCTCCGGCTGCAGGAGTCCTACGACGCCATCGACCACATCCCCGTGCTGATGCTGCTCGACCGGCGCCCCGACGTGTTCCTGGCCCGGCGCTCGGGCGCCGAAGGGTGGCTCGTGAAGCCGCTCGACCCGCTGCGCCTGCGCCGCGCCGTCAACGCCTTGTTGGACGACGGCACGTTCGCCGACGACTCCTTCACCCCCGTGCCCGTGCTGGTAGGGGCCGAACCCCAGCTCCAGGCGGGACCAGAGCCCAAACCCTGATCCGGCGCGTGTCGCGATGTCGCCCCGCCGGGAACCGTCCGAACCTCCATCTACCAAGCGCTCGCGCTGGTGGCGACCGGCGAGCGGGACGGTGACGGGGACGGGGCCGGGCGTGGAAACGGGCACGGCGAGCACGGTCACACGACCGAGGCATCGGCGTCGGCCGACGAGCAAGAGCGCATCATCCTGGACGCGTTGTCGGACCTGCGGGACATGGACGTGCGCGAGGTGATGACGCCGCGGGTCGACGTCACCTATCTCACGATCCCGGTGCACGCCGAGGACATCGCGCAGGCGGTGCGCACGACCGGCCACAGTTGCTTTCCGGTCGTGCACGACGACCTCGACGACCTGATCGGCCTCATCTTCGTCAACGACATCTTCCGCACCGGCGGGAGGGGGTGGGGCTCCGCCGTGACCGGGTCGGGATCGACGCCGCACGTGAGCGGGACGCCACCGACCCCAGCCCGCTCGAGATCTCGCGCAAGGTCCGTCCGGCGCACCTGGTGCCCGAGACCCTCGGCGTGCTCGAGGCCCTGGCCGACATGCGCAAGCAGCGCCGCGCCGTCGCGGTCGTCGTCGACGAGTACGGCGGCGTGGCCGGGCTCCTCACGATGAAGGACCTTCTCGAACCGCTCGTCGGTGACCTGCACGACGAATTCGACGAGGACGAGGAGTCATCGATGGTCCGGGTCGACAACGCCCGGTGGCTCATCGATGGGCAGACCAACGTGGACGACGTGCGGGAGCGCCTGGGGATCGACATCCCCGAGGACGGCGAGTACGTGACGCTGGGCGGGCTGCTGTTCGAGCGCTTCGGTCACATCCCGACCGAGGGCGAGGACGTGCGATCGGTGACTGGGACCTCAAGGTGGTCGAGATGGACAAGCGGCGGGTGGCCCAGGTGGTCGCGACGTTCGTGGGCGGCGACGCCGGTCCGGGCCAGGGCCGAGGCGACCGCGGCGCCGGCCCGGGGAGGGGTCCGGCGGAGGCGGGAGGCCGTCGGCGTTGGCCAACGGCAGCGGGGAAGCGACCGGCTGAGGCCGGGGTAGTGTTCCTGGCCGTGGCGCTCCCTGCGGGGGCGGACGGGCTGTGGCGCAGCTTGGTTAGCGCGCTGCGTTCGGGACGCAGAGGTCCCCGGTTCAAATCCGGGCAGCCCGACTCTTGGTGCACCGGCTCCTGGCGAGCCGTCGGCGGGTGGCTATCGCTCAGGCTTCTTCGACGTCGCTGCCGTCGCTGCCCGTGGCGACCGTGGACAGCAACGCGTCGAGGAACGGCAGCTGCCCCTTGAGGAGCTTCGTGCGGGCGAGGGCGATCGGCATCCACTCGACCCGGTCGACCTCGGGGAATTCGCGTATGGTGCCCGAGCCCTTCGGCCATTCGAACTCGAACGTGTTGCTCGACCGCGTGCGGTCACGTCGAGGTCACCGTGCCAGGGCCCACGCGGTGACCCACTTCCCGCTCGGCTGGCGTCGTTCGCCAGAGGAAGACGGTTCGGCGGCGGGAGGCTCGAGGCCGATCTCCTCGCGGAACTCGCGGTACGCCGCTATCGAGCGCGTCCTCGTCGGGCTCGTACTCGCCCTTGGGGATCGACCACGACGTCGTCGTCCTTCCGGGCCCAGAACGGACCGCCGGGGTGCGCCAGCAGCACCTCGACGACGCCGTCGGCCGGACGCCGGTACAACAGGAGCCCGGCGCTCTTCGCCACCATCCGTCCAGTATGGGGACGGGAGGCGTGGCCCGCCGGTTGGGCTGGGGCCGGAGGAGCGGCGGCGCCCACCGTGGTGGGCTCGGGCCGGTCAGCGGCCGGGGCTGGGCCGGGGCACCTGGTCAGGGGGGCAAACGTCGGTGTGCGGCGGGCGCTGCGGGTCCGGCTCCGTGGGGTCGTGGCCTCGAGGCGGGGCGGCGGCCGACTGCCACTTTCTGGGCGTCCTCGCTAGTCTGACCCCTGTTCCGGTCGCCCTAATCCGGAGCCGACTCGGGGGCACGGGCGTCGACCAGCACCAGATCAGAGGTCGAACGTCATCTTGAACACTCGACCATGAGCCCCTCAGAACCCCGAAAACGATCCTGTCCACAAGGGCCTGCACGACCTCGGTCGCCAGATCGAGGAGGCGGAGTCCTCGACGGGTGGCGGTGACGTGACTCCGGCGGAGGCGTCGCCGGCGGCGGCGCCGGATCCGCCGGGCCTGCCTCGAATCCGGCACAGAACCTGCGGTCGCTGCGGGTGAGTCCGACGGGGCGGCTCGAGCCGGGCGGCCCGGCCGGGGCTTCCGCTTCCGCTGCCGCCGGAGCTCGATGGACGCCACGCTGGCCGCGCTGCAGGACGACCCGGCGAACAACCCGGTCGAGCGGGGACTTCACGAGCTCGGCCTTCAGATCGAGGAGGCGGAGCAGAGGGCGACGGCGGTGTCGGGGACGGCGGGGACGGGCGGCGGCGAGTGGACGCGGACCGGCTCACGCCGCACCCAAGAAGAAGCGCTCGACCCGGCGCAAGGTCGGCTACGTCCTCGGTTCGCATCTTCTTGGTCTTCGTGCTGATCGCCGGCGCGGCCGCCGGCTACGGCTGGTACCTCAACCACGAGATCCACCGGATCGACCTCCACAACCTGACCGTCGTCGCCGGTGAAGGGCGCTGATGCGGGCACGGAGAACATCTTGATGATCGGCTCGACGTCACGGTGCGCGCTCACGGTGCAGAACCCCGCCTACGGCCTGTGCTCCCAGGGCGTGAACGGCGTCAACAGCGACGTCGTGATGATCCTGCACCTCGAACCCGGCGAACAACACGCTGTCGATCCTGTCGATCCCGCGCGACCTCTTCGTCCCGAACGCGCGGTCCGACGGGGCCAACAAGATCGATGCGGCGCTGTTTCAAGGTCCCGATCAGCTGATCGCCGCCATCGAAGAGGACTTCGGGATCCCGATCCAGCACTTCGTCGAGCTGAACTTCGACAGCTTCATCAACGTCGTGAACGCGTCTGGGCGGGATCAAGATGTACTTCCCCGAGCCGGTGCTACGACGCCTACTCGGGCCTGAACATCCAGACGACGGGGTGCCTCGCAGCTCAACGGGACGCAGGCGCTCCAGGTCGTACGCGCCCGTCACCTCCAGTACAAGCCGCCCGGGGTGACGACGACCGACCCCGCCTACTGGCCCCAGGAGGCGCAGAGCGACCTGGCCCGCATCCGCCGGGACCACGAGTTCCTGCGCGTGCTGGCGACGGCGGTCAAGGCCAAGGGCCTCAGCAACCCGATCACCGACCAGTCACTGATTTCCGGCGTCGTGGGCGACCTCACCGTCGACACGGGCTTCTCGGCCACCGACATGATCGGCCTCGTGCTCAACTACCACGGCGTCAACGTCAACAAGGCGCCGCAGCTGACGCTGCCGGTGCAGGTCGACCAACTTCGGCAACTACATGTACCAGGGGGGCAGCTACGGGGACGTCGAGTTCCCGTCCGAGCCGCAGGACCACAGCGCGGTCGACCAGTTCCTCGGCCTGAAGGCCAACGCCGACACGTACTCGGGCGGCGCGTTGCCCTCCCCGTCGTCGATCACGGTGTCGGTGATGAACGGCACGGGTGCCTACAACCAGGCCACCGACACGGCGCAGAGCCTCAAGGCGCTCGGCTTCAACATCGGGACCGAGTCGGCGACGCCGACTCCGGTCGGCCAGGACGCCGAGACGGTCGTCTACTACTCGTCGAAGACCCCGTCCGAGCTGGCGGCGGCCCAGGCCGTGGCGAACTCGATGACGGGCGCCGTGATCATGGCCGACGACCCCTCGCAGGTGAAGCCCGGCTCGCAGGTCACCGTCGTCACCGGCACCGAGTTCACCGTCAACGCGCCGCCGGTCGCCGACGACCACGGCCACGTCGATCGGGGCTTCGGGACGCCTCACGACGACCGCGGCGGCGTCGAGCAACACGGGATCGACGGGGTCCGGGATCGACGGGTCGAACAGCGGCGCCTTCCAGCCGCCGACCTCGACGGTCTCGCCGCTGGCACCGTGGGACCCGCGGTCGTGCACGCCGAGCGGGGGCGAGGGGACCTAAGTCGATCGCCTCTGGTCACCGGGTGGGGCGAGCCAGGGTGTCGTCCGAATTTCGGAGTCGCCGAGCGTTGCGCTGTCCGGTATACGGGACTAGCCGCTGCGACTTCAACGATGTATTCGGGCCGGATCTGCCTGTTCTTTCACCAAGTCCATGAGCTGCAACCGAAGAAGTCGAGCTTTACGTGGAAGAAATCGACCGATTTCTGGAGTCTGGGTCCCCAGACATTCGAAAAAACGCCCGCGTGTTCGCCTCATATACGGAACGCGATTTGGCAGCGAATCTCGAAACTTGGCAGGCGACTCAGGCGAAGATCTCGCCCCCGTTGGTGTCGAGCGCCTGGCCGGTCATGGCAGCGGACAGGTCTGACGCCAGGTAGACGATGGCGCCGGCGACGTCGGCGTCACGTCGGGATGCGGCCCAGCGGGACCCGGGCGTTGAGCTCGTCGATGATCTCCTGCGCCGGCACGCCCCGCCCGCGTCGAGGTCATCTCGATGTACATGTCGACCGAGGGGCCGGCCATCCAGCCGGGCACGACCGCGTTGACCCGGATGTTCGAAGGGCCGAGCTCGTAAGCCAGGACCCGGGTCGCCGTGAGGAGCGCACCCTTCGAAATGGCGTAGCCGCCCTGGGTCGGCTGCGGCTGGCGGGTCACCATCGACGCCACGTTCACCACCGAGCCCCCGCCGCGCTCGCGGAGGAACGGGAAGCGCGGCCTTCGTCATCTGCGAGCGAGCCGAAGAGGTTGACGTCCATGATCTTGCGCCAGATGGAGAGGTCGACGTCCTCGAAGCTCTGGAAGACGTCGCTCGCGGAAGGCGTTGTTCACCACGACGTCGATCCCGCCGAACTCCTCGGCCGCCGCCGCCATCAGCGCCGCACAGGCGTCGGGGTCGACGATGTTGGTCGGCACGGCGGCGCCCCGGGCGCCGAGGCCGGTCACCTCGGCCAGCACCTCGTCGAGCCTGGCCTGCTGGCGCGCCGCCAGCACGACGTCCGCCCCGTGCGCCGCCAGCGCCAGCGCCGCCTGTCGCCCCAGGCCGGGGCCGACCCCGGACACCACACACACTTTGCCGGAGAGCAGGCCGGCTGCACCCTGCCGACCATCGGCCTCGTTCTTCGTTGTCACATGGGCCGCAGCGTAAGCAGTGGCCCCGTGTCGCCGCCAGCCATCCGCGCCGTCGTCACAGGGGCCTGGAAAGATCGCGACAGGGTTGAGTCAAGGGAGGGTCAATGGCGATCTGTTGGCACTGCGGGGGCGAGATGTCCGAGGGCATCAGCTGTTTGACCGACCCGGTCGTCATCGACGGCACGGTCCTACGCCCGAATCCGCTGGGGTCAGGAACCCCGCCCCAGGCACCGCTACGAGCCCGAGGAGTGCCGGGACTGCGGCACCCCGATCGGCGGCGTCCATCACCCGGGTTGCTGCCTGGAGCGTTGTCCGGCCTGCCACGGACAGGCCATCAGCTGCGAGTGCGAGGTGGACGAGTGCGACTTCGAGAGCGCGCGCTCAGCCGCGATGCCGCTCGCACGTGCTGCGCCGCGTCGGCTGGCACTAAGCCGCCGAACACCGCGCCGAACACGGCCCCGCCCTCGGCGTGACCACGCGGCACCGCCACTCCTGAACCAAGGCCGCCCAGCGACGGCTATCGGGTCAGAGCAACTTGAGGTTCTGCAGCAACCAGCGATCGCCGCTGCGCACGAGCGTGACCTCGATCCGGCTGTCGTCCGTGTTCACGCCCGACTGCGTCGAGTTCGCCACCGACTGGTTCACGAACAGAAGGACGACCGCGTTCGAGTCGCTGATCGACTCGACGGCTGACTTCAGGACCTTGGCCGACGCCGTCGCCTTGTACTGCACCAGCACCTTGGAGAGGTTGTCGCTCGAACGGATGAAGCTGCGCCTGAACGACGGCGTCGACTCGGCCTCGACCCGGCCGAAGTCCCGCTGCAGGTGCAGGTAGCTGTACGTGGCGACATCGATGGCGTCGGTCTGGGCCGCCGCCACGGCGCCGACCCGGTCGCGCGTTCACCGCGAATCCTGGTTCGACAGCTGGACGCTGGGAGATGATCAGCGCGACCGCCAAGGCGACGATGACGATCAGGCCGACGACCTCGACGATGCCGAAGCGGCGGCGCGCCGAGGCGATCCGGCGGCGGCGCAGGCCCGCCGGCGCCGGATCTGTCACCCGCGCCGAGCCTCCCGGGGCTCCTCGCGCCGCCGTCGACGTCCATCGGTCCCTTTCCACGTCCAAGACGGTTTCTCCGACATGCTCAACCTCCCGAGGATAGGGGTGCTTCGGCCGATCCCCGTTGCAGGAGATCGGGCGCTTGCAGGGTGCAGGTGCGCATCAGGTCCGGCGCACCAGTGGCCGCCGTCGGCTCGGGCGTCTGCGGCCCCCGACAGGTACGGACAGACGGAGTTCTTGGTGTTGTAGTAGATGTTCACCGCCACCGAGCCCCCGGAGGCGGTGTCGGCGATCTTGTTGACGAACCCCGGCAGCTGCTGCAGGAGCGACACGATCGCCGGCTGCTGGGCGATCGGCGACGTCCGACAGGCCGTCCAGCTCCTTGATCAGCTGAATCAAGGTGGCGCCGTCGGACTGGATGAACTGCTGGACCGCCTGCTCGGTCGGGACCCCGTTCGTCGAGCACGGCCACGATGTCGGCGTTCGACGCCGACGAGCTGTGCGGTGATCGTGGCGAGCGACTGACTGAACGAGATGATGTCGGCGCTCGAGGCCTGCGCGGTCGAGAGCACCGATCCGCCCGAGTTGATGAGGCGTCACCGTCGCCGCCTCGCGCGGCCTGCAGTGCCGCGATGAGGTGCCGGGACGCAGACCGTGATGTTCCGCAGCGCCTGGCCCGTGTTGGCGAACCCCGACCCGAGGGCGTCGGTGATCGTCTGCACCTCGCTCGACTTGATGCTGCCGATCAACTGGCCGGCGTCGCTCAAGCAGCTGGAAGACGCTGACCGGCACCACGGTGTGGTCGCGGGGGATGAGGCTGCCGGCGTGGAGGTCGGGACCGCCGCGCCGAGGACGGCACGAGGTCGAGGTATTGCTCGCCGGCGACCGACAGCTCGTGCACGTGGGCGACCGCGTTGGCCGGGATCACCGTGCCCGGGTCGATGGCCAAGGTGGCGACCGCCGCCGATCGGGCTGAGCGTCAGCGACGAGATCCGCCCGACGTCGACGCCGCGGTAGGTCACGAACCCGTCCGAGTACAACCCACCCCCGCGGGGCAGGTCGACCGTCACCTCGTAGGGCTGGGCGCCGATCCGCCAGCCGATCACGTCGAAGGCGATGTAGGACACGCCCGAGCAGGGCGACCACGACCAGGGCGGTGAGCCGGACCCAGACCTGTGCCTTGCTCATGGCAGCCCCGCCCCCAAGAGCCCGTTGATCGCCTGGGTCGTCGAGTCGGACCGTGGACGGCCGACGACGACGTCGACGACGCCGACCGAGTCCCCGTCGACCCAGGCCGCCGTCGACGCGCTGTTCGGCCCCAGCAGCGGGCTCTGGTCCACGATGGCGGTGCCGTCGAGCGAGAGCTGGAGGTAGTTGCCGGGCGCGATCTTCTTGCGTCTGCGACTCGAACTTGCCCAGGTCGGTGAGCGTCGGGCCGAGCTGGGACTGCACCCCGACCATCTGGTTCACCACGGCGTAGAGCTGCTGGATGGTGCCGAGGATGGACGAGCTGCTCTGGGTGACGATCGAGTCGGCCACGTTCGAGAGGTTGTTCGTCGCCGTCAAGAGGTTCTGGAAGTCCTGGTTCTCCGAGGCGAGCACGGCCACGGCCGGACCGATGGTGTCGATGCCGTTCGCGATGGCGGCATCGCCCTTGGCGAGCTGCGCGCTGAGCGCGGCGAGCGAGGCCAGGGCGTTGTCGACCGAGCTCTTGTTGGCGTTGAGCGCCGTCACGGTGAAGGACACGATCGTCGATGATCTGGCGGATCTGCTGCTGGTGCCCGCCCAGCGCCTGGTTCAGGTTGGTGACGATCGTCTCGAGCTGGTTGAGGCCACCGCCGTTGAGCAGCGCGCCCGAGCGCGGCGAGGGTGTCGGCGATGGACGGTGCGCTCGAGGTGTCGCGCTCGGGGACCACCGACCCGTTGGTGAGGTACGGGCCGTGGGGCCGCCCGCTCGGCGGGTAGAGCTGGATGAACTCGTCACCCAGGGGATCGACGAAGAGGATCTGGGCGGTCGTGCCCTGCGGGATCCGGATGGCGCTGCGGATCGTCAGGGTGAGGTCCGCCTTGAAGTGCGACGTCGAGATGGAGCTGACGTCGCCCACCTGGTCCGCCCCGATCGAGGACGCGCGCCTGTATCGGCAGGTTGAGCACGTTGCCGAAGACCGCGGTGAGGTTGTAGCTCGGGCCGCTCACGCCGCCCGGCTTCGGCAGGGCCTGGAAGGACAGGCCGCAGCCCGTGCCCACGACCGCCGCGACCAGCGCCCCGACGACGACCGCCGCCCGCCCGCCGCACCCCTCGCAGCCGACCCGCGGCACCGATCCGCATCACGGCTCGGCCCCGATCAGCGCCTGCAAGCGACAGGTCCGGGCCCTGCTGCGCGTTGGGCGGCGCGTCCATCTGCGACAGCGCCGCGCTGGCGGCGCAGGCCAGGTTCAGCTCGGAGCTCTTCGCCTGCTGCGCGCCCAGGTCGAGGATCCGGGTCAGCTCGTTGCCGCAGATCTGCTGGACGAACGACTTCGTGTCGAGCGACGGGTCGTAGCGGATGCGCAACGACGTCGAGCCGTCGGGCTCGGTGACGATCGCGTTGTTCAGGTTCTGCAGGACCAGGCCGCCGTAGGCGAAGGCCTGGCCCAGCTGTTGTTGCTGGGACAGCACCTGCGACGTGAACGAGTTGACGTTCGACAGCACGGTGCCGATGGAGCCGACGTTGCCGTTGATGTACGAGGTGACCTCGGACAGGACCTGCTTGAGCGACGACAGGGTCGTCCCGATGTCCGGGCTGTCCGACGCGATCAGCGAGCTCGCCGAGGCCAGATCGTTGGCGAACGACTGGAACTCCTGGTCGTTGGCGGCGGCCTCGTTGGTGAACGCGCCCGGCGTTGTCGAGCAGGCTCGTGATCGACGGGACCGTCGTTCGACAGCGCCTGCAGGGCTTTGCCCAGCGCGACGACCGTGGTGTGGAAGGCTCGGCCCGTTGTTGCCCGACGGTCTGCGCCACGTCGTGCACGAACTGGCTGAGCGCGCCGTTCTTGTTCGCCCCCGTCGGGCCGAGCGCCTGGATCAGCTGGTCGAGCAGCGAGATCGTCTGGTCCACCGACTGCGGCAGTGCGGTGCGGTTCATCGGGATCACCGCGTCGTTCGCCATGACGGCGCCGTGCCGGTACACCGGGTCGAGCTGGATGTAGCGGTCGTTGACCAGGTCGGGTGCCATCAGGGCGGCGATCGCCGTGGCCGGCACCTTGACGTCGGTGTCGACCTGCATCACCACCGACACGTAGGTCGGGTGCGGCGTGACGGCGGTGACCGAGCCGACCGGGATGCCGAGGACGTCCACGTGGTTGCCGACGTAGACGCCCGGCGCCTCGGTGAAGTCGGCCGTCACGGTGTAGGTCGGCGTCGACAGCGCGGCCCGTATGCCGAAGAAGGCGACCACGGCGGCGACGAGCAACACCAGCGGCGATCGTCGCCAGGATCATCTGGCCGCGGCTCACCCTCATGGGTTGCACCCCGTCAGCGGGTTGGTCGCGCCCGACTTGGAGCACTGGGCGATGACGTTGTCGGGGATGAGCCCGGCCGGCATCACGAAGTCGCCGAACGCGCCGGAGCCGGTGACGTTGGCCAGATACTTGTTGGCCGCCGTCAACAGCGGGATCGCCGCCGCGATGTCGTTGCCGTCCTTGGCCAGCACGCCGCTCACCGTCTGCAGGTCGCTGAGCAGCGGGCCGATCTGCGCCTTGATGCGCCGCCAGCAGCGCCTGCAGCTGCTGGGTCAACGAGGCCGTCGACTTCAGAGCTGGTCGATCGCCGTGTGGCGCTGGTTGAGCACCTGCAGCACGAGATCGCTCTGACCGATGAGCGAGAAGAGCTGCGTGCCGTGCTGTTGCAGCGTCGCCGGTCAGCTGCGAGACGTTCTGCACCAGCTGCGCCAGCTCGCCCGAGCGCGAGGCGATGACGTCGGACAGCTGCGAGAGGCCCTTGAGCAGGTCCGACGTGGCGCCCGGCGGCACCGCCTCGAGGTCCTGGTTCGGTGACGGCTCAGCGCCTGCTCGAGTTGGTGCAGGTTGATCCCCTGCACGATGTTCGCCCCGGAGCGGATCGTGCTGACGATCGTCTGTGTCTCTTGCGTCCGCTTCTCGGGAATGACCGCCCCGGCCGCCATCTGGCCCGTCCCGGCGGGCTCCAGGTCGAGGTACTCCTGGCCCAGCGGCGTGAGCACCTTGGCCGCCGCGGTGGTGCGGTCGCCCAGGTGCACCCCGTTCTGCACCGTGAACTGCACGAGCACGTGCGACCCGCTGAGGCTCAACCCGCTCACGGTGCCGACGTCGACGCCGGCCACGCTGACCGGGTCACCCTGGGCCAAGCCCGCCGGAGTCGGCGAAGGCGGCGCCGTAGCCGGTGTGGTCGTTGATCAGCGGCAGCTTCGAGAAGTTGATGGCACCGAGCGCGACGACGACCAGCAGGGCGGTGCCGACGACGGCCAGCACGACGGTCGGTTGCGTTCGCTGAATCGCTTCATGAGCAGTTCGCCGTGTGCACGCTCTGGTTCCCGACCGGACCCGACGGGCAACGTGAGCGGGAGGCTGGGCTGCCCGGTCAGCACGTTGAGGTTGATGGTGCCCTTGCACGTTGAGGGTCAGGTTGCAGATGTAGACGTTGAGCCAGCTGCCCGAGTTGGCCACCTTGTCGAGGGTCTCGATGAACGCCGGCAGGTTGCTGAGCACGCCGTCGAATCCGCTCTGGTCCTGCGCCGCCGTGTGGCTCGCGCTGACCACTGCGTTGATGGCCTGATCGAGCGTCGGCTGGCTCTTGGTCAGCAGGCCGGACACCGCCTGGGTCAGGCCACTGAGGCTGTCGATCGGTCGTCCCGATCTGTCCGCGCTCGTTGGCCAGGCCGGTCACCAGGCTGTCGAACTGGTCGATCATGGTGACGAGCTGCTGGTCGTGGGCTGTCGAGCGTGCCGGCGACTGCGCTCAGGTTGTCGATGACCTGGCCGATGAGTTGCTGTCGTTGCGCGAGGTTCTCGGTGAGGGACGCCGTCTGCGTCACCAGGTTGGAGATGTTGCCCGACTCACCCTGGAAGATCTGGATGATGGAGGCGGTCAGCTGGTTCACCTGCTGCGGCGTGAGAGCGGCGAACAGCGGCTGGAAGCCGTTGAAGATGCCGGTCAGGTCGAGCGCCGGCGCGGTACGCGACGACCGGAATCTGCGCGCCCGGAGCGAGGGACGTGCCCGGACGTCGAACCCGGACACCAAGCTGATCAGTTGCTGTCCGAGCAGGTTCGCGTAGTCGACGTCGGCGTGCGTGGTGGTCGTCAGCGCTGGTCGCTGTCGGCGGTGAAGTTCACGAGGGCCAGCCGTCCCTGCAGCTGCACGCCGGTGACCGCGCCAACCTGGACGCCCGCGATGTCCACGAAGTCGCCGGGCTGCAGGCCCGACGCGTCGGTGAACAGCGCGGTGTACCCGGTCTGGGGCTCCGAGCTGAGGTTCAGCAGGCTGGCCGTCACGATGACCGTGGCCAGGACCGCCACGGCGACGAAGACGGCCAGCTTGGCGAGCGTTCCCCACGGGACCGGTTGGCGGCTCACGGCACCTTCGCCAACTGCAGGAGCACCGGCTGGAGCAACAGCGTGGCGACCGCCGCCGACGGCGGCGTCTTGCCGCCGGAGAGGCCGGTCGCGA
The DNA here is from genome assembly GCA_963821105.1 of uncultured Acidimicrobiaceae bacterium. Classification (GTDB taxonomy): domain Bacteria; phylum Actinomycetota; class Acidimicrobiia; order Acidimicrobiales; family RAAP-2; genus Bog-473. The sequence goes on from CAWGCO010000017.1 coordinate 89,405, forward strand.
TCTTCACCGACGCCTGCTGCGTGGCCGGGGTCGTCATCACTCCGTTGGCGCCGTCGCGCCGGTGTGACCCGAGCCACCCGTCGCGGACGACGACGCGGCGGCGTGGGGACAGTTCGGCCCGGACTCGCCCTGATAGGTCGGGCAGTCGGCGGCGGTGTACGTCGGCGGGTTGAAGAACTCGGGGCCGAGTCCCTGCTCGACCAGCTGGCTCGACCCGGGCACCCCGAGTGCCGCGGCCACCGCCTGGACCGAGCCCTGGATCGTGATGTCACCCGAGAACGACAGGTACGGACCGTGTGATTCGGCCGCCGCGAACGCCTTGGACCATTTGTCGAACCCGTTCAGCGTCTGCGCGACGAAGTTCGGGTTCGACGCGACGTCACCGAGCAGGGTGGCCGAATTGGCCACCAGGTCCTCGAAGGCGGCCTCGACTGCCTTGGAGCACGCCGGTGAGCGTCGTTGGCGGTCGGCGTGCCCTGCGCCAGCAGCTGGTGCAGCTGCGTCGCGTCATTCGAGATCGTCGTGGCCAGGACCGAGGCGTTCGAAACGGTGGAGAGGATCGAGGGTGTGGCCTGCGGTCAGCGTGTCGGCCACGGGACCGAGCTGGCCGACGTCGTTCACGATGTCGGGCACCTCGGGCAAGCATCTGGTCGAGGTAGACCGCGACCTGGCCGATGGTGGTGCCGAGCTGCGGGCCCTGGTTCTTCAACGCGGTGGCAATGGCCGAGAGCGTCTCGTCGAGCGCGGCCGGGTGCAGCGCATTGAGCAGGTTGTCGAGGTCGGTCGCGTCACCCTGGAGCGTCGTGGTCTTCGAGACCCCGACCGAGACGATGGTCTCGCCCGCTTGGAGATGTCCCGGGGCCGGCGCCGGGCTGCGGGACCAGGTTGATGCCTTGCGTGCCGAACACCGTCGCGATCTCCACGTCCGCCTTCACGCCCGACGGGATGGCGGCGAGGTCGCTCGGCGTCATGTGGAGCTGGACGCGGATCAGGCCGTCGGGCAGCTCCTGGCCCAGAGCTGCCCACCGAGCCCACGGTGATGTCCCGGAAGATGACGACGGAGCCCGGCGAGATCCCGGTGCCCGACGCCGGCACGTCCGCGTACACGACGTCGTAGCTCGAGAAGTGCCCGGTGAAGGCGGCGATGATGCCGTATCCGGCCGCCACGATGACCAACAACAGCGCCACTCCGATCAGGGCCTGGCCGCGCACGCGCGACCGGCCGCTCATCCCGAGAACTTGATCCCGCTCGAGGTGCCCCAGAAGGCGAGGGTCATCAGCATGTCCGAGAGGGCGATCACCACGATGCTGGCGCGGATGGCGCGGCCGGCGGCCCGGCCGACCTGCTCGGGGCCCCCGCTGCACGGTGTAGCCGTAGTAGCAGTGCGTGATCGTGATGAGGACGACGAACACCCAGACCTTGGTCATGGAGAGGAAGATGTCGCGGCGCCGTCAGGAACGCGTGGAAGTAGTGGGCGTACGTCCCACTGCCCTGGTGGGCGACGATGATCACGGTGATCTGCGTCGCCAGGTAGGCGCCGGAGAGCGCGATCAGGTACAGGGGCGTCACCACCACGAGCGCCGCGATGAGGCGGGTGGTGACGAGGTACGGCAGCGAGCGGATGCTCATCACCTCGAGGGCGTCGATCTCCTCGGTGATCCGCATGGCGCCGAGCTGCGTCGTGAACTTGCACCCCATCTGCGCCGCCAGGCCGAAGGCCGTGATCAGCGGGGCGATCTCCCGCGTGTTGGCGTACGACGACAAGTACCCCGCCAACGGGGCGAGCCCGATGATCTGGAGGCCCTGGTAGCCCTCGAGCCCGATGGTGATCCCGACGAAGGCCGCGATGACGAAGCACGACGAGGACGGTGCTCGCCGCCACCGCCAGCAGGCCACCGCCGAAGGTCACGTCGGCCACCAGGCGCACCATCTCGTCGCGGTGCCGGGCGAGCGCGTAGGGGATGGACGCGAAGGTCTTGAAGCCGAAGATCACGAGGCGGCCGAGCCAGGCCAGCTGGTCGACGCACCCGGGTCGCCAGCGACGGGCGGCGCGGCTTCCTCTTCCTCCGTGGCGGGGCGGATCTGCTTGCGGAGCTCCGCCGGCGACCGTCATGGGATCCTCGGCGGCACGAGCACGAGGAAGACCTCGGTGAGGACGATGTCGACGAAGAAGAGGGCGATGCCGGTGATGACCACCGACTGCGTCACCGCCTCGCCCACGCCGGCCGGACCCCGCTTGGCCGTCATGCCCTTGTAGGAGGCGACGACGGCGGCGATCAATCCGAAGATGGCCGCCTTGAGCGTCGACTCGATCAGGTCGGCCGGCTGGGCGAAGGTGGCGAAGCTGTTGAGGAAGCCGCCGGCCGAGCCGTGCAACACCGTCAGGTCGGCGAAGTAGCCGCTTGCGATGGCCGAGAACGAGACGATCCCGTTGAGCAGCACCGCGACGACGACCGTGGCCAGCATGCGCGGCGCCACCAATCGCTCGAGCGGGTTGATGCCCATGACCTCCATGGCGGAGATCTCGTCGCGGATGGTGCGCGCGCCGAGTTCCGAGCAGATGGCCGAACCCCCGGCTCCGGCCAGCAGGAGTGCCGTGACGATCGGCGAGGCTTCGCGCACCGTGCCGATGGCGTCGACCGCGCCCACGAAGGACGCCGCACCGATCTGACCCGCCAAGCCCGCCGACCTCGAGCACGATGACGAGCCCGAAGGGGATCGCAATGAGGATGGCCGGCAGGACGGAGACCGAAGCCAGGAACCAGGACTGGTCGACGAATTCACGCCAGGCGAAGCGACCGTGGACCAGTTCGCGGAACGATGCCGCGATCGTGTCGAGCACCATGGCGTAGAGCGCGCCGAGCGATTCGACGGCGCGACGGCCACCACCGGTCAACGACTTGACCGTGCTCGATCGCCTCCTCGAACGGCGTGGTGTAGCCGTTGACGATGTCGTCGCTCGTCAGGCCGCTACTCACCTCGACCCCAGGCGGCCAGCACGCGGTCTCGCTCCGCGCTCCACCCATGCCCCCCGCCGGCAGCATCGTGTGTCAGCTCGTCCCCGTCGCCAGGGTTCCTGGCACCTGCCCCACCACGGAAGGCGAGATTAATCTACCCCTAGTAGATTTACTAGTGCCCTGTTATGGTGGCCCGTTGATGACGAACTACCCCGAGAGCTTGGTATTTACATACCGAGAGTAGGCAATTGGGGTAGCGGGTCGTGAGCACCAGAGCCAAGATCGCCGGGGCGGCCGAGCGGACCGAGTCGGAGCGATCGTTGCAGCGCCAGCGGCTGCTCGACGACGCCATCGCCGCCATCCGGACTCCACGGGTCGTCGCGTGTCGGTCGAGAACATCGCCGCGCAGGCGGGAGTCAGCAAACCCGTCATCTACGCCGAGTTCGGCGACAAGGCCGGCATCGCCGATGCGCTCGCTGCTGGCGAGGGCCCAACAGATGGAGCGCTCGCTGATCGCACGGCTGGCGGCCGAGCGAACCACTCGACACGTCACATGGCGGTACAGCTCGGTGCCAGCGCGCTCATCGGGTTGTGGTGGACGAGCCCGAGGTCTACGGCTTCATCGCAGCGTTCGATGCGCGACAGTGACGTGGCGTCCTCGACAACCCACTCGTCCGGACGCTGCACGACCGTGTCGAGATGCTGATCTCCCTGCTCGCACCCGACGCCGACAAGGCAATGGTCTCCGTCGTCACCGACGGCATGTTCGGGTTCATCTTCGCCATGGTGGAGTCGTGGCAGGTCGCCCAGGAGCCGTCACAAGAGGAAGTGGTCCGCGTGATCGTCAGGCTGGTCCAGCAGGGCTTCACCACCATCAGCGGGCAGCGCGTGGCAGAGGCTTCGTAGCCGCCGGTCCTCGCACGCCCGCTTGACCTGTCTTCCGGAAGTCACCAATGTGGGTTCCCGATGAGAGTGATCTTGAACGTTCTCGCCCGTCTGATGGCCACGCTCGACGATGTGCGGGTGCTCGAAGCCGGGTTGCTGGTCCAGGGGCCTCAGGCGTCCGCGACCATGCTCGAGTGGGGGGCCGACGTGATCAAGATCGAGTTGCCCGGGTTCGGCGACCAGAGCCGCTGGTTGCCCATCAGCCGGGACGACCGTCGTTCGCCGTGGTTCACCGCGTACAACCGCGGGAAGCGCAGCGCCACCATCGACCTCCGGACGCCGGGCGGGCGAGACGTCTTTCTACGCCTTGTCGAGCAGGTCCGACGTCGTCATCACCAACTTCAAGCCCGGCACCATGGACGAGTGGGGAGTCGGTTACGCCGACGCGTCGCAGCGGAACCCCCGGATCATCTACGCCATGGGCTCGTCGTTCGGGCCAGAAGGGCCCGATGCCAAGCGGGAGGGTGCTGACCTGAGCGGGCAGGCCGGAGGAGGGATCATCAGCACGACCGGTGGTGCGGGCAGCGACCCCAGCCCGATCGGCGCCACGATCGCCGACCACATTTCCGGACAGAACCTGCTGGCCGGGATTCTGGCCGCGTTGTACGCCCGCGAGCGCACCGGACGCGGACAGCTGGTGGAGACCTCTCTGCTCGGTGGACAGGTCTGGGCGCAGGGCGGTGAGCTCACCAAGTACCTGCTGTCGGGCGAGATGACCGGGCCGAGCAACCGGGGCCATTCGATGGTCCCCGGCATCTACGGCATGTTCGCCACCGCGGACGGTTGGATTGCGATCGTGGGTGTGGCCGGAGCACTCCGCGACCGCTTCTACGAGACGATCGGTCGTCCCGACCTGATCGAGCGGTTCGGAGGCCTCTTGTACTTCGACGACGACAAGGCCGCGCTGTGGCCCATCCTCGACGAGGTCTTCGCGACCAAGACGACCGCGGAATGGTGCGAGCTGCTCGGCGCGGCCGGGCTCCGCTTCGCGCCGGTCCGCGACCACGCCGAGGTGGCACGAGACCCCGGCGTGCGGATCAACGGGTACATCGAGTCGGTGGAGGATCCCGACGCTCCGGGCTCCACCGTCGACGCGGTGCGGACGCCGGTGCGCTTCTCCGACGGTGCATCGACCCAACCCGTCCGGCTACCCGAGCTCGGCCAGCACACCGAGGAGGTGCTCCTCGAGGCCGGTTACACGTGGGACGACATCACCTCGTTGTCGGAGGCCGGCGCCATCTAGACGAGGCGACGCGCGCAGAGATATCTGCAAAACGATGGCGAATTCCGTGGAGGTGAAGGGACTCGAACCCTCGACCTACGGCTTGCAAAGCCGTTGCTCTTCCAGCTGAGCTACACCCCCGGGTGACGTTGCCCGGGCCAATCGTAGGCACCGTCGAGGACGACCTCGACAACGCCTGGGACGCTCCGGAGGTCGGGCCGGGAGTCGGTCCGCATTGTCGTCATGCAGACCCGCCCCATTATCGTGCGGCCCCGTGGACGCACGGACCTTCCTGGGCATGGAGCCCGACGGTGATGATCTGCACTGGAGCATGGTCGTCACGCCGCAGCTGACGACGCCGGGCAACTTCTTGTTCGGTGGGTGCGGTCTGGGCGCGGCTCTGGTGGCGCTCGAAGCGGCATCCGGCCGGCCGACGGTATGGGCGACGGCGCAGTACCTGTCGTACGCAGTGACCGACGCCGAACTGAAATGGGAAGTGACCCTGGCCGCTGTCGGCGGGCACGTGACCCAGGGCCGTGCCGTCGGCCGCGTGGACGGCAAAGAGATCCTGACGGTGAACGCTGCGCTCGGTAAGGACGACCTCGAGGTCGGTGGCACCTGGGTCGAGCCTCCGAAGGTCGCTCCCCCCGAGGAGTCGCCCCCCCGCTTCCTGCCGGACTTCTTCCGGAACACCATTATGGACAGCGTCGAGGTCCGGACCGCTCTGGGCCGGACGTTCGAAGAGATGGACGGCTCTCCGGGCGGCCCCAACTCTGCGCTGTGGGCCAGAGTTCCGGGTCACCTGACGCCCTCTGCGGCCACCCTCGCCATCTTCGGCGACTACGTCTCAGGCGCGGTCTCCCAGCCGATCGGGCGGCGTGCCATGGGCCGCAGCCTCGACAACACGCTGCGGATGGTGCAGCTGCAACCCACCGAATGGGTTCTGTGTGACATCTACATCCATGCGTTGGTCGGCGGCTACGGCCAGGGCACGGCGTTCCTCTGGTCCGAGGACGGTGCGTTGCTGGCGACGGCCAGCCAGTCGATCGCCGTCAGACTCTGGCCGGGAGACGGAGTCCTCCCGTAATAGGCCGCACCGTCTCGCGGTGAAACGGCCGCGAGACTAGAGGAGTGGTTGAGGAAAGCCGTCAAAGCCGCCGCAGCCGTCGCGCCGCTCCGCTGCGCCTGTTCGCGCTCGACGTCATCGCGCTCGCCGTGCTCGCCGGTCTGAGCGCGTTTTTTCTCTCGCAGCACTGGGGACGCACCGCCGGGCCCCCAGCGGGCTCCCCGGCCAAGTCCGCGCTCGGCGCGCCGTCGACGACGGCACCGACCGCTCCTCCCCCGACGACGACCACGACGTCGACCCTGCCGCCCCCGGGCCCCGGTTTTGTCGCCGGACACGTCACCGCCGTCGGCGATTCAGTGATGTTGGATTATCAGGACGAGCTCGACACCGACATCCCGGGCATCCAAGTCGACGCCGCCGTGAGTCGCCAGTGGTCCGACGGCGTCGCGATCCTCCAAGAACTGAAGGCCTCCGGCCAGCTCGGTGCCGAAGTCATCGTCGGCCTGGGGACGAACGGCCCGATCACCGCCACCGACTTCGACACCATGATGCAGACACTCGACGGCGCCTCCCGGGTGGTGTTCGTCAACACGCACGTCGACCGCCCCTGGCAGGATGCGAACAATGCGGTGCTCGCCGCCGGTGCATCGCAATACCCCCATGTCGTCGTCGCCGATTGGGCCACCCTGGCGGCGCAGAATCCGCAGTGGTTCGGAGCAGACGGCACGCACCTGGCCATCGATGGGCCGGGTGCAGATGCGCTGGCTTCGCTGGTGACCTCGACGCTGAGCACCGGCTGATGGTGCGTCCGGCCGGATCGAAAGTCCTTCTGCCCTTGGTGTAGCTTTGACCTTCCTCCGGCGAGCCCGGAAAGGCGTCGGGGCTATAGCTCAGTCGGTTAGAGCGCAGCACTGATAATGCTGAGGTCGCTGGTTCGATTCCAGCTAGCCCCACCATCCGTTCTCAGCTTGCAGAGCTGAGAAGGCAATCTCGATTCCGTCGCCCGCTCTCGACTGACATCGCAGGTCAAGAACATGTTCCTGTGGAACTGCCACACCACTCGAGACAAACGCTGCGTTTAGTCAAGCAGCGAGTTCACGGCGGGTGTCAGCAGGTCACTCAGCTGAGCGATGTCGTCGAGAGTGTCGATGTCGAGGACGGCCTTTTCGATCGCGGCCTGGCGCTCCGCCGAGATGGCACCACTGGTCAGCTTGGTGTACTTGTCGCGAATTTCGGCGTTCGTGAGGGCCCGGTCGCCGGTGCCGCGCGGGTGGACGACCTTGGCCGTGTGTGCGCTTCCGTCTTTGAGGGTGATGCGCACCCTGGTCGTGAGCTGTTCGTCGACTGGCAGGTTGTCATAGGCCCGCTCGTGGTGGGTCAGGGTGCGGTCAATCAGGTTCCACACGTCGTCGCTGTTGATCCGCTTCTGGGTGAATTGATCCACGAGCACCTCGCCGTCGAGGAGTGCCACCGCGACCGCGTAGGCGACGTTCATCTGGGCACCGATCGTCTCGAGCGGGCGTTCCGCCTTCCAGCCGCCATGTGCGTAGGCGGCTTCGCCCATGTCGATGTCGATTCGCTGGATCTGGGTCACGTCGACCTTGGTCCTTAGCTCGAGGGCGGCGTCGATGGCGGCGTGGAGCAATCCCATGGCCGAGTACGGCTTGACGGCGATTCTTTCGGTCTCCCAGAGGTTCCCCAGTCCCGCGTAGATCTCTTCGGGATAGGTGTGATGGCACTCGCCGAAGACGGCCAGCCATCCGCCGTATGGGCGCTCGAACACCCGCTTGATGCCTACGTAGCCGACCGCTGCGAGCGCGGCGGCGGTAAGACCGTTGCGCGAGGCAAAGCCGTGTTGCATCCGCTTGACCATCGATTCGTACATGGCTGACATGAGGCCGCAGGATTGCGTTGCCGCCATGCCAAAGGCGTCCTCGAACCCGGCGGCGTCGAGCCCATACAGCGTTCCGGCAGCGGCAGCGGCCGGGATGGTGCCGAAGACCACACCCGAGTGCCATCCTCGAGAGAGCATGTCCAGGCCGCCGAGCGCTTGCCCGACCCGCGGGCCCGTCTCGTAGCCGAGGATGGCGCCGAGGAGGAATTGCTCGCCCGAGACACGGCCCACACGCGGCGCGGCGGCAAGCATGGCGGGGAGGACGAGTGAGTTGCTGTGTAGCGGGGCTAGTGGGTGGTAGTCGTCAAGCTCGAACCCCTGAATGAAGCTGGAGTTCAACATGGCGGCCGACGTTGCGCTGGTGGCTCGACCGTCCCAGCCGATCAGCTGGCTATCACCGGCACTGTCGAGCGCTGTTACACCCTCGACCCCTTTGCGCGAGACGGGCAGCTGTGCCCCTACGACGGCACAGGCGATGCCGTCAAGCACCAAATGCTTGGCGCGGTCGCGAACCGAGGCGGGAACGTCGTCGAGCGTTGTTTGGCCGACCCACGTGGCCAGCCGGCCGGTGGGACCGGCCGGGTCCGTAGGGAGACGGCCGGGATTTTGCTTCTTGCTGACAGAGCTCGGCGCCTGGGTCGCGGTGGTCGATGTCATGGGCTTCTCCTTTTGAGGGAGGGGAGGTGCTGGCTCCACCTTCGGAATTTGGTTGTTCTCTTGGATGCTCACAACTCCTGGTGTCTCGACGTCCGGCGGTGCCGCAGCCTCTCGGGCGCCTATTCGTTAAATCACTTCGCGGGAACCTCCGCCCAAGGCGTGATGACGGCACGAGCCAGGAGGTGGCCGCCCGCATTCACCGTGAAGAAGACCAGAGCAGGCGTCGAATCGGCCGGCACGCCGGTCTTCTCGATGCTCTCGATGTCGAGTGCCTGCACCACAATGACGTAGCGATGACGTGGGTCTCCGGGCGGCGGTCCCGCGCCGACGAACTGCGTCAAGCGGGCGTCGTTGGGCAGGTGGAACGCATGTTCGGGAAGGCTGTCCCCAGAGGCGGATCCCGCGCCGGTGGGCAGTTCGGTCACAGAGGAAGGAATATCCACGAGGGCCCAGTGCCAGAAGCCCGAACCACTCGGCGCATCGGGGTCGTACATGGTCACGGTGTAGCTCTGGGTCTCTGGCGGGGCTCCCGACCAAGCGAGGTTCGGCGAGACATCCTGGCCACCGGGAACCCCGAAGATGCCGGACATCTGGGCGACAGGCAGCTCCTGGCCGTCAGCCACGTCGGTGCTCGTGACGTCGAAGGTCGGCACGATCGGCAAACGCCAGAACGGATCGTTCATCGTTGTCACCTCCGCGTGAGCTGACTTCGCTTGAGCCGGCTCTTGGTGGGAATGAGGAGCCGGCCGGCGGTCATGGTTGCCGGACAGGAAAGCCCGCCAACCCAATAGCGCCTCCTTCGTGGCACCACTAGAAGTGGTGTACGCCGGGCCCAGCACGAAGTCAACTGGCGGGCCGCCTGTGCCGCTGGCGATCCCAATTGCATTGGCCATTGCAAAATCTCAGGCATACCAACGCGACGCCGTGATCGACATGATCGAATCGCTCCCATCGCAGGCAAGCTTGAAGTTCCCGCACGACCGCTACGACCCGCACGAAAACGCCGGCAAGGCAGCCCGCCAAGGAGGCTGGACGCGCCCATCGCACGCCCTTATCGGTCTGCCACACTTTGACGTGCTGAGGATTGCTCGTGTCACCGTCGCGTCCGCGGTGATCGTCAGCGTGTGTGCCCTCCTGCCGGCAGGGCTTGCCGCAGCCAGCGGCACGAGCCACCCCATTGTGGCCGTGGCGGCCACCCCTGACGGCAAGGGGTACTGGGAGGTGGCGTCCGATGGCGGCGTCTTCGCCTTCGGGGATGCTGCGTTCGAGGGGTCGATGGGCGGTCAGCATCTCAATGCGCCGGTGGTGGGCCTGGCGGCCACCCCTGACGGCAAGGGGTACTGGGAAGTGGCGTCCGATGGCGGCGTCTTCAACTACGGCGAAGCTGCGTTCGAGGGGTCGATGGGCGGCCAGCATCTCAATGCGCCGGTGGTGGGCCTGGCGGCCACCCCTGACGGCAAGGGGTACTGGGAGGTGGCGTCCGATGGCGGCGTCTTCAACTACGGCGACGCCGCCTTCTACGGCTCGACGGGGAGTACGACGCTCAACAAGCCCATCGTGGGCATGGCGAGCACCGCGGGGGCCGGGGCTATTGGCTGGTGGCATCGGACGGCGGGATCTTCGCCTACGGCGACGCCAGCTTCTACGGCTCGGCTGGCGCTCGGCCACTGAACAAGCCCGTGGTGGGTATGGCTGCCACCCATGACGGCGGCGGCTACTGGTTGGTGGCCTCCGACGGAGGCATCTTCGCCTACGGCGACGCCGGCTTCGACGGCTCGGCCGGCTCACTCAGCCTGAACAAGCCCGTGGTGGGCATGGCGGCGGCGGACGGCGGCGGGTACTGGATGGCGGCTTCCGACGGCGGCATCTTCGCCTTCGGGGACGCCGCGTTCGAGGGCTCGGCCGCAGACCTCCCGCCGCCGGGGCCACCCAGGATCGCCCTCTACGGGGACTCCCTGGGCATGGAGGCGGGCGTCTATTTCTCTTCCCTGGCGCAAGCGGCAGGCGCCTCCACTCTCGTGAAGACGTACGGGGGGCTTGCCCCTTGTGACCTGCTGGCGAGCGCGGCATCTGACGTCACGTCCTGGCAGCCGACCGCGGCGGTACTCGAATTCAGCGGTGACGACTTCACGCCGTGCATGACGGGTGATCCGATCGGTTCGCCGCAGTACTACGCGAAGTATCAAGCGGACATCCAGACGGCGATCAACATCTTTCGCCCTTACGGGACGGAGGTGTTCCTCGTCGGCCTTCCCTACGACGCGTCGAGCAGCCAGAACCAGAATGTCGCCAATCTGAATCAGCTCTATGCGTCGCTGGCCGCGGCCAACCCCGGCGTCGCCTACGTCGATGCCGGCAACGCAGTCATGGCAAACGGGGCCTTCACGTGGACCCTTCCTTGTCTTGCCACCGAGCCCTGCACCGGGCCCTCGGGGACGAACGTGGTCCGTTCGCCGGACGGGGTGCACTTCTGTCCAGACGGGGACACGACGATCGAGGGCTACCTCGCCGTGTGCAACGTGTACTCGTCGGGCGCCTTCCGGTTCGCGCAGGCGATGCTGGACCCTGCGCTCGCGTCGTGAGAGGGAGCCCGACCCCGTGGCAAAGCCCCACAGAGGACTTCGGCTCCAGGTTCCCCGCCTCCTTAGTGCTGCTCGCCACCCAGAAGGTCCCTGGCGTCAGAGCCCGGCGCCGGGCGGTCACGGGCGCTCGCGAGGAGGGGCCACGCGAGCACCAACGCGACGGTGATCTGGAGTGCGCCCGCCACCAAGATCGGCAATCGGAGGCTTACGGCGGCGGCCAGGGCGCCGGCGGCAATCGCCCCGAGAGGAGCCGCGCCCCAGACGATCCCCCGGTACGCCGCGCTGACCCGGCCCATCAGCTCGGGAGGAGTGAGTCGCTGGCGGAGGGCAACGGCACAAATTGAGCCCGCGGAGACGGCCACGCCCACCAGGGCCGCGGCGGGTGCGGCCAGATGCCAACCGCTGGCCGCGGCCATGAGCAGATAGCCCACGCCGGAGACGACGGCTGCGCCGAGCAGCGTTTGCGCGCGCTGCCGAATCGCCGGACCAGTCGGTCCACCGAGACGCTGCCCAAGAGATTGCCGACGGCGATGACCGCCAGGAAGAGTCCGTACGCACCGGTGCGGATTCCCCACACCTTCGTCGCCAGCAGGACGAGGACTCCGCTCTCCATTCCTTGAAGGGCCGACAGCGAGGTGACCAACAGCGTGAGGAACCGCAGGTGGCGATCCGCGAACAGAAGTCGCACGCCCTCCCAGACGGATGGCGAGGAAGTGGCCGGCGACGGCGCCGGCGGCGCCTTCGTTCGGAATTTTACGAGCGGAATGGATGACGCCAGGAACATGATCCCTTCGACGAAGAAGGGCAGCGCATTGGCGATGGCGAAGAACCAAGAACCGACGATCGGACCGGACAGGTGCTCCGTGCCTGATTCGGCCGCCCCCAGAACGCCGTTCGCATGCTCGAGCTCCGGCGAATCGACGAGGTCCGGCACCGTGGCCTGGAGAGACGAGTAGTAGATCGCCCTGGCGCTTGCCGCGACAAGCACAACGAGAATGAGCAGCCACAGCTTCATCTGCCCGGTCACGACCAGGAGCGCCGCCGACAAGACCACGAGGGCGCGCACGACATTGGCGAGTGCCATGACGGGGCCGCGCTCGAAGCGGTCCGCAAAGGCCCCCGCCGGGAGGGCAACCAGGAGCCACGGGAGGCCGTCAGCCGCGACGACTGCGGACACGGCGATGGGGTGGGGGTCCACCACCACGGCGAGCAAGGGGACGGCTCCGAGAGCAAGCCCGTCTCCAGAGCTGGCCAGAGAGAAACCCACGCAAAGGCGGACAAACGGACGTCCGAGCCGACGCCGAACACGCCCTCCCCCGACTAAACATCCCCACGGAATCTATCCCCGGTGTCTACGTCGCTCCGGGCGCGACAACGGCGGGTCCTTCTCCGGCGACAGAAGTCGCTAAAGATTGGGACCCACCGCGCCGATATGTCCTTGGTAACACCCGTACCCGTGCTGGGACGGAGGCAAGGACTAAGACTTTGTGTGACCGACCTTAAGGGTCTTTACCACTTCGCGTTGAACTCCATGTGCCCACCTCCTTTGCACCAGCAACAAGGTGGGGATTTGCGAGGGCTACATCACCGTGCGACCGGTGCCCTCCGTTCCCCGCATCAAGTTTTGCTCAAGTTGCAACCGAAATGCAACCGTGATTTGTGACCACGGGTGAATTTCAGGCTCCCGACCCCGAATCCCCTGGTCGGCCGCGCCTCGCCCGCCTAACTACACCAATGTAGTTTGCCCCGGATTCAGGCGCGTTCGCACCCTTCCGGGGCGCCAGCCAGTGGGGCGGGCGTCGGATTTCGTCGCTTCGATGGACGTACGGGCTACGTCGTGCCCGGAGAAGCGGCTCTAGGAGGCGATGACCCGGAGGCCCTGGCGCTCAGGCACGGGCACGTCGGGCTGGAACGGCGCGAAATCGAACGACACGCCGCGCAAGAGCCAGCTCTGCAGTTGCGCCGACGTCACCGGTTGGGACAGGTGGTACCCCTGCACGAAGTCGCAGTTCATGTCGGACAGCCCGAAGCACGTGACGGCGTCCTCCGCCCCTTCGGCGACGACCTTGAGCTTCAGCGAGTGCGCCATCGCGATGGACGATTCGACGATGATGCGGTTGCTCGACTCGGTCGCCAAATTGGTCACGAACCGGCGATCGATCTTCAGCTCGGCCACCGGGAGCTCCGCGATGTACGCCAGCGAGCACTGGCCGGTTCCGTAGTCGTCGATGGCGATCTCGACTCCCAGGTCGTTGAGTTGATTGAGCACCGCCCGCACCTGGGCGAGATCCGACATGACAGCCGTCTCGGTCACCTCGAGCATGAGCGCGCTCGGTTCGAGGTTGTTGGCCTCCAAGTGACCCGCGATCCGGTCGACCAGGCCGGGCTCGGAGAACTCGTGACCCGACAAGTTGACGGCGAGACCGATCTGCAGACCCGCCCGGCGCCACGCGGCCAGCTGCGCACACGCCTCGGCCAGCACGAACTCGCTGATCTGATTGATGAGGCCGGTCTGCTCGGCGATCCCGATGAACTCCTCCGGAGGAATCGCGCCGTGGACGGCGTTGTCCCACCGGACCAGCGCTTCGACCCGCGCCACCTTTCCGGTCCGGACGTCGGCGATCGGCTGATACACGACGCTGAATTCCCGACGAGTCTCGAGGGCGTGTTCCAACTGACGCCCGATCTCCACCCGTCGCGCCATGGCGCGGTCGTGCTCGCCCGAATAGAGCTCGACCTTGCTCCGGCGCTCCTTGGCCAGATACATCGCGATGTCGGCCCGCTGCAGGAGTGTGGCCTCGTCGTCGCCGTGTTCGGGAGCGAGCGCGATGCCGGCGCTGGCGGTGACGGCGAGCACCAGCCCGTCCATCCGGAACGGGCGGGACATCTCGCCGTAGAGGTCGTTCATGATGCCGATCGCCTCCTGCGACCCTCGCACGTTGGGAATGATCAGCGCGAACTCGTCGCCACCCAGGCGGGCCACCGTGGCGCGCCCCGCCACCGCGCGGACCAAGCGCTCGGAGACGACTTTCAACAGGTGGTCGCCGATGGCGTGACCGAGGGTGTCGTTGACCTCCTTGAAGCGGTCGATGTCGAGCAGGACGATGGCCACGCCTTGGCCCTCCTTGAGGGCGGCCTCGGCCCGGTCGCGGAAGAGATGGCGGTTGGGGAGCTTGGTCAGCGCGTCGTGCGTGGCTTGATAGCGGTTGTCGTCACGCTGGTGTTCCAGGGTCTCGAAGAGATCGGCGCGTTGCAGGCTCGTCACCGCGTGAACCGAGAGGGTGTCGAGGAGTTGGAGGTCTTCGTTGTCGAAGCTGTCTTCCTCCTCGTCCCGGTCGAGGGCCACGAGGGCGCCGATGGCGATGTCCCCGTTCATGAGCGGAGCGACCACGGCCTCGCGGTACGGGCCGACGATGGGATCGCTCGTGAGACCACCGTTGCGTCCAGACCGGTTGTGGAGCGACGCCACCCCGGAGGTGATGGCCTGGGTCACGATCGACGACGCGTCCAGGCGCACCGGCTCGAGGTCGGACAGCCCGGCGTCGTCGAGCGAGACCCGACGCGGGATCTTCGAGGGCTCCGCCAGCACGAGCTCGGCGTGACGAGCCCGCATGACCGAGCAGACCTGGCGCAACACGTCGGCGCGCATCGACGACGGTTCGAGGCTGGCCGTGCTGAGCTCACGGCTGAAGTCGTAGAGCCTCTCGACCGAGGCGAACCGCAACGACAATCGGACGTAGCCGCGATACGCCACGATGATGAGAACCGCAAGGAACACGAGCGGCAGCACCGCCCACAGGCTGAACCACGCGGTGTCGAGAATGACGAGGGCGAGGAGGATGCTCGCCATCTCGAGCAGCGCCGTGATCGTGAACTCGATCCCGCTGCCGCGCTCGTGCGTCTGGCCGTACAACCGCATGACGATCCGGACCATGAGGACGCTGAAGACGGCCTGGATGCAGAGCGCCGCGGCGGCGGCCATCCACCCTTCCAGGCTCACCGGAATGTGCGTTCCCAGCAGCTCTCGGTACACGACGACGATGACCGCCGTGCAGCAGGCACTCGACGCCAGGTTGAACGCCAACTTGATCGGAGGCGGCTTCCGGGGGCTCAGGACGTCGGCGAGCTCCCCGCAGGCGACGCAGAGGACGAGGAGCCCCGGAGAGAGAAACGCCAACCCGAGCAGCACCGGCACCTCGCCGAGCATGATGAAGTAGGAGTGGCCTCGATAGTGGAGCCGCACCGGAGCCCAGCTGGCGGCCACCCACAGCACGCCGACGACCACGAACATCGCCGGCTGTGGGATCAGCTCTCGCACCGGCCCGGCCCCGTGCAGTGGTCCCCACCACACCAGGGCGACGGTGCCCACGCACAGACCCGCCGTCAACGCATAGACGCTGAGGCGCGAACCGCGGCGGTTCGGTTGGTCCTGCGCCGGCTCGGGCAAGGGGGCAGCCACGACGGCTTCGCCTGCGTCGAGGACCGATTCCGGCGCGGCGGAACCCCGGGTGAAGGGCCGCAACTCATCCATGGCGACCCCCCGGGGAGCGGCCGGCCAGACTGCCGCTGTCCGGCGAGGTGTCCCGTGGGCCGCTGCGAGGAGAGGGGTTCGCCGGGAGATCTAGTGAGGACTCGAGTCCTCGTTTGTGAGCATCCATCGAACCCTGGTCTTCGTCGGGGGGGAACCGCCACTGGTGCCTCGCCAACGGAGATATCGACGCCCGGTTGCAATTCCTTGAGCAAAAAAATCGCAAATGGGTTGCAGGCCCAGGTGCCCCGCCAGGTTGATCGCCCGTTGTCGGAAAGCCCGGGTCGGCCCGGGTTCTGCCAGGCCAAGCCCCCAAAATGAGGCCGGCGGCGCCCGGAGCGGCCTACGTGGCGGTGCCCATCGCGACCCCCCCGCGGGACCGCACGCCGAAGCCCTCGAGGAGCCGGCGGAGGCCGAGGGCGAACATCCGCTCCTCGGCCTCCTCGTCGGAGTCGGTCACCGCGATGGCCCGGTCGACGCCCTCCAGCGTCTCGGGCGCCGCCGCGGGTGCGTCGTCGGGGCGCGCCGCGGCGGAGGAGAAGTCGTGCACGTCGGGGTCCACGCCGAGTCGTTCCGTGCCCAGGCGGCGGTGGCTCCGGTAGAGGATCGCCCCGAGCGTGTACGTGGTGTACGCAAAGAACGCCGCACCGACGTCGTCGCCCCGGAGCCCGGCTGACTCGAGCAGGCTGCTGAAGATGGCCAGGCTGCCGGCCAGGCGGCTGTCCCCCTGCGGCGGCGGCAGGGCGAGATTCGGCGCGATCCGGTAGTGCCGGCCGAAGGCCCGCCGGGCGCACACTCCCGCGCCGATGAGGAAGTCGACCGGATCGCCGGGATCGCCGACCGGGTCGGCGACGAGAGTGAGGAAGTCGGCGATCGACTCCTCCCACACCAGGGAGACCGCCGCCTGGACCAGCTCACCCTGGCTGTCGAAATAGTTGTAGAGCGCGCCCGGGCTGACGTGGAGGCGCGTCGCCAACGCTCGCATCGAGAAGGCCACGTCGTCGACGTCGAACAGCGCCAACGCCTCGCGCGCCACTTCTTCCTTCGTCAGGTGTGTCGTTCGGCCGACCGCCATCCGCGCCAACGTGATCCTCCTGCGAGAGCCGCCTGCTTCGAACTGTACATCGTTCAGTAGGGCGAGTGAACGGGGTTCACAACCGATTCCATCCGCGCGCCCGGCGAACCATCACGACCCCGGCTGGGCGCACGATCCGCCCGGCGACCGTCGGCGTGAGCGAAAATGAGACCCGTCGTTGCCGCCGGCCCCAGCACGCGTTCGGTCCTTGTGGCGGTCAAAACGCGTCAGACCTGGATAGACGCTGTGAGAAAGCGAGAAACCCAGGGCCAAATCGCAATTTTCGAACAAGTTTCACTCGCAAGGCGAGTTTTCATCGCAGACACGGGGGTGCGTCCATTCGCTGGACCGGAGGCGGAACCGGAAAGGGAGTCCGAGTGGCGGGACCAAGACACGGGCGGGCCGCAGGCCCGAAGCACGCCCGAGCGACAGCCCGTGCGCGGCACGTGCGCCGAGGCAGCAGCTGGCGGCTCGTGGCCGCACCGCTGGGTGCCGTGCTCGCCGTGCTGTTGCCGATCGTGCTCGTCGTGGGGCTCTCGGGCCCTGCCCGGACGCCGACCCTGCCTTCGGGCAGCAAGGATGCATTGGCCACCACCCCCGCGCCGACCTGCGGCGCCCTCGACAAGCTCTCGAGCCTGTTGGGCGCCTGCCCGGGCGCCACGCAAGCAACCGACGCGTCTCTCGACACTCCCGCCACGACCATCGATGCCGCGGCCAAGTGCAGCCTCCTGCAAGACCTGCTGGGTCAGTGCAAGACGTCAACGGGCGCGTCGTTGCTCTTACTCGCGCTCGCCCTCGAGCTGCACAACCACTGGCCGACCACCACGACCTCGAGCTCGACCACTTCGACCTCGTCGACGACCACCACGTCATCGTCGACGACGACCACCACGACGACGACCGTGCCCGACGACTGCACGGGGACGTCGCCACCCGTCGACGCGCCGAGTGGCGACTGGTCGTGCACCTTCGACGACGAGTTCAACGGCACCTCGCTCGATACGACGAAGTGGCAGCCGCAGCTCACCGCCACGAGCGGGTACACGACGGGCACCGCGCCGAACCAGGTCTGCTACGTGGACAACCCGAGCACGATCCGCGAGGCGGATGGCTACCTCGACCTCAGCGTCATCCGCGATACGACACCCGCGGTGTGTGCGGGCGCTGACGGCGAGGACGCGGTCACCGGCTGGGAGGGTGGCACGGTCTCCTCCTATCAGCTCTTCAGCCAGGAGTACGGCTACTTCCAGGTGCGCGCCGAGCTGCCGGCGAGCAGCGTCCGTGGGCTCCAGGAGACGCTGTGGCTGTACCCCGAGAACGAGACGCTCTACGGGCCTCACCCCGACAGCGGCGAGATCGACTACGGCGAGTTCTACTCCGACCAATCCACCCTTGACTTCCCGGCCGTGCACTACCCCGGTTCGTCCAACGACCCCAATGCGTACAACTCTTCGGGCTGTGGCATCACCGGCACGTCGGCGGCCGGTCAGTTCAACACGTACGCCCTGATGTGGACGCCCACCACCATCACCGCCTACTTCAACGGCGTCCCGTGCATCACCGATACCTACGCGCCGTACGTGACGAGCCCCGACGTTGCGCCCGAGCCCTTCACCCAGCCGTTCTTCTTGGCCTTCACCGCGGCCGTCGGGATCGGGGTCAACAACCCGACGACGTCGACGCCCGCCCGAGCGACCACCGAGTTGGACTGGGTGCGGGTCTGGCAGTACGGCAGCTGAGCGGCAGCCCGCCCGCCTGAGCGCCCGGCCTCGCTAACGTCGGCCGTCGGTGGAGTTCAGCAAGGAGCTGCACGACGACATCGCCGCCGGTGACATCACCGTCACGTTCCGGCTATGGCGGCGCCGCCACGCCAAGGTCGGCGGCCGCTACCGCGTGGGCCGCGTCCAGATCGAGGTCGACGCCATCGAGCCGGTGACCTTCGCCGAGATCACCGCCGCGGACGTGCGGCGGGCGGGCGAGACCGGACAAGGAGGCGCTCCGGCAGCGGGCCGCCCACGCCGGGCCGATCTTCGACGACACCGAGCTCTCACCGCATCACCTTTCACGTCGCGGACACCGACACCTAGCGCGACGCCCGCTGTGCCCGACCCGTGCGCGTCCGCAGGGACCACCGGTATCGTCGGGTCCCTGCGGAGATGCTGACCCGCTCGTCCCCGCGCTTCGTCGCACCCACGAGGAGGACCCATGCAGCAACGCCCCATCGGCGATCGGACCGTGAGCGCGATCGGCCTCGGCGAGATGCCCCTCTCGATCGAGGGCCGTCCCGACCGCCGCCAGGCCATCGCCACCATCCACGCGTCGCTCGACGCCGGCGTCACCATCATCGACACCGCCGACGCCTATTCCCTGAGCGTCGCCGAGCACGGCCACGGCGAGGAGCTGGTCGCCGAGGCGCTCGCCGTCGTACGCCGGGCCGACCGACGACGTGCTCGTCGCGACGAAGGGCGGGCACCGCCGTCCCGGCGACGGGAGCTGGACCGTGCACGGCGACCCCGCCTACATCAAGGAGGCGGCCGAGGCGTCGCTCAAGCGCCTCGGCGTCGATGCCATCGGCCTCTACCAGTACCACCGCCCCGACCCCAAGGTCCCGTGGGCCGAGTCGGTCGGCGCGCTGGCCGACCTGCTCGACGAGGGCAAGATCCTCATGGCCGGCGTCTCCAACGCCACCGTCGCGCAGATCGACGAGGCGCAGAAGGTGCTGAACGGCCGCCTCGTCAGCGTGCAGAACCAGTTCTCGCCGCGCTTCCGCTCGTCGGAGGGCGAGCTCGAGCACTGCCAGAGGATCGGCATCGTGTTCATCCCCTGGAGCCCGCTCGGCGGCATCGGACGCGCCGACGACATCGAGCGCACCCACCCCGCCTTCGCCGCGGTGGCCGAGGAGGTCGGCGCCAGCCCGCAGCAGGTGACGCTGGCCTGGATGCTCGCCAAGGGCTCCCGCGTCATCCCGATCCCCGGCAGCAGCCGCCCCGAGACGGCCATCGCGTCCGCCGCGGCCGCCGATCTCACGCTCAGCGCCGACCAGGTGACCCGGCTCGACGCGTCCTGACCTCCGGGGTCCGACCGCCCCTGGAACAGAACGTCGTCCCGGCGGGTTTCACCTTTGTCCGCCGGGCCTTGGCTGCAAGTGCGCACGGCGGCTCCGAGAGGAAGTGAGATCGCCATGCCCGCAGTGACCGTCCCCGACACCCTGGTGCTCCCCCGCGTCACCCCGCCCGCGGACCGCGCCACGGTCCGCCCGGTCAAGACCGTGACCGAGGCGCCCGCCGGCTACGAGGGTGAGGGCTTCCCGGTGCGACGCGCCTTCGCGGGCGTCCCGCTGGCCGAGCTCGACCCGTTCGTCCACATGGACCAGATGGGCGAGGTCGAGTACGCGCCCGGCGAGCCCAAGGGCACGCCGTGGCACCCCCACCGCGGCTTCGAGACCGTGACGTACATGATCGACGGCACGTTCCAGCACCAGGACTCCATCGGTGGTGGCGGCCTGATCACGAACGGCTCCACGCAGTGGATGACGGCGGGCGCGGGCATCTTGCACATCGAGCGCCCGACGGAGCAGCTGATCGCGTCGGGCGGCCTGTTCCACGGGATCCAGCTCTGGGTCAACCTGCCGTCCGCCGACAAGATGATCGACCCGCGCTACCAGGGCATCGAGGCCGACAACGTCTTGCTTCTCACCACTCCCGACGGCGGCGCACTCGTCCGCGTGATCGCCGGCGACGTCGGCGGCCACCACGGCCCCGGCTCGACGCACACGCCCATCTCGTTGGTGCACGCCACCGTCGAGCCCGGCGCCGAGCTCCTGCTCCCGTGGCCTCGCCAGTTCAACGCGCTGGTGTACGCGCTGTCGGGCCGCGGGACGGTCGGGCCCGACGCCCAGCCCGATCCACTCCGGACAGCTGGCCGTGCACGGCCCGGGCGAGGGGATCGTCGTGCGGGCCGACGCCGACCAGGACTCCCGCCACCCCGCCCTCGACGTGCTCATCCTCGGCGGTCAGCCGATCGGCGAGCCCGTCTACGCCCACGGGCCCTTCGTCATGAACACGAGGGACGAGATCGTCCAGGCCTTCGAGGACTTCGAGGCCGGGCGCCTCGGCACCGTGCCCGCCGATCACATCGGCCACGCCTGAGCCATCCGGGCCCGTGGTCCGGTCCAACGCCCACCGGCGGGCGCGGCATGATCGAGGCATGCAGCGGATCCCGGGCAGCGAAGCGACCAACGACGACACCTGGAGCGCCGCCGACGTCGGCGACCTGACGGGCCGGGTCGCACTCGTGACCGGCGCCAACAGCGGCATCGGCTACGAGACGGCCCGCGTCCTCGCCGACCACGGGGCGCACGTGATCATGGCGTGCCGCAACCACGAGAAGGCCGCCCGGGCCGCGGGACAAGTTGGAGAGCCAGCTCTTTCGGAGCTCGCTGGAGGTGCTCGACCTCGACCTGGCCGACCAGGCCTCGGTCCGCACGGCGGCCGGGCACGTCCTCGACCAGCACGCTCGGCTCGACCTCCTCATCAACAACGCCGGCGTGATGGGCACGCCGTCGCACCAGACGGCCGACGGCTTCGAGCTCCAGATGGCGACCAACCACTTCGGGCACTTCGCCCTCACCGGGTTGTTGCTGGACCGCCTGGTGACGACGGAGCGTTCCCGCGTCGTCACCGTCAGTTCGCACATGCACCGCCTCGGACGGCTGCATCCCGACGACGTCGCGATCACCAAGGCGCGCAACGCCTGGACCGTCTACAGCACGTCGAAGCTGGCCAACCTCCTCTTCACGGCGGAACTGAGCCGGCGCCTCGAGGCGGCCGGCCTGCGCACGATGGCGCTGGCCGCACACCCGGGCTGGACGCGCAGCAATCTGGCCGGCAGCGGCGCCGCCTCGAGCGACAGCCGGGTGCGCCGGCGACTGAGCCGGGCGGTCGGGTCGAACATGGGGCAGTCGACCGCGGGCGGCGCGCTACCGGTGCTCTGCCGCGGCCACCGCGTCGAGCCTGCACAGCGGGCAGTACGTCGGTCCGTCCGGCTTCCTCCAGATGTACGGCCCGCCCCGTGTGGCGCAGCCGTCCCGTCGGGCCCGCGACCTCACGATGGCGGCGCATCTGTGGGAGGTGTCCGAAGAGCTGACCGGGGTGCGCTATTCGGTGGGCGCGGCCGTCTGAACACACCGGGCGCACGGGCCCGCCCCGGCGCCGAAGGGGTCGTCGGGCGGGAGGCGGGAGAGGAAGGCGTGGTGCGCCGGGACGCGGTCGGGCCGCACGACGCGGCCGAGAACCACGACGACCACCGACGCGGCCCCGGCGCGGCGCAGGCCGGCGGCCGCACTCTGCGAGCGGGACCCGCTGACGTAGGTGTCGTCGAGCAGCACCACGCGTCGGCCGGCGACGGCGGGAGCGCAGCGTGGGTGGCACGACGAAGGCGCGGGGGGAGGGTCGCATGTGGCCGACGGGCTCGCACGTGCGCACGAGCAGATCCGGCGTCCAGCGCGCGCCGGGGAGTGCCGCCTCGACGTCGGCGGCCAGACCGGGAAGTCGGGCGATGGGTGACCCGCCCGGTCGGTGGGTCGAGAGGCACGGGGAGGACGAAGTCGGGTCGGCCGCCGGCGAGAGCGGTGACGCAAGGGGCATGGGCGCGGAGGAAACCGGCGCAGAGCTAGCGGACCATCGGCGTGAAGCGGGCGCGGGCGTCGTCGACGGGGGCCTCCTTGTAGCCCATGCAGGACCGTGTAGAGCGGCCCGGGCAGCGGGCAGAGCCACACGGGAAGACCGGAGCCGAGCACGGCGCCGAGCCGGCGGGCGATCCAGCGGCAGGCGAAGCAGACCCGGTCGGTCCCCGGGGCGGGCCCGCAGCACAGGCGGCAGGCCCCCGGTCCCGGGGCCGGCGGGACGACGGGGTCAGCCCGAAGGCTGGGCGGAAGCCGCGGTGGAGTTCGTGGGTTCGGGGGAGGTCGATGCAGGAGAAAGGTCCCCGTGACCCGGCTGATCAACTCGGCGTCCGGCGTCGCGCATCGTGGCCTCGCCGTAGGCCATCTGCTTGGCCATGCGCACGACCTCGCCGCGCAGGACGTAGGGCTCGCCCTTGAGCGCCGGGCGCATGCACTCGGTCTTCATCTCGAGCGTGCCGCGGGTGCGGGCCTTGCCCGGGAGGGCGGCGTTGATGGCGAAGTTCATGGCGGCATCGAGCAGGAGGGAGTGGATGCCGGCCTGGACCACCCCGTGCGGGTTGCAGCCCAGGTCCGTCGGCGTGAACGTGCCGGCCACCCAGCCGAGGTCCTCGCCGTCGACGCCGTAGCCGGTGAAGGCGCCGCCGACGAGCTCGATGATCGGCATGCCGCCGTCGCCGAGCCAGCGGTCCATGTTCTTGGCGGTGCGGCTCATCGGCGCAGACCCTAGTGGGCGGCCGCGGGCGGCACCCGGGGGCGCAGGTGCGTCGTCGGGGACGGTGTGAGCCGCCTCGTCTCCCTGGTCAGGGCCAAGTGGCCCCCCCGCGGGCGGCGGGTAGAATGTCGGGCGATTTGGACCGGCAGGGCGGGACTGCCCGCCGGATTTGAGGAGGCATCATGACCACCGCAGTCATCGTCGACGCTGTCCGGACGGCCGGCGGCAAGCGCAACGGGAAGCTCCGGGGCTGGCACGCCGTCGACCTGGCCTCCGAGACGCTCAAGGCCATCGCCGAGCGCAACAAGCTCGACCCGGCGCTGATCGACGACGTCGATCATGGGCTGCGTCATGCAGGTCTCCGAGCAGTCGCTCAACATCGGCCGCAACGCGGTGCTCGCCGCCGGCTGGCCCGAGTCGGTGCCGGCGACGACGATCGACCGCCAGTGCGGGTCGTCGCAGCAGGCGATCCACTTCGCCGCGCAGGGCGTCATGGCCGGTGCCTACGACATCGCCGTCGCGGCCGGGCGTCGAGAGCATGACGCACACCCCGATGGGCGCGTCGGTCGTGCGCGACTTCGGCTTCCCCTTCGGCCCGCGGATGATGGCCCGCTACAACGACGAGGAGGGCCACAGCCGCCTCAAGGGCCAGGGCATCGGCGCCGAGATGATCGCCGACCAGTGGGACATCTCGCGCGAGGACCTCGACGCCTTCGCGCTGCAGAGCCACCAGCGCGCCGCCCGCGCCAGGGACGAGGGCCGCTTCGAGAACGAGATCGTCCCCGTGATCGTGCACGACGAAGAGGGCAAGGACACCGACGAGATCCTCTCCGCCGACGAGGGCATCCGGCCCGACTCGACGATCGAGACGCTGGCCAACCTGAAGCCGGCCTTCAAGGAGGACGGCAAGGTCACGGCGGGCAACTCGTCGCAGATCACCGACGGCTCGTCGGCCGTGCTGATCATGAGCGAGGAGAAGGCGAACGCGCTCGGGCTGCGGCCGCGGGCCCGCTTCCACGCCTTCGCCCTGGCCGGCGTCGACCCGGTGACGATGCTGACCGGCCCGATCCCGGCGACGACGACGGTGCTCGAGCGGGCGAAGCTCACGATGGACGACATCGACGCCGTGGAGATCAACGAGGCCTTCGCCTCGGTCGTGCTGGCGTGGGAGAAGGAGCACCACCCCGACATGGAGATGGTGAACCCCAACGGCGGCGCCATCGCGCTGGGCCACCCGCTGGGCGCCTCGGGCGGCAAGCTCATGGCGCACGCTGCTCAACGAGCTCGAGCGGACGAACGGGCGCTGGGGCCTCCTCACGATGTGTGAGGGCGGCGGGCTGGCGAACGCGACGATCATCGAGCGCCTGGGCTGAGCCGGTCCTCGCTCTCGTCTCATCGTTGGGTCGAGGGCGTCCGCCACGAGCTCTTCGGAGCACCCGGGCGCGGCACCGAGGTAGGCGATGATGGCGTCGTCGCGCAGCTGGTGCGACTCGCGCAGGCCGTCGATCATCGTTCTGAGGTACGTCCGGCGCGGGCGCGCCCAGCTCGGCTTCGGCCATCGTCCACGGCGACGTGAACGTGAGGACGGGCGACGTCGTCGTACGCGACCGACACAGAGCAGGTTCTCGTAGCGGCCGGGCCCGAGGCGGTGGCTGGCGCCCACGGCCAGGTCGTCGAGTGCGCGGATCGATCGGCGGGGTCACACGACGACCGTTCTCCTGGGCGACGACGTCTTCGAACTGGCTCCCAGGTGATCAGGTAGGCCCGGGCCTGCGTCGGGGTGGCCGGCGTCCTCGACGAGGTCGATGAAGCACGGCGCACCGCCGCCCAGGTCTTCGAGGTCCCGGCGAAGTACAGCCGGTACGGGATGTCGAGCGGGCGATCCTCGCGAGGCGGTGTCGTGTCGCGGGCGCCGCGGCACGGACGCGTCGCCCCTCGGGGCAGCCCCCCGCGATGTAGCAACCGAAGCGCTCGGCGCACAGGTTCGACCCGTAGCTGGCGTACCAGACCGTGGCGGGACCGGCGTGGTCGTCAGTGGTAGCGAGTCGCCATGAGGAAGCCGGCGAAGATCATCGACCAGCCCGGCCACCAGGCCCCACGGTGAGCCGTGCGCGGCGAACGGCAGGTGCGCCAGGTAGTTGACCGTGATGACGGCGACGCCGCCGATCAGCAGCATCGAGGATGAGGACGCCGAACCACGGCGGGCTGTGGCGCACGTTCTTGGGGATCGGCGCCGTGTACCGGCCGCTCTCCTCCGCGGTCTTGTAGCGCCCGATCTTGGAGGTGGTGCGCCCCGTCGCCGACTTGCCCTTCTTGGACGCGCCGCCCGGGCCCTTCGTGCTCGTTGCCATCGGGGTCAGAGGTTAGCCAGCGCCGGCGCGGGACGGCTCCGGGCGGGCGGCGGACGGCGGACGGCGGGTGGCACGGGGTTCGGTACGATTTTGCGCCCATGGGCCCCCGGGTGCTGGTCGTCGACAACTACGACTCCTTCGTCTACAACCTCGTGCAGGAGCTGGGCGAGCTCGGCGCCGAGCCCGTCGTGTTCCGCAACGACGCCATCGACGTCGACGGGATCCGGGCCGAGAGGCCCGACGCGGTGCTCATCTCGCCGGGACCGGGCCGCCCCGAGGACGGCGGGGTGAGCCTCGAGGTGGTGCGCCGGCTCGGCGGGGAGATCCCGCTGCTCGGCGTCTGCCTGGGGCACCAGTGCATCGGCCAGGCGTTCGGCGGCGAGATCGTGGCCGCGCCCGCACCTGATGCACGGCAAGACCTCGGAGATCCACCACGACGGCGAGGGCATCTTCGCCGGCCTGCCCGAACCCCTTCGTCGCCACCCGCTACCACTCCTTGGTGGTGCGGCCCGAGTCGGTGCCCCCCGAGCTCGAGGTCACGGCGACGTCGACCGACGGCGTGGTGATGGGGCTGCGGCACCGGACGCTGCGGATCGAGGGCGTGCAGTTCCACCCCGAGTCCGTGCTCACCGCGTCGGGGCCGGCGCTGCTGGCGAACTTCCTCGGGCAGCTGGGCGCGGGAGCGGGAGCGGCCGCGGCGCGACCTGAGCCGCCCGGCCCCGACGGGTCCGTCAGCGCCGGCGGGTCAGACCGGAGCGCGTCGTCGGCGTCCGTGCCCTGCGATCACGGCCGTGGTCGACGTGGTCGTCGTCGAAGAGGAGCTCGTCGTCGTCGTGTTCGACTGACAGACCGAGATGTCGATCGTGCCGCCGCTCGCCACCTGCGAGCCTCCGGCGGGGGTCTGACTGTCGACGTTGCCGGGCTGGGCGTTGTTGGCACAGGTCGTGTCGAACGTCGAGTTGGCGTTGAGCCCCGCGTTGGTGATCGCCGTCTGGGCCGAGCTGGCCGACTGCCCGACGACGCTCGGCACCTGGACGCAGTTCGAGATCACGAGGTTGACCGAGCTGTTCGGCGGGATGTTGGCCCCGGCCGACGGGGGTCTGCGCCGCGACGGTCCCGTTCTGGTACGCCGCCGGGCATCCTTGGGACTGTGACCCGACGGTCAGCCCCTTCTGCGCCAGGATCGAGCCGGCGCTGGCCGCCGACTGCCCGAGCACGCTCGGGACCGACGACCTGCGTCTGGTTGCCCGACACCGTGAGGCACCACCGGGACGTTCGCCTTGATCTTCGTGCCGGCCGGCCGGGCTCTGGGTCAGCACGGTGCCGACGGGCTGCGTGCTCGGAATGTCCTTGACGGTGTAGGTCAGGCCGGCCGCGGTGAGCTTCTGGATCGCCGTGGTCAGTTGGTCGTTCTGCACGTTGGGCACCGGCGACGGTCGGGATGTTGGGGCCGTCGCTGACCACGAGGTTCACCGCGGAGTTCTTCGACACCGAGGCACCGGAGGCGGGGCTCGTCGACAGGACGAGCCCCTTGGCCGTGGTGCTCGTCTTGAAGATCGTCGTGCCGACGCTGAGGTGGTCGTTCTGCAGCGTCTGCGTCGCCGCCGCGGTCGTCTCGCCCACGACGTCGGGCACGGACACCTTGCCGCCGATGACGGAGCTCAGCAGGAAGTAGCCGATGATCCCGAGCGCGATGAGCAGGAGGACCAGGATCACGATGAGGCGCCGCGTGCGCTTCTTGCGCTCTTCCGCCTCGCGGTCGGACGGCGGCAGCCCGCCCAGCGGGGACGGCCATGGTGCGTCCGGTCGCCGCGGCCATCATCGTCGTGGCGGTCGCGCCGGCGCCGGCGGCACCCATGACGCTGCGTGAGGCTCGGGTCACCCGCTTCGACCGGGCGGCCGTCGGCGAAGCGGAGGAGGTCCGCCCGCAGCTCCTCGGCCGAGGCGTAGCGCGCGGCCGGATCCTTGGCCATCGCCTTCATGATCACGGCCTCGAGCGCGGCGGGGACGGCGGGATTGGCGACGCGCGGCAACACGGGCATGTCGCGCACGTGCTTCGACGCGACGGCGACCGGGCGAGTCGCCGGTGAAGGGCGGGCGGCCGACGGACATCTCGTAGAGGACGACGCCGAGCGAGTAGATGTCGCTGCGGGCGTCGACGCTCTTGCCCTCGGCCTGCTCGGGCGAGAAGTACGCGGCCGTGCCCATGACGGCGCCGGTCTGGGTGAGGCTCTCCTCGGTGTTGATGGCGCGGGCGATGCCGAAGTCGGTCACCTTCACCTCGCCGTCGGGCGTGATGAGGATGTTGCCCGGCTTGACGTCGCGGTGCACCACGCCGTGGCGGTGGGCGAAGGCAAGGGCGGCGGCGGTGCCGGCGCCGATCCGGGCGATCTGGTTCGGCGGCAGCTTCTGCGGGTCGCGGAGCACGGCCGACAGCGGACGGCCTTCGATGTACTCCATCACGATGTAATAGACGCCGTCGTCCTCGCCCCAGTCGAAGACCGGGACGATGTTGGGGTGCGAGAGGTTGGCCGCGGCCTGGGCCTCCCGCTTGAACCGCTCGACGAACGTCTTGTCGACCGAGAGCTCGGGGAAGAGGACCTTGAGGGCGACCGGCCGATCGAGCTGGATGTCCATGGCCCGGTAGACCTGCGCCATGCCGCCGCGGGCGATCATGTGCGTCAGCTCGTAGCGTCCGGAATAGATCCGAGGCGTTTCGACGGGTTGCATCCGAGCGGAGCCTACGCTGGGCGCCCTTGGGCGCGGGGTAGGAACGGGCTGGCTGCGGGCCGGGCGTGCGAGCGGCCGTCATGGCGCACCTCCTGCGGTTCCGGCGCGACGGTGCGTGGTCGTGGTGGTGGTCGACGTCGACGAGGTCGGCGAGGTCGTCGAGGCGGACCCCTTCGGGAGCGTGGTGGTCGTGGTGGTCGTCGTGGTGGTCGTGGTGGTCGTCACGCTGGTGACGTAGGCGCCGGGCCGCGCCGAGGGAAGACTTCTGCACCCCGGCGAGCAGCGCGAGCTCCGCCGTGGGGGAGAGGTCGTTCTTCGTGACGTGGGGCCGATCGACCACCTTGGGGTGGAACCACAGCACGCCGCCCGGCTGGCCCTGCTCGATCACGACCTGGTTGCCATGGAGGGTCACGATCCAGTTGTCGTAGGCGTACCAGCGGATCACGAAGTAGGCGGCGACGGGCACGGCCGCCACCAGCATGATGAAGCCGAGCACCCGGAAGGTCAGGCGCCGGGGGATGCCGAGGCGATGCCGACGCTCGCGCCGGGTCTCCTTCTCCTTGCGCTTGGGCGACGTGTCGGGCTGCGGCGTGCGACCGGGACCCGGGTCGAGGTGCGCGACAGGGGCACCGACGCGCCGGCGCCGATGAGGAACTCGTCGCTGCGCGGCTCCTCCCCCAGCGTCGTCGTGTCACGGCCGAACCCCAGCTGCGCCCCGGGGGCCAGCGTGTCCGAGTCGGAGTAGGCCGGGACTCCGCCGGTGCGGTGCATCGGCACCGGCCGGGTGGCGTCGGACGAGAGCTCGGGGGCGAACGCCTCCGGTGGCGCATCCCCCGTCGCCGGGAGGCACCGGTGCCGAGGCGGGCGGGCTGCCGTTGGCCAGGCCGGCCGAGGCCGCCGCGGCCGCGCCGGCCGAGGCCACCGTGATGGCGGCGGTGCTGGCCCCGATCGGCGTGAACTTCGAGGCGGTGTCGGCAGCCGTCCTCGCCGACCTGGACGTCGACGATGACCACGGTGATGTTGTCGGCGCCGCCGTGGTCGTTGGCCGCGTCGACGAGGTGGTCGCGCCGCCTCTTGCGGGATCGTCGAACCTGGCCGAGGATGTCGGCCATCTCGTCCATGCCGACCTCGTTGGAGAGGCCGTCGGAACACAGCAGCACCCGGTCGCCCGTCTTCAGCTCCAACTCCCACATGTCCGTCTGGACGTCGGAGGAGACGCCGAGGGCCCGGGTGAGGATGTGGCGCTGGGGGTGGACGGCGGCTTCGGCCTCGGTCATCTCGCCGTGGCGCATGCGCTCCTCGGCCAGGCTGTGGTCGGCCGTGACCTGGACGAGCCGGCCGTCCGAGTAGACGTAGGCCCTCGAGTCACCCACGTTGGCCAGGGCCAGGACGTCGCGGCCGTCGTCGCCGCCGACCAGGGCGACGGCGGTGAGCGTGGTGCCCATGCCGTGCAGGTCGGCGTTGACCTGGCTCTCGTGCCACACCGCCGCGTTGGCCTCGGAGAACGCCGCCCGCAGCCCCGAGACGGTCGGGGCCCGCTCGAAGGCGTGGTCGAGCGTCTCGACGGCCACCCGCGCCGCCACCTCGCCGCCGACGTGACCGCCCATCCCGTCGGCCACCGCGTAGAGGTTCGGCCGCTCGAGCGGCATGTCCTGGTTGATCGGGCGGACCCGCCCGACGTCGGTGGCGGACCCGGACCGCAGCACGGTCATCGGGAGACCTCGAAGACCGTCGAGCCGATCTGGAGCATGTCGCCCTTGCCCAGGCGCACCGCGTTGGAGATCCGCTCCGAGTTGACGTAGGTGCCGTTGGTGGAGCCGAGGTCCTCGACCCACAGCTGTTCGTTGCGACGGAAGAGCCGGGCGTGCAGCGTCGAGGTGTAGATGTCCTCGGGCGTGGACGACGCCGCAGCCGGGCGAGCGCCCGATGGTCAGCTCGTCGTCGAGGTCGTAGCTGCGGCCGGCGTGCGAGGGCGGCTGGACGACCTTGAGGTACAGCTGCTTGCGCCGGGTCGGCTTGGGGGCCGCGCGCCGGCCGGGAGGCGACCCGCTCGTCGCGGCGCTCCTGGCGCTTCTGCCAGCGCGGCTTGCGGATGGTGGCCGGGCTCATCTCGACCCAGACGGCACGGATGACGCGCAGGAAGAAGAGGAAGATCAACGCGATGACCCCCCACTGCATGACGTGGAGGACCGCGTTCAGATTCTGCGTGGCGATGAGCATCGCCCCCGCACTCGGTGCGGTCACGACATTTCGAAGATGAGTCTCGTCGACCCCACGCTGACCTCGTCCCCGCTGGCGAGGAGCTGCTCCCGGACCGGGGTGCCGTTCACCCTGGTGCCATTGGTGGACCCGAGATCGGTGACGAAGACGCCGTCGCCCTTGCGGCGCAGCTCGGCGTGGCGGCGGCTCACGTTGGAGTCCGCCAGGACGACGTCACACTCGGGTAGACGGCCGATGACCAGGCCGTCGGTGCCCACGGAGAGGCGCCGGCCGTCCGGCAGGACGAGCTCGGCCAGGATGCCGCCGTCCTCGCTCTCGTGGACCTCCGCGGTCACGGTGAAGCGACCGGGCTTGAGGTTGGACCCCTCGAAGATCTCGACCTCGACCGGGCCGACGAAGGAGTAGTTCTCGATCCGGGCGTGCTCGCGGGCGGCGTCGGAGAGCTCCCGGGACAGCGCGTCGATGAAGTTCTCGAACCGGCTGACGTCGGCCGGCGACAGCGTCACGGCGAAGGCGTTGGGCGCGATCAGGCCGCGCACGCCGACCCGCCGATGCAGGTCCATCTCGCGCGTGAGCCTCCGACCGATCTCGACCGGTTGGAGGTTGCTTCGAAACGGCTTGGCCAACGTTCCCTCCACCAGACGCTCAAGGCGCTCCTCAAACTGCTGGAGTCCCATGGTTCCCGCAAGGTTACCGGCCCTTCCGGCTCAACAGGGACTCGGCAGGCGTCTGACCTGGTCACCTGTACCCAAATCAGCCTTTTGGCTGATCTGGGCAGGCCCCGCAGCGACTACTGTTGTCCGGTCACTCGGGCGAGTGGCGGAATTGGCAGACGCGCAGGATTCAGGTTCCTGTGTCCGAAAGGATGTGCGGGTTCAAGTCCCGCCTCGCCCACCACTGTTCCGGGGCGCCCGATCAGCGCTCCGCCTCGGGCTTCGGCCGGGCCAGGACGGCGGCGCTCGGCCGGACCCGGCGGTCGCGGTCGATGAGGCCGAACTGCACGTCGTAGCCGTGCAGCCACTCGTAGTTGTCGACCGCGGTCCAGTGGAAGAAGCCGCGGACGTCGATGCCGCGGCCGAGCGCGTCGTGCACGACGCGCAGGCCGTCTTCGAGGTAGGCGACGCGCTCGGTGTCGTCCGCGGTGCCAAGGCCGTACTCGTCGACGAGCAGCGGGGTGCCGGGGAGCTCCTCGTGCAGGCGGTCGAGGACCAGCCCGAGGCCGTCGGCCCAGATGCCGTAGCCGAGCGGGGACACCGGGGCGTCGACCGGGTAGCGCACGACCTGACCGTGCGCCACGCCGATCGTGGCGTAGTAGGAGAACCCGAAGAGGTCGTAGCACCCGACGAGGTCGGGCCGCTCGATCGGCGCCCGGCCGGGCATGCGCAGGACGCCGTCGCGGTACAGACCGATGCCGGCGTCCCAGTTCACGGCTCGGCAGGGAGCGCACCACCTTCGCCGTCGCCTCGTCGTCATCGAGGGCCACCTCGCCGGAGAGCCCGAAGACGGAGGCGACCGGGGCGCCGGTCCGGCGGAGCAGCACCGCCGCCTCGGCCGTGGCGAGCTGGATCTGCTCGGCCGCCAGCGCCCGCTCGTCCCGGTCCGTGTGGCCCGGCGGCCAGCCCCCGTCCGCCGTAGGCGGCCCCGGCGTAGTAGTTCGTCTCGTTGACCGGCTTCCACCCGCCGACGAGGTCGCCGAACGTCTCGGCCATGAATTCGACGTGGCGACGCCAGTGCGTGGTCCGGTTGGCCTCGACGAGGAACCCGCCGCGTGGCGGCGAACCAGCGCGGGAGCGTGAAGTGATGGAGGCAGACCCAGGGGGTGACGCCGTTGTCGCGCGCCGCCTGGAGGACGTCGCGGGCGTGCGCGATGGCGCCGGGGTCGCGCTGGCCCTCTTCGGGCTCGAGGCGCGCCCACTCGATGGAGAGCCGGTGCTGCGTCAGCCCGAGGTCCGCCAGCGCGCGGAAGTCCCCGGCGTAGCGCGTGGCGAACCCGTTGCCCTCGTCCGAGATGGGGGCGTGCCCGGCGCGCTCCCAGTCCCACCAGTCCGAGGCCGGCGCCGCGCCGTCCGTCTGGGTCGACGACGCGCCCGTCCCCCAGAGGAACCCCGTCGGCCAGTCCATGTCTGCAGTCTGCCCCGCCGAGCCTTCAGGTGAGGCCGACGTAATCAGCGCATGGCCTCGCCGATTGGCGAAGCCCGGTTGCTGCGAACGCGTGACGGGCGCTCAGAGGCGATAGAGCTTGGCGGCGTTCTCACCCAGGATCTTGCGCTGGACCTCGGGGGTGAGCGTCGACATCTTCTCGGCCACCGTGTCGAGCGGCTTGGGGTACAGGCACGTCGGGTGCGGGAAGTCCGTCTCGAAGAGGATGCTGTCCGCGCCGACCGAGTCGACGAGCGCCGGCAGGTTGTTCTTCTCGAACCAGAACGTGGCGAACAGGTTCCGGCGGAAGTACTCGGAGGGGAGCATCGAGAGCTTCTCGAGCTGACTCGGGGGCGTTCTCCGACATCTCGTAGTCGAGGGCCTCGAGGATGAAGGGAACCCAGCCGACGCCGCTCTCCACCGACACCATCTGCAGCTTCGGGTGGCGGTCGAGCATGCCGCTCAGGATGATGTTGGTCACGACGCGGGCGTTGCCGATGAACAGCAGCGTGCCGCCGATGGCGAGCTTCGTGTCCTCGTCCTGGGACTCCCAGGGGTACGTGCCGAAGTACGTCATGGTGGTGAGGCTGGCGCCGATGTGGAAGTGGACGGGCAGGTGCCGGTCGGTGCACACCTCCCACAGCGGGTCCCAGGCGTGGTTGGCGAGGTCGGGGCCGCCGACGTCGTTGGGGTCCGACGTGATGTTCACGCCGCGCAGGTCCATGTCGGCCACGCGCTCGGCCTCGGCCACCGCTTCGTCCACGTCCCAGGCCGGGAGGACGGGCATGGGCATGAGGCGGCCGCCCGATTCCGCCTGCACCTCGGCCATGGCGTCGTTGTAGATCTGCACGCAGAGCAGGCGCAGCACGGGGTCCTTCACCACGTCGGAGATCCCCTGGCCCCCGAGGCCGATGGAGTTGGGGAAGCAGACCTGGGCGTAGACGCCCGAGTCGTCCATCACGTCGATGCGCGCCTTGATGTCGAAGGCGCCGAGGTGGATCTTGTCCTGGGTCCACTCGAAGAGCGCCTCGGCGGCGCGGCCCTTGCCGCCGTCACGGTCGATGACCCCGCCGCCGCCGGCGAAGCCGAGCTCGGCGCCGTCGACGTACCACATGGGCTTGCCGTCGACGTCGACCACGTGCGGGACGCGGTCCTTGTACTTGGCCGGGGCACGCTTGGTCCACAGGTCGTGGGCCTCCGTCAGGTGGGTGTCCGCATCGACCACCCGCAGCCCATCCAGTGCCAGAGCCATCCGTGCCTCCCCGAGCTCATTCTTCGACTTTGACTTCAATGTCGATTACACCCTACGGCCAGTCCTACGTCGGCGCCCCATCGGGGGATTGCCGGACGCTCGGCGCTACTTCCGGTGTATATGAATTCGGACACCGTGTCCGATCAGTACATCCCCGGAGCCCACCGGCGGGGACGGGCCCTCGGCCAGAGGCGTACTCAGCGGGTGCGCGGGAAGCCGAGGTCGATCTCGCTCGTGGCCGGGTCGGGCCAGCGGGTCGTGACCACCTTGGGCCGGGTGTAGAAGCGGATGCCCTCGGGGCCGTACATCGCGCTGTCGCCGAAGAGCGAGGACTTCCACCCGCCGAAGGAGTGGAAGCCGACGGGGACCGGGATAGCCACGTTGACCCCGACCATGCCGGCGGTCACGTCCCGCTGGAAGCGGCGGGCCGCCCCCCCGTCGCGGGTGAAGATGGCCGTGCCGTTGCCGTACGGGCTGGCGTTGACGAGGTCGAGGGCCTCGTCGTAGTCCGGCACCCGCACCACGCTGAGGACGGGCCCGAAGATCTCGTCGTCGTAGGCGCGCATGCCGGGCCGTGACGTCGTCGAGGAGCGTGCAGCCGAGGAAGAAGCCGTCGGGTGCGCGGCGGCCGCGCTGGCGGCACCGCTGCGGCCGTCCACGACGAGGCGGGCGCCCTCGCCCTCGGCGCCGTCGATGTAGGAGCGCACGCGCGTCGACGGTGCTGCGCGGTGACGAGGGGGCCCATCTGCGACTCGGGGTCGTCGCCAGGGCCGATGACGACGGAGGGGATGCGCTGCGTGATCGCGTCGACGAGCGGGTCGGCCACGTCGCCGACGGCGACCACCACCGAGACGGCCATGCACCGCTCGCCGGCCGAGCCGTAGCCGGCCGAGATGGCGGCGTCCGCGGCCGCGCCGACGTCGGCGTCGGGCAACACGATCATGTGGTTCTTCGCCCCGCCGAGCGCCTGGACGCGCTTGCCGTGCTTCGCCCCCTCCTCGTAGACGTGCCGGGCGATCGGGGTGCTGCCGACGAAAGAGACGGCGGCGACGTCGGGGTGCGCGAGCAGGGCGTCGACCGCCTCGGCGTCACCGTGCACGACGTTGAGCACGCCGTCGGGCACGCCGGCCTCGTGCGCGAGCTCGGCGATGAGGAGCGAGGGCGACGGGTCGCGCTCGGAGGGCTTGAGCACGAACGCGTTGCCGCAGGCGATGGCGTTGGCCAGCATCCAGAGCGGGACCATGACCGGGAAGTTGAACGGGGTGATGCCGGCGACCACGCCGAGCGGCTCGAGCACGGTGTGCACGTCGACGCCGCTCGAGACCTCGGTGGAGTGCGCGCCCTTGAGGAGATGGGGGATACCGCAGGCGAACTCGATGTTCTCGAGGCCGCGCGCCACCTCGCCCGCGGCGTCGCTCAGGACCTTGCCGTGTTCGGCGGTGACGGCCGCGGCGAGGTCGGGCGCGGCCCGGCTGACCAGGTCGCGCAGGGCGAAAGAGGACGTTGGCCCGCGAGCTGAGCGAGCCGGCTCCCCACTCGACCGCCGCGTCCTTGGCGACTGGCGACGGCGTCGTCGATCTCCGCGGCGTCGGCCAGGGGCACGGTGCCCGTCTGCACGCCGCGGGCCGGGTCGAACACCGGCCCGTGACGGCCCGACGTCCCCGCCACCGACTTGCCCCCGACGAAGTGCTCGAGCTCACGCATGGGGACGATCCTGCCACGCTCGTCCCGGCCGCCGGAAGCAGACGAGCTCAGACGGTGGCGGGCTCGGCTCCTGCGACGAGCTTGGCCAGCTCCTCGGTGACGATGCGGTCGTGCTCTTGCAGGTCGCGCCGGGCGGCGCGCGGACTCCAGCGGCCGCGCATGAAGAACACCAGCACGGCGAAGACCGCCATGCCGATCGCGCAGACGGTCCACCAGCGCTTCCACTCGCCCGGCGACGTGTGCTGCGCCGGGACGAGCTTCGCCTCGGAGAACAGCAGGTTGGCGAGGTTCGGCGAGTACTTCGCCACCCCGGCCACCTGGGCCAGGGTCACCGTCTTGCCGTTCTGGATCTGCAGGGCGAGCGGGTTGAAGGCGTTCAGGCCCAGCACGGCGTGGTTGGTCAAGCCCGCCGGCCGCCGTCAGCGCCTGCGTGAGGCTGTGGGTGTTGTTGCAGACCGTCAGGATGGTGGCGAGGGTGTCGAGCTCGGGTCGCGCCAGGGGCGTCGTCTTCAGGTTGGCGATGACGTCCGACGGGGCGGGGGTCGGGTTGCACTTCAACGTCGCCGTGTCGGCGCGTAAGGCTGCGCGGCCTGGATCGCCTGCAGCGTGGAGCCAGCGTTCTGGTTGTCGACGAGCGTCGTCGAGGTGGTGATGACGTAGGGCAGCACGAGGAAGGACAGCGCCACGGTGATGCGCAGGATCCAACCCCAGACGGCGAGACCCGACGCGGTGAGCGCGGGATTGTGGCTCTCCACCTGTTCGGTGTAATTCGCCATCCAGGGCGCGTAGGCGAACGCGATCGAGACGGCGAGCAGCACGATCACCAGGATGTTGGAGTCGATGCTGGCGTGGGGCTCGCCGGTCTGATGGATGAGGAAGAACATCATCACGATGCCGCAGACGGCGCCGATCAGCATGAACGGCTTGCGCACCCGCGACAGGTCGGAGAGGAAGCCCGCCAGGACGAGCCCGAGTGAGAGCGACGCGGCCAGCCAGACGTTGATGCTGTTGGCCTGGGACGTGGTCCGGTTGAACGTGACGACCCAGTAGATGGTCAGGACGCTGACCGAGGCGTAATAGAACAACAGGAACACCGAGATGGCCGACGGACGAGGCGATGAGGTCGAGCTTCATCATCGAGCGGATCGGGTGCGCGGTCGCCTTCTCGACGTCGATGCCCATGGCCCTCGCCTCGACGAGCGCGCGCTCGCGCTCGCTCACCATGAGCTGGTCGCGCAGGTGCGGGGAGAGCTCGCGCAGGAACAGGAACGAAATGACCACCACGCCGAGGCAGATGAAGCCGGAGATGATGAACTGGTCCTGCCACGGGTAGAGGTGGTCCAGCGTGTTCGTCGCCACGACGCTGGCGAATAGCGCGCCCATGGTCGGGCCGAGCGCCCAGAAGCCCATCGCCACGCCGCGGCCCATCTGGGGCGAGAAGTCACGCATCAGCGCCGGCGTCGACACGAGGATGATGCCCTCGACGAAGCCGATCACGCAGTACGACGCGGCGAACCACCACTTGTCGGTGATGTGGGGGATGGCGAAGAGCTGGATGAGCGCGACGACCAGCGTGCCGTAGATCGTGAGGTTGGCGCGGCCGATCTTGTCGGAGAGGCCGCCGATGAACGCGCTGAACGCGCCGATCGCGTTCGACACGACGAGGAGGTACAGGAAGAACGCGAACGACATGTGGTAGTAGGGCAGCAGCCGCGGCGTGACCGCCCCCTCCACGTAGTAGAGGTAATAGAGCATGATCGTCGTCAGGACGACGAGGGCCAGATAGCCGATCCGCGGCAGGGTGTCGGGGTACTTGTCGAGCTGGCGACGCCCGAAGGCATTCCTCCAGAAGCCGGCCCGTGGGGGCCGGCGCTGTCGCCGCCGTCGTGCTCATGTCGAACCCCTTTCGAACCGTCGTCCCGACCCTTGGCCTCGCCGCCGCTCGGCGTGGTCC
The DNA here is from genome assembly GCA_963821105.1 of uncultured Acidimicrobiaceae bacterium. Lineage (GTDB taxonomy): Bacteria > Actinomycetota > Acidimicrobiia > Acidimicrobiales > RAAP-2 > Bog-473. Next base: position 127,077 of record CAWGCO010000017.1, read on the forward strand.
GCACGGCGCCCGGGAGAGGGCCGTCCTCGATGCTAGGACCGGGATCGGCGGGGCGTGGGCGGGCGAAGGCCCTACGCGCTCGTCGTCGCCCCGGCGCTGGTGCCCGCAGCGGCGCCGAAGGTGTCGTCGACCGGCGGCAGCGGCACGTACCAGGTGAGGCGGGTGCCGCCCTCGCGCGAGGTGCCGATCACCATGCCCCCGCCGAGGCGCTCCGCCCGTTGCCGCATGTTCTTGAGACCCCGGCCGCCGCGGGACCCCTCGGCGGACGCGCCCACGCCGATGCCGTCGTCGGCGACCACGATCCGCAGGTCGTCGCTCGGCGGCGATGGTGATGACGACCTGGGTCGCCTTGGCGTGCTTGCCGACGTTCGTCAGCGCCTCGCGCAGGACGGCCAGCACCTCCTCGGCCAGCTGCCCGCTGACCGCGTGGTCGACCACGCCGCTCAGCGCCACCTGGGAGGGATGCCCAGCACCGGGCGGAGCTCGTGCAGGAGGTCGAGGACCTTGGGCTGCAGCCCCTCCTTGTTGATCGTCAGCTCGATGTCGAAGATCGCCTTGCGCAGCTGGCGGATCGTCTCGTCGAGCTTGTCGATCGCATCGGCAATGCGCAGCACCGCCTCGGGGCGCTCGACCAGGCGCGCCGTGCCCTGCAGCGACAGCCCGATGGCGAAGAGCCGCTGGATCACCGAGTCGTGCAGGTCGCGGGCGATGCGGTCGCGGTCCTCGGTCAGCGTGTTGCTCGCGCACCAGCGAGTGCAGCCGCGCGTTCTCGATCGCGATGCCCGCCGCCATGGCGAGGGCCAGCACGAGCTCCTCGTCGTCGCGCGGAGAACTCCTTGGCGTGGCGCTTGTTGGTGAGATAGAGGTTCCCGTAGACCTCGCCGTGGACGCGGACCGGCACGCCGAGGAACGACGTCATCGCCGGATGGTGCTGCCGGGGTTCCGAAGCTGTCCGGGCTGTCGGAGAGGTTGCCCAGGCGGAGCGGCTTGTCGTCGACGATGAGCGTCCCGAGGACGCCGCGTCCGGTCGGGCGGGGACCGATGGCGTGCTCCTGATCGCTGTCGAGGCCCGACCGTGAGGAACTGGTCGAGCGTCTGCCCGTCGGCCGACAGCACACCGAGCGCGCCGTACTGCGCGTCGACCAGATCGCACGCCTCCTCGATGATGCGGCGCAACACCACGGGCAGGTTGAGTTCGGCATCGAGGATCAGGATCGCCTGCACCAGGCGGCGCAGCTTGACCGGGTCGTCGATCTGATCGAACGGCTGCACGACGGACCAGGCTATCGGTGCCTCGGCGCCGTGCCGGGCGCCTTCGTGCGTGCGTCGGGGAACGCGGTTCGGCGGACCACAGCAGCGGGCGCATGGCACAATCAACGCATGGGGATACGGGTTTTCGTGCTGGACGATCATGAGCTCGTCCGGACGGGGCTGCGCACGCTGCTCGAGGCGGAGGACGATCTCGAGGTCGTCGGCGAGGCGGGGACCGCCGCCGACGGCCTGCGCCTGATCCGCGAGCTCGAGCCGGACGTCGCGGTGCTCGACGTGCGCCTGCCCGACGGCTCGGGGATCGAGGTGTGCCGCGAGATCCAGTCGGAACTGCCGAACGTCCGCTGTCTCATGCTCACGTCGTACTCGGACGACGACGCACTCTTCTCGTCGATCATGGCGGGCGCGTCCGGCTACGTGTTGAAGGAGGTCGGCAGCGGCGACCTGCTGGGCGACATCCGGCGGGTCAGCGAGGGCATGTCGTTGCTCGACCCGGTGCTGACCCAGGAGCTCTTCGACCGGTTGCGCAAGGACCAGGAGGCCGAGTCGCAGGCTGACCGTGCTGACACCGCAGGAGCGCCGCGTGCTGGAGCTGATCGCGCCACGGGCAGTCGAACCGCCAGATCGCCGAGCACCTCTTCCTGGCCGAGGCGACGGTCAAGAACTACGTGTCGAGCCTGCTCTCCAAGCTCGGCATGCGGCGGCGCACCGAGGCCGCCGTCTACGCCGCGGTGCTGGCGGAACGGAAGTCGATTCCCCGGCGCTGACCGCGTGGCGCGGCTCGGCAGTGCGTTGGCCCGCACGTCAGGTGACTCCGACCCGGCGGTGGTCGTCGAGGGTGCGGAAGTCCACGCCGGCTCGGCGCAACATCCCCTCGAGGCGGGCCCGCTCTGCCAGTGGGTTGACGAACTGGTCGGGGTCGCTCTCGATCCCCATGGCGGCGCAGAGCCGGAGCAGCATGCGGTCGTGATCGAGCTCGAGCGCCAGGTCCTCGGCCATGACGTTGCCAGTCGGCCACGCCGTGGCCCTCGAGGCGACGCCGGCACTGCAAGAGGATCACCACCAATTCGTCGCGCGACGTCGGGAGCTGCACCGGGTCCATGTCAGCGCACAAGCGGCTCAAGAGTTCGCTGTACATCGACATCGCCCTGCAAGCGTGCGCGCGTCCGGCGACGCGTCCAATAGATTCGTTCCTCCTGATTTCGGTCGAAGGCGGGGTTTGCGCCCCGACAGCGTGTCGGTACTCTCCCGGGCTCCCCGAACAGATGTTGGGGACCCTGCAGTCGTGCAACCGTCTCCTGCGGGGACGCATCGGTGTGTTGCCGCTGCCGAGACAACCTCAAAGGGCGTGGGTAAACTGCCGAATCCGTAGGGAACGGGGAGCTTCGGGGGATACGGGGAAACGTGAGTCGGCCTGGAGGGGTGCCGCACTTCGTTGCGGCGAGAGATGGGCGTGCGGGAGGCACACGGGCGCAACGTCGCCGCGCCAACACGTGCCGCCGGGCCCGGGTCATGACCTTCATCGAGGAGTCCCCGCGGCCCTGGGTGCCGCACCGAGGGTGAGCTTCGTCGAGGGGCGCTTCGAGTTGGTCGGGCTCCTCAAGCGGGGGAACGGCATCGACACGTACCGGGGCATCGACCGCCTGCCAGAGCGCCGAGGTCGTCGTCAAGACGATCGAGACGGGCAGCATGCCGACGGCCGTCTACTTGCGCCTGCAGCACGAGGCTCGCCTGCTCGAGCGCATCGACCTCGGCAACACCCGACGCGTCATCTGGTGCGGCCAGCGTGGCCGCCACTTCTACGTGGTGCAGCCGCGCGTGCCCGGGCGAGCCGCTCGACCCGTGCTGGCCCGTGGCCCGATCGACATCGCCGCCTCGCTCCGGCTGGCGGCGGACGTCCTCACCACGCTGCAGCGACGTGCACCAGCTGGGGGTGGTCCATCGTGACGTGAAGCCGTCCGAACATCGTCGTCGCGCGGGACGGCGAGGGCGTGACGGCGGAGCTCGTCGACTTCGGCCTGTCCCGGGGCAGCGGCACCGAGGGGACACGGCGCGACACGACCCACGGCGGCGGTGCGCTATCTGGCGCCCGAGGCGGCCGGCCTCATCAACGCGACGGTCGACCATCGGACCGATCTCTACGCGCTCGGGGTCGTGCTCTTCGAATGCCTCAGCGGGACGCCTCCCTTCGACGGGCGACACGGTGGGCGAGGTCCTGCGCCGGCACCTGAACGCGGAGCCGCCCCAGCTGCGCTCACTCGGCGTCGCGGCGCCGCGCTCGCTCGAAGGCGTCCTGCAACGCCTGCTGGCCAAGGATCCCGGTGCGCGGTACCAGTCGGCGGCCGCCGCCAAACTCGACATCGAGGAGATCCGCGTCGCCCTCGAGGCCGGGTTCGTCGAACCACCCGTCACGCCGGGCCAACGCGACCTTCGTCACGTGCTGGCCGAGCCGGCGTTCGTCGGCCGGGCCGACGAGCTGGCGGACCTGGTCGAAATGTTGGAGCGGCCGGCCGGCTCGTCACGGCGCCTCGTCCTGGTGGAGGCCGAGTCGGGCGCCGGCAAGACCCGCCTGCTCGACGAGCTGGCGGTCGCACGCGACGCAACGCGACGTGCTCGTCCTGCGGGGCCAGGGAGTCGACCAGGCCGCGCCGCGGCCGTTCCAGATGCTCGAGGGGATCGCCGACCGGCATCGTCGCCAGCGACCTCGACGCGGCACTGGCCGACGGGGGTGGCCTCCGCGGTCACCTCGGCGATCGGGCGGATGCGGTGGCGGCCGCGCTCCCGGCCCTGGCGGCCGTGGTCGGCCCGGTCGACCTCAGCGGCCTCGGTCCCGAGCAGTACGGCGAGGCGAGGAGCATCGAGGCACTCCTCCGGCTGCTCGACGTCCTCGGCGAGGCACCCCGTGCCGTCCTCGATCCTCCTGGACGACTGCAGTGGGCCGACGCCATGACGCTCAAGCTGCTCGACCGCTGGCAGGACCGCCAGGCGGCGACGCGGACGGCCGGCTGGTCGTCGTGGCTGCGTTCCGCTCCGAGGAGGTGACGGCCGGTCACCCCTTGCGCTCGGTCGATCCCCACGTCGGTCGTCGACCTGCGCCCCTTCACCGCCGCCGACGTCGAGGCGCTCTGCGAGTCGATGGCCGGACCGCTGCCGGACGACGCCGTGGACCTCGGTGGTGCGGCTCGCCGACGGCAGCCCCTTCATGGCCTCAGCGGTGCTCCGCGGCATGGTCGAGACGGGTGCCTTGCGCACCGGCCGCGAGGGCTGGGAGATCGACCCCGGGCCCATGGCGCGACGTGCAGACCTCGCGGCGTGCCGCACTGATTCTGCAGCGGCGCTTCGAGCTCCTCGCGCCCGACACCATCGAGCTTGCTCTCCATCGGGGCCGTGCTGGGCAAGGAGTTCGACCTGAGCTTGGCGGTCGCGCTTGTCGGGCCACGACGCTGGCCGCGTCTGCCCGACGCTCGACAGCGCGCGACGGCGGCGGATCCTGTGGGTGACCGAGTCGGAGGGCCGCTGTGCCTTCACCCACGACAAGTTGCGCGAGGCGTTGCTCGACGGGCTCGATCCGGCCGAACGGCGCCGGCTGCATCTGGCGGCCGCCGAGCGCATCGAGGCCGTGGACCCCGACCGGGCCTTCGAGCTGGCGTACCACTTCGACGCCGGCGGCGAAACGGCCCGCGCCCTGCCCTACGCGCTCCGCAGCGGCTCGCGAGGCGCGGGCGCGCCATGCCCTCGATGTCGCGGTGACCCACTACCGAGATTGCGGAGCGCGCCGCGGTCGGCGCAGGCCGCGTTGTCGGCTCGGGTGGCCGAGGAGCTCGGTGAGGTCCTCATGCTCCAGGGCGACTACCCCGGACGCGACACGCCATCTTGCGAGCGTGCGCTCGAGCTCAGCGACGACGCCGTGGCGCGGGCGATCATCAACGGGAAGCTGGGCGACGTCGCCTTCAAGCAGGGCGACCAGGTCAACGCGGCCCGCTCGCTCGAGGGCGCGCTGCGAGCGCTCGGTCGCTGGGTTCCGCGCTCGCGGTTCACCACGTTCGTCGCCGTCGTGTTCGAAGCGCTCGTCCAGTGCCTGCATACGCTCTTGCCGCGGCCGTTCGTCGCGCGTCGTCGGGCCGAGAGGGGCGCCGAGCGTGAGTTCGTCGCCATCCGCCTCTACAGCAACCTGGCCCACGTCTACTGGTTCAGCGCCGGCAAGTTCTCCTGCGCGTGGGCCCATCTGCGCGAGATGAACCTGGCCGAGCGCTATCCCGCCCAGCCCCGAGCTGGCCCAGGCGTACTCGGAGCATGCGCCGGTGATGACCACGGTGCCCTGGTACTCGCGTGGCCTCGCCTACGCACAGCGCTCGCTGGCCATTCGACGCGAGAGCGGTGACGTCTGGGGCCAGGGCCAGTCGCTCAGCTTCGTCGCCACCGTGCTCTATGCCTCGTCGCGCTTCGACGGAGTGCATCGACGCCTGCCAGCGAGTCGATCCGCCTGCTCGAGCGCACCGGTGGCCGGTGGGAACAGAACACGGCGCTGTGGCACCTGGCCTTCGCCCACTACCGCCTCGGCGAGCTGGAGTCGGCGCTCGAGGTGGCCGCGCGACCTCTACTACACCGCCACGTCCATCGGCGACGCCACGGCGGCCGGCATCGCGCTGAGCGCGTGGGCCCGCGCCGGCGTGGGCCACGTCCCGGAGGCCTTCGTGGCCATGGAGATCGGGCGTGATCTCGGCGACGCGCACACCTCCACCGAGGTGCACCTGGCCGACGGAGTTCGTCTGCTGTACGCGGGCGAGATCGACGCCGCGGTACAGCGCTTCACCGAAGCGCTCGCAGATCATCTCGGACGCCGGGCTGCACGCCGAGTACTTCGCGCCGGCGCGATCCGTGGCTGGCCACGGGCTGCGCTGCAGGCCGAGCTCGTCGACCCGGCGGAGCGGCGACGTCCGCGCCCGGCCAGCTCCGCCGCGCCGCCCACGCGGCCCGCCGGGCCCATCGCCTCGCCCGCTCGTACCGCAACAACCTGCCCCATGCGCTGCGCGAACGAGCGGTCGTGGCCGGCTGCGGGGCACAGCGGCGCCGGGCCGGGCGCTGGTTCGCCGCCAGTCTGCGCGCCAGCGAGGCCCAGGGAGCCGCCTACGAAGACGGCCCTGACCCGCGAGGCGATGGCGACGGCTCGCCGTCGCCCAGGGGCGCGCCCCCGGACGCGGACGACGCTGACCGAGGTCGAGCTGGAACGGATGCAGCCTCGAGCCCCGGGAGCCGCAGGAGCCAGCAGACCACCTACTCGCTGGCCGACCGCTTCGAACAGCTGCTCGACGTCGGGCGCCGCATCGGCGCGGCGGTGTCACCCGCGGCCGTCTACGAGGAGGTGCACCAGGCGGCGCTGCTCATGTTGCGGGGCGACCACTGCAACGTGGTGGGCGTCGGCGATGCCATCGAGCGAGCCCGCTGATGAGCGACTCGGGCAGCATGGTGCCCGACATCAGCCCCGAACCTCATGCGTCAGGCGATGGACCCGCATGGCACCGGTCGTCTCGGGCTCCCTCGGCGACGTCGACGAGTCGGACAGCATGCTGCTCGCCGACCTGCGGTCGATTTTGTGCGCGCCCATCGTGTCCGAGGGCCGGGTCGTCGCGTGCTTCAACGTCACCCATCACCGGCTCGACGACCTCTTCGGCGACGTCGAGATCCAACTGGCGGAGTTCATCGCCACGCTCGCCGGGGCCGCGCTCGAACGCGTCGCCGGCAGCGAGGCCCACTTCCGTTCGCTGGCCCAGAACTCCTCCGACGTCACGACGGTGGTCGACCGCACGGGCCGCATCACCTATCAGAGCTCGTCGGTGGAGCAGGTCTTCGGCTTCGCGCCCGACGAGCTGACGGGCCGGGACCTCGCCTCCTGGCTCCATCCCGAAGACGCGGCCCAGCTGCTCGCCTATCTCGATCCCGAGGCGTACGACGAGCCCGGGAACGGCCTCGTTCAGGCACGCATGCGACACCGCGACGGGTCGTGGCGGGTCGGGGAGTCGGCCGTACGGAGCCTCTTCGACGACCCGAGCGTGGAGGGCCTCGTCCTCAACACCCGCGACGCCAGCGAGCGCGTCGCGCTCGAGGCCGAGCTCCGCGAACGGGCGTCGCACGATCCCCTGACCGGCCTGGCCAACCGGTCACTCTTCGTCGACCGGGTCGAGGAGGCCTTCGCCCGGCGCCGCCGGCACGGTCAGTCGCTGGCCGTGATCTTCCTCGATCTCGACGACTTCAAGTCGATCAACGACACGCTGGGCCATGGCGGTGGGCGACCAGCTCCTGGAGCTGACGAGCACCCGGCTCGAGCAGTGCGTGCGACCCGGCGACACGGTGGCGCGGTGGGGCGGCGACGAGTTCGCCCTGCTCCTCGAAAACGCCGACACGGCGGACGTCGAGGTCATCGTGCGGCGCATCATCGCCGTGCTCGGACACCCGTACCGCATCAACGACCAGGAGATCCTGTCCCGGGCCAGCGTCGGCGTGGCCGTCGGCGGCCGACGGCGAGACCGCGGAGGACGTGCTGTTCGGCGCCGACGTCGCCATGTACGTCGCCAAGTCACGCGGCAAGTCTCGGTACCAGTTCTTCGAGGCCGAGATGCGCGACGCCGCCATCGAACGGTCCGCGTTGCGGACCGACCTCGAATGGGCGCTCCAGCGCGGCGAGCTGTCCGTGCGTGTACCAACCGATCGTCGAGATCTCGGACGGGTCGCTGCGAGGATTCGAGGCGCTGTTGCGCTGGCGCCACCCGACCCGCGGCGACCTGGCGCCCGACCAGTGGATCAGGCTCGCCGAGGGAAGCGGGATGATCATTGCGATCGGCCGTTGGGTGCTGCGCAACGCCTGCCAGCAGGTGGCCGAGTGGCGACGCACGAACGGGCTCGACCTCTTCGTCGCGGTCAACGTCTCGGCCCGGCAGCTCCAGGATCCGGGGTTCGTCGACGAGATCGGCTCGCGGCCTTCCGCGAGGCCCAGCTGCGGCCGGGGGCGCTCGTCCTCGAGATCACGGAGAGCGTCACGGCCGACGACCCCGAGGCGGCGATCGCGCAGCTCGAGTCGCTCCGCACACTCGGTGTCGAGCTCTCGATCGACGACTTCGGGACCGGGTACTCCTCACTCAGCTATCTCCGCCGCTATCCCGTCCAGCACCTGAAGGTCGACCGGTCCTTCGTCTCTGAGGTGGTGACCAATCCCGAGGACCACGCCATCGTCTCGAGCGTGATCAACCTGGCCCACTCGCTCGGACCTCCACGTCATCGCCGAGGGGGTCGAGGACGCCGCCCAGCTCGACGAGTTGCGGGGAATGGGGTGTGACCAGGCGCAGGGCTTCTACTGGCGCGTGCCCTCTCCTGTCGACGAGATCTCGGCGTGGCTGTCGGCCGCGCCGTCGTCGGAGTGACCGTCGTGCCGGTGTCCCGGGGGTGCGGGCGCCGGCCGGTGCCAGCGGCACGGCGCGGCGCCCGGTCGCGTGCACGACGCGGTGCCCGATGAGCTCCGGAGCCGGCGGCGCCGACCGTCTTCAACGTCCAGCCTGGCCGCTCGGCCGTGCTCGTCAAGGCCCGCTCGAACATCGGGCCCATCTCCTTCGCCACCAGCCAGGTGCGGGGGTCGATCTCGGCGGGTCTGGACGGCAAGGCCATCGACCTGGACACGCCGATCACGGCCGAGCTCATCGTGTCGATCCGGGAGCTCACTTCGGGGAACAGCCTCTACGACACCGAGCTCAAGCGACGCATCGACGCCCGGCGCTTCCCCGACGCCACGCTGCGCTCGAGCAGGTGGCCCGGAGCCGACGGAGCCGAACCGGTTCGAGGTCTCGGGAAGGATCGAACTGCACGCCGTCGTGCGCCCGCTGAGCGGCGTCGTCACGGTCGAACGCCTCGAGCGCGACATGATGGTCATCCGCGGCAACCACACGCTCGACATCCGAGAGTTCGACCTCGACGTGCCGCCGCTCCTCGCGCTCAAGATCTACCCTGACGTCTCGGTTGAGATGCAGCTCGAGGCCCGGGCATCATGACCGCGACGGTCGAGAGGAGGGAGTGGCGTGGGACTGGTCCTGGCGTTCATCGTCGGCTACTTCATCGGGGCACGTGACGGGAGCCAGGGGCTCGACGAGGTGATCGACGCGGCCAAGACGGTCGCGGCTTCGCAAGAGTTCGAGGACCTCGTCCTTGTCGCTGCGCGCCCACGCCGGCCATGTGCTCCAAGAGGTCGGGCGTCGCCTCGATCCGGCTTCGGGCGACATTTCCATGAGCACGATCACCGGGCGCGCCCGCGCCATCGTGCCGAGGCGCTACAGCGACCGAATCTTGAGATAACGCGCCACGCCGGGCAGCGAGCGCACCGCCACGGCGGTGGCGCCGACGATCACGACCCATCGGATCAGCCGGAGCACGCGGTGCCCTCAGCTGTTGGCGAGGCGGTTCGTGCGGTCGGCCCGGGCCAGAACATCCTCGGCGGACTCGCCGTCCTCGGCCAGGGCGTGGGCGAGCGTGGCGTGCAGGCGGACCGACTGGCCCCCGACGACGACGGGCTCGTCGAACGTGTGCTGGAGGCGACGCATGAGCGGGCCGACCGACTGCTCGTCGTTGACGGCGAGCACCACGACGAGCTCGCTCCCTCCGACACGGCCGACGGTGTCCTCGGTGCGCAGCACGGAGGTGAGCCGGTTCGACATCTCGCACAGGACGGTGTTGCCCGATCGTGTAGCCGAGGTCCACGTTGATCTCACCGAGGTTGTCGAGGTCGATGTGGCAGACGACGACCTCGCCGCCGTGGCGCCGGCGACGGGCCAGCGACTGGGTCAGGCGGTCGAGCAGCAGGAGCTGGTTGGCCAGACCGGTGTGCGGGTCCGCCATCGACAGCTGCCACAGCTGGTCGTACTTGCCCGCCCGCGGGGTACGGCCGTGGTGCGCTCCCCGGCCGAGCTGAATTCCTTCAGCATCGACTCCACGCTCCTCGGGCTCGATCGCCGTCTTGCGCACCGCCAGTCCGATCGCTCCGAGCCCGGCCTGACGCCGGCGTCGTCAGATGCACGGGCACGCGTGTGCCCGTCGTCCCGGCTGAAGAACTTTTTCTTTTTCTCTTTCTTCACGCTCCGCCCCCCTCCTCGGCGACGTAAATGCCACTCTTACCGGTCCCCGGATGGCGTTCAACAGGGCAATAAGTCATCGTCCTGGCACCGCACGGCGGCGCGACCGGTCACGGAGGTGCCGTTTCCGCAGGCCAGGACGTGATAGCAGGGTACCGGGGCTCGTCGGCACGGCCCGCTCGGGCGCGTCAGAAACCACCGATTTGCCACCCGTCTGCACCGCAGCCGACCTTGCCAGCGCGCGGCCGCGCTAACGTCGCCCCAGGTCGTCGACGGCAATCGGGACCCGACGCCCTCGCCGCGAGGCGGGTCCGGCGACACCGGATGCGGCGGGTCGACGACACCTACGACTCCGGATACCGACCATCACACTCATCACTTCCGACGCACATCGACCACCCGATCGCGCCGCCCGGCGGCGCCACGTGAGCGCGCCCGCCCCGCCTCGGCCGTGGTCGTCGACCGACGCGGCTTGGAGTCGTTGGTGGCCGAGGTCGCCCGTGAGGACGTGTACGCGTTCGACACGGAGTTCCACACCGAGCGCACCTACGTCCCGAGCTCGCACTGATCCAGATCGCCTGGGCGGACAAGGTCGCGCTCGTCGATCCGCTCGCCGTCGACCCGGCTCCGCTGGCCGAGGTGTTCGGCGGGCCCGGGCGTCGCGGTCGCGCACACGTCGCACCCAGGACCTCGACGTGCTCATGGCCGCCTGCGGCGCGGTCCCGGCCACGGTGTTCGACACGCAGATCGTTGCGGGCTTCCTCGGCATGTCGACGCCGTCGTTCTCGCGTCTGGTCGACGCCATGCTCGGCGTGTCGCTGCCCAAGGCCGACCGGCTGTCCGACTGGCTGGAGCGGCCGATGTCGGACCGCCAGATCTCGTACGCGATCAGCGACGTCGCGCACCTGTTGGAGGTGCGCGACGTGCTCACCGAACGCCTGCGCGCACTGGGCCGGCTCGACTGGGCGCTCGACGAGTGCGACCAGGTGCTGACCGATCGCACCCCGCCGGCCCGCGTCCCCGAGGAGGCCTGGTGGCGGCTCGGGGACATCCGCAGCATGTCGCGCCAGTCCCGAGCCGTGGCCCAGGAGGTCGCGGCCTGGCGCGAGCGCACGGCGGCCGAGTCGAACCGGCCTCGCCGCCAGGTCCTCTCGGACCTCGGGCTGCTCGCCATCTCGCAACGGCCGCCGCGAACGCGGAAGAGCTCCGGCGCGCCCGGGGCGTCGACGGCCGGCACCTGGCCCAGGGCCGGGCGGCCGAGATCCTGAGCGGCCGTGCGACGCGGGCTCGATCTCCCCGCCGACCGCATCCGCATGCCCGTCGGAGGGGCGTGACGCCCAGGCGCCGCCGGGTGCCGTCGCCGTTTGCTCCGGGCTGGTGCGTCAGATCGCCGACGACCTCGACTTCGACCAGGCCCTGCTGGCCACGCGGGCCGACATCTCCCAGCTGTCTGATCCACGAGCCGAGCCGGCTCGACGAGCGGCTGGCGCCGCACGATCGTCGGCGACCCGCTGCGTCGCTTCATCGCTGGCGAGGTCGCGGCCGCCTTCGACCGCCGGGGGCACCTCGTGCTCGAGGAGCGGTCCCACCGGCCGGTGGCGGCGAAGGTCAGCCGGGTGAGCCCCGGGATAGGGCGTCGGTCCGCACCGACCCAGGGGCTCAGTTGACCGACTTCTCCCGCCCAGCCCAGTAGGGCTCGGCGCAGCTTGTACTTCTGCAGCTTCCCGGTCGCCGTGCGGTCGAGCGCGTCGCGGAACTCGACGCTCGTCGGCGCCTTGAAGTGGGCCAGCCGGTCCCGGCAGTGCGCGATGAGCTCCGCTCTCGGTGGCACGACTCGCCCGGGCCGCACCACCACGAGCGCCTTGATCGTCTCGCCCCACTTCTCGTCGGGCACGCCGATCACGGCCACCTCGGCGACGGCGGCGTGCTGGTAGAGGCAGTCCTCGACCTCGATGGAGGAGACGTTCTCGCCGCCCGGTGATGATGACGTCCTTCTTGCGGTCCGAGATCACGGTGTAGGCGCCGTCGAGGTACCCGCCGTCACCGGTGTGGAACCACCCGCCCTCGAGCGCCTTCGCCGACTCCTCCGGCTGCTCCCAGTAGCCGGCGAACACGTGATTGGACTGCGCCAGCACCTCGCCGTCGTGTCGACGTCGATGCGCACGCCGAGCGCCGGCACGCCGGCCCGGCTCAGCAGCTGCGAGCGCTCCGCCGCCTCGAGCTCGTCCCACTCGGCCGGCGCCCGGTTGATCGTCAGCAGGGGCGCCGTCTCGGTCAGCCCGTAGATCTGGATGAACTCCCACCCGAGCTCGGTCTCGATGCGCTCGATCGTCTTCGACGGCGGCGGCGCCCCGGCCACGACCATGCGCACCGTCCCGCGCCCGGGCACCGCCCGCCCGGCCGCCGCCCGCGCCTCGGCCGCACCGAGAATGGCGGCCACCACCGCCGGCGCGCCGCACAGCAGCGTCACGCCCGTGCCGCTCGATGCGCGACAGGATCTCCTCGCCGTCCACCTTGCGCAGCACGATGTGCGTGCCGCCCATGCCGGTCACGGCGTAGGGCATGCCCCATCCGTTGCAATGGAACATGGGCAGCGTGTGCAAGAGGACGTCGCGGTCGCTCACGCCGGTGTGCCACCCGAACACCGCGGCGTTGAGCCAGCAGTTGCGGTGCGTCAGCTGCACGCCCTTGGGCCGCGCCGTCGTGCCCGACGTGTAGTTGACCGAGCACGTCGCGTCCTCGTCCGCCGTCCACGGCCGCGGCTCCGCGCCCTTCGGCCGCCGGCGCGAACAACGCCGCGTCGTCGGTGCCGTCGAGTCGGAACTTATGCGCCACCTTGATGGTGTCCACCTCGTCGGCCAGGTCCGGGTCGTACAGGAGGACCGACGCGCCCGGAGTGCTCGACGACGTAGGCGATCTCCTCCGTCGTCAGCCGGAAGTTGATGGGCACCAGGATGCGCCCGTAGCCGCTCACCCCGAAGTACGAGGCCAGGAACCGCCCCGAGTTGGGGCTCACGATCGCCACCCGCTCCCCGTGCTCGACGCCGAGGTCGTCGAGGGCCAGGGCCATGCCCTTGGCCCGCGCCGCCAGCTCGTCGTAGGTCAGCGGTCGCCCAGCGACCCGGCCGTGCCCGGCTCGTCCACCACCGCGGTGCGGTGCCCGTAGACCCGCGCGGCCCGGTCCAAGAAGTCCGCCACCGTGAGTGCGACCCGCATGCCACCCCCAATCTCTGTGCGCCCACCGGGCGCGACCCACCGGCGCCGACGATACCGGAACGGATCGACGCGGCGAGAGTGGCCGGCGCCGGTCTTAGAAGTGACCGAGCACCGGGTGCGGGACGTACGGCTTCTCCAGCTGCTCGATCTCGTCCGTCGGTCAGCGTGAGCTCCTCGGCCGGCCAGGGCGTCCTTCAGGTGCTTCTTCTTGGTCGACCCGACGATGGGGGCGGTCACGCCGGGCCTCTGGAGCAACCAGGCCAAGGCGACCTGCGCCGGAGGGGACGCCGCGCGCCGCGGCCACGTCGTTCACCGCGTCCACGACGTCGAAGTCGGTCGGTTGGTCGTAGAGGTAGTCGGTGAACGCGTCCGTGCTCGAACGCGTGGTGAGCCGGCCGCCGTCACGCGTGCGGTTGCCGGCCAGCATGCCGCGCGCCAGCGGGCTCCACGGGATGCACCCGACGCCCTGGTCGAGACAGAGGGGGATCATCTCGCGCTCTTCCTCGCGGTACACGAGGTTGTAGTGGTTCTGCATGGAGACGAACTTGGCCCAGCCGTGCGACTCCGCCGTGTGCTGCGCCTTGGCGAACTGCCAGGCGAACATGCTGCTGGCCCCGATGTAGCGCGCCTTGCCGGCGCGCACGACGTCGTTGAGTGCCTCCATCGTCTCTTCGATCGGCGTCCGGGGGTCCCAGCGGTGGATCTGGTAGAGGTCGACGTAGTCCATCTTGAGCCGGCGCAGCGACGCGTCGATCCCCGAGAGGATGTGCTTGCGCCCGAGCCCGCCACCGTTCTCCCCCGGCGTGACCGGCATGAACACCTTCGTGGCGATCACGGCCTCGTCGCGGCTGAGGAACTTCGGGACGAGGTGGCCGGTGGCCACCTCGCTGGCTGACCGCCCGAATAGGTGTCGGCGGTGTCGAAGAAGGTCACGCCGCCCTTCGACGGCCGCCTTGCACGATCGGCTCGGCCGCGTCCTCGTCGATGACCCAGGGCGTTCGCTCTCGTTGCCGAACCCCATCATGCCGAGGCAGACCCTCGACACCCGCAGACCTGCCGTGCCCAGATTCGTGTAGTTCATGCGCTGACCTCGCTCCGCGCTCGTTGCCGCAGGCTTACCAGCCGCGGTCGGCCCGCCGTTCAGGGCCGTGCGAGGTACGTCCGCCCCCGGGACGCGGCGGCCTCAGTGGTGCCGCCGCGCCCGGGGTCCGCCTCTGCTGCGCGGAAGCAGCCGATTGCGGGCCGCCGCCGAGAGGTGGGCCCGGACCGGGCGCCGTTCTGACCGACCCCCGGCCGATTGCCAGGCCGTTCCCGTTCCTTGGCCGTTGCCCGTTCGCCTGCCGGCCCGTTGCCGGCCACTCCGCCGGCGACCGTGTGCCGCCGCCGTTGCCCGGCCCGCGCCGTTGCCATTGCCGCCGCCGCCGTTGCCGTCCCCTGAGTCCCTTGTGTCCCCGTGCTGGTCGGTGGCGTGGTCGGGCTCGTCGTCGACGACGAAGGCGCGGCGCGGCGCCGGTGGCGGCGTTGTGGTCGTCGTCGTGGTGGTGGTCGTGCGTAGTCGCGGCGGGTTGAAAGACAGTCCCGTCTGCGGCGTGCTGCGGCTCCGCCGCTCCGCCGCTCGTTGAGCCGCCGGCGCCCGAGCGACGTCGCGCCGGCCCGACCAGGGCACCGGCCGCTGCACCGGACGGCGTCGTCGCCTGGAGCGGCACTCCCGTCGCCGGACCGCGGTGTCCGCCCGACGGCGCACGGAGTTGGGACGTTCGCCGGTGCGAGTGGCTACGCGCTCGACAGACGGAACGCTGACCGGGACCACTCCCGATGACAAGCGCCGCGACCACCGACACGGCGGCGGCCGACGCGCTCAGACCGACGCGATCGTACCGTCACGAAGGAGTTGGGTCCGCCGGGGTCGCGTCGCCATGGCCGCGGCAGCCGCCAGTCCGGGCGGCACGATCGACCTCGGGCGGCGGTGGGTCGCCCGAAGTCCGGTGACGCGAAGACCTCTTCCAGGGTCGCGTAATCTTCGGCCTCAGCCCAATCGGACACTGCCCCTCCCTCATTCCTCCGTGGGAACGGTCCGTGCTGTTGAGGGGCCTTCCGGAGCCCTGACCTCCGGAAACTGGTGTTACCCCCTCGATATTCACCATATAACTGTCGGGTCGACCGGGGAATAAGGACAGCACAATCTGCCGGCCAATTGCCTCCAAACGGTCGTTTGGACTTGAGCAATTCCGAGTTTCGCGAGCGGAGATGGCGCACCAATCCCGCGGCAGCCTTCGCCGCAGTCGCTGGGGACGTCAGGTGGTCGTGCCGGCGACCGAGCGGCCCGAGGTCGGCCACCGTCACTCCGAGACTGCCGAGCAGCGCCGGTCACCGGAGAGATCGCCCGGAAGGGCCGTGCCGAGCCCGCCGGACGCCGCCGTCACGGTGGTGCCGACGGTCGCGACCGTGTCGCCCGACGACGACGAGGAGCGGGGTCAGGACGCTGCCCCCGCCGGCGAGGCGGCCGGGGTGGTGTGCCGCCCGAGCCGCCGGAGCCGGTCCGCGCCGGCTCGCTGGTGGCGTGGTGGTCGGCACCACCTCTACCGTCGTCCCCGGCGGGACCTCGACGACGACGGTCGGGCTGGTCGGCGTGGTGGACCGAGGTGAGCTCGGCCAGCGGAGCTCCCGCTTCCCGAGCCGAATGTCGCCACCGGCGCGCGTGCCTGGCCCGGCCGGCGCCGGGCTGTGGGCGGGCGCGTCGGGCCGGAGCCGGGTGATCCGCCCGCGTCGGGCCCGTGTTCGAACCGCCCGGCTGCGTCCCCTGCGCCGAGACGGTCGGCTGCTTCGACGATGGTCCCGACCCCGCCGCGATGCCCGACCACGACCAGTGCCGCCGCCGCCACGCCGCTGACGGCCGCGATGGCTCGATACCGCGTGCTGTCGCGTTCGGCCCGGCTGTCCCGCCGAGCCCCGTCACGACCGCCAGCGGCCGCCGCGACCCGCCGGGGTGGCGGCGGTGACGGCCTCGGGGTGACCGAACGTCATCCGAGAGGAACACCTGTTCGAGCTGGGGCGGCTCGCGCCACCTCGTGAGCTGACGGATGGACGAGATCCCGCGCGAGGGCGAGACGACCGAATTCCCGGGACAGGAAGACCTCCTCAAGACTGGTGACAGCCACCAGTCTCCTGCTGGTCGGACATCGATCCCTCCTTCCTCCATCGGATCCCGTCCTATGTGGGTAACGCCCCGGGCGTCTCCCTCCTACTCTGCCTAATGGCGGTTGCGATCAGGCCTGCTCCGTGCCTCCCGGCGCCGGCTGAACCGGGTGAGACGCAAGGCCCAGGAGCAGGGCGATGCCGCCGATCGAACAGTTCCACCACCAACGGGGCACCGGTCAGGGCCAGCGGTCCCGTCGCGGCGGCGCGCCGTCTTGACCGGGGTCGGCGTCGTCGCGGCCGCCGTCGTCACCGGCACGGTGCGGTCGTCGGAGCGGCGGCCGGAGGCGTCACCGCCGCGGTCGTCGTCACCGTGGGCTCGGGCACGAGGCGCTGGCGGTACCGCCGAGCGCCACCTGAATCCCGCAGACGGTGATCGGGAGCGTGATGCCGGTGCCGGGGCTGCCCGGCGTGCCGATCGGCAGGGTCACTACCGGGGTTGGCAGCCGGTGCAGGTGCCGTCGGCGGTCCCGTCGAGCGCCGCCGTCACCGCGCAGACGGTGACCGGGACGTTGACCGGGACGACTGCCCGTCGGGGTCGACGCCAGGTGCGTCGGCTCGCACTGGTTGCTGGCCGAGCCGTCCACCGCCACGACGACGCTGCACACGTTGACCGGGACCACGCCGTCGATCGGCGCGCTCTGGCTCACGTTGTTGGTCGGCAGGTCGTTGACGAGCGGGAAGCCGACGTTGGGCATGCACATGCCCGGTGCCGGTGCCGTCGACCACCGCGATCACACCGCAGACGGTGGCCGGGACGTAGGCGTCGGCGAGCTGGCCGTGCTGCGTGATGGTGTCGGGGTACTGCGGGCAGTTGGCGGTGCTGTTGCCGTCGATCTCGACGATCACGTCACACACGGTGACCGGGACGGCGGCATCGATCACACCGGTCTGGCTCACGGTCCCGTTGGTCCCGGCGAGGTTGCAGTCGCTCGCCGTGTTGCCGACCAGGCCCACGTTGATCGCAGCAGAGGCTGATCGGCACGTCAAGGTTGATCGCACCGTTCTGCGTCGTCGACGCCGAGGACTGCCCGGTGGTCAGCCCGAGGACTTGGCGGCCATCCCGAGCAGGCCGATCGCGTTGTACTGCGCGGTGATCGGAATGTTGATGTTCCCGATGGCGCCGAGCTGGTTGAGGCCGACCGAGGTCGTCGAGCAGCTGCTGGACGCATCGGCCAGGAGTCCGAGCGACAGCGAGCAGGCGTTGATCGGCACGTTGGCGTTGAGGAGCGGCGACTTCTGGTTCGTCGTGTTGGTGTCGCTCAGCGCGTTCTGGCCGGGCAGCACGAGTGCTGCCGATCTCGTTGGCCAACAGGGTGATGGGGATGACAACGACAGCGGCAGCGCCGTGAGCGGTGCCAACGGGTTCGATGGCGTCGCCGAAGGCGTGGCGTCCGGGGTCGACGTCGGGGCCGGTGCGGGCCGGGGCCGGGGTCGACTTCGCCGGTGCTGTCGTTGTCGTCGTGGCCGGCGCCGTGGTGGGCGTCGTCAGTTTCGGCGACGACGACGGCAGGACACTCGACGTCGCCGCGCCAGCGGGCCCGAGGCCCGCCAGCACGCCTGCGCCGCCGAGAACCAGGACGCCACTTAACACCGCAATTGAATAGAGAGGATTCCGCCTCAAGGTCTTGCTCCTTCTGTTTCTGTGTATGGGCTACACAGACCCGCATTGAGCCCGGACCCGCATTGAGCCCGTGACGCTTGGGATATACCCACGGGAGTAACGCCAAAACTGTGGTCGCCTCCCGCTGCAATTCGGACAGCGGGCGAACTTTGTGGTCTCACGGCCGATGCAACCGAACGCGATTCGTGCGTTAGAACGTCGCTCCGGTCTGAATTCCGTCGCCGTCACGCCTGGTCGTGCGGCGATACCGACGGTCACGGGGGTCCGACGACCCCGCGGGGATGCTTGTGTAAACAGTTGGTGAACGGCTACGCCTGTGTGCGCCGGAAATAGCGGCTGAGCGTCTCGATCTGCTGTTGGTACGAGGACCCGATCCCACTCCCGTAGAGCGCCGTGGGCTCCTCCAGCATCCGCTCGAAGGTGAGCTTGCACACCGCCTGGCCGTTCTCGACCATGAACGGCACGTCGTGCGCCCGCACCTCGAGGGCGGCGCGTGAGCCACGGAAACCCCCGCTCGGGTCGAACCCGAAGCCCGGGTCGAAGAACCCGGCGTAGTGCGTGCGCAACTCCCCGCTGGTCGGGTCGTACGCCGTCATCTCGGCGGCCAGGTCGGGCGGGATGCACACGGCCTCGTCGGACATCAACAGGTAGAAGCGCTTGGGCGAGAGCACGAGGCGGTCGCCGTCCTCCCGGTACACCGAGTCCCAGAAGGGGCGCGGGTCGACCTCGCCCCCGGTGGTCAGGTCGAGCAGCGGGGCGCTGTCGCGGTGCTGTACCCGACGCGGCCCTGCTCGTCCCCGCTCAGGTCGAGCCCGAGGAACAGACCGTTGGACAGCACGAGCTCGTCGACCGGCGACGGGCTCGCCGCGGCGGTAGAGGATCGGGACCTCGAGGTGCGCCGCCGCGCACCTCGTCGTCGCTCAGCTGGGGCCGCCCCAGCGAGAGACGCAGTTGGTTGAGCGTGAGGTCCTCTTTGACCCGGACCGCGAACGACAGCGGGACCACCTCGAGGTACAGCGGCCCCCCGTAGCCCGGCGCGATCTCGTCGAAGCGGTCGCTGCCGTCGGTGATGACGCGCGTGAACACGTCGATGCGGCCGGTCGAGCTCTTGGGGTTCGCCTTGCCGCGCAGGCCGGCGGGGAGGTCGAGGCGCTCCTTCAGCTCGATGAGATAGGGGCACTTGGCCTCGAGCATCGCCCCGTCCCCGCGCAGGTCGATCTCGTCGAGGACGTAGTCCTTGAGCTTGCGCTCGACCGAGTCGGCCCCCGGCAGGAAGCTGCAGCGGATGCGGAGCGCCCGCTCCCCCAGCCGCAGGTCGAGGCTCGCCGGCTGGATGTTCGATTCAGGGATCCTGAAACGCCCGGCGTTGACGTACCCGGCCCGGATCGCCCCTTCCAGCATCTGCCCGGGGAGCACCCCCTCGGCGGTGGGTTGGAGGTTCAGCATCGGCGAGACGGCTGAGTTGGTGACACGCTCAGAGCAAAGCACGTGTGGGCGGGGCACGGAAGGTGCAAAACGGGGGCAGATTCGGGCACAGCCTGTGGATGACTTGGGGACAATCCCAGGCGTCACGGGGGTTTGGCAGGAACCAATGGGTTGTCCACAGGCGCCGGCGCGGCCCCGCCGAGGGGACCTGACCTCGGGAGAGGGTCGCGGGCACGGCGATAAGCTGACGGGTCGTCAGATTCGGCGCCTGAGCGCAGCTCGGTGGCCCATCGGAGGTTCCATTGCTCGACTACGTCATCCGATCCGGCACGCTCGTCGACGGCACCGGCGAGGCACCCCGGACCGCCGACATCGGCATCCGCGACGGGCGCATCGTCGCCGTCGGCGTCGTGGACGAGCCGGCCACCACCGAGCTCGACGCCACCGGGCTCTTCGTCACCCCCGGCGTGGTCGACCCGCACACGCACTACGACGCCCAGCTGTTCTGGGACCCGGCCGCGTCGCCGTCCAACGTGCACGGCGTCACGACGGTGATCGGGGGGAACTGCGGCTTCACCCTGGCGCCCATCAACGCCGAGGACGCCGACTACATCCGCCGCATGATGGCCAAGGTCGAGGGCATGCCCCTGGCCGCCCTCGAGAACGGCGTCCCGTGGACCTGGTCGACGTTCGCCGAGTACCTCGACGCGCTCGACGGCAACCTCGGCGTGAACGCGGGGTTCTTGGTCGGGCACTGCGCGCTGCGGCGCAAGGTGATGGGGGCGGCCCGCGGCGACGAGGTCGCGACGGACGACGAGATCGCC
Source organism: uncultured Acidimicrobiaceae bacterium (assembly GCA_963821105.1). Taxonomy (GTDB): domain Bacteria; phylum Actinomycetota; class Acidimicrobiia; order Acidimicrobiales; family RAAP-2; genus Bog-473. The sequence continues at coordinate 147,740 of CAWGCO010000017.1, forward strand.
GCCATGCGCGAGCTCCTGGCCGACTCGCTCGCCGCCGGCGGCCTCGGCTTCTCGTCCTCGCAGTCGCGCACCCACTCCGACGGCGACGGCAAGCCCGATCAGCTCGCGCCACGCAGACCGGCGCGAGATGCTCGCGTTCTGCGCCGAGGTCGCCGCGCACGAGGGGACGACGCTCGAGTACATCACCAACGGCTGCCTCGACTCCTTCAGCCCCGAGGAGGTCGACCTGATGACGGCGATGAGCGTCACCGCGCAGCGGCCGCTCAACTGGAACGTGCTGACCGTCGACGCGCGCTCGGGCGAGCGGATCGAGCACCAGCTCGCGGCGTCCTCCGCCGCCTCGGCCGCCGGGGGCCGCATCGTCGCGCTCACCATGCCGACGCTCGTGCCCATGAACATGAGCTTCCGCACCCACTGCGCGCTCTTCCTCATCCCGGGCTGGGGCGACGTCATGGGGCTGCCCGAGGCCGAGCGCATGGCCCAGCTGTCCGATCCCGCCGTCCGCGCCCTGCTCGACGAGCGCGCCCGCAGCAAGGAGGCCGGCGTCTTCCGCGGCCTCTCGCACTGGGGCACCTACGTCATCGGCGACACGTACGCCCCGGAGAACGAGGGCTGCGCGTTCCGCAGCGTGGCGGACATCGCCGCCGAGCGCGGCACCGCCCCGTTCGACACGCTGCTCGACATCGTGCTGGCCGACGGCCTGCGCACGGTCCTGTGGCCGAACACCGACGACGGCACCGAGGCCACGTGGGCGATGCGCGCCACCATCTGGAACGACCCGCGTGCGATGGTCGGCGGCTCCGACGCCGGCGCCCACCTCGACCGCATGTGCGGCTCGAGCTACCCGACGGCGTTCCTCGCCGACTGCCTGCGCGGGCGGCGCCTCGTCCCCGTCGAGCAGGCCGTGCACATGATGACGGGCCAGCCCGCCGCCCTCTTCGGGCTGCGCGACCGGGGCCTCGTCCGCGAGGGGTACGCGGCGGACCTGTTCGTCTTCGACCCCGAGACGGTGGACTCGGAACCGGCGCGCCTCGTGCACGACCTGCCGGGCGACACGCCCCGCCTCTACGCGGGCTCCCACGGCGTGGTCCGCGTCCTGGTCAACGGCGTCGAGACGGTGACGCGACGGTGCGCCCACCGGCGCCGTCCCCGGCACGCTCCTGCGCTCGGGCCGCGACACCGCCTCGGTCGTCCCCACCCCCGTCCCGGCCTGAAACCGGGCGGGCGGCCTCGCCGTCTAGCCTGCCCTGCGGTGACGCCCGAACCCGACGACCCGGCGCTCGCCGTCGACGAGCCGCCGGCCGGACGGGCCGACTACACCGGGGCCGTCCCGGCGGGCCGCCCCCCGGCGGCCCCGGGATCGACGACCTGCCGAGCGACGGGCCGGTGCCACCGCCGCCCCGGACGCGCTGGCTGCGCGAGGCGGTCATCGTCGTGGTCGTCGCCGTCGTCGTTCGCCGTCGTGCTGCGGACCTTCGTCGTCCAGACCTTCTTCATCCCGTCGGGCTCCATGGAGCCGACGCTGCAGGTCGGCGACCGCATCCTGGTCAACAAGCTCAGCTACGACCTGCACGGCGTCGGGCGCAGCGACATCGTCGTGTTCTCCCGGCCGGCCGACGAGAACTGCGGTGGGCCCGAGGTGAACGACCTCGTCAAGCGGGTCATCGGCCTGCCCGGCGAGACGATCTCGGTCTCGGGCGGCTACGTCTACATCGACGGGCGCAAGCTCGACGAGAGCTGGCTGCCCGCCTCCGAGCAAGGCGTCACGAAACCGGGCCCCAGCGGCACGCCCTACAGCCTCGACCACGCCTACAAGATCCCGGCGAACAACTATTTCGTGATGGGCGACAACCGCACCGACTCGTGCGACAGCCGGTTCTGGGGACCGATCAACAAGTCCCTGATCGTGGGCAAGGTCGACATGCGGGTCTGGCCCATCTCGTCGCTGACGTTCTTCTGACGCGCCGGCGGCGGCACGGCGCGACCCGACCCGGACCGCCCCGGCCGGCCGCGTCCGGCTAGTCCTCCTCGGGCTCCGCCGCCACCCGCGCCACCGCGGCCACCGTCTGGCCGTCGTCGAGGTTCATCACCCGCACGCCCGTGGCGTCACGGCCCTGCGACGCGATCTCGCGTGCCGCGGTCCGGATGATGACCCCGCCGGAGGAGACCAGGAGGATCTCCTCGTCGAGGGCGACCATGAAGGCGGCCACGACCGTGCCCGCGCGTGCCGGTCAGCCGGATGCCGCGCACGCCCTGGCCACCGCGGGCCTGGCGGTTGAAGCGCTCGAGCTTCGTGCGCTTGCCGTAGCCGGCGTCCGTCACGATCAGGATGTCGGTGTCGTCGGCCGCCACGTCGCACGACACGACGGCGTCGCCCTGGCGCAGGCGGATGCCGCGCACGCCGGCGGCGTCGCGGCCCATCGGCCGCACGTCCTCCTCGTTGAAGCGGATCGTCATGCCGTTGCGCGTCACCTCGAAGAGGTCGTCGTGGCCCGACGTGGCCACCACGCGAACGAGCTCGTCGCCGTCGCGGAGGTTGATGGCGATGAAGCCCTCCCGCCGCGACTTGTCGTACTCGCTCAGCGCGGTCTTCTTCACCTGCCCGAGCGCGGTGGCGAAGACCAGGTACTGGTCGGGCGAGAACTCGCGTGTCGCGATGATCGCCGTGATCGACTCGCTCGGCGCCAGCGGCACCAGGTTCACCGCCGCCGTCCCGCGCGGTGCGGTCCTTCGTCGGGATCTCGTGGCCCCGGAGCCGGTAGACCTTGCCCTGGTTCGAGAAGAGCAAGAGGTACGCGTGCTGCGACGTGTGCACGACCTGGCTGACCAGGTCTTCCTCCTTCAGGCGCGCCCCCTGCACGCCGCGGCCCCCGCGGCCCTGGGTGCGGAAGGCGGCGGCGGCCACCGACTTGATGTAGCCCGCCCGCGTCATCGTCACGACGATCTCCTCGTCGTCGATGAGGTCCTCGACGCCCATCTCGCCGGGGTCGTGCGTGATGACGCTCCGGCGCGGGTTCGAGTACTTGTCGCGGATCTCGGTCATCTCCGTCTCGACCACGCCGCGCAGCTTGGCGTCGTCGGAGAGGATCGCCTCGAGCTCGGCGATCGTCTCGCGCAGCTGCGCCATCTCCTCCTCGAGCTCGGACCGGCCCAGCCGCGTCAGCCGGCCCAGCGTCATGTCGAGGATGTGCGTCGCCTGCACCTCGGTGAAGGAGAACGGCTCGGCCATGAGCGGCGGCGCGCGCCTCGGGACGGTCCGCCGACGCCCGGATCGTCGCGATGACCGCGTCGAGCATGTCGATCGCCTTCAGCAGGCCCTCGACGATGTGGGCGCGGTTACGCGCCTTGTTGAGGCGGAACTCGGAACGGCGCCGGATGACCTCGATCTGGTGCTCGACGTAGTGGAAGAGCGCCTGCGCCAGGCTCAACGTGCGCGGCACGCTGTCGACCAGCGCCAGCATGTTGACGCCGAAGCTCGTCTGCAGCGGCGTCTGCTTGAAGAGGTTGTTGAGGACGACGTTGGCGTTGGCGTCGCGCTTCAGCTCGATGATCAGCCGCGGCTGCTGGTTGGCCGACGCGTTGCGCAGCTCGCTGATGCCGTCGAGGTCCCCGCCGCGCACCAGCTCGGTGATCTTCTGCTCGATCACCTCGACCGACGTCTGGTACGGCAGCTCGGTCACGACGATGCGGTCGCCGACGCGGCCCTCTTCGATCTCGGCGACGGCGCGCATCTTGATCGACCCGCGCCCGGTCCGGTACGCGTCGAGGATGCCCTGGCGCCCGAGGATCAGCGCCCCGGTCGGGAAGTCGGGGCCCTTGACGAACTGCATCAGCTCGTCGGGCGTCGCCTCGGGGTGGTGCAGCACGTGGATGGCGGCGTCGATCACCTCGCCCATGTTGTGCGGCGGGACGTTCGTGGCCATGCCGACCGCGATGCCCTGGGACCCGTTGACCAGCAGGTTCGGGAACCGCGCCGGCAGCACGACCGGCTCGAGCGCCGAGCCGTCGTAGTTGGCGACCATGTCGACGGTCTCTTCGTCGATGTCCGCCATGAGCTCGAGCGCGAGCGGCGCCAGGCGGCACTCCGTGTAGCGCATGGCGGCCGCGCCGTCGTCGGGCCCGCGGCCGCCGAAGCTGCCGTGCCCGTCGATGAGCGGGTAGCGCAGCGAGAACTCCTGGACCATGCGGGCCAGCGCCTCGTAGATCGCCGAGTCGCCGTGGGGGTGGTACGTCCCCATGACCTCGCCCACGACCTTGGCGCACTTGTTGTGCGGCCGGTCCGGGCGCAGCCCGTTGTCGAACATGGAGTAGAGGATCCGGCGGTGCACCGGCTTGAGCCCGTCGCGCACGTCGGGCAAGGCGCGGGCGACGATGACCGACATGGAGTACTCGAGGAACGAGCGCTCCATCTCCTCTTGGATCTCGATCGGCTCGATCGAGCCGCTCACGGGCGGCTCGTCGCCGCCGGGGGGAGCCGGCGGGGCGGCGTTCCCGCCGCCGGAGCCGGCGCTGCCGCGGCCTGCGCCGCGGGTCGACTGACGTGGCATGTCTTTCCTACTTCCTGCTTCCGTCCGGTCCCTCAGATGTCGAGGAAGCGGACGTCCTTGGCGTTCGTCTGGATGAAGTGGCGGCGCAGCTCGACGTCGTCACCCATCAGGATGGAGCACACCTCGTCCGCCAGCGCGGCCTGCTCCACGTTGACCTGCAGCAGCGAGCGCTTGCCCGGGTCCATGGTCGTGTCGCGCAGCTCGGCGAAGTCCATCTCGCCGAGGCCCTTCAGGCGGTTGAAGTCGTGCTTGTGGTCGGGGTGCTCGGCCAGGAACGCCGTCCTTGGCCGCGTCGTCCTTGAGGTAGATCTTCTCCTTGCCGACCAGCGTCGAGTACAGCGGCGGCTGCGCGACGTAGACGAAGCCGCCCTCGACGAGCGGCTTCATCTGGCGGAAGAAGAACGTCAGCAGCAGCGTGCGGATGTGGCTGCCGTCGACGTCGGCGTCGGCCAGCAGGATCACCTTGTGGTAGCGGATCTTGTCGACGTCGAACTCCTCGGCCAGCCCGGCGCCGATGGCCGAGATGAGCGCCTGGATCTCCGTGTTCTTGAGCATCTTGTCGATGCGCGCCCGCTCGACGTTGAGGATCTTGCCGCGGATGGGGAGGATGGCCTGGGTCACCGGGTTGCGCGCGTCCTTGGCCGAGCCACCGGCCGAGTTGCCCTCGACGATGAAGAGCTCGGACTCGCGCGGGTCGCGCGACGAGCAGTCGGCCAGCTTGCCCGGGCAGGCCCGCGCCGTCGAGCGCCGACTTGCGCCGCGTGAGGTCGCGGGCGCCCTGCGCCGCCATCCGCGCCCGGGCCGCCTGCGTCGACTTCTGCACGATCTGGCTCGCCTCGCGGGGGTTCTCCTCGAGCCATTCGCGCAGCTTCTCGTTCGTCGTGCGCTCGGTCAGCGAGCGGATGCTCGACGTTGCCGAGCTTCGCCTTGGTCTGCCCCTCGAACTGCGGGTCACGCAGGCGCACCGAGATGATCGCGGTCAGGCCCTCGCGGATGTCCTCGCCCTTGAGGTTCTCCTCCTTCTCCTTCAAGAGGTTGCGCGCCCGGGCGTAGCGGTTCACGACGTTGGTGAGCGCCTTGGAGAAGCCCTCGACGTGCATCCCGCCCTCGATCGTCGAGATGCCGTTGGCGAACGAGTAGATCGACTCGTGGTACCCGGTGTTCCACTGCAGCGCGATCTCGACCTCCTGGCTCTCCTCGGAGCCCTCGAAGGACGCGACCTTGCGGAAGAGCGACTCCTTCGACGCGTTGAGGTGCTTGACGAAGTCGACGATGCCGCCGTTGTACTTGAAGGTGACCTTCGTCTCGGGGTCGGTCCGCTCGTCGGCGAACCGGATCTCGAGGCCCTTGTTCAAGAAGGCCATGATCTGCAGGCGCTCGATGACGGTCTGGGCGCGGAACTCGGTCTCGTCGAAGACGCTGGCGTCGGGCCAGAACGTGACGGTGGTGCCGGTGCGCGGCCGGCCGGTGCTGCGGTCCTTGGGGGCCGGCCCGGTCGCGGTGATCTTGCGCTTGAGGCGGCCGCCCTTCTCGAACTCCGCCTCCCAGTGCTGGCCGTCGCGGTCGACCTCGAGGATCAGGCGGGACGAGAGGGCGTTGACCACCGACACGCCCACGCCGTGCAGGCCGCCGGAGACCTGGTAGCCCTTGCCGCCGAACTTGCCGCCGGCGTGCAGGGTGGTCAGGACGATCTCGGCCGTCGACTGCTTGGGGTACTTGGGGTGCGGCCCGACGGGGATCCCGGCCCCGTCGTCGGTGACCCGGACGCCGCCGTCGGCCAGCATCGTGACGTCGATCCGGGTGGCCCGCCCGGCCATCGCCTCGTCGACGGAGTTGTCCACGACCTCCCACACCAGGTGGTGCAGGCCGGTCGGGCCCGGTCGAGCCGATGTACATGCCGGGGCGCTTCCGGACCGCCTCGAGCCCCTCGAGAATCGTGATGTCGGCCTCGCCGTACGAGGAATTCGCCCCATCCAGCGTGTCGTCGACCTTTACTGCCACAGGCGCGCCCTTTCAGAACAACGGTGTCTTCGCGGTGCGTATCGAATCCCCGAACGGAGCACCTCCGGCCTTTCGATGCGAACAAACCATTCTACCCGATGGAGGCGACAATTCGGCACTCAAGAACGGTCGCTCACGGCCGCTCGACCAGCACCTCCAGACGCTCGATCGGGGTGTCGCCGAGGGCCTGGACCCGCTCCAGGATGTGCGCCGACTGCATCCGTCGCCCGCGTCGCCCACGCCGGGTGGTCGACCGCCACCACGAGGGTGCGCCCGTCGACGCGCAGCGGCCGGGCGTGGTCGCCCAGGTCGCCCTCGACGACCTCGTCCCAGCGGGCGAAGACCGCCTCCATCGTCGCCGGCGAGGCGGGCACGCCGAGGCGCCGCAGCAGCCGGGGCATCGCGTCACCGACCCGCTTCGGCCCCTCCCCTCGGCGCTCCCTCACCGGGTGCTCACCCGCCCCGCAGCGTCTCGACGGGGACGACGCGCGCCACGGCGATCCCTTCGGGCAGCGGTGACGCCGTGGTCAGGATGGACTGGCCGGCGGGCAATTCCGCCACGAGGGCGCGGCTGCGGACCGGGTCGAGCTCGGAGAAGACGTCGTCGAGCAGGAGGGTCGGCGGCACCGGCGTGCGCACCCGCACCAGCTCGTGGATCCCGAGGCGCAGGGCCAGGGCGAGGCAGCGCTGCTCGCCCTGGGACGCGTGGGTGCGTGCCGTGCGCCCGTCGAGCACGATCACGAGGTCGTCGCGGTGCGGGCCCACGGTGTTGAGGCCGCGCCGCAGGTCGTCGGTCCGCGCCGCCACGAGGGCGTCGGCCAGGTCCCCGTCCCAGCTGCGTTGGTAGCGCAGCGTCACGGCGGCGTCGCCCGCAGCCGCGCCCGCGCCGGCGCCGGCCAGCCGCCCGTAGGCGCCGGCGACGAGCGGCTCGAGGTCGGCGACCAGGCGCTCGCGCGCCGCGACGAGCACCTTGCCGGCGTCGGCCAGGCGCTGGTCCCACACCTCGAGCGTCGTGACGGCGTCCGCCGCCAGCCGGCCACCCGACTGGCGGAGCAGCGCGGCCCGCTGGCGCAGGACCCGGTCCGTCTCGTCCGCCGCGCGCGCGCCCTCGGCGTCGAGCAACGCCAAGGTGTCGTCGAGGAGGTCGCGCCGGCCCGCCGGCGCGCCGCCGATCAACGCCAGGTCGTCGGGCGAGAAGATCGTGCAGGGCGCGGCGGCCGCCAGCACCTTGCGGCCGTTGGCGTCCTTGCGGTTCACCCGCGTGCGGCTGCGCCCGGCCGGCTTGATCTCCGCCTCCACGAGCACGGACGTCTCGGGCGTGTCGAACTGCGCCCGCACGATGGCGCTCTCCGCCCCCGTCCGGACCATCGCCTCGGGCGGCGCGCCGCGGAACGACCGCCGCGTGCCCAGGTACGCCAGCGCCTCGAGCACGCTCGTCTTGCCGGTGCCGTTGGCGCCGGTGATGGCCGTGGTCCCCTCGGGCTCGGGCGAGAGCTGCGCGGCGTGGAAGGTGCGGAAGTCCGTCAACTCGACGTGCCGGAGGCTCACCGGCGCGGGGCGTTCCCTCAGGACACCCGCACCGGCATCAGCAGATAGCGGAACTGGTCGTCCTCGGCGCCGCGCACCGTGGCCGCCCGCGACGCGTCGGCCGTCTCGACGATCACCTCGTCACCCGTGACCGCCTCGACGCCGTCGATCAGGTACGAGGGGTTGAACGCGATGACGAGCTCCTCGCCGCTGTAGTCGCCGTCGACCGTCTCCGCCGCGTCGCCCACGTCCTGGCTCTGCACGCTCAGGTCGACGCCGCCCTGGCGCATGGCCAGGCGCACCGGCGTCGTGTTGTCGCGGACGAGCAGCTGCACGCGGCGCAGCGCGGCGAGGAAGCTCTCCTTGCCCAGGTGCAGGCGGTTCGGGTACGAGTCGGGGATCAGCTGCTTGTAGTCCGGGTAGCGGCCCTCGAGCAGGCGCGTGCTGATCTGGACCTTGCCCTGCCAGAACGTGATCTCGTTGCTGCTCGCCGCCACGCCCACCCGGCTGGTCGCCGCACCGTCGGCGATCGTCCCGGTCGGGACGCGCTGGAGCTCGGACAGCGCCCGCGCCGGCACCAACAGGTCCTCCTCGCCCGGGATGGTGTCGGTGTCGGCCAGGTCCCGCATCGCCATGCGGTACGAGTCGGTCGCCACCATGCGGATGAACCCGTCGACGTGCGCCAGCAGGACGCCCGTCAGCAACGGCCGGCCGTCGTCGTGCGACGCCGCCCGTACGACCTGGCGCACCGCCTCGCCGAGGCCCGACTCCGACAGGTACGTCGTGGGCTCGGCGCGTCTTGCCCACGGGGGGGAACTCCACGACGGGATACGTGTGGAGCCGGAACGTCGAGCGCGCCGCGGAGATTGTGATCTGGTCCCCCTCGTCCTCGACGGTCACCGCCCCGGGCTCCAGGCGCCGCACGATGTCGGTCGAGAGGCGGGCCGGAATGACACAACTGCCGTCGTCGATCCCGATCACCTCGTCGCTCACCTGGATCGTGAGGTCGAGGTCGGTCCCGGTGACGCTCGAGCGCGTTGCCGCTGCACGACAACAACAGGCCCAGGAGGACCGGGGAGGAACCACCGCGTCCGCCCACGGCGCGGCCGGCCGTGGCCAGCATGTCGACGAGTGCGTCACGCTCGGATCTGAACTTCACGGACGGTGGTCCTTTCGGAGGCGGGTCCTGCTTGTCATTTCGAGAGGGAAAGGTACATGGGAGAGGTAACGGTAGTAAGGGGTGTGAATTGTGGATGACACGCCGTGAGCGCAGCGTGACGTCGGGGTCGCTGTCCCCATGGGGTGTGGGCCGCCGCCGGGGCCGGTCCAAGGAGGCCGGGCGGGGCTGAGGACGGGTGGGGACGCGGCGCCCCGTGGTCCCCACGTTGAGGGAGCGCCATCCACAGCCTTTGCCCCTTGCGAACCACAAGGCGCCCGGGTAAGGAGGTCGTCGCGCCCGGCCTCAGGCCGTGTCGGCACGGATCTTTTGGATCAGCTCGGTGACCTGCTCGTAGATCTGGCGGCGCTCCTGCATCTGGCCGGCGATCTTGTCGACGGCGTGGATCACCGTGGTGTGGTCCCGCTTGCCGAAGACGCGGCCGATGGCGGGATAGCTGTAGTCCGTGAGCTCGCGGGTCAGGTACATGGCGACCTGGCGGGCGGTCACGAGCGGGCGGGTCCGGCTGGGGCCGCAGATGCGCCTCGACCGGGAACCCGTACGCCGCCGAGGTGGTCTCGAGGATGAACTGGGGCGAGATCCGCCGCGGCTCGCCGGCGTTGACGAGGTCGGAGAGCACCTGCTCGGCCTGCCTCAGGGAGATCGGCTCCTGGTTGAGCTTGGCGAAGGCGCAGATGCGGATGAGGGCGCCCTCGAGCTCACGGATGTTGTTCTTCACGTGCGAGGCGATGAACTCGAGGACGTCGTCGGGCACGTCCTGGTGCTCGCTCAGGCACTTGGAGCGCAAGATGGCGAGGCGGGTCTCGAGGTCGGGCGGGTCGATCTCGGTGATCAGCCCGGAGAGGAAGCGGCTGCGCAGCCGGTCCTCGAGCGTCTCGATCGACTTGGGCGGGCGGTCCGACGTCAGCACGATCTGCTTCGATGCGCCCTTGAGGTCGTTGTAGGTGTGGAAGAACTCCTCTTGGAGGCCCTCTTTGCGCTCCATGAACTGGACGTCGTCGATGAGGAGGACGTCGCAGTCGCGGTAGCGGCGCTTGAAGGCCAGGGTGGTCGAGGTGCGCAGCGAGTCGACGAAGTCGTTCATGAACGTCTCGGTCGTGACGTAGAGGACCTTGCGCCGCGCGTAGTTCTCGGTGACGTAGTTGCCGATGGCGTGCAGCAGGTGCGTCTTGCCCAGCCCCGAGTCGCCGTAGATGAACAGCGGATTGTACGAACGACCTGGGGTTTCGGCCACGGCCTGGGCCGCCGCGTGGGCCAGGCGGTTGGAGGAGGCGGCCACGAAGGACTCGAACGTGAACTTCGAGTCGAGCTGCACGGCCGGCGACTCGCGGCCCGTGCCGGCCTGGCGGGCGACGGCGTCGGCCGGCACCGGGTTCGGGTCGGCCGGCAGCCCGAAGACCTCGTCGAGGCCCGGCGCCGCCGCGGAAGTCCCGCCCCCGCCGAGCCGGTCGTCGCGCCGCGTGGCGGCCGGCTCGGCCGCCACGGCGGACATCACCACCGTTCGTGCACCTGCGAGCCGCCCGCGCACCGGGGCGCCCACGTCGTTCGCCAGCGTGTCCTCGATCATGGGGAGGTACCGCGACTCGACCCGCTCGCGGATGAGGGCGTTGGGGACCGACAACACGAAGACGCCGTCGGCGTAGTCGACCGGCTCGATACCCGACAGCCACAGCTGCCACGTGCTCTCCGACACCTGGTCGCGCAGCGACCCGGTGCACTGTGTCCAGAGATCTCCTGCCTGATTCACCGCTCTCGCCAGACGACCCTTCTCCCCCCTCGGCGGCCGGCCAGATGTCGGCGACGATCCTCGGTGCGGGTAATCGGTTGAACGTACACCCCGAGCGTCGATGCGACTAGAGGCCACCCACAAATCGCGCCTAACATGGGACGACTCGCCGCCGCCGGCCAGATTCCTTCCGAGGGCCGTGGCATGAACCCCGCGACGGACCGGTGCACCGAGGCCGTCGTGGGCGTCGTGAAAGGCTGAATGACGTGAAGCGCACCTACCAACCGAATACCCGCAAGCGGGCCAGCACGCACGGGTTCCGCAAGCGCATGTCCACCAGGGCGGGGCGGGCGATCCTGAAGTCCCGGCGCGCCAAGGGCCGCCACCGCCTCACCGTCTGAGTACGGACCTCGTGCCTGCCAAGACGGTCGGACGCATCACCAGCCGCGCGGCGTTCGCCGAGGTGCAGCGCTCGCGCGCCCGTGGCGCCAGCGGCCCCGTGCGCGCCGTCTTCGTGCCGGCCGACGAGACCGCTACCGGCGTGTTTCCCCAGGTCGGGTACGCAATTGGCCGTCGCTGCGGCACCGCCGTGGTGCGCAACCGGCTCCGCCGGCGGGCCCGGGCCGTGGTCCGGGAGGAAGCGTCGTCCCTCCCCCGCGGCGCCTTCGTCGTCCGGCTTGACCCGGGCGCGGCGGGCCTGAGCGCCGCCGACCTCCGCCACGACGTCACCCGGGCGTTGCGGCGCGCCGGCCAGTCGGCGAGCCGCCCGTGACGGCCGAGACCGAGCCCCGTCCCGGCCCCGCCGCCCGCGGCGCCATCGCCGTGCTCCGCGCGCTACCAGGGCGCGGCCTCGGGCCGGATCTCCCCCTGCCGCTTCTACCCGAGCTGCTCGAACTACGGGGTCGAGGCGTTCACCGTGCACGGCTTCTGGCGCGGCCTGTCGCTGACGGCCCGCCGCCTCCTGCGCTGCCGGCCCTTCGGGCCCCACGGCGTCGACCTGGTCCCGATCCCGATCCCGCCGGTCCACCAGCACCACCACCGTGAAGGCGCCCAGCCGTGCTGAGCCCGCTCCTCGGCACCGAGAACGCCCTGTTCCACCTGATCGGCGAGATCTTCCACCCGATCTTCGAGCTCTTCGGCCTGATCCTGGCCGGGCTCTACTCCGTCTGGCCCAACTACGGCTTCGCCATCGCCGGCCTGACGATCCTCATCATGATCGTCCTCACCCCGATCACGGTGAAGAGCACCAAGTCGATGATCGCGATGCAGCGGCTGCAGCCCGAGATGAAGAAACTGCAGGCCAAGTACAAGGGCGCAGAGAACCGGGAGATGCTCAACCAGGAGATGATGCGTCTCTACAAGGAGAACGGGACGAGCCCGTTCGGCGCCTGCCTGCCGAGCCTCCTGCAGATGCCCTTCCTGATCGTGCTGTACACGTTGATCCGTGGGCTCTCGACCACGGTCACCAAGGGCCACTATTACACCGGCATAAATGGCGTCTATCAGAAGTGCACTGTAGCCATATGTGGGTCGCCTAAGTACATCCCGACTGCTTCACAAATGCACACCGATTTGGTCGTAAGTAAGGGCCAGATGCATTGGTGGTTCGGGATGGACCTTTCGGCTTATCCCTTGTCGAACCACGCAACCCCGGGCAGCGCCAGCGACTTCGTTTTGATCCTCCCTTATCTGCTGCTCATTGGTGTCGCAATCTTCCTCCAGTACTACCAAATGAAGCAGATGAATAGCCGCAATCCGCAGGCTGCAGCTGCGAATCCGCAGATGCAAACCATGCAGAAGTTTTTCCCAATTATCTTCGGTTTCATTTACCTAAGAGTGCCGGCGGGAGCAACCATTTACATGGTGGTTTCTTCGGCCATGCGGATCGGGACCCAAGAGGTGATGTTCCGCACCGGGATGGTCAAACCGGTGGCCGCCGAACGCGAGATCGGTTCGGCCAAGGAGAAGGAGAAACCGCCTCCTCCAGAACTAGAACCAAAACCGACGCCCAAAGCGGCGTCGAAGCGCTCGACCGCGACGGACGGGACGGCGCTGGCCAAGGGAACCGTGCCGCCGAAGAGACCGGCGGGCACCAACGGACGGTCCACGAACGCGAACGGGCGGAAACCGGCGGCGGGCAAGCGGCCCACCAACGGGAAGGGAGCGCCGGTCGAGGAGCCGGCCCCCAAGACCCAGAATCGCTCGCGTTCCAAGCGGACCAGAAAGGCACGCTAGGACGTGGAGTGGGTAGAGGTCGCTGGCAAATCCGTGGAAGAGGCGACCGAGCAGGCACTGGACCAGCTCGGCGTCGGACCCGGGGACGCCGAGGTCATTGTCGTCACCGAGCCCAAGATGGGCCTCTTCGGCCGTGTCCGGGTCGAGGCCCGGGTGCGGGCCCGGGTGCGTCCCGTCGGGGCCCGGCCCAAGCGCGAGCGCTCGCGCCGCGGCGGCCGGTCGGGACAGGGTCAGGGGCAGGGGCAGGGGGAGCGTCAGGGCAGCCGCCAAGGCGGCAACCGGCGTCAGGGCTCGTCGGGCTCGAGGTCGAACAACGCCCGCGCCGAGAGCGGCGGGGGCAGCGCCTCCGCCACGGCCACTGCGGATGAGGCGGAGGCTCCAACGGCCGACGCCGACAACGCGGGCGAGGAGCGCAGCAACGGGTCCGCCGGCACGGGGTCCGGGACGAGCCGCTCGGCTCGCCGGCGCCGCAACCGCAGCCGGGCCGCCGCCGGCGGTGGCGGTGGCGGTGGCGCCAGGGACGGCGAAGGGTCGAGGAACGGCGCCGGCTCCAACGGTGAGCGGTCGGGGCCAAGGTCTCAACGGAGCAACGAAGCGAAGGAGAATGAGGACATGGCCGAGGGCATGACGCTCGAGGAACAAGGAGAGATCGGGCGGACCTTCTTGGCCGGTCTGTTGGCCGAGTACGGCCTCGAGGCGACGGTCGAGAGCCGCCTGCTCGATGAGGACACCGTCGAGATCGCCGCGCTCGGCGACGACCTCGGCACGCTCGTGGGCCCCCGCGGCTCGACGCTCGCCGCGCTCCAGGACCTCACCCGGGCCGTCGTCCAGCGCCAGTGCCCGTCGCGCACCGACCGCATCCTGGTCGACGTTGCGGGATACCGGGAGCGCCGTTCCGCCGCCCTCAAGCGCTTCAGCGTCCAGATCGCCGAGGAGGTGCTCGCCTCCGGCCAGGAGAAGGCGCTCGAGGCCATGAGCCCCGCCGACCGCAAGTCCGTCCACGACGCCATCAACGAGATGGACGGCGTGGCCACCCGCTCCGAGGGCGAGGACCCCCACCGCTACATCGTCATCGCCCCGGCGAGCTGACCCGGCGTCGGTGCCCCGCACCGACCCTCTCCCTGCCGCCTCTCCCCCGCCGGCCGGGCTCCTCGACATCCTCGACGAGGCCCGGGCCGCCGGCTTCCTCGGCCCCGGCCCGCTCGACCCGCAGCTCCGCCACGCCGAGGGTTTCGCCGTCGTGGCCCGCCGCCTCTGGCCTGACGGCCCGACCCCGCCGGTCCTCCTGGACCTCGGCTCGGGGGGCGGCCTCCCCGGCCTCGTCGTGGCCACGCGTTGGCCGGAGGCCACCGTCGTCCTCCTCGACGCCAGCGCCCGCCGCACGGCCTTCCTGACCGCCGCCGCCCGCCGCCTCGGCCTCGAGGACCACGTCGCCGTACGCCAGGACCGAGCCGAGGTCGCCGGGCGCGACCCCGATCTCCGCGGCCACCTCGACTTCGTCCTTTCCCGCTCCTTCGGCCGCCCCGCCGTGACCGCCGAGTGCGCCGCTCCGCTCCTCAAGCTCGGCGGATGGCTGGTCGTCTCCGAGCCCCCCGCCACTCCCCTGCCCGACCCTGGGCCGTCGGGCGCCCCAGCGGCTGCCCCGGGCGCCCCTGATCCCTCCGAGGGTCCCCGCTGGCCCGCTGAGCCCCTGCGCCAGCTCGGCCTGGAGCCCGCCGGCCTGGTGCACGAGGGGTTCGAGTACCAGACGCTCCGCCAGTTCGAGGCGTGCCCCGAGCGGTTCCCCCGCCGCGACGGCGTGCCCGCCAAACGCCCTCTCTTCTGATCCAGACTCCCCCGCTGGACGACCGGCTCCTCGACTCTTCGCGGCCGCCCGCCGCCCGACGATCCCTGATCCTCGCTCCGGACAGTCGTTGGGGCAGAGGTTTCACGTGGAACCCCAGGCCGATGCTCTGCCACCGCGCCCCAGGTCATGTTTCACGTGAAACAGAGGCTTAAGCCTTGACCGCCTCGGCTGGGGGACGCCAGGATAGGCCTCGTGCTGTGGCGACTCGGAGTTCCCGCCTGATGCGCATCCGGCGCAGGGACAAAATTCCGACACCATCGCCAACCGAGACGCTGCAGAGCCCCCCCGAACCCCAGCAGGGCCCGACGTCGGTCGATCCGGTAAAGAGCCTGATCACGGACCCAGGCGAGGTCACAAACGGGGCGTCACCTGCCCCCGCCGAGGCTCCCGTGACTCCCCCGGCGGGATCTTCCCCGGTCCCCGCTCCGGCTCCAGCCCCGGCCCCCCGCACCGGCCGCCACGCCGGCCCCGTGTAGACCAGGACCCCGTGGCCGACACCCGCCCCTCCCCCGGCCAGCCCAGTGGCCGCCGATCTCCCTTCCCCGCCCGAAAACGGCGTCGAACCACCCCAGACGTCCGAACAAGAGCCCATTTCGGAGGCTCCGGCGGTCCACCAAGAGGCCCGGACCGAGGATGTAATTTCGCCCCCGTCGATCGAGGAATCGGAGCCCGAGGCGGAGATGGCCAAGAAACAGAAGGCGGACAAAAAGGCAAAGACGCCTGATCCGCCAGGAGGCGAGGAGCCAACCATGCGGGCGCCCACCATCAGGGACGACGCCGATGAACTGCTCAACGGGGCGAAACCGGCCGCCCGCGAGCTGCCCCGGGTTATCGCGATCGCGAACCAGAAGGGGGGAGTCGGCAAGACCACGACGACCGTCAACCTCGGAGCCGCCCTGGCCGAGGAGGGGTATCGCGTCCTGGTCGTCGATCTCGATCCCCAGGGCAACGCCACCACGGGCCTCGGCCTGGATGCCCGCAATTTCGAGCTGTCGATGTACGACGTCATCATGCGGGACCAGGCGATGGAGGACACCATCGAGCCGACCAGCGTCAAGAACCTCTTCGTCGCCCCTGCCACGATCGACCTGGCGGGCGTCGAGATCGAGCTGGTGCCCGCTTTCAGTCGGGAGCTCAAGCTGCGGCGGGCCATCGAGAGCGTCGTCGACGACTTCGATTTCGTCCTGATCGACTGCCCCCCGTCGTTGGGCCTCATCACGGTCAACGGCCTGGCGGCGGCGCACGAGGTCATGGTGCCGATCCAGTGCGAGTACTACGCCCTGGAGGGCCTGAGCCAGCTCCTGCGCAACGTGAACCTGGTCTCGACCAACTTGAACGAGACGCTCGAGGTCACCACGATCGTGCTGACCATGTACGACGCCCGGACCCGTCTCTCGGTCGACGTGGCCAACGAGGTCCGGGAGCACTTTTCCGAGCGGGTTTGCCGGGTGGTGATCCCCCGGACCGTCCGCCTGTCCGAGGCTCCGTCCTTCGGGCAACCGATCACCGTGTTCGATCCGGCTTCGCGGGGCGCCGTGGCGTACCGCGAGCTGGCCAAGGAGGTAAGCAATGGCGCGCCGCAGCGGACTCGGTAAGGGTCTCAGCGCTCTCATTCCGAGCGAGGCGGTCGGGGAGTCCGATTCCGTCCTCCGGGTGGTGCCGATCGCGCACATCCGGCCGAATGCCTTCCAACCGCGGAGCCACTTCGACGAGGAGTCGATGGCGTCCTTGGCTTCGTCCATCAAGGCCGTCGGACTGCTCCAGCCCGTCCTGGTGCGGGAGCTGCAGGAGGACGAGTCCGAGTCCTACGAGCTGATCGCGGGGGAGCGGCGCTGGCGGGCCGCCCGGCGGGCGGGGCTCCAGACCATCCCCGTCCTCGTGCAGCGGGCCGACGACGTGGCGAGCCTCGAGCAGGCACTGGTCGAGAACCTCCACCGGGTCGACCTCAACGCCCTCGAGGAGGCAGCGGCCTACCAACAGCTCATCGACGAGTTCGGCCTGACCCACGAGCAGGTGGCGACCCGGATGGGCAAGGGCCGCGCCACGATCACCAACACGCTCCGGCTGCTGCAGTTGCCGGCCGGCGCTCAGCAGGCGCTGGCTGAGCGGACCATCTCCGCCGGCCACGCCCGGGCGCTGCTCGGCACGCCGGACCGCGCCCTCCAGGAGCGCCTCGTCGAGCGCATCGTCGACGAGGGGTTGACGGTTCGGGCGGTCGAGGACCTCGTGCGGACCGGCGGGACCGACCTCCAGGGTCGTCCCTCCGGTGCGAGGAGGAGCCTGCGTCCGAAACGGCCGATGCAAAGGGTGGTACCTCAAGTAGTACCGAGTCGGCGGCCCGTCGAGCGCCGATCAAGAAGCTCCCCGAACCAGGCGTCCTCGAGCTCGAGGAGCTCTTGTCGACCCACCTCAACACCGCGGGTCAAGGTTGACATCCAGAACCGTCGGGGCAGGTTGGTGGTCGAATTCGCCACCCTCGAGGACCTGGAGCGCATCTATCGAGCCATGGTTGGTGACGGAGGCGTCGCATAGTTCGCGTAACTGTCAAGGGTCGGTTCAGCTTCATCCACAACCTGTGCATGATGTTGTGGATTGTCACGTCGTTCACACGCAGGAAGCGTTGATCACAGAACGGTCGCACAGGGCGCGTGACTGTCAGACGCCGGCGGCGGCGGGCGGCCCCGTTAGCGCTGATTACCCGTAATCAGTCCCAGGAGACGTCGGCCCAGTGGGCGAGCGCGAGCGACAGGGCGGTCGCGAGAGCCGGCGCGTGCTCGACGACGGCGCTGGCGGGGCCGATCTCGACGAGCACCGTGGGCATCCGGGTCTCACGCAGGAGGGGCACCGACATGCCGTGGACACCCCCGTCGGCCACACCGAGCGCCTGGGGCACGGTCGCCTGGACCAGTTCGGCGAGCCGGCGCCCCCCGGGTGACTCGTCGTGGTTGCCCGACCAAAAGGCGGTGCGGCACGACGACGTCGAAGGGTTGAGGCGCAAGCCGACCAGCACGTCGACGCCCAGCTCGTTGGCCTCTTTGGCCTGGACCGACGCGTCGGGGTGGTGGAGCTCGCTGACCCGGGTGCCGGCGAGGGTGAGACGGCGGCGGAGGGCCCCGGTGACGCTGCCGAGCCCGCCGCTCTCGCCGATCGCCACGTGGCGGCCGCGCAGCGTGGCGGGGGCGTCGCGCAGGGCGGCGCGTTCGCGGACGAGCGACACGAGCGCAGGGTCGTCGTGACGGCTCTCGAGGCGCAGCAGCTCGCGGAGCGTGCCGCCGCCGACGATCCCGTCGACCGGGACGCCGGCGTTGCGCTGGAACTCGCCGAGGGCGCGCACGGTGGCGTCACCGAAGATGCCGTCGATGCGCCCGGTGTCGAACCCGAGCGTGCACAGGCGCTGTTGGAGCTCGGCGACGTCGTCACCCCGCAGCATCGGGGTCCGGCGGTACAAGAAGCGGTCGCCGAGCCGAAAACCGGCCTCGACCAGGGTGTTCCACGTCTGCGCGCCGCAGACGCCGTCGACGCGCAGGCCGCGCAGGCGTTGGAAGGCCTGCACGGCGGCGCGGGTGGCCGGGCCGAAGATGCCGTCGGCATCGACGGGCGCGCCCGGCAGGATGGCGGTCAGGCGGTGTTGGACGTCCGAGACGGCGGGGCCGCGGTCGCCGACAGCGAGAGGCAGGCCTACAGGTAGGCCGAGATCTCTTCGAGCAGCGCCGCCTTGGGCTTGGCCCCGATCAGGCGGGCCGCCGGCTCCCCGTCCTTGAACAGGATCAGCGTCGGGATGCTCATCACGTCGAAGCGACGGGTCACGTCCAGGTTGTCGTCGATGTTCAGCTTCGCTATCCGCACCTTGCCCGCCTGCTCCTCCGCGATCTCCTCGAGGACCGGGGCGATCATCTTGCACGGACCACACCATTCGGCCCAGAAGTCCACCAGGACGGGCACGTCAGAAGCCTTGACATTCTCGTCAAAGGTAGCGTCGGTCAGGGTCTCGATCTTCTCGCTCATGTGGATCTCCTTGTTGGCTGGTTCAACGCTGCGGCTGGTGGTTCTGTTCCCCGCCGGGGGCTGGGGTTACTCGCCCTTGGCCATCTCGAGCCAGCGCTCGGCGTCGATGGCGGCCATGCACCCGGACCCCGCCGAGGTGACGGCCTGGCGGTAGTAGTGGTCCTGGACGTCGCCGCAGGCGAACACCCCGTCCACGCTGGTCCGGGTGGTGCCGTCGAACGTCTTGACGTACCCGTTGTCGTCGAGCTCGATCTGACCCTTGAGCAGGGCGCTGTTGGGCTCGTGGCCGATGGCGACGAAGAGGCCGGTGGCGTCCAGTTCGGACTCCTCACCGGTGACGGTGTCCTTGACGCGAAGGCCGCTCACCTTGGTGTCGCCGCAGACGTCGGTGACCGTGCTGTTCCACCTGAACTCGATCTTCTCGTTGTCCCGGGCCCGCTCCTGCATGATCTTGGAGGCCCGCAGCTCGTCGCGGCGGTGGATGACGGTGACCTTGGAGCCGAATCGGGCCAGGAAGAGGGCTTCTTCGAGCGCCGAGTCGCCGCCGCCGACGACGGCGATGTGGTGGTCGCGGAAGAAGAAGCCGTCGCAGGTGGCGCACGTCGAGACGCCGTATCCGAGCAGGCGCTCCTCGTTGGGGACGCCGAGCATCAGCGAGCGGGCGCCCGTGGCGATGATGAGCGTGTCGGCCATGGCGGTCGGCTCGTCCGCGTTCGGGTCGCCGACCCAGACGTGGAACGGCCACGGCGACACGTCGATGCGGCTGACCCGCTCCGTGCGTATGTCGGCGTCGAAGCGCTGGGCCTGGCCCCGCATCATCCCCATGAGCTCGGGGCCCATGATCCCGTCGACGAACCCGGGGTAGTTCTCGACCTCCGTCGTCAGCATGAGCTGGCCGCCGGGCTGGTCGCTGGTCGACGAGGGCTCGCCCTCGTAGACGAGCGGCTCGAGCTGGGCCCGGGCGCTGTAGAGCGCGGCGGTCAGGCCGGCCGGCCCGCTCCCGATGATGACGACCTTGCGTCGCTCAGGCATTGGGCGGGACACCCCTACGGGAGTAGAGGACGGCGCCGATGATGCTGAAGATGAGCCCGAGGACGATGTACGAGGCCCAGATGCGGTGGCCCGCGATCGTGGTCACGCGGATGAACCCGATGCAGAACATGATGATGACGGTGACGCCGACCACGGCGATGATGACGCCGAAGACGATGCCGCGGGCGGCCACGATGGCGGGGCGAACCGCCTTGTCGTTGACCGTCGCCACGACGGTGTCGATCGTGTCGAGGGCACGGGCGGACAGTGCGTCGGAAAGATCGTTCTCAGCCACCGCGTGAGACTACCCGGCGGCCCGGGGGTTACTGGCCGGTTAGCCCTTGCTGGCTGGGACGATGTAGCAGGCGCCGACCGTGTTGGGCCCGGCGTGGGTGCCGACGACCGGGCCGAGCTCGACGCGGAGGAGCGGATGCTCGCTGTCGATGTCCCCGAGCCTGGCCGCGACGTCGGTGATGTCGTCGCAGGCCCCGTCGGCGATGGCGACGCGCTCGAGCGGGGCGTCGGCCTTGACCTTGTCGACGAGGTACGTGATCGCCCGGGCCCGGGTCCGCTGCTTGGACTCCTCGGCGACCTCGCCGTCCTTGAGCTGGATCACGGGCTTGATGTTGAGCAACGAGCCGAGCAGGGCCCGGGCGCCCCCGATGCGCCCGCCGCGCTGCAGGTGCTCGAGCCCGCCCAGCACGCCGTAGATGCGGGTGCGCGTGGCGCGGTCCTCGGTCGCGTCGACGATGTCGTCGATGCCCTTGCCGGCGGCCGAGTCCTCGGCGGCGGCGATGACGAGGAGGCCCTGGCCCATGGTGAGCGAGTAGGTATCGACGACGCGGACGGGGGCCGTGGTGAACGAGTCGGCCGCGGTGACCGCCGACGCGTACGTGGCCGAGACCTTCGACGAGATCGTGAGGCACAGGACGGACTCGGCGCCCTCGTCGACGGCCTGTTGGTAGGCGGCCTGGAAGGCGCCGGGCGACGGGGCGGAGGTCTCGGGCAGGTCGCCCTTCCCGCTGCAGCGGTCCCAGAACTCCGCCGGCGACAGATTGCGGCGGTCCTCGAACTCCTCGGTGCCGAAGCGGATGGTCAGCGGCACGACGATCACGCCGTGCTCCTTGACGAGCTGGTCGGTCAGGTCGCAGGCACTGTCGGTCACGATGTGGACGCCGGGCATGCGCAGGAGTCTGCCACGGGCACCGCTGGCCAACCGGCCCAACGGGCGGTACCGGCCCGGTGACCAGGGGCAGGGTCAGGGGCGGTACGGGACGATGCGCGGCTGGGTGCGCGACGAGGCGACGAGCTTGGTGGGCGGCGGCGGTGGGGGCGGGGCCGGCGGCGGACGACGGCGCCGTGACGCGTCGTGGCGCCGGCCGAGCAGGAACACCACGGCGGCGAAGATCGCACCGCCGGCGACGACGGAGCCCACGACGCGGACGAAGAGCGCCGCCGTGCTCGTCGACCCGGACAGGTTCGACACGATCAGGACGACGACACCCATCGGGACGGAGGCGGCGATGACGCGCCCGAGCGGCGCCCACGTCTCGGGCTCGGCGAGGCGACCGAACCACTGGTGGAAGACGGCGAGGGCGAGGAGCGCGGCGACCGTGTAGGAGATCGAGAGGGAGAGGGCGAGGCCGCGTACGCCGAGGGGGTGGACGAGCGCGAGGGCGAGGACGATGTTGAGCCCGTTCTCGACGAGGTAGAGGTAGAAGGCGACCTTGGTGCGCTGCATCGACTGCAGCACCCGGACGAAGTACAGGTAGGCGCAGAAGCCGGGCAGGCCGAGGGCGAACATGGCCAGCGCCTCGCCGGTGGTCGCCGTCTCCGCAGGCGTGCTGTGCCCGATGCCGAGGAGCAACGCCACCGCCGGCTTGGCCAGCAACAACATGCCGACCGCCGAGGGGATGACGAGGGCCAGGACGGCGCGCAGGCCCCCGGTCATGCGGTGCAGGAACGCGCCGGTCTGGTCCGTCGACCACTTCTCGGCCAGGTCGGGCGTGACGACCGACATGACGGTGACGGCGATCACCCCGTAGGGGAATTGGAAGAAGGCGTAGGCGTACGTATACGAGGAGACGGGGTCGGGGCCGGGCACCGAGCCGGCGAGGATGGTGACGACGAACAGCGCGATCTGGTTGGCCAGGACGAAGCCGAAGGTCCACGCGCCCAGATGCGCCACGTCGCGGAGCGCCTCGTCCCGCGGGTTCCAGCGCCAGCGCAGGAACCGCAGGTTCGCCGCCCGCAGGCTCGGGATCAGCGCCACGCCCTGCAGCACGACGCCGAGCGAGGTGCCGAGGCCGAGCAGCACCAACTGGCTGTGGTGCTGCTGGATGCTGGCCAGCGACGCACCGTGCCCGGCCCACAGGCCGAACCACACGAGGATCCCGATGCAGACGAGGTTGTTGACGATCGGCGCCCAGGCGACGGCGACGAAGCGCCGGCGCGTGTTGAGCAGCGCCGCCGCGAGCGCGAACAGCCCGTAGGCGGCGATCTGTATGACGAACCACCGGAGGAACTCCGTCGCCACCTGTCGCTCGACGATGACGGTGTGCACCTGGGCGGGATGGGCGTGCGTGTCGAGCGCGGTCAACGCGTCGATCAGGAAGGGCGCCGCCACCAGCGCCGCCACCGTGGCGGTCAGGAGCACGACCACCGAGACGCTGATGACCGCGGAGATCGACTCGTACGCCTCCTTCTCGGTGCGGTTCGCCAGCCGGTCGACGAAGACGGGGATGAACGTGGCCGAGAGCACCCCGCCCAGCACGACGTCGTAGAGCATGTTCGGCGTCGTGTTCGCCAGGTTGTAGGAGTCGGCCAGGAGCGTCTGGCCGAGGGCCCACGCCAGCGCGACGAAGCGCAGGAGGCCGGTGATCCGCGAGATGCTCGTCCCGACGGCGACGTACGTCGCGGCCGTGCGCAGGGGGAGGGCGGCGGCGCGGCGAGCGGTGGCCATGCTCAGTGGGCCCGCAGGCGTTGGCGCCGCGAGCGCCGCCAGGTCCGCGCCCACCAGAAGAGGAGCACGGCGCCGGCGAGGATGGTGAGGGCCACCCCGACGAAGGAGATGGCGGTCGAGTGCACCGTCAGGACGGTGTGGGCGAGCAGCAGCTGCCCGTTCTGCGTGTGGAGGGTGACGTCGATCGGCAGCCGGTCGCCGGACGTGCGCGCCCGTGCCGTCACCCGCACCGACGTGGTCGGCCGGTCGAGGTGGAGGTTGACCGTGCTGCCGTTGGGGAACACGAACTTGTCACTCGTCAGCGTGACGGTCACGTTCACCGGGTACGGGGCGGACGACAGCACGGTGATGGGGATGGAGGCCTGCTGCGCGGTGAACGTGACCGTCTGCTCCGTCGCCAGGCTGATCTTCTCCGTTTGGGTGGCGAAGTCCCGCTCGTAGGCGCTCAGTGCGGCGGTGCGACGTCCCGCGCCGAGGTTCGACGATTCAGTCGCCAGCAACTGGTCCGACAAGGTCAACAGCTCGGACGGGTGCCCGTCGACGGCGTCGGTGTACGACGAGAGCTGCTGGCGGGCCTGGGCGATCTTCACGGCGGCCGCCCGCGAGATCCCCCGTGACGCCGGCCCGGCCTGCAGGTGGCGCACCGTCGGCTCCCGATCGCCGGGGCCGCCGCCCGGCTGCACCTTGGCGAAGTACTGGTTGAGCGTCACCGCGTTCAAGGCGGGGTTGTCCGAGAGGCCACTCAGGAGCGCATCGAGGAACGAGGCCGAGGCGTGCCAGCCCGACGGCGGCTCGATGACGACGCCCCGCGTGTCGCTGAGGAACGCATCCTCGAAGTGGACGAAGCTCAGGTCGGCCAGCAGCTGCTCGGCCCCGAGGACTGGATCGGCGGCGTTCGAGCCGAAGCGGGCCGACAGCGCCGAGTTGGCCACCGCCGCGTTCACGCTCGACCCGTGTCCCAGGTCGAGCGTGAACGGCTGGGCGAAGGTGTAGTTGCCCAGGTCCGACGTCGTGAGGTCGCCGTCACTCAAGACGAGCTCGGTTGCGCCGGCCTGCTGCAGCCCCGTGGCGATGTCGCTGGCGTCCCCGGCCGAGAACGAGCTCGCCGTATCGACCCACACGCCGCCGGTCGTCCGCAACCCCGCGGCGCGGAGGACGGCTTGGCCGCGCGCCATCTGGGCCCCGATCTCGCCCGAGATCCCGGCTTCCGACATCGCCGCCAGGTCGACCGGCACGTACGGCTGGTCGAGCAGCTGGTCGCCGTCCAGCGAGCCCAGCTGTTGGTAGGCGTGCACGGCGCCCTTGGCGGTCGCTTCGGCCTGTTCCATGGAGGCGGGGTTGACGGCCACGGTGGCCGCCACGTCACGATGTGCCGTCAGCGCGGCGGCGACCGCCGGCGCGCCCTGACCGGCCACCGGCAGCACCACGCCTACTTGGAGCGCCCCGCCCTCGCCGACGGCGCCCGGCTCCTGATACGTCAGGAAGGTCGTGAAGCGCGAGATGGGCGTCGTCGATCCCTGCCGCAACAGAGCGACGCTGACGGGGTACACGTCGCCACACGTCCCGGTGTGCAGTGTGCAGCCCAAGTACACGGTCGGCGTGCCGGCCGCACAGGCGCCCGCTCCGCTCGAAGGCGGTGAGGCCGACGCGTCCGAGGCGACGGTCACGCAGCTCGACGCTGTAAGAGCGCCGGCGGAGCTCGTGACGGGGATGTCGGGGTCGCGGAACAGCACGGTGCTGTCGAGTGTGCCGCCGATGGCGTCCTGAAGCTGGGATCCGTTGTCGATGCGTGAATAGAAGGTCACGCTCACGTGGAGCCCACTGACGGACGCTTCGGAGGGACCGATCCCCAGGGACACGTTGAACCACGGCGCGGTCGGTGTCACCCACGGGGTCTGGGAGAGCAGCGTCAGCGCCGGAGCGTTCGTCGAGGCGCGCGCGTCAGCCGCTCGGGCGCCTCCGGAGGGGCCGGTGGCGGCAGCGGGAACGCTGCCGAGGAGTGCGACTGCAACCACGGCGAGCGAGCAGAGGGCGGTCCTGCCCCAGTGCATCGACACAGGGAGAGGCTAGAGGGCGCACTACCGTGGGATGGTGCAGTCCACGTCGGTGCCCGAGCGGTTCCTCCCCTACGTCGAAGCCACAGAAGAGCTGGCCCGGCGCTTTGCCGGTGCAGGAAAAACGCTGTTTCTCGTGGGAGGCTCCGTGCGCGACGCGCTCTTTCCGGGCGCGGCCGACAAGGGGTCGGACTTCGACCTCACGACGGACGCCCGACCCGACGAGATCGAGCGGCTCGTGCGGGGCTGGGCCGACGACGTCTGGACCCAGGGCGCCCGTTTCGGCACGATCGGCTGTCGCAAGGGCTCACGGGTCTACGAGATCACGACGCACCGGGCCGAGGCGTACGTGCCCGACTCGCGCAAGCCCGAGGTGACCTTCGGCGACGACATCGAGGTCGACCTGTCCCGCCGCGACTTCACCATCAACGCCCTGGCGCTCCGGCTCCCCGACATGGAGCTGATCGATCCCTTCGACGGGCTCGGCGACCTGGCGGCGGGCCGGCTGCGCACGCCCCTCGACCCCGAGGTCTCCTTCGCCGACGACCCGTTGCGCATGCTGCGCGCGGCCCGGTTCGCCGCCCGCTTCTCGCTCGAGCCCGACCCTGCGCTCACCGATGCGGTGCGCCACATGCACGGGCGCTTGTCGATCGTCTCGGCGGAGCGCATCCGTGACGAGCTCGACAAGATGATCATGCTCGACGTCCCCTCCAAGGCGTTGTGGTTCGTCGTGCGCACCGGGCTGGCCGATGAGTTCTTTCCCGAGCTGCCGGCGATGGCGCTCGAGCAGGACCCGATCCACCGGCACAAGGACGTGCTGGCGCACACGCTGGCCGTCGTGGACAAGACGTCGAAGAACCGGCTCCTGCGTCTCGCCGCGTTGTTCCACGACATCGGGAAGCCACGAACCCGGACGATCTCCGACGGCGGCGTGAGCTTCCACCACCACGAGGTCGTGGGGGCCCGGATGACGAGGACGCGCATGGAGGCGTTGCGCTATCCGAGCAGCGACGTCGACACGGTGGTGCGCCTGGTCGAGCTCCATTTGCGCTTCCACACGTACCGGCTGGGCTGGACCGACAAGGCCGTGCGGCGCTACGTCCGTGATGCCGGCCCGTACCTGGACATGCTCAACGAGCTGACCCGCTGCGACTGCACGACCCGCAACGCGTCGAAGGCCCGGGCGTTGGCTCGCCGCATGGACGAGCTCGAGGCGCGTATCGCCGAGCTCCGCGCGCGCAGGAGGAGCTCGACTCGCTGCGCCCGGACCTCGACGGGAACCAGGTGATGCAGGTGCTCGACCTCAAGCCCGGTCGCGCCGTCGGCGAGGCCATGCAGTTCCTCATGGACCTGCGGCTCGACGAGGGCCCGCTCGGGGAAGAGGAGGCGGCGCGTCGCTTGCGGGAGTGGTGGGCGGAGCGCAACGAAGGGTGAGCGGAGTACCGTCGTCGTCATGACACGGATCACGGCACCAGACAGCGGACTCGGCGAGCACATCGACTGGGCCCTGCTGCGACCGGAGATGGCCGCCGGCATGGGCAAGCTCTCGGCCGCCGTCTACGGCAACTCGCAGCTGTCGGTACGCGAGCGCGAGTCGGCCCGTTGGACGATCGCGCTGATCAACGACTGCGCCGTGTGCCGGGACACCAGGGCCCGCGACGGCGAGAGCGTCGGCGCGACGGAACCCTTCTACGCCGAGGTGTCCGATTGGCGGAGTGCCACCGGGCTCACCGGGCGCGAGCGGCTGGCGGCCGAGTTCGCCGAGCGCTTCGCCATCGACCACCTGGCCATGGACGACGAGCTGTGGGGACGGCTCCACGCCGCCTTCTCAGAAGACGAGCTCGCCGACCTCACGATCTGCTGCGGCTGCTTCTTGGGGATGGGCCGGACCCTGGCCGTCGTGGGCGTACGTGCCCCCGACGAGCGGATCCTGGTTTAGACCCTGCGGTCCGGCGCTCAGGTCTCCTGGGTCTCGCCGGCGGCAAAGGCCTCGACCATCGCGTGCGCCACGTCGTCGTGGTACTGCACCGGCGGCGACTTCATGAAGTAGGCCGAGGGGCCGAGGAGCGGGCCGCCGACGCCGCGGTCGAGGGCGAGCTTGGCGCAGCGGACTGCGTCGATGATGACGCCCGCCGAGTTCGGTGAGTCCCAGACCTCGAGCTTGAGTTCGAGGTTGAGCGGCACGTCGCCGAAGTTGCGCCCCTCCATCCGGATGTAGGCCCACTTGCGGTCCTTGAGCCACGGCACGTGGTCCGACGGACCGACGTGCACGTCGTCGGCGTCGAGCACGTTGTCCTCGATCTGGCTCGTGACGGCCTGGGTCTTGGAGATCTTCTTGGACTCGAGGCGCTCGCGCTCGAGCATGTTCTTGAAGTCCATGTTGCCGCCGAAGTTGAGCTGGTACGTGTGGTCGAGCGCCAGGCCGCGGTCCTCGAAGAGGCGGGTGAGGATGCGGTGGACGATGGTCGAGCCCACCTGGGACTTGATGTCGTCGCCCACGATCGGCACGCCCGCGTTGGCGAACTTGGCGGCCCATTCGGGGTCCGACGCGATGAAGACCGGGATGGCGTTGACGAAGGCGACCCCGGCGTCGAGGCAGGCCTGGGCGTAGTGGCGCTGCGCCTGCTCCGAGCCGACGGGCAGGTACGAGACCAGGACGTCGGCCTTGGCGTCACGCAGGGCCTGGGCGACGTCGACCGGCTCGGCCGGCGACTCTTCGAGGATCTCCTTGTAGTACTTGCCGAGCCCGTCGAGCGTGGGGCCGCGCAGCACGGTGATGCCGAGCTCGCCGACGTCGGCGAAGCGCACGGTGTTGTTATGACCGGCGTGGATCGCCTTGCCGAGGTCGGTGCCGACCTTGGCCTGGTCCACGTCGAAGGCGACGACGGGGACGATGTCGCGGACGTGGTAGCCACCGAGCTCGACGTGCATGAGCCCCGGGACGGTCTCGCTGGGGTCCGCGTCGCGGTAGTAGGTGAGGCCCTGGATCAGCGAGCTGGCGCAGTTGCCGACGCCGGCGATCGCGAGGCGGATGGGGCTTTGCATCGATATGTCTCCTTCGTGTGGTTCAGACGTGCGAGGGGTCAGGCCACCGGCTCGGTGCGTGGCCCGGTCAAGGCGGAGCGCTCGGAGGCGATGAGAGAGTCGAGCCAGCTGATGTCCCGCTCGACGCCGTCCGTGGTGTGCTGGACGACCGAACGGGCGTAGGGGTCGAGGTCGGCCCGGGCGGACTCGGTCTCTCCGAGTCGCTGGACCAGCAGGGCGCGTCGCCGCTCGAGGAGGGACAGGCGGGCCTGCGGCGCGAGGTGGCGGGCGAAAGCGAGACGCAACGAGAAGCTCCGGGCGTCGTCGGGGGTGCTGCCGTCGGCCAGGAGCTCGCCGAAGTGCTGCCGGCCGGCGTCGGTGATCCGGTACACCTTCTTGCCCCGACGAGAGCGGGTGCCGGACCCGCGGCGGGAGCGCAGCACGGCGAACTCTCCGCTCAGGGACCCCGTCGGCGGGGCGGCCGGCCGTGGCGAGGAGTTGCCGTCCTCCATGGTGGCGCCCTCGGTGGCCACGACGGCGCCCGCCTTCTCGAGGCGCGTGAGGGCGGGGTAGATCGAGCCGAACGAGACGTTGGCCAGGAGCCCGAGCCCGAGCCGGTCCCGGAGCTGGCGGCGGATTTCGTAGCCGTGGAGGTCACGTTCTTCGAGGAGGCCCAGAATGGCCATGTCCAACATTGCGAATGAGTATATCGAATCGATATAGCGAAGTACAGAATGTTGTCACGGTTTGATCACGGCGGGGTCGGGATCGTGCCTGAGATGGGTGTTGATCCCCGATGCGAGGGGTAGCCTGGCCGCCGTGTCAGTCACCTCGACGCCGAGGTCGTCCTCCAGGGCCGTGAGCCCTGACGTCACGGCCCAGGTGGAATACCGGATCGTGCGAAACGGCCTGGTCCAGGAGGTCGAGCGGGGGCGGGTGCAGAAGATCGACGTCTGCGACGCGCACCCCGAGCTCCTGCGGGCGGCCCGCAACGTCGGCCGACCGACCAAAGAGGTCTGCCCGATCTGTGACGACGGCCGACTGGTCACGGTGACGTTCGTCTTCGGCGCCAAGTTGCCTCCCGGGGGTCGTTGTCCAGGAACGGTCGCGGAACTGAAGGCGCTGTGCCGGCGGCCCGAGCCGGTCCTCTGTTACGAGGTCGAGGTGTGCCCGGACTGCGCGTGGCATCACCTCATGAAGAAGTACCCCGCCGGCGGAGAGTCCGGCGGGAGGACTCGGCGCGCCGCACCGAAGAAATCGACGCCATGAGCGAGGGGCCGCGGCCGACGGTCCCCAACCTGCGGGACCGCAAGCGGCGCAACGGTGGCGTGCCGATCGTGATGGTGACGGCGTACGACGAGCCGGGGGCGCGCATCGTGTCCGAGGCGGGGGCGGACATCATCTTGGTTGGGGACTCGGTGGCGAACAACGTGCTCGGCTACGAGGACACGCTGCACGTCGACATCGAGGTGATGGCGCACCACACGGCGGCGGTGGCGCGGGCCAAGCCCCGCTCGCTGATCCTCGGCGACATGCCGTGGATGAGCTACCACGTGTCGGCCGAGGAGGCCGTGCGCAACGCAGCGAAGCTGGTGCGGGCGGGCGCGCAGGCCGTGAAGCTCGAGGGTGGGCGGGCGAGGCTCGGCGTGGTCGAGGCGATCATCCGGGCCGAGATCCCGGTGATGGGGCACCTGGGCCTGACGCCGCAGTCCGTGCTGGCCATGGGCGGGTTCCGGGTGCAGGGCAAGTCGGTCGACGCGGCGGCGGCCCTGTTGGACGCGGCGAAGGCGCTGGAAGCGGCGGGGTGCTTCGGGTTCGTGCTCGAGGGCGTGCCGGACGTGGTCGGGGCGGCGGCGACCGAGGCGCTGGACGTGCCGACGATCGGGATCGGGGCCGGGCCGGCGTGCGACGGGCAGGTCTTGGTCTTTCATGATTTGTTGGGGCTCGGGCCGGCGGATCGGAAGCCGCCGAAGTTCGTGCGGCAGTACGCCGACCTGGGGCGGCTGGCGACGGCGGCGATTGCGTCGTTCGCCGACGACGTGCGGGACGGGAGCTTTCCGGGAGAGGCGGAGACGTATCACGGGCCCGAGGGCCTGGGGGACGCTCTCGCCGACTGACGGGCCTGAGGCGGGGGACCGGGGACCGGGTGGACGGCGCCTCGGCTAGCATGATCAGCCGCAACAGACCCTGCTCCTGACCGCCAGGAGCCCGGCACGCCCGGTCCAGAGGGAGGTACGCCGCATATGCGGCCTTACGAAGTCATGGCCATCTTCGAGGCCACCACGGAACCCACCGTGATCCAGGGCGAGCTCGACCGCGCCCTCGAGGTCATCAGGACGAACGGCGGGAACCCCGGCGCGATCGACCGCTGGGGCAAGCGCGCCTTCGCCTACGAGGTCAACCACAAGCGCGAGGGCTACTACGTCGTCGTCGAGTTCACCGGCGAGGCCGAGACCGTGGCCGCGCTGGACCGGATGCTCGGCCTGGCCGACGACGTCGTGCGCCACAAGGTGGTGCGGCTGCCCGACAGCCGGGCGACGGCCGGCGACTCGGCTGCGGCTGCGAGCTGACGAGAAGATCGAGGACGAGGAGCAGAGATGGCGACAGACAACAGCGTCACGCTCGTGGGCAACGTGACCCGTGACCCCGAGCTGCGTTTCACCAACACCGGCCAGGCCAACGTGACGTTCGGTCTGGCGGTCAACCGGCGGTGGCAGAACCGTCAGACCCAGGAATGGGAGGAGGCGACGTCGTTCTTCGACGTCGTGTGCTGGCGCGAGATGGCGGAGAACGTCAGCGAGACGATCACCCGGGGCGCCCGGGTCATGGTGGCCGGGCGGCTCGAGCAACGCAGCTGGGAGACCCAGGAGGGTGACCGCCGCTCGAAGGTCGAGGTCGTCGCCGACGAGATCGGTCCGTCGTTGCGGTGGGCGACGGCGCAGATCACGAAGAACGAACGGCGCGGCGCCGGCGACGGTGGGGGGCGTGGTGGCTCCTCCCGGTCCGGTGGTGGCGCGCCGCAGGCGCCGGCCCCGGCCGACTCTGGGACCGGTGGCGGTGGCGGTGCTGGTGGCGGTTACGGATTCGATGAGGAGCCCTTCTGATGGCACGGAACAACCAACGCGGAGGGTCGGCGGCGCGCCGGGCCCCCAAGGACCTCGGCCGCCGGGTGAAGAAGAAGCCCTGTGCCCTGTGCCGGGACCAGACCACCTGGGTCGACTACAAGGACGTCCCGATGCTGCGCAAGTACATGAGCGACCGGGGCAAGATCCGGTCGCGCCGGGTGACCGGGAACTGCGCGCAGCACCAGCGGGCGTTGGCCCAGGCGATCAAGACGGCGCGTGAGCTGGTGTTGCTGCCCTACACCCAGCGCACCGTGACCGAGCGTCCGGGCGGCCGGGGTAGGGACCGCGGCGACCGGGGAGACCGCGGCGACCGGGGTGACCGGGGTGACCGGGGTGATCGCGGCCTCGTGGAGCAGCCGCTCCCCGCCGGGACGGACGCGGAGACCGTGACGGTCGATGTGGTCGACGAGACCGGCGAGACCGACGCCAGGACCGAGGCTGCGGTGACCGAGGAGGTCGCGTCGATCGTCGAAGACCTCGTCGAAGACGCGGTGGCCGGTGACCAGGGGAGCGAGGCATGAAGGTCCTCCTCCGTGACGACGTCGCGGGCGTCGGGCGCCGCGGCGACATCGTGAAGGTGGCGGGCGGCTTCGCCCGCAACTTCCTGCTGCCCGAGGGCAGGGCGATCGTGGCCTCAGAGGGGATCGCGGGGCAGGCCGAGCAGATGCGGCGCGGCCGCGACCTGCGTGAGGCGAAGGACCGGAGCGCGGCGGAGGCGCAGGCGAGCATCCTGGCCGGCGCCGTGATCCCGATCAGCGCCCGGGCGGCGTCCGGTGGACGTCTGTTCGGCTCGATCGGGCCGGCCGACGTCGTCGACGCGATCAAGGCCGCCAAGGGCGTCGAGGTAGACCGCCGTCACGTGGTGCTGCCGGACGTGATCAAGGAGACGGGGACCTTCGAGGTGACCGTGGACCTGTTCCCCGGCGTGGCGACGATCGTGACCGTGGAGGTCACACCCACCTCCTGAGCGGGCCCCCATTTCGGGGTTTCCCACAGGTGATGTCGCAGCGGCAGGGCACCATGCTGCGGTGCAGCTAACTCCGAGGATCGGGGCAGGCCGCGTTCCACAGTCGGCGACCGTTCATTCACGGTTTATCCACATCCATTTCCTCAGGAGTACGGGGCTATCCGTCCACAGCCTGAGGCGATCAGAGTAGGGAAGCCGTGGTTCAAGCTTTCGACGACACCCGCCCCCGACCGCTCCGTGCCGCTCCTTCGGGGGCGAGCGGTCGCGTGCCCCCGCACGACGTCGAGGCGGAGGAGTCGTTGCTCGGGGCGATGCTGCTGTCCAACGACGCGGCGTCGGTGGGTATCGAGCGGTGCTCGGCCGGGGACTTCTACAAGCCGGCCCACGGGCACATCTTCGGGGCGATCCAGGCGCTCATGGAGCGCGGCGAGGCAATCGACGCGGTGACGGTGACCGACGAGCTCAAGCGCTCCGGTGTCCTCGAGCAGGTGGGGGACCCGTCGATCTTCATCTCCCTGCAGGCGAACACGCCGTCGATCGCCAACGCGCGGCACTACGCGGAGATCGTCGAGGAGCACGCGCTGCTGCGCAAGCTGATCGGCGTGGCGGGGGAGATCGCCGACATCGGGTACTCCGTGCCCGAGGACGTGAAGGCGGCGGTCGACGAGGCCGAGCAGATGGTCTTCAACGTGGCCGAGCGCCGGACGGCCGACACGATGCGACCCTTGCACGAGCTGCTGGGTGCTGGCCTCGACCGCATCGAGGAGCTCGGGCAGCGGGGGTCGGAGATCACCGGAGTGGCGACGGGCTACCACGAGCTGGACCGGATCTTGTTGGGGTTCCAGCCTTCGTCGCTGAACATCGTCGGGGCCCGTCCCGGCATGGGCAAGACGTCGTTCGCCTTGGGCGTGTTGGCGCACGTCGGGCTCGAGGTCCAGCGGCCGGCCCTGCTCTTCTCGCTGGAGATGGGCCACCTGGAGCTGACGCAGCGCCTGCTGGCGTCGGAGGCCGAGGTGAACGGGCAGTCGCTGCAGACGGGGCGGATCCGGACGCAGGACTGGAGCAAGATCGGCATGGCGGTGACGCGGTTGTCCGGGGCGCCCATCTTCATCGACGACAACCCCAGCGTCACGGTCATGGACATCCGGGCCCGGGCCCGGCGGCTGAAGAAGTCGGAAGGTGACTTGGGGATTGTCGTCGTCGACTACCTGCAGCTGATGACGGGGCGGGGACGGCAGGAGAACCGTCAGACCGAGGTGGCCGAGATCAGCCGGGGGTTGAAGATCCTGGCCCGTGAGCTCGAGGTGCCGGTCGTGGCGTTGTCGCAGCTCTCCCGGAACCTCGAGTCCCGTCAGGACAAGACGCCGCAGCTCTCGGACCTTCGTGAGTCAGGGTCTTTGGAGCAGGACGCCGACGTGGTGCTGTTCATCTACCGGGAGTCGGAGTACAACGACGAGGTGCCGATCGACCGGGCCGATGACGCGCTGGTCGAGGTGGCGAAACACAGGAACGGGCCGACGGGGAAGGCGAACCTGCTGTTCTTGAAGCAATACGCGCGGTTCGAGAACCACCGGGGCGTGTAGGACCGGGACCTGGCGGGCCTCCGGGTCAGCGGGCGACGGTGGGCAGGACGAAGCGCTCGACGGCCTTGGCGAACCCGTCGTCCTCGTTGCTTGCCGTGACGCGGCGGGCGGCCTTCTTGACCTGAGGGTCGGCATTGCCCATGGCGATGCTCAGTCCGGAGTGGGCGAACATCAAGATGTCGTTGGGCATGTCGCCCATGGTGGCGATCTCTGACTCCTCGAGGTCGTAACGCTTGGCGAGGTAGCGGGCGACGAATCCCTTGTTGGCGTCGGGGTGCGTGACGTCGAGGTAATAGGGCTGGGACGCGGCGGCCGTGACGTGGTCGCCGAACTTGTCGTGCGCCGCTTCGCTGGCCTTTTGGATCGCATCGTGGTCGTCGCTGACGCCGACGAGCTTGGCCACGTCGTCGGTGAGCGACGAGTAGTCCCCGACGACCGTCGGGTCGAACTTGACCGTCCAGGCCTCCCGGTCGACGTGGGGGCCCTTGGGATCCGTGACGTACCAGTCGGCGCCGCGGTACAGCCAGACGTCGAGCTTGTACGACTTCATGAGATCGATGACCGGTCCTACGAGGTCTTTGGGGATCGCCTTCTGCTCGAGGGTGTGCATGTCCCGGTCGACGACGATGCCGCCGTTGAACGCCGAAATGGGAGTTTGCAGGTCGAGCGGGTCGATCAGCATCTCCATGCCCCGGGGCGGACGGCCGCTGGTGATGGCGAAGAGGACGCCGGCGTCGTGCAGCGCGTGGACGGCGTCGATGGCGGCCGGTGTGAGGACCTTGTCCTGGGTGACGAGGGTCCCGTCCACGTCGGCGAGGACAAGGCGGACGGGCGTGGGCTTCGGCTGATCCTTCGGGGCGGCCGCGATGGACCGATGGTAGTGGTCAGCCCGGACGGCGGTCCTGGTGGATCACAGGGTCGTCACGGCGCCGGCTGTCGGACCCGTAGACGCGCGGCGGGTCGACGTAGCGACCGTGACCATGACCGTTCGAGTGCTGCGACACCGACGACGCCGACAGCGGCCGCGAGCCATGGCGAGACGAGGGCACAGAACGTCAGAGCCGCAACGGCCTCGCATCCCGTCATCGCGGCGCGTGCGACGGGTTCGGCCGCTACCAGGCGTCGATGGAACTCGGCGAGCGAGGCCGCGCTCGTAATGTGCCGCCCCAGGAACACCGCCAGACCGCGGACGAGCCCGAAGACGACACCGACGAGCAGCGCGGTCGTAGGGCTGCCTGTCAGGACGGCGAGCACGATCATCAAATAGACGGCGCAGGTCTTGATGTACGTCGCCAGGCCGGTACCGATCTGCCATCCGAACCCCGCCCCGTACACCCAGGGTCGGAACTGGTCGAGCCAGCGCTCATTGACCTGTCGGCGGTGGATCGGAAGGTGGAGGCCGCCGACTCCTGCGTCGGCGGCAATCGTGACGAGGCAGGCGACGGCTGCGACGGACGTGAGCAACATGCTCGATGCGCCGACGGCTCCGATGCCAGCTGCGAGCGCGGCCATGAGCAAGCCGAGACAGGCGCCACCAAGCACGCTCCCGACGACGAACCACAAGGCGGTGGTGCGGTACCGGTGGCCGCGTCCCTGCTCGGCCAGCGGGGTGATGCTCGACAGCATCGAGAGCCCGCAGGGCGACCAGGTCGAGCGGGCTGCCGCGGCGATCGCGATCAGGGCGGCGGCAAGTGCGAGGACGGTGGTCATACGAGGTCCCTTCTCGATCCGGGTGGGGCGATCATGCGGGTGAGCCGTAGAACTGGGCGGCGCCGTAGGTGAAGATCCCGCCGTCAGCCGCGACGACCCAGTAGCCGGCGTCGTCGCCGAACGACGCCATGCCGACGACGGGTTGGTTCAACTGCAGCGAGCCGGCCGAGCCGTCGAACACGGCGTCGCCGTAGGCAAAGATGCCGCCGTCGGACGCCACGAGCCAGTAGCCCTTCCCGGTCGGCGTCGCCGCCATTCCGACGACCGGCTTGTTGAGGGGCTGTCCTCCCATGGAGCCGAAGAAGAGCGCGTCGCCGTAGGCGAAGATCCCGCCGTCGGACGCGACGAGCCAGTAGCCCTTGCCCGTCGGCGTGGGCGTCATGCCGACGACCGGCTTGTTGAGGTGCTGTCCGCCCATGGAGCCGAAGAAGAGCGCGTCGCCGTAGGCGAAGATGCCCCCGTCAGCGGCGACGAGCCAGTAGCCCCTCCCCGAGCGGGTCGCCGCCATCCCGACGATCTTGGCGTTGAGTTTCTGACCGCCCGTCGACCCGTAGAACTGAGCCCCGCCGTAGTCGAAGATGCCGCCATCGGACGCGGCCATGAAATAGCCGCCTGTTGGGCAGGTCGCCAGGGCAACCATCGGCGCATCGAGCTGCAACCCGGACGCGTCTCCGTCGGCAGGAAAGTCGCCGTAGGCGAACAACTTTCCGAAGGTGGTCAATACGCCGTATCCGTTCCCGGTCACGCTTGCCGCCATGCCGGCGACCGGGACGCTGGGCGGCGCCGGCGTCCAACACGGCTCGTTCTGCTCAGCGGTGCCGTTGTCGACGGCGACGGCGGTGGTGCACGAAGGGTCGACTTGCCACGGAGGCACGCACGCCACGACACGGCAGACGATCCGTCCGACGCAGGCGATGTTCTGGTTGCACTGGCCATACCGAAATTGCAGACATCCCGTCAGGAACGAGTCGCAACCGTTCGGTCCGCATCCACATTCGGTTCCGTCACAGGCCGGGTCACAGAACCCACTGTCGCAGCCCGAGTCACACGAACAGGTCGCGTTGCAGTCCATGTAGTAGCGGGGACCGCCGCAGTAGGAGGAGTTGTCGGCGAGCCACCAACCACCCATCACGGTGCTCGCAGGGCAGTAGTTGTAACCGCTGACCGAGCAACAGAACTCGGTGAATCCCGAACAGCAGGTGCTGCCGCACCCGCAGCCGGCATTCCCGCATTCGCAGATCTGGCCGTACGCCGTGCCGGGCTTCAGAGCCAGGTCCAACCCGGCGCCTGCGGCCACCGCGCTGCCGACAAAAGCTGACCGGTTGATCAGGCTGCGGCGCGAGAGGCGGCCTTCCAGGAACGAAGCCGTGCGTTCGACCAGGGCCGAGGACACGCTCACGGACGCACCGTCCCGGCGGATGGTCGTTGGAGGAGCCGTCGTGCGCCCTCCAGGGAGGCGAGGGGCGACAGCGCGAGGTAGGCCAACCACACGCCCACCCCACTGACGAAGATCAACGGGAACCCGAGCCATGGTTGGTGTCCCAAGAACTCGAGCAGATAGGACGCGTGCGGCGGGCGAATCGCCACGGCGAGCGCCGCGAGGACGAAGGCAAGGTTCAAGACGACGTGCAGATTCGTCGGTGGCGTATCGGGACGTCCGAAGCAACCGCACGTGGAGAGGACGCCGCCAGATCGGCGGGCGTACAGCACGACGCAGGCGAAGAGCGCGTACGACGCGGCCACGCACGTCGCGGTTGCGGGACGAGGGACGAGGAGTGCCGCGACACCGAGCGTTGCTTCGAGGAGAGCGCCGAGTCTGACGGCGAGACGCGCTCGCCGGATCGAGGGAGCCCACGGCGCGTTGCCGGCGGAGAGGAGCACCAGGGCGCGCGCGGTGTCGTCAGGACGGATCGCCTTCGCCGCTCCCGCCAGGACGAGAAGCCCGCAGGCAACGAAGAAGATGCCGATCAGTTCCATCGAGGCGTCGTCTCTGAAGCGGCCGGAGTGGCGGGGCTGATGGCGAGTGAGGAGAGCAATGCGTTGACGACTGGTACGAGCCGGTCACGTCTCAGGTGGCTCCCCAACACGGCGTAGAACGCGAAGGGGCGACCGGCTTCGGTGAAGAACCGCTGCGTACCGGATTGGCCCGGGAGGCCGCGGCGCAGGCGGACGGGTGAGAAGTCCGCGGGGGACAGCACCGCCGGCAAGCCTTGTTGGCTGAACAGCGCGGCGCCGAGGCTCTCGGGGCCGTATTCGAACAAGGTGGCGAAGACGTCGCCGGGACCCATCAAGTTGACGGCGCCGCTGCCGAAATCGCCGACGTCGTCGGGAAGGGGGAACGTCGCGAACTGGCCGACGGGGTAGCTCACGCCCACGGCGGCCGGGCGTACGTATATACGTCCCTCGAAGCCGCCGGGAAGGCGCGACGCGATCCCGTGCGCGCTGATGGTGGCCACTTATTCGGGCCGGGACGTCGTGGATCCCACGCCGAACGGGAACACGTCCTCGAGCTTCTGCGGATACAGGCTGGGATCACCCGGATGGATCCCGGCCCGTTGGAGGACGTCGTCGGCGTCGGCCTCTCGCGCCGGTCCGTTCCTGGTGGGTGGCCGGCGGTGGCGTCGGTCTCGTGGGACGCGGTCGTGCTCGGCTCGTCCGATGAGGTCGAGCAGCTGTCCTACGTGCGCGGCGACGCCCTGGCCGACCGTGAGACCGGTGGTGCCGTCGACCAAGACGAAGAAGGGGGATGCGGGGACCTGGTAGTCGACCCAGGCTTCCGTCGACATGACGACCGGTACGCGTCCGGTGGTCAATGACGCGACCTCGTGCGCTATCTCGCGGTCGGGGCCCTTCGTGACGATGACCACCCGGGTGCTTTCGGGGAGGCCGAGGCGATCCGGCTGCTGCAGGGACGTCCAGAAGCCGGCGCAGGTCGCACATCCAGAGGAGAGGAAGGCGAGAAGGCTGAAGCCATCGCTGTTGTCGACCGCGACGGCGCGGGCGTCGCCGGCGGGTGTGACGCCCGCCACGGTCGGCGCCGGACTGAGCTGCTCGGTGCCGTTCGGCGACCACGTCGGTAGACGAGGTGCGCTTCGAGGCTGCACCGGTGCGTCGGGAGCGGCCGGGTCGCCCACGCCGACGCCGAGCTCGTGGAGCGATCGAAGGATGTCGGCGTGGCTGCGCAAGAGCCCCGCAACGAGGACGCCCAGCAGAAGCACTACGAACGTGACCACGACCACCAAGGCAACCATTGCGCCTCCTTCTCGACGTCGTGACTATTCAACCGAGAGATCACGCATGAAAAGGGGATCCCTGTGCGGACGTCGGTGCCGGCGCGGGGACCTGGGCCTCGCAGGCCCGCAGCCGAGGGTGGGTCACAGCGGAGTCACATCTGCGATGGCGCGGCGTGAGGGGCGACCAGGCCGGGCCGGGGCGGCGGGAGAACCCTCGTCGGTCGTATCCTTGAGCGTGCTCACAGAACCCGGAAACTGGGATTCGTGACAACTGCCCTCGACACGGAGTTGTTCCTTCCCGAACCGGAGGCCAGGGAACAGCTCTACACGGTGATCTCCGTCGACGACCACGTCGTCGAGCCGGCTCACATGTTCGAGGGCCGACTGCCCGCAGCCATCCGGTCCCGGGCTCCGCGGATCGTCGAAACGCCGCAGGGTCACCAGGTGTGGGAGTTCGAAGGTGAGCGCTACACGCAGGTCGGGATGAATGCCGTGGCCGGACGGCGCCCCGAGACGTACGGGCTGGAGCCGTTCCGCTTCGACCAGATGCGACCCGGTTGCTATGACGTGGACGCTCGGGTCCGGGACATGGACATCAACGGGGTCTGGGCGTCGGTGAACTTCCCGTCACAGATCACTGGGTTCTGCGGCCGCGTGTTCTTCTCGTGCCCGGACCAAGAGCTCGGCCTCGGGTGCGTCAGAGCGTGGAACGACTGGCTGTTCGAGGAGTGGTACCAGCGCCACCCCGATCGGATCGTGCCGCTCGGAATCACCTTCCTGGCCGATCCGGCGTTCGCCGCGGAGGAGATCCGACGCAACGCCGAGCGTGGCTTCACATCGGTCACGTTCCCCGAACGCCCGCATGAGATCGGACTGCCGTCGCTGTGGGACCGGGAGCATTGGGATCCGATCATCGAGGCGGTGGTGGACACGGACACGGTGCTCTCGCTGCACGTCGGCAGTTCGGGTATCGAGATCGGACCGCCGGGTGGGGCGCCGCTCCAGATCGGCGCCACGCTGTTCGGCCAGCGATCTCTGACCGCGTGCACCGAGTGGCTGTGGTCGGAGTACCCGCGGCGCCACCCGGACGTTGAAGATCGCCATGAGCGAAGGTGGCATCGGATGGGTCGCCATGCTGCTCGACCGCCTCGACAACATGGTCGATCGTTCCGGCTACGGCAGGGGCTGGGAAATCCGGCCCGCCGAGGTCGTGCGGCGCAATTTCTGGTTCTGCACGATCGACGATCCCTCCACCATCGACACCCGGCACTCCATCGGCGTCGAGAACGTGATGGTGGAGGTCGACTACCCGCACGGCGACGGGACATGGCCCGACACGCAGCGCGTGATCGAGGCGTGCTGGGGTCACATCCCGACGGACGAGCTTCGGGCGATGTGTTGTGAGAACGCTGCCGCGCTCTACCGCCATCCCCTGCCCGATCTCGTCCTGCCACGCTGAGAGGAGCGCCGGTGTTCACACCCACGGCCGAGAAGCTGATGCCCGATCTCACGCCACGCGAGGAGCTCGTCGTGCTGGCGCGGGCGCTCTGGCGGGAGGGCTACAACGACCACCTGGCCGGCCACATCACCGCAAATCTCGGCGACGGCACGCTGCTGTGCAATCCGTGGCTATTGACGTGGGCGGAGCTGCGGCCATCCCAAGTGCTGCGCATCGACCTGGACGGGCGAGTGGTGGAGGGCGACTGGCCGGTCCCCCTCGGGATCCCGTTGCACCTCGAGCTCCACAAGGCTCGGTCCGACGTCGGTTGGGCCGCTCCACAATCACCCGCTGTTCGGCACGGTGTGGGCCGACCTGGCCGAGCTGCCGCCGATTCTCGACCAGAGCTCGGCCCTCGGAGGCGGCACGTTGACCTTGGTGGACGAATACGACGGACCGGTCAACGACGCCAACAGCGCGCGCCGGGCCGTGGCGCAGATGGGTGACGCCGCGATGGCGCTGCTGGCCGGGCACGGGGTGTTCGTCGTCGGCGGCTCCGCCCGGGCCGTGCATCAGCGGGCGGTCGCCCTCGAGCAGCGCTGCCAGCACGCGTGGTACGCCCGCGCCGCCGGCGGCAAGGACGTGTCCCGCGTCCCGGACTCCTTCATCAATTTGGTGGCGAGGAGCGACGGCGAGGGCTTCGTCGGGTTCTGGGAGGCCGCGGTGCGGGCCGAGCTGGAGGCCGACCCGGGTCTGCTCGACGGTTAGTCGGAACCTGGGCCGCGTCCGGCCGGCCTGGACACGGTCGTCCATAGCGGCGAGGGGCGCGACGTCATGACCCGGCCCGTCGGGCCGATGAAGGTGAGCTCGTCGTTCGCATTGCCCGACACGCTCCATCGCTTGGAGTGCATCAAACGGTGATGGTGTTCGCAGAGCAGCGCCAAATTGGGCAAGTCGGTGGTGCCCCCGTGCGGTGTCCACCACCGGATGTGGTGGGCGTTCACGAAGACCGCATTGGTGCAGCCGGGAAAGCGGCAGTGCCGATCGCGCCGGATGATCTCTCGGCGCTGGGTCTCGGTGGCGTAGCGCTGTTGCCGGCCTTCGTACATGGTGTGGCCCAGGTCGTCGTCGACGGCGATGATCACCGTGCCGTCACAAGCGAGACGCCGGACCGTCTCGGCGCTGATGAGCCCGTCGCGCTCGAGCTCGCCTGAGAGCTCGCTCGTCTCGTCGAGCAGCGCCTCGAGGGGTACGTGGGCCACGACGGTGAAGGGCGTCGCGGCCCCGTCCGAGTGGTGGGAACCGCGGACGATCCCGACGAAGGCGTCGCAGAGCCGCTGATCCCAGGGCGTCTCCCCGTCGGAGGGAAGTTCGGCGGGCCCGGGCCTCGAGCGTCCCCCGGACCTCGGCGAACGTCTCCGCCGGGAGCTGGGCGGTCACGGTCCGGAACGACTCGTTGAAGCGCAGGGCACGACCCTCGTGGTCGGAGCGAGCCGATTCTGGCGACGAGCTCCGGCGGGACCGCACCAGCTGGAGCAGCTCGCGTACCGAGTGCGCCATGGCCTGGTCCCGGAACTCAGCGTCGGACTCGGGCGTGGCGCCGTCGACGACCGCTCGCACCTTGTCGAAGCTCAGATCGCCCGAGGAAAGGGCTGCACCCAGTTGCGGAAGGTCGTAGAGGCGCTCGCCGACGTGCGCAAAGGCGCGGGCGGTGGGGACCGAGACGCCGAGGCGCTCCACCATCCAGGACTCGACGGACGTGGCACCTTCGTCTCTCCAGCCTTCGCGGCGGTCGAGCTCTCCGGTCAGCTGGACGATGAGGCCCGCCAAGGAGGCCATGTGGCGGGCCGACGCGGCGGCTAGCTCCATGACCTCCTCGTTCGACATCTTGGCCATCTCTGATCGCGACAGCCACGGCGTGGTGGTCGAGATGACGGAGGTGTCGGGTGCGGGCACGGCGGAGAACGGTCGCCCGGCGCGTGGTGTTCCGGAAATTCTGGGTCAGCGGCCCTTCGTCCCGAAGACGTCGCGGAGTTCCATGGGCACCGGGGTGTCCAGCTGTGCGTAGGTGCACGACGAGGGGTCACGATCCGGACGCCAACGCAGCAGCGAAGTTGCGTGACGGAAGCGGTCGTGCTGGAGGTGGTCGTACGAGACCTCGCA
This sequence comes from uncultured Acidimicrobiaceae bacterium, assembly GCA_963821105.1. GTDB lineage: Bacteria > Actinomycetota > Acidimicrobiia > Acidimicrobiales > RAAP-2 > Bog-473. The sequence continues at coordinate 190,095 of CAWGCO010000017.1, forward strand.
GACGGACTCGGGCCGCAGGGGCTCCCAGGTCATGTCCTTGCCGGCGTTCCATCGGTTCATGGCGCCCGGGGCCCGGCCCTCGGCCTGGGCCTCGGCCCAGCCCGCCCACGGATGGTCCTGGAGGGCGTTCTTCCGGTAGGGCTGCAACTCGTCGACGAGCTCACGGCGACGGGCGACGCTGAAGCCCGACGCGACGCCGACGTGGTGGAGCGTGCCGGTGTCGTCGAAGAGGCCGAGCAGGAGGGAGCCGACGCCCTCGCCGTCCTTGTGGGTGCGGAAGCCGGCCACGACGCAGTCGGCGGTGCGCTGGTGCTTCACCTTGAGCATGACGCGCTTGTCGGGCAGGTAGTGGATGTCTGCGGGTTTGGCGACGACGCCATCGAGGCCGGCGCCCTCGAAGCGGGAGAACCAGTCGGACGCGGTGTCGGGGTCCTGGGTGGCGGGCGTCAGGTGGACGGGTGGCTTGGCCTTCTTGAGGAGCTTTTCGAGCGTCTGGCGCCGTTGCGCGTACGGCGTCTCCATGTACGAGGTGTCGTCGTGGGCCAGGAGGTCGAAGGCGACGAACGAGGCCGGCGTGGCCTCGGCGAGCTGGTTGATGCGTTTGGCGGCCGGGTGGATGCGCTGGGAGAGCGCGTCGAAGTCGAGACCGCTCGGCCCGGCGATGACGATCTCGCCGTCGAGGACGACCCGATCGGGCAGCTCACGGCGGAGCGCGTCGACGAGCTCGGGGAAGTATCGAGTCAGCGGCTTCTCGTTGCGGCTGCCGAGCTCGACGTCGTCGCCGTCGCGGAAGACGATGCAGCGGAAGCCGTCCCACTTGGGCTCGTAGTACAGGTCGTCGTCACGGGGGAGGTCCCGGGTGAGCTTCGCCAGCATGGGCGCGACGGGCGGCTCGACGGGGAGGTTCATGCCGCCTGCTCGTGGCCCGACGCCCACGTCAGCAGGGCGTCGGCGGGCGCACGGTTGACGACGCGGTCGAAGGGCACGCCGGCGGCGACGGCGTTGCGACAGCCCCGGCCGAGCCACTCGAGCTGGCCCGGGGCGTGGGCGTCGGTGTCGATGGCGAAGGAGCATCCGAGCTCGACGGCGAGGCGAAGCAGGTCGTCGGGCGGGTCCTGGCGTTCGGGGCGGGAGTTGATCTCGACGGCGGTCCCGGTGCGGGAGCAGGCCTCGAAGACGGCGTTGGCGTCGAACGTCGACTGCGGGCGGCCGCGACCCACGATGATGCGGCCGGTGCAGTGCCCGAGGATGTCGGTGTGCGGGCTCTCGATCGCCGCCAGCATGCGTGCGGTCATTTGCGGGGCGTCCATCCGGAGCTTGGAGTGGACGCTCGCGACGACGACGTCGAGCCGGCCGAGCAGGTCGAGGTCCAGGTCGAGCGACCCGTCCTCGAGGATGTCCACCTCCATCCCGGTGAGGATGCGGAACGGGGCCAGTCGTGTGTTGAGGTCGCGGACGAGCTCGAGCTGCTCGCCGAGGCGCTCCTCGTTGAGGCCGTGGGCCACGGTGAGGCGGGCGCTGTGGTCGGTCAGGACCAGGTACTCGCGCCCGAGGTCACGGGCGGCCTCGGCCATCTCCGCAATGGGGCTGCCGCCGTCGGACCAGTCCGAGTGCGAGTGGCAGTCGCCGCGGAGCGACTCGAGCAGCTCGGCCGCGGCGCCCTCGACGACGAGGTCGTCCTTGGTGAGGTCTTGGTCGATCTTTGTCGAGGTAGGCGGGGACCTTGCCCTCCAGCGCCTCCGCGATGACCTGGGCGGTGGACTTGCCGACGCCCTCGATGCCCTGGAGCCGGCCGGATCGGGCCAGGGCCTCGAGCTCGTCGTCGGGCACGTCCTTGATCGCCCGGGCGGCGCCCCGGAAGGCCCGCACCTTGTAGGTGTCGGCGCCGTTGCGTTCGAGGCGGAACGCGATCTGGTTCAACGCGTCGAGTGGCTTCACGACCGACGGTTCTCCGTCATGCCGTTTCCTTCTTGGCCCGGCTCGGCGCCACCCGTGGGGGCTCGTCGGGCATCTTGGGGTACTGCGGGGGCCACGGCGCGTCCTGGAGCCCGGCCTCCTTGTCCCGCGTCGGCCATGGCGAGGAGCGGTTCGATCGACTGCGGCGCGGCGGCGATGTCGGCCCACGGGTCGCCGCGCTTGGCCACCAACTCGGGCACCGTATGGATCGTGAGCTCGTCGGGCACGACCGTCTCGACCTCGTCCCACGCGAGCGGGGTGGACACCTGACCACCGACCCGGGGCCGGGCGAACCAGGCGCCGAAGACGGTCTTGTGCGGCGCGTTCTGGTTGAAGTCGACGAAGACGCGCGTGCCGCGCTCCTCCTTCCACCACTTGGCGGTGATCTCGTCGGGGTGACGGCGCTCGAGCTCGCGGGCGAGGGCGACCGCGGCGGCGCGGACGGCGATCGAGTCCCAACGGGGCTCGAGGCGCAGGTACACGTGGATCCCGTGGCTGCCCGTCGTCTTGGGGTAGCTGACCAGGCCCAACTCGTCGAGCAGGTCCTTGACCTTCAGCGCGGCGGCCCGGACCTCGTCGAAGCCGATCCCCTTGGTGGGGTCGAGGTCGATGCGCAGCTCGTCGGCGTGCTCGGGGTCGGCCGCGAGATACGGCCACAGATGGAGTCCGAGGCAGCCGAAGTTGACGGCCCACACGACGTGGGAGATGTCCGCCACCACCAGCGCGTTGGACGTCGTCCCGTTGGGGGTCGAGACGATCGTCGACTGCAGCCAGTCCGGGGCGCCGGCCGGGATCCGCTTCTGGAAGAACGACTTGCCGGCGGCGCCGTCCGGGAAGCGCTGCAACAGGGCGGGACGGCCGCCGGCGGTGTTGAGGAGGTGCTCGCCGATGCCGAGGTAGTACGAGACGAGGTCGGACTTCGTGGCGTCGATGGCCGGGAAATACACCTTGTCGGGCCGGCTGACCCGGACCTCGCGCCCGTCCACGTCCACGATGCGCTCATCGTCTTTGGGCACGGTTGCGACTCTAGCGACGGCACCGTTCGCCGGCAGCGGGATCAGGCCTGGTCGGATGGGGTGTTCGCCCCGAAGAGGCAGCCCCGGGCCGGGACCTCGTCAGCAGGCTTAGAAGTGGTGTCCTCCGCTGCGCGAAGCCCGGCCCGGGATTGCGAGGTTCACCGACACAAGCTCGATCGAGTCGTGCCTGGCGCTTCCGCAGCCAAGGGCCCTTATGAGGCGGTCGTCTCGTCGACGACCACCTCTTGATCGTGACTCGGCCGATGGGGGTGCCGGTAGGGCTGAAGGACCCGACTTCGGGCCGGAATTCCCGGCTTGGGCCTAGTGGAGCAGGGTGTCGACGGCCCGGTCCACAGGGCCATCCCAGGACCCAGGCACGGGCAGCGCGGAGATCTTGAGGGGGGCGGGGGCGGTGAGCACGGGCAACGACGTCAGCCGGGTTGTGCGCTCCCGGACCTGGGCGGAGAAGACCCGCATCCAGTGCCGGTTTCGGGTGGAGCCCAGGACGATGGCGTCGGCGGACACGGCGTCCGCCTTGGCGACGATCCGCTCCGCGATCTTGCGGTACGTCGAGACGCAGGCGGAGCCGCTCGCGGTCACCCCGGTCTCGGCCAGGTGTCGGACGGCGTCGGTGACCAACGCGGTGGCTTCTTCGCGGGTCCGCAGGGTCACGCCGTTGCAGGCGACGATCCTCTCGTTGACGTGCACGACATGGACGGAAGCGCCCGTCCGGCGGGCCAGTGCCCCCGCGAAGAGCAGCGCGACTTCGCTGGCCGGCGAGTCATCGAGTGCGAGCAGGATGCGGTCGAACATGTGCGGCCTTCGTTCGTCTCTACGCCCGGAGCAGCCCCCCTGGGCCCGGGTTACGGGAATGTTAACGCAGCCGGGGTGTCTTTTTCGGCTCTATCGTTGGCCCCTGCACGCCTCGATTTCCGAAAGGAGTGGGCATGCGGGTCCGCTCTCGCCGCCGGCCCCGTGCCGTGATGCCATGACGAGCTGTCTCGTGGTCCAGCACCTGGCGCCGGAGTCGCCGTGGGCGATCGGCGACGCGTTGGCGAGCGCCGGCATCGCCGTCGACCTCCGGCGCGCCGACCTGGGAGACCCGATCCCGCCGAGCGCCGCCGATCACGCCGGTCTCGTCGTGATGGGCGGGCCGATGTCGGCGTTGTCCGACGACGGCTTCGCCACACGACGGGCCGAGTTGGCGCTGTTGTCCGACGCCATGGAGTCGGGGAAGCCCACGCTGGGCGTGTGTCTCGGCGCGCAGCTGCTCGCGCTCGCCGGAGGGGGTCGGGTCCGCCCCGGTGAGCACGGACCGGAGGTCGGCTGGGCCCCCGTCGAACTGACCGACGCGGCCGGGGACGATGCGCTCCTGGCGGGGCTGCCCCGTCACATCGACGTGCTGCACTGGCACGGCGACACGTACGAACCGCCACCGGGGTCGGTGCAACTGGCGACCAGCGCGCGCTACTCGAACCAGGCGTTCCGGGTCGGGGACGCGGCGTGGGGTCTCCAGTTCCACCTGGAGGTCACGTCGGACGCCGTCGACGCGTTCGTCGACGCGTTCGCCGACGAGGCCGGGTGCGCCCCGGGCGGCGCGGCCGCGCTGCGGCGCGCCACCCCGCGCCAGCTCGAACGGCTCCGCCCCTGGCAGCAGCTGGTGTTCGACCGGTTCGCCGCGCTGGTCAGCGGTGCACACGGGGATGAATCTCGGGACCGTTTCGCGAACATTTCCAGTCCGTAAACTCTGACAAATTCTCTTGCCTCTGGGGCAACTCCGGGCTGACAATCAGCCGATGGAGCTCCAGGAAGCACTTTCGTCGATCGCCGAGAGCCTGCGCGAGGAACGCACCCGGGCCGGCCTCACGCTCGAGCAACTCGCCGAGCGTGCCGATCTCTCGACGGCCCACCTGTCTCGTCTCGAGTCTGGCGACCGGCAGCCCTCGGTGGCGTCGCTGATCGCGCTGTCGCGGGCGCTCGGCGTGTCGATGAGCACCCTCCTCGGCGAACGCCGCGGTGCGCCCGCCATCGCGACGTATCCGGCGGACGCCCCGGGCCACGAGGCCAACGGCCTGACCATCGCCCCGTGTAGCGGGTTCCCCGGCTCGACGACGCTGCAGGCGCTGCACATCACGATCAACCCGGACCGCGTACCGCCCGAGCCCGCCCGCCATCGCGGCGAGGAGTGGGTCTACGTGATGGACGGACGGCTCCGCCTCGAGTTCGACGGTCAGGCCCACGACCTCGAGCCAGGGTCGACGGCCCACTTCGACGCCAGCCGCCCCCACCGTCTCGCCGCGCTCGGCGGAGTCACCCAGGTGTTGGTCGTCGCCGCGGACGGGCCCACCGACTTCCGCAACCACCCGCTCTTCAGCACATCCATCACCGATCACTAGGAGGCAGGACATGACGATGCTCGCCGAGCTCGAGGCGACCGGGGAGAACTACTCGCTCGATGCCCTCATGGACGTGCGGGCGCGGACCCGCAAGGCGGTCCACCTCATCGCGGACCAGGTCAGGCCGGGCATGGCCGAGGAGGAGGCCAAGGCGATCGCCCGCGACACGTTGAAGGACATGGGAATGCGGCGGGGCTGGCACCACATCATCGTGCGCTGCGGGCCCAACACCACGAAGGACTTCATGGAGAGGTCCGAGCCGGGCGTTGTGCTCGGCGAGAACGACATCTTCTTCGTCGACATCGGTCCCGATCTACGAGAACACCGAGGGCGACGCGGGCGACACGTTCGTGTTCGGGTCGGATCCCGACCACCTGCGGGCGAAGAAAGAGGTCCGGCTCATCTGGGACGACGTCCGGGCGAAATGGTTCGCCGACGGCGTCACCGGCAAGGAGCTCTACGACTATGCGATCGAGGTGGCGGGCGGTTTCGGCTGGAAGCTGAACATGGACCTGTCGGGGCACCGGCTCTCGGAGTTCCCGCACTCCGCCCACTACGACGGTCCGCTGGCCGAGGTCGAGTTCCGGCCCAACCCGAACCTGTGGGTCCTCGAGATCGCCATCGCGCACCCCGAGCGGAAATTCGGAGCGTTCTACGAGGACCTCCTGCTCGACGACCAGTCGTTCCCGTCCTGACCCCCTTCGAGTCCCCGACAAAGGAGAAACGATGACAACCAGTGCCGACACGACGGCGACGAAGAAGATGGGCGGGCTGCGCACCAACGTGCTCGGTCTGCCGTCGCTCTTCGCCCAGTCGGTCGCCCTGATTTCGCCGACGATGACGGCCGTGCTCATCATCCCGCTCGCATTCGCCAGCGCCGGCCAGGGCACCTGGCTGGCCTACGCGTTCGGGACGGTGATGCTGCTGTTCGTGGTGTTCTGTCTCAACCAGTTCGCCAAGCGGTCCGCCTTCGCCGGCTCGATGTACGCGTATACGGCCAAGGGCCTCGGCCCGCGGGCAGGCGTGTTCTCCGGCTGGACGCTCATCTGGTCGTACTTCTTCATCGCCGTCGCCGGGATGTGCGGGTTCGCCGTGTTCTGCGCAGCAGTTGCTCTCGGCCCTCGGCTACCACGGGTCGATACACCCGATCGTGTTCTTCGCCATCAGCGCCGTGGCGTGCTGGGTGATCGCGTACAAGGACATCCGGGTCTCCACCGTGCTGACCCTGGTCCTCGAGTGCGCTTCCGTGGCCTGCATCACCGCCCTGGCGTGCGTGATCCTGTTCAAGCACGGCTTTCACGTGGACACGAATCAGCTGTCGCTGAGCGGGGTGAACGTGCGAGGCATGGGCCTGGCCGTCGTCGCGTGCATCTTCTCGCTCGTCGGGTTCGAAGCCGCCACGACCATGGGCTCGGAAGCGAAGAACCCACGGAAGAATCTGCCCCGGGCGGTCATCGCCAGCCTGCTCATCACCGGCCTCTTCATGGTCTTCATGGCGTACGTCGAGGTCGCCGGCACCAACAACTACGGCGCCGACTGGACCGCCGCCCCCCTGAACTTCCTGGCGCAGGCGTACGGGGTGAGCTGGTTCCGCATCCCCGTCTCGATCGGCGCCATGGTGAGCTTCTTCTCGCTGTCGCTGTCCTGCCTGAACTCGGGCGCCCGGATCATGTTCCCGATGGCCCGCCACGGCATCTTCTCGGGTCATCTGGGTCGGGCCCACGCCACGAACCGCACGCCGCACGTGGCGGTGACGGTGTACATCGGCATGATCTTCGCCCTGCCGGCCTTCCTGATGATCTTCACGAACCCGCTGACGGCGTTCGGCGACGCGGGCACGTTGGCCGCCTTCGGGTTCCTCGTGGCCTACTACCTGATCACGGTGGCGGCGCCGGTGTACCTCAAGAAGATCGGCGAGTTGCGTCCCCGCTACGTCGTTCTGGCGTGCATCGCTGTCTTGTGCCTGATGGTGCCGACCGTCGGCAGCTTCTATCCGATGCCGCCCTGGCCGGTGTACCTGTTCCCGTACATCTACTTGGGGTGGATGGCCATCGGCGGCGGCTGGATGTTCCTCAGGAGCCGGCGTCAGCCGGGCCTCTTTGCGGAGATCGAGGCGGACCTGGAGCGGGCGCCCGAGCCTGCGGCAGAGGAGGAGATCATCGTGCCCGAGCTGACGCCCCAACCCGCCATGGCCTGACGTCAATCGGGCATCCGACGACACGGCACCGGCCCGTCCCTGTCTCCGGGGCGGGCCGTGCCGCGTCAGATGAGGTCGGCCAGCCCCTCCCAGCCCCGCGGCGGCGGGGCGAGCCGCCAGAACTGCTCGGGCACCCGGCCCTCGACGCGGGCGCTCAGGGCGTGGTCCCGTTCCAACGGCGCGATCTGCGACGTGTAGCACCAGATCGCACGCCGCTTGCGCTCCTCGTCGGGCATGTGCGGCACGATCGCCGGAGTCGGCCACAACGGCGAGCGCAGCAGCTTGGCCGCCCGCCACGCCAGCAGGCCCGGCAGGTGCTTGTAGCCGTGGTCCTCGTAACAGAACCACGTGCGTTCGGGCTGTTGCGCGACGCACCAGCAAGCACGCGTCGTGCGTCATGTCGTGGTCCGGGTTGGCCAGGCCCATCGGGAAGAAGACCGCGGTGGGGCCGATCTCGGCGATGGCGGCGCCCAGGACCGGTGCCACCTCGGCCGCGGTCGGTCGCTCCGCCGGCGCCAGGTACTGGTGGTCGGGAAAGTCCAGCCAGCGGTAGGCCGACTCGAGCACGGCCATGGCGGCGACGTCCTCCTCCCGGCGCACCGCGACGACGTCGTCACCGGCCTCGAACCCGCCGAGCGCGTCCCATTCCGACGGCGGCGACGGGTACGCCGGGGGCCGGCCGCCCAAGACGGTGATCACCGTCGTGTCGTCGTAGCTGCCCAGCAGGTGCCCGGCGCCCATCGCGGCGTCGTCGAAGTGCGGCGACACCACCACGATCCGCGAGAACACGCCCGCGTCGACCTCGCCCCAGGTCGGTTCCTCGTACGTTTCCGTCCCCACGTCAGTCACGGCGTCGGATCATACGGGGAGGTCGTCGGCTTCACCGGACACCGCGACATGTCGTCGGAAGACGGGCATCAATGTGGCGATGAGCGCGGCGCCGGCGATGCAGGCCAGACCACCCGAGACCACGGCGAACTCGACGCTCGTCGCGCTGGCGACCACGCCCGACTCGAAGTCGCCCAGGCGCGGCCCACCCTGGACGACCGCCATCTGGATGGACTTCATGCGACTGCGGAAACGCTCGGGGATCGACGTCTGCAAGATCGTGTTCCGGACGACGGCCGAGATCACGTCGGCCCAGCCGGCCACCGCCAACAGCGCCAAGGAGAACCACAGCGTGTCGGTGAGCCCGAACACCGCGATGGCGGTGCCCCACACGACGACGGCGATGATCACCGTCCAGCCCTGTCGGCGCAGGTGCCTCACCCAGCCGGTCGTCGACGCGCCCACGAAGGCACCCACACCGGGCGCCGCGTAGAGGAAGCCCAACGTGATCGTGCCCCCGTGGAAGGTGGACGCGGCCATGGCCGGGAACAGGGCCCGTGGCATGCCGAACACCATCGCGTTGATGTCGATCAGATAGACGCCCTGCAGGGCCTGACGGGTGCGCAGATAGCGCAGGCCCTCCTTGGTCGACTGCCACATCGACATCCCGCCCGCCTCGTGCGCCGGCGGGATCGGGTGCAGCATCACGGTCATCACCACGGCTGCGACGAAGGAGACGGCGTCGAGCGCGTAGACGAGCCGGAGCCCCATGACGAGCAAGATGCCCGAGAGCGAAGGACCGATGATCGCTCCCAGCTGGAATTCGATCTGCATGAGGGCCGCCGCCGCCGACAGGTGTCGCCGCTCGACCATCCCGGGGACCGAGGCCGAACGGGCCGTGCTGGAGAAGCCGTAGAACCCCGACGCCAGCGCGCTGATCAGGTAGAGCGCGAGGAGAGAGGGGTGGGGCACCGCCGCGTTGACCGCCAGCGCCGCGCTCGTCACCGCCCCGGCGACGGCGGTCCAGATCATGATCGGCCGGCGATCCACCGAGTCGCCGATCGGCCCGGCCGCCAAGGCGCCGGCGAGGAACGGGAACAGCTGGGCCAGGCTGATCGCGCCGACCTGCAGCGACGAGTGGGTCATCGAATAGACCTGGTACGGGATGGCGACGACCGTCAGCTGCGTCCCGAGCATGGAGACGAGTTGGCCGCGTGAAGAGGAGCCGAAAGTCGCGGCTCTCCCGCAACGGCGTCGTGTCGACGAGGATGCGACCCGGCATCGGGCCAGCCTACGAAAGCGACGTCGGCGTCAGGTGGCGTGTCGGGTGAAGTCGCGCACCGAGATGTCCCACGCCGCCGGCCAGTCCCGTGTGCGCAACAACGCGTCGCTCCCGCCGTCGCAGAAGACGACCGAACCGCAGAAGAACGTGCTGTCGGGCCCGACCAGGAACGCGACGAGCGCCGCGATCTCCTCGGGTTGTCCCGGTCGCCCGAGGGGGATCGGCAGCGCATCGAGCAGCGGGCCCGTCCGCTCGTCGGCCCGCATGGCGGCGATCATCGGCGTCTCGATCATCCCCGGCGCCACCGCGTTGAGCCGCACCCCCGCCCCGGCCCACTGCGGCCCGGTGGCCTGCCGGCGCACCCAGTGGGCGACGGCGATCTTCGACGCGGCGTAGGCGGCGATGGACGAGCCCTCGTCGGCGATGACGGCCGCCCGGACCTCGTCGCCGTCGAGGCACGCCTCGACCAGCGCCAGCGGGATGTCGGGCTGCACCGTCGTCGAGTTCGAGCTGATCGCCACCGCCGCGCCGCCCGGGGCGAGCAGCGGCCGCAGCCCCTCGAGCACCTCGACCGTGCCGAAGTAGTTCACCGACGACAACAGGGAGCCCTTGCGGTCCGGCGACCCCGCCAGGCCGGCGCACGTCACCACGGCGGCCAGCGTCCCGTCCGCCAGACCGATGGCCTCGTCGACGGCGCGGCGGCGCTCGGCGGGGACGGCGAGGTCACCGACGACGGCGACGTCCGTGCCGGGCCGGTCGATGCCGATCACGCGGAAGCCCGCCGCGCCGAGTCTGGCGGCGGTGGCGCGGCCGATACCCGAGGCGGCGCCGGTGACGACGGCGACCCTGTCGTGGTCGTCAGGCAGCGGGGCGCGCCTTGAGGACGGCGAGCGCCTTGTCGGCGTGCGAGCTCATCGAGATCTCGCTGTGGATCACGTCGAGGACCTTGCGGTCGGTGTCGATGACGAACGTGGTGCGCTTGTTGGGGCCGAAGCCGCGCTTGACGCCGAGCTCGGCGGCGACGGCGCGGTCGGAGTCGGAGAGGAGCGGGAGGCCGAGCGACTCCTTCTCGTCGAACTGCTTCTGCTTCTCGACCTTGTCGGCGCTGATGCCGACGGGCTGGGCGCCGACGGCGGCGAACTCGGCGCGAGAGGTCGCGGAAGTGGCAGCTCTCCTTCGTGCAGCCGTACGTCATGGCGGCCGGGTAGAAGAACAGCACGACGGGCCCGTTGGCGAGGAAGTCGCTCAGCTTGCGGGGCGTGCCGGTCTGGTCGGGGAGCTCGAAGTCGGGGACGGTGTCGCCGGTGTGCAGGGCCATGCCCTCAATGTAGGGCGAACGGCGGTTGGCCTGCCGACGACCTCGTCAGGACGAGGTCGGGTCGGTCAGGCTTCGAAGCGGAAGCCGACGCCCCGGACCGTGACGAGGTGGCGGGGGTTGGCGGGGTCGGGCTCGATCTTGCGGCGGAGGCGCTTGATGTGCGTATCGAGGGTCCGGGTGTCGGTCAGCTCCTGGTCCCACCAGAGGCGGTCGATGCACCAGTCCCGCGTGACGACCTGGCCGCTGTGCGACATGAGCAGGGCGAGGAGGTCGAACTCCTTGCGGGAGAGGTCGACGGCGGCTTCGTCGACGGTGACCTCCCGGCGTCCGGCATCGAGGCGGACGGGCCCGACGGTGAGGACCTCTTCGTGGTGCTCGGCGACCGCGACGCCGCGGCGGAGGACGGCCCGCATCCGCGCCACGAGCTCACGCAGGCGGAACGGCTTGGCGACGTAGTCGCTGGCGCCGAGCTCGAGGCCCAGGACGATGTCGACCTCGGAGTCGCGCGCCGTGACCATGATGATCGGCACCGGCTTGAGGGCGCGCATCTGCTGGCAGATCTCGATGCCCGACTGGTCGGGGAGCATGACGTCGAGGAGGACGAGGTCGGGGTGCACCCGGTGGAAGAGGCGCAACGCCTCGTGCCCGTCGCCGGCCGCCTCGACGGTGAAGCCCTCGCGGGTGAGCCCCGACGCCAGGGCTTGTCTATACGACTCCTCGTCGTCGACGACCAGGACGAGGGGGCGGTTGTCGCGTGACGGCCCGTTGAGTGGGGGCCGGGACGAGGTCGCCGGTGCGTTTGCGATCGCCACGCTCTGCTCGGGATCAGGCAGCGTCGTAAGGGAACTGGGGTGTGGACGGACGAGGACTGGTGCGAGGGGCAGGCGACGACGGCCGACGGGGGGTAGATCGCACCGACGCCGCCTGGACGCGCGGGGAGGCGAAGCCCCGCGCCATGGTGACCAACGACCCGATGAGCCCCCCGGAACGGTGTGAGCGCTCCTGGGGCCCGGTCCGGATCGAGATGACCTCGGCCAGGGTGTCCCGGCCGTGACGGCGGTGCCCGGCGCCGGGGCCGGAACGGTGGTCCCCGCCGGTGTGGCCCATGTGTTGATCCACGGTCGCCATCAGCGCTCACGCTAGAAAGCGGAGGTGAACGGGCTGTGAAACGGTTGCAACAATCAAGTGTTCTGCAGATGAACTCTTCAAGTTGCGTTCCTGCTGCACAGCATTACGCTCGTCGGCAATGGGCGATGACGTTGACGTCGGTACGGGAGGTGCCTCGGAATGACTCAGGCCATGGGCCACGGTGTGAACCAGCGCAAGGCGATCGCGATGACGCCCGACGAGATCGACGCGTTCTTGGCCGAACGGCGGGCCATGACGATGTGCTCGCTCTCGCACGACGGGTCGATCCACGCCGTGGCCATGTGGTACGGGTTCTTGGAGGGTGCCGTCGCCGTCGAGACGAAGGCGAAGTCGCAGAAGGCGCAGAACCTGCGGCGTGACCCCCGCCTGACGCTGTTGTTCGAGGACGGCGACTACTACGAGGAGCTGCGGGGCGTCGAGCTCGTCGGGAAGGCGGAGATCATCGACGAGCCCGACCGGCTGTGGCTGCTCGGCGTCAGCGTGTTCGAGCGCTACTACGGCGGGTATTCAGACGAGATGAAGCCGTTCCTCGAGGCGATGCTGCAACAAGCGGGTCGTGATCAAGATGCACGTGGAGCGGACGGTCAGCTGGGACCACCGCAAGCTGGGGCTGCCCACGACCCGGCCGGCGACGACCTCGTAGACGAGGTCGTGCACTTCGCGACGCAACAGGCGGTCGGCGTCCCGCCCGCCCGGGCCATGGCCGCCTACGGGACGCCCTCGTTCTACGAGGGGCGCCCGATCCAGGACCACATCGAGGTGCTCGAGGTCGTGCGGCACGAGGACACCGGGGCCCGGGTGCTCATGGAGGTCCGGTTCGCCTTCCGGGGCCCGATCTCTCCGGCGGTCCAGCGCGTCATCGACCGCAACAAGATGTCGTGGATCACCCGCAACGAGCTGCGGCCCGACGAGTCCCGGGCCGACTGGGTCGTCCTGCCCGACCACTACCCGGACAGGATGAGCGCCGGCGGCGTGTACCGCTTCGACCCCGACGGCGACGGCCCGTCCGGTACGAGCTCGGTCGTCTCCATAGAGGGCGACCTCAAGGTCCACGTGCCCCTCCTCGGCAAGTCCGTCGAGAAGGTCATCGTGTCGGGGCTGCGCAAGTACTTCGAGGCCGAGGTGCTGACGATCCCCGACCTGACGACCTGACGACCTGACGACCTCGTAACGAGGTCGCCCGTCAGTCCTTCAGCAGCTGCGCCATCCCGTCCTCGATCCCGTGCGCCAGCACGTCGATGTCGGGCGTCGTGTCGTAGTCGCCGGTGATCCCGAAGTTGACCTCGCCGTCGTAGGAGAAGATGGCGATGGCGATCCGGATCTGGCCGCCCAGCGGCACGTAGGGAAAAGCCCGCACCATCCGGCGCCCCGCCGCGTACAGCGGGAACTGCGGGCCCGGGACGTTCGTCGTGACGGTGTTGACGCTGCGCTGCGCCGTCCGCGTGGCGATCCGCATCCCGAAAGCCAGCAGCATCGGCGGGGCGAACCCCGACATCGACGTCAAGGCCTCGCCGGCCAGCGCCTCCTTCGACTCCTTGAGGTCCTTCATCTGGTCCGAGATAGCGGCCAGGCGCAACACCGGGTCCTCGATCTCGACCGGCAGCTCGGCGAACATCGCGGAGACCTTGTTCTCGTACGTCCCGTCGCCGACGGCCGCGCCCGAGTCGTCCCGGGGGCGCACCGACACCGGCACCAGCGTGCGCACGACGCGCTCGACGTCCTCGCCCCGCGACACGAGCAGCTCGCGGAAGCCGTTGGCGATGCACGCCAGCACGACGTCGTTGAACGTCCCCCCGTGCTCCTTGCGCACCGCACGGATGTCGGCGACCGTCGTCGTCGCCCAGGCGTACCTCCGGTGCGGCCCGATCGGCCCGTTGAGGCTCGAGACCGGCGGCAGCCGCACGAGGCCGCTCAGCGCGAAGACGCCGCTCGCCACCTCGCCCAGGTACCCCGCCGCCCGCCGCACCAGCCGCGTCTGCGCCCGCGCCGCCCGCAGCTGCTCGTAGGGCGACTGCACCAGATGCTCGAGCGCCTCGACCACGAGCTCGGGCCCCGACGGCTCGGGGTGCGGCGACCAGTGCGCCGGGTGCTCGGGGCGCGCCTGGTCGGGGCTCAGGTCCATGATCACCGCCAACAGGTCGGTCCCCGACACGCCGTCGACGAGTGCGTGATGCGTCTTGGCCACGATCGCCCAGCGCCCGTCCTCGAGCCCCTCGACGACCCAGATCTCCCACAGCGGCTTCGAGCGGTCGAGCTGCTGCGCCATGACGCGCCCCACCAGGCGGCGGAGCTCGCTCTCGCCCCCGGGCGCGGGCAGCGCCGTGTGCCGCAGGTGGTACTCGATGTTGAAGTGCGGGTCGTCCACCCACACCGGCCGCCCCAGCTCGAGCGGCACGAAGCGCGACCTTCTGGCGGTACCGCGGCACGAGGTCGAGCTTGGACTCCACCATCTCGACGACGTCGGCGTACGGCGGCGGCGGGCCCTCGAAGATGGCGACGGACCCGATGTGCATGTGCGACACACCGTCCTCGATGTGGAGGAACGACGCATCGAGCGGGCTCAGGCGGTCAGGACCCATGGGTGGCCCTCCCTTCGGCTACGAAGCTACTACCGGCCGGCCGCGCCGGTAAGGGGTCAGCCGGTGGAGGCGGCCGGGGTCGGTTCCCCCAGAGTGGCCAGGAACGACGACGCCAGCGCCTCGCGCCGCGTCTCCTCGTACGCCGCCTCGATGACCCGTGGCGCACGGTCCTCGGCCATGGCCTTGAGCCCCATGGCGCGCCGGGACTCGGTGCCGGGCTCGAGGCAGAGCACGGGCGTGCCCGCCCGCCTCAGCCGGGTGACCTCGCGCTCCATGCGGCGGTGCACCGTGCGGCGGAGAAGCCCGTCGGGGCCGTTGGCGCTGCCGTGCGCGGCGGACATCGACGAGATGATGACGACGAGGTCGAGCGGTTGGTCCCGCAGCACGTCGGCGTTCGTCACCGAGTGCACCCCGCCGTCGATGTACTCGGTGCCCTCGATCGTGACGGGCTTGAAGTACCCCGGGATGGCGCACGAGGCCAGGACGGCCGGCGCCAGGCGGGTGGGCGGCGAGCCGGGCCGCCCGAAGACGACGCGGGCGCCGTCGGAGCGCCGCACCGCGCAGATCCGCAACCCCTCGGGCCAGCGGTCGCCGATGAGGTCGTCGAGGCCACGGGCCCGCTCGGAGATATCGAGCTGGCCGTTGGGGACGAGCGTCATGGCCGCCACCTCGGGGCGGAAGGCGAGCGGGCGCCGGAGGACCCGGGCGAGGAGCGCCGGCGAGGGGAGGTGCCACGGGCGCAGGATGGAGAGGACGGTCGGCGTCGGGAGCGGCTCGGTGTCGGTGGGCAGGATGCGGCGGAGGATGGCGCCACCTCTCCTCGACGTCGGGACGCCGTAGAGCGAGGCGGCCAGATCCGTGGCCGGGACACCGACGCGCAGGGCGGCCCCGGTGACCGAGCCGGCGGAGGTGCCCACGATGACCTTGGCCAGGCGCGGATCCCAGCCGATCTCGCGCTCGAGCGCGGCGAGGACGCCGGCCTGGTACGCCTGCCCGACGACGCCGCCCGCGCCCAGGACCAGGCCGATGGACGGCAACGACTCGTTGCTGACCCCCCCACGGATCACCTTTATCACCCCTTCTTCTTACCCGCCTGCGCGCCCGTTCGCGTCGATGTCACCCAACGTCTAGTTCGCCAAACGCTTGAAGAGAGTTAGAACAAATCGCGACGTATTTGGCAAGCAACCCCGATGCACCCTCGGACGACGTGCCCGGGCGGGTCACGAAATCCGGCCGGGCCGGTACTCTCCGGTGCTGTCATGGGGAGGACCCGGAGCGACCTGCACCGGCTCTCGGCCCACGTGCTGGGCCGCCGGCGCTACGAGGTGAGCGGGCACTTCGGCCTGCGTTCGGGCGCCGACGGGATCGTGACGCCGGCGTTCGGCCCCGAGCCCGAGGCGCTGCGGCTCACGCCCGCCTGCCTGATCCGGGAGGTGGGGACTACATCGAGGGGGCGGGCGCTCGCCGGGGCGACGCTGGCGGAGCTGGCGGACTTCGCCGGGGCGGACCTGGGCGCCGAGTTCTCGGCCGGGCCCGGCACACCGGCGTTGGGCGAGACCGACACGCCGCTGGAGCTCGACGCGCCGGAGCTGGCCGCCCTCTTCGCCTGGTTCGACCTCGGCTGGCGGGTCATCGACGAGGTGGTCGCCGAGCGCCCGGGGCAGTGCACCCAGAGCACGGTGCAGCTGTGGCCCGAGCACTTCGACGCCGGGACGTCGCTCGAGGGCCTCGGCGCCGGGGGCGGCGTGAACCTCGGCTTCTCGGCCGGCGACGCCTTCTCCGAGGAGCCCTACGCCTACGTCGGCCCGTGGGGGCCGGAGCGCCCGGGCGACGACGGCTATTGGAACGCGCCGTTCGGCGCGCTCGTGACGCGGGCGGAGCTCGGCGACGTGGCGGACGGGGTGGCGTTCATGCGGGCCGGTCTGGACCGGCTGTCGTGACGCCCGTCCCGTTGCCGACGGCCGAGACGGTGAACCTCGTGCCGCCCGATGCGGCCGAGACGCCAGGCGCTGGCGGACGGGATCGCATCGATCGTGGCCGGATCGGAGGGGCTGCTGCCGGTACAGCGATCGCTCCTCGAGTCGATGTTCCCCGCCATGACCGGGTTCCACGTCAGGCTGGGCGACGACGCGCCGGCCGTGACGCCGGCGGAGTTCGCGGCGCGGTTCGCGCGGCGCGAGCTGTCGTTCCGGGGGCGCATCGTGCAGAACATGCTGCTGTGCGCGCTCGTGCGCCATCCGATTCCCGACGACGTCGCCGAGAACGTCGCCGCGTGCGCGAACGAGCTCGGCGTCGAGGAGGACATGGTCCGGGTGGCGCGGGAGTTCGCGCACGGCACGTTGGGCCTCGCCGCGCAGGACTTCATCCGCAGCGGCTACGAGGGCACCTGGAACGAAGAGGCGGCCCGGGCGGCCGTGCACTCGACCCGCACCCTCGAGGGCGCGTGGGAGTTCTCGGTCAACGACCCCGAGCTGGCGGCGCAGTGGGCGGCGCTCGAGTGGCTGCCGCACGAGGCCATCGGCCGCCAGGTCTGGGAGATGTACCAGTCCCGCGGGTTCACCTTCCCCGGCACGCCGGGGTCGGCCCCGCCGCTGCTGGCCCAGCACGACTGGGTGCACGTGCTCGGCGACTACGGCACGACGGTCGAGTCCGAGGTCGAGGTGTTCGGGCTCATCGCGCGGGCCAACGACGACATGCACGCGTTCTCGTTGCTGGCGATGGTGATCTCGCTGTTCGAGACCGGCTACCTGGCGACGGGCGCGGGGTTGTTCCAGTCGTCGCCGGGCCACTTCTCGAGCAGCCCGGCCATGGCGGTGCGGCTCGCCGACGCCATGCGGCGCGGCGCGTTGTGCCACGACGACGTCACGGGCTCCGACAGCATCGACTTCCTGACCATGGACTGGTTCGCGGTGGCGCACGAGACCCCGGAGGCGCTGCGGGCACGGTTCCACCTCGTGCCCAAGTCGGCCGACGCGGTGGCGGGGGGCACCGTCGGCCCGTGGCAGCGCGGCGGCATCAGCCCGTTCCAGATGAACGCCGGGCGCGAGCTGGCCGACGCGGAGGGGCGGGAGTACGACGCGGACGGCGCGTCGCTCTGAGGCGGGGCGTCAGGACTCGAGGAACCGGAGGACGGCCAGGACCCGGCGGTGGTCCTGGTCCGAGACCGGGAGGTTGAGCTTGGCGAAGATGTTGGCGACGTGCTTCTCGACGGCGCCCTCGCTGACGACCAGCGTGGCGGCGATGGCGCCGTTCGAGCGCCCCTCGGCCATCAGGGCGAGGACCTCGCGCTCGCGGGCGGTCAGGACCGAGAGCGTGTCGGAGCGGCGCGTGGCGCCCATGAGCTGGGTGACCACTTCGGGGTCCAAGGCGGTACCTCCTATGGCGACCCGCTCCAGCGCCTCCACGAAGTCACTGACGTCGGCCACGCGGTCCTTGAGCAGGTAACCGATGCCGGCCGCATCGTCGGCCAGCAGGTCCGCGGCGTAGCGGGTCTCGATGTACTGGGAGAAGAGCAGGATGCCCAGGCCCTCGTGGCGGGCCCGGAGCTCCAGGGCGAGCCGGAGGCCCTCGTCGGTGAAGGTCGGCGGCATGCGGATGTCGATCACCGCGACGTCGGGCGGGTTCTGCGCGACGGAGCTGCGCAGCGCGTTCGGCTCGGCGACCGCCCCGGTGATCACGAAGCCGCGGTCGACGAGGAGCTGCACCAGCCCGTCGCGCAGGATGGCCGAGTCCTCGGCGATGGCGACGCGGAGCGCCACCGGAGCGGGCGCGACCATCAGAGCGCCAGGGGGAGGTCGACGGTGACGACGGTGGGGCCGCCGTCGGGGCTGACCAGATCGAGGAGGCCGTCGACGGCGCGGACGCGGTCGGTCAGCCCGGCCAGGCCGCTCGACGACGACCCGACGGTCGAGAGGCGGGCGCCGCCGCGCCCGTCGTCGCGCACGACGACACGGAGCCAGGAGCCGGACTGCGCACACGACACGGTGGCCCGTGAGGCGTGGGCGTGTTGCGCGACGTTGGCCAGCAGCTCGGCGACGCAGTAGTAGGCGATGGCCTCGATGGCGGGGGTGGGGCGCGCGGTGACGTCGAAGTGCATCTCGGTCGGGACCGCGCTGCGCGTGGCGAGGGTCGCCAACGCGCCGCCCAACCCGATGTCGAGGGCGGGCGGGTGGATGCCGCGGTGATGTCGCGCAGCTCGGCGATGGCCTCCTTGGCCCCGCGGTGGGCCTCGTCGACGAGCTGGCGGACGCGCTCGATGTCGAGGTGCTCGGGGTCCTCGAGCTTCTCCTTGGCCATGCCGAGCCGCATGGCCAGCGCGACGAGCTGCGCCTGCGTGCCGTCGTGCAGGTCGCGCTCGATCCGCCGCAGCGTCGCCGCGGACGCGTCGACCGTCTGGGTCCGCGCCTGCTCCAACGAGCGGACGCGGGCGGCGATGGGGTCGGGGCCGAGCAGGGTGCGCTGCAGGAACTTGTCGACCGTGACGAAGCAGCGCATGACCCAGGGGGCGGCGAAGAAGAAGATCACGCCGAGGATGAAGATGCCGACCCCATGCCAGAAGCCGACGGGGCCAGAGCTGAGGTTGCCGCCGGGGGTGATGACGTTCGGGAAGAAGCCCCAGACCGCCGACCCGCCGTTGCTGCTCCAGAAGAGCGGGCGCAGGATGCACGCAACTGCGTCCCACCACAGGCTGAACGCCACGTAGACCCCGAGGAACGTCCACGGCACCTTGAAGGCGAAATAGCCGACGGCGCGCCAGGCGACGCGGTCACGCAGGACCGACTGCAGCCAGCCGAAGAAGCCGGGACGGGGCGTGAACGGCGCGGGCTCCTCGACGGCCTGGCCCAAGAGGTTGTGGGCGAGGTCGCGCTGCCAGCGGGCCATGCCCCGGGCGCCACGCAACGACAGCCCGAGGAAGGCGAGGCCGAAGAACGTGATGCACAGGACCACGCCCAGGAACATCGTGACGCCGATGAAGGCCAGCCCGACCACGGCCAGGCCGCCGCTCACGAGGAAGAAGGCGAGCTCCATCCAGGGCCGGCGGGTGAAGGGCTCGCGCAGGACGCGCTGGGCGAGCTCCTTCAGCCGCTCCACCTGGTCCTCGGTGATCGGCAGGGCCACGCCCTTGCTCTCCGTAGGTGCCCCGGTGTCGTCGTCGGTCGCCAAGGTCATGCGTCTCGCTTGGCCAGCAGGACCGCGCCCACCACGAGGGCGCCCGCGCAGTACACCACCATCAGCATGAACCCGATTGTGGCCGACAATTCGTTGGACTGCGGCACGACCGTCGAGACCGACTGGGCGAAGATGATGGCCGGCGTGTACTTGGACGGGTCGCCGGACAGCGTGTGGAGCAGGATCGGGGCCAACAGCGTCACGCCGGCGAACGTGGCGATGGCACCGGCCGTGTGGCGGATGATGAACCCGAGGCCGAGCCCGAGGAGCGCGAAGAGGCTCAGGAACGCGCCGGTGAGCACGACCGCCCGCAGCACGTTGGGTTGCCCGAGCGTGGCGTGCGGCGCGCCACCCGACGAGAGGACGGCCTGGCCGAAGAAGAAGGCCCCGAAGCTCAGGATCTCGCCGACGACGAGCGTCAGCAGGCCGACCACCGTGGCCTTGGCGGCGAAGAGCGTCTCGCGCCGGGGCATGGCGGCGAGCGACGAGCGGATGGTGCCCGAGCCGTACTCGCCGGCGATGGCGAGCACGCCGAGCACGCCGAGGACGAGTGAGCCAATGGAGAGCCCGGCCATGGCCTGGTTCGTCGGGTCGAAGCCCTGCGCATACCAGCCCGGCGGGTGATGGGCGGCGCCGTTGGTGGAGAGGAACGTGACGAGCATGGTGCCGACGACGGTGATGGCGAAGATCACCTTCGTGGAGCGCAGCGTCATGAGCTTCTTCCATTCCGACACGACGGCCTGGCGGTAGCCGGCGCGGCCCGCCGCTGGCCGCTTCGTCAGGGCGGATGTTCCGGTCGTAAGGGCGATGGTCACTGTGAGTCCTTTCTCTGCGTTGGGAGCGGGTGGGTCAACGGGCGGCGGTGCCGGCCGGCGTCAGGCCGTCGTGGGCGCGGTATTCGACCGTGTCCGCGGTGAGCTCCATGAAGGCGTCCTCGAGCGAGGCCCGGACGGGCGTGAGCTCGTGCAGGGTCAGGGAGGCGCCCGCCGCGATCTCTCCGACCTGCGCGGCGGGGAGGCCCGCCACGACGATCGCCCCGTCGTCCTCCACGGAAGGCCGCAGCCCGGCCTTCGTGAGCGCGGTCACCAGGAGCTGTGGCGTCGGGGTCAGGATGCGGACCGCCTCGGACTGGTACTGCGCAGAGAACTCGGCGACGCTCGTCTCGGCGATGAGGTTGCCCCGGCCGATCACGACGAGGTGCTCGGCGGTCAGGGCCATCTCGCTGATGAGGTGGCTCGAGACGAACACGGTGCGCCCCTCGGCGGCCAGGCCGCGCAGGAGGTGGCGGACCCACCGGATGCCCTCGGGGTCGAGCCCGTTGACGGGCTCGTCGAAGAGGAGCGTCCCGGGGTCACCGAGGAGCGCGCCGGCGATGCCGAGGCGCTGGCCCATGCCGAGGGAGAACTTGCCGGCGCGCTTGTCGGCGACCGAGGAGAGGCCCACGATGTCGAGCACCTCGTCGATGCGCGCCTCGGTGATGTCGTTCGACGCGGCCAGGCAGCGCAGGTGGTTGCGCGCGGTGCGCCCGGGATGGAACGCCTTCGCGTCGAGCAGGGCCCCCACCTCGCGCAACGGCCAGCGCAGCTCGTCGTAGAGCAGGCCGTTGACCGTCGCCGTGCCGGCGTCGGGCAGGTCGAGGCCCATGATCATGCGCATGGTGGTGGACTTGCCCGAACCGTTCGGGCCGAGAAATCCGGTGACGGCGCCGGGGGAGACGGTGAAGTCGAGGCCGTCGACGGCCACGGTGCTGCCGTAGCGCTTCGTCAATCCGCGGGTGACGATCATGAGGGCTCCTTCTTTGCACCGGCGCGGGTCGCCGGGGCTTGCCCTCCTACGTTGACGGGCGCGGCCGCCAGGAAGAAGCCCGCCTGCGGGCGTCCGGTCCTGGGGCTACCCCCCCTCTTTGACCGGGTGGCTAGTGCCCGCTGGCGGCCCGCGACCCCGGCCCGGCGGGTGCGAGCGCGCCCAGGGCATGGCCCGTTCTGTGGTAGCCCTGAGTAGGACTGTTTCGCTGCTCTCCCCCTCCCCTTTTCTTCCGAAACGAGGCAACGTGACGCTCACCGACGAGGCACCGACCGGCCGGCGCGAGGCCACGCCCGCCGCGCACTGCGTCGACCTGCGCAAGACCTACGGCATCGGCGACGCCACCGTGCATGCGCTGGCCGGGGTGACCGTGACGTTCGCGCGCGGCCACTTCACCGCGGTGATGGGGCCGTCGGGCTCGGGCAAGTCGACGCTGATGCACTGCATGGCGGGGCTCGACCGGCCCACCTCGGGGCAGGCCTTCGTGGGCGACCTCGACCTCGGCACGCTCGACGACACCGGGCTGACCCAGATGCGGCGTGACCGGGTCGGCTTCGTGTTCCAGTCGTTCAACCTGGTCCCGACGCTGACGGCGGCGGAGAACATCACGCTGCCGGTCGACCTGGCGGGCCGCAAGGTGGACCGGGAGTGGTTCGACTTCCTGGTCAAGCAGCTGGGCATCACCGACCGCCTGACCCACCGCCCGTCGGAGATGTCGGGCGGCCAGCAGCAGCGCTGCGCCTGCGCCCGGGCGCTCATCAACCGGCCCGACCTGATCTTCGCCGACGAGCCGACGGGCAACCTCGACTCCAACTCGTCCAACGAGATGCTCGCCTTCCTGCGGCGCTCGGTCAGCGAGTTCGGCCAGTCGATCGTCATGGTGACGCACGACGCCCATGGCGCCGCGTTCGCCGACCGGGTCGTGTTCCTGGCCGACGGCCAGGTCGTCGACGAGCTGGCCAACCCGACGGCCGACTCCGTGCTCGAGCGGGTGCGGAACCTGGGCGCCTGAGATGTGGAGGGTCACGCTCAAGGGGTTGTTGGCGCACAAGCTGCGCCTCGCGCTGACGGCGCTCGCCATCGTCCTGGGCGTGACGTTCATTGCCGGGACGTTCGTGCTGACCGACACGCTGCACAACACGTTCGACACGCTGTTCGGCAACATCTACCAGCACGTCGACTTCCAGGTGCGCGGCGTCGCGCAATTCGGCAGCGGCGGGAACGCGACGCGCGACCCGGTGCCCGAGTCCCTGCTGTCGACGGTGCGGGCGGTGCCGGGCGTGGCGGCCGCCGAGGGGACGGTGTCGGGCTACGCGCAGTACGTCAACCACGACGGCAAGGCCATCACCACGGGAGGCGCCCCGACGCTCGGCGTCTCCTTCGACCCCAACTCGGACCTCGCCACGCTGCACCTCGTGCAGGGGAGCCCGCCGACGACGCCGGCCGACGTGGTGATGGACTACGGCACGGCGCAGAAGTACGGGTTCGCGGTCGGGGAACGGGTCCGCATCCTGTTGCAGGGCCCGACGCGCACGTTCACGATCACGGGGATCGCGAAGTTCGGGACGGCGAACAACCTGGCCGGGGCGACGCTGGCGGCGTTCGACGTGCCGACGGCGCAGGCGCTGCTGGGGTCGGTGGGCGAGTTCGGCGCCATCGACGTGGCGACGCAGCCGGGCGCGGACAAGGCGTCGGTGCAGCGCGCCATCGCGGCGGCGTTGCCCCGGGGGGTGGAGGTGGTGACCGGGCAGACCGTGATCAACGAGCAGACCAGCGTGGTCAGCTCCGCGCTCGGCTTCTTCAACACCGCCCTGCTGGTGTTCGCGTTCATCGCGCTGTTCGTGGGCGCGTTCACGATCCTGAACACGTTCTCGATCATCGTGGGGCAACGCACGAAGGAGCTGGCGCTGTTGCGGATCGTGGGGGCGAGCCGGCGCCAGGTCTTCACGTCGGTGCTGATGGAGGCGGGGATCGTCGGGCTCGTCTCGTCGCTCATCGGCCTCGGCCTCGGCGTGCTCGCCGCGCTCGGGCTGGAGGCGCTGCTCAGCGGGTTCGGGGTCACGCTGCCCTCGGGGCCGCTCGTCTTCGAGGCGCGGACCGTGATCGTCTGCCTCATCGTCGGCGTCGGCGTCACGCTGGTCTCCGCCATCGGGCCGGCGCGCCGCGCCGTGCGGATCGCGCCGGTCGAGGCGGTGGCCGAGCAGCAGGTGGAGCAGGAGATCTCGCTGCGCCGCCGGTTCACCTGGGGCTCGGTGATCACGTTGGGCGGCGTCGCCCTGCTGGCGGTGGGCCTGACCGCGCCGGCCATTGCGCTGGTGGGCCTGGGCGCCGTCCTCATCTTCATCGGCGTGGCCCGGCTGGCGCCGGCGGTGGCGCGCCCGATCTCGAGTGTCATCGGGCGCCCGCTGGCGGCGCTGCTCGGGATGTCGGGGCGCCTCGGGCGCGAAAACTCGATGCGCAGCCCGCGCCGCACGGCGCAGACGGCCTCGGCCCTGATGGTGGGCCTGGCCCTCGTCTCGGCCATCGCCGTGTTCGGCGCGTCGCTCTCGCGCTCGGCGACGCAGAGCATCGACCAGGCGCTGAGCGCGGACATCATCATCAGCAACGCCAGCACCAACGGGTCGGGCTCGTTCAGCACGTCGGTGCCCAAGATCGCGTCCGCCGTGCCCGGGGTCACGGCGTCGTCCACGGTCTACGGCGGCCAGTTCGAGGTGCGCGGCGACATCGAGTCGCTCCAGGCGCTGTCGACGAAGAACCTCGCCGACACGGTGAACCTGAACATGGCGTCGGGCTCGCCGGCCGCGCTGGCCGCGGGCGACCTGCTGATCGACACGACGACGGCGAACTCGGACCACCTGGTCGTGGGCGACACCGTGCCGGTGAAGTTCGCCCTGACGGGGAGCGGGCGGATGCGCATCGGCGGCATCTTCGAGACGAACTCGCTCATCGGCAGCTACCTGGTCGGGGAGAACTTCTTCCTGTTCCACTTCCGCAACCCGCTGCCCAACGCCGTGCTGCTGGCCACCGACGGCAGCGCCGGGGTGCAGCAGGCGGTGGCGCATGCGCTGGCCGGGTTCCCCAACGTGCAGGTGCAGAGCCGGGCGCAGTTCGAGCAGTCGCAGTCCAACCAGGTGAACCAGTTGCTGGGCCTCGTCTACGCGCTCTTGGGGCTGGCGGTGATCATCGCGTTGATCGGGATCGTGAACACGCTGATGCTGTCCGTGTTCGAGCGCACCCACGAGATCGGGCTGCTGCGCGCCGTTGGCATGCGACGGCGCCAGATCAGAGCGATGATCCGCTCGGAGTCGGTGATCCTGGCCCTCTTCGGCGCGGTCATCGGCATCATCGTGGGGACCGGGCTGGGCCTGGCGCTGGTCTCGTCGCTGCACTCACAGGGCATCACGTCGACGGTCGTCCCGTGGTCGAACCTGGTGATCTTCCTGATCCTGGCCGCCCTGTTGGGGCTGCTGGCGGCGAGCTGGCCGGCCCGGCGGGCGGCGCGTCTCGACGTGCTGGCGGCGATCGCGTCGCAGTGACGGGACGTCGGTAGTCTCGGGCCATGGCGACCACGGCGACGCCCAGCTCGTTCCGGCTCCCGGGGTATTCGATCGCGGTCGGGCCGTTCAGCCACCTGGCGGCGGAACGCGACCGCTTGTCCGCGCTGGAGTGGCGGCACTTCGACGCCGCGCCGCTGGGGTCGACGGTGGGGGCGGAGATCTCGGGGGTCGCGCTGGCGGCCCCGCTGCCCGACGAGGTCGTCGCCGAGCTGCGCCAGGCGCTGTACGACTACAAGGTCATCTTCTTCCGGGACCAGCCGCTCACGCCGCCCCAGCACGTGGCGTTCGCGCGGCGCTTCGGCGACCTGGAGATCCACCCGTTCCTCCCGTCGAACACCGGAGAGCCCGAGCTGGTGCGCTTCGAGAAGACGGCCGAGGTCAGCGGGTACGAGAACTCGTGGCACCACGACGTGACGTGGCGCGAGCGCCCGTCGATGGGCGCGGTCCTCCACGCGGTCTCGGTGCCCGAGCGCGGCGGCGACACGCTGTTCGCGGACATGTACGCGGCGTACGCCGCGCTGGACGACGCCACGAAGGCGCAGATCGACGACCTCGTGGCGGTCCACGACTTCACGCAGACGTTCGGGCACACGATGTCGGCGGACGAGCGGCGCGCCGCGCAGGAGCGGTACCCGAAGGTGGAGCACCCGGTCGTGTGCACGCACCCCGGCACGGGGCGCCCGCACCTCTACGTCAACCGGCCGTTCGTGAGCCACATCGCGGGGATGGACGCGGAGGAGAGCAGGGAGCTGCTCGACCTCCTGTGCCGCCAGACCGACTCCCCCGAGCACCAGTGCCGGTTCACCTGGAGCCCCGACGCCGTCGCGTTCTGGGACAACCGGGCGGTGCAGCACTACGCGTCGAGCGACTACTGGCCCCAGCGCCGGACGATGGAACGGGCCTCGATCGTCGGGCCGCGCCCGGTGCGGAGGCGGGACTAGTCGCCAGGGGGAAGCAGCCCCGCTCTCGCTGGTCAGCGTGGCGGAGGCCGCCGAGACGGAGCACGGCGAGGGTGCCCGGCCGCGGCGCAGGGGCACACGTATCCTTCGGGCATGGGTGGGGTCGGACGGTTTGCCCGCCGGCAGCGAGACCGGCACGACGACTATCTCCCACTGGCCGCGGGGCCGATCTCGAACGGTGAGTTCGTCCCGGCCGCTCCGACGAAGCGGGACCACGACGTCAACGACGTGATCCGGTCGTCGATCGACGACGCCAGTCGTCGGGCCGGCGTGGACCGGCGACGATTCCTCCAGAGCGCGGGCGCGATCGCGGCAACGCTCGGCGCGCTGGAGCTGGCGGGGTGTTCGTCCAATCCCGTACGACAAGCGGCGCGCGTCCCGCGGCAGCGGGGGGCGATTCAAGGTGCCACCCCCGGAGGACACGGCCGCCTGCGAGCATGCCCTGCACGGGCTCGGAGTTCATCTTCGACGTGCACACCCACCACGTCATCCCGAACGGGCCATGGGTCGACAACGCGCCGGACACGACCTCCCTCGTGCTCTCGATGTTGCCGGCGGGTTGCACGGACACGCCACAACTCGACTGCGTCGACCGGGCCAACTATCTGCACGACCTCTTCCTGGCCAGCGACACCACGGTCGCCGTGCTGACCGATGTGCCGAACTCCGGCCCCTCCAACGCACCGATCCCGTTTGCCGACGCGTTGAGCACCGAACAGATCACCGCCGGGCTCACCGGTGGCGGTGCCAGTCGCGTGCTGGTGGAGAACGTCATCGCCCCCAACGTCGGCCCGGTCGAAGCGACGCTGGAGGAGATGTCGAGCGCCGTCGCCAGCGGGCCGCCCGCCGCGTTCAAGGTCTACACGGCGTGGAGCCCCAGCGGCCAGGGCTACTCGCTCGAGGACCCGGCGATCGGCCTGCCGACCGTGCAGCACGCCCACGACCTGGGCGTGAAGGTGTTCGTGGCGCACAAGGGCCTTCCGCTGGTGAACTTCGACCCGGCCTTCAACCATCCCGACGACATCGTGGCGGTCTCACGGCAATTCCCGGACATGCAATTCGTCGTCTACCACGCGGCGTGGGACCCCTCGCACGTCGAAGGCCCGTACGACCCGACCGCCACGATCGGGATCGACACGCTGATCACGGCGTTGGACAACCACGGCGTCCCGCCCAACGACAACGTCTGGGTCGACATCGCCACCCTGTGGCGCCAGCTCCTCACCCAGCCCGACCAGGCGGCGCACGCGATCGGCAAAATCCTCAGCCGGGTCGGGACGCAGCGGGTGCTCTGGGGCACGGATGCGATCTGGTACGGGAGCCCCGAGCCGCAGATCATGGCGATGCGCACCTTCGAGATCACGGCCGAATTCCAAGATCGCTACGGCTACCCCGCCTTGACCGACGAGCTGAAAGCCGGGGTCTTCGGGCTCAACGGGGCCGCCTTGTTCGGCCTCGACCCGACGGCGACGCGGTGCGGCCTGACCGCCGACCCCCTCACGGCGAACATCTCGGAGGCGGCCGAGCTCCGGGCCGACGGGGCCCTGCCGTCCGCGTGGCAACCCAATGGACCGACGACGCGCCGGCAGGTGTTGCACTGGCTGGCGACGTCGTCGACGCAATGGGTGCCGTCGTAACGGTCGGGCCAGGGTGACCCGGCTCCGGCCAAGCGCACTGACCGCCCCCGTGCTGGCGGCGGGGGTCCTTCTGATCGCCTTCGTCCCCGCCGCCGAGGACGCCTCGTCGGCGGAGTCCAAGAGCGGGTCGAACTCGTCCCACGTCATCGTGTTGCGCGGCAACGGGATCGGCAAGGCCGTCTTCGGTCAACCCGAGACGACGGCGATCTCGGACCTCCGCGCGCTGCTCGGCGCCCCCAAGACGCGCCAACCCGTGAACCTCACCGGCAACTGCACGGTCGACGCCGGGGTGGAGTGGACGGCGATGACGGCGTATTTCCTCCACGGCAGCTTCGTCGGGTACGCCACCGTCTCGCTGCTGGCCGCACCGACGAGCCGCGCCCTGCCCCGGATGGCGACGGTGGCGGGGTTGCACATCGGCGACACGCTGGCCCGGGCGGCGCATCTCTACGGCCGCTCGCTCCGGACGTCGTACGCGCAGGGCGGGAACTGGGCCGCCGCCACGACGAACGGCAAGCTCGCCGGCTATCTGACGAGCGAGGTCAACTCGACGAAG
Source organism: uncultured Acidimicrobiaceae bacterium (assembly GCA_963821105.1). Classification (GTDB taxonomy): domain Bacteria; phylum Actinomycetota; class Acidimicrobiia; order Acidimicrobiales; family RAAP-2; genus Bog-473. The sequence goes on from CAWGCO010000017.1 coordinate 218,497, forward strand.
CCGGTGCCTCAGATCGCCGACATCACGGCGGGGTCGGTCGGCTGTCCCGCGGCGTCGCCCTGACGCAGGTCCCGACGTACCATCTGGCCCGGTCGAGGGAGGTGGCAATGGCGAAGGTCGTGCTGATCACCGGTGCGTCGGCGGGGATCGGTCGCGCCACGGCCGATCGTCTCCACGACGCCGGGTGGACGGTCGTCGGCGCCAGCAGGCGCGGCACGACGACCGGGGGCTGGCAGCCGCTGTCCATGGACGTCGACGACGACGAGGACACGCGGCGCGGCGTGGCCGCCGTGCTGCGCGAGCACGGGCGCCTCGATGCGGTCGTGGCGTCCGCCGGCTGGGGGCTGGCCGGCCCCGTCGAGCTCACCCCGATCGATCAGGCCAAGGCACAGCTCGAGACGAATTTCTGGGGCGTCGTCCGCGTCGTGCAGGCGGCGCTTCCCGCCATGCGCACCCAGCAGGGCGGCCGCCTGGTGCTGGTCAGCTCGATCGGCGGCCTCATCGCGCTGCCGTTCCAGGCGTTCTACAGCGCCAGCAAGTACGCGCTGGAGGGCTACGCCGAGGGGCTGGCCTACGAGGTCGAACCGTTCGGGATCCACGTGACGCTCGTCGAGCCGGGCAACATCCGCACCGACTTCACCGCGAGCCGCCGCACGATCTCCGAGGACCCGGCCGGCGCCTATGCCGCGGCGGCCACCAAGGCGATCACGTTGATGGAGAAGGACGAGACCAACGGCGCGCCGCCCGAGACGGCGGCGGTGGTCATTGCGCGGGTGCTCGAGGCCAGGCGTCCCCGGCGGCGCGTCTCGGTCGGCAAGGTGGGCGAGCGGATCGGGATCCCGGCCAAGCGCCTCCTGCCCCACCGGGTCTTCGAGAAGGCGGCGGGCTCCAGCCTGGGCGTATGACGCGCCCGGGATGACCCGGGGGCCGACTGGGTACATTGAGAATTTGACGATTGCTCCGGGCACGTGCACCGGAGCAGGTCAGAAGTGGTGACGCCTATGCGACGTGGCGTGGATCGGGATCTCGATGTCGGGGCGGCGAAGCCCACGAGCACGGCGGCCGGCGGACCATGACCCGGACCCGGGTCGTCCACCGCGAGGGCGAGCAGGCGCCGCCCACGTACGCCGGGCTGTCTGGAGCCAGTCTCGGCGTGCGGATCAAGGCGCTGCTGCTCACTTTCGTCCTCATCGTCGTCACGCTCGGCGTGGGCTGGATGGCCTGGAGCATCGTCGAGTGGCGCCACGGTCGCACCGCCAGCTTCAAGCTGATGGGACTGCGGGTGGTGCGGGCGTCCGACGGCCGGCCGATCGGGCTCGGCCGATCGCTCCTTCGCAACGCACTGCTGTGCAGCGTCCTCTTCGTCCCGACGTTGCTGACGTGCATCGTGGTCGCGTTCGCTTTCGTGATGGGGGCGTCCCCACCTGAGAACCTGCTCTCCAAGCCCCGCAACGCTCCCTGGGACCGGCTGACCAAGACGATGGTCGTCCAAGAGCGCCGTCCCTCCTTCTCGCGCGGGAAGTACGCACGGCTGAGTGAGTGGCCGCCGGCCAACGAGCCCGCCAGCATGAACTGAGGCCACGGCGGGTCGGCAGCCCGCGGTGCCCAACCCTCCGGCTACCTGGCTGTGACCGCCCTCGAGAGGCCGCGTGCGCGAGGATGACGCCGGTTTGCAGGCGCCCACCACGGCTTCGGGCCGGTGTGGGGCACCGAATTGGGGGTTGTCAGTCACGTGAGCGCCAAGGCAGTTGCCCACGCATGCAGTCGATACCGGCGCGGGGGACCGAGGCGCCTTCTCATGGCCGCCGTCTCCGTCGCCTTGATCGCGGCCATCCCGAGCGCGGTGGCGTCGACGGATGCCGGCGCGGCCACCGTGGCACAGGCCAGCACCAGTGCCCGGGGCGTCACGGCCACGACGATCAACGTCGCGTTCCCGATCGCAAACCTCGACGCGTTGGCGTCGACCTACGGGTTTGCCGGCGACGTCGAGTACACGGAGCAGGCCAAGGCCATCAACCTATTCGTCGGCCAGATCAACGACAGCGGAGGGATCGACGGCCGCAAGATCAACCCGATCATCACGAGCTACGACCCGGCCAACGACGCCTCGATGCAGGCGCTGTGCCAGGACTGGACGCAAGGCAGCCCACCGATCTTCGCCGTGCTCGACGGCGTGGGGACGTTCACGGGCCCGAACGAGCTTTGCGTCACGGAACAAGGTCACACGCCGATGTTGAGCCAATGGACGACGGTCTCGACCTTCACGCAGCAAGCATCGCCGTACCTGTGGTGGACGGGCCCGGACGATGCCGAGGTGTTGGCGGCCCTCGTCGACTGGGGGAAGGGCCAGGGCACGATCGGGGGCAAGGCGAAGCTCGGAGTGGTCGTCGGTGACCGGGTCAGCGACCAAGACGCGCTGCACAAGTACCTCCTGCCCGACCTGAAGCGGGTCGGGGTGACACCGGTGGTCGAGACGATCCCGGCGCAGACGTCGGAGAGTGCCGAGACCTCGAGCGACTCCACGCTGGTGCTGGAGAAGCTGCACGAGGCCGGCGTCACCTCGATGATCCCGTTGATCCCGTTCAACGCGTACCTGCCGGTGATCGAGGCCGAGACGCAGCAGGAGTACTTCCCGAAGCTGCTGCTCTCGGACTACGAGAACTCCATCGAGTCGTCGCTCGGCCTCATCCCGGTGCCCTTCGCCAAGGCGCTCAACGGGCAGGAAGGCGTGACGACCGAGACGCTCGGCGGCGTCGACGACCCGCGTCCACAGTCCGAGGGCGGGTACGACCCGGGCGTGCGGAGCTGTTGGACGATCTGGCACCAGACCTATCCGGAGATCCCCAAGGGGAACATGAACGACGACATCGAGGAGCAGGGACCCGTGCAGGGGTGGTGCCAGGAGATCCGCCTCTTTGCCGCGGCCGCCAAGGCGGCAGGCAAGAATCTCAATCGGCGGACCTTCGTGACCGCGATGTCGCAGATCAAGAACTTCCCGGGCGGCTACTCGCCGACCCTGACCTACGGCCCGACGAAGTTCTACGGCCCCACGCAGTACCAAGTCGTCCGGCTGCACATCAATTCGCCGCCCAGCACCCAGTGCCGGACGCCGCTCGGCAACCTGCCGCCGCAGGTCGTCTGCTGGACGCCGGTCCAGCCCTGGAAGCCTCTTCCGTCGTCCTGAGCCCGTCGGCACCCGGGGCGCGCGCAGCGGCCTCTGCGTACGATGACCCCGTGTCGCCCGTAGGTCGACCCCCGGCACCGGACCCCGTATGGGTCGACGACATCGAGATCCGCCTGCTCGAGCCCGCCGAGTCCGCCCGCCTCGTCGAGGCGGTCCGCGCGGTCTACGGCGAGACCTATCCCGTGCGCTGGACGTACGACGCCGACGAAGTGGCGCGTCGGATCTCCGCCGGTCTTCTGATCTCGGCCATCGCGGAGACGAGCGACGGCGAGTTGCTCTGCCACTCCGGCCTCACCTTCACCGCGGCGGGTGACGTCGTCGGTCACGGGGGCCAAGCGCTGACGCTGCCCGCGGCGCGAGGGCGGCACATCTTCACGGCGGTCAAGCGCTACCTCATCGCGTGGGCCAACATGCTCGACCTGATGGGCATGTACAGCGAGGCCGTCGCCACGCATCCCTACAGCCAACGCGCCCTGCTGGACCTCGGCGGTCACGAGACGGGGTTCCTCCTCGGCTTCATGCCCGGGTCGGTCGAGGACGGCGTGTCGAAGGTCAGCGCCCTTCGACAATCGGCCGCCCTCTTCTTCCTGCGCCTCCGTCCGGGCGATGAGCGCACGGTGTACGCGCCGACCCGTCACCGCGACATCGTGCGGGACACGATCGAGGTCTGTCACTTCCGCTCCCACCTCGCCGACGCCCCGGCCCGCGCCAACTTGCCCGCAGAGTCCCAGCTCCACGTCGTGGCGGTGCCGGGTGACAACGTCGCCGAGATGACCGTCATCCAGGCGGGCACGGACCTCACCGAGCGCGTCGGCGCGGCGCGCGCCCGGCTGTTCTCCGACGGCCTGGACGCCCTGTACGTGGACCTGCCCCTCGACCGGCCGGAGACCGCGCATCTGAGCGAATCCCTGGAGGAGCTCAAGTTGTCCTACTCGGGGATCTTTCCCAATCAGATGGCGTCCGGGGACGTCCTCCGGCTGCAATGCCTGCGTGATGCCACCGCCTTGAGCCACGACGTGGCGGTGGCCTCACCCCACGGAACCGCACTCCTCGAGTACGTGATCGCGGACATGGAGGCGGCGGGCCAAGCCGTGGCACGCACCCATGACGCCGTGCCGAGCGGCGTCGACTCCGCCGCTGGCGTCCCGCTCGTAACGAGGAGCTAGCCGACGAGGACCGGGGACTGACCCGGCGGCCCATCTCGGCGATTGTTCAGCAGGTGTGCTGCTCCGAATTGTGCCCGCAGGTGCAGACATTTCCGTCACCTTGCGAGAACATGGTGCACGCGCATCCGTCGACGCAGCAGCCGGCGCCGTCGCCTGCCGCCATGTCCACCGAATCGTCGTGAAGCATTTCTCTTGTTGATACGAGGATGGGCATATGGAATTCCTCCTCATCAAACGGCAACGCCAGGAGCCAATTATGTGGCGCCTCGCCCGGGCCGTCAATGCTCTCGGGATCGGTCAGCGAGAAGGCCCTGGGATCTCCGTCAACGGGTTGACGCGGCTCGTCGCTGGTTGTTATCCACGGCCCCGGGTTACCATTACGCCTCAAGGTCAAGGCGGGAGGACCGTTGCATAGGCGTTTCATCGTCGCGTCGCTGTTGGTGGTGACGGTGCTCGTTCCCACCACGGTCATCCACGTAAGCCCGGCTGCCGCGGCGGGTCTCCCCGCTCCCAAAACGTGCGCCCTCCCGGCAAGTGGAACGACGTTCCAGACCGCAACGCCGGCGCAGGAGGACCTCGATCCGGCCGCGGTCAATCAGGCGCTGCTGTATGCCGAGACCCACCTCCGCACCTCGGTACAGATCTTCCGCAACAACTGCCTGGTCGGATCGAGCCTGCTGAACACGCTGACGGCGAACGTTCCGTGGGAGATCTTCTCGGCGACCAAATCGGTCGTCTCGATCCTGACGGGGATCGCGTACGACCAGCACAAGCTCGAGCTCGACGATCCGATCGGCAACTATCTCCCCGTAGGGCCGGGGTGGGGCGACGCCGCCCACCGGGCGATAACCATTCGGGACCTACTGACGGAGACGGCGGGGATACGAGAGTCGATCCTGGCCGAGTTCGCTTCGATCGGCACCGATCCGAATATCGCCCAGGAGGCGCTGGCGCAGCCGATCACGCATGCGCCGGGAACGCACTTCGAATACAGCCAACGTGACGTCGACCTGCTGGCGTACGTGGTGCAGCGAGCGGTCGGCGAGGACCTGCAGGCATTCGCGCAGCAGTACCTCTTTGGCCCGATCGGGATTCCCGCCAGCAGCTACATCTGGCTCAGGGACAGAAGCGGCAACACCTACGGCTACGCCAACCTCTTCATCCCGCCGACGCAGTTCGCGAAGTTAGGGCTCTTGATGCAGAACGACGGCGTCTGGCGAGGCACCCGGATCCTCTCGGCTTCCTACATCCAGCAGGCGGTGGCGAACAGCCCGATGAACCCCTGCTATGGATTCCTCTTTTGGCACAACGGTGGCGATTCGTGCACAGGGGCCAACATCCCAGCGGCCGAGACGGTCACGGGCCCGCTGGTCGGTTCGGCGCCACCCGACCTGTTCGCCATGGTGGGCGCGCTCCAACAGAACAACTTCATGATCCCGAGTCTGCACATGACAGTGACCTGGACGGGCATTCTCGGTGACACGGCGCCGAATCTGTCGGTCTTCTTGAGCGCCGGGCCGACGTCGAACCTCTACTACAACTTCTTCCAACTCCTGATGGCCGGCGTGCTCGATGTAAAAGTGCCGAATCCGGGGCCGTACACGACGCCCCCGCTCGACCTGGACATCAACCCGCTGAACTACCTGAGCCCCTTCGAGCTCCTGACCGACTACTTCCCGAATACGACCTGCACGATCGTCTTGTGTTCGCCCTGAGGTCCGGTCCAGTGGGCGCAGGTAGGTGCGTCACGAGCTGGGTTTCGCAATATCCCGACAAATAGGGACGGCGGGTTCAGACGGAGCGAGCGATCTGCCGATCCTGCGAGAGGCGCCGCGCTTCCTCGACCCGGTAGCGCCGGTGTGCTGCAATAGAACGCGTAGGCGGTGGTGCACCAAGGAGGACGGGACGTGGCGAAGAACCCCAACGGCAGGGCCGTACTGAACGCGTCCTTCAAGCTGCTCCGACAGGACCGCCAAATGATCTGGCTCCCGGTCATGGCCACGGTCACCGCAGTCATCTGCTTCGCGGCCATCTCGGGCCCGATCGCCTTGGCCCTGCGGCACTCGAGTTTCGGCGTCTTCCTGGCCCTGCTCTGCGGCTCAGTCGTCGCCTCGGCGGCCACAGTGATCTTCAATGTGGCGCTGGTGTTCGCCGCGACCGACCGCATCGAGGGACGCAGGCCGACGGTCAGCGGGGCGCTCGCGCAGGCCTGGGGCCGCAAGGGGATCATCTTTCAGTGGGCGCTGCTCTCCGCCGTGGTGGGCACGGCGATCCGCCTGCTCGAAGAGCGCCTCGGGCTCCTCGGGCGCATCCTGGGGTTCGCCGGCGGTCTGGCGTGGGTGGTGGCGACCTACCTCGTGATCCCCGTGCTCGCCTTCGAGGACGTGGGCCCGATCGAGGCGATCAAGCGGTCGTCATCGATGTTCAAGAGCCGCTTCGGCACGGTGGCGCGCAGCGGGCTGCGTTTCGGGCTGCTCTTCGGCGCGGCCTCGATCCTGGCCGCCATCGTGCTCGTTGTCGGCATCGGACTGGCCGCCGCGGGCTCGGCGACCCTCGTCCTTGGCGTCATCGTCGCCGTCCTCGGCTTCGTGGCCCTCATCGGCATTGCCATGTACGCGAGCGCGGCCGGCATCTACATGCGCACGATTCTCTACCGCTTTGCCACGGACCAGCCCGTCCCCGAAATCGGCGTCGACATGGGGAGCGTCTTCCGCTCCTACTGAGCGATCTGGTCTCTTTTCTCACCCGCCGACCGGCCGAGTGCATCTGTCATACGTGTCCACCGGCATGGCTTTCCGATCGAATGTGATAGCGCTGCGTGTAGTCCTGGAACTCTTCAGCCAAGTCGGAATAGGTCCATCCGAAGTCGGCCGGGTCGTAAAGGTGACGACCGAAGGCGTCCTTCGGTCGGTCTTTGAGGAACACCTCCATCCGTCTCGCGTGCAGATCGCTGACCTCGGCACCGAAGTGGGCGTAGAGGTCACGAACCGTCTGGAGGGGATCGGCCAGCAACGCGTCGTAGTGGACGTGCTGGCACCAGCCCTCGGCTGACTTGTCATCGAACGCGACCGCAGAGCCGAGGGCGAAGGCACACTTGCGCTTCCACTCCTCCGCCGTCGGCCGGGGGTCCGAGCGCCACGTCAGTGGGCGCTGTCCCGCGTTGGCCAGGCTGGCCAGCGAGGTGATGACGGGGCCCGGATCACGATGGGTCCAGATGATGCGCGCGTCCGGATACGCCGAGAGCAAGGCGTCGAGATGCCAGAGGTGGTTGGGCGTCTTGAGGATCCACCGCTCGGTCGGCTGGCGAGACTGCAGGGTCTGGAGCGCGAGGCGGTGCTGCGCATAGGCCGGGGTCATGTCGGCACCCTCGAGCCAGCGGGCGTAGGTAGGGACGTGGGCTTGGGTCTCGAGGGCCAAGGTGCGCACGTCGTACATGAAGAGCGAGACGCACTCCTGCGCCAGAGTGGCGCCGAACGGGTGCATGGCCTTGAGCGGAGGATTCAGCTTCATCAACCCGTCGAGCTCCTTGGCGGTCTGGGCGATCCGAGGGTCCTCATCGCCATCGGCTAGGGAGGGTGGCGGAATGAGGTGGGCCGCCTCCCACTGCAGCAACGGTCGCGCCGTGGGGTCGAGGCCGAGCAACATGGACAACACGCTCGTGCCGGTACGCGGAAGGCCGACGATGACCCAGGGACTGTTGATCCGCTCGGCGTGCACTTCCGGGTGGTTCAGCGACCACTCATGGAGGGCGATCCGGTTCGCCAGCGCCGAGGCGAGCATCTTCGAGATCAGGATCCGACCGAACGTGGTCAATTCGGCTTCGTTCTCGCACGCTTGGACGAACACGCCCAGCGGCTCACGGTAGGAATCGCTGCCGAGGTCGGCGGAACCAGCCTTCTTGGACGCCGCGGCGACGATCGACGAAGGCGCCAAGGAGGGTCGGGTGACACCCATGCGGGCCAGCTGCGCCCCGACCTTGTTCAGCGCACGCAATGGCTTGCTTTGCAACTCTGAATCACGCCACGTGTAGCCCCGGTCCGTCAAGAGGAGATCTCCACGACGGTGCGACCCACGGAGCGTCGGGCCTCGTGCTCGTCGAGGGCGCGCCCGGCTTCTTCCATCGTCACGCGCCGACCGATGAACGGGCGGATCGCCCCCTTCGACACCATGGCCAGGAGGTCGGCGTGGACCTCGTCAGCCACGTCCCGCCCGAAGGGGTTGAAGCCGAACCTCCGCATGCCCGGGTCCACCGAGGGCGCCCAACCCAACATCACACACACGATGTCGATGTTGCCCAGGCAGGCCATGCGCAGCGGCCGCCCGGTCATGCCGTTCTCGTCGTCATCGGCGAACCCCACCGCGAGGTAGCGACCGCCGTGAGCGGTGCAGCGCCATGAGCGTTCGGCGACGTCTCCTCCGGTGAGGTCGTAGACGACGTCGGCGCCCCGGTCGCCGGTGGCCGTGAGAACGGACTCGACGAAGTCCTCTTTGAGGTGATCGATCACCAGATCCGCGCCGAGCGACGTGCAGAGTGCGCCTTTCTCCGGGCCGCCCGCGACGGCGATGACCCGGGCTCCGGCCGCCTTGCCCAACTGGATGCCTGCCGTGCCCAGCCCGCTGGCGGCCGAGTGGACCACCAACGTCTCGCCCGCCTGCAACCGGCCCCTCTTGATCAGCGCGAGATGTGAGGCCTGAAAGGACAACACGAAGGCGGCCGCCTCGGCGTCGTCGAGCTCTGGGGGCGCGTCGAACACGGAGATCGCCGGGGCGAGGGCGAATTCGGCGATCCCACCGAGCGCCGTCTTCGTGATGGCCACGACCCGCTTCCCGAGCCAGCCTTCAGCTCCCTCGCCTGCGGCGTCGACGACGCCGCACACGTCCATCCCCAGCGTGAAGGGCGGGGGTGTCGGAACTGAGACCAGCTTGCCGCGGCATCGATCGATGTCGTTGAAATTGAGCGAGGCGGCGGCGACCGCAATCCGGACTTCCCCGGCCTCGGGCACCGGCTGCTCCACGGTCCGCACGACCAGGACCTCACCCGGGCTGCCGTGAGTGGTCACCTGCAAGGCCCTCATGTGCCACCCCCCTGGTGATACGCAAGACGGATCTAGTTCAGTGTCTCACAGCTCCCTTGCTCGTACCACTGAGCCGCGCTTCGAAGGCGGGGACGAACCAGGCCTCGAGCTGGCGGCGAATGTCTTCGGGTGTTCGGCCGCCGTTCCCGGGCACGGCGGCGAAGGAGATCAAGATCCGCATGATCCAATCGACCAGGTCCGTCATCTCTTGTTCGGAAATCGAGCCGTCGGCGAGCGAAGACTCCAAGAGCGGGCGGACTCCCGCCTCGCCGATCCTGCGGAGCGCCTCCACCTGAAGTGCTTGGGTGGCAGCCCAGGCTCCGGAGTCGCCACCAAAGACGGCGGAGTGGACGGGCCGTCTCCCGATCTCCTCGATGCTGAAGAGCATGCCCTCGAGAATGCGTTCCAGCGGATCGTCGATGGGAGCGAGATGAGCGTCCGCATCAACCGCCATGGCCTCCGATTCCCGAGTCAGGACAGCCAGGAAGATGGCTTCATGGCTTCCGAAGCGGCGGTAGAGGGTGGCGCGGGAGATTCCCACCACGTCCGCGATGTCCGCTGCTGTCGTCTTCCCTACCCCGAAGCGCAAGTAGCACGACGCAGCGGCGTCCAGTACCTCGTCGAACTCGACTCCGGGATGACGTTGTTGGGACATTGGGCTCCCTGCCGGTCTTCCGAGCAGATGTCGAGGACTGCCGACCCTCCCACCGTTGCACACGATGTGCGGACCAGCCAGCACGCAGCGAGCAGATTGAGTCCCTTGGAGGTTGTCGCGAGCGCCGTCGCCTCGCCCACCGGTCCGGTGCTGCGACCCCTACCTTGACCTGCAACGTCAGCCGGCGAGAGCGGGCGACGGGAATCGCACCCGCGTTCAGTTCCACTCGCCGAGGTTCAACACCTCGAGTGTCTCCTCGGCTCGCCGTTGCATTTGGTGGGCGACGCCCTCACCGTCGAAATCGATCAGGCCGGCGAGATGTTCGAAGAAGGTTCCCACGATGACCGCGCCCAAAAGCCGGGCGGTCTCGGGGGCGAGATCCGCGAACGCTTCGGGGCGATGAGCGATGAGCCACTCTCGGAGGGCCACCAGAAATGTCGCATGCAAATCGAGGCTGATGACGCGAGCGGTCTCACCACCCTGCATCGACTCGCCCATCATCAGACGTATGGAGGCTTCAGCCTCCACCATCGAGCCGAGCGACTCGGCCATGAGTTCGACGAGATCAGCCGGCCGAGACCCCTGCACCGATCGGATACGAGCTCGTATCGATCGTTCGCCTTGCTCACCGATTACGGCGTCGACGAGCATACTTTTCGACGGAAAATAGTGGTACAAGGAGGCAACGTTTAAACCCGCTTCCGAGGCGAGGTCTCGCATGCTCGTACCTTGAACGCCGCGTGCAGACATCAGCGACATGGCGGTTATGAGGATTCGATCCCTGGTGGGTGAGTCGGTCGTACCAGGCGCAAGCGCATCGGGACCGGTGGCCTCGTGATCCCCCTGATCGACAAAGTTGACGGCGAAGCGCGCCTCCTCGTCGTGAGGAGGGATGCGGTTCGGCAGATCGCCGCTGCCCAGGAAATCGCCGGTCGAGCTTGGTGGTCGGGGTTCCACTGAACCCCCCAATCCTCCCCCGTCAGGCGAGGGCGCAGTCGTTCAAATTGAACTACACAGAGCCTACTCCCGCTGCAACGCGACCAAACCGATCGTTTGATCGGAGACGCGTGAGACCAAACCACCGGGCTCCCTTCGTGGCCGGCGAGAAGGGTTGAGCCGAAGCGGCGATTGCCTCGTTCGCCGAGAATCAGGGTTGAAACCGATAGCCGACGCCTCGAAAGGTGACGAGATGACGCGGATTTGAGGGATCGGGTTCGATCTTGTCCCGAATTCTTTTCACATGGGTATCGAGAGTCCGTGTGTCCATCAGTTCTTTGCCCCGCCAGATTCGGTCGATGCACGACTCGCGAGCAACGACTTGTCCGACGTGTGTCATGAAGAAGTGAAGCAGCTCGAATTCCTTAAGTGCGAGATCGATCGCGCAGCTGTTCACGTAGACCTCATGGGACCGGAGGTCGAGTGTGACGGGGCCTTCTTTGAGCACCTCGCCCGGAGGACCTGACGTCGCTCGGCGCAGGACCGCGCGCATGCGGGCGACCAGTTCGCGTCTGCGGAAGGGCTTGTAGACATAGTCCGCTGCTCCGACCTCGAGACAAGAAACGACGTCCACCTCGGAGTTCGACGTACTCACGATGATGACCGGAGCAGACGCCAGTGATTGCAGCACCTCACACAGTTCGATCCCCGACTGGTCGGACGTTGCCGCGTCGATAAGAACAAGATCAGGTCGCATACGAACGGAGGAAGATTGAAATCCTTCGTGCGCGTTGGTTGCGGTTTCGACCTGGAACCCTTCGCCACTGAGATGGGTCACCAGATCTTGGCGGTGGGACGTCTCTGCGGCGATCACGAGGACGACAGGCCATCCCGAGCGCGAGGCGCTCGGAGCGTGTGTGCGTATGTCGACCCGCGGCACCGGGCGAATGCGTGATCGGGCCACGCGTGGTTCAGCGGTCGCGCTAACGGACACCTCGCCTGCCTTCCGGATAATCCACTAAATCCATCGGGTTTATAGACTACACCCGTTCGGCTCGTGGTTCGTGAACGTGGAATCTTCGCCAACGACGACGGGGTCCGCCGCACAACGGACGGTCAATTCGATTGCCGAAGCATGGGGCGAGGGCCGGTGACTTGTCGCGGCAGGTGGTGGGGTCTCCCATTCGCCGCGCCCGCATCGGGGGCTGGGTTCCACTTGCCCGGCCGTCGCTGCTGTCGTCCCAGCGAATCCGACAGATGGCTTCGGTGAATTCACGGCCGGCGGGGTCGCGTGCGACATCGGAGCTCCACTTGGCCAGGGGTCCGGTTGCGTCTCAGACACGGGGCCTATCTGGTGGTATTCGCTGTTGCCCGCATTTTGTCGTTGCGTGTGGCACGAAATTGCGCGAATTCGACGAGTGGCACGCTGTGGCACGGGATGGCTCGCCGCTCTCAGCGATGAAAGCTGAGGGCGAATTTGGCGACCGCCGGCTCACTCTTCTTCGAAGAGCGAAACGGCTCGACGAACCGGCGGGGGAGCGTGCCCGCGTATGGCACCTTGGGGCCAGCCGACGACACCTGGGCCCGAGCACGTTATGGGCGACGTAATCAAACCACCGTGACGCCGGACGCTGACATAAGCGGACTTCGCTGCGTCATGCACCCGGGTTCGGATTGAACAAGACTTGAGAAAGTGACGGCTTTGCAACGTCCGAAGACGAATTACGTCACCGTCGGCGACTCGGAGGTGGCGTACCAGATCCTCGGTGATGGGCCGATTGACCTCATCTTCTTTACCGGCATCGGCAGTCATCTGGAATTCCTGTGGGACTGGGCGGGACCGTTCCTGCGACGCCTTGCATCATTCAGCCGCCTCGTGCTCTTCGACCGTCGGGGGACCGGTGCCTCCGATCCCGTGGCCCTCAACGCAATCCCGACGTGGGAGGAGGCCACCGAGGACGTACAAGCGGTGCTCGATGCCGTCGGGATCGGAGCACGCGGCGATCTACGCCGAGGCCGACGCCGGTCCGATCGCGGTGCTGTTCGCCGCCACCCACCCGGATCGGGTCAGTGCCTTGGTATTGGGCAACACGTCAGCCCGGCTGGTCGTCGACGACGACTACCCGATCGGGCTGTCCGTCGACAACGTCGAAGCGATCCTCGACGTTTTCGCGCTGCAGTGGGGGACGGCCGAGTTGGTCAAGCTCGTCGCTCCGGACCTGGCCCAGGACGAGGAGCTCGTGGAGCTGCTGGCGAGACAGTGGCGTTCGGCCCTCACTCCTCGGGCAGCTGGCGCATTGTGGCGAACTCTGTTGGAGGCCGACGTGCGCGACGCACTCTCCTCATTGCAGGCGCCGACGCTGATCCTGCACGCAACGGAGAGCGACATCGTTCCGTTCTCCCATGGCGAATACCTCGCCGAGCACATCGCCGGCTCCCAGCTCTTGGAGCGCCCCGGAAGGGCGACCGGGTTCATACCGGCGAGCTACCCCGCGACCGCCGAGCACGTCGCCGAATTCCTCACCGGAACAACCTCACTGGTCGCGATCGATCGGGTGCTCACGACCATCCTCTTTAGCGACATCGTCGCCTCAACGACTCAATTGGTCGACGTCGGGGACGAAGCGTGGCGGCGCGTCCTTGATGGTCATGACCGGGTGGTACGCGAGCAATTGCGTCTCTATCGCGGCCACGAGATAAACACCACTGGGGACGGTTTCGTGGTGTCCTTCGACGGGCCAGCGTGGGGGATCCGTTGCGCACAGGCCATCACCGAGGCGCTGGCCACGCTCGGCCTCGAGGTCAGAATCGGCTTGCACTGTGGGGAGTGCGAGGTCCGGGGCGATGATCTGGCTGGGCTCGCTGTCCATATCGCCGCTCGGGTCGGATCGTTGGCCGGTCCGGGGGAGGTTCTTGTTTCTGGAACGGTGAGAGATCTCGTCGCCGGTTCAGGTATCGAGTTCGAGGGTCACGGCGAGCATGAACTCAAAGGGGTCCCCGGCTCGTGGAAACTCTTCGCCGTAAGGGGTTGATCCTCGGTACTCTTCGATCGCTGAGGCGTTCCACTGAAGGAAAGAGGAGCGATAAATGGCATCGGTCCAGTCGACGGCGGAGTTCGTTGCTTCGGAGCAGGCGGATTTTGCAGCGATGCTTCGGACATTGCCCCCCGACGCTTGGGCTGCGCCATCACTTTGTTCCAAGTGGTCAGTGCGCGACGTCGTGATCCATACCGCAGCGCACATCCACGACCAGCAAAACAACCCTGCAGTCATCAGCCAGTACTCGGCTCGCTCGGATGAAGCACTCGTCGCATGGCTCGAATCACCGCCTGCCGATTCCGCGGAGTCCGACTATCGGGCGAAGCGCCGATTCGCTGAAATCCAACGGGGCGAGCTGATGGTTCATCAGCAGGATGTCCGCCGCGCACTTGGAATCCCGCGAGTGATTCCAAAAGAGCGAGTACAGGGGGTGTTGGCTTTCAGCCTTCAGCCCATTGGCAGTCTGGGTGTCGCCTTCGGGCGCGAACGGGCCAAAGGATTGCGGCTCGTGTCGACCGAAAATAACTGGACATGGGGCACAGGTAAAGAGGTCCGCGGCTCACTCGAAGCTCTTCTCATGGCGACGGCCGGACGATCCGTGGCCCTGGACGAACTCGGCGGCCCGGGTGTAACCGTTCTCACCGATCGGGTGGGCAATCCACCCAAGGTCTTGCGCGATTTGTTGGACTACACCTGGTCGGTAAATCCGGTGAGTTAGGCAGGCCAAGGCGTCAAACAGAAACGGTTCTCGCCGCACCCAGCCTCGCTAGCTGAGAACGTGGCACTTCGAATCGCACGCTGGGGCACGTGTATGGCACGGCGACGGTTTTCGGGGGTTGATAACTGAGGCACTCGGCGACGCGACACCCACCCCGACCTGCAACGTCGGTCGAGAGCGGGCGACGGGAATCGAACCCGCGTTCTCAGCTTGGGAAGCCCATAGTAGGGCCCTCCCTCACCAGCGCTGACGTAGAAAAGTCCAGATGAGAGTCACTCGCATCGACTCCTTGTTGTTCGCTGTCACTCCGTATTTGTCGTTGCGTGTGGCACGAAATCGCTCGAAATCGGCGAGTGGCACGCTGTGGCACGGATCATTCAGGGGTTCTCAGCGACGCAAGCCCAGGACGTCGGCAATGGCGCATTGGGAGAAGGGTGAATGAAATCCCAGGGCGTCCCGCACCGTTTCGCTCCGTCCTGGTCATCGGACACGTGAGCCCGCCCCCGGGGACGCATTGGCACTCGGCCAAGCGGGCTGGGACCCAATTGTTTCGGTGGAGTTGGGATCACTGTTGAGACAGAGCGGGGGTATCTGGCCCGGTGCGCGATGGTGTCGGCCGATCGTGATCCTAGATGCTCGAGTAGCTCGATGGCACGTCCCTGACATAACTGGATGCCAGTTATTCTCACCGAGCTCCACTTCACTCCGGGACGGAGCTGTGTTGGCGCAGATAGCGGATCAGTCCGGCGACATCCTCGGGTACCAATCGACCGATGGCGCCGCTCGAGTAGACGCTGACGACGACCTTCCCCTCGGGGTCGAGCACAAACCCCGTCGACTGCAGGTAGCTCGGTTCTTCATTCACGAACGCCCCGGTCATCTCGGCGACGGCACGGGCATCGGCTGAGTGCCCCACTGGGAAGGTCAGTCCGTGCTGGGCGACGAGCTCCTTCGTGGTGGCCTCGTCGTCCACCGATAGGGCCACGACGAATGCTCCGACGTCGGCGAGGGTCTCGGAGGCTCGCTGAAAGGCACGTAGCTGCGCGTTGCAGTACGGGCACCACGCACCTCGGTAGAACAGGGCGACGCCGAAGCTGCCGGCGAGGTCGTCGGGGAGTGCAAACGTGCCGCCACCTGTGAGGCGCATATTGAGCGTCGGGAAGCGGTCGCCAGGGTGGAGCAGGGTCACAACAGTCTCCTTGAGGGTGTATGAGAAGGGGGGATCGACGAGATCTGCTTCGGCTACTTGTTGGCGATGACGTCGACCAACCGGATGTCGGGATCTTTGGCCAAGAGATCCGGCGCGACCTCGCCGAGCGCTGTCGGGATCTCGCCGTTCAGGTGGGCCTGGCGGCCATCCTCGGTCTCAAACGAATCGAAGATCCCATACTGAGTGTCGCTGAGCTTGAAGGCGTACCAGGTGACGGTACCGATCTCTGCGGCGGCCAGCGCCTGGCCTGCTTCAAGGAAGGCTCCGAGCTGGGCACCCTTGCCTGCCTTGGCTTCGAGCAGGGCGAGTAACCCGAATTTCACGGTCATACGAATCTCCTTTCGTTGCGGAAGCCACAACGATGAGATGAGTGTCCGCGTCTGAACGGGTCTTACCTTCGTTCTCAAGGATCATCGAGGCGAGGTCCATCTTTTCTGTCGGGCTTCGCATCGGCACAGGGGCGTGCCGGCCTTCAGTCCCCTTCGGAAGTGGATCGAATGGCTTCGAGTAGCCCGCGAAGATCCTCGGCACATGGCCCGCATGCCCGCAGGTGAGCACTGACCCCTGGATAGAGACGCTCGGGATCTTCACCACCAGCCATCATGTCGGCGTAGACATGCAAGACGCCCATTGCTTCGTCGCATCCCACATCCTTCGGGTCTGTGTGGAGGAAATTCTCCAACTCCGACCACCGAGTCATGGTGCCTCCTCCGCCTCGATATAGCCGCCGTGGACCAACTCCTTGCGCAGCTTCTGTCGAGCGTCGAACATGACTTTGTAGATGGCAGTTCGGGTGGTTCCCATGCTGGTGACCAGAGCATCCAAGGGGAGGCCCTCGACCACAATCGCAGTGAACACTTCACGCTGCCTCTGGGTCAAGCACGTTTCGGTCGCCGCACGAACAGCGGCGACCAGATCCTGGAGTTCTGCTGCGTCCGCTGGTCGGGTCCCCAGGCGGTCGGGCAGCATGTCCCACTCCACGGCGGCGCTCGGAGCCCTATGGCGCTTCCAGAAGTGACGGCCCAATTTGGTCGACACTTCGAAGACCACGAACTTGTAGGCCCACGTCGTGAAGCGGCTCTCACCCCGGAACTCGTCGATCCTGTTCGTGATGAGCAACACTGCGTCGGCAGCGGCCTGATGAGCCAGATCATCCAGCTCGGGACCATTGATCTGTCCGCCGGTGTTGCGGCGTCTGATCTCGCTTCGGGCCACTCGCAATAGAAGATCGTGGAGCCGGCCGATCGCCTCGTCACGGCGCGGATCTCGGAGCGAAGCGAGCCACTCGGTCGTCTCCGGATCGGGGGAGCGACCTTCGGCGCTGCTCGCTCCCATGGAGGCGACCTGTTCGGCGTGGGGCACAGGAACGAGGGTAGTCCTCGGCCTCGTTTCGATCGAGCGCCTGTCCATGTCTCTGCACCACTGCGTTCGTGGCGCAATGTAGTCAGCAAATTTCGAAACTTCCCGTAGCGGTTCTCTGCCGCCGGACCGAAGATGACGAAACAGTTAGCCCTCGACCTTGGAGGTCACCACACGAAGCGCACCAACTCCCACGAGCCAAACACGCAGCAGTGTGTTCGGCCGCACTCGCCGGCCTCGGACTGGCGATCACCCTGACCTCGCCGGCGTCTCGCACAGCTGCAGCGCAATACGGCTCCTCTTGAAAACGCGCTCGACACCATGACCGAGCACATTGCTTTCTTATCCAAGGCTGGCTAGTCAGGGCGGTACGACAACGTCGAGCTGAGAGTTGATAATTCGTCGCAAGTCGCGCACGTGGCACACGTCGAGGTCGAGGACCACTCTCGTCGTTTGTCGGGCGAGTTCTGAGTCCTGAGCCACGCAAGCGAACTGCTCGCGTACTCAGCCCAAGTAGCTGAGAACGCGTAGCTTTGAAGGGCACGCGTGTGCCTCTTGGGGCACGAACTCACTCTTTGGTATGCGCAAATGCCACTTGCGAGTTGGCGAGCCTCGAGCAGAAAGCCCCATCTGACCTGCGATGTTTGCCGAGAGCGGGCGACGGGAATCGAACCCGCGTTCTCAGCTTGGGAAGCCCACGAGTGGGTGTCCCGTGACCTGCGCTGAAGTGGAAAAGTCCAGCTAGTAGCTATTCGCACCTATCCGGTGGTATTCGCTGTTGCCCGCATTTTGTCGTCGCGTGTGGCACGAAATTGCGCAAATTCGAAGAATGGCACGCTGTGTCACGAGATGGCCCGCCGCTCTCAGCTACGCAAGCTGAGTACAAATCGGTAGCTGCCGGCACTAGCCGCGTCGCCAGCACCCTTTGGGACGGGAGCTATTGCGCTGCAGGCTCAAGTTCGACGACAGGGTCCGCGATCCGCAGTTCGCCACTCACACGTTCGAGCATGAGGATGACCATTACACCGCCGACGATGCACAGGATCGCGCCTATTCGCCAGGCCAGGTCGTAGCCGTGTGTAGAGGCGATTGGTGCGGGGACGCCGTGGATGACCTGGCTGGCGGCGTGACGCAGCGCGAGCGTGACCAGGCAGGACAGTCCGATCGCGCCGCCGATTTGCTGCATCGAGATTTGCACCCCGGACGCGAGTGATGAGTCCTCGCCGGTGACCCGGTGTAGGGCAGCGTTATTGAGGGCTGGGAAGGCGATACCGGCGAAGAACGCGAGGATGAACATGCCTGGAGCGATGTCGTGCCAGTACGTGGAGTGCGTGGTCAGGTCGCTGATGAGCCAGAGACCGACCGCACATCCGAAGAAGCCCGTTGCCAGTACAGGTTTCACGCCGACTCTCGGCATCACGAGCGCTCCGATGCCGATGCCCGCGATCATTCCGACGCCGAAGGTGAGATAGGACAGTCCGCCCTGTAGGGGGGAGTAGCCCAGCACTTGTTGCTCGTAGAGGGTGAGCAAGAAGAAGTAGCTGATGAACGCTGCAGCAAGGAACAAGGTGACGAAGTTCGCCACGACGCGGGTGCGGTTCGCGAAGAAGTCAAGCGGGATGAGCGGTGATCGCGAACGCGCTTCAACCGCGACCATGAGACCGAGCAATGCCAGGCCGCCGAGGAGCGGGAGGAGGACTTGCCACGAGCCCCACGGGTGGGTGGCTGCGGCAAGCAGGCCGTCGACAATCGCGATGAGGCCCACCGTGCCGATGATGGCCCCGGTCGGATTGGGTCGCTGCCTTCCCTGCATCCGGCTTTCCGACACCAGTCTCGGGACGAGGAGGAGCGCCAATGCCGCGATCGGGAGGTTGATGAAGAAGGCCCAGCGCCAGGATGCGAAATCGACGATGATGCCGCCGATCACGGTACCGAAGACGCCGCCGAGGGCGGTGATGCCACCCGCGAGTCCGAGTGCTCTCATTCGTTCGGTTGGGTCGGTGAACATGACGGCGATGAGGCCGAGGGCCGCTGGCGCGGCAAGCGCCTCACCACTGCCCTGAACAAAGCGGGCAGCGACGAGAAACTGCTGATCGGTGGCGGCCCCGCAGGCCGCTGAGGCGATGGCGAAGAGGCCCACGCCGATAAGGAACATCCTGCGTCGGCCGAGGAAGTCAGCGGTTCGACCGCCCAGCAGCAGCAGTCCTCCTGCCATCAGCACGTAGGCGTTGACCACCCAGGCGAGCCCGGTGGAAGAGAACCCGAGATCACGTTGCATCTGTGGGAGCGCGATGTTCACGACAGTGATGTCGAGGCTGAGCATGAACTGGATGAGGGCGAGCACGCCGAGCGCTTTCCAGCGCCGCGGGTCTGCAGCAGTTGGCGCAGCCAGGCTGGCGACCTGGTCTGGCTGAGGCATCAAGCGGACCCGGGCACGAGGCCGGTGTAGTCCTCGCCGCTGAGCATCTTGCCGATGAGTCCGGTGTCGAAGTAGTCGGTCCACCGGGCGATCAGGCCATCTTCGACGACGAAGGTTCCCATGACCGGCACTCCGTGGAGACTGCCGTCGAAGCCGTTGATCATGTCAACGCGCTCGGTGAGGACCACGTTGCCGTTCGCGGCGACGTTCTCGGTCCTGTACTCGTAGGTGTCGGGGAACATCGAGAACTGGCCAGCCAGGTCGGCGAGGACGTCGTCGATCCCTTTCTTCGCGGGCATCCCCGTGTTCTGGTACACGACGCCTGGGGCGAGATAGGGACGGAGCGCTTCGGGGTCTCGATTGCTCATCGCGTCGCAAAAGCTGGTGACCACCTCGATCGCATCCGCCATCGGAATCTCCCCGCTACTCTGTTGACCCACGACATACCGCCTGTATGTGGACCATACTGTGTGCATGACAGCGGGTCAATCACAATCGGACGACCCGGCACACCGCCCGGCATCAGCGGCGGTTGCGGAGCGGGCCGAAGCCACTCGGGCCGCAATCGTTTCAGCGGCCCGCCTGCTCTTTGTCGAGCGCGGGTATCACGACACCAGCACTGAGGAGATCGTCGCCCGGGCCGGTGTCGGAACCCGGGGCGCGCTCTACCACCACTTCGCCGACAAGCGGGCACTCTTCGTCGCCGTGTTCGAGGCAGTCGAACAGGACCTCGTCGCAGCGGCCGGCGCGAGCCTGGCAGACGACCTGTCGCCACTCGAACTGCTGCGTGCAGGCCTGATCGGCTTCCTCGACGCGTCACTCACGCCCGAGGTCCAACGGGTTCTGCTCATCGACGGGCCGGCGGTGTTGGGCTGGCAGGAGTGGCGTGCCATCGAAGCGCGTTATGGCCTGGGCGGCATCCAGGGCATGCTCGAACTCGCAATGGCAGATGGGTCACTTCCCCCTCAGCCAAGTGCTGCACTCGCACACATTCTGCTCGCGGCTGCAGACGAAGCAGCCCTCTACATCGTCAACGCCGATGACCCGCTTGCCGCACGAGAGCAGTCCGTGACGGCATTAGACAACCTCCTCAGGGGTCTGCGTGGTGCGCCGTGACGCCGATTCCGAACCCGGGACGATCGTCCCTAACGCCGTCGAAGGTGGAGCAGTCCGCAAGCAGCACTTCAGGGAGGGCACCCGCCGCCCTCGCATCGGGCGTCGCCAACGAGGAACCGCGGACCGAATATTTGGTTTGACATGTGTTGTCGGATGAGCGAGCCTTTGGTGCCGCGGGGCTGAATCGAAATCCCGCACAGGGGAGGCGGGTCCTCATGATCGACTTTCGTCGCAGGTTGCCATCGTGACCGGCGCCGTTCACGGACGCTGCCACGGCGTGTGTACCTCCCCGTCCAAGCGACGGACAACGGCAGCAACAAGCGCCGTCGTCTTCGTCCTTGGCTTGCTGCTCGTTGCACCGTCGGGAGTGCCGCCACGGCCTCGGTCCCGGATCACTGGGTGGCGAGCTGGACAGCAAGTCCCACCGACTCGTTGACCCCGTTCGACGCCGCTGGCTTTCCCGTTCCCGAAATCCTCTTCAACCAGACACTGCGCATGATCGTCACGCCGCACCTCGGCGGCACGCAGTTGCGTCTCCACCTCTCGAATCGCTTTGGTCACGTGCCGGCGCAGTTCGGGAACGTGACCATCGGAGTGGAGGGATCAGGGACGGTCTCCGACATCACCCCCGTGACGTTCGGGGGAAGTTCTCAGGTCAGCGTCCCCGTAGGCCAAGACGTCGTGAGCGATCCCGTCGCCTTCGCGTTCACGGCGTTCACACCCCTCGCAGTCAGCATCTTCATGCCGGGCGTCCAGAGCTTTCCGACCAAGCACTGGAACGCCAATGCCACGTCCTACTACTGCGCCTCCCGGGACGGGTGACCTGACGACGGAGGCAAGCAATGCTCGCTTCTCTCTGCGGACCGAAGCGTGGTTGTACATCGACGGGGTCGACGTCGAGGCCCCCGCCTCCACCGGGGCCATCGTGGCCTTCGGCGACTCCATTACTGACGGATTCGTCGCATCTACGCCGGTCAGCCTGCCCGTGAGCCTGCAGTCGCAGACAAGAACGGCCGGTATCCCGACGACCTGCAACGCCGGATCGACGCCGCAGATGTCCCGATTTCGATTGTGAATGCGGGAATCAGCGCCAACCGCCTGGTCACTGGCGGCTTTGGCCTACTCATGGGCCCGAGCGGTGTGCAGAGGTTCCAACAAGACGCCCTCGATGTGCCGGGCGTCAAGGGGGTGATCCTTCAAGAGGGGATCAACGATCTCGGGCATTCCTCCGCCCATTACCACCCCGAGCGAACTCATCGCCGGCTATGAGGAGGTGATCGCCATGGCCCACGCGCAAGGGGTGAAGATCTGGCTCGGGACTCTACTCCCCGCCTCGAACGCCATCATCGACGGCCCCGCAACCTCACCTCTGAGCGAGATCTACCGAGAACAGGTGAACGCTTGGATTAGAACTCAGCATCTCGCTGACGGGGTCATCGATTTCGATGCCGCGTTGCGCGATCCCAATGACCCGACGGTGCTCAATCCCATTTATTCGAGTGCGGATCACTTGCACCCGAATCTCCTCGGCTACCAAAAGATGGCCGCCACTGTGAATCTCGCGATGCTTGAGTCCGCTTTGTGAATGAAGGTGCGGCCCGACTGAACGGGGCCTGTCGAACTCGTTGATAACTCGTAATCACGAGGAGGTGCGTCAAGCACCGTTGCGGGAGCCCCCGTTCCGGCACAGGGACGGATCTCCCGGAGCCCGATTCTCGTTCTCAGCTATGCCGCTGAGTTGAGTTGCTCGTCACTTGCGCGTCCTCAGCGTGGGCAGCTGAGAACGCGCCGCTTCACGTGGCACGCTGTGGCACGCACCGGCACGGACGTGTGGCACGACGGTTGTTTCGGTGCACGGTGCGCCGCCATTGGGTGCCAGACCGATTGTGCGTCTGACCTGCAACGCCGGTCGAGAGCGGGCGACGGGAATCGAACCCGCGTTCTCAGCTTGGGAAGCTGATGTTCTGCCTCTGAACTACGCCCGCGAGCGCCCGCCACACTATCCTCTGACCCCGCTTGTGAATTCCCAGGTGGCGCTCGCACAACCGCCGCCACCGTCCCCTTTAGGCGAGGAGTAGCAGTCGTGCCGGTCAGGATCATTCTGGGCCTTGGTGTCACCGTGGTGGGGTTCGGCATCGCCGCACGCCGGTTCCACTGGCTGTCCCGGCTCATCCGGTCGGGCAAGGCGGACCCCAACCGCAAGCGCGGCCCCGTCAGCCGCAAGGCGGAGGCGGAGGTCGTCGAGGTCGCCGGGCAGCGCAAGCTCCTGCAGTGGACCGTGCCCGGCGTGGCCCACTTCTTCACCATGTGGGGCTTCACCATCCTGCTGTTCACGATCATCGAGGCCTACGGCGACCTCTTCGACAAGTACTTCCACATCCCCGGCATCGGGACGATGGGCTGGCTCGGCTTCGTCGAGGACTTCTTCGCCTGCGCCGTCCTGCTGTCGCTCATCACGTTCACCATCATCCGGTTCGTCCAGAACCCGCAGCCGCGAGGGGCGCAAGTCACGCTTCTTCGGCTCGCACACCGGCGCCGCCTGGCTCGTCCTGGTGATGATCGGCGGCGTCATCGTCACGCTGCTGCTCTACCGCGGCGCCCAGGTGAACACGGTGCCGACGCAGTTCCCGTACGACAACTGGGCGTTCGCCTCGCACGCCGTCGCCTCGTGGCTCCACCCGTTGGGCTCGGGCGTCAACTCGGTCCTCGCCACCGTCTTCCTCATCCTCAACATCGCCATCATCTCCGGGTTCATCGTCTTCATCGCCTACTCGAAGCACCTGCACATCTTCATCGCGCCGATCAACGTCGCCTTCTCCCGCCGGCCCCGTGCCCTCGGCGCGCTCTACAGCACGCCGGACATGGACATGGAGAACGTCGACGAGGACACGGTCTTCGGCGTCGGCGAGGTCGGGCACTTCACCTGGAAGCAGATGCTCGACTTCGCCACGTGCACCGAGTGCGGCCGTTGCCAGTCCCAGTGCCCGGCCTGGAACACCGACAAGCCGCTCTCGCCGAAGCTGCTGATCATGAACCTGCGCGACAACATGTTCGCCTCCGCCGGCCCCCTCCTCGCCAAGGAGGGCGAGCAGACGGCGCTGGTCCCCAACGTCATCGACCCCGACGTCCTCTGGGCCTGCACCACGTGCGGCGCCTGCGTCCAGGAGTGCCCGGTCGACATCGAGCACATCGACGCCATCGTCGACATGCGGCGCTACCAGGTGCTGATGGAGTCCGAGTTCCCGTCCGAGGCCGGGCTGATGCTGCGCAACGTCGAGAACCAGGGCGACCCCTGGGGCCTCGGCCAGTCCAAGCGCGCCGAGTGGACGCAGAGCCTCGACTTCGAGGTCCCGGTCATCACCGGCACCATCCCCGACGACATCGAGTACCTCTACTGGGTCGGCTGTGCCGGCGCCCTCGACGAGCGGGCCCGCAAGGGCGTGCAGGCGACGGCGCGCATGCTGCACCGCGCCGGCGTCACCTTCGGCATCTTCGGGCCCAAGGAGTCGTGCACCGGCGATCCCGTGCGGCGCCTGGGCAACGAGTACCTCTACCAAGAGCAGACGAAGATGAACATCGCCACGCTCGACGAGGCCGGGCGCGAAGAAGATCATCGCCAGCTGCCCGCACTGCTTCAACACGATCAAGAACGAGTACCCCGCCCTCGGCGGCAACTATGAGGTCATCCACCACAGCCAGCTGCTCGAGCACCTGGTGAAGGAGGGCAAGCTCGTGCCGGGCGCCGGCTACTCGGGCACGGTCACGTACCACGACCCGTGCTACCTCGGCCGCCACAACCGCGTCTTCGAGGAGCCCCGCCACGTGCTCGACGCCATCAAGGGGGCCAAGCAGGTCGAGATGAAGCGGTGCAAGGAGCGCGGCTTCTGCTGCGGTGCCGGCGGCGCGCGCATGTGGCTCGAGGAGAACATCGGCCAGCGCATCAACATGGATCGCACCGCCGAGGCCCTCGGCACCGGGGCCGACGTGGTCTCGACCGCGTGCCCCTATTGCATGATCATGCTCGACGACGCCGTCCGCGCCTACTCCAAGGAGGACGAGGTCCGTGTCATGGACCTCTCCCAGCTCGTCGAGGAGTCGCTCGGCGAGCCCGGCAGCGGGAACGGCGCCGGCGTCTCGGCCCCCGAGCCGGAGCCCGAACCCCAGCCCGCCGGCTGACACCGCCCGGCGGGTAGCTACCCGCCCACCCCGACCCCGTACGCCCGCTCGGGCCGCACGGTGATGATCAGCCGCTCTTCTTTCACCATCGCGTCGCGGTACTCGTCCCAGTTCGGGTGCTCGCCCTGGCCCAAGCGGTAGTACTCGACCAGCGCGTCGACCGTGGCGTCGTGGGGGTCCTCCGCGACCGGTGACAACGTCGCCGAGCCTTCCAGCACCACCCACTGCCAGAAGTTGTCCCCGAGCACGTACAGCGACGCCCGCGGGTCACGGCGCAGGTTGCGCGTCTTGACGCGCTCGTTGCCGACCGAGATCCCGAACGCGTCCCCGTCCCCGTCCCCGCCCCCGTCCCCCCACGGCACGAACAAGATGTTGGACAGCTGCGGCCGCCCACTGGTCCCGATGGTGACCAGGACCCCCTGACGGCGGTCCCGGGCGAAAGCAACGGCGTCGGCCAGGTCCATGGACCCGACCGTAGCGGGCGAGCTAGGCGGCCACCTCGACGACCTCGACCACCTCTTCCTTGGACACGCCGGCCAGGACCAGGTGGATGAGCGCCGCCACGATCGCCCCGACCAGGGGAGCCACGATGAACAGCCAGACCTGGCTCAACGCCGTGCCCCCGACGACGAGGGCGGGGCCCAACGACCGGGCGGGGTTCACCGACGTCCCCGTCAGCGGGATGCCGATGAGGTGCACCATCACGAGCGCGAAGCCG
This sequence comes from uncultured Acidimicrobiaceae bacterium, assembly GCA_963821105.1. Lineage (GTDB taxonomy): Bacteria > Actinomycetota > Acidimicrobiia > Acidimicrobiales > RAAP-2 > Bog-473. The sequence continues at coordinate 244,267 of CAWGCO010000017.1, forward strand.
ATGGCGACGCCCGCCGCACCCTGGATCGCCGCCTTGTGCGTGGCGAACAGCACGACCAGGACGAAGATCGCCGTCAACACGACCTCGATCAGGAAGGCCCCGCCCTGGCTGACGAGCAGGTGCGACTCCCTGCCGTATCCGTCGGTGCCCAGGCCGGATAGTGCTCTTGTGGTACAGCGGCGAGGTCGTGAACATCCAGTAGAGGAGGTACGCGCCCGCGATGCCGCCGGCGACCTGGGCGATCCAGTACGACGATGCCCTCCTCGACCTTCATGCGGCCCGACGAGACGAACCCGATCGTCACGGCCGGGTTGACGTGGCAGCCCGAGATCGGGCCGATGGCGTAGACGAGCGCGATGAGCACGGCTCCGAAGGCGAAGGCCGTGGCGACGACGCCGGCGGCGAAGCTCAATCCGTGGAGCTTGAACCCGAAGGACTCCGTCGCCACGCCGACTGCGACGACCACCAGGATCATCGTCCCGAAGAACTCCGCCACCAGCTTCTTCCAGCCAATATTCATGACTGTGACCTCCGTGTCCATTAGGCGAGGAATATGGACAGGGGAGAGTTTCGCAGCGGCCCCGCGCCCAGAGCGCGGATCCTCAACAGGGCCTATACGCCGGCGAACACGTCCCGGCGACCCCTCTCTAGATGTTGGCCATCGCCTTCTCGTCGGACTCCCGCAAGCGGGTCGCCATCGCCGCCAGCATCTTGCGGGCGAGCGCCGGCACGGCGTCGAGCACGCCGTTGAACTGGCGCTGCCCGAGCACGAGCAACGTCATGTCGGTCTCGGAGGTCACGGTGGCCGAGCGCGGGCGCCGGTCGAGCAGCGCCATCTCGCCGAAGTACTGGCCCGGCCCGAGCGTGGCCACCTTGCGGTTGTTGCGCCGCACGGCCGCCTGGCCCTTGACGATGAGGAAGAACTCCCGACCGATGGTGCCCTGCTCGGTCAGCATCCGCCCCGGCCGGCACCGTCACCTCTTCGAGGGCCCGCCGGATCGTCCGTAGGTCCTTGGCCGACGAGGTGGAGAACAGCCAGATCTTCGAGAGGTCGAGGTCCTTTGCCATGGGCGCAAACAGTAGCCCCCACGTGCCTTCACGTGCCGGTTTGTACGTGCGGGCGTCTCGGGCTCGTCGTCCGTATCCGCGCCGGGTCCTCCTTCCGGCAACGGCTGCGTCGCTCCGCCACCAGTCGGTCGGGGCAGGGTCGCCCGGCGCCTTCTCGACTCAGACGGCGTCTGCGCCCCGTTCGCCGGTGCGCACACGCACCACGGTTTCGGCCGGCACGACCCAGACCTTGCCGTCGCCGATCTTGCCCGTGGCCGCCGAGGACACGATCGCGTCGACCACGGACTCGGCCTGGTCGTCCTCGATGAGCACCTCGACCCGCAACTTGGGCACGAAGTCGACCTGGTACTCGGCGCCTCGGTAGTTCTCGGTGTGACCGTGCTGGCGCCCGTAGCCCTGCGCCTCTGTGATGGTCATGCCATGGACACCAAGGTTCTTGAGGGAGTCCTTGACGTCGTCCAGCTTGAACGGCTTGACCACCGCCACCACGAGCTTCATTTGGCGCCCTCCTCTGATCAGCCGACACCGATGCCTTCAAAAGCACCCTAGTGACGGACCCCCGAGCAGGCTCATCCAGCGAGTTCACAGGGCGTTAACCTGCTCGAAGCAGGCCGTTCTCGGGTCGGCGGTAGCCTTGCACGATGCCCGCAGACCCAGACACTGGGAGCAGGGGCGACGACGCACCCCACCTCACGCGGTGGGAGCGCCTCAAGTACGCCATGGTGCGTCCGGACGACTCGCCCGACGACCCCAGCCCTGCCGACGACAGATCCACCGACGAGATCCAAGACGAGATTCAACGTTCCAACGAAAAGGAACGGCTGATTGGGCTCATCGTGGCGCCCGTCGCGGCCATTGTCGGGCTGCTCATCACGTCGGCCTCGATCGACAACGCCAGGAGCCACGGTCAGAGCGTGTCGGTCTACGAAGAGCTGACCTATGTACTGCTCGGCCTGGCCGTTCTCATTCTGGTGGCGTCACTCTTGCGCAAGCGGCTCTTTCAGGGGATCACCATCGCCCTCTTCGGTGTGGCCGTTTTCCAGCTGAAGTATTCCTACATCGGGTTCGCCGCCCCCTTCGTTTTGGTCGGCGCGTGGTATCTGGTGCGTTCCTACCGGCTCCAGCAGGCGCTCAAGAATGCCGTGCCCGGCCAGGGTGGAACCTCCCGCGCCACGCGCACCAACGGGAGCGGGCCACCCGCGCCCGCGCCAACAAGCGGTATACGCCTCCGACCTAAGCCTCGGCGTCTGCCGGCCGCGCTCCTCCGCGCCGGCGTCGTGCCCGCACGACGAGGGCGACGACAAGGAGCACGAGGACGCCGCCCAGCACGGCGGGGAGGATGAACACGCTGGCCGACGAGTGCTGCGCGTCGACGATGGCGACCGGCGACACGAGAGCCGGGTCGCCTGGTACCGCAACGGCGTCGATGGTCGTGCCGGGCCGGTGGAACGCCGACCCGGGCAGCGACTCGTTGTAGGTGTGGCCTTGCAACGTGTACGTGCCGTGACACGAGTAGCCGGCCGCGTTGCTGCCGCTCCCGCCGAGAAGGCCGAGGCAACCCGTGACCGTGACCGTCACGGGAACGCCCTGCGCGTGGAGCCGGTCGTCTGCTGGTTCTTGTGAACACCCACGACCGTGAAGGCGATGGCAAGGGTGGCGAGTGTGATGAGCACGATTGCAATGACGACTTGACCGAGTCGTCGGGCATCGACCTGCACCCCGGCGCCTCGTAGCTGTCCGACGCGGTCGTCCGACCCCTTCGGGCCGTCCCTCGCCGGCTCGTCTTCGCGATCGCTCGAAAGCGGTGGGTGATCGCCAGTCATGACCATCGGCAGACAGTAGTGGCACCGCAAGGGCGGGCCACGGGCTCCGAGTGGGCTCGTGACCGGGCCTTTTTCCGCCGATCCGGGGGTTCCGGTTGATTAACGCACTCGAAACACAGCGGTGACGATGTGGAAACTCCTGACCTGCATCCTTTCTGCGGCGGGCAAAACCGTCGAAGTGACCTTGCCGTACCTGCGCATCCGAGGCGTCTGTCGGGACAGAGATGAGGCAGGGACGCATGAGAGTTAGGAGAGCTTGAGTGATCCATCTGATAGGAGCGACCTCGTACGTTCCGTATCCGAGTTGGCTCAATCCAGCGGACAATACGTGGCAGATAACCGCCGCCACGTTCGTCGGCTTGATGAGCCTCCCCGCCCTGGCCGTCTTGTACGCGTCGATCGTCCCCAAGAAGTGGGCCGTCAACGTGTTGGCAATGATGTTTGCCGGGTTCTCGCTTGTGCTTGTCGTGTGGGTCCTCTGGGGCTACAAGATGGGCTTCGGCGATACATCGCTCGGAGGAGGTGTCAAAGTTGTCCACGGCGTAGCCACCCAGACGCAGTTATCAGGTGTCGGCTGGTGGACGCACTTCTGGGACAACTTCGTCGGAAAACCGGGTCAAATCACCAACAGCTATGGCGAACAGCACCAAGCGGACTCGGCGGCGAACACGATCATCCCGTTCCACTTCCCGACGTCGAGCTCTGGCCTACTTCCAGTTCGTCTTCGCGGCCATCACGCCGCTGCTGTTCCTCGGGAGCGTCGTCGGGCGGATCAAGTTCTCGGCCTGGTGCATCCTGGTGCCGCTGTGGTCGACGTTCGTCTACCGATCGACGCATTCCTGCTGTGGGGCGGCGGTTACTTCGCTCAGGAAGGAGCCCTCGACTTCTCGGGTGGTTACGTCATCCACATGTCGGCGGGTGTCTCGGGGTTCGTCGCAGCCTGGGTGCTCGGGCCCCGGTTGCTCCGAGATAGGCAGCATGCCTTGCCCAACAACCTGGTGATGGCGGCGGTCGGTGCCGGCATCCTGTGGTTGGGCTGGAACGGCTTCAACGGTGGCGACCCGTACTACGCCGGAGCGAGCGCGGCCGGGGCGGTCATCAACACGAACCTGGCGACGGCGACCGGTGTCCTGGTGTGGATGCTGATGGACGCCTGGTTCACCAAGGAGCGAAAGCCGACCTTCCTGGGTGGTGTGAACGGCATGATCTGCGGCCTCGTCGGCATCACGCCCTGCGCGGGCTGGGTCAACGGCTGGGGTGCCATCGCCGTCGGTGCGATCTGCTGCGCCTTCGTCTGGGTGGCTTGGAACTACCTCTCCAAGGTCCGACCGTTCTCGAAGGTCGACGACGCTCTCGGTGTCGTCTACACGCACGGCATGGCGGGCTTCCTGGGCGGCATGTTGCTCGGCATCTTCGGAGATCCGAACATGATCGAGTACGGGTGCGGTCACCTCAACGCAAGTGGGCAGGTCATCGCGACACCCCAGACGACGTATCTGGCCGCACACGGCAGCTGCGTGCCATTCGGGGTGAACGGGCTGATGTACACGGGGTCCGCCCACCAGCTGTGGGAACAGTTCCGAGCGGCGATCTTCGTCATCATCTGGTCGGCCCTGATCACATTCATCCTCATGTGGCTGATCAAGCTGGTGCTCCGTGGCGCCCGGTACAAGGACGAGATCCTCGAGGTCGGCGACCTGGCGATCCACGGTGAGGAGGCCTTCCCCGAGGAGACCCTCGCCACGCGGATCGACGGGGCGTTCGCCATGGCCGGACTGGACAAGGGAGGTTCGGACGATCCAGAACCCCGCGCCGCCCGCGCCGCCACCATCATCGGGCGGCGGTTCCTAGGCCCAGGACATCGAGGACGAAAGGAGATCAACAATGAAGCTGATCGTGGCAGTCATCAAGCCGTTCAAGCTCGACGACGTCAAAGAAGCCCTCAGGGCCAAGGGTGTGCAGGGCATGACACTCACTGAGGCTCAAGGCTTCGGACGGCAACGAGGACACACCGAGGTGTACCGCGGTGCGGAGTACGAGGTGGACTTCGTCCCCAAGCTCCGTGTCGAGGTGGTCGTGGACGACAGCCAGGCCGACGACGTGGTGGACGCCATCGTCGGAGCGGCGGCCACCGGCAAGATCGGTGACGGCAAGGTGTGGGTCCTCCCCGTGGAGGCCGTGGTGCGAGTCCGCACCGGAGAACGCGGAGCCGACGCCGTGTAACGGCACGTCGGTTCTGTATGCGGTCGGAGTGGCCGGGGCGCGGCGAGGCGCCCCGGCCTTCCGCCGTCTTGGGGGCCGACGGGCGCGAGCCGAGCGGCGGGATCGGAGCGGTCAGTCGATCCAGTAGCGCCGCAGCGGGTTGCCGCTCTCGTCGATCGGCACGACGGACTCGAGGACGCCGCCGCAGCGTTCGATGACGGTCGCCGACGCGGCGTTGTCGTCGTCGCAACAGACCAGGACCCGTTCCACCCCGTGTCCGCGGGCGAGGGCAATGGCGCGGCGCAGGATCTCGGTGGCGTAGCCGCGCCGGCGAAAGCGAGGCAGAACGGCGTAACCGATGTGCCCGCCCTGGGCGGCCAGGAAGTCGTTCAGCTCGAAGCGAACCGAGAGGCGGCCGATGATCTCACCGCCGGTTTCGGCGAGGAGGAAGGTCGAGGGCACGAACCCTTCGAAGATGGCGGTGCCGTCGCGCAACCCGTCGAGCCGCGCCACGTAGTCCGCCCAGGGCAGTTCCGGCTTCCAGAGCAGGAGGAACGGGTAATCGGTGAGCTCTGCTTGCGCGGCGAGGCAGGCGGCCTCGTCGCCGGGCCCCGGCGGGCGAAGGACGAGGTCGGGCGTTGGACGACTCCGGTTTCGTCCGCTCAGGCGGGAGCGTCGCCTTGGCGGGCCACGGCGGCCGCCGCCGCGGCCGCAGCGGCCGGGTCGCCCAGGTAGGCGGCCGAGCGGACGGTCAGGTCGTCGTCGAGGCGCATGCGGTAGGGGATCCCGGTCGGGACCTCGAGCTCGCTGATCGCGTCGTCGCTGATCTGCTCGAGGTGCTTGCGCAGGGCGCGGATGGAGTTGCCGTGCGCCGCGACGAGAACCGCACCCCCGTGGGCGGCGGCCACCGCGCGGAGGTCGGGCACGATGGCATCCTCCCAATAGGGAATGGTCCGGGCAACGACGTCCTTCAGGCACTCGGTCCGTGGGATGTCGGCCGGGTCGAGGTCCTGATAGCGCGGGTCATCGCTGACGTCGTAGGGGTTGTCGGCGGCGAGCGGCGGCGGCGGCGTGTCGTAGCTGCGGCGCCACAGCATGAACTGCTCTTCCCCGGACTCCTGCTTGATCTGGGCCTTGTTCTTGCCCTGGAGGTCCCCGTAGTGCCGCTCGTTCAGGCGCCAGTCCCGGCGGACGGGGAGCCAGCTGCGGCCGGCAGCGGCCAGGGCGAGCTCGGCGGTGCGGATGGCCCGGGTCAGGACCGAGGTGTGGAGGATGCGCAGGTCGAGCGCGGGAAGCGTGGCGGACGCCGAGGTGGCGGCGGCGTCGGCGAGCAGGTGGCCCGCCGCGCTCGGCCTCGTCCTCGCCGGCCGGGCTGAGGTCGACGTCCACCCACCCCGTGAACAGGTTCTTGGCGTTCCACGTGGACTGGCCGTGGCGGAGCAGGACCAGGTCGAGCATGGTTTCGATGGTATTGGGGCCTGGCGGGAGGGCGGTAGTCCGCCTGGTCAGAGGCCTGGAGGGAGGTCGCGGCGGAGACCCGAGGTGGGGGAGGGCCAACCCTGCCAGTAGGCGGGTACCAGCAGGGCCAGCCAAACCAAACCCCCAAAATCCCGGGAAGAGGCGCAGAGGCGGGTCCGCGCCTTCGTGTTTGCCCGGTGACGTCATCCTGACACTCCGGTTGGCGGACGCCCAGAGTCGAACGTCACAACCGGAGCGAACGAGGGGAAATCGGCTTGACCTGGGATTTTCGTGCCGGTCCCGCCGCCGGAAACCCGAGTGGCAAGGAACATCAAAAATCTTGACATAAATCGACTCAACTTTTGTTACATTTAGTACAGAGCAATTCGAGAGCGACTGGTAGACGTCGAGGCGTCGGCAGACGTACGACCGGAAGGACAAAGCAGACATGGCTAAGGCCGTAGGCATCGACCTGGGGACCACCAACTCGGTGGTCAGTGTGTTGGAGGCGGGCGAGCCCGTCGTGATCCCGAACGCCGAGGGCGGCCGGACGACCCCGTCGGTCGTGGGCTTCTCCAAGACCGGCGAGGTGCTGGTGGGCGAGGTGGCCAAGCGACAGGCCATCACCAACCCCGACCGCACCATCCGCTCGGTGAAGCGCCACATGGGCACCAAGTGGACCGTCGACATCGACGGCAAGGCGTACACGGCGCAGGAGATCTCGGCCCGGATCCTCGGGAAGCTGAAGAGGGACGCCGAGTCCTACCTCGGCGACACCGTGACGCAGGCCGTCATCACCGTGCCCGCGTACTTCGACGACGCGCAGCGCACGGCCACCAAGGAGGCCGGGACGATCGCCGGCCTCGAGGTGCTCCGCATCATCAACGAGCCGACGGCCGCCGCACTGGCGTACGGCCTCGACAAGGAGGACACCGACCGCACGGTGCTCGTGTTCGACCTCGGCGGCGGGACCTTCGACGTCTCGGTGCTCGAGATCGGCGAGGGCGTCTTCGAGGTCAAGTCGACGTCGGGCAACACGCAGCTGGGCGGCGACGACTGGGACGACAAGGTCATGGAGTGGCTGGTCACCGAGTTCAAGAACACCGAGGGCGTCGACCTGTCGCAGGACAAGATGGCCATGCAGCGCCTCAAGGAGGCGGCCGAGAAGGCCAAGATCGAGCTGTCCTCGGTGCAGGACACCCAGATCAACCTGCCCTTCATCACGGCGACGTCCGAGGGCCCGAAGCACCTCGACTTCAAGCTGACGCGGGCGAAGTTCAACGAGCTGACGGCCGACCTGGTCGAGAAGTGCCGCGGGCCGTTCGAGTCCGCCATCAAGGACGCCGGGCTCAAGACCGGCGACCTCGACCACGTGGTGCTGGTCGGCGGGTCGACGCGCATGCCGGCGATCCAGGAGCTGGTGCAGAGCCTGACGGGCAAGGAGCCGCACAAGGGCGTGAACCCCGACGAGGTCGTCGCGGTCGGCGCCGCCGTGCAGGCCGGCGTGCTCAAGGGCGAGGTCAAGGACGTCCTGCTGCTCGACGTGACGCCGCTGTCCCTCGGCATCGAGACCAAGGGCCAGGTCATGCACAAGCTGATCGAGCGCAACACCACCATCCCGACCAAGCGGTCGGAGATCTTCACGACGGCCGAGGACAACCAGCCGTCGGTCGAGATCCACGTGCTCCAGGGCGAGCGCGAGATGGCGATGTACAACAAGACGCTCGGCAAGTTCCAGCTGGTCGACCTGCCGCCGGCGCCGCGGGGCATCCCGCAGATCGAGGTCACCTTCGACATCGACGCCAACGGGATCGTGCACGTGTCCGCGCAGGACAAGGCGACGGGCAAGGAGCAGTCGATGACGATCACCGGCCAGTCCTCTCTGGCCAAGGACGACATCGAGCGCATGGTGCGTGACGCCGAGGCCCACGCCGAGGACGACCGCCAGCGTCGCGAGGAGGCCGAGGTGCGCAACCAGGCCGACACGCTCGTGTACCAGACCGAGAAGCTGCTGCGTGAGCAGGGCGACAAGTTCGAGGGCTCCGAGAAGGACGACGTCGAGTCGGCCCTCAAGGGTCTGAAGGAGGCGCTCAACGGGACGTCGCTGGACGCCATCAAGGACGCGACCGAGAAGCTGGTCGGCGTGTCCCAGAGCTTCAGCCAGCGCCTGTACGAGCAGGCCTCGGCTTCGGCCGGGTCGGCCGGCCCGACCGGTGACGGCGCCGGTGGTGGCGCCGAGGAGGGCTCCTCGGACGACGACGTCGTCGACGCCGAGATCGTCGATGAGCAATGAGCCTCTACGACGAGCGCCCTCCGGCCGCAGGAGGCGGTCGAGGGGACTGAGCCCGACGGGGCGGCGGTGTCGGACGACGCCGTCGCTCCGGGCGAGCACGGTCGCGGTGCCGGCGAGGGCCCCATGGGCGCGCCGGACGACCCCGACGCAGACCCCGTGATGAGGTTCGCACGCAGCGGGACGAGTACCTCCGCGCGCTCCAGCACACGCAGGCCGATTTCGAGAACTACCGCAAGCGCATCACCCGCCAGCAGGGCGAGACGACGACGCGCGCGGCGGCGGACCTGGTGAACAAGTTGCTGCCCGTGCTCGACACGGTCGATCTCGCCGAGGCGCACTTCAGCGAGTCGCTCGACCTCACCGACGACGGCAAGGCGCTGCGCGCCCTCGGCACGATGCTCATGGACATCCTGGCCAAGGAGGGACTCGAGCGCGTCGACCAGCGCAACGTGCCCTTCGACCCTTCGATCCACGACGCCGTCGCGCACACCGAGGGACAGCCCGGCGACACCGAGACGATGGTCGACGAGGTGCTGCGTTCGGGCTACCGCTGGAAGGGGCAGGTCCTGCGCCCGGCCATGGTCCGCGTGCGGGGGTGAGCTGACCCATGGCGGCACAACGCGAATGGTTCGAAAAGGACTACTACAAGACGCTCGGCGTCGTCTCGAGCGGCGTCGGACAAGGAGATCACCCGCGCCTATCGGAAGTTGGCGAAGCAGTACCACCCCGACGCCAACCCGGGCTCCGAGGAGCGCTTCAAGGAGATCAGCGCGGCCTACGACGTGCTCGGCGACCCCGAGAAGCGCAAGGAGTACGACGAGGTGCGCACGACGGGCCCATCGGTGGCTTCGGCACACCGGGCGGCGGCACCTTCCGCATGGAGGACATGGGCGACCTGAGCGACCTCTTCGGGGGCCTGTTCGGGAGCGGCGGCCGGACACACGCACGCAGCAGCGCGGGCCCGCAGCGCGGCGCCGACATGGAGGCGGAGCTGCACCTGTCCTTCCAGGACGCGGTGCACGGCGTGACCACGTCGGTCAACGTGCCCCAGGAGGTGCGCTGCTCGAACTGCCGCGGCAGCGGGGCGGCGCCCGGCACCTCGACGCACACCTGCCCGCGCTGCGGCGGGACGGGGAGCCTCAACGACAACCAGGGGCTGTTCTCGCTCAGCACCGTGTGCCCGGACTGCGTGGGCCGCGGGCAGCTCTTCGACACGCCGTGCCCGGTCTGCCACGGCTCGGGCACCGAGCAGAAGGTGCGCTCGGTCAAGGTGCGCATCCCGGCCGGGGTCGAGGACGGACAGCGCATCCGGGTGAAGGGGCGCGGCGCGCCCGGGCAGGGCATGGCGCCGCCGGGCGACCTCTACGTCGTCGTGCACGTGGGCAAGCACGAGGTGTTCGGGCGCAGCGGGCGGAACCTCACCATGACGGTGCCGATCACGTTCCCCGAGGCGGCGCTCGGCACGACCATCACGGTGCCGACGCTCGACGGCAAGGTCACGCTCAAGGTGCCGCCGGGCACGCAGTCGGGGCGCGTCCTGCGGGTGCGCGGGCGCGGCGTGCCGAGTGGCTCGGGCCGCAACGGCGGCAAGCCGGGCGACCTGCTGGTGAAGGTGGACGTCAAGGTGCCGACGGAGCTGAGCGACGAGCAGCGCGCGGCGGTCGAGTCGTTGGCCGAGGTGACCGAGGCGGCGCCGCGGCTGGCGGCGGAGTCGTCGTGAACGGGGCGGTGATCCACGATGGCTAAGCAGCGTGAGCCGATCCGCGAGGCGACGGTGCGCGACGCCAACCAGGCCGTCTACGTGATCTCGGTGGCGGCGGAGCTGACCGGGATGCACCCCCAGACGCTCCGCATCTACGAGCGCAAGGGCCTGCTGGACCCGTCGCGGACGAGCGGCGGGAGCCGGCGCTTCTCCGAGCACGACCTGGAGCGGCTGCGCCACATCCAGGAGCTGACGGCGACCGGGCTGAACCTCGAGGGCGTGCGCCGGGTGCTCCAGCTCGAGACCGAGCTGGCCCGCCTGCGCGACGAGCTCGTGGCCGTGCGGGCCCAGGCGCTCGAGGCCGTGGCGGCGACGCACCGCCAGTACCGGCGCGACCTGGTGCCGGTGCGCCAGGCCCCGGTGCCGTACCGGACGGCGCGCCGCAACAGGGCGTGACCGCGCCGCGGCAACACGCAGACAGGACGCAGACGACGACCACGAGGCTCGAGAGGATGCGGAGGACGGCACGATGCCGATAGACCCGGAACGCTGGACGAACAACACGAAGGCCGCCTTCAGCGCGGCGACCGGCCACGCCGCGTCGTCGAACAACCCGGAGCTGACGCCGGCCCACCTGCTCGACGCGCTCTTGCAGCAGCCGGACACCATGACGCGCCCGCTGCTCTCCGCGGTCGGGGTGGATCCCGACGTGCTGGCGGGCAAGGTGCACGACCAGCTGCTGCGCCTGCCCCAGGCCAGTGGCGGCGCGGAGCCCGGGCTGTCCCGCGACGGGCGGGCCGTCCTGGAGGCGGCGGACCAGATCCGCCGCGACCTGGGCGACGACTACGTCTCGGTCGAGCACCTCGTGCTGGCGCTGGCCGACCAGATCGGGGTGACCGCCGACGCGCTGCTGACCGCGCTGCGCACCGTCCGGGGGAACCACCGCGTCACGACGGCGGACCCCGAGCAGACGTACCAGGCCCTGGCCAAGTACGGGCGCGACCTCACCGAGGCGGCCCGCGAGGGCAAGCTCGACCCGGTCATCGGGCGCGACGAGGAGATCCGCCGGGTGATCCAGGTGCTGTCGCGCCGCACGAAGAACAACCCGGTGCTGATCGGCGAGCCGGGCGTCGGCAAGACGGCCATCGTCGAGGGGCTGGCCAACCGGATCATCGAGGGCGACGTGCCCGAGGGGCTGAAGGGCAAGCGCGTCGTCGCGCTCGACCTCGGCTCCATGGTGGCCGGCGCCAAGTACCGCGGCGAGTTCGAGGAGCGGCTGAAGGCCGTCCTCAAGGAGATCACCGACGCCGAGGGCGAGATCGTCACGTTCATCGACGAGCTGCACACGATCGTGGGCGCCGGCGCGGCCGAGGGCGCCATGGACGCCGGGCAGATGATCAAGCCGATGCTGGCGCGGGGCGAGCTGCGCCTGATCGGCGCCACGACGCTGGACGAGTACCGCACGTCCATCGAGAAGGACGCCGCGCTCGAGCGCCGGTTCCAGCCGGTGTTCGTCGGCGAGCCCTCGGTGGAGGACACGATCGCGATCCTGCGCGGCCTGTCCGAGCGCTACATGTCGCACCACAAGGTCCGGATCCAGGACGCCGCGCTGGTGGCGGCGGCCGTGCTGTCGGACCGCTACGTCACGGGGCGCTTCCTGCCGGACAAGGCGATCGACCTGATCGACGAGGCGGCGTCGAAGCTGCGCATCGAGATCGACTCCATGCCGACCGAGCTCGACCAGATCATGCGGCGCATCCGCCAGCTCGAGATCGAGAAGCTGGCGCTCGAGAAGGAGACCGACGACGCGTCGCAGCGAGCGGCTCGAGCGGATCGAGCGCGAGCTGGCCGAGATGAGCGAGCAGCGCGACTCCATGGCCGCGCACTGGGAGCAGGAGAAGAACGTCCTCGACCACGCTGAGCCAGCTGCAGGAGGCGCAAGACGAACATCGAGGAGGAGGCGGCGCGCCTCGAGCGCGACGGCGACCTGGCCGGCGCGGCGGCGATCCGCTACGGCGAGCTGCCCGACCTGGAGCGCTGGATCGCCGAGGCCAACGAGGACCTGGCCAAGCTCCAGGCCGGCACCCGCTTCTTGAAGGAGGAGGTCGACCCCGAGGACATCGCCGAGGTGGTGTCGCCGCTGGACCGGCGTGCCGGTGTCGCGGCTCATGGAGGGCGAGGTGCAGAAGCTCGTCCGCCTGGAGTCCACGCTGCACGAGCGCGTGGTCGGCCAGGACGAGGCGGTCTCCGCCGTGTCCAACGCCATCCGGCGCAGCCGGGCGGGCTGAGCGACCCCAACCGGCCCATCGGGTCGTTCCTCTTCCTCGGCCCGACGGGCGTCGGCAAGACGGAGCTGGCCCGCGCCCTGGCCGAGTTCCTCTTCGACGACGAGCGGGCGATGGTCCGCATCGACATGAGCGAGTACATGGAGAAGCACACGGTGTCGCGCCTCGTGGGCGCGCCGCCCGGGTACGTCGGCTACGACGAGGGCGGGCAGCTGACCGAGGCGATCCGGCGCCGCCCCTACGCGGTCGTGCTGCTCGACGAGCTCGAGAAGGCCCACCCCGACGTCTTCAACATCTTGTTGCAGGTGCTCGAGGACGGGCGCCTGACCGACGGGCAGGGGCGGACGGTCGACTTCACCAACACGGTGCTGATCATGACGTCGAACCTGAAGGGCGAGCCGTAGGACTACTTCAAGCCCGAGTTCATCAACCGCATCGACGAGATCGTGCGCTTCAAGCCGCTGACGCAGGCTGACCTGGCGGTGATCGTGGGGATCCAGCTGGACAGGCTGCGCGGACGGCTCGAGGAGCGTCGCCTCAGCCTCGAGGTGTCACCGGCGGCCGAGGAGTGGCTGGCCAACACCGGCTACGACCCCGACTACGGCGCCCGCCCGCTGCGCCGGGTGCTGCAGCGCAACATCGAGGACCCGCTGGCCCTGGCGCTGTTGGAGGGCCGGTACCTCGAGGGCTCGACGGTGCACGTCGACGTGGAGGACGACCAGATCGTCCTGCGCTGACGCGCGGCTCCGTCTACGGGGACTTCTGCAGCTTGTACCCCGATGGGGGCCCCGACCAGCCGCCGCTGCGATCCGACGCATGGCGCAGCGCCGGGATGCCGCTGGCCGCCTGGGGCGTCGGCGCCCCGTCGGAGGCCATCCCCACGACGTCGCTGAGGCCCTGGCTGTTGGCGGCGCCGTAGAACGGCGCCGTGCCGTAGTTGAACAGGCCGCCGTCGGTGGCCGTGAACCAGTAGCCGCCGCCGTCGGGCATCGCCGCCATGGCGGTGATGGGCTGGACGAGGTGCAGCGCGCCGGTGGAGCCGTAGAACTGCGCGTCACCGAAGGCGAAGATGCCGCCGTCGGCCGCCACCAACCAGTACCCGTTGTCGTCCGGCGTCGGCGCCATGCCGACGATGGGCTGGTTGAGGTGCATCGAACCGGTGGAGCCATAGAACTGGGCGTCGCCGTAGGCGAAGATCCCGCCGTCCGAGGCCACGAGCCAGTACCCGGCGTCGTCGGTGGTGGGGGCCATCCCCACGATCGGCTTGTTCAGGGCGATGCTTCCGGTCGAGCCGTAGAAGGGCGCGCCGCCGAAGTTGAAGATGCCGCCGTCGGAGGCCACCAGCCAGTAGCCTTCGGAGTGGGGGCGCCCATATCGGCTGCGACCCCCACGATCGGCTTGTTGAGCGGCTTGCCGCCGATCGACCCCGAGAACATCGCGTCGCCGAAGTTGAAGACTCCGCCGTCTCGCGCCGCCAGCCAGTACCCTCCGGTGTCGCCCGTTTGCGCCATCCCGACGATCGGGGAGTTCAGGTTGTCCTGGCCCATGTCGCCGTACCAGGACGCATCGCCGAAGTTGGCGACGTCTCCGTAGGCGTCGACCTGGTAGTAGCCGATGGTGCCGTTGCCCGAGACGGCGACCGACGCCAGGGGGGTGGTGCCGTTGTCATCGGCGCTGCCGTCATCGGTGGCGCCGCCGACGAACGTCAGATCCGCCGAACGGTTCCCGAGCGCTCCCGGGAAGAAATAGAGGTTGATGTTGCAGGATGCGCCGGGAGGCAACACCGGGTCGTCGTACTGGTCCAGGTATTGGCACCCGAGGTCCGGGAAGGTCGAGAAGTCATTGAGGTCGGCTCCCGTGGCGGTGTTGCCGGCGACGGTCACGGTCTGGGTCGAGCTGGTGTTCGTCAGCGTGACCGACGCCTGCGTGTAGTCGCCGAGCGTCGTGTCGGGGAACTGGACGTTCGAAGCGGAGACCGTCACGTCGTGGGGGGTGACCGCTCCCGCCGGTGACTGACCCGTCGCCACCCCGACGATCGGTGCGCCCAGCGCGAGCACACCCGCCGCCGCAACGACCGCCTTCTTCCACGATGCGATGCCCATGTGCCTGCGCCCTCCCTTGTGGAGCCGACCCCGCCAACGGGGCACCCCGGCGACGCCGACCGTAGCCCGCCGCGCGCGGCGAGGGGAAGGATTTCATCATTCCGTCATGGAAGCGTCGTGGTCAGACGAGCACCTCGGCCGGCGTGAACACGTCGACGATGCTGCGACAGAAGGGCGCGAGGTCGGCCGGGCCACGGCTGGTGATCATCGTGTTGATGCCCTGCCGGCAGACGACGACGTCGCGGTCGACCCAGTAGGCACCGGCGTTGCGGAGATCCGACTGCATGCTCGGCCACGAGGTGACGGTGCGCCCGGCGACGAGGTCACCTTCGATCAGCGGCCACGACCCGTGGCAGATGCCGGCCAGCGGCTTGGCCGCCTCGAACATCGCCATGAGGAAGTCGACCGCCGCCGCATCGGTGCGCAGGCGGTCGGAGTTGGCCACGCCCTCCGGGCAGCACCACGGCGTCGAAGTCGTCGGCCTGGGCCTGGTCGGTCACCTGGTCGACCGGGAACCGGTCGGCCCGGTCGAGGTGGCACATCGTCTCGACCATGCCCGAGTGCGGCGCCACCAGCTGCGGGTCGCCCGCCGGCGTCCGCCACGGCCTGCCACGGCCGCAGCAGCTCGGCCTGCTCGATGCCCTCGTTCGCGACCACGAAGGCCACCCTTGTGTTCGCCAGTTCGTTGGCCACGGCAAGCTCTCCTTTCTCCGGCCGCCCCCTCGGCCGCCAGAGCCGGCTCGCGCCCGCTTTGGGGCACGTCGCGGCGATACCCGCACCTCGTGGCGGCAAACCCGCCCGCCTCCGGGACTCTTCTTCTGAGCGCGCTCCCGCCCGTTGCCGCTCTCCCCTGCCCCTCGCTGGGGCGACCCCCATTTCGCGGAGCGGTACACTGGTGCGTAATCCGAGCGTCAAGCGAACGGAGAACACGCGTGCCCGCAACCGTGGTGGTCGGGACCCAGTGGGGCGACGAGGGGAAGGGCAAGTTCACCGATCTCGTCGCCAGCGAGATGGACATGGTGGTGCGCTACCAGGGTGGCCACAACGCCGGCCACCGCATCGTCGTGAACGGCGAGGCCTTCGCCCTGCAGCTCGTCCCGAGCGGCATTCTCTACGACCACATCACGCCGATCATCGGCAACGGCGTCGTCGTCGACCCCGCCGTGCTGCTCGAGGAGCTCGACACGCTGGCCGGCCAAGGGCGTCGACATCAGCCGGCTCGTGGTCAGCGGCAACGCGCACCTGATCATGCCGTACCACCAGGAGCTCGACCGGGTGACCGAGCGCTTCCTCGGGAAGAACGCCCTCGGCACGACGAAGCGGGGCATCGGCCCGGCCTACGCCGACAAGGCGACCCGGGTCGGCATCCGGGTCCAGGACCTCTTCGACCCGAAGATCTTCCGCCAGAAGCTCGACGTCGCCCTGAAGGAGAAGAACGCCGTCCTGGCCAAGGTCTACAACCGGCTCCCGCTGTCGGCCGCCGACATCGCGGAGAGCTACCTGGGCGAGTACGCACCGCGCATCGAGCCGATGGTCGGCGACACCGTCGGCATGGTGCACGACGCCATGGACAAGGGCCGCCAGGTGCTCCTCGAGGGCGCCCAGGCCACGTTCCTCGACCTCGACCACGGCACCTATCCCTTCGTCACGTCCTCGAACCCCGTGGCCGGCGGCGCCTGCACCGGGTCGGGCCTCGGCCCCCGGGACATCGAGCGGGTCATCGGCATCGCCAAGGCCTACGTCACCCGCGTCGGCGCCGGTCCCTTCCCGACCGAGCAGGAGAACGACGTCGGCGAGCTCCTCGTCGAGCGCGGACACGAGTACGGGACGAACACCGGTCGCAAGCGGCGCTGCGGGTGGTTCGACGCCGTGATGCTGCGCCAGGCGGTGCGGCTCAACTCGCTGACCGAGGTCGCGCTGACCAAGCTCGACGTGCTCGACACGTTCGAGTCGGTGAAGGTCTGCGTCGCCTACGAGGCCGACGGCATCCGCTACACGCACCTGCCCTACCACCAGTCGACCTTCCACAAGGCGGTGCCGGTGTACGAGGAACTGCCGGGCTGGCGCACCGACCTCACGGCCGCCACCGCGCCCGGCGACCTCCCAGCCGCTGCCTGCGACTACATCGCGTTCCTCTCCGAGCAGATCGGCGTCCCGGTCCGCCTGGTGGGCGTCGGCCCCGGCCGCGAGCAGACCGTCACCTTCGCCACCGCGTGAGGGTCTGCGTCGTCGGCAGCGGAGGACGCGAGCACGCGCTCGCCCACACCCTGGCGCGCACGGCCGACGTGGTCGTGACGCCGGGCAATCCCGGCATGGCCGCGCCCATCACCGTGGCCGACGCCCCCGTCGAGGACATCGAGGCCGACCTCTACGTCGTCGGGCCCGAGGCGCCCCTGGTGGCCGGGCTGGCCGACAACGCTGCGCGCCCAGGGCAAGGCCGTCGTCGGGCCGGGCGCCGACGGGGCGCTGCTCGAGGGCTCGAAGGCATTCATGAAGGAGGTCCTGCGCGTCGGCGGGCGTGCCGTCCGCCCGCTTCGCCACGTTCGACGCGCTGCAGGCAGCCGACGCGCTGGCCTACCTCGAGACGATGCCCGGGCCGTGGGTCATCAAGACCGACGGGCTGGCCGCCGGCAAGGGCGTGCTCGTGGCGCACACGATCGAGGACGCCCGGGCCGACGTGACGGCCAAGCTGTCGGGCTCCGCCTTCGGCGACGCCGGGCGCCACGTGGTGATCGAGGAGGGGCTGGTGGGCGAGGAGTGCTCCCTGCTCGTGCTCTGCGACGGGACCCGCGCCGTGCCGCTCGTGCCGGCCCAGGACTTCAAGCGGATCGGCGACGGCGACACCGGGCCCAACACCGGCGGCATGGGCGCCTACGCGCCGATGCCGCAGGTCGCGGCGACCGGACGTCGGCCGCCTGATGGACACCGCCGTGCTGCCGCTGGTCGAGGAGCTCCGCCGGCGGGGCATCGACTACCGCGGCGTGCTCTACGCCGGGCTCATGCTGACGGCCGAGGGTCCGAAGGTGATCGAGTACAACGTGCGCTTCGGTGACCCCGAGACCCAGGTCGTGCTCCCGCTGCTGGCGAGCGACCCGGCCGAGCTGCTGCTCGCGGTGGCCGACGGCGCCCTCGACGAGGCCGCGCCGCCCGCCTTCGCCGACGCGGCGGCGGTCTGCGTCGTGCTGGCCGCGGCGGGCTATCCCGAGAGCCCCCGGATCGGCGACGACATCGAGGGCCTCACGCCGACCGGGCAGTCCGTCGCGGCGGTGCCGGGCACGACCGTCTTCCACGCCGGGACCGCCCGCCACGGCGGGTCGGGCCCGTTCCACACGGCGGGTGGCCGCGTCCTCGGCGTCACCGCGGTCGCGCCCACGCTCGCCGAGGCCCGGGCCAACGCCTACGCCGCGGCTGCACCGATCGAATGGGAGGGCATGCAGTTGCGCCACGACATCGCCGCGCGAGGCGGCCGGGTCCGCCCTCGCCGTCGGGGAGGGCGCCCGGTGATCCCCCGCTATTCCCCCGAGGACATGGCGGCGCTGTTCAGCGACGCCGCCCGCTTCTCCATGTGGCTCGAGGTCGAGTTGCTGGCCACCGAGGCCCAGGCCGCGCTCGGCGTCGTCCCGGCGGACGACGCGGCGACCTGCCGGGCCAAGGCCCCGACGGTCGACGACGTGTTCGTGGCCGACGTGCTCGAGCGCGAGAAGGTGACGGACCACGACGTCGCGGCCTTCGTCGACGTCGTGCAGGACCGGATCGGCGCGCCGGCCGGCTCGTGGATCCACTACGGGCTCACCTCGTCGGACGTGGTCGACACCGCGCTGTGCGCCACGCTCACCAAGGCGGCCGACCTGCTTGCTGCACGACCTCGATGCGTTCGTGGCCGCGCTCAAGGCGCGCGCCCTCGAGCTGCTGCACGTGCCGGTCACCGGGCGTACCCACGGCATGCACGCCGAGCCGACCACCTTCGGCGCCAAGTTCGCCCTCTGGGCGCTCCAGGCCGATCGCGATCGCCGGCGCCTGCGCGCCGCCCGCGACGCCGTGGCCGTCGGCAAGCTCTCGGGCGCGGTCGGCACGTACTCGAACATCGACCCGGCCGTCGAGGCTCAGGTGTGCGCGGCGCTCGGCCTCACCCCGGTGCCGGCGACGCAGGTGATCGCCCGCGACCGCCACGCCGAGTACTTCTACGCCTGCGCCGCCATCGGCGGCGACGGTCGAGCTCATGTGCACCGAGATCCGCCACCTGGCCCGGCGCCGAGCTCGGCGAGGTGGAGGAGCCCTTCGGCGCCGGCCAGAAGGGCAGCTCGTCGATGCCGCACAAGCGCAACCCGATCCTCTCCGAGCGGCTGTGCGGGCTGGCCCGCCTGCTGCGGGGCTACCTCGGCGCCGGGCTCGAGGACGTGGCGCTGTGGCACGAGCGCGACATCTCGCACAGCTCGGTCGAGCGCGTCGCGCTGCCCGACGCGTCGCTGCTCGCCTGTTACGTCCTGCGCAAGGCGACCGGGCTGGCCGAGGGTCTCGTGATCCACCCCGAGCGCGCCGCTCGAGAACCTCACCGAGGGGTCGCTCGGCCTCGTCTTCTCCCAGTCGGTGCTCCTGGCCCTCGTCTCCGCCGGGCTCACGCGGGACGAGGCGTACCGCATCGTGCAGCGCGACGCACGCGCGGCCGTGGGCCGAGCGCCGCGCCTTCCGGGCCGTGCTCGAGGCCGACCCGGAGGTCACGCTGACGCCCGAGCAGCTCGACGAGGCCTTCGACCTCGGGCGCACGCTGCGCCACGTCGACCGCTTCGCCGACGCGCTGGTCGCGCTGTGAGCGCCGCCGACGCGGCCACGCTGCCCCGGTTCCATTCGGGCAAGGTCCGCGAGCTCTACGACGCCGGCGAGGACCGCCTGTTCATGGTGGCCTCGGACCGCGTGAGCGCGTTCGACGTCATCATGGCCGAGCCGATCGTGAACAAGGGCCGGGTGCTGACCGCCATGACGTGGTTCTGGTGCGAGGAGACTGGCCGACGTCGTGCCCGGCACGATCCTGGCCGTCGACCCCGCGGAGATCGAGGAGCAGCTGGGCGGGATGACGCTGCCGCCCGAGTGGGCCGGGCGCACCGTCGCTCGTCCGCCAGGCCGAGATGCTCCACCTCGAGTGCATCGTGCGCGGCTACCTCGCCGGCCGGCCTACGAGGAGTACGAGAAGTCGGGCACCGTGCACGGCATGCCGATGCCCACGGGTCTGCAGCTGGCCAGCCAGCTCGACGAGCCCATGTTCACGCCGTCGACCAAGGCGACCGAAGGGCCACGACGTCAACATCGACTTCGCCGCCGCCGTCGACCTGGTCGGTGCCGAGGCGGCGCTCCAGGCGCGCAGCGTCTGCCTCGAGCTCTACACCCGGGCCGCCGCCCGGGCCGCCGCCGCCGGGCTTCGTGCTGGCCGACACGAAGTTCGAGCTCGGCTACGTCGACGGCGTGCTCAGCCTGTGCGACGAGGTGTGCACGCCGGACTCGTCGCGCTACTGGCCGGCCGACCAGGTGGTGCCGGGCACGACACCGCCCGCCTTCGACAAGCAGCCCCTGCGCGACTGGCTGGCCGCGCAGCCCTGGGACCGCCGGCCGCCGCCCCCGCCGTTGCCCGACGACGTGCAGTCCGCCATGTCGGCGCGCTACGTCGCGGCCTACGAGCGGGTGACCGGGCGCTCGTTGGACGACTGGTACGGTGCGACACCATGAGGTTCCGCGCCCGCGTGGAGGTGCAATTGCGGCCGGGGATCGCCGACCCCGAGGGCGCCACGATCGAGCGGGCGCTGCCCGCGCTCGGCTTCGACGGCGTGGCGCACGTCCGCGCCGGGCGCTCTTTCAGCTTCGAGGTGGACGCGCCCGACGAGGGCGCGGCGCGCTCCACGGCCACCGAGCTGGCCGACCGGCTGCTGGCCAACCCGGTGATCGAGCAGAGCCGCCTCGAGCTCGAGGCGATCTGAGGTGGCGCCGCGCATCGGCGTCGTCGTCTTCCCGGGCACCAACTGCGAGCACGACGTCGTGCAGGCGGTCGAGGCGGCCGGCGCGGAGGGCGTGCTGCTCTGGCACGGCGACGACCACGTCGGCGCGGTCGACGCGGTCGTGCTGCCGGGCGGCTTCGCCCACGGGGACTACCTGCGGCCCGGTGCGCTGGCGCGCTTTTCGCCGGTCATGGACGCGGTCAGCACGTTCGCCCGGGCCGGCGGCCCGGTGATCGGCATCTGCAACGGGTTCCAGGTCCTGACCGAGGCGGGCCTGTTGCCCGGGGCGCTCCAGAAGAACGGGAGGCTGCGCTTCCTCTGCGAGCCCGCCCGACTCGTCGTGGCGTCGACGTCGTCGGTCCTGACGTCGGGCTCCCGGGTCGGCGACGAGCTGGTCATTCCGATCAACCACTTCTCCGGGAACTACACGTGTGACGACGAGACGCTCCGGCGCCTCAACGACGAGGGCCGCGTCGTGCTGCGCTACGCCGACAACCCGAACGGTTCGGTGGACGCCATCGCCGGCATCGCCAACGAAGCCGGCAACGTGGTCGGCTTCATGCCGCACCCCGAGCGCGCCAGCCATGCCCTGCTCGGCTCGGTCGACGGGCTCGTGCTCCTGCGCTCGCTCGTCGCTGCGGCGAGCGCTCCCGCCGCCGCCTGAACCCTTCCGCGCGCGCAAATACACAGCGGGGTGTCATCAAATTTTCAGCAGCGGTACGTATCGTCTGCGGTGTGGACGGTGAACGGGAGGGTTGCGAAGAGCGCGCTGTGCGCCGCGCTGTGGAGAACGCGCCTCGGGACCGCCTACGCGGTCGTGGTGGTGGTGCTCGCCACCCTGTCGGTCCTCGCGGAGGCACCCGCGGCGTCGGCGTCCGCCTCGACGCGCCAGCGCCTGGGGGCGTCGAGGCGCCTCGACGACGCCCGGTCCGTCGACGACCGCCTCTTCGAGCCCGGCGCGTGCATGGAGTTCCCGCCGACCTCGGGTGACCGCCACCTGACCGTCTTCCTCGACGCCGGTCACGGCGGCATCGACCCGGGCGGCGTCGGCCAGGACGAGAACGGCAACACCGTCTACGAGAAGGACATCACGCTGCCCGTCGAGCTCGACACCATGGCGTTGCTGCGGGCCAAGGGCTTCACCGTCGTCGTCTCGCGCACCACCGACGAGACGGTGAGCCGCCCGCAGCCCGACGACGTCTCCGGCGGCCTCTTCACGGCCCAGGGCGTGCACGATGACGTGGCCGCCCGCGACGAGTGTGCCGACGAGGCGAAGGCGGACCTGCTCGTGGGCATCTACTTCGACGCCGGCGCGTACTCCTCCAACGCGGGCAGCGTCACGGGCTACGACTCAGCCCGTCCCTTCAGCGCAGAGAACGAGAAGTTCGCCAACCTCTTGCAGAACGACGTCCTCAGCGCCATGAACGCGACAGGGCTGGCAGATCCCGAGCCTCGGGGTCGTCGACGACAGCGAGCTGGGCGGGCCCGCGTTGACCGAGGCGGCCGGGGACTACGGGCACCTGCTGCTCCTCGGGCCGGCCGTACCGGGCTGGTTCAGCACGCCGAGCACCATGCCGGGCGCCCTCATCGAGCCGCTCTTCATCACGGACCCGTTCGAGGCCAGCATCGCGGAAGGCTCGTCGGGGCAGCGCGTCATCGCCGGCGGGATGGCCCAGGCGGTCGAGCAGTATTTCGCCCCGCCGCCGGGCGGCCAGAACTCGGAAAAAGGCAAACCGACGCACCACCGTTCAAATGTGAGGAAGGCGGCGTGACGCGGCGGTCCCGCGTCGGCTGACCCTCAGGCCCTGGCGCGCGAGACGTCGGCCTTCTGCAGCACCGTCGCGCTCACCCCGGCGGCCCGCCACGTCGAATACGTGATCCCCTTGCGCTCGCCGTAGGCCTTCGCCACCTTGATGAATTCCTTCTCCAGCGCCGACATGTCCTTCACCTGGTCGACCCGGGAACGCTCGTCGAGCAGGTCCTTCTGTTCCTGGAGCAGGTGGAGCCGGGTCAGGGCGTCAGCCCCGGCGAGCTGCGAGTCGATCGTGCCGAGCCGCTTGTCGATCGACGCCGCCGTGCGCTTGCGCCCGCGCCGCGGCTTGGAGGTCTCGAGCGCCTCGAGGTAGTGGCGGACGGTGGCGCTCTCGGCCCGCCCACGCGCCAACGCGGCCTTGTGACCGGTGCTCATGGGCTTGCGAGGGGCCGAAGTCTTTTTCGTCGGAGGCATACCTTCATTGTGCCCCATGCGGCCGACCCTTATCGTTCAAA
This sequence comes from uncultured Acidimicrobiaceae bacterium, assembly GCA_963821105.1. Lineage (GTDB taxonomy): Bacteria > Actinomycetota > Acidimicrobiia > Acidimicrobiales > RAAP-2 > Bog-473. The sequence goes on from CAWGCO010000017.1 coordinate 267,452, forward strand.
TCGGCGCAAATCTCCCCCGTCTTATTTCCGATACGTCGCCGCATCGATTCACGCATTCCCAGCGGTTGCACAGCGCACATTGCAGTACCCGAGAACACCCATTTCGTCGCCGCCCGCCACCGCCCGATCCGAGGGCCGTCCGGGCCCTCGCCGGGCCGGCGACATTCCGGTGGCATCCTGGCGGCGTGGGTCAGTTCCACTTCGACCCGGCCAGCTACATGGAACTCATGCGTGTGGAGGTGCCGGGCTACGCACGCCTGCAGGAAGAGGTGGCCCGTGCCACCGAGGGCGTGACCGTCACGTCCGTCCTCGACCTGGGCACCGGCACCGGTGAGACCCTGGCCGCGGTGCTCACCCGTCACCCGGGCGCCTCCGCCGTCGGCGTCGACGAGAGCGACGCCATGCTCGACGCCGGCGCCGTCCGCCTGGCGGGCCGAGACGTGGACCTGCGGGTCGCTGACCTGGCCGAACCCCTCCCCACGGGCCCCTTCGACCTCGTGGTCTCCGCCCTCGCCATCCACCATCTCGACGGCCCGGCGAAAGCCGCGCTGTTCTCCCGCGTCGCGGCGGCCCTGCGCCCGGGCGGCCGCTTCGTCCTGGGCGACGTCGTGATCCCCGCCGACCCCGCCGACGTCGTCATCCCGGTGGACGACGACTACGACCGGCCCTCGACGACCGGTGACCAGCTGGCCTGGCTCGAACGGGCCGGGTTCGACGCGTCGGTGGCCTGGGCCGACCGCGACCTGGTGGTGGTGCGGGCCGACCTGCGTTGACGCCCACCCCGGTGGCGGAACGCACCGCTCCGGCCTCTAAATTGGAGGACATCATGACCCCCCCGGCCGAGGCGGCGCCGCCCGACCACGCCCCCGTCGAGGAGTCGCTGCACGGGGCGCTCGGCCTGACCGACGACGAGTTCGAGGCCATCGGCAAGATCCTCGGGCGCCCGCCGAACCACCTCGAGCTCGCCCTGTACGCCGTGATGTGGAGCGAGCACTGCTCGTACAAGTCGTCCCGCCTGCACCTGCGCCGCCTGCCCACCGAGGGGCCGCGCGTGCTGGTGGGCCCGGGCGAGAACGCCGGCGTGATCGACGCCGGCGACGGGATCGCCGTCGCCATCCGGATCGAGAGCCACAACCACCCCTCGGCGATCGAGCCGTACCAGGGCGCAGCCACCGGCGTGGGCGGCATCCTGCGCGACATCTTCACGATGGGGGCGCGTCCGCTCGCCGTGATGGACCCGTTGTTCTTCGGCCCGCCGGACGAGGCCCGTCAGCGCTGGCTCGTCGAGGGCGTGGTGAGCGGCATCTCCGGCTACGGCAACTCGGTCGGCGTGCCGACGGTCGGCGGCGAGCTCACCTTCGACCCCTGCTACGCGCAGAACCCGCTCGTCAACGTGCTCTGCCTCGGCGCCCTGCCGACCGACCGCCTCGTCCTGGGCATCGCCTCGGGCCCGGGGAACCTCGCCGTCTTGTTGGGATCGAGCACGGGCCGGGACGGGATCGGCGGCGTGAGCGTGCTGGCCTCCGCCGGCTTCAGCGGCGACGCGGGCGCGGCCGACGACACCAAGCGACCCAGCGTCCAGGTGGGCGATCCCTTCGAGGAGAAGCGGCTCATCGAGGCCTGCCTGGAGCTGCTCGACACCAAGCTGGTGGTCGGCATCCAGGACCTCGGCGGAGCCGGGCTGGCGTGCGCCACGAGCGAGACGGCCGGCCGTGGCGGCGTCGGCATGGACGTCGACGTCTCGGCGGTCCCGCGACGCGAGGACGGCATGGAGCCGTGGGAGGTGATGACGAGCGAGAGCCAGGAGCGCATGCTCGCCATCGTCACGCCCGCGTCGTGGCCGCAGGTCGCCGCGATCTGCGCCAAGTGGGAGGTCCGGGCGACCGTGATCGGCACGGTGACGGCGCCGGACCCCGACGGAACCGGACGCCTGCGCATCCGCGACGGGCTCGACGGCCCGGTCCTCGCCGACGTGCCGGCGGCCTCGCTGTCCGACGACGCCCCGCTCTACGACCGGCCGCGATCGGCCCCGGTGCCCCGCACCGCCCCTCCACCGGCGCCACCCGAGGACGCCGAGACCGACCTCCTCGCCCTGTTGCGCTCGGCGCGCTGGGTCTACCGCCAGTACGACCATCAGCTCTTCCTCAACACGGTGGCCGGGCCGGGCGCCGACGCCGCGTTGCTCCGACTCGCCGGGCCCGGTCTGCCGCGCTCTTCTCGTGGCGTCGCCGTCACCACCGACTCCAACCCGCGGGCCTGCGCGCTCGATCCGCGCCGTGGCACCGCGCTCGTCCTGGCGGAGGCGGTCGCCAACCTCGCGTGCGTCGGGGCGACGCCCGCCGCCGTGGTCAACTGCCTCAACTTCGGCAACCCCGAGCACGCCGAGGTGATGTGGCAACTGTCCGAGTGCATCGACGGCATGGCGGACGCGTGTCGCGCCCTGTCGCTGCCGGTCATCGGCGGCAACGTCAGCCTGTACAACGAGAGCGGCGGGGCCGACATCGACCCCACGCCGGTGCTGGGCGTGCTCGGGTTGGTCGACGACGTGCAGGCGCCTCCGCCGGGGACCGGATGGGACGACCTCGACGCGGTCGTCCTCCTCGGCGCCCGCGCCGCGGGCGACGGCTCCTACCCACTGGCCGGGACGCGCTGGGCCACCCAGTGCCGGGACCACCGGACTGGGGAGGTGCCGCCCGTCGACTTCGACGCGCACCGCGCCGCCTGCGCCTTCGTCGCCGCCCTGGTGGCGGCGCGCGTCGGCGGGTCCGACGATGACCTCGTCCACGCCGTGCACGACGTGTCCGGGGGCGGCCTGGCCGTGGCCGCGGCCGAGATGGCCGCCGCGTCGACCGTCGGCTGCGTGCTCGAGGTGGCCGGCGGGCCGGCCGAGCTCTTTACCGAGCTGCCCTCGCGCTTCCTGGTTGCGACCGCCCGGCCGGACGAGCTGTGCGCCCGCGCCGCCGCAGCGGGGGTCGTCGCCACGGTGCTCGGGCGGGCCGGCGGCGACCGGCTCGTGCTCGGTGACGCCGTGGACCTCCCGCTGGACGCCGTGCGGGAGGCGTACGAGGGGAATCTGACCAGGGCATTGGGCGACTCGTGACGGCACGGGCCTGTGCGAGAATGGTCGGCGCGTGAAGGAAGCGTGTGGTGTCTTCGGTGTCTACGCGCCCGGCATGCGGGTGGCGAACCTCACGTTCGACGGCCTCTTCGCTCTCCAGCACCGCGGGCAGGAGTCGGCGGGCATGGCCGTCGCCGACGGCGACACCATCACCGTGGTCAAGGACATGGGCCTCGTGGCGACGGTGTTCGACGAGCGCACGCTGTCGGGACTCGACGGCCACCTGGCCGTGGGCCACACCCGGTACTCCACCCACGGGTCCTCGGACTGGGCCGGCGCGCAGCCGGTGTACCGGCCCGTCGGCCGCGCCGGGTTCGCGCTCGGCCACAACGGCAACCTGACCAACACCACCGCCCTGGCCGAGAAGGTGGGGATGCTCCCCGGGTCCATCGCCACCGACAGCGACGTCGTCGCCGAGCTGCTGGCCCGCTCGTTCCCCGAGACGGAGAACCTGGCGACGGCGCTGCAAGCGGTACTGCCGATCCTCGAGGGCGCCTTCTCGTTCGTATTGATGAGCTCGGAGCGCCTGTTCGGCGTGCGCGACCCGTACGGCTTCCGCCCGTTGTGCCTCGGCCGGCTGGGCCCTCCGGACGCACCAGAGGGCTGGGTGCTCGCGTCGGAGACGCCCGCGCTCAGCGTCATCGGTGCCGACTTCGTGCGCGAGGTGGCGCCGGGCGAAATGGTGGTGATCGACGAGGACGGCCCGCGCAGCATGGAGATCCCCTGGCTACGCGACGTCGAGCCCCGACTGTGCATCTTCGAGTTCGCCTACATCGCGCGTCCCGACAGCCGGCTCTACGGCCGCGAGGTGCACGAGACGCGCTGTCGGATGGGGGAGTTGCTGGCCCTGCAGTCGCCCGCCGTCGCCGACATGGTGATGGGGGTGCCCGAGTCCGGTGTCCCCGCCGCGGAGGGCTTCGCCCGCGCCAGCGGGATCCCCTACGGACAAGGGCTCGTGAAGAACCGTTACATCGGGCGTTCGTTCATCGCGCCGGACCAGCTGGCGCGGGCGGATGCCGTGCGTCGCAAGCTCAACCCGTTGCGCGACGCGATCGCCGGCAAGCGGTTGGTCGTCGTGGACGACTCGATCGTGCGCGGCACGACGCAGCGCTCGGTGATCAAGATGCTGCGCGAAGCGGGCGCGTCCGAGGTCCACCTGCGGATCTCGTCGCCGCCTTGGCGCTGGCCCTGCTTCTACGGGATCGACACGCCGTCGCACGAGGAGCTGCTGGCGACTGACCACACGGTCGACGAGATGGCCGCCGTCCTGGGTGCCGACTCCCTGGCCTACATCAGCATCGAGAACCTGAAGGCCGCCATCGGGGCCGACGCCGGCTTCTGCGACGCCTGCTTCACGGGCGACTACCCGACACCCGTCCCGGTCTCGGTGTCGACACGGGTGGAGATCGGGCGGCTCGAGCGCGAGCCGGTCGCGACGGCGCACCAGGGCGCGCTGCCCGGGTTCTGAGCGCGGTGAGCGAGGGCGGCGCCACCTACGCGGCCGCCGGCGTGGACATCGCCGCCGGCGACGCCGCGGTCGGGCGATTGGCGTCGATGGTGGCGGGCATCGGCGGCTTCGGCGGCCAGTTCCCGCTCGACCTCGCCCGCTACCCCACGCCGGTGCTGGTCTCCTCGACCGACGGCGTGGGGACCAAGCTCGTCGTCGCCCGCGCCACCGGTCGCTACGAGACCATCGGCGTCGACCTGGTGGCGATGTGCGTCGACGACGTGGTGTGCGTCGGGGCCGAGCCGCTCTTCATGCTCGACTACATCGCCACCGGCAAGGTCGACCCCGAGCGCATCGCGACCGTCGTGGCCGGCGTGCACGAGGGATGTCGCCAGGCCGGGTGCGCCCTGATCGGCGGCGAGACGGCGGAGCATCCCGGCGTCATGGCGCCCGACGAGCTCGACCTCGCCGGCTTCGCCGTGGGAGTGGTCGAGGACGGGACCCAACTCGGCCCCGAACGGGTCCGCGTGGACGACGTGCTGATCGGGCTGCCCTCACCGGGCCTGCGGTCCAACGGGTACACGTTGGCCCGCCACGTCCTGCTCGAGCGCGCCGGCCTCGACCTCGGCGACCCGGCGTGGGAGGGCGCCGGCGTGACGGTGGCCGACGAGCTCCTCCGGCCGTCCGTGGTGTACGCGCCGGCCGTGCTCGCCGCCCGTGCGTCGGCCGGTGTGGCACTCCACGCGTGCGCGCACATCACCGGGGGCGGCATCGTGGGCAACCTGCCCCGCGTCCTGCCCGAGGGCCTGGGCGCCGTGGTCCGCCGCGACGCCTGGGAGGAGCCCCGCATCTTCGAGGAGATCCGTCGACTCGGCGCGGTCGAGCAAGACGAGATGGACCGTGTCTTCAACCGCGGCATCGGCATGGTCCTCGTCGTGGACGCCGGGGGCGTCGGCGACGTGCTCTCGGCCCTGCGCGCGGCGAGTCGCCCCGGCGTCGTCATCGGCGAAGTCGGTGACTCCTCCGGCGTGCGCCTCACATGAGCGCCGACGTCCCGTACCCCGAGCTGCGTGCGCACCTGCTCGAGCACTCGGTCAAGCGCGGCGACTTCACGCTCAAGTCGGGGCGCAAGAGCACCTGGTTCATCGACTCCAAGCAGACCGTCTGCCGGCCCGAGGCCATGCTGCTCGTGGCCGACGCCGTGCTCTCGGTGATCCCGCCCGACGCCACGGCGATCGGCGGCCTCACCATGGGCGCCGACCCGGTCGCGTTCGTCACCGCCGGGGTCGCCGCCACGAGGGGCCGGCCGCTCAAGGCGTTCAGCGTGCGCAAGGAGGCCAAGGACCACGGGGGCGGTGGCCGGATCGCCGGTGCGCTCGACCCCGGGGACAAGGTCGTCGTCACCGAGGACACCGTCACCCGCGGCACGTCGCTGCTCGAGGCGGCGCACGCCGTGCAGGAGGCGGGGGCCGAGGTCGTGCTCCTCGTCGCGGTGGTCGACCGTGGCGGCACCGTCGAGGAGATGGCGGCGGCCGAACGCCTGCCGTTCCGGGCCGTCCTCACGCGCGCCCGACCTGGGGTTCCCCTACGAGGGGGCCTGAGGGCCTTCGGCGATCACCCGACCGGCGCGGCCGAGGTGCGGGCGAATTCCGCCCAGGCGTCCACCCACTGCCGCCACACCGCGACGGGGTAGTCGTGGCCCATCCCCTCGATCTCCACGTAGCGGGCGCCCGGGATCAGCTCCGCCGTCCGGCGCCCGCCGCTCGGGTCGATGAGCGTGTCCCGGCTGCCGTGGATCACCAGCACCGGCAGGTCCAGGGCCGCCAGCTGCTCGCTCCGGGAGCCGTCGCGCCCGACCGCCATCATCTGGTGGCGGATGCCGTCGGGGTAGAAGCAACGGTCGTACGCGGTGGCGGCGCGTCGAGTGATGGCATCCTCGTCGAGCCACTCGGGCTTTGACCCGTAGACCCGGTGCGCCTCGACCTGGCGCTCGATGTAGGCGGCGCGCTCGACGGGAGGCGGCGTCATCAAGATGGCGAGCGCCTCTTCCGAGCTGTCGCCGAAGCCGGGCTCACCCGTACGCGACATGACCGAGGTCATCGAGTGCAGACGTTCGGGGTGGTCGATGGCGAGGCGCTGGACGATCATGCCGCCCATCGAGCACCCCATGACGTGGGCCCGATCGACCCCGACGGCGTCGAGGACGGCGATGGCGTCGTCGGCCATGTCCACCAGCGCGTAGTCGACGTCGGGCAGCTTGGAGGAGAGGCCCACGTCCCGGTTGTCGAACCGCACCACGTGGTACCCCTCGGCGGCGAACATCTCGCACCACTCGGTGGAGTAGTTGATGCACTGCGACCCGAGGCCGTTGACCAACAGCAACGTCGGGCGGTCGGGGTCACCGAACGTCTCGAAGTGGATCTCGACCTCACCGTTGTAGGTCTCGGGCATGGCGGGGCTCCTCTCGGGCAGTGATTCAGAAGACGGCGATCGGGTTCACCGGCGAGGCCGTGCCGCGCCGCAGCACGAGGGGCGCTACGACGAAGAAGAACTCCCAACGGTGCTCCTCTGCGCACGCGGCCGCCAGCGCATCGAGATCGAGGTTGTCCATCAGGTGCAGCCCGAGCGCGACGATGGCGATCTCGTGGATCGGCATGCCGACGCCCTCCACGCGGCGAGGGCAGCACGTCGGACACGGCGTCGGAGCCGAGGGTGGCGACGTCGCGGTCCCGCAACCAGGCCAGGCAGGAGGCGTCGAGCCCGGCGGCCCGCGAAGCGACGTCCCACGGGCCGTGCACGTCCCGCCAGACCCAGCGCCCAGTGCGCAGGAGCAGCGCGTCGCCGGTGTGGACGCGGAGGCCGGCGCGCTCCTCGGCCGCCTCGAGGTCCTCGGGGAAGATCGGCTCACCGGGCTCGAGGGCGTCGACGCCGCGCACCGCCGGCACGTCGAGCAGCACGCCCCGGGTCACGACGCCGTCGCGCAGGTGGTGGATGCCGAGGCGCGTCGGCGCCGTGGGCGGTGACGGTCGTCGCCGGGTACCCGTTGAAGAGCGTGCCCTCGTGGAAGACGTGGCACAGGGCGTCGATGTGGCTGGTGGCAAAGCCGTGAGGCGCCAATGCGAGGTAGTCGGCCCCCCAACCCTCGGTGGCGGTCCCGATCATGTGATGCGCCACGGGCGCGGGGTTGTCCGGCGCGGCCTGGGTGTTGAGCGGCCGCGGCGCACGACACGGTCCGGCCGCTGCGCACCGTCCCCGCGGCGGCCGCGGTGACCTCTGGGGTGATCAGGTTGAGCGCACCGAGCTGGTCCTCGGGTCCCCAGCGTCCCCAGTTGGAGAGCTCGCCGTGCAGGGCGACGACGTCGGCGGTGGCCATCGGGTCCGGGGGCACGTACGAACCGTAGCGGCGTCCCTCTACGCTCGCCCCCATGACCACACTGCAGGGTGACTACGAACCGAGCCCCTGGGACTGGGTGCGCGACCAGGTGGCCGCGTACGAGGCTTCCGGCGGCAAGCAGGCCAACACGCTGATGGACACCGACATGCCCATCATCGTGGTGGCGACGCGGGGCGCCAAGAGCGGCAAGGTGCGCAAGTTCGGGCTCATGCGCGTCGAGCACGACGGCGAGTACGCGCTCGTGGCCTCCAAGGGAGGGATGCCCGAGAACCCCGCCTGGTACTACAACCTGGTGGCGTACCCCGACGAGGTGACGATCCAGGACGGCCCCGAACCGTTCCGCGTGGAGGTGCGCGAGGTGACCGGCGACGAGAAGAAGGCATGGTGGGAGCGCGCCGCCAAGGCGTACCCGCCCTACATCGAGTACCAGCAGAACACCGAGCGCCAGATCCCGGTCTTCGTCGCGACGCCAGTGAACTGACGCCTGACGGCGCGCGGCGCACTGGGCGTGTGCCGCAAGGGTCGTTGAATCGCACGCGTAGCGCTCGTAGTCTTCGTCGAGGCGACGTCGACTCGGGAGGGTGCATAGTGGAAACGCGATCGGACGAGCGATCTGGCGCGGGCGCGCGACGAAAGATCGGCTGGCGCACTCGTGCCGCCGTGGCCGGGTCCACCTGCGCGCTGCTGCTCGGAGCGGGTGGCGCGCTGGCCGTCTGGGGTGCCGCCCCGTCCGCCGCCTCCGCGCCGACGCCCGGCTGGACCCCGACGCAGGCGCCGGTCCCCTCCGACCCGGACCCGATCGCCGGGAACGGAATGTCCCTGAGCGCCGAATCCTGCCCGTCTGCCGTCTTCTGCGTCGCGGTCGGCGGCTACCAGGGCGCGTCGTTCGGCTCGCACTCCGTGGTCGAGGTCCTCTCGGGCGGATCGTGGACGGCCAGCGTCCCACCGCTGCCGACGGGCGTCGAGGACTCGAGCGCCAACGCGGGCCTGACCGACGTGTCGTGCCCGGCCCAGGGCTGGTGTGTGGCGATCGGCAACTACCAGGACGGGTCGTTGAGCGTCATCGAGACGTATTCGGGGGGGCAGTGGACGGCGATGAAGGCCCCGGCGCCACATGACTCCAGCGGCACCTTCGAGAACCTGACGGCGCTGTCGTGCCCGGCGCCGGGGAGCTGTTTCGCCATCGGCAACTACTCCAACGGATCCAACGAGGAGCAGTACGTCGACACGCTCTCCGCCGGCACGTGGACCGCGCAGCTCGTGGCCCTGCCGAGCGGCTCGACCTTGGAGCCCTCTTGGGGTGTGATCTCGTGTCCCACCACGACGTTCTGCGGCGCGGCGTCCTCGGCCCTCACGCCGGGGGACGCGGCAGGAAGGCACCCCGGCCGTGCCGGTCCTCCTGACCCTCTCGCACGGCACCTGGTCGTCACAGTCGGGCCCGCTTCCGAACACCGCGGGAAGCGGCTCGTCCGACTTCGACAACGTCAACGCGATCTCGTGCGCGAACGGCGCCTGCGAGGCGGCCGGGTACTTCGACGACACGTCAGGCGCGGAGCAGGTGCTCTTGGAGCACTGGGGCGGCGGCAGCTGGAGCGCCCTGAGCGGGCCGCTTCCCTCCAGCCTCCAGACGCCCAGCCCCGCGGCCGCGGCCGCGGGCGTGTCCTGCACCTTCGACGGCTACTGCGCCGTGGTCGGCCAGTACCGCGACGCCAACAGCGCGATCCAGCCTTTTGTCGATGCTGTCGTGGGCGGGACGCCGAGCCTGGCGTCCGTGCCGATGCCCTCGGTCGGACAACCGACGGCCGGCGGCCAGTTGAACGCCGTGTCCTGCGTGGCCGCCAATTCCTGCACCGCAGTCGGCGCGTACACGCCGTCGGGGGGGATTGCCGCCGGCCTCATCGACCAGCTCTCGGGCACCACCTGGTCCGCCGTCCCGGCGCCGACGCCATCGAACTCCGAGAGCCCGGCTGAGGTGTCCCTGAACGCGGTGTCGTGCAGCGGCCGGGGCGCCTGTGACGCGGCCGGGACCTACGTGGCGCAAGGCCCGATCACCGAAGGGTTGCTGGAGGCCTACACGCCGGCGGAGGGGTACTGGTCCGTCGCCGCCGATGGCGGGGTCTTCACGTACAACGCCGTCTTCCACGGTTCCATGGGCGGCCAGCACATCAACGCACCCGTGGTCGGGATGGCCGAGACACCCGGCGCCGGCGGCTACTGGGAAGCCGGCGCCGACGGCGGTGTCTACAACTTCGGCAACGCCGCCTTCTACGGGTCCGCCGGCTCGCTGCGCCTCAATGCCCCGGTCGTGGGGATCGCGGCCACCCCTGACGGTCAGGGCTACTGGCTGGTGGCGGCCGACGGCGGGGTCTTCAACTACGGCGACGCCGGGTTCTTCGGCTCTCGTGGCGGCCAGCCCCTGAACAAGCCGATCGTCGGCATCGCCGCGACGCCCGACGGGGGTGGCTACTGGCTCGTGGCAGCCGACGGTGGGATCTTCAACTACGGCGACGCGGGGTTCTTCGGCTCCCGCGGCGGCCAGCCGCTCAACAAGCCAGTCGTCGGTGTCGCCGCGAGCACCACGGGCCTCGGCTACTGGCTCGTGGCCTCCGACGGTGGGATCTTCAACTACGGCGACGCCGGGTTCTACGGCTCCCGCGGCGGCCAGCCGCTCAACAAGCCGATCGTCGGAGTGATGAGCACCTTCGACGGCGCGGGCTACTGGCTCGTGGCCTCCGACGGCGGGATCTTCAGCTACGGCGACGCCGGCTTCCAGGGGTCGGCCGGCTCGCTCCACCTCAACGCGCCCGTGACGGGAGGAGCGCCCACCTAGAGCGCCACGCCGGGCTCAGCCGGCGTCGGCGAACGCCTCGACCATGGCGACGCGCCAACCGATGAGGTTGTCCGATCGCTCGACGGGCGTCCGGCCGAGCCGCACCACGACGAGGTCGAGCGGCGGGCAGATGGAGATGGACTGCCCCTCGTAACCGGCGGCGCGGAACGTGCCGAGCGGGTTGTCGCCGGCCAGGCCCCACCAGTGCGCGCCGAAGGGCTGGCCGTCCTCGTCGACCGAGACCAGGGTGCGGCCGTAGTCGACCCAGCCGGCCGGCAGCAGGCGGACGCCGTCCCACACGCCGTCGCGTAGGTAGAAGAGGCCGAAGCGCGCGAAGTCGCGGGCGGTGGCGCGCAGGAACGAAGAGGCGGCCCACGTCCCGGCCTCGTCGAACTCGGGGTCGGCGCTCGTCATGCCGAGCGGCGCGAAGAGGCGGCCGTGCAGGAAGCGGGCGTACGGCTCGCCGGGGCCGACGGTGCGCGCCACGACGCCCGAGACGATGTTCGACGTGGCCGACGAGTAGTTGAACCGCGTCCCGGGCGCCTCCGCCAAAGGCCGGTCGGCCGCGAAGTGGGCCATGTCGGACCGGCCGTCGCCGAAGAGCATCCGCAGGGCGTCGGGATCCTCTCGACTCGTATTCCTCCACGTAGTCGAGCCCGTCGCGCATCGCCAGCAACTGGCGCAGCGTGATGGCGTGGCGCGGGTCGCGCCGGGTCGGCCCACTCGGGGACCGGCGCCGGCGCGTCGAGGTCGAGCCGGCCCTCGCCGACGAGGATCCCGACGACGGCGTGCAGCATGGACTTGGCCATCGACCAGCTGAGGAGCGGCACCTCGGCGGTGACCGGCGTCGGCGGGCGGTCGAAGTGCTCGAGCGCGCCGTGGTAGCGCTCGAAGACGATGCGCCCGTGCTGCACGATGACGACGGCGTGCGTCGTCGCGATCGGGCTGGTGTCGTCGAACGCCGCGTCGAGCAGTGGCGCCAGAGCGACCTCGACCCGGGCCGGGAGCTCGCCGACGGGCCACTCCTCGGTCGGCCAGGGGACGTCGCCGGGTTGGCGCGGCAGCGGGAGCAGGCGGCTCACGCCTGTCGGCTCACCGGGTGGCGTCGAGGAACGCCAGCAGCGCCGTGTTCGTCTCGGCCGGGCCGCTCCTGCTGGATCCAGTGCCCGGCGCCCTCGACGACGGTGGCGCCGCGGAACCCGGGGAGCTGCGCCTTCATCACGTCGACCGCGCCGGGCTGCATGATCACGACCGGGTCGAGGGACCCGGTGAGGAAGCCGCTCGGCATCGTGTAGAGCGACGCGGGCAGGTCCTTGGAGCGGGCCCAGTTGGCGTCGAGGTTGCGGTAGAAGCTGAGCGGGCCGAAGAGGCCGCTGCGCGTGAGCCCCTCGGTGTAGACGTCGACGTCGTGCTCGGTCAGCCAGGCGGGCAGCACGTCGGGCGCCGGGCTGCAGGATGTCGAGGAACTTCGTGCCCCGCGGCCGGCGCGTCGCCGAGCAGCGCCGGCCCGTTCGCCATGCCCTCGCCGCCGGCCGAGTACAGCATCGTGCGCACGTAGCGGCGCGGGATTCTCGTCGAACTCCGCCTCGGCCGGCCCGACGTCTTGGAAGTAGAGCATGTAGAAGAACTTGTCCCCGAAGATGTGGCGGAAGATCTCGGTCGGCGGCCCGGGTGCCTGCGAGTACGGGACGCTCATGGCGTAGATGGACGCGACGCGTTCGGGGTGGAGCCGGCCCATCTCCCACACCACCATGGCGCCCCAGTCGTGCCCCGAGAACGCCGCCTTCTCCCAGCCGTAGTGGTCGAGCAGCCCGCAGAGGTCGCCGGTCAGCTGGTCCGAGCCGTAGGCGGCCACGTCCCTGGGGGCCGAGCTGCCGCCGTAGCCGCGCAGGTCGGGTGCCAGGGCGCGGTAGCCCGCGTCGCCCAGCGCGCCGAGCTGGTGGCGCCACGAGTACCACAGCTCGGGGAAGCCGTGGCACAGGATCACGGGCGGGCCGTCGACCGGGCCGGCCGCCGCGACGTGCAGCTCGACGCCGTTCGTGGCGACCTGTTCGTGCGTGATCTCAGCCACGCGGCGTCACCTTCTCGCTCGCAGCGTCGTCCTTGGCCGCCGCCTTCTCCGCCTTCTCGTCGTGGTGCTGCTGGATGGCCGACATGATGGCGTTGCCCGCCGCGCCGATGAACTCCGGGCGGTTCTCGGCCGCCCAGTCCCGGCTCGAGGTGAGCGTGCGCGACGTGTCCTGGAAGTGCGGCGCCACGTAGCGGGCGATCAGCTCGTAGGAGTGGCGGGTGGCGGCGGTGTCGGCCCACTCGTGCCCCATGCACAGGTAGGTGCCGAACCCGCCGGACTGCACCTGGAGGCGCTCGATCTGGGCGATGGCGTCGTCGGGGGTGCCGATCACCGCGATGCCCGAGGCGTTCAGCGCGTCGACGAGCGAGGCGAAGTTGTCGGTGTTGGGCGCGATCGGCAGGGCGGCCACGCGCTGGAAGTAGTCGACCCACTCCTCGAGGCCGAACGCCACGTCGGCGATGGCCTGCTCCTTGGACTCGGCGATGTGCATCGGCCCGACGAGGCGCCACTTGTTGCGGTCGACGATGGTCGAGAACTCCTCGGCGCGCTCCTCCATGACCTGCCAGTGCGACGCCGAGGACGTCGAAGCCGCCCGTCGGTGGTGGCGCCGAGGGAGAGCAGGCTGGTGCCGAAGCGCCCGGCCGCGCGCGGGCCCGACGGGCGAGACCTGGGCGGCCACGCCGACCTCGGGGAAGGGGCGCTGGTACGGCAGCAGCTGCAGGCGCGCCTCGTGGAGCGTGAACCAGTCCGTCTCCATCGAGACCGTCTCGCCGGCGAGGAGCTGCAGGATCGCCTCGAGGCTCTCCTCCATCATGTCGCGCTGCTTGGCCGGGTCGATGCCCATCATGAAGGCGTCGGAGGGCAGGGCGCCGGGGCCGACGCCGAGCATCACCCGGCCGCGGGTGAGGTGATCGAGCAGCACCATGCGGTCGGCCAGCATGAAGGGGTGGTGGTACGGCAGCGACGACACGCCGGTGCCGAGGCGGATGTGCTTGGTCCGCTGCGCGGCGGCGGCGATGAACACCTCGGGCGAGGCGATGATCTCGTAGCCGGCGGAGTGGTGCTCGCCGAACCACGCCTCGTCGAAGCCGAGCGTCGTCGAGATGCTCGATCAGCTCGAGGTCGCGCTCGAGGGCGAGCGTCGGGTTCTGACCCACCGGGTGGAACGGGGCCAGGAAGATGCCGAACTTGAGTCGACCGTCGGCGTCAATGGTGGTCATGGTCCTCCGTGTCTGTGTGCTAGAGGTGTGTGGAGACGCGGGCGGTGAGGCCCCGGTGGTCGGCGTCGGCCGCGCCGCATCACGGCTCGCACCAGGATCTTGCCGTGCTCGCCCGGGGTGCGCAGGGTCTCGAAGGCGCCGGGCGCGCCGGCCAGGTCGACCGCCGAGGTGACGAGCAGGTCGGCCCCCGGGATTCCGGCGGCCAGGCGCGCCAGGGTGGCGGCGAACTCGCCCGGCGTGTAGCCGAACGAGAAGCGCAGCTCGATCTCCTTGGTCACCGCCATGAACGGCTCGATCGAGTCGGTGTGCATGCAGACCCCGACGACGACGATCCGGCTGTGCGGCGGCGCGTCGTCGATGCAGCGACTGCAGCATGCCGGGCACGCCGACCGCCTCGAAGATCACCGGGTCCGTGACGGCGCCGCCGAGCATGGAGGCGCCGGCGCGCTCCATCACCGACTTGGCCACCCCGAAGGCGGCCCAGCGCTCGTGCGGCGACTCGACCGCCGGGTCGATCACCTCGTCGGCGCCGAACGCCTCGGCCAGCCGGCGCCGGGTCGGCGAGAAGTCGGCCGCCAGCACCGGCCCGTGGCCCCGGCCCTTGAGCGCGGCGATCACGGCCAGGCCGACGGGCCCGCACCCGACGACGAGGCACGGCTGGCCATCGGGCGAGGTCGGCCAGGCCGACGGCGTGCTCGCCCACGGCGAGCGGCTCGGTCAGCGCGGCGAGGTCGGTGTCGAGCCCGTCGGGCACCGGCAGCAGCAGCATCTCCTGGAGCACCATGTGCTCGGCCAGCGCGCCCGGGTAGCGGTTGGAGTAGCCGATCTGCTCGACGCCGGTCGGCCCGACGATGATCGGCACGGAGCACACCCGGGAGCCGACCGGCAGGGTGCCGGCGGTGTCGGGCCCGTGCTCGACGATCTCGGCGCAGAACTCGTGGCCGAACACGCAGTCGGCCGCCGGGTCCAGCGCCGGCACGCCGACCGGTCCATGAGCCCGGTGAAGTGCGCGAAGTCGGCCAGCGCGTGGAGGTCGGACCCGCAGATGCCCGTCGCGAGCGAGCGGACGACGACGTGGCCCGACGACGGCACGGGGTCCGCCACGTCACCGACCACCAGCTGCCCACCCCGCGTCACTGCGGCCCGCATGCGTGCTCACCCCCCGCATCTCGAACGGCCGTCGGGCGGCACGGCCGCCCGCGTTCGTCGTACGTTGGCCCGGTGAGCCTTCCACAAGCAATTCCGGAGCGCCCGTTCGCGGGCCAGGTGGCGCTGGTCACGGGGGCGGCACGGCCCCGCGGCATCGGGCGGGCCACCGCGCTGACGCTGGCCGCCGGCGGCGCCGACGTGGCCTGCCTCGACATCGCCCGCCCCTACGCCGAGGCGCCGTTCCACGGCACCGCCACGGGGGACGACCTGGCCACCCTGGCCACCGAGGTCGCCGCGCTCGGGGTGCGCGCCGCGGTCGCCACCGCCGACGTCTCGGACGAGGCGGCCGTCGAGGCCGCCGTGGCCGCGGTCAGCGAGGAGCTCGGCACGGTCACGCTCGTGGCGAACGTCGCCGGCGGGAGCGGGCCCGGCTTCGGGTTCGGGCCGCTCCTGGGCGTCCCGGCCGACGAGTTCCGCCGCGTCCTCGACGTCAACCTCATCGGCACCTGGCTGGTGTCGAAGGCCTGCGCCACCCGTATGGTGGCGGCCGGGGCGGGCGGTCGGATCTGCAACGTCTCGAGCCAGGCGGGCAAGCGGGCCTTCCCCTTCCTGGGGCCGTACTGCGCGGCGAAGGCCGGTGTCATCCTGCTGACCCAGACCATGGCGACCGAGCTCGGCCCCCAGGGCATCGCGGTCAACGCCGTCTGCCCGGGCACGGTGGACACCGACCTCATCAACAAGGACGCCATGTTCGAGGGGCTCATGGGCGGCCCCGACGGCCTCGCCGCCTACATCGCCCGCGAGATCCCGCTCGGGCGCCTCCAGTCGGCCGACGAGATCGCGGCCGCCATCTGCTGGCTGCTTTCCGACGCCGCCCGGGGCGTCACCGGCGAGGCGTTGAATGTCAGCGCCGGACAGACGATGGTGTAGGGCATGCCGATCCTCGACGCCCGCCACGACCTCGCCCACCCCGTCGAAGGCGATACCGCCTGGAGCGAGTCGTACTACTTCAACGCGTACGACCCGGGGAGCGACTCGGGGCTCTTCACCCGCATCGGGATCCGGCCCAACGAGGGGACGATGGACGTCGGCCTGTCGCTGTGGCTGCCGGGCGGCGAGCTCGGCGAGTACCGCTTCGTCAAGGAGCAGCGCGAGATGGTCGACCGCGACCTCGAGGTCGGCGCCGTCCGCTACGAGATGCTCGAGGCCCTCCAGTCCTGGCGCCTCACGATGGACGACGCCGTCTCGGCCCGCCCGTGCGGCAAGAGCCGGGCCGAGGCCGAGGCCGAGGCGCACCCCGTCAAGGTCGCGCTCGACGTGCGCTTCGACGCCATCACGCCGGCGGTGGGCACCGACGGCCAGCCCGGCGGCGGGCCCAAGTCCAAGGAGGCGGCGGCGGCGTCGGGCACGGTCGGCAAGGGGCACCTCGAGCAGTCGGGGCGCTGGACGGGCACGCTCACCGTCGACGGCGTCACCACGAGTGGACCGGGGCGCACGGCAACCGCGACCGCTCCTGGGGCCCGCGGCGCTGGGGCGGCCCCAAGATGTGGCGCTGGTTCTCCATCAACGTCGGCGACGACCTGCACTTCGGCGGCATCCGCCTCGGCACCGACGCCGGCGACCTGCACCGGGGCTGGGTCTGGGACGGCGAGCGGGCCACCTCGGTCGCCGAGTGGCGCGTGCGGACCGAGCTCGAGGACGACGGCGTGACCCACCGCGTCGTGCACCTCGAGGTGGCCGACAAGTCGGGGCGGACGTTCCCGCTGCGCGGCGACGTGCTGCGGGTGGCCCCGATCGGCCAGGCCGGCGGCACGCTCGTCAACGAGGGCCTGGCCCGCTGGACGTACGAGGCGGCGACGGCGCGGACGGCACGCCCCGCACCGGCTACGGCATCGCCGAGTACCTCCACCAGCTCGACGACGCCGGGAGGCCGGTCGTCCCTGTCGAGTAGCCGCCGCCCCGGCCCGGACGTCCTAGACGGCCCGACCACGACCCCGACCCACCGACCCGACCGATGTCACCCCGCCTGAGCAGCGACGAGCTGGCCGCCGCGCTCGGCGCGCGCCTCGGCGGGACCGTGCGCGACCTGCGCCGGCTCTCGGGCGGCGCCTCGCGGGTCACCGACGCGTTCGACCTCGAGACCGGGCCGGCAGCCTCCGCCCCCTGATCCTGCAGATGGACCGCAGCGGCGGGGCGCCGGGGCAGGCCAAGGCGCGCCTCGAGCGAGCCCTGCTCGATGCGGCCGGGCGGGCCGGCGTCCCCGTGCCCGCCGTCGTCGCGGCGCCCGACTTCGACGAAGACGCCGACGCCGACGCCGACGCCGACCCGCTGGGCGGCGCCTGGCTCGTGGTCGAGCGCCTCGAGGGCGAGACGATCCCGCGCAAGATCCTCCGTGACCCCCAATGGGCCGCCGCCCGCGCCGCGTTGACCGCCCAGTGCGGACGAGCCCTCGCCGCCGTCCACACGATCGACCCCGCCACGATCGAGGGGCTGCCGCGGGCCGACCCGCTGCGCGACCCCCTGCCCCTGCTCGATGCGCTCGCTGAGGTCCGCCCCGCCCTCGAGCTCGGGGTGCGCTGGCTGGCCGCCCACCGCCCCGACGCCGGCCCCACGCCCCCGTCCCGCGGTCACGGTCCACGGCGACTTCCGCTGCGGGAACCTGCTCGTCGGCCCCGACGGCCTCCGGGGCGTCCTCGATTGGGAGCTCGCCCACGCCGGCGACCCGGCCGAGGACGTCGGCTGGCTCTGCGCGCCGGCCTGGCGCTTCGGCGGCCCGGGCGAGGTCGGCGGCTTCGGCGCGGTGACCGACCTCCTGGCGGCGTACGAGGCGGCCGGCGGCGCCCCGCTCGCGCCCGAGCGCGTCCACTGGTGGCAGGTCTACGCCACGGTGAAGTGGGCCGCCATCTGCCGCGCTGCAGGCGTCGGTGCACCTGAGCGGGGCGACGCGCTCGGTCGAGCTGGCGGCGATCGGGCGGCGGGTCTGCGAGAGCGAGTGGGACCTGTTCGCCCTCCTCGGGGTGCCGCCGCCCGCCGACCTCCCCGAGCCGGTGGCGGCGGCCGGACCGGTCCCGCCCTTCGGGCGCCCCACGGCGGGTGAGCTCGTCGAGGCCGTCCGCGAGTACGTCGAGGGCCTCATGGAGCGCGACGAGGGCGCCGCCGGCTTCGAGGCCCGCGTGGCCCGCAACGCGCTCGGCATCGTCGAGCGCGAGCTCCGGCTGGGCCCCTCCATCGCCGCGGCGCACGCCGCCCGCCTGGCCGCCCTCGGCTACGCCGACGACGCCGCCCTGGCCGCCGCCCTGCGGGCCGGCGACCTCGACGACGACTGGCGGTCGGTGGCCCCGGCGCTGGCGGCGGCGGCCCGGGACCAGCTCCTGGTGGCGAACCCCTCCTACTTGCCGCCGGCGACGGCGTAAGTGGAGGCCGGCAGCGGCCGGCGTCGCTATCTCGTCCAGGGGCACCGCCCCGGCGTCGGCCGTCTCGGTCTTCCGGGCGCCGATGCCCTGGAGGATGAGGCCCGAGAGCAGGCCGCACCCGACCATGAAGAACCAGGCGTGGTGGAAGGCCTCCACCGCCGAGGCCCCGGTCGCAGTGCCGACGATGGCGACCAGGCACGCCACGCCCAGCGCGACGCCGATCTGGCGCGTCATGCCGTAGAGGGCCGAGCCGGTGGCGAAGCGCTGCGGGGGCAACGGCGCCGTGGCCGCGCCCCCGAGGGACGGCAACATCAGCCCGACGCCGAACCCGCTCAGGAGGCTGCCGGGGAGGTAGGCGGACACCCAGTCCGGAGTGGCGCCCACATGGGCGATCCACCACGCCCCGCCCGCCGCGAAGAAAAGCGCGCCGGCCGTGCCGACGACCCGGTGCCCGAGGCGGGCGCCGAGGAGACCGCCCGGGAAGGCGGTGAGGCCGGCCAGGAGCGGGCCGGGGGCGATCATGAAGCCGGCCCGCAAGACCGACTCGTGCCAGACACCGGTCAGGAACAGGACGCCGCCGAGGACGAGGGCCCCGAAGCCGGAGAAGAAGATCGTGGAGCTGACGTCGGCCAGCGCCACCGCACGGTGGCGGATGACCGCCGGCTCGAGGATCGGGTACGGGTGGTGGAACGAGCGCACGGCCAGCCAGGCGCCGGCCGCCGCGGCCAGGACGAAGAGACCGATGATGCGCGGGCTGCCCCAGCCCCAGGTCGAGCCCTCGACGATGGCGGCGACGGCGGCCGGCCACCGACACGGACAGCAGCACGGCGCCGAGCAGGTCGGACTTGTGCGCCGCGGGGTCCTTCACCTCGGAGAGGAGGCGTACCCCGAACACGAGGGCGAGCACGCTGAAGGGCAGGTTGACCAGGAAGACCCAGCGCCAGCTCACCTGGACGAGCAGGCCGCCGATCGGGGGGCCGAAGGCGGCGGCCGCCCCGCCGACGGCCGACCACAGCCCGATCGCCGCGCCCTTGCGGGCGGGGCCGAAGGCGGGGAGGAGCAGCCCGAGCGAGGTCGGCAGCATGAGGGCGCCGCCCACGGCCTGGACGACGCGGGCACCGATCAGGACGTCGAGCGAGGGGGCCAGGGCGCACGCGGCCGACGACGGCCGTGAAGATGGCGAGACCGAGGAGGAAGGCGCGCTTGCGGCCCGTCCGGTCGGCCCAGCGGCCGGCGGGGACCAGGGCGGCGGCGAAGACGATGGCGTAGGCGCTCAGCACCCACGACAGCGAGCTCGTGCTCTCGCCGTGGAAGCTCTTCGAGATGCTGGGGAAGGCGATGTTGACGATGAAGAGGTCGAGGGAGGAGAGGAACACCCCCGTCAGCACGATCAGGGCGGTCAGGACGGGGCGGCCGCCCTTGGGCGCTGCGTCGGACCGTTCCACACTCAGTGCTGTCATGAAATGCACTCTAAGGGAGAAAGTTTTATGAAGCAATGGACAAGGCGGAAATATCCGGTAGGCTGGGGTGATGCTGAAGCGTGACTACGCCAACCAGTACTGCCCGGTGGCGTCGACGCTCGAGGTGGTGGGCGAGCGGTGGACGCTGCTCATCATCCGGGACGTCTTCTTGGGGATCCGGCGCTTCGAGGAGCTGCAGAAGGACCTCGGGATCGCCCGCAACGTGTTGCAGGCGAGGCTCGAGCGGCTCGTCGAGGAGGGGATCTTGGTGAAGCGGCCGTACCAGGAGCGCCCGCTGCGCTGCGAGTACCGCCTGACCGAGAAGGGCGCCGACCTGTGGCCCGTCCTCGTGGCGCTGCTCAAGTGGGGCGACCGCTACGGGCTCGAGGGTGAGCGGCCGACGGTCCTCCAGCATCGAGGGTGCGGGGGAGAGCTCGACGACCGCCGCCGCTGCGTGGCGTGCGGCAAGGACGTGACGGTGAACGAGGCGATCGCCGATCCGCACCGGGGCGACGCGGCCGGAGGGGTCGGCGGCGCACGCCACGGTGGGCGCCCCGGCCTGAGCGCTGAGCCCCTGCCCTAGGCACCGGCGGGCCGGCGTGGGTACGGTGCGTCCATGAGCGACGACACCGCATGGTTGGACGCGACGGGGCAGGCGGACCTGGTCCGCCACGAGGAGGTCTCGGCGGCCGAGCTGGTCGACGAGGCGATCGGCCGGATCGAGAAGCTCAACCCGGAGCTGAACGCCGTCATCCACGAGCTCTTCGACCGGGCCCGGGCCGAGGCGTCGGAGGAGCCGGGCCGGCTGCCCGACGGCCCGTTCCGCGGCGTGCCGTTCCTGCTCAAGGACCTCGGCGCCGAGCTCGCGGGCACGCCCTTCAACGAGGGCACTCGAGTTCTCCGGCGACTACCGCTCGAGCGTGACCCAGGAGCTCACCAAGCGCTACATCCGGGCCGGGTTCGTCATCTGCGGGAAGACGAACACGCCCGAGCTCGGCATCCTGCCGACGGCCGAGCCGCGGCGCTTCGGGGCGTCGCGGAACCCCTGGAACACCGAGCACTCGACGGGCGGCTCCTCGGGCGGCTCGGCCGCCGCCGTGGCGTCAGGCATGGTCCCGGCCGCCCACGCCAACGACGGTGGGGGATCGATCCGGATCCCCGCCTCGTGCTGCGGCCTGGTCGGGCTCAAGCCGACGCGGGCCCGCAACTCGCTGGCGCCCAGCTACGGCGACCTGATGGGCGGACTCGTCTGCGAGCACGTGGTCACCCGCTCGGTCCGCGACAGCGCCGCCATCCTCGACGCCACGGCCGGGCCTGTGCCGGGCGACCCGTATGCGGCCCCGCCCCTGCGGGGCGCGTCCTTCGCCGCCGCGGCCGCGGCGGCTCCCGCGCCGCTGCGCATCGCGGTCATGACGGACTCGCCGAGTGGCAGCGACGTCCACCCAGACTGCGTGGCGGCGGCCCGGGCGGCGGCAACGCTGTGCGAGTCCCTCGGGCACCGGGTCGAGGAGGCCTCGCTCGACGTCGACGGCGACGCCTTCGTGGCCAACTTCATCAACCAGTGGGCGGCGGGCAACGCCTGGGCCATCGCGGACTGGGAGGCGCGGCTCGGGCCGGGCGGTCACCGAGCCGGAGCTCGAACCGCTGAGCTGGGCGCTCATTCGAGCTGGGCCGGTCGCTCGACTCGGGCCAGTATCTCGTCGTCGGTCCAGAACCTCCAGAAGATCAGCCGGCAGATCGCCGACGCCTTCGAGGGCTTCGACGTCCTGCTCACCCCGACGCTGGGCGAGCCGCCTGCGCCCCTCGGCACGTTCGACTCGCCGCCGGGCGAGCCGCTGGCCGGACTGTTCCGGGCGGCCGCCTACGTGCCGTTCACCCCGCCGTTCAACGTGACGGGCCAGCCGGCGATCTCGCTGCCGCTGCACTGGAACGAGGCGGGGCTGCCGATCGGCGTGCAGTTCGTCGGCCGCTTCGGCGACGAGGAGACGCTGCTGTCGCTGGCCGGGCAGCTCGAGCAGGCGGCCCCGTGGGCGGGTCGGCGGCCGCCGGTGTCGGCCTAGGGAACGGGCGGCGGGCACGGCGGGTCGGTCACCAGGACGCAGCGCGTGCCCGAGTAGATCGTCGGCATGCACTTGTTGCAGTGGATGCAGAGCGAGGACGAGGCGCTGCCGTCCCGCATGCGGTTGGGCAGGTCCGGCTCGCGGAGCAGGGCGCGGGCCATGGCCACGAACGAGAAGCCTTCGGCCAGCGCGGCCTCGACGGTGGCGAGCTCGGTGATGCCGCCGAGGAGGATGATCGGCGTCGTCAGCGCGGCGCGGAACTGACGGGCGAAGGGGAGGAAGAACGCTTCCTCGTAGGGGTAGGTCTTGAGGAAGCGGCCGCCGACGAGGCGGAAGCCGAGGCGGACGGCTGGGGGCAGCGTGGCGCCGAACTCCCGGAGGGGGGCGTCGCCCCGGAAGAGGTACATCGGGTTGGCGAGCGAGCTGCCGCCGGTGAGCTCGAGCGCATCGAGGCTGCCGTCGGCCTCGAAGAGCGTGGCCACCTGGACGGACTCGTCGACCCACAGGCCGCCGTCGACGCCGTCGGCCATGTTCAGCTTGGCCGTGACGGCGGTGCGGTCGCCCACGGCGTCGCGCACGGTGCGCAGGACGGTGCGGGCGAATCGAGCACGGTTCTCGACGGAGCCGCCGAACTGGTCGTCGCGCTTGTTGAGCTTCGGGCTCAAGAACGCGCTCAGCAGGTAGTTGTGCCCGACGTGGACCTCGATGCTGTCGAAGCCGGCCTCGACGGCGCGGGTGGCGGCGGCGCGGTAGTCCTCGACCACCCGCTCGATGCCGGCCTGATCGATGGCGTGCAGCCGGCTGCCCATCGGGGTAAAGCCGCCGGAGGGCGAGAGCGCGGGGGCGTGGTTGGAGCGGGCGTTGGCCACGGGGCCCGCGTGGCCGATCTGGGCCGCGGCCGCGGCGCCCTCGGCGTGGATGGCGTCGGTCAGCCGCCGGAGGCCGGGCACGTTCTCTTCGTTGAGGAGGAGGCAGTGGCGGTCGGTGCGGCCCTCGGGCGAGACGGCGAGGTAGGCGACCGTGGACATGGCGGCGCCGCCGGCGGCGACGCGCCGGTGGAACTCGATGAGCGCGTCGCTGACCGTCCCGCCCGGCATCACGCCCTCGAACGTGGCGGCCTTGATGATCCGGTTGCGCAGCGTGAGCGGGCCGAGCGGCGCCGGCTCGAAGGGCTTCGGAGGGGCCGGGCGGGCCGTGCGGGGCATGCCCCTACCCTTGCCGACCGACGGGGAGGGCCGCACGTCCGGCGCGCTGGGCCGGTGCCGGGTGGTCGACAGGTCAGGCGCTCGTACTGCCGGCGGCGGCGATGAGGGGTTGGGCCGCCGGCGGGACGGTCACGCCGCACGAGAAGGGGCACTTGGGCTCGGCGACCTTGGCGGGTGGGCGGGCCGGGTTGCGGATCGTCAGCA
This sequence comes from uncultured Acidimicrobiaceae bacterium, assembly GCA_963821105.1. GTDB lineage: Bacteria > Actinomycetota > Acidimicrobiia > Acidimicrobiales > RAAP-2 > Bog-473. The sequence goes on from CAWGCO010000017.1 coordinate 291,023, forward strand.
CGGCGAGGACGCCGCCGGCGACGCAGGTGGCGCCGGCGATGTACATCGCGGTGTCAAAGCCGTGGGCGAGCTCGGCGGGGGCGAGCCCGGCGACGCCGGTCAGTCCGGACGCCAACGGGAGCACCGCCACGGCCAACAGGCTGGCGGCGCGGGCCACCGTGTTGTTCACCGCCGAGGCGATGCCGGAGTGCTCCGCCGGTGCGGCGCCCATGGCGGTGGAGGTGAGCGGCGCGACGGTCACGGCGAGGCCCAGACCGAAGAGGAGGACGGCCGGGAACACCTCTGTCCAATAGCTGCCGTGGTCGGTGGCGCGGGCGAGCAGCGCCAGTCCGGCCCCCACCACGACGGGTCCGACGCTCATCTGGAGGCGGGGCCCGATGCGCGCCGAGATCTCGCCCGAACGCGCCGAGAAGAGCAGCATGATCAGGGTCACCGGGAGGAGCGCGAGGCCCGAGTCCAGCGGGCTGTAGTGCTCCACGATCTGCAGCTCGACGGGCAGGAGGAACAGCGCGCCGCCGAGCGCCCCGTACACGATGAAGGTGACGCCGTTGGCGCCGCTGAATTGACGCGAGCGGAACAGGTCGAGAGGGAGCATCGGGTCGGCCACGCGGTGCTCGACGACGAAGAACGCCGGCGCGGCCAGCACGGCGAGAACCAAGGCCACCACGACGAGGGTGTTCGACCATCCGCGGGTGGGCCCCTCGATGAGGGCGTAGGTCACGCCGGCCAGGAAGATCACGGCGAGCGTGGCGCCGACGGTGTCGACCCGGCCCACGTTCGTGGGGTCGCTCGACTCGGGGACGTGGCGGGCCGTGATGATGAGGACGAACACCGACGATGGGGAGGTTGATGTAGAAGACGAGGCGCCACGAGCCCGCCGCCAGTAGGTAGCCGCCGATCAGGGGACCGGCCGCGGTGGCGACCCCGCCCAGGCCGGACCACGCGCCGATCGCCCGGGGGCGGTCGGCGGGTCGGAACGACGCCTGGATGATGGCGAGGCTGCCCGGGTGTGAGGAGGGCGCCGCCGATCCCCTGGACGACGCGGGCGACGACGAGGAACCCGGCGTTGGGTGCGACACCGCAGAGCGCGGAGGCGACGGCGAACCAGGCGATGCCGAGCGAGAACATGCGCCGTCGCCCGAAGCGGTCGCCCAGCGACCCGCCGAGCAACAGGAAGGCGGCGAGCGTGAGCGAGTAGCCCGTGACGACCCACTGGAGCGTGCCGACGCCGCCGCCGAAGGCCCGGTTGATCGAGGGGAGCGCGATGCCGACCACGGTCGAATCGAGGAAGGCGATGCCGGTGCCGAGGACGGTGGCGGCCAGGACCCAGCGCCCGCGGGCCGAGTTGAACGTGAGGTCGAGGTCCGGGTCGACGGGTGGCACCTGCCCCGGTCCCGTCGGCGCCGGCGCCGGCCGTCGTCATTGCGGGCAGTGGTGCATGTCGAAGTCGATCACGCTGCCGGCCCGTACGACGGTGCCCGCCGGCGTGGCTTGGCTCAGGACCCGGGGGGCATGGGGAGCGGCCGTCGTGGTCGTGGCGGACGCGCCGGTCGAGGTCGCGGTGCCGCCGGTCGAAGAGGTCGTCGTACCGGCCGCGGTGGTCGTCGTGGTCGCGGTGGCGCCGACCGAGAAGCAGGCCCAGTCGAGCCCGGCCAGGTGGAACAGTTTGGTGGCCCGGTGGAACGTACGGCCGGTGACGAGGGGAACCGGGCTCCCGTCGGGGTAGCAGCCCGACCACGTGATGCCGACCGAGGCGCCCTTGGGGAGCTCGGTGCCCGGGGCCAACGGGACCGCCCCCAGCTTCACGTCCGGCGGTCTACCGGGAACGGACAGCGACGCGACCACGCTCTGGCTGACCAGCGTGCCCATGTTGCAGGCCGGATTGAGGGGAACGGTCGCAAAGCCGGCGCCGCGGAGCGTGGAACGGGCAGGCGAGAGCTTCAGGCCAATGACGTTGGGAACCGCGACCCTGAGGCCGGTGACGGTGGTGGACGGAGCGGCGGACGTAGTCGTCGTGGCGATACTGCTCGTCGTGGTCCGGGCCGCCGCCGCGGGGGGCTGGGGAACCGCCGCACGCGGCGAGCACGCAACCCGCCGCGACGAAGGCGCCTCCGGCGAGTGCAGCGCGATGGTGCGGACCCCCCACGCCCGTCATCTTGACCGAACGGAGCCGCCGTTTCCGGAACCGGGGGGCGGGTATGCCCTGAGTCGATGGCTGACTCCCTGCCAGAGGCGTTCGACCTGGTCGTGGTGCCGCAGCAGAACGGCGAACTGCAGGAGGACGTCGTCGAGCGATGCCCCGACGGCCTCGGATGGCTCGACGCCGAGATCAGCGACTCCTTCCCGGCCAGTGACCCGCTCTCGCACTGGGCCGGCCCGGCCGCGGCCCTCGACGAGGTCCCGGCGCACGGACGTGCTGCCCCTAGCCGCCGGCGGCGGGCCGTTCCTCCTCGAGCGCCGCGATGCGCCGGCTGAGGTTCACCGCGTGGTCGCCGATCCGCTCGTAGAAGCGCGAGATCAGCGTCACCTGCACGGTGACGCCGGTCGGCATCTCGCCCTTGGCGATCTCGTTGGTCAGTCGTTCGTGGAGGATGTCGAGCTCCTCGTCCTCTTCTTGGAGCTCGAGGCTGCGCGCGTCGTGATTGATGTAGGCGGCGGCGACGAGCTGCCACATCTCGGCGGCGACCTCCGACATGCGCTGCACGATCCCGCGCGCGACGGGCGTCATCTCGGCGCCGATGTTCGTGAGGGCCCGGTGGGCGATGTGCTCGGCCAGGTCGGCGCTGCGCTCGAGCTCCGGGACGATCAGGAGGATGCCGACGAGGCCGCGGAGGGCGCCGCTCGGGTGGTCGCCCGCCTCGATGCGGGACCAGACCTCGAGCTCCACCTCGGCGGTGGCGTCGTCGATCTCCTGGTCGCCGTCGATGACCTCCTGGCCGAGCTGGGGATCCCCGTTCAGCAGAGCCCACGTCGCCCGGGCCAGGGCCTCGCGCACGAGCCCGAACAGGCGGAGAACAGGTTGCTCGACCGTTTGCGCCACGGCGGAGAAGATAGCCAGTTCAGCGCCCTGAGTTTCCTCTGTGTTCGCGCTACGTTCAGCGAACCGTCACGGAAAGCCCTATGGATGGCGCCGGTGCCCACCCGACGCCTGGGTCAAGGGATGCGGCCCTCGCCCTTCACGTCGGCCCCGAGCTCGTCCATCTCGTGCTCTTTTTCGGCGACCTCCGCGGCGTCGCCGGCGAATCGCTCCCGTGACTCGTCAGCCAGGCGCTCCTCTTCGGGAGTGGCCACCCGGTCGGCCATGTGCGGAGCCTCGGCGTCGGTCCGTTCTTCTTCGTCGGTCTCCTGGCTGGGTTCGGTGTGTTCCATGTCGTCACCTCCGAGGACGTGGTTCCGGTCTAGCGGCTCCGGAATACAGAGGATCACAGATCCGGCGCTTGGGCGCACGGCGGGCGGGCGACTAGGCCGTCTCCGTCCCGCCCGCCGCCGACCCTTCATTCGGCAGCACGTCGAAGATGTCCATCAGGCCGCTGACCTCGAACACACGGCGGACGTTGCGGTGGGGTGTGAGGATGAGCAGCTCGCCTCCGGCCGAGGCGGTCCGCTTGTGCTCGGCGATGAGGACAGAGATGCCGGTCGAGTCGATGAACTCCAGGGCCCTCAGGTCGAGGGCGACGTGGATCATGCCTTCGCGGGTGAGCGCAGCCAGTTCCTCGTAGAGCCGTCCGGCGGTGGTGACGTCGAGCTCGCCGCTCAAGATGACGAGGGCGTGGTTCTTCGAACCTCGGATCTCGGTGGTGAGCGGGGTGTTGCGACGTACATCGAGGGCCACGGTGTAGTCCTCCCAGGCTGCGGTTGTCCGGGGGAGATCGTCGAGGGATTGACGACCTCGTCGGGCACCTCTTTGACCCGCCCGCCGGGAGTGTATTGACCAACGCCGGGGGTTGCCAGCGATCCGCACGGTTGTTGTGTGCGAGGCCGGGCCGGGCGCCCGATGCCACAATCTGCCCGTGCGCGGACTGAGAGGACGGGTTGCGGTGGTGACGGGTGCCGCCAGCGGCATCGGCTTGGCCGTGGCGGAGGCCTTCCTCGGCGAGGGCATGCGGGTCGTCATGGCCGACCTCGACGAGGACGGGCTCGCCTCCCACGCTCGACGTCTGCACGGCGACGGCGCGGACGTCCATCCGATCGTGGCCGACGTGCGCGACCCCGAGTCCGTCGAGGGAGTGGGCCGGGCCGTCGTCGAGCGCTTCGGCGTCCTCCACGTGGCCGTGAACAACGCCGGCGTCGTCGGTGGCGGCAATTCGTGGGAGATACCCCTCGAGGAGTGGCGGAGGGTCATCGACGTCGACTTGTGGGGCGTGATCAACGGGGTGCGGACCTTCGTCCCGTTGATCCTGGCCTCCGGTGAGGAGGGCCATATCGTGAACGTCGCCTCCATGGCGGCCGTGCTCGCCCTCCCGCGACTCGCCCCCTACACGGTGGCCAAGCACGGCGTCCTCGGCCTCACCGACGTGCTCCGCGCCGAGCTCGAGGCCCTCGGGGCGCCGGTGGGCGCCAGCGTCGTGATGCCCGGGATGATCAAGACGGCCATGAACCCGATCGGGACCGTGCAGCCCGCGACGGTGGCGGCAAACGTCCTCGACGCCATCAGACGCGACCGGCCGTACGTGTTCACCGACGACCACAGCACCGACGAGGTGGAGCGGCGCCTGCGCGCCGTCCTTGCGTCGCGCGCCGACGTGATCCCGTGACCGGGGCCGCGTCCCCAGCGGACCAGCTCGTGCTCGAGGAGGACGACGGTCCGATCCGGGTTCTCAGCCTGAACCGCCCGACGCGGTTGAACTCGTTCACCGCCGCGTCGTATCGCCGCCTGACCGAGCTGCTCAACGCGGCGGCCGAGGACCCCGGCGTCTTGGTGGTCCTCCTGCGCGGACAGGGCCGCGCCTTCTGCAGCGGGGTGGACCTCGAGGAGCTGTCGGGCGAGGGCGGGCGTCAACTCGGTGTGACCTTCGATGCGCTGATCGACGCGCTGGTCGCCTTCGGCAAGCCGCTCGTCGCGGCGGTGCACGGCCCCGCGGTGGGATTCGGAGCGACGATCCTGTTGCACTGCGACGCCGTGTTGGTCGCGGACGACGCGAGACTGCGCTTCCCGTTCACCTCGTTGGGCACGGCTCCCGAGGCAGGCAGCAGCATGCTCCTGCCCGCCGCCGTCGGCCCCCAGCGCGCGGCCGAGCTCTCGTTCACGTCGCGCTGGATCGAGGCACCCGACGCGGTGCGCTACGGACTGGCGCTGTCGAGCTGGCCACGCGACCAACTCGATGCGGAAGCGGCAGCATTGGCCGCGCGCATCGCCCAACAGCCGGCCGCGTCCGTGGCGGCAGCCAAGCGTCTGCTGCGCTCGAGTCGGGCGGACCTCGTCCGTGCTGCCAGCGCGGGCGAGAGGGACGAGGCGAGACGGTTGAGCGCCGCCTTCGGACCGCCCGGATCGACGGCGTCACCCGCCTGACCCCGCCCGGGCGCTCACGTCGCGAGGAGGGGCGAGTAGCCGGAGCCTCCATCTTCTGACCTGCCGCTGCGCCCGCGACCGGTCCGCTTCGGACGAACCGTCGGCCCTTGCCCCTCCCCACCTGCCCATAGCGGCCCGAGGCACTGGAGCAGCGAAGTTTCTCCGCGAGATCTAGGGTAGAACCACGTTTCCCCTTTAGGGAGAAGCACGTTCCACAACGGACATCCGGCCTGCGGGGGCCAGAGCATGAGGATGCAAGGGCACAGCGAATCGCCGTGGGATCAGAGCGGCACCGTCCGATCGCCGCGACGTGTCCGGAAGCGGATTCACGGGCTGACCGCGCGCCGGGGCAGGGCGACCTTGGTCCTTGCGGCTGGCATGACGGCCGTCCTGTTGGCCGGGTGTGGCACTCGCCTCAGCCAGCAAGCCATCGTCGCCGCGGCGAGAAAACCCATCGTCAACCAGGCGCTCCAACAAAGTGCGGGCGGAGCGACAAGCACCGGCGTGGCGGCAACGAGCGCCGCTGCGGAAGGCCCAAGCGTGTCGGGATCCTCGTCGAACTCCGCCTCGGGTAGCAGCACCTCACCGGCTGCGGGCGCCGTCTCGTCGCACTCGACGTCCGGGGCGTCGAGTGCCGGGCCGGCGCCGGGTGCGGCCCAGGGTGCAGGGTCGACCATCAGCCTGGGCAACGTCGGCAGCTACAGCGGCGTGATCGGTGCCGTGTTCGCAGGCGCTGAGCCGGCGCTCGGCGTCTGGCAGGACTATGTCAACGCGCACGGAGGTCTGAACGGGCATCCGGTGCACATCTACTTTGCCGATGACGGCGGCGACCCTTCGACGAGCGTGTCCGAGGTCGAGCAAGAGGTGACGCAAGATCATGTGATCGCGTTCGTGGGCAACTTCTATCCGCTGACGGTAAATGCCAGCGTGCCGTACCTCCTCCAACAGAACATCCCCGTCATCGGAGGTGACTCCAACGCGAATGAGTGGTGGCAGAGCCCGGTCCTCTTCCCGCAGGGTTCAGGCGCCCTGAACCCGTCGATCGAGGCGGAGTTCACGATCGGCGCCGCGGTCGCTCGTGGCTACAACAAGATGGCGGTCCTCTACTGCGTCGAGGATCCCGGATGTGCCACCACGGTCAGCGCCTTCGAGAAACCGGGATCGGCGGTCGACGGGGCGACGACGGTCTATTCGTCGTCCATCAGCCTCACGCAGCCGGACTTCACTGCACAGTGCGTCGACGCCAAACAATCGGGTGCGACGTTCGTCTACTTCGCGGGCGACTCCGACAGCCTGAACCGCATGGTCGGTGATTGCGTGGCGCAGGGTTACAACCCCATCTACGACATCGACAGCCTGGCCGTCACCTCGGATCTCACGAGCGACCCCCATCTCGATGGGCTCTTGGCCGGCCAGTCGGACTTCCCCTGGGTCGACAGCTTCACGCCTGCCCAGACGACCTACCAACAGGCGATGAAGACGTACGCCCCCAGCCTGCAGGGGTCCGCCTCCACGGCGGCGGAGTGGACGGCCGGCATGTTGGTGGTCGCGGCGGACAAGGACATCACGTCCACGCCCACCTCGGCGGAGTTCTTCGAAGGCCTTTGGAGCATCAAGGACGACAATCTCGGGGGACTCGCTCCCCCTCTGACGTTCACGCAGAACGCGCCCGCCACCCCGTCCTATTGCTTCTTTCTGATGACGATTCAAAACCAGCAGTTCGTGGATCTGAACAACGGCAATTCCCAATGTGTCTCGTGAAGTCACGGGCGCAGGACCAGAGGAGGCAGACATGAGTCGCGAGGACCAACACCCTCGGAGCGAACCCCAGGTCGTGAACGGCGGGGACGACACGGGCCAAAACGCCCTTTCCCAAGTGCCGGTCCAGAAGACGGCGGCGGTGGCAAACGCGCTCGTCGACTTCGAGATCGACCCCGACTACAAGAAGTGGCCGGTGCTCGATCCGGATGCCCACTACAGGCGTGATCAGCTCGACATCCGTCAGGAGCTCACGGCCGTCAACGATGTCAACCTCCCGGACTACAGCGGACCGTTCAAGCCGGACCTGAGGTTCATCGATTTCTCGCCTGAGCAGCTCGTGCGGATGCTGGCGATGTGCGACGAATACCGGCAGGTCTGGGTAGGCGCCTGGTTGGACGAAGTCGAGAACAACTTCGGCCGGCGAGAGCGCCTGACCATCGAGTGGATCGCTTGGCGGGACGTGTTGGCGCCGAGTTTGGAAGGGATGTTACGGGAGTTCCTACCGGAACCGCTCGCCGATCAACGACTTAGTGCCGCGCGATCTTGACCGTTTCGTGGGCGACCCGCCTACAAGTGACGCCGACCTCGGCATCGACTATGCGGTGCCGTTCGGTCCGCAGCCGGACTTTGTGGCGCTACCCAAAGAACAGTTGGTCCAGATGCTCCTCGGGAGCCATGAGTACATCCTGGCTTGCAACCAGGCGGTGGCCATGCAAGTCGTCATCCGCCACAGTCTCGATGAAATGTTCAGCATCTCCTGGGACATCTGGAGTGCAAAGGTGCTGCCCTCGGTCATGAAGCTGAAGGCACGTCACATGGGAATCAGCGGGAACGATGTGGCGGCGTTCATGAAGGATCTGCAGATCGACCCTTCCGCCTTCCCCGGCAAGAAGTTCGATCTCGTGTTCGAGATGCCCGAGCCCGATGTCGGTGTGATGACCTTCAACAAGTGCGCCGCGCCGATGATGTGGGAAGCGCTGGGCCGCGAGGACATCCTCGAGAAGGGCTGCCATATGACCTGCCCGGCCTCGATCGAGGAGACTGCGAAGCTCTACAACCCGAACATGAAGATGGATGTGCTCGCGATCCCTCCTCGCGTCGACGACGACCACGTGTGTTGCCGCTGGCAGCTCAGCATGCGCTCGCCCGACGACCCCGAATACGTGCCCGTCTCGCTCAGGACCAAGCCGCCGAGCGACTGACCAGCCGGTCCGCAGCGCCCTTCCACGAGCGATCGGGCGAGGCCGCCTGGGGTGCGGACGTGCCGTCAATCCGCCTGTTCACCTGGCGAGCGGGGCGTTCGGTGACGGTGTACGGCCACTCCACACGGGCCAGCTCGGACACACCACACGGCGTCACCCTTGTCTCCGTCGACCATGGCGACCACGATGCCCGGACCTGGCGACGTTGACCTGGTCGCTCCTCAACGGCAGCATGGCGCCGAGATCTTCGGCCCGAGACGATCGGCGTGAAACGCTGTACTCAACAGGGGGAATCGGCCATGCCAATACTGAGCGTGCAGCGACTGTCCGACACCGTCGGGGCGGAGGTTGCCGTCGCCGATGCGGGTTCTTTGAGCTCAGGTGCGGTGCAGCCGGAGGATGTGCTCGAGGCGCTGGAAGCAAATGGCGTGTTGGTGTTCCGCAACTTGAATTTGGAACCCGAAGCGCAGGTGGGGTTCTGCTCGAGGCTTGGTCCCGTCGACTACAGCGGAAGCAACCACCCGCTGGCTGGCATTTACCGGATCTCCTTGGACGCCACCAAGAACCCGATGGCCGAGTACCTGCACTCCACCTTTGACTGGCACATCGACGGCTGTACGCCGCTGCACGGCGAATGCCCCCAGATGGCGACGGTGCTCTCGGCGAAGGCACTCGCACACTCCGGAGGCGAAACCGAGTTCGCCAGCACGTACGCCGCCTACGACGATCTCGACGATCAGGAGCGCGAACTGATCGAAGGATTACGGGTCGTCCACACGTTTGAGGCCTCACAGCGCCTGCGGCACCCGACGCCCACCGATGAACAGGTCGCCCGGTGGCGGCAGCGTCCGGCTTCAGAACACCCGCTCGTCTGGTCGCACCGGAATGGGCGCAAGTCACTCGTTTTGGGTGCGTCCGCCGACCACGTCGTCGGCATGGACCCAGACGAGGGACGCGCCCTCCTAGCCGGACTCCTCGATCGGGCCACTCGCCCTGAGCGCACCTATCAACACCGCTGGAGGATCGGCGACACCGTGATTTGGGATAACCGCGGCGTCTTGCACCGCGCCCTTCCCTACGCGACGGACTCGCCGCGCGAGATGCTGCGCACGACCGTGCTGGGCGACGAACCCATTCAGTGAAGTCGGCGCGAGGGCACATCACCCCTGGTCATGAGTTCGCCCTCCCGCTCAGCGAGTGCCGGTCCGCGCCATCTGCTGGCGCCCGAGACTGACGATGAACGGCCAGATCTTGGGCGCGAAGACGTTGCCGCCGGTGAAGGTGAAGTGGATGCCGTCGGCGAGGCGGACCTGTTGTCCGTCCATGTACTCCTCGTAGCGTCCTCCCGGACAGGCCATCGCGTTGAAGTCGAGGAGCGAGGTCCCCGGCGTCGACGCAACCACCTCGCGCACGATGTTGTTGTAGATGCCGAGGCGGGCTCGCGAGTCCTCGGGCCAAGGCTGACCGTCGGGTTGTTCGCCGGTGTCGTAGCAGGGGGCCGTCAGCAGGACGACGTTGGCGCCCCCTGACCCGGCGACCTTGACCGCGTATCTGAGCTCTCGTTGTACATAGGCGGCGTAGGTGGGGTTCTCGATGTTGGTCCAGTGCCCGTCGTAGGTGCGGTTCGAGACTTCCCAGCGCCCGGCAAGGATCATGACGACATTCGGATGGTCCTTGTCGATGTCCGCTTTCCAGAGCGCGGGCCATTGGGATTTCGCCGGCGCCCCCCGGCACTGGACGGCCATGGGGGCGTCCACGCCCTTTTCCTGGTACTCGGCGCCGCTCGTGACCCCGCAACCCAATATGCCTTCGTTGAACGGCTCGATCCCGTAGTCCCGGGCGTACTCGTTCAGGCCGATGTCCAACGTCAATGCGGTGGAGTCCCCCACGACCAGTGCCCGGACGGGAGTCCCCTCGGCAACCGCGGTCGTCGGGGTCGGAGCGGCCGGTTTCGCCGCCACCGCCGGAACGCTGGTCGTCGCGACGACAGCGACGATGGTGGCGAGGACGGCTGCGGGAGCGATCGCCCACGAACGCCAGCCACGCAGGAGATCCCCCTGCCGGATGGGTCGCTCTACGAGGTAGAAGGACGCCGTGGCAACGACCAGCGTGACGGCGACCCGTACAGCGAAGAGTTGGTAGCCGAGCAGACCGGTCCGGGCGTGGTCGATATAGATGAAGAGGGGAAAGTGCCAGAGGTACATGCCGTAGGAGATGCGCCCCACGTAGCGCAACGGAGCAAAGGACAGGCTGCGGGCCAGGACGGAGCGCTGTGAGCACACGACGCTGAACAACACGGCCGAGGTGGCGAGGGCCGCTAGGAGGAAGCCGCCGCGGTAGGCGACTTGATCGTTGTAGGAAACCGTCGTCCACAGCAGCGCGCTGGCGGCGACGCCGGCCAGCCCGACGACGAGAGCAGCCGCCCGTCCTCGTGAGGTCCGCACCGCCCAGGCCGGGTCGCCGCCGAGTGAGCGGTAACGCCGCTCGGTCCCGGCCGGGAGCTTCCCGGCCTGCCGCCGGCGGTCCGCCCACAACGAGAGGCACGCAGCCAGGGCGGCACCGACGAGCAGTGACTGCGCCCGCGTGTCGGTGCCGTAGTACAGGCGATTGACGTCTCCCGGGGAGTACAGCACCGCCATTTCGATCGACGAAGCGAGGGCACCGACGACGCACACGACCAGCAAGGCACGCGTGCTCTTCCACAGCTTGAACACGCCGAGGACCACGAGGGGCCAGACCAAATAGAACTGCTCTTCGACGGCCAGTGACCAGGTATGGGTCAGCGGGGAGGTGAGCGCGCTCTGGTTGAAGTAGTTCGAGCCGATCGCGATGAAGTGCCAGTTGGCGTAGTAGAAGAGCGCCGAGAAGGCGTCGCCGCGCAAGGTCGGGTACGTGCCGGCCGGAACCACGAAGGCGGCGAACGCGGCGACGCCGAGCAACATGACCAACAACGCCGGGAGGAGTCGACGGGCGCGTCGAGCCCAGAATCGCCCGAGGCGGATGATCTCCGTTCGCTGCCACTCCGAGATCAGCAGCGACGTGATCAGGAACCCCGAGAGGGCGAAGAACGTGTCGAGGGAGTAGAAGCCGCCCGACGTCAGGAAGACCCCGCCGTGATACCCCATGATCACGATGATCGCGATGCCCCTGATGCCATCGAGCGCCGGAATGTAGGACAGGCTCGGCCCTCCACGAGGCGCGTCAGGATCCGGCGGCCCCGCCAGATTCTCATCCCCACTCCGGGTGTCCGACGACATCGCTCAGCCGCGTGGTGGCGGGGGGTTGGTGGAGGACATCGGGGCAGTCTTGTCTGCGCATGGCGCGGAGCGCATGCCGCGGGGATGCCCGAGGACAGCCGCCTCCCTCAACGATCTGACAGGGGCGTCCGAAGTCGTCGGGCCCGGCATCGACCCGATGACTTCAAGCATTTCGGGGCGGCGATCAGCACGATGTTCGGATGACGTGTGCCGTCGACACGATCATTCAAAAGTCCTCTTCAGTGGTCAAAATCACACAATCTTGCTGCACCCGCCAGGCCTCGTTGTCTCCCGCTGCTCCGTCGCTGGTCTGGCCCCCTGTGAGCACGAAAAGGCGGAAGGCAACGCGCTGAGAGCGATGGCGCGGCGGCCCTTCCCACGCACGGATACGGTCGGCTCCCGAGCCTCGGCAGGCCGTGAACCTCGGCGGACCACGGCCCAGCTTTCTTACAATCCGGTCATGACTCCCACCCTCGCTCAGCAGGAGCGCCAGGCGCTCTGCGATCTCCTCGTTGCGTCCGGTCCGGACGCGCCCACCTTGTGCGAGGGCTGGTCGACCGCCGATCTGGCGGCGCATCTGGTTGTCCGTGAGCGGAGGCCCGACAGCGGACCTGGGATCGTCTGGCCCCCGCTGGCCGGCTACACGGAGAAGGTACGACGAGGAGTACGGGATCGCACCCCGTGGGAGAAGCTTGTCGAGACCGTCCGGCGCGGACCGCCGTTGCTTCTCCATCCTGTCGACGGGCCGATGAACACCGTCGAGTTCTTCATCCACGTGGAAGACGTCCGTCGAGCGCAGGAAGGCTGGGAGCCTCGCCTGCTGCCCCCCGAGTTGGCCGACGCCCTCTGGGTGCGGGTCGGGCCCGGTGGCATGGCCAAGAAGGTCCCGGCCACGGTCGTCATCACCTCGCCGGGCCGGGACAGCAAAGAGCGGGGCGCTGGGCCGCGACTCACTCTGGCCGGCGACCCCGGCGAGCTCACGCTCTTCGGGGCCGGCCGACAACAGGCGTCCCGGGTGGAGATCAGCGGCGATGCGGCGCTCGCGGCCCAGTTACGCAGCGCGGCGCTTGGTGTCTAAGGAAGAACGATGCTTGACGTGACCGCACAAACGCCGCCCTTCGACGCAGTGATGCGGGCGCGCGGATAGGTCCTTTGCTCACCCACGGAATCAAGCAGTCAGCTTCGGTGAAGGCCGAAGTTCAGGCGTCCTCACGATTCTTTGTGGCGTTATAGTCCGGACCCGCGTGGAGAGTTCCGAAGCTCCCTTTGACGATCCACTAGGTCGGACCAAATCGAGAGCAATCGGTGCTCCCACGGTGAGCTCTGGTTCTCAGTCATTTGCGAGGGAATCGTGACCGACGCCGCAACCTCATCAGCGCAGACGCCCGCTCCAGGGGATCCGCTCAAGCTTCTGAAATCTCGGAGCTACTTGTCACTGCTGGTGCTCGGAGCCATCGTCGGCGTCCCAGTGGCCACCGTGGCGTACTTCTTCTTGGAAGCGGTCGGCAAGGTACAGACGGAGATCTACACCGATCTTCCCGGGACCCTTGGGTTTCACGGAGAACCGTTGTGGTGGCCCCTACCTTGGCTGGCTCTCAGTGGGCTGCTGGTGGGCCTGGCCATCCGCTACCTGCCGGGGACCGGCGGTCATGAGCCTTCGGAGGGTTTCCAGGCAGGCGGGCCGCTCGCACCGATCGACTTGTTCGGAGTCATTGCGGCCGCCTTCGCCACTCTCAGCCTCGGCGTGGTGTTGGGTCCAGAGGCACCGCTGATTGCCATCGGCAGTGGTCTGGGTGTGTTGGCGGTGCACCTGGTCAAGCGCGACGCGCCAGCGATGGCCGCGGTCGTCATTGGAGGAGCGGGGAGCTTCGCTGCGATCGCCACCTTGTTGGGCTCACCCCTGGTTGGCGCGTTTCTCCTCATGGAGATCATCGGCTTTGGCGGGGCGACGATGGAGATGGTGCTGTTGCCGGGCCTGCTCGCCGCCGGTGTGGGATCACTGATCTTCGTCGGCCTGAACCACCTGACAGGGTTCGGGACCTTCTCGCTCGTCATTTCTCACATTCCGCACGTTGGTTCGCCCACTGGCGCGGAGTTCCTCTGGGCCATCGGAATCGGTCTCGCCGCTGCCGTGGTCGCAACCAACATCTTCCGTGTGGCACGGCTGGTACGTCCTCTCGTTGCGCCCCGGAGAGTGATGCTCACGCCGGTGGTAGGCCTAGCCGTGGGTGGGCTCGCCATCGCGTTCCAGGCGGGAACTGGTCGCAGTTCCTCGGACGTCCTCTTCTCTGGGCAGTCAGAGCTCCCGACCCTTGTCCAGCAAGCTGCCGGCTGGACTGTTGGCGCGCTGCTTCTCCTGGTGGTGTGCAAGGCCGCGGCCTATGCGATTTCGTTGAGCAGTTTCCGTGGAGGCCCGATCTTCCCGGCGATGTTCATCGGCGCCGCCGGTGGGATCGCACTCTCGCACCTTCCCGGTTTGCCGATGATCGCGGGCGCCGCCATGGGTGTCGGGGCGATGACGGCAGGAGCGCTCAAGTTGCCCATGACCGCAGTCCTGCTCCCGAGCCTGCTCTTCATCTCCGACGCACTCGACCTGATGCCAGTCGTGATCGTGGCCGTCGTTGTCGCTTACGTCGCCGCTGTTTGGATCAGCCCGGCACCGGCCACGACCTCCGCTCCAAACCCTGAGCCGGCTCCTTCCTGAGTTCGTCGCCCGGGGGAGAGACCTTCCCCCGTACCGCCAGGAACGCGTCCCCGGTGGCTGTTACCAGCCCGTGGCCGCGATTATGGATCCGTTGAGATTGGTTCCCAGCATGGAGCCGTCGTTGGGAGCGTCTCCGTAGTTAGCGACGGCACCGTTGGCAGAGGCGACCCAGTACCCCCCGCCGTCGGACGTGGTGAAGATGGCTGTCGCCGGGTCGACGCCGCCCAGCAGTCCGGCCGGGCTGCCGAAGTTCGACGCGTCCCCGTAGTTGAAGATGGCGCCGTTGGCCAGAAGGATCCAGTAGCCCTTCCCATCAGGTGTGCGCACGGCCGAGGTCACCGGCACGCTCTGTGTTCCTGGAGCCCCGAAATAGGGGGCATCACCAAACGTGTAGATATGACCGGTGGCGGTCACCACCCAGTAGCCATTTCCGGTGGCGTCCGGCATGACCGCTACGGCTGCACCCGAGCAACCACCGATCCCTGGGCAGCTTCCGGCGAAGCGGGCGTCGCCGAACGCAAAGACACCGCCGTCCGACGCCACCATGAAGTAGCCACCACCGTCGGTGGAAGGCACCATGCCGACGATGGGTGCGTTGAGTGAATTCGGCAGTCCCGAGCCGGCCGGGTGGAGCCCGAGCCCGGGGATCGAGCCGTAGAAGCCGGCATCACCGAAAGCAAAGATCCCACCATCGGACGCGTCGAGCCAGTAACCGTTACGGCTCTGCGTTGGGACGATGCCGACGACCGGTCTCTGGAGTTGGAGAGAGCCTGTTGAGCCGTGGAACTGTGCGGAACCAAAGGTGAAGATTCCGCCGTCGGATCCCACTAGCCAGTAGCCGTGCTGCGGTGCCGGCGGTGCCGGCGGTGCCGGCGGTGCCGGCGGTGCGGGCGGCGGCTCGGGCGTGGCGTGGACCTCGGTGGACTGGCCCGACGACCCGCCGCCGTTGGTGGCCACGACGGTGAAGTAGTACTCGGTGCCGTTGGTGAGCCCGCTGACCGTGCAGGTGAACGTCGACGCGTTGGCCGTGCAGGCGGTGGCCCCGCCGGGGTTCTCCCCGCCCGGGCTGGTGGCGTCGAAGACCTTGTAGGAGGTCGCTCCCGGTCGCTCGACCAGCTGACGCTCGCCGATGCGTTGCCGGCCTAGCGCCGACCCCGGTTGGTGTTCCAGGCGGCGGCGGCTCGGGCGTGGCGTGGACCTCGGTGGACTGGCCCGACGGACCCGCCGCCGTTCGTGGCCACGACGGTGAAGTAGTACTCGGTGCCGTTGGTGAGCCCGCTGACCGTGCAGGTGAACGTCGACGCGTTGGCCGTGCAGGCGGTGGCCCCGCCGGGGTTCTCCCCGCCTGGGCTCGTCGCGTCGAAGACCGCATAGGAGGTGGCACCCGCGTCGCTCGACCAGCTGACGCTCGCCGATGTGTTGCCGGCCAAGGCGCTCACCCCAGTTGGTGTTCCAGGCGGCGGCGGCTCGGGCGTGGCGTGGACCTCGGTGGACTGGCCCGACGACCCGCCGCCGTTGGTGGCCACGACGGTGAAGTAGTACTCGGTGCCGTTGGCGAGCCCGCTGACCGTGCAGGTGAACGTCGACGCGTTGGCCGTGCAGGCGGTGGCCCCGCCGGGGTTCTCCCCGCCCGGGGTCGTCGCGTCGAAGACCGCATAGGAGGTGGCACCCGCGTCACTCGACCAGGTGACGCTCACCGCGCCGTTGGCGGGAGTGGCGTTCACTCCGCTTGGCGTTCCAGGAGCCGGAGGCTCGGGTGTGGCGTGAACCTCGGTGGACGCGATCGAGGACCCGCCGCCGTTGACGCCCACGACGGTGAAGTAGTACTCGGTGCCGTTGGTGAGCCCGCTCACGGTGCAGGTGAACGTCGACGCGTCGGCCGTGCAGGCTGCCGTGCCCGCGTAGTTCTCCCCGCCCGGACTGGTCGCGTCGAAGACCTGATAGGAGGTTGCGCCCGAGTCGCTCGACCAGCTGACGCTTGCCGATGCGTTGCCGGCACTAGCGCCGACCCCAGTTGGTGTTCCAGGCGGCGGCGGCTCGGGCGTGGCGTGGACCTCGGTGGACTGCGCCGACGAGCCGCCCGCGTTCGTGGCCACGACGGTGAAGTAGTACTCGGTGCCGTTGGTGAGCCCGCTGACCGTGCAGGTGAACGTCGACGCGTTGGCCGTGCAGGCTGCCGTGCCCCCGGGGTTCTCCCCGCCCGGGCTCGTCGCGTCGAAGACCGCATAGGAGGTGGCCCCCGGGTCGCTCGACCAGCTGACGATCGCCGATGCGTTGGCAGAGCTGGCGCCCACCCCGCTCGGTTGTGCTGGGGGCAGCGGCTCGGGTGTGGCATGGACCTCGGTGGACTGGCCCGACGACCCGCCGCCGTTGGTGGCCACGACGGTGAAGTAGTACTCGGTGCCGTTGGCGAGCCCATTCACTGTGCAGCTGAACGTCGACGCGTTGGCCGTGCAGGCCGCGGTGCCCCCGGGGTTCTCCCCGCCCGGGGTCGTCGCGTCGAAGACCGCATAGGAGGTCGCACCCGCGTCACTCGACCAGGTGACGCTCACCGCCGCGTTGGCGGCCAAGGCGCTCACCCCGCTCGGGGGTCCCGGGGCCGGCGGCTCGGGCGTGGCGTGGACCTCGGTGGACTGGCCCGACGACCCGCCGCCGTTGGTGGCCACGACGGTGAAGTAGTACTCGGTGCCGTTGGTGAGCCCGCTGACCGTGCAGGTGAACGTCGACGCGTTGGCCGTGCAGGCGGTGGCCCCGCCGGGGTTCTCCCCGCCCGGGCTCGTCGCGTCGAAGACCTTGTAGGAGGTCGCGCCCGTGTCGCTCGACCAGCTGACGCTCGCCGATGCGTTGCCGGCACTAGCGCCGACCCCAGTTGGTGTTCCAGGCGGCGGCGGCTCGGGCGTGGCGTGGACCTCGGTGGACTGGCCCGACGGGCCGCCCGCGTTCGTGGCCACGACGGTGAAGTAGTACTCGGTGCCGTTGGTGAGCCCGCTGACCGTGCAGGTGAACGTCGACGCGTTGGCCGTGCAGGCGGTGGCCCCGCCGGGGTTCTCCCCGCCTGGGCTCGTCGCGTCGAAGACCGCATAGGAGGTGGCACCCGCGTCGCTCGACCAGCTGACGCTCGCCGATGTGTTGCCGGCCAAGGCGCTCACCCCAGTCGGTGTTCCAGGCGGCGGCGGCTCGGGCGTGGCGTGGACCTCGGTGGACTGGCCCGACGACCCGCCGCCGTTGGTGGCCACGACGGTGAAGTAGTACTCGGTGCCGTTGGCGAGCCCGCTGACCGTGCAGGTGAACGTCGACGCGTTGGCCGTGCAGGCGGTGGCCCCGCCGGGGTTCTCCCCGCCCGGGGTCGTCGCGTCGAAGACCGCATAGGAGGTGGCACCCGCGTCACTCGACCAGGTGACGCTCACCGCGCCGTTGGCGGGAGTGGCGTTCACTCCGCTTGGCGTTCCAGGAGCCGGAGGCTCGGGTGTGGCGTGAACCTCGGTGGACGCGATCGAGGACCCGCCGCCGTTGACGCCCACGACGGTGAAGTAGTACTCGGTGCCGTTGGTGAGCCCGCTCACGGTGCAGGTGAACGTCGACGCGTCGGCCGTGCAGGCTGCCGTGCCCGCGTAGTTCTCCCCGCCCGGACTGGTCGCGTCGAAGACCTGATAGGAGGTTGCGCCCGAGTCGCTCGACCAGCTGACGCTTGCCGATGCGTTGCCGGCACTAGCGCCGACCCCAGTTGGTGTTCCAGGCGGCGGCGGCTCGGGCGTGGCGTGGACCTCGGTGGACTGGCGCCGACGAGCCGCCCGCGTTCGTGGCCACGACGGTGAAGTAGTACTCGGTGCCGTTGGTGAGCCCGCTGACCGTGCAGGTGAACGTCGACGCGTTGGCCGTGCAGGCTGCCGTGCCCCCGGGGTTCTCCCCGCCCGGGCTCGTCGCGTCGAAGACCGCATAGGAGGTGGCCCCCGGGTCGCTCGACCAGCTGACGATCGCCGATGCGTTGGCAGAGCTGGCGCCCACCCCGCTCGGTTGTGCTGGGGGCAGCGGCTCGGGTGTGGCATGGACCTCGGTGGACTGGCCCGACGACCCGCCGCCGTTGGTGGCCACGACGGTGAAGTAGTACTCGGTGCCGTTGGCGAGCCCATTCACTGTGCAGCTGAACGTCGACGCGTTGGCCGTGCAGGCCGCGGTGCCCCCGGGGTTCTCCCCGCCCGGGGTCGTCGCGTCGAAGACCGCATAGGAGGTCGCACCCGCGTCGCTCGACCAGGTGACGCTCACCGCCGCGTTGGCGGCCAAGGCGCTCACCCCGCTCGGGGGTCCCGGGGCCGGCGGCTCGGGCGTGGCGTGGACCTCGGTGGACTGGCCCGACGACCCGCCGCCGTTGGTGGCCACGACGGTGAAGTAGTACTCGGTGCCGTTGGTGAGCCCGCTGACCGTGCAGGTGAACGTCGACGCGTTGGCCGTGCAGGCGGTGGCCCCGCCGGGGTTCTCCCCGCCCGGGCTCGTCGCGTCGAAGACCTTGTAGGAGGTCGCGCCCGCGTCGCTCGACCAGCTGACGCTCGCCGATGCGTTGCCGGCACTAGCGCCGACCCCAGTTGGTGTTCCAGGCGGCGGCGGCTCGGGCGTGGCGTGGACCTCGGTGGACTGGCCCGACGGGCCGCCCGCGTTCGTGGCCACGACGGTGAAGTAGTACTCGGTGCCGTTGGTGAGCCCGCTGACCGTGCAGGTGAACGTCGACGCGTTGGCCGTGCAGGCGGTGGCCCCGCCGGGGTTCTCCCCGCCTGGGCTCGTCGCGTCGAAGACCGCATAGGAGGTGGCACCCGCGTCGCTCGACCAGCTGACGCTCGCCGATGTGTTGCCGGCCAAGGCGCTCACCCCGCTCGGGGGTGAAGGGGCCGGAGGCTCGGGTGTGGCGTGGACCTCGGTGGACTGGCATCGAGGTGCCGGCCGCGTTCGTGGCCTCGACGGTGAAGTAGTACTCGGTGCCGTTGGTGAGCCCGCTCACCGTGCAGGTGAACGTCGACGCGTTGGCCGTGCAGGCCGTGGCGCCCGCCGGGGTTCTCCCCGCCCGGGGTCGTCGCGTCGAAGACCGCATAGGAGGTGGCACCCGCGTCGCTCGACCAGGTGACGCTCACCGCGCCGTTGGCGGGAGTGGCACTGACCCCGCTCGGTGTCGCAGGGGCAGAGAATGGGCAGAGAACCCCAGGCGAGAACATCGCTGCGGTGGGCGTCCCGAGCCCTGACGCCATGTCGTAACCGCTCGTTGCCGGATACAGGCCGCCCGAGTAGCCCGACGGCGTGTAGTCGTTGGTGCCACTCGTGATGTCGTTCAGGTCGGCAGCATGGGTGTACAAGGCGGGATTCAGGAGTCCGGCGGGGGAGGTGCACCCTTCGTCGGCGAGCGCCGTGGCTGCGGCCCACAACGGCGAGGCGGCGCTGGTGCCGCCTATGTCTGTCCAGTGACCGTTATAGAACACGGCGTACCCACCATTGTGCGGATCGGAACTCGCGGAGACGTCGGGAACCTCTCGGCAGTCGCTACCCGACGCTGCGTCGCAAGGTGAGCCGCTGGAATCGGAGTTCACCCCAAGGGACTGTTGCCAGCTCGGCATGGTCCAGTCTTCGGAGATGCCTCCGCCACCGGCACCATTGCTCGCCGAGGACTCGTTCCACACTGTCTCGGTGGGGGGCGACCCGAGCGAGGTGAGATCGGTCCCTCCCACGCCCGTCACGTATGGATCGCTGGCGGGGTCGCTGACCGCGAGCTCTTCGCTTACGGGGGGAGTGGTCTGGCCATAACAGGCCGTGGATCCGTCGTCACCGGCTGCGGCCATCATGCTCTGGCCTTGCGTGGCCATCATCTCGAAGATCGTTTCTTCGGCGTCGACGACCGACGGCGTGCTCAGGGGCTCGCATTCGCCCCAGCTCGAGGAGACGACCTGCGCAGTGTCGTTGTCGGCGATCGCCTCGTACTCGTCGATCAGGCCGGTATTGGTATTGGGCGCCTCGTAGACGTCGATGGTGGCCGAGGGGGCCAGGCCAGCGACGTCCTCTATGTCGAGGGCCGCTTCACCGGAGCCGGACGCGGATCCGGTGGCTCCGCCGTTGACATTTGTCTCGTTCACCTTTGTCGAGATCCCGTAGCAGGACTCATAGGAACTGATGTCAGTCGACGAGTAGTGCTCGAGTTCGAACAACGCGACGGTCTCCCCGGCGCCGAGCCGTCCACCGGCGTACGCGCCGGTCGCGAATCCGTACGCCCCGGCCAACTGATTGGCGGTGTACGCGTCCGTGACGGCGGACGCTGCGGAGCAAGCGGTAGGGCCGGTCGCCAGAGGCGCGGTCGGACGGCGTCGTCGAATCCGTCGCACCTTCCAAGGCGAGCGGCATGGCCTGGGGTGCGTCGGACAATCCGGTGATCGTCGTGATCTTCCCAGCGAGCGGAGAGGGAACCTGCGCTGCGCTCGTGTTCCCGTACGCCGCTCTGCCGGAGGGGAGGGTGTACCTATCGATGTGGACGTTGAAGGCCGACTGGGCAGCCGACACCGTTGTGGACACCGGGATGACCAGGTCGTCGGGGCTGACCGGCCCCGGGTCGAGGCCCATCGACGAGAGCTCCGACGAGACGTTCTGAATGGAGCTCTCGGTGGCGCCGTACATCGGTCCGAACTCGCCTGCGGACAGGAAGTGGTGGTACTCGCTCGAACTCGGGTCGTACAGCTGATCGATGAAATCGCTGAGGGCTGCGGGGTCCTGCGGTGCCAGCACGACGTCGAGCTGCAACGCCGTGCTCGTCGACTGCGGGCCGACGTCGGTGCTTCCCGACGGCAGGGGGGCGGCCTGGCCAACCCGCGCGGTGGACGGGGGGGCGGCGCTGGTCGGGCTCGAGGCGAGCACGCTCACCAGTCCGCTTACGGGCAACAAGCCGATCAGGAGTCGAGCAGCGACCCGTGAGCGCTTTCTGCCGGCCCGAGCCGCATCGGCCGTTTTGCTCATGAGCTGGTTTTTAGTCCCCTAGCTAAGAAACCTGCGGAAACTCCGGTTGGGAAATTAGTCGATCACCTGGCGACATGCGGCATCACGTGGTGCCGGCCGATCTGATTCCGCACCGTTCCTGGTGGTCGGGACCGGCGTCGATCCGGTGACCTCACGCTTTTCAGGCGCGCGCTCTACCAACTGAGCTACCCGACCGGGTACCAGGGACGAGCGTCGCTGGGCGAGAGGCTGGAACCTGGCCGCGGACCTGACGGGATTTGAACCCGCGACCTCCGCCTTGACAGGGCGGCGTGCACTCCGAGCTGCACCACAGGTCCTTGACGGCGAAAACCGCCGTGCTCGCTGGGCTGGACTTCCACCCTTTGAGCGGCGCTTCACTGTAGCCGGTCCCGGGTTCTGGACCCTCCCGGGCCATCTTTGGCTCGGGGTTAGGGCAGAGCGGCCCGGAAGGAGTGCACGGCCGACTCGAAGATAGGCAGCTTGTCGGCCGGCAACGCCTGGGCCAGCGACGTCGCGCAGAGTCGATCGGTGATCGCCTCGGCTTCGTCGTGCTTCGCCTTGATCCCCGACACGTCGGGGAACGGCTCGGGCCAGCCGAAGAACTTCGCCTGCCGCGGCACCCTCGTTGGTCAGGATCGCCTCGAGCGGCGTGAGCCCGACCGAGGTGGTGGCGACGAGGTGGAGCCCACCGCGCCACTCACGCAGCATCTGCATGAGCTGGGCGGCGCGGCCAGCCGACGTCTCGCTGGCGGTCGCCTCGCGCCATCCGACGAAGAGCGGGATCGCCGAGCCCTCCAAGCCGGTCACCAAGTCTTCGATCACCGGGACCGCTTCTTCGAGCCCGTCGACCTGGGCGAAGTGCTTCTCACCCCATTTGGAGTGGGCCTCGGCCATCCGCACCGCCGCGCCGCGGGCGCCGGCCACGCCGATGCCGTCGTTGTACATGGCGCTGACCGCGGTGGGACAGAACCAACCGAAGGCCGCGGTGACGACGTCAGGCGTGACCTCGCCGAGCATCCCGCCACGGCCCGCGAAGTAAAAGGCGAAGGGGTTCGACCAACCCCATCCGGCCGCCCACCCGAGGACGTCGGGGCTCAGATAGATGCCGGTGCCGATGTCGTGGATCGGCACCGACGTGGCCTGGACAGCCGCCAAGGCTGCCTTCTCGTCATCCGTGCCCATGGGGCCTCCTTGCTACGCCGCCCTCGAGCGGACGCGTTCGCGCTCGGTACGGGCCGAGAATCAGTTGGTCGTCGACGTCGGGGTTGATGAGGCCCGGATCACTCGCCGCATGCCGGGGATCGTGCCGATGACGCCCTCTACGATGCGGGCCAGCTCGGTCACCACCGTGTCGATGTGATCGAAGCGGTCGTCGAGTGAACCGACGACGAGGGCCAATTGGGGCGACACCTGTTGCAGCGTCTCCGTGGCCTTGGGCAGCTCGGAGGCCAGCTCGACCGCCACGCCGCTCAGCCGTTCGGTGAGGATGCGCAAGGCGGCGGCGGAATCCGACAACGTCGGGAGTGACGTGTCGAGCGAACCTACGGCCTGCTGGAGGCCCGAGACGGCGCGGGACATGCCGAGCGCCGCGAGATCGATGCCACTGCCGGCCTTGTCGACGCCCCCCTCGATCCGTTCGAGCATCGTCATGAGGCGGTCTAGCCGCTCGCCCATGTCGTTGATGGCGTCGAGGGCGGCCAGGGCCGAGCTGGGGAGGCGGAGCAATGCGCCCGGCAATCGGATCATCGTCTCGAGCAACGAGGGCTGTCCCACCGCCAAGATCATGGGCCTCGCCCTCCCAGGGTGTCCAGTAGAGCTCCGCGGACGTGACTCGGCCGGGTGGACCGGGCGTCTCGGTGACCCGTATACCGCGATCACCTCAAGCAGCGGGGCAATTTCGTGAGGAATACCTCACAAAAGCGCAAAATGAGAGGAATCAGTGGAATTGCGGGCGCGAAATGTGACGACTTTGCCTATGCAAACGTGAATCCGCGGACGAGCAATTTTTGAGGCAGCAGAGCGGTGCCGAGTGGGGCGCTGCGGCGCCGGCTTAGGCGCGTCGCCGGGCGATCCTGGCCCCGCGCTCCAGCACCGTCTGGTACAGCCCGGCCGGCAGGCGCGACACGAAGTCGATGACCTTGGCGTCCGGGCCGATGAGGGCCCGCCGGCGGTCGCGCTGGACAGCGGCCAGGATCTGACGGGCCGCCTTCTCCGGGCTGGTCACGAAGGCCCGCTCGAACTCGGCCCGGGCCTTGTCGGGGTCGCCCGTCATCTCGTTCAGGCTCTCGTCGATGCGGGCGTTCTTGGCGATGTTCGTCTTGATCCCGCCCGGGTGGATCGTCGTGACCGACACCGGGGCGCCCTCGATCTCGAGCTCCATGCGCAGCGTGTCGGTGAAGCCCCGCACGGCGAACTTCGCCGCGTTGTACGCGGACTGCGACGGCACGCTGACGAGGCCGAAGACGCTCGACAGATTGATGACGTGCCCTTCGCCCGAGGCCTTCAGGTGCGGCAGGAACGCCTTGGTCCCGTAGACGACGCCCCAGAAGTTGATGTTCATGAGCCACTCGAAGTCCTCGTACGACACGGACTCGATCGTCGCGCCGAGGGCCACCCCGGCGTTGTTGAAGATCAGGTTGACCGTGCCGTGGTCGGCCACCACCCGATCGGCCCACTGCTCGACCGCCAGGCGGTCGGCCACGTCGAGATGCTGCGAGGTGACCTTGACGCCGCGCCCCTCGCACTGCGCCACCGTCTCGGCCAGGCCGGCGTCGTCGATGTCGGACAGGGCAAGGTGCGCGCCGCGCCGGGCGAGGTCGTTGGCCAACGCCCGACCGATGCCGGACCCCGCCCCCGTGATGGCGGCCACGCGGCCGTTGAAGTCGCGCACGTCAGGAAGCCGCCAGGGACAGGTCGTCCACGGGCGCCGCAGCCGCAGCCGACCCAGCCGCCGACAGCGGCACCTTGCGGAACTCCATGTACCCGTCGTCGACGGGCGTCATCTTCAGCGCCCGGTAGTCGCGCAGGTAGCTCATCTGCACCCGCCACGGGTACTTCGTCCCCTGCTTGGGCAGCATGTGCGCCGAACGCTGGATGTAGCCCGACGTGAGCCCCATCATCGACTCGTCCGACAACGCGCCGTCACGGTCGCGCGGCATGGCCTCGGTCAAGCCCCGCTCGTGCATGTGGTTGAGCAGCCGGCACACGTAGTCGCACGTGAGGTCGCACTTGAGCGTCCACGACGCGTTGATGTAGCCGATGGCGATGGCGATGTTCGGCACGCCCTCGAGCATCATGCCCTTGTAGGTCAGCCGGTCGGCCGGGTTCACCGGCGCGCCGTCGACCTGGAGGTCGATGCCGCCGAGGAACAAGAGCTGCAGCCCGGTCGCCGTCACGATGACGTCCGCCTCGAGCTCGGTCCCCGACTCGAGCAGCACGCCCCCGGGCGTGAAGCGGGCGATGCGGTCGGTCACCACCGACGCCGAACCGTCGCTGAGCGCCGCGAACAGGTCGCCGTTCGGCACCGCACAGAAGCGCTGGTCCCACGGCTTGTACGTCGGCGTGAAGTGCGTGTCCACGTCGAAGTCCTTGGGCAGCTGCCGCTTGATCCCCTCGATCAGCAGGCGGCGCATCTGCTTGGGGAAGCGCCGGCACAGCCGGTAGAAGCCCTGCGTCAACAGCGCGTGGAACCACTTCGCGGCCGTACCCGCCGCCTTCGACGGCAGGACCGCGCGCAACAAGGACGCCGCCGGGCTCTTCTCGGGCACCGAGGCGATGTACGTGGGCGAGCGCTGCAGCATCGTGACGTGGGCGGCGGAGCGGGCCAACGCCGGCACCAGCGTGACGGCGGTGGCGCCGCTGCCGATCACCACGACCCGCTTGCCGGTGACGTCGAGGTCCTCGGGCCACGCCTGCGGGTGGATCAGCGTCCCCTCGAAGGACTCCATGCCGGCGAAGTCGGGCAGGTAGCCGTGGTCGTAGCGGTAGTAGCCGCTGCAGCCGAACACGAACCCGGCGGTCAACGAGACGCACCTCGCCCGTGTCGCCCCGCGTCGGCCGTGACGTGCCACACCGACTCGTCCGACGACCAGTTCGCCGCAGTGACCGGTGCTTGAACCGGATGTGGCGGTCCACCCCGGACGCCGCGGCCGTGTCCTTGATGTACTGCAGGATCGAGTCGCCGTCGGCGATCGTCTTCTCGCCGTCCCAGGGCCGGAACGAGTAGCCGAGCGTGTGCATGTCCGAGTCCGAGCGGATGCCGGGGTAGCGGAAGAGGTCCCACGTGCCCCCGATGGCGTCACGCGCCTCGAAGATCGCGTAGCGCGCCCACGGGCACTCGTTCTCCAGATACGGCCGGCGCCCGACGCCCGACAGCCCGCCACCGACGACGAGCACATCGAGGTGCGCGTCGCACCCGTCGTCGCGCCGCCCCGCGGCCCGCCGCTCGATCCATCAGGCGGCCTTCCGGACATCAGCTTGTCGTTCAACGTCCCGTTCTCCCCGAAGAGCTCCGCCTTCCAGGTTTCCACCAATTCGGTGGTGTCGCTGTCGTCGGGGTGGAAGTCGGGTCGGTTGTAGTCCTTCAGCTGGCGCCACAGGGCGGGGTCCACGATCGGCGACGCCTTCACGCGCTTCCACGACTTGCGCAGCACGCCCCGCCGGTACGTCTCGCGGTCGCGCAGCAGCGACAGCACGACCGCCAGGCCGATGCCGACCACGAAGCCGAAGCGGAAGAAGTTCATCGTCCAGACCCGGAGCCTCTCGCCGCCGCCGACCGCCTTGTAGACGTCGAAGGCGACGGCCTTGTGCTCGGACTCCTCGAGCGCGTGCCACACGAACAGGTCGCGCACCGCGTCGTCGCCCATCAGGTCGCGGATCTCCTCGTTCGTCAGCACCAGCTCGGCCAGCGTGGCGGTGAAGTGCTCGAGCGCCGCGGTGGCCGCCAGGTTCGACTTGGCCGGCAGGAGGCGCTCGCGGATCTTCAGACCCGAACCGCGTCACGTTCTCGTACTCCTTGGTCGGGTAGCCGAGCTCGTCGAGGCGGTCGTTGAAGACGCGGTGCTCCCGCCCGTGCACGGCCTCCTGGCCGATGAAGCCCGCCACCTGGCGCTTGAGCGCCGGGTCGCTGACCCGGTCTCGATAGTGGCGCACCGTCCGCACGAAGTAGTCCTCGCCGTCGGGGAAGACGGACGACAGCGCCATGATCACGTGGCTCGCGATCAGGTCGCCGTCCTGGGCGAAGTGCTTGGGCAGCTCGCGCATCGACTCCTCGAAGTCCATGCGGCGCGTCGGCACCAACTTGGCCGGGTCGCTCGACTGCGACCCGGGCGACCCCTTCTCGACCCGGGGCTGCGACTGCTGCGACTCCGTCGACTGCATGTCCGTGGCGGTCTTGCTCATAGCTCCATATGCCTCCCGCTCGGCTATCCCGACCCATGATAGACTATTTGAGGGATTCTCTCAGATCCTCATATTAGCGGAGAGCAAGCACAAGCGATGGCAACCGCGCCGACCAGGACCAGGAGCAGGCCAGCCAGGGCCAGGCCCAGGAGACGAAGGGCGCCCAGACCGCGCCGGGCCATCCTCGAGGCCGCCGTCGCTCGATTCGGCCGGGACGGCTACCGCGCCACCTCGGTCGCCGACATCGCCCGGGACGCCAACGTCGGCGGCACGGTCGCCTACGCCTACTTCCCCAACAAGGAGGCCCTGTTCCTCGCCGCCGTCGACGAGGACGCCGCCGCCGTGATCGAGGAGGGCGTCGCCTCGACCCTCGGGCCGGCCGGCACCGACATCCGCCGCTGGCACGACGTGATGATCTTCACCCTGGTCGCGGCCGTCGACCGCCACCCGCTGGCCAGGCGCCTGCTGGCCGGCCTCGAGCCCGAGGTCACGCCCCGCGTCCTCGAGACGCCGGCGCTCAACGAGCTGCGCAAGGCTGCCACCGAGCTGCTCCGCGCCGGTCAGGCCGCCGGCACCGTGCGCCCCGACATCGATGCGGCCGTCGTCGCCAACGGCATCATCGCCCTCATGCTCTCCGTGCTGATGTCGGTGATCCAGCTCGGGAGCCAGACCGCGATCGCCTACGCCTCCGACGTCACCGCCGTGTTCGAGGCGGCGCTGGTCGTCGCCCCCGCTGCACCCGGCCTGAGCATCGGGCCCTCCGGCCAGGCCGCCTCGCCTGCCCCGCCGGACCCATCGCCCGAGGTCGAGCCCTTTTTCGCCCGGAACCCCTGTGCGCGGGTTCATTACTCTGACGTTAACGTTAAACTTTTGGGGAGATGCCCCGGCCCTCGTTCCCCTCCGCCCAGGTTCCTGACACGACGAACGGCCGGTCCGGCGCCAACGGCTCGGCCGCGACGAACGGCTCGGCCGTGGCCCCCGAAAACTCCTCCTACCGCTGGGTCGCGCTGGTGACGGTCACCATCGGCACGTTGATGGTCTTCATCAACCAGTCGATCGTCCTGATCTCGCTGCCCGACATCTTCCGGGGCATCGAGTCTCAGCCCGCTTACGCCGGGCAACACCGGCTATCTGCTCTGGATGCTGCTCGGTTTCATGGTCGCGCTGGCCGTGCTCGTCGTCACCCTCGGCCGGGTGGGCGACATCTTCGGCCGGGTCAAGATCTTCAACCTCGGCTTCGCGGTCTTCACCGTGTTCTCCATCCTGCTGGCCGTCACGCCGCTCACCGGGAGCAGCGGGCGCCATCTGGCTCATCGGTATGCGCATCGGCCAGGGCGTCGGTGGCGCCATGCTCTTCGCCAACTCGTCGGCCATCATCACCGACGCCTTCCCGGCCGACAAGCGCGGGCTCGGCCTCGGCATCAACAACGTGGCCGCGGTCGCGCGGTTCCTTCATCGGCCTGGTCCTCGGCGGCTTGCTGGCCCCGGTCGAGTGGCGCCTCGTCTTCCTGATCTCGGTCCCCGTCGGCGTGCTCGGCACCGTGTGGGCGTACTTCAAGCTCGAGGATCGCAGCGTGCGGACGCCGTCAAAGATCGACTGGCTCGGTAACGTCACCTTCGCGGTCGGCCTGATCCTCGTCCTGGTCGGAATCACGTACGGTCTGTTGCCCTACGGCGGCCACACCATGGGCTGGACCAGCCCGGACGTGTTGGCGGAGATCTTCGGCGGCCTGGCGATCCTGGTCGCGTTCGGGATCATCGAGACGAAGGTCCCCAACCCGATGTTCCGCCTCGCCCTGTTCCGCATCCGCGCCTTCACCGCCGGCAACATCGCCAGCTTCCTGGCCTCGCTCAGCCGGGGCGGCTTGATGTTCATGCTCATCATCTGGCTGCAGGGCATCTGGCTCCCGCTGCACGGCTACAGCTTCGAGCAGACCCCGTTGTGGGCCGGCATCTACATGATCCCGCTCACGGTCGGGCTGCTGCTGGCCGGGCCGATCAGCGGCGTGCTGGCCGACCGCTACGGCGCCCGCCCCTTCGCCACCGGCGGCCTCGTGATCGTGGCGGCGACGTTCGTCGCGCTCATCATGCTGCCGGTCAACTTCGCCTACCCCGTCTTCGCCGCGCTGATCTTCGTGAACTCCGTCGGCATGGGCATGTTCATCGCGCCCAACCAGACCGGGATCATGAACAGCCTCCCGGCGAGCCAGCGCGGCGCCGGCGCGGGCATGGCGGGCACCTTCAACTCGTCGGCGCAGGTGCTCTCCATCGGCATCTTCTTCACCTTGATGATCCTCGGGCTGGCCTCCACTCTGCCGTCGGCGCTCTTCCATGGGCTCACCGCCCAAGGAGTGAGCCCGGCGGTGGCCACCCGGGTCTCGCACCTGCCGCCGGTCGGCAGCCTCTTCGCCGCCTTCCTCGGCTACAACCCGATGCAGCAGCTGCTGGGGCCGGCGACGCTGTCGCATCTGCCGCATGCCACGGCGGCCTATCTGACCAGCCACTCGTTCTTCCCCCATCTGCTCGCCCCCGCTTTCTCCGACGGACTGACCGAGGCGTTCGCCTTCGCAGCCGGGGCGTGCCTTCTAGGCGCCTTCGCCTCGCTGCTCCGGGGCGGCAAGTACCACTACGAGGAGCCCGCGGCCCCAGGCGAGCTCGGTGTCACGGCCGAGCCCGACTGGGTGCCGGCCCAAGAGGCGGTGGCCGAGACCGAGCCTCTGCTGGTGGAATGAGGGGACAGTGAGCACCGACCACACTGCGGCGGCGACGCCAACACTCTCCGACGCAACCGAGGCGGGCATCCGCATCAGCGACGCCGCCACCCGTGTGGGCGTGTCGGCGCGGACGCTTCGCTACTACGAGGAGCTCGGGCTGCTCACGCCGTCGCTTTACACGGCGGGCGGCGAGCGCCGCTACACGACCGACGACCTCGTCCACCTGGAGCGCATCTTGGAGCTGCGCGAGGTCCTCGGCATGAACCTCGACGAGATCCGCGAGTTCCTTGCTCTCGAGACCCGGCTCGACGAGCTCAGGGCGACCTACCGGGCCAACAAGGGCGAGACGACCAAGAAGGCGCGCGCTGTCCAGAAGGCGATGTTGCAGGAGGCGGCCGAATTGAACGAGTCACTCGCCAAGCAGCTGAGCGACAAGCTGACCCGCATGGAGGCCTTCCAGACCAAGCTGGCGGGAGACGCCAAGCGCTGTCGGGAGATCCTCGCCGAGATGGAGTGACGCCGAGCAGAAAAGCGCTCGTGACCAGCGCATAGGACGGGATGGAGCCCTACGATGCTCGACGTGAGGAGACGGTGGTTCTCCCCTCGAGCCGTGCTGCTGCATTTCGAGCTCCTGGTCTTCGTGACCGGGTGTGCGATCGCCACCTGGTGGCAGTTGGGGAGGGCGCTCGGGGGCAACGGGTTGAGCTGGTTCTACACGTTCGAGTGGCCCATCTTCGTGGGCATCGCGCTGGCGGCGTGGTGGCATCTGATCCACGAGGACCCCGAGGCGCGGGCGGCCCGGCTCCGCAAGCGGGAAAAAGAGGTCGAACCAGTTGAGCGCCAGGCGGAATGGTGAGCCCAGTCCCTTCGGGGCTACCGCAGTCCGTTCGACCTAAATCCGACAAAGTGCCTGGCTAGCGTGGGCGCCGTGGATCTCGGGGGGTCGGTACACGCACGTGCGAGGCCCGGAGAGGACGAGGGTCACGATGCCCCGAGGCGTGCGCCGCGGGACCGGGTCTTCAAGGTCGTCGTCGCCGTGGGGGCCGCCTGCCTCATCGGCTTCGTGGTGTTCGTCGTCGCGCGCGGACCGGCCAAGCCGACGGCGCCCAGCTCGGGGGCGCTGGCCTCGCCCCCTCCGGCCACGCTGAAGGCCGGCACGACCGCGCCCGGCTTCTCACTGCCCGCACTTGGCGGCGGGGCCCCGGTGTCGCTGTCCTCATTCCGGGGTACACCGGTCATCGTCAACTTCTTCGCCTCGTGGTGTCCCGATTGCCGAGCGGAGCTCGCGGCGGTGGCGAGCGTCGCCCGCGCCAACTCCGGCCAGGTGCACGTCGTCGGCGTGGACTCGAACGAGAGCTCCGTGGCCACAGCGACGAGGCTCCTGGGCGAGGCGCACGCGGCGTACCCGGTCGCCCTCGACAACGACGCCAAGGTGGCGACGCAGTATCTCGTCCAGGCGCTCCCGGTGACCTACTTCCTCGACGCACAAGGCCGGGTGGTCGGCGCGGCGCTGGGGCCGCAGACGGTCACGAAACTCGATCGCTGGGTCCACCGGCTCGAGCAGGGCCGGGCAGGCCAGTGAGCGGTCCCGTGGACGTCGACGGAGAGGCGCACCGCGATGCGCCCGTTGCGTCCCGGGTCGTCGGCGGTGCGCCGCCGGAGGAGCACGCGCCGATCGACCGCAGCGCCGCGTTGGCCGCAGGCGCACCGAGGGTCCCGGCGAACTTCATCTGGTGGATCCTGGGCGCCGTCTTGGTGCTGACCCTCGGCGGCCTCATCGGCGAGCATCTCTTCTCCGCGGCGGGGCTCAACCCGACTTCGACCACCACGACGACCACCCCGAGCGCGACGCGCGTCTCGCCGCGGAACACGCCCGCGCCTCCCGCGGTGAACCGGACGCTCGGCGCGGCGCTGCCGTCGTTCATGGGCCTCACTATGCCGAGCCCACGTCCCGCGACCAGGTTCTCGCTCACCGACCAGAACGGCCAGCCGGTCACGGTGCCGAGCAATCCCACGCGCGTCGTGGTCCTGACTTTCTTCGACGCACCGTGCAACGACATCTGCCCGGTGCTGGCCGCTGAGATCGAGCAGGCGGACACGGACTTGGGGGCGCAGGCCTCCGATGTGGAGTTCGTGACGGTCAACACGGACCCCAGCGCGCTGGCGGCGTCGGCGGCCGCACCCGCCGGCGCGACCGGGCTGGCTGCGTTGCCCAACTGGCACTTCGTCACCGGACCATTGGCCACCCTCAACACCGTGTGGAAGGCGTACGACGTGTCGATCTCGGTCAACACCAAGACCGGGCTCGAAGCGCACAGCGACGTCATGGACTTCATCGACAACGGTGGCTTCTTGCGTTACCGCGCCACCCCCTTCGCCGACGAGAACTCGAGTGGGACCTACAGCCTCACGCCTGCGGCCGAGGGCGCGTTGGAGCCAGGGCATCGCGGTCTACGCGGAGCGGCTGATCAACCGATGACGACGACCGACGCGGTGACCGACTCCGCCGAAAAGCGGGCCCCGATCTGGCAGCGTCACCGACGCCTGTCGATCGCCGTCGTGGTGATCGTGATCGCGTTGATCACCGTCCTGACCGACCTACCCACATCCACGTCGCGGGCGAGCGACATCAGCGCCGAACGCAGCGTGATGAGCGAGGTCAACTCCGACCTCGAGCCGTGTGCGTACAGCATTCACCAGGCCCTCGGCATCTGGGCTCTGGCGTCGACCCATCGGCTGAGTGCGGCCGACCGGGCGCCGACGCCCGGGCTGCTCAGCGATGACCAGTCCGCCTGCTCGCTCACCAACGAGAGCACGTACGACCTGGCGTCGAACATCCAGACGCCGACCACCGCAGCGGGGAAAGAGCTGGCGCAAGTCATTGCGACGGCGACGCTGTGGACGACCTCAGACGCTCTGCGGACGATCGAGGACGTCCAGACGCTGCTGAACGATCCGGGAAACGCCGCCGCGCGCCGCGACCTCAAGGCTGCGGAGTCGCTCTTGGCACGAGATCGGGGTACCGCCGTTGCAGCCGAAGATGCGGCCGACCGCGACCTCGACACGCACCTGGCACCCGTGGACCTTCCCGCCCAGCCCTCGAACGGCTGAGCTAGAAACCAGACGCAGGGGCGTCGCCCGAGCCGAGATCGGGTGCCGTGCCCCGGCGCCGCTCGGCGCGTGCGACCTGCAGCAGCTCGGAGTCGGGGTCATCTTCGGATTGCAACCAGGTCAGGGCATTCCAGAAGATGACCGGCATGAAGGCCGCGGTGGCCACGAACCACAAGACCACCGCCGCGATCTCCTCGTCGGCCGCCGCGCTGAGCCCACCGGCGACGTGGGGGAAGCTCGGGTAGAAGCCGTGGTTCGACAGGCCGACCAAGTAGGCCAGGATCCAGAAGACCCACATGGTGATGGCGGCCAGCACCGCCCGTCGGAGATGGCCTGACCTCGGGACCAGGGGTGGCGACGAAATCAGCTCCAGCCAGAGCCCTACGCCCGACACGAGGAGCGTGACGGCTTCGACGACGGCAAGCCACGGATGGCTCGACACCGACGCCACGACGCCGGGTGCGTGCCAGATCGCCGCGACCACCAGGTCCACGGCGATGAAGGCGATCGACCAGGTCAGCTCGCGATGGCGAAGCCGCCGGTCGGCCAGTCTGTCCAATGGCCGCGGGCGCCCTTCGCCGTGCGGCGGTCCCGCCAGTCCGAGGAGCGACCACGGCGCCCCGAGAGTGACCAAGGCCGGCAAGCCGATGGCCAAGAGCGAGAACTGCAGTGCGGCGGCGTACTCGGTCCGGCGGGCGACCGTGCCGAGAGGTGGGACCAGCGCCACCACCGCCACCAGGACTGCGGCACCCAAACACCAATTTCGCCAGGGTGTTGTGCGCGCCCGGGGCCGCCCTGCGGCAGCCCCCGCTGTCATCGCGTCTGGCGGCGCTTGGTCGGTCGACGTACGAAGAAGCCCCAGAGCGAAACGACGAAGAGCGTTCCGATCGGGATGGCGAAGGTCAGGGCCTGCGTCCCAGCGACGTCGGCGACGATGGTCATGGGCTCACCCTTCCACGCTCAGATGACATAGAAGAGTACCCAGAAGAACAGGCCGACCAGCGCAATGAAGCCCCAGTAATAGGTGCACCCGCTCAGGTTGACCCGCAGTATCCGGGCCACCGGAAGGGTGGACCCGGGTGCGCCGCCGTCCTGCGCCATGGCACGACGGAGTCGGAGCTCGCGGGCCAGGATCGTCTCGATCCAATAGACCCCCGACAGCAGGAACACGATGTTCATGATCGCCCAGCCGATGAAGCACGAGGCATAGCCGCTGGAGCCGGGGAAGAAGGGCAGCTCCGTGAGCTGCCAGACCTGGAGGCCGATGGCCAGCAAGCCGCCGGCTACGGCGACCCACCCGGCGACCTGCCAGTCCAGCGTCTCGTTGGCGCGGAAGCGGCTCTGGCCGTACTGGATCAGCAGCGCACTCGCCACCGTGATGGCGAAGATGGCGGCGCCCGTCCCTGTCGGAGCCGTAATGCCGCCGGGGCGCCAGAGGTCCTCGTTGTTCGCCGAGCGGAGATAGAAGTAGGCGAACGCCAACGCGGCGAAGGCGAACGCCCAGATGCCGATGACGAGTTTGCCCCCGGTCCAGAGCGCCCCCTCCTGCGCCCGTAACTCGAACGCGATCTCTTCGGGCGTCTCCTTGAGTTGGGGGAAGCTCTCGAACTGCTGGTTCTCAGCCTGTGCCATTCGTTCGTTCCTCAGAGAATCGGTGGGCGCGGATCGCCGTCACCTTCGACGCCGGTTCCGAGCTCATCGTGGGTGACGGCGCCCGCCGGCGCGCCGACGGCTGCCATGGGGCGTCCGAGATCAGCCACCGGGAGCGCGTCGGCCTCGCCGTAGTGGTACGGGTCGTTCAGGACGACGGGGATGTGCTCGAAGTTGAACCACGGGACGGGTGTCGGCGTCTGCCACTCGAGGCCCAGAGAGTTCCACGGGTTGGGCGGCGCCGGGTGCGGGTTCAGGTAGATCGACCAGACGAAGTTGACGATGAAGAACAGGAACGAGGCGCCCAGGAAGTAGGCGCTGATGCTCGCGATGTCGTTCAGCGTCTGCAGGTTGGCGGCGTACTCGAACACCCGCCGCGGCTGGCCCAGGATCCCGATCAAGAACATCGGGAAGAAGGTCAGGTTGAAGAAAATGAAGAACGTCCAGAAGTGCCACTTGCTGAGCTTGCGGTTCAGCGTCTTCCCGGTGATCTTCGGGAACCAGAAGTAGAACCCGGCAAACAGGGCGAAGATCAGCCCACCCATGATGGTGTAGTGGAAGTGCGACAGGACGAAGAAGCTGCCGTGCACGGTCACGTTGACCGGGACGTCCGAAAGGAAGACGCCCGTGACCCCACCGATCAGGAAGTTGAAGAGCATCCCCAGACAGAAGAGCATCGGGGTCTCAAATCTGATCTTGGCTTTCCATAGCGTGCCCAGGGTGACCAAGAACAAGAAGCCCGTCGGAATCGAGATCAGCTCGGTGGTCAGCATGAACAGCGGCCGCATGTCGGGGTTGATGCCGCTCTGGAAGAGGTGGTGCTGCCAGACGAAGAACGAGAGCAGCGCCACTCCCAACATGCCCGCCGCGGCGACCTTGTAGGCGAACAGGGGCTTGCGGGTGAAAACCGGGAGGATCTCCATGACGATCCCGAAACCGGGGAGCGCCATGATGTACACCTCGGGGTGGCCGAAGAACCAGAAGAGGTTCTGCCACAAGAAGCTGCTCCCGCCGTGCTCGTTGACGAAGAACGCGGTCTCGGCCGTGCGGTCGAGGATGCCGGTCAGGCACGCCACCAAGAGCGTCGGCGTGGCCAGCGTAAGCAGGGCGGTGGTAGCCAGGATGCCCCACACGAAGATCGGCAGCCGGCTCCACGTCATCCCCGGGGCCCGGTAATTGATGATCGTGGCGGCGAGGTTGAAACCGGCCAGGATCATTCCGATGCCTATGACCCCGAATCCGACGAGGTACGAATCCATCCCGCCCGACGCCTGCGTCTGCAGGGGCGCGTAACCCGTCCAGCCGGTCGGGAAGCCGCCGAAGAACAACGCGCTCACGATGACGAAGTAACCCGCCATGAAGATCCAGAAGGAGAACGCCTCGATGCGCGGGTACGCCATCCGGCGTGAGCCGATCATGAGGGGGATCAGCCAGTTACCGAGCGGCCCCACCACGGCCGAGGAGGCCATCATCATCATGATCGTGCCGTGCTCGCCGACGATGGCGATATACGTCCCGGGGCCGAAGACGTGGTTGGTGGGACTGAGCAGCTCGGTGCGGATGAGCATGGCCAGCAGGCCACCGGTGAAGAGGAACAGGAGGACGCCGACCGCGTACTGCCATCCGACGACCTTGTGGTCGTCGGTCATGCGGAAGTAGCGGACCCAGCTCTTCTCGGGCGGCGAGGGCGAAAGCTCGTAGCCGAGGATCTTGGCGAGGGGGTAGTTGAAGCCGCCGATGCCGCCCATCCACCCGACGACACCGAAGACGAGCCCGAGGACGATGGCGACGTCGTTCAGATCGGATGCTCCGCTGGAGTTCTGGTAGCCGCTGGCGATGACGTTGCCGAGCCAGTGGCCGATGAGATAGCCGACCACGCCACCGGCCATGGCCCAGATGACGTTCGGCCGCAACCAGGGCGAGCGGCGCCATGCCGGCGGGACGCGCTCGGGGGTGCCCGTGTCCTCCTCGCCCGGGAACTCGGGTTGGTCCAGCGAGGTGTCAATGGCCACAGCAGTGCGCCCCCATCTCGAGTATCGGCTGTGTCGTGTGCGCGGGCTGGTGATCGATCACGTCAGCCCCCACCGCTCGGCTGCTTGGCGCCGTACATCTCGACCTTCGAGTACGGGTCGACGTTGTCGGGGTAGTAGCCACCGTCCGCGCCGTTGGCGTCGGGCGTGTACGTCAGCGCGTATGGAGGAAGCAACTTGGTGTTCTTGCGGAGCCGGAACTGCGTGAGCGTGGCCCAGGACTCGAACTGCTGTTTGGAGACGACGGCGCCGCTGTTGTACATGGCCCCGTGCCAGATGCCGCAGAGCTCGGCACAGCGAACGGTGAACGAGCCCAGCTGCTGGGTCGTGGCGTACGCGACGTTGTTGTAGTCGGGGTTGGCGTCGGCCTTCACGCCGAGTTGGTACGCCCAGAAGCTGTGGATGACGTCGAGCGACGTCACGTTGAACTGGATCGTCGTGTCGTCGGGCACCACCAGCTGATTGGTCTCGAACCCGCCGAACGTCGGGTAACGATAGGTGAACTTCCACTGCTGTCCGATGACCTGGATGGGCAGGACGGTCTTGGACGCCGGCGTCCAGATCGGGCTGGAGCCTTGGCCGCCGCCGGCGCCTTCGGGCTGCACGAGCTCGTAGGTACCGAACCCGAAGAGGAACATGACGAGGACCGTGGTGGTGATGATCCAGCCCACCTGGACGCCGATGTGGCCGCGGGAATGCGGCCCAACCACGGGCTCCGGTCCCCCTCTGGAGGCTCGCCACATCCAGATCGCGTAGGCGATGTAGATCCACACGGCGAGCAGCACCGGGAGTCCCATGATGAAGAGGATGTTGAAGTCGAACTGCGCACCCTCCGCCACGTCGGTCATGGTGCCGGGCGGAATATGGGGACCCGCCAGGTAGTAGAAGAGCGGGTCGAGGATCGCGGAGAGCACGACCCAGATGGCGATCAGGCGCCACCAGTGGTGGGTCCGGTCTTCGGCGGCGCCGCCGGCGGGTTCGGCGGGCGTCGACGTGCCCGCCGCCTGGGTTTCGCTCACGCCACCACCTTCATGAAGCCGCCCATGTAGCCCAACGTCGACATCGGCCCACCGTTCCCGAACAGCCAACCAGCCCCGCAGGGGACGAAGCATTGCCAGCGGTAGTTGCCCGAGCCGGGGCTGGTGAAGGAGAAGTGAATGATGTTGTGCGGCGACTTGAGCGTGCACGGCGCGGCCGCGCAGAGGTTGGCGTTCCCGTTGTTGCCGAAGAGCGGCACGTTGATGCCGAGCGACGGGATCGTGAACGTGTGGCCCACGCCGTTACCGACGTTGGCGTTGATGACCTGGAACCTCTTGCCGTTGAGCACGGCGGAGTTCCCGTACGTGCCCGTCACCAAGCCGAGCTGTTGGTTGCGCAAGGGGCTACCCGAGTCGTACTGGTAGATCGTGACGTTGATCCGGGTGTGTGCGGGCACCTGAAAGTTCGTCGTGTGCACCCACTGTCCGTTCGGCGACCGCACGAGGTACGACACCCAGTCGGGGTGGTTGCCGGCGCCGTAAGCCCCGACCGTCTGCAAGGCGACGTTGACCGCCCCGCCCGGGCCCTGTGTGTACTCGACCGTGGGCGGGGTGCCCAAGAGATTGACGACGAGGATGACTCCGGCCGCGGCGCAAATGAGGAACAGGACAATCGTCACTCCCCACTTCCACGCCAAGCTCACGGACCCTCCCGAGTACCAGAACCTTGCCGACGAATGCCCCGGCGATGACGTTAAGGATTTGTTACGTCTTCGTCAACCATTGACATTGCGGGAACGCTGCAATAGGGGCTGCTAGTCAGGAGGATTCCGTTGGGTCGCCCCGGACCCCGCGGCGCTTTCGGTCAGAGGCGGCCGGTCAGGGTTGCGAGACCCGCTCGGTGGTTCCAGGGCGGAACACTTCGAGCGGTGGACCGGGGTCGCGGTGGAAGAGTCGGTCCACGCCGAGAGAGAACCCTTCTTTGCTGTCCATGGCGCGGCGGATGACCACCGCCAACGCCGGGACCGCCCAGAAGTCGCCGCACACCCACAGGATCGCCGCGCCGATCTGTTGGTCGGCGTACGGCGACAGCGTGACGCCCGGGACGTGGGCGTAGACCGAGTAGACGCTGTCCTGCGTGAACAAGCGACAGCGACATCGCCAGGATGAACATCACGACGTTGGTGGAGATGATGGCGCCGATCTGCCACAGCGGCGACGCCTTGGGCTTGATCGGATACGACGGGATGATCTGGAGCCAGAACATGATCCCGGTGACGAAGAAGCTGGCGTGCATCAGCCAGATGTGGATGAGCTGATTGTTCTGCGCAGAGTCGAAGAGCGCCGGTATGTGCCAGAAGATCATGACGGCGTTGAACGCAACGAGTGCGGTCCAGGGGTTGGCGAGGAAGCGGCCGACCGCACGCAGCGCCGAGGAGGATCGCCCGAGCATGACGGCGCGCACGAGTCGGCGCCGGACCCCCACCGGCAGGCCATGGAGGAGCGGGAGCCACGGGGCGCCGGCCACGATCAGGATCGGCGCGAAGAACATGATGATGATGTGCTCGATCATGTGGACGAAGAAGTAGTCGTCAGCCCAGTAGTCGATCGGCGACATCACGGCGATCAACAGGAGCAGAAGGCCGCCGTAGAACCAGAGCGACCGCAGCCGGCGTGAGCGGGTTCGCGCCGGGACCGAGCGGCGGCGGAGATTCGCCAGGCCGAGTTCGTGGAGCAGCACGACAAGAGCGACGACGATGACGAACGGATCGAAACTCCAGTTGTCGACGACGTAGTTCACCCGGTGGCTCCGTTCATGACACGGACGTGGTCACGGTACCGCGTGCAGGTCCGATGACGGCGGCCGACATGGCGTGCTCGGCGGCCTCAGGAAGACGAGCCATAGGCCAACGGCACCTGGAGCGTCTGGGCTGGGACCCACTTGGTGCCGGCCGGAGTGAGCACAAACACGTGGAGCTCGGTGCCCTTCACGACGGTAAACGCATCTAGCCCCGTGCCGCCGAAGGAGATCGAGCTGGGAACCACCCACGCGAGCCCGAGGGTGCCGATCGGCGGCGGCGGAAGCGTGACCCATCTGCCGTCGGGGTTGATCTCGGCCACGGAAGGAGATCGCTTCGATCCGACGAGGACGCTCAGCGCGCCTCCGGGGTCGACCGCGCTGGCACGGATAGTGGAACCCGCTCCGAACGACAGCGGCGCCGAAACACGCAAGCTGCTGGTGCCCGACTGAGAGAGAGCGAATAACGCCTGGCGACCTCCTCGCCCGGCCGCCACTAGCGCGGTCGTCTGGCCGGCGTTTGACTGCAGGCGGATCACCGCGGTGCCCGCGTTCCTCCAAACGCCGGGCAGGGCTGCCGGATCGAGGTGCCACACACCTTCGGACTCGGTGAAGAGACCGACCTCGCCGTTGTGGCAGGAAGCGCCGACGAGCGCGCCGCCCGTCGGTTCCACCGCGACGGCGTCCAGAGCCGTGGCACTGCACCGCGGGGCGAGCCCCCGAAACGTGGCGAGCGAGACGATCCGGGCCCAGGCCGATCTGCTGGAGGACTCGTACAGCACGGTGTCTCCGACAATGGCGAGCGATCCATCCGGGCCGGATGCCAGCGCGCTTGGGCTCGCGGCTAAAGCCCCGGGAAGGAAGGCGGGATTCCAGGTGTGGCCACTGTCGGTGCTCACTGAGAGGGGGGAGAAGCGCAGCAGCTGACTGGGCAGGAAGCCGACCGTGATCGACGCCCCGGCCACTCCAGCGGCGGCCACGATCCCGCCGTTGTCCGCCACACCTTGTGGCGTGACGGAGGCCCAGTGCGACGAGCCGGGCTCGGCGTGGAGAAGCTGCCAGAACGTGTTCGCCTGGTTGCCGAGCTGACCCATGGGCAGGACCGCCCAGGAATCGGACGGGGTCTCGGTGGCGGCCGACAGCGGGAGGCCGGCCGCGCCGGCCACTCCGGCGCCGGCGACGAGAGCGGCGGACCCGGCCAGGATCGAGAGGGCGGCAAGGCCCACACGGCGACCGCCACGGGTCGTCGACATATTTGGGCGCCGCAACCTCACGAAGTGAGGAGTTGGTCGATCTGGCCCAAGAGGAGGGAGGAGAACGACGAGGCGAACACCTCGGTCGGCCCGGGGTCGTCGATCAGTGCGTCGCGTTGACGGCCTTGGGCGTCGATGACGAACGCGGTGTCGCTGTGGGCGACCATCGCACCGTTCGCCACGGTGGCGACCTCAATTCCGTAGTCGTCCCAGACGCGGTTGAGGGTCGAGAGCGAACCCGTCAGGTAGTACCAGTTGGAGAGATGGGTGAGGCCCTCTTGCTGGTCGAACTCGTTGGTGAAGGACAACGACCGGTAGATCGGGTTCGCCACCACCGCGACGAAGTCGACGTTGCGGGCTTGGCTCCCGAGGCGTTGGTCGGTCTGGCGGAACTCCTGTGCGATGAGCGGGCAGTCGGACGTGCAGACCGGATCGAGAAAGGTGAGGGCGACGACGTGGCCCCGCAGCTGGCTCAGGCTGACCGGCTGGCCGTGCTGGTCGGTCAGCGTGAAGGGGGGTGCCGGGGTGTCGACGACGTTCGGTGTGCCATCGAGTGCCTCGGTCAAGATCGGGTCGGCGTTGCGGTTCACCGAGGCCGTGGCCATCGGCGCCGCGCCCACGAGCACGATGGCGAGCGCGGCCACGGCAGCGGCCGAGCGGAGGAGATAGCCCAGCGTCACGCGGTCCCACCACCCGCCCGGCGTCGCGGTCGGGGCGGGTTCTGCTGCGCCGCCCGACGCGCTCGGCGCGGCTGCGGCCGAGCCGACGGTCGCCTCCTCCCCGACGTGGTGGGGAACGGGGAGGCGGACCATGGCCAGATAACCCGACACGAGAACGAGGGCCATGGGAAGCATGGAGTTGGGGTCGGTCCCGACCCCGCCGAAGAAGCCGAAGTCCTCGATGAGGACCCAATCGGCGAGGGACAGGACCACGAACGCGACGAGGGCGCCAAGGACGAACTGGCGCCTCCCGGTCACGAGGAGGGCGCCGATGACGGCCAACGCGATCACCGCGAAGAGGTTGACCCCCCACCCGTGGGCCTCGACGAAGGAGGCGAAGGATCCAACCCACGACGAGAAGACGTGGGGTTGGGGCGTCTGCGCCATCTGTTGGACCATGCCGGTCAGGGTGCCGTTGCGACCCTGCCAGAAGCCGCGCCCGGGCCAGGCCTGCAGCACCGCCATGCCGAGCAGGAACACGCCGCCCACCCGGACGATGATCCGGCCGAGACGGGCCGTCGCGAACGCCTGCTCGGGCAGCGCAACGAGCAGGCCGCCGACGCAATAGAAGAGGACGGCGCCGGGCGCACCGAACAGCCACGTGAGGCCGGGTGCGAAGATCCCGCCGAAGGCCTCGCCGAACACCCACACGACCAGGCCCCAGCCGACCGCGGCCAACCCGGCCAACCGCGACCAGCGGCCACGCGGCGCGACGAGAAGCCAGACGCCGAGGCCGAGCTGTATCCAGACGGTGGCGGCAGCGGCTTCGACGGGGTGGTTCGACCAGATCGTCACGCCGCTGTTGACGACGTGCTGCACCCAGGCCGGCGAGGTCGCCGCCGAAGGCTGGATGACGCCGGACGGCATGCCGAGCGGCATGCCGGACTGGATCTGGAGGAGGCCGTCGAGGATCCAGAGGCAACCGAAACCCACCCGCACCACGTGGCGCGCCAGCGGTTCGGGCGTCGTGAGGAGGCTCGACGATGGGAACGAGGCGACCCCTTCCTCCTTGAGGCGACGCCATTGGATCGTGCGCACGACGTTGAAGCCGATGGCGCAGACGAGCCCGACCAAGAGGACGATCAAGAACTGGTGCCACAGCGCGCTGTGGAAGCTCGAGACGATCAGCGAGTTGCCCGTCTGCAGCGTGCGACCCATGCCCGGCACGGGTCAGGCGTCTCCCTCGGGCCCGTTGCGCTGCCACACCGGCGATGCGGACATCGCGGGGACCTTATCTCCGGGGTCGCGTGCGCCGGCCGCGGACGGTCGCGGTGGAGGGCGCTACGCAGGGGAATGGGCCTGGCGGCGCCTCGTGGGTGGCGGCGCTTGCCCGCTCAGCGGGCCTCCGAAATGATGACGGCGGGCCAATGACCGAGGTCGAAACGCCGGAAGTCGCCGAGGGGAACCCGGGGCAGCGCGCGGTCCGATGGCTCCGCGCCAAGGACCCGGGGCTGCTCGCGGTCAAGCGTTCGCTGCGCGCCGCCATCGTGATGCCCTCTGTCTTTGCGGTCGCGCACGTCTTCTTCTCGAACTCGCAGGTGGGCTTGTTCGCGGCGTTCGGCAGCCTCGCGTTGCTCCTGCTGGTCGAGTTCACGGGACCGGCGCGGACCCGGGTCCTGTCGTACGGCGCCCTGTTCGTGGTCGGGTGCGCGTTCATCGCGCTGGGGACGACGGCGTCGACGAACAAGGTCGCGGCCGTCATCACCATGGGCGTGGTCGGCTTCGTGGTGCTCTTCTCGGGGATCTTGAGCCCCCTCGCCGCCACGGCGTCCACGGCGGCGTTGTTGACCTTCGTCCTACCGGTGGCGGTCGCGGCGCCCGCGTCGCAGATCGGCTACCGCCTCTTGGGGTTTGCGCTGGCGGCGGCCGTCTGCATCCCGGCGTGCCTGTTCCTCTGGCCGCCGCCGTGGCACGAGAACCTCCGTCGCAGGCTGGCGGACGCCACGGAGGCAACGGCCCGGCTCATTCGCGCCTGGGCGCGGGGCGACGCCGACCCGGGACCGAAGCGCGAGGTCACCGAGGCGGTCGGGCGGCTGCGGACGCAGTTCGCGGCGACGCCGTACCCGCCGACGGGCGCGGCCTCGAGTGCCGTCGCGCTCTCCAAGCTCGTGGGCCGTGTCGAGTGGGTCGCCAGCAACCCCGTGCTGCTGGGCGACGACGAACACCGCGCCGACCCGCGCTTCGCCCCGGAGCGCAGCGCAGGCCGCGACGGTGCTGGAGTCGGCGAGCGACACGCTCAGCAAGGCGGCTCGGCTGATCAGTGACAAGGAGGCGCACCCCGTCACCGACCGGGCGAGCATCGCCGCCGTGCAGGAGGCCAACCGGCATCTCGACGCCCTCATCGACGCCGAGCTGGCGGCCGACCTGGCCACGCTCGCCGACGAGGAGGCCGTGCCGGCGGGGGAGAACGCGGCGCGCGAGGGCGTGGGCTCGGGCGAGAGCGACAGCATCGAGGGCAACGAATTGGACCCCGGTTTCCGCGCCCGCGGGCTGGGGGTCGTGGTGGGAATGGTGGCGGACGCCACGCTCGAGGCGTCGGGTGCGGAGCCGGCGGCCGACCGCCGCGTGCAGGCGATGGGCGAGTCAACGGCGCAGAACCTCGGCCACCGGGTCCGCTCGCACCTTTCCTTCCGTTCGATCTGGTTCCGTAACGCCGTGCGGGGTGCGGTCGGCCTGGCGCTCGCGGTCGGCGTGGTGGAGCTCACGGCCGTGCAGCACGGCTTCTGGGTTGTGCTCGGCACGATCTCGGTGCTTCGCTCGAACGCCTTCGGCACGGGGGTGACGGCCCTGCGCGCCATTGGCGGCACGGCCATCGGGGTCGTCGTGGGCTCGGCCATCATGATCGGGGTCGCCGACCACACGGTCTTGTTGTGGGTGTTGTTGCCGATCGCAGTACTGATCGCCGGGACGGCCCCGTCGATGATCTCCTTCGTAGCCGGGCAGGCCGGGTTCACGCTCGTGATCGTGATCCTGTTCAACATCATCGCACCGGTCGGATGGCGGGTGGGCTTGACCCGCATCGAGGACGTCGCCCTCGGCTGTGGCGTCAGCGTCGTCGTCGGGTTCCTGTTCTGGCCGAGAGGGGCGACCGCAGCGCTCGGGCGCGCGCTCTCGGATGCGTTCGCGGCGAACTCGGCGTACCTGTCCGATGCGGTGGAACGCCTCACGACCACGTCGCAATCCGTGGACATCAGCGCGAGTGAGCGCGACTCCCACGGCGCCTATCTGTTGTTGGACGACGCCTTCCGCCAGTTCGTGACGGAGCGTGGCGCCAAGGTGGTGCCGCTCGACACGGTCGCCAGTCTCTTCACCGGGGCCAACCGGCTCCGGCTCGGCGCGTACACGCTGGGCACGCTCCGGCTGGACCCGCCCGCTCAGGGACTCGGCGAAATCGAGGAAGTCAAGGTCGCCGAGGCGGTCCTGCGCGACTCGTACGCCGCCACGCACCAGTGGTACCTGGAGTTCGGCGACCTCCTGGCGGACCGACGGAGCGAGCTCGCCCTGCCGCCGCCGCACACCGAGGTGCTCCACCACACCTTGCGCAATGCCTTCGAAGAGGTCAGG
Organism: uncultured Acidimicrobiaceae bacterium; assembly: GCA_963821105.1. Classification (GTDB taxonomy): domain Bacteria; phylum Actinomycetota; class Acidimicrobiia; order Acidimicrobiales; family RAAP-2; genus Bog-473. The sequence continues at coordinate 335,653 of CAWGCO010000017.1, forward strand.
GCGCAGCGGCGACTCGATCGCATCCACACCGCGCTCCAGTTGTTGTGGGCGGACGAGCTCCTGGAGAACCAGGGCTCCACGCAAGCCGACCTGCTGGCGGCGGCCGATCTCTTCGTGCGGCGCCGGCGGCTCGGCATGCTGATCTGAATCGCGCGTCCGGCGCTTCGCTCACGCGCTTCTCAGCCTGGCTTGGGCGCAGGCACCGTTACAGTTCCGGGGGACCAACAGGTGTCATCGGGGGAGTGCATGAGACTCAGGCGGTCGTATGTCGGACGTGCGCGCGCGGCGACGGGGGTGCAAACACGCCGGTGGTGGTCCGTGCTGGCCGTGACCGCGACGACGGTGACGATCTGGTCGGCCGCGCCGGCCGTGGCCGCGGTGGCGCAGTCGGGCCCGACGACAACGTCGACGACGGCGCCGGCGGCCGCGTCATCGACGACCACGACGACCGCACCGCGCCACATCGTGAACCAGCCAAACGTGAACGCGTTGAGCCCGCACATCGAGATGCTCAGCGGGCCCGGAGTGCAGTACCAGTCGAGCTCCGGACCGACCCAGTCGGGCGCCGGAACCGGAGTCCCCTCGTTCCTGAGCTCGCCGGGTGGTCCGTACATCTACGACGCCGACAACCGCGCGGTGATACTCCACGGGGTCAACGTCGTCTACAAACACGCGCCGTACATCGCCTATCCGGACCCCGGCAAGCCGTGGAACTTCGACAACACCGACGCGTCGCGCATGCAAGCGTTGGGGTTCAACGTGGTCCGCCTCGGCATCGAGTGGCAGGCGCTCGAGCCGGGAGCGGGGGGCCCGAACCAACCCGCCATCTGTACGCGTGGCACACCCGGTGACCCGCACGAGTTCAACCACGCCGTCGCGATGCGGTATCTGCGCCATGTCGCTGCCACAGTGGCGCTCTTGGCGCGCCACGGCATCTACACGCTGCTCGACATGCATCAAGACGTCTACAACACGAACTTCCGCGGCGAAGGAGCGCCGAACTGGGCCGTGTGCACGGACAACGTGCCGATCGTGCCGCTCGGGGGCCGCTGGTCCAACAATTACGTCAATCCCACGCTGCGGACTGCGGTGGACCACTTCTGGAACAACGACGTCGTGGGCAATCTGCAGGGCCAGTACGACATGGTCTGGCAGGTCGTGGCGAACTATTTCAAGACTGACCCGTGGGTCGTCGGATACGACCCCTACAACGAGCCCTTCTCGACCGAGACGGTCAACGCCGCCGGGTCCACGTTCACCGGGAACCTCGAGTGCTTCTACACCGGCCGCGCCCACGAAGGCGATCTGGCCAACGGCACGACGCTGTTGCAGTGTCCCGCCGACGTCCCCGAAGAAGGGCTGATCCCTTCGATCGAAGCCGTCGATCACCGCCACTTGATTTTCGTCGAGCCGGACATCTACTGGGTGACCGGGGGCAACATCCCGTCGCAGCTGGGCCCGTTGCCCTTCCCGAGGATCGTCTTCAACTTCCACGACTACTGCGGGGACCGCAGCCCCGTCACCGGGGACCCCACGAATTTGTTGCATTGCCTGCAGGACGAAGAGACGACGGCGTCGGAACAGGACATCACACGCCTCTCCATGAGCTCAGCGGACCAGCCGAACGGCCCGGCGCTCTTCATGAGCGAGTTCGGGGCCACCTCGAGCGTCTCCCTGATGGGCTTCGACACGGAGTGGGCGGGCATCACGGAGATGGGGTGGATCTACTGGGCGTGGAAGTACTACGACGATCCCACGGGATCCTCGGCCGAAGGCCTGGTACTGCCCAACGGCACGTATTCGCCGATCGTGCAGGTCCTGTCGCGGACGTATCCCCAAGAGGTCGCCGGGAACCCCATTTCCTTCCTCTTCAATCCCTTCACCGACGCCTTCAGCATGATCTATTCGCCGACCGCGGCGTCCCGGGGGGACACGGTGATCGACATCGCCGCCGCGCAGCACTACCCGAACGGATGGTGTGCCGCGGTGAATGGCGGAAAGATCGTCTCGAGCCCGGGCGCCACGCATCTGGCGGTGCAGACGGTGGGGCACCCGCTACAGGTCGCGGTGACGGTGACCGCCGGCGGGTGCCCGTAAACCCTCTTTGTCGTCCCGCCCAAGCGAGGACGACGCCACCACGCAATGCATACCGTCGTGATGAGCGGCGATCTGTTTGTTGTCTGGGCGACGATCTGTCATTCGAATACCAGGCATGCGACGAAGCGATGCGCCATCCGCCGTTCGCGCAGTATTCATCCGCGCGTTGAATGGTTGCACGACGCCTGTAACCTGCGCGCTTTACAATTTGGTTACGTGCGGGTGGCGATTGCCGCTGAATGCTTTCTGCCCCAACGCAACGGGGTCACGAACTCCGTGCTTCGAATTCTCGAGCAGCTCGATGCGTACGGGCACGAGGCGCTCGTCATCACCCCCGGCAAGGGTTCCTCGTCGGAAGGAAGGACACCGGTCGAGCGGGTGCGCTCGCTGCCGCTGCCGATCTATCGGGACCTGCCGGTGGCGATCCCGACCAACCGGATCGAGCAGACACTTCGTGACTTCTCGCCCGACATCGTGCATCTGGCAGCGCCGGCCGTCCTCGGCCCGGCGGCCGCCCGAGCCGCGCGCGACATGGGGATCCCGGTGGTCGCCATCTACCAGACGGATTTCGCCGGGTTTGCCCGGCGGTACTCCTCGGGACTGGCCGAGCCCGTCATGTGGAGGTTGCTGCGCCGGGCGCATCGCGACGCCGACCTCACGCTCGCCCCTTCGACCTCGGCGGCGTGGCAGCTCTCGAGTCACGGGATCGGACCCGTCGCCATTTGGCCGAGAGGTGTCGACACCGAGCTCTTCCACCCCGCCCGGCGCAGCACCCTCGTGCACCGCCGCTTCGCTCCGGGGGGCGAGGTCCTGGTCGGCTACGTCGGACGGTTGGCCTCGGAGAAGCGGGTCGAGCTCCTCGAGAGCCTCCACGGCGTGCCGCGTATCAAGCTCGTGGTGATCGGGGACGGTCCGTCTCGCAAGCGGCTCGAGCGCAAGCTGCCGAACGCCCAGTTCCTCGGGTGGCACAACGGGGTGGAACTGGCGACGTTGGTCGCCAGCCTCGACGTCTTCGTGCACACCGGGCCGCACGAGACGTTCTGCCAGGCGATCCAGGAGGCCCTGTCGTCGGGGGTTCCCGTCGTCGCCCCGGCGATGGGAGGCCCGTTGGATCTCGTGCATCACGGCGAGAACGGTTGGCTCTTTCCGCCCGACGCCCCGAAACTGATGGCGGAGGCGGTGGCCAGCCTCGCCGCCGATTCCGACACCCGTCTCTCCATGGGAGAACAGGCGAGGGCGACGGTCGAGCACAGGACGTGGAAGGCCGTCAGCCATCGACTCTTGGTGTTCTACGAGGAGCTCCTCGGCGGATCGCTCTCGAGGGCGCGGGCGGCGTGAGCCACGATCGATCCCGCCTCGTGGTGTCGGTGCACGACGTCTCCCCCGCGACGGCGTCCGAGTCGCGCCGCTGGGTGGACGACCTCGACGAGCGCGGTGTGCCGGCCTCGCTGCTCGTCGTGCCGGGTCCTTGGCGTGAGCGGACGCTCGCCCAGGACCCGGAGTTCGCAGTTTGGTTGCGCGCCTGCGTCGCGCGCGGCCACGAGGTGTGCCTGCACGGGTGGGACCACACCGCACCGTCCGCCCCGGCGCCCGGGCGGGCCGTGGTCGGGAACCTCGTAGCCCGCGGCTGCGCCGAGTTCTGGTACCTGGACGAGGGCGAAGCGGCGCAACGCGCGCAATGGGGCCTCGACGTCTTCGCGAAGTCGGGGCTCACGACGACCGGTTTCACGCCGCCCGGGTGGCTGGCGTCGACGGCCGCGCTCCGCGGCCTGCGCCGGGTGGGGCTGCGCTACGTGACCTCGCACGGGTCGGTGACGGACCTGCGCACGGGGCGCCGGCACCGCGCGCTCGGTGATCTGCCACCGGCCGCACAGCCGGGGCGAACGGATGGGCGCGGCGCTGATGAGCCGCGGACCTCGTGTCCTGCTCGGTCCCGGGCGGACGTTGCGTATCGCCCTTCATCCGGACGACCTCCTGCGGCCGGGGCTGCGCGAGGCGGCGCTGCGCGGGATCGAGGCCGCCCTGGAGACGGGTGCGGTACCGCTCACGTACGAGTCACTGTTGGGACGGCCCGATGCGTTCCCGGCCGACGGTGACGGCGCGTTCGGACCTGGACGAGGCGAGCCCGGCCCGTACGCCGACTACGTGGCGGGAGTGCCCGGGAGCGGCGGGACCTCCTGATGACGCGCGTGGTGCAGCTGGCCAACTTCTACGGTCCCTTCACCGGCGGACTGAAGACGGTGGTCGAGGAGCTGGCCAGGGAGTACACCGCCGCCGGGCTCGAGCGAGTGCTCATCGTTCCCGGACCGGAGGATGCGGAAGAGTCGAGCGACCTCGGCACGCGCATCTTCGTGCGCGCACCAGTCGTCCCGGGGACGGGCGGCTACCGGATCATCGGCCGGACGCGTGAGCTCCGCCGCTTGCTCGACCGGGTCCAGCCCGACGTGCTCGAGGTCTCCGACAAGCTGACGCTGCTCGTCGCCGCGCGGTGGGCGCGCGAGCGGGGGTGCCGTGCACGCTCCTCTCGCACGAGCGGATCGACGCAATCTTGCGGGGTCGGGTGCCGCCGTTCGTGCCGTTGGGCCGGCTGGCCGACTCTTGGAACGCCAAGCTGGCGCGGAGCTTCGACTCGATCGTCTGTCCGTCCCGGTTCGCCTGCCAGGAGTTCGAGCGGATCGGCGCGCGCAACGCGCACGTGGTGCCCTGGGGGGTCGACCTGGCCACGTTCTCCCCGGCCTTCGGGGCGGCGGTGATTCGACCAGACGGGCGGAGGTCGAGCTCGTCTGCGTGGGCCGGTTGTCAAAGGAGAAGGAGCCCGAGTTGGCCGTCGACACCGTCCGGGAGCTCCAGCGGCGCGGCGTCGACGCGCACCTCACCATGGTCGGAACCGGCCCGATGTCGGGCCCGCTCGAGCAGCGGTCACAAGGGGCCGCGGCGACCTTCGCCGGGCATGTCCACGATCGCCACGAGGTGGCCCGCCTCCTGGCCGCGGCCGACGTGACCCTGGCACCGTGCCGCGCCGAGACGTTCGGCCTGGCCGTCTTGGAGTCGCTGGCGTGCGGCACGCCCGTCGTGACGTCCGACGGCGGGGCCGGCTTCGAGGTGTGTGGCGGCGCATGCGGGATCGCCGCCGCCGGCCCGGGGCAGATGGCCGACGCGGTCACCGAACTCCTGGGCCGGGACCGGGCGCGCCAGCGACTCCGTGCTCGGGCGCGGGCCGAACAGTTCCCGTGGTCCAGAGCGGCCGAATCCATCCTGGCGCTGCACCTCGGCGCCGTGCGCTGCGGAGCGTCGCGTGACCGAGTCGCTGCGCGAGCAGACGGCCCAGCCCGTCGTGCGGCCCCTGCGCGACGAGGACGAGACGACGCTGCGGCGGCTCTTCCACGAGACGATGGTCATGGGCCGGCCGCTGCCGTTCTCGCTGGCGGACGGGGGTCGCTACGAGTCGCTGTGTCTCGACTGGTATCTGGGTAGCGGGCTCGAGGACGCCGTGGTGGTGGATGCCGGCGGCGAGATCGTGGGCTTTGCCCTCGTCTGTACCGATCAGGCCGGGTACCGCCGCTGGGTCCGGGGTCGCGCCGCGCGCTACGCCGTCTACTCGGCGTTGCTGCTGTGCCGCACCAACCCGCGGTCGCCGCTGGCGCGGTTCCATCGGTGCCGCTTGCGCGACGGATGGGTCATGTGGCGCAGCGCGCCGCCGCCGTTTCCCGCGCACGCCCATGTCAACGTGCTGCCCCACCGCCTGGCCCGTTGGGCCGGGAAGATCCTCCTCGACAGCGTGGACGAACGCTGCCGGGCGGCCGGAGTCCCGGGCTGGTACGGCGAGATCAACGCGCTCGTGGGAAACGCGCCGGTGCGCTGGAGCGCGTCGTCGGCCCGATCGAGCAGCGAGCCCCCAACCACACGTTGACGTGGCTGATGGGCCGCCCCGTCGAGCGCCTGACGGTGACGCGGGCCGTGCCTCCGGTCAGCGAGGCAGCGGCGTGAACGAGCCGGAGGTCGCGTTCGTCCTGCCGGCCGGCGGGAGCACGGGTGCGGTGCAGGTCGGCATTCTGCGCGCGCTCGCCGAACGGGGCATCCGTCCCGACGTTCTCGTCGGCTGCTCGGTCGGTGCGCTCAACGCGACGTTCTTCGCCCTCGACCCGGGGGTGGCGCAGGCGCGGATGCTGGCGCGCGTCTGGCACATGCTGAGCCGACGCGACATCTTCGGGACGGGCCGTACCCGGACGCTGGCGCGGATCATCGGACGGCGCGACCACATCTTCGATCCGCGCCCCCTGCGGTCGCTCATCCGCAGCCTGGTTCCCCTGGACGATCTGGAGAACGCCCCCACCCCCGTCCACGTGGTGACGACCGACCTGGACATGGGCGTGGCCCAGTGGTGGACGAGGGGGCCGGTGCACGAGTTGCTCTACGCCAGCGCGTGCTCTGCCGGGGCTCTTCCCTCCGGCGGTCATCGACGGGCGGCGACACGTCGACGGTGGGGTGCTCGAGCCGATCCCCGTGAATAGGGCCATCGACACCGACGCCCGCGTCATCTACGTCTTGGGACAGACCGTGGGGTTCGGGGAGGACGACGCGCCGCAGCTGGCCGCGCTCCACGTGCTCCTGCGCTGCTTCGGGATCAGCCGCTACGCCGCGCCTGCCCGACCCCGCCAGCCTGGCCCGCGTCGGCCAGCGGGTGATCGTCGTCCCGGGTGCTCCGGCGGGTGGCATCGACATCACCGACTTCTCCCACACGGACGAGCTGATCAGCGCAAGCGTCTCGTTCGCCCATCGCTTCTTGGACGGCGTGGACGGGGCGGTCGTGCCCTCGGCGACGGAGCTCCACCACTCCGATCGCTGAAGCGCCACCGGCTGGGGTTCGTCCGGTCGGCTCGTCGAGGACGCCCCCTGGCGGACGCGTGGCACTCCTTCGCGTCGGACGTCGGAACCCAATGCGGTCAGCCCGCGGACCGGACGGCATCGCGCACCTAGGGTCACGTCGCAGTCCGAGACCGGTGCCGACGTCAGGAGGTCACATGCGAAGCGACATACGTGAAGGCGCAACGTTTCCCGACTATCAGTTGGAGGACCAGGCGGGGAAGCAAAGGACGCTGTCCGAGCTCCAGGGGGGCAACGCCATGGTGCTGCACCTCTCCCGAGGCGGCTACGACCCCAAGGAGCACCAATTCCTCGGCCAATTGGAGGCGGTGTATCCCCTCTTCCGGGTCGCCTACACGCGGCTCGTCGTCATCTCGACGGACAACCAGCTCAACACCAACGAGTTCCGGGACGCCGTCGGCGCCACGTGGCCGTTCCTGTCAGACCCGGAGCGGACCGTGCAGAAGGACCTCGACATCAAGGAGTACACCGACGAGCCGCACGACCCGATGATCCCGCACACGTTCGTCCTCGAGCCCGGCCGCAAGATCTTCAAGATCTACAACGGCTACTGGTTCTGGGGTCGGCCGACCATGGACGAGCTGCACGTGGATCTCCGCGGCGTCTTTCAGAAGGTGCGGCCCGACTTCGATCTGGCGGCACCGGGGCTCAGGGAGGCCTGGGACAGCGGGGACCGCGATCGGTTCCTGGTCGACACGCTGGAGGACCCGATCCGCTACACCGAGGGCAAGAGCATCGGCATCAAGAGGTGACGGTGAGCCCTCGGTGTCGGCGCCGTCCGGCTCGGCTCAGTGCGCCGAGCGCGGACGCCCACGGGCCGATGCCGCTGATCCGCGAGACCGAGTACCGCACGACGAAGCCGGGTGCCGACCCCTCGGGGACCGGGACCTCAGCATCGGGCGCGACGTAGGCCCTCGCATGCCTGGCCATCAGGTCCCAGATGCGGGCGCTGGGCTCGACGGTCGCCCGCGCGTAGACGACGGCATACGGGTTGATCCAGACGCCGGGCTCGCGCGGCGCGTCGAACGACAGCGCGACGCGGGGGTCGCGTCTGATGTTCCTGAGCTTGACGTTGTCGCTCATGTGGGTACTCACGAGATCGTCACCGTCGAGCCCTATCCAAATGACGGTGACGTGGGGGCTTCCGTCGGGGTTGATGGTGCTCAAGTGGGCCATCGGCCCCGATTCGATCAACGCGCGGAGATCCGGTGGCAGGGCCGGCATGGTCGTAACGGGTGCGGTCTCGGCCGGCTATTCGTCGGCCCAGACCCGCCGCGGGCTCACACCCAGCGTCTGGCGAACGTCTTGCAGGGGCCAGTCGATGACCGCGAAATGGTCGAAGGCGACGATGTCATGGGTGCACGCGGCACCCCGGCGCATCGCCTCCGCGAAGACATCGGGGGCACCGGGGCGGCCGAGCACGCCCTTGGTCCCATCGATGCCGTCGAAGTCGATGAGGTCGACTTCGTAGAGGGCGAGGCTGCCCACCAACGCGCTGAAGTGCTCGTCGCCGTTCGTGGAACTGGTGATGAGGGCCGAAAGCGACGTCTCGTCCACCGCGCTGTTCGGGAGGTAGTCCGTAAGGACGTGCGCAAAGTCGTGGTTGACCAGGCCGATGCCGTGTGCATCATCGCTCGTCGGCAAGGGGAGGCTCCAGCGGTCATAGAAATCGAGGAAGGCCCGTCCCAGGCTCCCGGGCGAACTTCGCTGCAACGCGTCGATTCGGCGCGTGAACTCGTCGTCCTCGACCCCCGTCAAACGCGGCTCGGGTGGGGTGGCGCGCCTGAAGCGACTCCAGTCGGCCATGACCATTTCCCGGGAATGTTCGGCGGCCCGCCGCGCCACCTTGAGCATGGGCTCGTCGATCCCCAGCTCGGCGGCAAAGCGTTCGACCGACTCGGTCAGGACCTCGCTGGCCGGATGCCGCATGAACTCGAGCACGATCAGCGACTGCACGAGGCGGAGGCGCGAGCTCGGATCGGGGATCCGGCGTGCGAGATCGCCGGGCGAGAGCGGGACCAGGTCGATCGCCTCCTCGAAGCCGAAGTAGCCCCGCAGCAAGGCCTGTATCAGCCGTAGTTGCTCGTCCGTCGGCCCGCCGTCGACGGAGATGGCCTCGATGAGACCACCGAGCCAGTAGGGCGCTTGTTCTGGATGAATGTCCCGCATGAATTCCTCCCCGGACCTGTCGTCTCCGCCAACGGCGAGCAGCAGGCCCTTCCCCCCTGCTCGACATCCTCGCAGGTCATCTGGCCACGCGGTCCACGGACGGGTCAAGCCCAGCTGGTCCCTGAAACGGGGTCAGGTCACGAAGCACTCCTCACGGAGCTGCATTCGAACCCCAGAGCCCTATAGATCTGACCCCGGATTCGCCCGCTGCATCCAGATCAATGTCCTGGGTCTTCAGATATCGTTCCCGACGGTCCCTGTAGGTGCCGGGTGGTCGCGTGCCAGAGCAAGTTCACGTGATCGACACACACGGGCAGTGACAAGCTCATTCTGAGGAGCCAGGCTTTTTGGATGCTCGTCAGGGTCGGCTGCCAGTTCGAGTATCAAACGGTGGAAGTGACGCCGTCGCTGTGGCAAATACGGCCCCACCCCAATGGCGAGCACCGCATCGTCTCTGAGACCTGGGAGCCTCCGGCCTCGACACACACCTATATCGACACGTACGGCAACCAGTGCGACCGCGTCAGTCTTCCGCCTGGGCGGTCGGTCATGCGCTACGACGCCACGGTTGACGTCTCCGCGAAGCCCGACGCATCAGATGGGGAGGCAGGCGCGACTGCCTTGGAGGACCTCCCTGATGAGGCCTTTGTCTATCTGCTCCCCAGCCGGTTCTGTTGGCCCGACACGCTCCACGATCCTGCTTGGGAATTGTTCGAGCCGGCGGAGCCGGGGTGGCCCCGTGTCCAGGCCGTATGCGACTGGGTCCACGAACATATCCATTACGAGATAGGTGCCAGCACGGCGGTCACGACTGCCTACGACGTGTGGCACTCCCGCACCGGCGTGTGTCGTGATTTCACGCATCTTGGCATCACTCTCTGTCGAGCGCTGAACGTACCGGCTCGCTACGTCGCCGGGTATCTGCCCGACATAGGCGTGGACCCAGACGACGTCCCAATGGACTTCGCTACTTGGTTCGAGGTCTGGCTCGATGGCCGCTGGTGGACGTTCGATCCCCGTAACAACGAGCGTCGTTGTGGACGAGTCGTGATCGCCAAGGGACGAGACGCGCTTGACGCAGCGATGGTCACCACTTGGGGGGCGGCGGAACTTAAAGTCATGGAGGTGTGGGCCGACGAGGTCATAGATGTTGACTGATGCTTTTTCAGAAGAGGAAGAGCTCTACCTTCTGGAGCAGCAGTTCCGTTACACCTATGCGAGTCCGGTACGGCAGCTCCGGCATCGGCTGATGGTCGTACCACGGGCCGAGCACGGGAGGCAGTATCGGTTCGATCACGGGCTCACGGTGTCAGGCAACCACGTGCACTTGGAAGTGACGTCCGACAGCTTCAACAACCACGTGGTCGAGGTGCGCGCATCTACCGTGGCCGAGTACATCGAGTTCGACGCGTGGGCCCTCGTGAGCCACCGCGGAAGTAGCGAGTTCATTGAGTTGCCGCCCGCCTCTCTCGACGATCGACACCTTCTGGCACACACCCCACTCACTCGGGTCAATGAGATGATGGCCGAGACGGCACGAGACCTGGCGGGTGCAAGCTCGGGCGATCTGGACCTCGCCGAGCGCGTCTGTGCGTGGTCCCACGAGTCGTTGACCTATCAGTACGGCGTGACCGGAGTTCGCACCGACGCAGCGTCGGCGCTGGCGGGGGGAAAGGGTGTGTGCCAGGACTATTCCCACGTCATGCTGGCTCTGTGTCGGGCAGCCGGCCTTCCCGCCCGCTACGTGTCAGGCCACCTGGTGGGCGAGGGAGGTTCGCACGCCTGGGTAGAGGTGGTGGTCAACGACTGGTTGGCCACGACCGGCCGGGTGGTTGCGGTCGCCTTCGACCCGACCCATAACCGTCGAGCGAACAAGGGCTACTTCACCGTTGCTGTCGGACGTGACTATGCGCACGTGGCCCCGACTTCGGGAACTTTCGAGGGTGGTGGCCCCGGCGTATTGTCAACTCGTAAGCGCTTGAGTAGGGCAAATGCCGACGCGGCTCGAGGTTTCACGATGCAACAGAAACGGCGGGGCACGGGCATCTGAGATCCGTGACCGCCTCGACAAGAGTCGCCGGTACCGGGCACCTCAGCCGATTGCCGAAATCAGCACCCCCAACCGGATTCGAACCGGTGCTGCCGCCGTGAAAGGGCGGTGTCCTAGGCCGCTAGACGATGGGGGCGGGCCGTGCGGTCTGCACGGGACAAAACAGCTTAGGTTGCTAGGCGACGCCGACCGGCACCCCGGTCGACGAGGCGTCGGGGACCGACGGGGCGGCCACGACCTCGGGCGCGTGATACGTGCAGGCGAGGAAGGTCTGCACCGACCCGATCACCAAGACCGTCACGCCGAGCAGGTGGACCTCGACGAGCAGCGCCGGCAGGTGCGTGAAGTACTGGGTGTAGCCGACGGCCGCCTGGGCGAACATCACGAGCATGAGGATGCGCGCCGGCACGGCGGACGCGCTCGGGGACGTCGCCGAGGTGGAGCGCGACGACGAGGCCGATGGTGACGCCGATCAGCAGCAGGGCGAGACTCGAGTGCAGCTCGGCCATGTCGCGCAGGGCGATCGGGAGCCGCTTGGCCACCTGTTGGCCCGAGCTGTCGCCGGCGTGTGGTCCGGCGCCACTCGTCGCGGTGCCGGCGGCGATGACGACGGCGAGCAACGCGAGGAGGCCGTAGTAGAGGCGGATGAGCGGGCGCGGCACGAGGAGGTGTCCCGAACCGGGCGTGTAGTCGCGGGTGGAACGGTGCACGAGCACCACCGCGTCGACGAGCAGCAGGACCGTCGCGTAGAAGTGGAACATGACGACATACGGGTTGAGCTTCGTGTAGACGACGATGCCGCCGATGACGGCCTGGGCCAGGACGCCGGCGACCAGCCCGCCGCTCAGCCAGATGAGGTCGCGGCGCCGGGGCGAGCGGAAGATCGTGCCCAAGAACGCGGCGGCGACGGCGATCACGATGAGGACGGTGACCAAGCGGTTGCCGAACTCGATGAGGCTGTGGAACTGGAGCGGCGGGGTCAGGTGGCCCGCCGTGCACTCGGGCCAGTTGCTGCAGCCCAGGCCCGACCCGGTCAGCCGGACGGCGCCGCCGGTGAGCACGATCAGCGCCGTGAAGAGCAGGGCCAGCTGGTTGAGTCGGTGGCTCAGCGAGGGTGAGACGGTGGGAAGGTGGTGCTGCGACACGCTGGCCAAGCGTACCGGGGGGCCGCCGCCTGGTCGGGGGCGCGGGTCCGGCCGTAGGCTGTCGGCGCATGCCTGTGGAACCACCAGCCGTCGCCGAACGGCAAGCGGGGGCGCGGCAAAAGGTCGGGGCCTATGTGGCCTTGACGAAGCCGCGGATCATCGAGCTCCTGCTGGTCACGACGTTGCCCACCATGGTGGTGGCGCAGCGCGGCGTGCCGCCGGTGTGGCTCATGGTGGCGACGCTGGCCGGCGGGGCGTTGGCGGCGGGCGGGGCGAACGCCATCAACATGGTCGTCGACCGCGACATCGACCGCTTGATGAACCGCACCAAGAACCGTCCCCTCGTGACCGGGGCGATGACGCCGACGGCGGCGTTGGTGTTCGCGTTGTCGTTGGAGGTCGCCGCGTTCGTCGAGCTGTGGCTCGCGGTCAACCTGCTCTCCGCCGTGCTGGCGATCTCGGCGACGTTGTTCTACGTCTTCGTGTACACGCTGTGGCTCAAGCGCCGCTCGACGCAGAACATCGTGATCGGTGGCGCTGCCGGCGCCGTGCCGGTGCTGGTCGGATGGGCGGCGGTGACCGACCGGCTGGCCTGGGCGCCCGTCGTCATGTTCGCCATCATCTTCATCTGGACGCCGCCGCACTTCTGGTCGCTGGCGGTCCGCTACAAGGAGGACTACAAGGCGGCCGACGTGCCGATGCTGCCGGTGGTGGCCTCCATGAAGCGGACGGCGACCGAGATCGTGTACTACACCGTCGCGTTGGTCGCCGTCTCGTTCCTGTTGGGGCCGGTGGCGCACCTGGGTTGGATCTACATGATCACCGCCGCGGTCGGCGGCGCCGTGTTCTTGTATTTCGTGACGCGGCTGTGGGGGCTGGCGCAGGCGGGCACGGTGACCGGGCGGGACGCCATGCGCGTCTTCGGCTTCTCCATCACGTATCTGACGGTCCTGTTCGTGGCGATGGCGGCCGACGTGCTGATCTCCGCCCACGTGCACATCCACTGACGGCGACGGTCTTGGTGCGATGACGAACGCCACTCCGGCCGGGCCCGGGGATACGGACGGGTCGCCCGCGGGCGAGCAGGGTGCGGCGGGTGCGGCGGCCGCTGGAACCACGCAAGCCACGCAAGATCTTCCTCGTCGTGGGCTTGGTCCTTGCGGTCGTCCTCGCCATCTTCTTGTTCACCGGGCTGGGGACGAGTGACGGGTCGACGGGGGGCGGATCGGGTTCGGGCTCCGGCGGTGGCGGTGGCGGTGGCGGTGCGCCCCAGGCGGGCAGCGCCGTGCCGACGTTCAGCCGGACCAACGTGGGACCGACCGGGGGGTCGGAGGTCTCGGTGTCGCCGGGCGGGACCGACGGCCGGCCGACGGTGCTCCTGTTCTTCGGGAACTGGTGCCCCAGTTGTCACCAGGAGCTCCCGCCCTTGGCGGCGGCGGTCCGCAGCCAGGACGCAGCCGGCGGCGCGCTGTCGGACATCCGGGTCGTCGGCGTCGACAGCGAGGACAAGGTCAGCGCCGCCAAGGGGTTCATCCACAGCGCCGGGGTGACGTTCCCCGTGGCGTACGACTACGACACGAGCGTGACCAGCGGCCTCTTCTACTTCACCGGCGATCCGTATGCGGTGTTCGTGAAGAGCGACGGCAAGATCGCGCAGATCGTGCGGGGCGACGTGCTGACGCCGTCGTCGTTCACCGCCGACGAGCGCGCCCTCATTCCCAGCGGAACGTAAGCGCCGCCGCGGCCGGCGCCGCCACCGCCCAGACGGCCAGCACGATCCAGGACTCCGCCGGCACCGAGGCGCCGCTGCCGAGGCTCGCGTGCAACGCGGTCGAGAGCGCCGCCGCGGGCAGGAGCTTGGCGAAGTCGGCGAGCCCGGTGCCGAGCTTGCCGAGCGGGACGATCATGCCGCCGAGGAGCAGGAGGACGAGGTACAGGCCGTTGGCCGCGGCGAGGTTGACCTCCGCCCGGAGCGTGCCCGCCATGAACAGCCCGATGCCGGCGAACGCGGCGGAGCCGAGGAGGATCGCGCCGATCGCGCCGGCGACCGCGGTGCCCGCGCCGCCGCCCGGATTCCAGCCGAGCGCGAGCCCCACCGGGAGGAGCACCGCGGCCTGCAGCAGTTCGACGGCGACGATCGTGATGATCTTGGCGCCGAGGAGCCGCGGCCGGCCGAGCGGCGTCGCGCCGAGCCGCTTGAGCACGCCGTAGCCACGCTCGAAGCCGGTGGCGATGCCGAGCGAGACCATCGAGGTCGACATCACGGCGAGGGCGAGGATGCCCGGCACGAAGAAGTCGGTCGGGTTCGCCGTCGGCGTGGAGACTGACGGACACCTTCGAGAAGAAGACGAGGAACACGACGGGGATGCCGATCGTGAGGAGGAGCGTCTCGCCGCGACGGAGCGTCATGTAGATCTCGGCGCCGGTCTGGCCGAGGAGGGGGCGCAGGAGCGGCGCCTGGCGCCCGGCGGCGGCGGTGGTGGCGGCGGGCGCGGCGCCGGCTTGGCTCATCGACGGCTCCGACCCCGGCCTCGGCGCCGGCCTCGACGCCCGTCGGCGGGCGGCTCGGCGTCGTCGCCGTGGGTGGCCGCGTCGGGCCCCACCGCGTCGAAGTAGACGTCCTCGAGCGTCCGCCCGACGACGAGGTCGGTGAGGCCGGCGCCGCGTTCGGCCAGGTGCGCGGTGAGGGCGGCGGCGACCGCCGGCCCCGGCTGGCCCGGTGCCTCGACGCGGTAACGGCCCGGCGTGATCTCGGCGGCGGTGGCGCCCTGGCCGAGCGCCGAGCCGAGCGCGGCGGTGTCGAGCCCGGGCGGCGCCCCGAACGACACTTCCGTCGGGCTGCGCTCGCCGTCGGCCCTGGTCCCGACCAGCTCGTGCGGCTTGCCCTCGAGCACGATGCGGCCGCCGGCGAGGATCACGATCCGGTCGGCCATGCGTTCCGCCTCGGCGAGCTCGTGCGTGGTGAGCACGACGCTGACGCCCTGGTCCTTCAGGCCGGCCACGACGTCACGGATGGCGACGCGACCCACGGGGTCGACGCCGCTCGTCGGCTCGTCGAGGAAGGCCACCTCGGGCCGGCCGATCAGGGCCAGGGCCAGGGAGAGCCGTTGTTGCTCGCCGCCCGAGAGATGGCGCCATGGCGTGGTGGCGGCACCCCGCAGCCCGACCAGGTGGAGCAGCTCCTCGGTGCGCACCGGGTCGGGGTAGTAGTCGGCGAAGAGGTCGAGCACCCGCTTCGGCCCGAGCATCGGGTAGACGCCGCCCGCCTGGAGCATGACGCCCATGCGCCCCGTCAGCGCGGCGTGATCGCCGATCGGGTCGAGGCCGAGCACGCGCACCTCCCCGGCCGACGGGCGGCGATAGCCCTCGAGCGTTTCGACCGTCGTCGTCTTCCCGGCGCCGTTCGGCCCGAGCACGACGAGCACCTCGCCCGCCTCGGCCGACAGGTCGATGCCGTCGACGGCGGGCGGCGCGTCGGGGGGCCCGTAGCGCACGGTGAGACCGCTGACCCGGACTGCTGGCATGGCGTCGCAGGCTACCGTGAGCAGGGATGATCGATATTCGGGCCCTGCGCGAGGACCCCGACGCGGTCAAGGCCGCGCTGGCGCGTCGCGGGGTCGAGGCGGCCGAGGTCGACGCCGTGATCGACGCCGACACCGACTGGCGCGCCCGGGTCAAGCACGCCGAGGACCTGCGGGCCGAGGTCAAGTCGCTCTCCGCGCGAGGTCGGGCAGGCCAGGAAGGGTGGCGACGCGGCGCGCGCCGAGGAGCTCACCCTGCGCAGCCGGGCGCTGGGCGAGGAGGAGCGCTCGGCCGCCGCCGACGCCGACGTCCTCGAGGAGCGGGTGCACACCGGGTTGCTGTATCTCCCCAACATCCCGGCGGAGGACGCGCCGGACGGCACCGGCGAGGCGGACAACGTCGAGCTCCGCCGCTGGTGGCCCGGTCAGGACCTCGGCCAGCCCGAGCCCCAACCGCTCGAGCACCAGCGGGTGCCGCACTGGGAGATCGGCGAGGCCCTCCAGATCCTGGACATGGAACGCGGCGCCCGTCTGGCCGGCTCGATGTTCCCGCTCTACCGCGGCCCGGGGGCCCGCTTGGTCCGCGCGCTGACCGCCTTTGCCATCGACCGGCACTCGCCCGAGTACGAGGAGATCCTTCCCCCCACCGTCGTGCTGACCGAGACGATGACGTCGACCGGGCACCTGCCGAAGTTCGCCGACGACGCCTACCACATCGAGCGCGACGACCTGTGGCTGATCCCGACCGCGGAGGTGCCGCTGACGTCGATGCACCGGGGCGAGATCCTCGAGGAGACCCAGCTCCCGATCCGTTTCACCGCCGCCACCGCCTGTTACCGGCGCGAGGCGGGCTCGGCGGGGCGCGACACGCGGGGCCTGCTGCGGGTGCACGAGTTCTACAAGGTCGAGCTCTTCGCCTACTGCGCGCCGGACGACGCGCTGGAGTCGCAGGCCGACATCCTGCGGCGCGCCGAGTCGATGCTCCAGGACCTCGAGCTGCCGTACCGGGTGCTCGACCTGTGCACGGGCGACCTCGGTGGCTCGTCGGCCCGGACGTTCGACCTCGAGGTGTACTCCCCCGGCGTCGATCGTTGGCTCGAGGTCTCCTCGGTCAGCTGGTTCCGCGACTACCAGGCCCGGCGGGCCAACGTGCGTTTCCGCCCCGCTGGCGGCGGGCCATTGCAGCTCGTGCACACCGTCAACGGCTCGGCGCTGGCGTGGCCGCGCATCTGGGCCGCGCTGGTCGAGACCGGGCGCCAGGAGGACGGGACCGTCATGCTGCCCGAGGCGTTGGCGCCGTATCTCGGTGGCGAGCTGCTGATCAAGGCGCCGTGAGCCAGACGACCGCAGGCGGCGGGTCCGGGTTCGGGTTCGACGACGCCGTCGGCGCCATCGCGGCGCAGAGCCGCCGCCTCGCCGACGTCGTGGGGTCCTCGGACCTCGATGCCCGTGTCCCCACCACGCCGAAGTGGGCGTTGCGCGACCTGGCCCATCACATCGGCACGGTGCAGTGGTACTGGTCCGCGAACGTGCGGGCCAAGAACCCCGACGAACGCTCCGGAGGCTCGCTGACCGAGCTGCCCGTCGACAGTGATCTGGTGGCCTGGCTGGGTTGGTGCACCTACGGCTTGCTGAGCGCGTTGCGCGAGGCGGGGCCGGACGCACCGTGCTGGGCGTGGTGGGACGATCCGACGCCCCACACGGCGGGCGCCGTCGCCCGGCATCAGGCCCAGGAGGCCGCCGTCCACCGCTGGGATGCGGAAGGCTCGGTCGGCTCGCCGACGCCGTTGCCGCCGGCGCTCGCCACGGACGGCGTGCCCGAGTTCATCGAGGTGATGGTCGGGACGGACGTCACGGCGCTGCGGGGTGCGGTCACGCTGCACGCCCTCGACACCGGCGGCAGCTGGCAGGTCGGTGCCGGTGCTGACGGCGGCGAGCCGCCCGCCCGCACCGCCGAGCTCCACGCCACGGCGTCGGACCTCGTGCTCATGTTGTACCGCCGCCTGCCCGTCCCCGACGTCGACGTCGCCGGCGACCCGATCCTGGTGGCCTCGCTCCTCTCCTTGGCCGACACGCAGTGACCGAGCTCACCTTCCTCGGCACGGGGAACTTCCTCGCTCCGCCGGGCCGCTACTGGAACAGCTTCGTGCTGGATGCGAACGTGCTCGTGGAGCCCTGCCCGACGGCGCTGCCACACCTGCGGCGCTGCGGCTTCACTCCGGACGACGTCGACATCGTGGTCATCTCGCACTTCCACGCCGACCACTGCTTCGGCTGGCCGTTCCTCTTGCAAGCGATCGCGGAGGCGGGCGGCGGCCGCACGCTGCACGTGGTCGGGCCACCCGGGCTGGAGGACCACCTGACGGACATGATCGACGTCGCCAAGGTGCGCTCCACCCTCGAGTTGGCCCACGAGCGCGTCGACCTCCACTTCGTCGACGTCGACGGCTCGTGGCAGGAGGTCGGCGGCCTGCGCTTCCGCGCCGTCGAGGTCGAGCACGTGCCGTATCTGCGTTGCTTCGGTTACCTGTTCGACCGCGGGGACCAGACGGTCGCCTACAGCGGTGACGTCCGCCCCTGCGACGGGTTGCGCGAACTGGCGCGCGAGGCCGACGTGCTGGTGCTCGAGTGCAACGGGGCGCACGGCGGCCCACCAACGCACATGAAGGAATCGGACGTGCGCGACCTGCAGGCCGCGTTTCCCGACGTCCGCCTCGTGCTCACCCACCTCGGTGAGCAGGTCGACGTCACCTCGATGCCGGGCGTCACCATCCCCGGCGACTTCGAGCGCGTGGTCGTCTGACCGGGACCTCCGAAGACCTCATCGACTTGCATTCGGTTGCTCTACCGGTTGCGAGAGGTTTCCGCTAGTTGTCGCGGCCACCGGTTGAGCCCGCACGAACTACTTGTTCGCCCAAGGTTCCAGGAGAGGCCGCCCTATACCGACGAAACTGTCGCTCGGGGCCGCCGTTCAGTTCGCGGCGGCGAACCGGTAGCCCACGCCGCGCACGGTCGTGATCAGCACGGGCGCCGAGGGGTCGGCCTCGATCCGCGACCGCAGGCGCTTGATGTGCACATCCAACGTCTTCGTGTCCCCGATGTAGTCGGTGCCCCACACGCGGTCGATGAGCACGTCACGGGTCAGCACCCGGCCTGAGTTCTCCACGAGCAGGCGCAGCAACTCGAACTCCTTGCGCCGCAGGTGCACCTCCTCGTCGCGCACGAACACGCGGCGCTGGTCGAAGTCCACCTTGATCCCGTTGGCCTCCCAGATGCCGTCGCTCCCGAACTCGATCGACCCCGTGTCCGACGCCTCGGGGCCGCCCGGCGCCCGGCGCAGCACGGCCCGCATACGGGCCACGAGCTCGCGCAGCCGATACGGCTTCGTCACGTAGTCGTCGGCGCCCACCTCCAACGCGACGACCGTGTCGATCTCCGTTCCCTTGGCCGTCACCATGATGATGGGGACCTGCGACCGCCCCCGGATGGTGCGGCAGACGTCGATGCCCGAGACCTTCGGCAGCATGAGGTCCAACAAGATGATGTCCGGCGCCGTCTCCTCGAACAGCGCCAACGCCTCGTTGCCGTCCCGCGCCACCGTCACCCGGAAGCCCTCGTTGGTCAGGCCGATGACCAGCGCCTCGATGAAGGACTCCTCGTCCTCGGCCAGCAGCACCTTGACCGGGCCTTCACCCGGCGCCGTGCGGCCCTTCTTCTTCTCTTTCGCTTTGGTCGTCACACGACTTCTGCCTGGATGGGGAGCACAAGCGTAAACGTAGAGCCTTCGCCCTCACGCGACTCGACGTCGACCCAGCCCTGATGGTTGTTCGCGACGTGACGCACGATGGAAAGCCCCAGCCCGGTGCCGCCCGTGTCGCGGCTGCGCCCGTGGTCGACGCGGTAAAACCGCTCGAAGATCCGGTCGAGATCGCGGGCGGGAATGCCCACGCCGTGGTCCTGCACCGACAGCCGGACGCTGTCGCGCTCTTCGATGCGCCAATTCGGGGACCCGGCCGAGGTGGTCTCCACCGGCGCCGTCCCGGCGGCGTCACCCTTCTCCGCCTCGAGCGGCGCCCCCGGCGCGAGCGGGGCCGGCGGCGCCGTGGACCCCGTCGCCGGTGCCGCGACGCCGGCGTCCTCGTACTGCTCCAGGATCTCGGGGGTGAAGACCGGCTCGACCGGCCCGTCCGCCTGCGACGTCGTCTCGCCCGACGGCTCGGACCCCTTGACCACCGGCGTCTCTCCGGTGGCTTGCGTCTCGTCGTGCTCGTCGCCCCCGCCGGCGCCTTGCGCCGCGGCGATGTCGGCCGGCCGGGCCGCGAAGGAGGGATGGTCGAGGTTGGGGTTGGCGTGCTGCACCGTGCCCGTCACGACGACCTTCGAGTTGTCGTAGGAGTAGGTGATGGCGTTCTCCAAGAGGGCGTGCATCGCCGAGACGAGTTGGCGGCGGTCTCCCATCATCGCCACCGGCGGCGACGGCTCGTGCAGCACGATCTCGATGCCACGCTGGTCCGCCGTTGCCCGCACCCGCTCGACGGCGTCGGCCACGACCAGGTTGACCAGCACCGGCTCCCGCGGCGGCGCCTCCTCGGACTCGATGCGCGACAGGTCGAGCAGGTCGTCGATGATGCGGCTCACCCGGAAGGCCTCGTTGTGGATGCGGCCGGCCAGGCGCTGCGCCACCTGGGGATCGGGCTCGGACACGAGCGTCTCGGCCAGCAGACCGAGCGCGCCCATCGGGGTCTTGAGCTCGTGGCTGACGTTGGCGACGAAGTCGCGCCGGATCTCCTCGAGCCGACGGCGCTCCGAGATGTCCTCGATCAGCGCGATCACGCCGAGCGGCCGGCGCCCGTCGTCGATCTGGCGCGCCCGGACCTGCAGGGTGCGCCGCGGCGGGCCGTACAGGTCCAGCGTGCGCTCCGCGGAGCCCTCGTGCCAGGCGTCCTCGAGTACCTCGGTCACCGCCTGGGCGGCGAGGGCATCACCGTGGCGGCTGACCATCAAGGCATTGGCGCGGCCGTTGCGATAGATCACGGTCCCGTTCTCGTCACAGAGGACGACGCCCTGGGTGAGCGTGTCGAGGGAACGCCGCAGGCGGATGGCGTCCGAGCTCGACTCGGTGACGGCCTGGGCGGCGCCGCCGGTGACCTGCTCGAGGTAGGCGAGGGAGGTCTCGATGTTGTTCTCGTCCTCGGGCGGGTCGAGGCCGAGGCGGGTGCCGAGGGCGGCCAGGCGCTGGCTGATGGCTCGGCTCCTCGCCCGCCGTCCGAGATACGCCGCCACCACGCCGACCAGGACGCAGACGGCGACAGCGATCGCGAGGTAGATGATCTCTTCGGTCTGGCTGAGGGTGATGTGTGCCGTTGCGCTCATCGGTTACGCCCCCAATATGACAGGCGGGAGTCCGCGGGGCGAACGTTCCAGGCACGGGGGGCCGATCGGTCGTCGGGAGGCCCTCCGGACGGCGCGCCGACCGCTTGTGCTGGGGATTGTCGTTCCGGCCCGCTGGTCGTACCGGCGCTCGCACCGCCGCGGACCGGGGTCGCAGCAACGGTTGCAACGGGCGGGTCCTGGTGGGCCCCGACCTTGACGCCCTCCCGTCTCGCCAGATCCGGTGACGAGTGCCCGCGGAATCGACGAAAGGGGACGAACCATTCTCCGCCGAACGTGGTCCCGGATGGTCCGAGGCCTGCAATATCGACGGAGGACACCCAATGGTCGTGTGGCACCTGGCCGACGTCTCGCTCAACCCAAGTGTCAACGCGTTGCCGGGCGGGGGGACCCTGCAGGACCTGACGAACGGCCTCGGCGCGTGGGCGCTGATCGCGGCGATGGCCGGGCTGTTGATCGGCGCCGCCGCGTGGGCGTTGGGCGTGCACTCGCAGAACTTCCAACAGACGATGGTCGGGCGGCGGGCGGTGTTGGTATCTGGGTTGGCCGCACTCTTGATCGGCGCTGCGCCACCGATCGTCAACTTCTTCTTCCACACCGGCACGGCGCTGCACTGACCGGCGCTCGCACCGCGCTCGCTCGCTCGCTCCCGCTCCCGCTCGCTGCCCGCTCCCGCTCCCGCATCGCCAGCCGTCGCCTAAGCCGCCGCCATGCAAGCCGCCGGATGCACCGGGCTCGACGCCCTCAACCCCGTCTGCCAGATCGGCAGCCTGGGCGGGTCGCTCGCGGCGTCGGGGTTCGAGTCGGTCCTCAACGGGATCAGTCAGTGGGTGGCGAGCGGCGCCGAGTGGCTGCTCGGCCAGATCGGCAGCGTCCTGGCGTCGACCACGAGCATCGATGTCGGGGCGACGTGGTTCCGCACGCACTACGGACAGATGACGGCGTTGGCGGGCGTCGTGATCCTGCCCATGTTGCTGGTGTCGACGCTGCAGGCCGTGCTGCGCCAGAACCCGGGGCAGCTGGTTCGGACGTATCTCATGCAGCTACCGCTCGCGTTGTTGCTCGCCGTCGTCGCGATCCAGGTCGTCATCCTGAGTTTGTCCGCTACTGACGCCATGAGTGACGCCGTGGCGGGCGGGACGGGGGCCGACGTCGCCTCGCTCTTGTCGACGGTGACCAAGGGGCTGGTGACCGCCGCGGCCGACCCGACGATCGCGAGCTTCGTGCTGCTGCTGGTCGGTTTGTTGGTCGCGGTGGCGGCGTTCGTCCTGTGGTTGGAGCTCCTGATCCGCGCGGCGGCGGTGTACGTCGCGGTGTTGTTCTTGCCGCTCGCGTTGGCGACGTTGGTGTGGCCGGCGGTCTCGCACTGGTGCCGCCGGCTGGTCGAGACGCTGGCCGCGCTGATCCTCTCCAAGTTCGTGATCGTGGCGACGCTCAGCCTGGCGGCGGGCGCCGTCTCGTCGGGCGCGTCGGGTGCGCCGAACAGCGGCGGCTTCTCCGCCGTGCTCGCCGGCGGTGCGTTGCTCGTCATGGCGACGTTCGTCCCGTTCGCGATCCTGCGGCTCATCCCTGCGATCGAGGCGGGCGCGGTCGGGCATCTCGACGGGCTGCGCGCTCGGGGCACGGCCGCGTTGACGCTGCCGCTGCGGAGTGCCGCGGGCCACGCGCTGCACGAGGGCCTCGGGGCGATGGGCGACGCGCTGGCTGATGGCCCAGACGGCGGCGGGAGGGGCGCTGGGCTCGGGTGGGGCGACGGGTGGGGGCGGGTCGGGGCGTGGGTCTGGGCCAGGGCCTGGCTCGGGGTCCGGGTCCGGGTCCGGGTCGGGAGGTCAAGGGCCCGGCGCGCCCAAGACTGCAGACGAGTTGGCGGAGGAGGCGGACCCATGGAACGGCGGGCTCATGCCGGGGCCAGACGGGCGGGGGGTTGGCGATCCCTCGTCACAGAGGATCTACGACGAGGCGATGGCGAGGGGGATCGAGCCGCGGCCGAAGGGTCCGAAGCCGATCGTGGGCTGGAACGAGGACGACGAGAGCGTGGGCGCTGGTGGTGCTGGTGGCGGTGGGGCGGGAGCGGGGGCGAGTCGGGTAGCCCTGCCGTTCTCCCGAACGCGGTGTCGGCACCTGCGGCGTTGCCGGCGGCACCGCCGACCGCGCCACTCGGGAATGGTGGAGGTGGCGCCCCCAAAGGGCCGAAGAGCCCGGCCGACGCGTGGAAGTGGGAGGGCGTGCCGCCTGGGGGCAGTCTCTTGGGCCCCGTCGAGCCCGGCCGACAGCGGTGGTGTCTCTACTACGACGCGGTGGGCCCGAAAGCCAAGCAGCTGCCCGCCGCATGGCCGCCCGATGACACGGCGGGGAGCACGTGAGCGGGTTGGGTGGTGCCCGGTACCGCTTCGGTCCGCGCGAACGGGGTGGTTCGCTCGCGGGGTGGCGACCGGGCCAGATCCTCACCGTCGCGGTGGGCCTGATCTTTGGCGTGCTGGTGCTGCGCGCTGCGCCCAACGCGGCGGGGGTGGCCGCCGCCGTCGGTGTGCTGGTGCTCTACGGCGCCATGGCCACGGTGCCCGTGGCGGGACGCACGGGTGACGAATGGCTGCCCGTCGCGGTGTGCTGGGCGACGCGCCGGACGCGTGGCCCCGGCGGGTTGGTGTCCGGACGCGGGCGCGATATGGGGGCCCTGCGCGGCGTGCGCCTGCTGCGGGCCGGGTGGCAGGACATGGGCGTCGTGCACGATCGCGCCGCCCGCACGCTGACCGCCGCCTTGTCGCTGCGCGGTCGGAGCTTCGCACTGCTCGGTCCCGACGAGCAGGACCGTCGCGTCGGGGCGTGGTCTTCGGTCCTGGCGTCGCTGGCGCGCGAGGGGTCGCCCGTGCACCGGGTCCAATGGGTCGCCGCTTCCTTTCCCGACGACGGCCGTGGCGTCCACGCGTATCTGGCGGCCGAGGCCGTGGAGGACACCGGATCGGCGTGCACCGCCTCGTACGCGGCGCTCTTGGCCGATATGGACTCGCGTGCGTGCACGCACGACGTGGTGTTGGCCGTCCAGGTCCGTCTCACCAAGTCGGTCGAGGTGGGGACGGCAGCGCTGGCTCGCGAGGTGGGGTCTCTGGCGCGCCTGCTCAACGACGCGGACGTGCAGGTGGAGTCCGTGTTGACGGCCGAGGACCTGGCCCACCAGCTGTTGCGCACGTACGAGCCGGATGCCAGCTCGTCGGTGGCGCCGGTCGAGGACCCGTGGCCGATGGCGATGGAGGAGAGTTGGTCCCAAGTTCGGGTCGACGGCATGGTCCACGCGCACGTTCTGGGTGGCGGAGTGGCCGCGGGTCGAGGTGCGGAGCGACTTCCTGGCACCGCTCCTGCTCGGATCGGCGCGCTCGACCTTGGCGGTGGTGATGCAGCCGTCAGGCTCCGACGCCGCCGTGCGCAAGGTGGAGGCGTCGCGGACAGCCGACCTGGCCGATGCGGAGCTACGACGTCGCGGTGGCTTCGTCTCGACGGCGCGCCACGCTCGCGAATCCGAGGTGCTGGCCCGCCGCGAGGCCGAGCTGGCCGACGGCCACGCGTCGTTCCGCTACGCCGGGTTCGTGACGATCTCGGCCGCCAACGAGGAGGACCTCGACGCGGCCTGCGACGTCGTGCAGCACGCAGCCGGGCAGAGCCGGCTCGCGCTGCGCCGCCTCTACGGCGACCAGGCCTCGGCCTATACGTGCACGTTGCCGCTCTGCCGCGGGTTGCGCTGACTGCGTATTGCATTGGGCCCGACGCGTCGGGTGCGGGGTGGATACGAGGTGGTGGGGGCCAGGGGCGCCTCTACCATGGCCGCCATGCCAGGCGCCGCCGAAGAGAGACCCGCTGACGCAGGCCCGGTGGGAGGGGTCGGCCGTCCCCGGAATTTGGTGGTCCTGCTGCTCGACAGCCTCAATCGGCACATGCTCGGGTGCTACGGCGGGACCGAGTTCGACACGCCGAATCTCGATCGCTTCGCTCGTGAGCGGGCGGTGCGGTTCACGTCGCACGTCACGGGGTCGCTGCCGTGTATGCCGGCGCGCCACGACATCTTGTGCGGCGCGCTCGACTTCTTGTGGCGGCCGTGGGGGTCGATCGAGGTGTGGGAGGAGCCCGTGACGGTGGGGCTGCGGCGGGCCGGCGTCACCACGATGTTGGTGTCGGACCACCCGCACCTCTTCGAGGTCGGCGGCGAGAACTATCACACCGACTTCTCGGCTTGGGACTACGTGCGCGGGCACGAGGGCGACCCGTGGCGGACGTACAGCGACCCCTCCTGGGTGGGCGCACCCGCGCTGCCGGCGCGGGGAGGCGGGTGGTACTGGCGGGAGCGTTCCGGCCTCGCCGCCATGGAGGATCGGCCGTACGACCGGTCGCGCACGTTCTTTCGGGACGAGTCGGACTTCCCCGGGCCGCGCACGATGCGCACGGCGGCGGAGTGGTTGTCGCGGGGCGCGCCCGCCGACGAGCCGTTCTTGTTGTTCGTCGACGAGTTCGACCCCCACGAGCCCTTCGACACGCCGGCGCCGTGGGCGGGGCGCTACGACCCGTCGTGGTCGGGGGAGATGTTGATCTGGCCGCCGTACGAGGTGGGCGCGGTGGCGAAGGGGCGGCTGAGCGAGCGCGAGGGACGCCACATCCGGGCCAACTACGGATCGAAGCTGTCGATGATCGACTCGTGGGTCGGTTCGGTGTTCGCTGCGTTGGAGGAGCGGAGGCTGTGGGACACGACGGCGGTGATCGTGTGCACGGACCATGGCCACTATCTCGGTGAGAAGGACATCTGGGGCAAGCCCGGGGTCATGCAGTACGAGCCTTTGGGGCATATCCCGCTGCTGGTGTCGTGGCCGGGGGCGGTCGGCGGCTCGACGTGCGATGCGTTGACGACCAACGTGGATCTCCACGCGACGATCGCCGACGTGTTCGGGGTGGCGGCTGGTGGCGTCGGTGGGCGGTGGCGTCGGTGGTCGTGGTCACGGTCGGTCACTCGTCCCGTTGCTCACGGGGGAGGCTCGCGAGGTGCGGGAGTGGGCCATCGGTGGCGTGTACGGGAACTGGGTGCAGGTGACCGACGGCCGGCGCAAGTACGCCCGGGGTGCCGTGGGGGACAACTTCCCGCTGTCGATGTGGTCGAACCGCTGGTCGACGATGCCGTTACACGGAATGGAGGACCTGGTGCGGTTGCCGCCGCCGGATCGGCGGGCGCGGCTCGACTTCATGCCCGGCAGCGACATCCCGGTGATCCGGCAGCCCTTTGCGCCCGGCGATCGGCTGCCCTTCTGGGTGGGGAGCGGGGCGGTGGACACGCACTTCTTGTTCGACCTGGATGAGGACCCGGGCGAGGACCGGAACCTGGCTGGGGGTGGCGGCGCGGACGAGGCCGACATGCTGGAGTTCCTGCGTGTCGCGTTGAGGGACGTCGAGGCACCCGACGAACAGCTCGAGCGGCTGGGGGTGGCGTGAGCGCTCTGGAGGGCGGTGGCGACACTTCGGATGGGTTCGTGCTGCCCCGGATCCCTGCCTCGGCCGGGGGGTTGATCTTCGACGGGTCGGGCCTGCTGCTCATCGTGAACCCGACCTACAAGAAACACTGGACAATTCCCGGCGGGATCATGGAGGCGGACGGCGAGACGCCCTGGGAAGGGTGCCGGCGGGAGGTGCGCGAGGAGGTCGGCCTCGACGTGACCGCGGGGCACCTGGTCGCCGTGGACTTCCTACGGCCACGGGCTAGGGACGCCGGTGGCATGCGGTTCCTCTTCGACTGCGGGGTGATGAGCGACGAAGAGTTGGCCGGCATCACGCTTCAGGAAGAGGAGCTCTCCGAGTACCGCCTGGCCGAGGTGCCCGAGGCCCTCGAGATCTTGAGTGGCCCGCTGCGGCGAAGGGTGGGCGAGGCCTTGAAGGTAGGTCCGGGCGAGTGCGTCTACCTGGAGGACGGGCTGCCGCGCTGAGTGCGGCGACGTCGTGCCGCATCCGGGCCGGAAGCAATCCCCGCCCGAAGTTGTGCCCGAAAAAAATTTCAGAAATGCATATGGAGCGCACGTCAACAGTGCGTTCGAAATTGTGAGCTAAAGCTCATCTTTCTCGGGGTTGTGAGGA
>CAWGCO010000018.1:0-290102 GCA_963821105.1 uncultured Acidimicrobiaceae bacterium
AGAAGGGGGACGACGCGATGGTAGATCGCTGCATCCACCGTCTGCCGAACGATCTGCGACGTGGTCCACGTCGAGCCGCGAAATGCCGAGGCGATTGCGGCTTCATCTCCGACACACACCGCACGGAGCATTTGACCAATCTTTTGATGGCCATCGTCCACCCGGATGCCGAGAGTCTTCAAAGCCCGCACCAGTACACTCCCGCCACCTGACGATCAGGCCAGTGGTCGATGTAGTGGACGCGGTAGGTCATCCCGAGAGGATGGACATGAGCCGAGAGGCGGCGTCGTCGGCGTCCCCGCGCGTGCCCTCCAATGCTCGGGCATCGAGCGTGGCTCCTTCCAGCGCCGAGAGGACCGCACGTGGCCTGGAGCGGGCGGCGACGGTGTTGTCGAGAAGACGGAGGAGGGCTGGTCCACGAGCGAGCGATTCGGCTGCCAGCCAGCCTCGGGGTCGAAGCGCAGGACGGCGATCAGCTTGATTTTGGCCGGACCACGGCCGTTTCTGCCGCCGAGCTCGTCGACGGCGTAATCGCCCGCTGGGAGCACCAAAGTGCGCCTTCGCGGCGGGCTTCCGTCGCATAGGGACGGACCAGACCCTGATTGTCCAATACGGCGTACTCGTCGGAGTAGTAGTCCGCTCCAGCGCGGAGAAGGGCTGCGGTGAGGCTCGATTTGCCGGTCATCGACCGGCCCGGGAGCACGCACGGCCTGTCCGTCCACCGCCACACATCCGGCATGGACGAACACCCACTTGCGGGCAAGCTCGGCGACCCACAGCTCCAGGTCGGATACGGCGGCCTCGGTCGCCTCCACGATGCTCTCTCGGCGGGCGAGCACTTCGTCCTCCACGACGGCGGCCCACTCCGTGCCGGAGTGCTCGCGCACGGCCCAGCGCCGCTCCGGCGGGGTCGTCCCGACCCGGAAGGTCGGCGGCAGCCACTCTCTCGCCGCCGCGAGGACAGGGGCAGGACCGTCCAGTGCGACGGTGCGGCCGTAGGCACGCAGGAGCAGAGGGTCTCGTGGATTTCCCCGCTTGGATCCGGCGTTTTCATTGTTACGCGTCCGTTAAATTGGGTTGTAAGAGTCTGACAATTCTGACCGAGTCAGGTGCTCGGACCTTATCGGTCCGATTTGAAACCGTCCTGAGGATATTTCTCTGATGAAGCGGTTGTAAGCTCTGGCGCCGGGAGGCGGTGCCCGTCTGGCTCACCCTGCGCAAACTAGCCCCGGGATGGCCCTGTGGAACTGATTGACTACATTCACATCCTACGACGGCGTTGGATTCTCATCGCCCTCGTGATGGTGGCCTGCGTGGGTGGCGCCGTAGCGGCGACAAAGTTGACGACTCCCACGCTACCAGGCGACTTCGCGGCTCATCGTCAACGGCTCTTCGACCGTCAGCGGCGCCGACGAAGTGGTGAGCCGCGAGCTGGCAGCCGAGCGTGCGACGGCGTTCTCGCAGATCATCTCCACCGGACCCGCGGTCCAAGCGGCGCTGAACGAGGCCGAAGCCAAGACCGGCCCCTTCGCATCCTCGGGGTATCCCTTCCGTCAGCGCCTCGGCCGACGGCACCGATCCCTTCATCACCGTCGACGTCACCGACACCGACCCGCGTCGGGCCCAAGCGGTCGCGAATGCATTTCCGATTGTGCTCCCGAGTCGTCCTCCGACAGCTGCAGCAGCCCCCGACGACGCCCCACGAGATCGACATGCTCCAAGCCGCGAGCCTCCCGACAAACCGGTCTCCCCCAAGCCGACGGAGAACCTGATCATCGGGCTCGCGCTCGGTCTCGTGCTCGGTGTCGCGGCGGCGTTCGTGGTGGAGACTCTCGATCGGCGCCTCAAGGACTCCGCTGATGTCGAGGACGGCATCCGGGTCAGCCGGCGCTCGGCGTCGTGCCCTTCGAGATGCCCGGGGAGCCAATACCGGCCAAGACACACCCGAGATCAGTACGCGGCCGAGGCGTACCGACAAGTACGGACGAACCTTGCGTTCAGCTCGGAGACGGGCCCGCCGAAGTCCGTCATCATCACAAGCTCGGCCTCCTCGGAGGGCAAGACCTCGCTGGCGGTGAACCTCGCCATCACGAGCGCTCGTACGGGAGCAGCGGGTCGTGGTGGTGGATGCGGACTTGCGACGCCCCATGGTTCACACGTATCTCGACCTGCCTGAGCACATGGGCTTGGTCAATGTCCTGGCCGGAGACGTCGAGCTGTCGGACGCCCTGCAGTCCACGGAGGCCGGCTTGATGGACGTGCTGGTCGCGGGTCCAGTGCCGACGTAATCCGAGCGAGCTCCTGCGGCTCGGAGACGATGCTCGAGACCATTCGGCAGCTCGAGAGCGCCTATGACCTCGTCGTCATCGACACCCCGCCCGTTCTTCCCGTGACCGATGCGCTGCTGATCGCCGCCACGTGTACGCAGTCGTCGTCGTGGCGCGGCTGGGCCAGACCACGCGAGACCGGATCCGCCGCACGACGACCGCCCTGTCACACGTCAACGCGAATATCGCGGGCGTCGTGCCGAACGGCGCGATCGAGCGCGAGGACAGCGCCTACTACTACGCCTACCGCTACCGCTCCATAAGGCAGCGTGCTGAAATCCCCTATCGGGACACGGACACCAGGCTGGAGCAGGAACCGAGCAACCTTCGCCCCGCCTTTCGGGCCAACGGCGACGCCCATGTGCCTTCCTCGGAGCCGGAAGGCATCACCCCCCTCGAAACTGGCGATTCCGAACCTTCGGGCACAGTCTCACCCCTCCCCCGCCTGCCGTCGGGTCCTCCGTCGTCCCCGCATCAAGCCTGACGATTGCAGTTCCCTGCAAAGTGCTTGTGCAAGGTGTCCAGATGCAACGCGGCGTGCTGAGCTCTGGGGAGTCGTGGGGCGTTGGTCCAGCCACGACTCCTTGCCACATTGGGCCCTGCTCCCGCTTTGCCCACGCGCCTGTCCTCCAAACCGACCGGGCGCCCCTCAGTCCTTTCGTGGCAGGCCGAGAGCGTTGAGGTAGACGAGAAGCCGAACGGTTCGGGAGCCTTCCTCGCTGCGACGTGCGCAGCGCGGCAGCCCGGACCAAATCGACCGAGCAGCGGCGTCGTCCGGCAGATCATGAGCTCACGAGGTCGGGTATCAACTCGGTCGGCTCCGGCGGAGATCTACAGGTTCCATCTTTTTATCGTGGCCTGTACGCGGTCGATCTTCTCTTCTATGTCGATGGTGTACTCATGGTAGAAGAAGTCGACGTTGAGCAGGTTCACCTCTGTCCATAACAGTCGCAGTGTCTTGAACTTCAATCCGTACCGAGCGATATTGCGCGAAAGCGCATAATCGTCGACGAGATGCGAAGGCTTGATGAGATCTCTTTCAGAGACCGTCACGGTTATGTTCGCTACGGCCTCTTCCGGGCCGATATCATCGAGCGGCTTCCAAAGGTCGAAACACCATGAAGAAGCCACAGCGAACCAGTTGCACGAGCCGATATACCGACCATCGCGACGAAAGTATTTGTCGTACTTCCAACGGACTGGCGCAAAATCCGCCCCATTGTGGGCCACAGTGTCCATCGGCAGAAGCTCGGTGACGTCCGGCAATTCCGGATGCACCAGGGCATCGGAATCGATGTAGATTGCCCAGTCGTCCCCGCGTTGCTGAGCGAGCTCGTAGATTTGGAGCTTCTCGTAGGGCACATCCCATTCTGGAAATTTGCGTGAGTCAATGATGTGTATTTCGGCGCCTATTTTGCGAGCGTAGAACTCAATATGCGGATACGTCAGAGCCGTTAGTTCCGGCGCGTAATCGCCGATATTCAATAGGTAGATCGTCTTCCTCACCGCGCTGCCTCCAATTGGCCTCCGTGCATTCTAACTGAGCGAAAAAATCTCGAGGGTCCCACCTTCGAACAAGATTGGTTCAAATGCAGGATCCTCGGACGCGTGGGAGTGACGCTGGCGTCAATGAGTATTCACCACTTGGTGGCCAGGGTTGCGGGGTCGCTGCTGTCTGGCGGCACGCACGACCTTGTACCGACATTGGCAGGCAGCGCCGGTCTGAAGAAGAAGATGTGCTTGCGATGCATGTGATCGGACGACTTGATGGAGCGAGATCCTCCGCGTCAAAGGAATGGTCGAGCTGAAGGATTTCTGAACTGGTTTCAAATCTGCACCATCGATCTGTGGTCGAGCCAGCTCACTCAGCGGTCCAGATAAGGCTCTGGGCACGGCGCCGGATGGAATCAGGTGGGGCTGTGGGGTGCTGATCACCATACGGCGCCGTGCCATGGCAACACGGCGGAATTCGACAGCCATGAGCGAGTCGCGTCCATCATGCAGATCGACAACACGGCCGCAGCGACGTCGGGGTGTGGAGGCTCGCTCCGCTCGTGTCCAAGAGTTCGCTCACGCTGGTACCTCTCCTACACCCGCGTGCCCACGGCGGCGGCCGTTTTGCAGCATTCCCGCACCGCCGGTGAGCACGGGGCAGCCGCACCAAGCACCCTGAGGGGGCCTGCTAGTTTTGAGCCGCGAGCGCCAGGGCTGGCCGCTCAGAGCGCGGAGGTCGCGCGGAACCCCGTGGAATTAATCGATTACGTCCACATACTGCGACGCCGCTGGGTCCTCATCGCGCTGGTCATGATCGCCTGTGTCGGCGGCGCCGCGGTCGCGACGAAGTTGACGACCCCGACCTACCAGGCTACGTCACGACTCATCGTCAACGGTTCTCGGGTCTGCGGGCCGACGAGATCGTCACGGACCAGCTGGCAGCACCTCCGGGCGACCTCGTTCGCGCAGATCATCCCCACGGCACCGGCGGTCCAGGCGGCGCTCAACGAGGCCGAGAACGAAAGCCGGGCCCTTCAGTCCTTCGGGGTATCCGTCCGTCAGCGCCTCGGCCGACGGCACCGATCCCTTCATCTCCATCACCGTCACCGACACCGACCCACGCCGGGCCCAAGCGGTCGCGAACGCATTCGCGGCCGTGCTCCCAAGTGTCCTCAGGCAGCTGCAGCAGCCCGCCGACGACGCCCCACGAGATCGACATGATCCAAGCCGCAAGCCTCCCGACAAAGCCGGCCTCGCCCAAGCCGAAGGAGAACCTGATCATCGGGCTCGCGCTCGGTCTCGTGCTCGGCGTCGGGGCGGCGTTCGTGGTGGAGACCCTCGATCGGCGCCTCAAGGATTCCGCTGATGTCGAGGCGGCATCCGGGCTGACGGCGCTCGGTGTCGTGCCCTTCGAGATGCCCGACGAACCGATACCGGCCAAGACCCAGCCCAGATCGGTTCGCGCCGAGGCGTATCGACAAGTGACGGACGAACCTCGCGTTCGTCTCGGACCAGGGTCCGCCGAAATCCATCATCATCACGAGTTCCGCCTCCTCGGAGGGGAAGACCTCGCTGGCGGTGAACCTCGCCATCACGAGCGCACGCGCCGGACAGCGCGTCGTGCTGGTGGATGCCGACCTTCGCCGACCCATGGTCCACACATTTCTCGACCTGCCCGAGCACAAGGGCCTGGTCGACGTCCTGGCCGGCACCGTTGACCTCTCGGACGCCCTGCAGTTCAGCGAGGCCGGACCGATGGACGTGCTGGTTGCTGGTCCGGTGCCGACGAACCCCAACGAGCTCCTGGGCTCGGAGACGATGCTCAGGACGATCCGTCAGCTCGAGAGCAGCTATGACTTCGTCGTCATCGACACGCCACCCGTGCTTCCCGTGGCCGATGCGCTGCTGATCGCTGTGCAACGTGGCGGCCGTCGTCGTCGTGGCTCGCCTCGGTCAGACCACCCGAGATCGGATCCGCCGCACGACAACCGCGCTCAACCACGTCAAGGCGAATATCGCCGGCGTCATTCCGAACGGCGCGATCGAGCGCGAGGACAGCGCCTACTACTACGCCTACCGCTACCGCTCGAGGGGGAAGGCACCCGACATCCCCTACGCGGTGGTGGACCCAGTCGTGGCGCCGAACCCGAACGATCTTCGACCAGCCTTTCGGGCCAACGGGAAACACCATGAGCCCGTTTCTGAACCGGGCGCGACACATGTCGACAGCGCTGCTTCTGATCGGTACGGCAAGCACTCTCCCCGGTCGGACTTTCGGGAAACAGACGCCCCCGCACCGCCAAATCAGGTCTGACGTCAGCGCTCAACTGGCCTTGACCCGAGGCGCGACCCGGCTCTCGAGATCCTGCCTCCGGACCTACGGTCCCGCTCGGTGAACTGGAACCCTGGAACGACGTGGCGAGAGGTGGTCCCCCGTAGGACTTTCGCTTCCATGTTCCTTCCCTGGCTCCGTAACAGAGCCTCTGGAGCCCTCCTCCGCAAGGTGGGGCCAGCAGGCGTCCGTGCGCCGCGAGGCGCTCATCCTTACGCGTCGATGCCCGACCTCCTCGCCCGGGGGGCCCATCGGGCGTTCGGCCGCCGCCCCCCGGTCCAGCGCCGGCAAGGCGGCGGGCATATCCAAAACATCGTCGAGCGCGGCCCGCACGACCCCAATCCGGCAGGGCCGTCGCCGCGTGGGGCGCTGAGCCGGCCGGACGGGCCATCCTTGCCGGTATGTCTCCGCTCGCTCGCCGGGCCAGCCGTGCCGTGGAGCAACCCCAGGCAACCCGGCAGAGCCAAACGTTCGTTGGATACTTGCACTTTTGATCCAGGAACCTTGTTTCGGCCGACAGTCACGGCCACTTGGGGTGTTCCCTCTCACGTAGGGGACGTGGTTGAGCGTGGCTGGTGCGCTTCGGGGCGGTGGCAAGGGGAGACGCCATGAGCATCTCGGAATCCAAGGTCGGCTCTACGGAGCCCACGGCGGCCAGCGGCGTCGCGACCGAGCCCAACTTCGCCATTCCCTCAGAGCTCAGCGTCCCGAGCCGGCGTCGCCGCCAGCGCCGTGGTGCCTCCCCCTACCGCAGGATCACCGACCGCGAGCTCATGTTGGTGCAGATCTCGTGTGACTTCGTGTGCGCCTGCATCGCGCTCCCCCTGTCACTGTTCATCCTCGCGAACCTCTCCTCCGTGCCGACGAACGCCTGGTCGGAGTGGATGACGAACGTCAAGGTCGACTCGCTGTTCCCCGTCGCCGTCGTGATCGCCCTGGCGTTCGGAGGCGTCTACCGGGTGACGCACCGCCAGCTGCAACCGAGCGCGTTCCTCGAGTTCCGCGAGCTTGCCTTCGGCGTCGGGTGCGGCGCCGTGCTCACCCTCGCCGCCGGCTCGTTCCTGCACGCGACGTTCGGGACCTTTGAGCCGTTCGCCACCCAGCTCGTCATCGCCGTCATCGTCACGATCGCCGTGATCACGCTCGGGCGGATCGTGCTGCGCTACTTCCTTCACGCGTTGACCACGACGAGGGTGCTGGTCGTCGGCGGTGGCCAGACGTCCGAGCGAATCATGATGAGCGTGCGCCAGGACCCCGGGATGACCCTGGTCGGACGGGTGGTGGAAGGGGACTTCGTCCGACGCCGGCGCGCTGGGCCGGATCTCTGACCTGCCCGAACTGTGCCGGAAGCTCGACGTGCACCGAGTCCTCGTGGCGGCCAACGACCGGTTCTCCAGCGAGTCGCTCGACGTCTACCGCGAGCTGCAGGACTTCGTGCACATCGCGATGGTGCCCCGGTACTACGAGCTGATCAGCTGGCGCTCGCGCCTCACCGACCTCTCGGGCATGCCCTTCCTCGAGCTTGCACAGCCCCACCTGAGCCCGTGGGACAAGTTCATGAAGCGCGCCTTCGACCTCTGCATCAGCGGGGCCGTGCTGTTGGTCACCTCCCCGATCCTCCTCGTCGTCGCCCTCGGCGTGAAGTTGAGCTCTCCGGGACCGGTGTTCTTCCGCCAGGTCCGTCTCGGCCGCAACGCGCAGCCCTTCATGGTGATCAAGTTCCGTTCCATGACCACGGACTCGGGCCAGCGCCGACGTCGAGCGGCGGACGAAGACGAGGACGAGGACCCGAACCGGCCGCTCCACGAGGTGCGGGGGAAGAAGGACGAGAGCTGGCGCATCACCCGGTTCGGGACGTTCCTCCGCCGGACGGGCATCGACGAGATCCCCCAGTTCATCAACGTCTTCAAGGGCGACATGTCGGTGGTGGGTCCGCGCCCGTTCATCCCGAGCGAGTCACGGGTCGAGGGCTGGGCCGTCCGCCGCTTCGAGGTGCGCCCGGGCATCACCGGCCTCTGGCAGGTCTCGGGCCGCAACGACCTGACCCGCAACGATCTCGTCCAGCTCGACTATCTCTACGTGGCCTCCTGGTCCCTGTGGTGGGACCTCAAGATCATGTTCGAGACGCCCAAGACGATGGCCCGGGGCACTGGCGCCTACTGACGCAGCCTCACCCTCCTTCGTCGAGCCGGCAAACGAACGTTGGGCAGTTCCGGTCCACGTGTACCTGATGTACATGGTCACCAGGCGGACCGCATCGCTGGGGTTCCCGCATCGGGTATTCGCGGTGACGTCGCAGACGCATCCCCCTCGTGTCGCCGCGCATTCACACTTCGGTTGCTCCAGACCAGGGATTTGAAAGTAACTGGGGTTGCAGTGAAATTTCCCCGCAAGAGCCCAGCGCAAAGCGTGTTTTACTGCTGAACGGAATCGGGAGGCGGTACCGGAGTGGCGTACACCGATTCCGCCAGGGAGGCCATTGGCGTGCGGCAGCATCTTCGACACTTTGCATCCGTAGTTGGTTTGGCCGCATCCGCTGTGTTGATGCTGGCACTGACCACCGGAACTGGCGTCGCAGGGGCCGCCACACGTTCTCGCTCCGGGGCCTTCCACTCCGAGTTGGCCAGCCACGTGGCGCCCGCGGACGAGTGCCTCGTCGGCCAGCCTCGCGCTCACCGGCCCCGACGTGATGGCGAGCGTCGTCGCTGTGATGGCTGTTCGCGGCATTCGCCTTCATGGTCGTCACGTTCATCCGCCGTCGCGGCACCGCCGCCTGAGCGCCTGCGCTTCGAGGGCTCCACAGCAACGCTGCAGTTGACAGACCGCCACGTCCGCCTCGCGGCGGTCTGCTGGCAGCCCGCTCTCAGTTCTGCGACTGCATCGCCTGGACGATCTTCGTCGCCTCGGCCTGGCTCAGGTCACCGGAGATCTCGCCCATCCCGTGGAACGAGCGGAACGACTTGTGCGTCGGCTCGATGATCGGTGCCGACACCACGACGCCGCCGACGTCGATCGCCAGCATCTGGTGAAAGCTCTTGCGGGCCACCTCGTCCCACTGCGTCGCCCCGGACGAGGTCGTCGTCCAGTCGACCACCCAGGCGCCTGACTTGCTCTTAGACGCCGACGCTGAGGCGATGGCGCTGCTGTTCAGCTCGGACGGGCCGAGGACGTAGCGGATCTCCGCCGAGGTCGTGGTGGCCGAGTAGATCGACGACCCGCGTAGCCCGGACAGCAGGACCACCTTCTTCGCCGAGTCAGCCGACGGCTTCGTCGTCTTCTCCGCCTCCAAGATGCTGTCGGGCTGGGGTGACTGGTAGGAGTACCCGGCGCTCGACCCATCGGGGGTCACCGCGAGGTTCGTCGCGTCGAGGACGCTCGACGGCTCGCACGACGACGCCGAGACCGTCGGCTGGGGCGTCGTGATGAAGCGGTCGTAGGGCGGGACGGCGCACAGCACCGGCCGAAACAGCACGCCGTGGTACGTCGCTCCTGCTCGGACCCCCGCGCCGGCAACGCCTGGCGCCAACGCCACCATCGTCGCCGCCCCGACCGCCGCCATGCACCCACCGAGCATCCGCCGCCACTTCACGGGCCGAGATCCTACGAGGCGAGACGACGGCCCAAGGTGCAGCGGCACGCCGCGGCACCTTCGGGCAGCGAGACGAAAGAGGCCGCCGCACACCCCGCTCGCGGGCGAAAAACCCACGTCCCCTTGCCTTTCGAGCCCGCCCGGGAGCACCCAGGCCTGGCCGGACAGGCCTGAACAACCGGTCGACGACGGTAGGTTGGCTAGCCGTGGCAATGCGAGGACATGGAATGGGAGGCCGCGGCGGCGGCTGGGGCGGCATGCGCTCGCTGCGCCAGGACCGGGACGTCCTGCAGCACCGGGTCAAGAAGGGCACGACGCGGCGCATGCTCACCTTCGCGGTCCCCTACCGCAAGATCCTGGCCATCTTCATCCCGGTCGTGATCCTCGATGCGGTGATCGCCGCCATCAACCCGCTGATCCTGCGCTCCCTCATCGACAACGGGATCGAAAAGAGCAACGAGAACCTGGTCATCGGGCTGGCCGTCCTGGTGGCGGTGCTGGCCCTCTTCGACGCCGGGCTCATGCTCACCGAGCGGCGGATCTCCGCCAACATCGGCGAGTCCTGATCTACGACATGCGGGCCAAGGTGTTCCGCCACATCCAGCGCATGCCGCTGGCCTTCTTCACCCGCACCCAGACCGGCGCGCTGGTCAGCCGGCTGAACAACGACGTGATCGGCGCCCAGCAGGCCTTCACCGACCTGCTCTCCAACGTCGTCGGCAACCTGGTGACGGTCGTCATCGTGATCGCGACCATGTTCTTCCTCAGCTGGCAGATCACGCTCTGGCCGCGTTGCTCCTCGTGCCCGTGTTCCTCATCCCCGCCCGCTTCGTCGGCCGGCGCATCGGCGC
Organism: uncultured Acidimicrobiaceae bacterium; assembly: GCA_963821105.1. Lineage (GTDB taxonomy): Bacteria > Actinomycetota > Acidimicrobiia > Acidimicrobiales > RAAP-2 > Bog-473. Next base: position 10,594 of record CAWGCO010000018.1, read on the forward strand.
GCTCACCAAGGAGGGCTACGACCTCAACTCCGAGATGAACATGGTCATGCAGGAGCGCTTCCAGGTCGGCGGCGCCATGCTCGTCAAGCTGATGGGCCGCCCCGAGGAGGAGGCGACGTCGTTCGAGCAGCCAAGGCCGGACGCGTCCGCGACATCGGGATCGCCCAGGCCACCTACGCCCGGGTCTTCTTCGTCGCCCTCTCCCTCACCGCGTCGCTCGCCACGGCCATCGTCTACGGCGTCGGCGGCGTGGCCGCCGTCCACGGCGCCCTGACCGTCGGCACCGTCGTCGCGCTGACCACGTACCTCACCCGCCTGTACCAGCCGCTCACCCAGCTCTCGAACCTGAACCTCGACGTGATGACCGCCCTCGTCTCCTTCGAGCGCATCTTCGAGGTCCTCGACATCGTCCCCATGCTCGACGAGGACCCCGACGCCGTGCCGATTCCCCGCGGGCAACGCCTCGATCGAGTTCGACGACGTGCGCTTCACCTACCCGAGCGCCCGCGAGGTCTCCCTCGCCTCGCTCGAGTCGGTGGCGGTCCTCGAGGCGGGCTCGCCGCAGCGAGGTGCTCCACGACATCAGCTTCACGGTCGAGCCCGGCCAGATGGTCGCCCTCGTCGGACCCTCGGGCGCGGGCAAGACCACGATCTCCTCGCTCGTCCCCCGCCTCTACGACGTGACCGACGGCGCCGTCCGGGTCAGCGGCATCGATGTGCGCCACGCCACTGCCGCGTCGCTACGCGACACCGTCGGTGTCGTCACCCAGGACCCGCACCTCTTCCACGACACGCTGCGGGCCAACCTCATGTACGCCCGCCCCGAGGCCACCGAAGCCGAGGTCCTCGAGCGCGCTCGACCAGGCCCAGATCGGCCACATCGTCGCCGACCTCCCCGACGGCCTCGACACCGTCATCGGCGAGCGCGGCTACCGGCTCTCGGGCGGCGAGAAGCAGCGCGTCGCCCTCGCCCGGCTCCTGCTCAAGGCGCCGGACATCGTCGTGCTCGATGAGGCCACCGCCCACCTCGACTCCGAGTCGGAGGCGGCCGTCCAACGCGCCCTGCGCCGGACCCTGACCGGTCGCACCTCCCTGGTGATCGCGCACCGTCTCTCCACCGTGCGCGAGGCCGACGAGCTCCTGGTCATCGACGACGGGCGCATCGTCGAGCGCGGCACCCACGCCTCACTGCTCGCCGGAGAACGGCCTCTACGCCGAGCTCTACCGGACCCAGTTCGCCGACCAGGAGTCGGACGACGTCCCCCCGGCCGTCGAGCCGGCGCGTACGGCGTGACGTCTTGAACTAGGCATCGGCGCTGCTCGCTCCCGTGCGTGCAGGAGGCAGATCTGCGCTCCGGGCCGGCGAAAAGTAGAATCTGTTCTAGTTCCATCGGGGGGTACGGCGAACGGCCTCCCCCTCTGGTGGCGGCGCCTCTCATCGCCCACAATTGAACGGTCATCGACCAGGAGGTCTCACCGTGCACAACGAGCTCTGCGAACGCCTCGGGATCGAGTTCCCCATCTTTGCCTTCACCCACTGCCGCGACGTCGCCGCCGCGGTGTCCAACGCCGGCGGCATCGGCGTCCTGGGCGCCGTGGGCTTCAGCGCCGAGGAGCTCGAGGTCGAGCTGAGCTGGCTGGACGAGCACGTGGGCGACCGCCCCTACGGCGTCGACATCGTGATCCCCGGCAAGTACGAGGGCATGGACGAGATCGACCCGGTCAAGCTCGAGGCCGAGCTGCGGGCGATGATCCCCGACGAGCACCGGACCTTCGCCAAGAAGATCCTGGCCGACCACGGCGTCCCCGAGATCGAGGGCGGACCCAGGCGCGAGCTGCTCGGCTGGACGGCAGCCACGGCGGCCCCGCTGGTCGAGGTGATCCTCCGCCACCCCAAGGTGAAGCTGGTGGCCAACGCGCTCGGGACCCCGCCCGACGACGTGATCGCGCAGGTGCACGAGCACGGCATGTTGATGGCGGCACTGGCCGGTTCGGTCAAGCACGCGCTGAACCACAAGGCGGCCGGCGTCGACATCGTCATCTGTCAGGGCTCCGAGGGTGGCGGGCACACCGGTGACGTCGGCTCCATCGTGCTGTGGCCCGAGGTGATTGACGCGGTCGCTCCGCTGCCGGTGCTGGCGGCCGGCGGGATCGGCTCGGGCCGCCAGATGGCGGCCGCCATGGTCATGGGTGCCGCCGGCGTGTGGACCGGCTCGTTGTGGCTGACCGTCGAGGAGGCCGACGTGCCGCCGAAGCAGATGGAGTCGTACCTGAAGGCGACCTCGCGCGACACGGTGCGCTCGCGCTCGTTCACCGGCAAGCCGTGCCGCCTGCTCAAGAACGACTGGACCGACGCCTGGGAGGCGCCCGGGAACCCCAAGCCCCTCGGCATGCCGCTGCAGATGATGGTGGCCATCGACTGCGTGTCCCGTGGGCACGCCTTCCCGGAGGAGGCTCGCGACGTGAACTTCAACCCGGCCGGGCAGATCATCGGGGCGGCGACCTCGGTGCGCCGGACCAAGGACGTCGTGCTCGGGATGGTCGAGGACTACATCGACGCCGTGGAGCGGCTGCAGCTGGTCGACGAGGGCGCCACGGCCTGAGCCGACGGCTGTCGAAAAGCACGTTGCGCGCTGGGATATACGGGCTTCGTCCTCGACGCCCGGCGACCTAAGGTCGCCGCCATGGAACTCCACGAGGCGCTCTACACGACGCGCGCCATGCGTCGGGTCAAGCAAGGACCCCATCCCCCTCGACGTCCAGGCCCGCATCATGGACGCGGCCATCAGGGCCCCCTCGGGCGGCAACCAGCAGAACTGGCGGTTCCTGCTTGCTCGACGACCCCGCGCAAGAAGGCGGCGCTCGCGCCGCTGTACCAACACGCCGTCGGCGAGCTGTGGAAGTCGGTCTACAAGGCCCAGCTCGACGCGGCGGCCGCGCAACCCCGAGAAGCCCGAGTCGATCTCGATGCTGAAGGTGCAGCGGTCGGCGCAGTGGCTGGGCGACCACTTCGAGGACGTCCCCCTCTTCCTGTTCCCCTTCAGCCAGTACGACCCGACGGGTGGCTCGATCTATCCCGCGGTCTGGAGCGCCATGCTGGCGGCGCGGGCCGAGGGGGTCGGCAGCTGCCTGACCGCGCTGCTGCAGTTCTTTCATCCGGCCGAGACGTTGGAGATCCTCGGCGTGCCGACCGACCAGGGCTGGATCCTCTCGGGCACGATCAGCTTCGGTTATCCGACCGGCCGGTGGGGCGTGGGCGCCCGGCGGCCCGTCGACGAGGTCTCCTACCGCAACACGTGGGGCACCGACGTCGGCTTCGAGGTGCCAGAGCCTCTATGGCCGAGCTGACGGAGCTCGCCGCCCCCTTCGCCGGAACGGTGCTGCGCCTCGGGGCGGCGCCCGGCGCCGACGTGCCCGCGGGCGCCGTCCTGGTCGTGCTCGAGTCGATGAAGATGGAGCACGTCATCGAAGCGCCGACCTCCGGGGCGGTGGAGTCCTTCTCGGTTGCGGTCGGCGACGCGGTGCAGAGCGGCGACTCGCTCCTCCGCTTCGACGCTTCCGCGGTCGACGTCGAGGCCCGGGCCACCCGACGCGACGCCGGGCCACGTCGCCTCGGCCGACGCGGACACGGTCCGTCCGGAGCTCGCCGAGCTCCGCCGGCGGGTCGAGGGCACACGTGACGCGGGCCGACCCGAGGCGACGCAGCGCCGCCATACCCGTGGACGGCGCACGGCGCGGGAGAACATCGAGGACCTCTGCGACCCCGGCAGTTTCGAGGAGTACGGCCGTTTCGTCATCGCGGCGCAGCGCGGGCGCCGCAGCACCGAGGACCTGATCGCCAACACGCCGGCCGACGGGTTGATCGCCGGCCTCGGCCGCGTCAACGGGGACCTGTTCCCTCCCGAGCGCGCTCGCTGCGCCGTCCTCTCCTACGACTACAGCGTGCTGGCGGGCACCCAGGGTCAGATGAACCACAAGAAGAAGGACCGCCTCTTCGAGCTGATCGAGCGGCTCGGGCTCCCCGTCGTGCTCTTCGCCGAGGGCGGCGGGGGGCGCCCGGGCGACACCGACACCGCCACCGTCACCGGCCTCGACACCGCCGCGTTCGCGTTGTTCGGCGCCCTGAGCGGCCGGGTGCCGCTCGTCGGCGTCGTCTCGGGCCGCTGCTTCGCCGGCAACGCCGCGCTGTTGGGGTGCTGTCACGTCATCATCGCCACGCCCGACGCGAACATCGGGATGGGCGGCCCGGCCATGATCGAGGGCGGCGGGCTCGGCGTGTTCGCCCCCGAAGACGTGGGGCCCGTCGGCCGTCCAGGTGCCCAACGGCGTGATCGACGTCCTGGCGGCCGACGAAAAGGAGGCGGTGGACGTCGCGCGCCGCTACTTGTCGTACTTCCAGGGCGACCTGTCGGAATGGACCGCGCCGGACCAGACGCTGCTGCGAGAGGTCGTGCCGGCCGACCGGCGGCGCGTCTACGACGTGCACCGCGCGCTCGAGCTGCTGGCCGACGAAGGGTCCGTCCTCGAGCTCCGTCCGTCGTTCGCCCCCGGGATGGTGACCGCCTTGGCCCGGATCGAGGGCCGCGCCGTGGGGGTGATCGCCAACAACCCGCTCCACCTGGCCGGTGCGATCGACGGGCCCTGCGCCGACAAGGCGGCACGCTTTCTGCAGCTCTGCGAGGCCTTCGGGCTGCCCGTCCTGTCGCTGTGCGACACGCCGGGCTTCATGGTCGGCCCCGAGGTGGAGGAGACCGCCCTCGTCCGCCACGTGAGCCGCATGTTCGTGGTCGGCGCGTCGCTCACGGTGCCGTATTGCTGCGTGATCCTGCGCAAGGGCTACGGCCTGGGGGCGCAGGCCATGGCGGGCGGGTCGTTCCATCGGCCTGTCTTCACCGTGGCGTGGCCCACCGGAGAACTCGGCGGCATGGGCCTCGAGGGCGCGGTCCGCCTCGGGCTTCCGCCGTGAGCTCGACGCCATCGAGGACGACGCCGAACGCCAGGCCGCATTCGACGCCATGGTGGAACGGGCGTACCAACACGGAAAGGCACTGCACGTGGCCGAGTTCTTCGAGATCGATGACGTCATCGACCCGGCCGACACCCGAACGCGCGTCGTGCACGCGCTGGAGTCGGCCGGGGCGCCGGAACGCCGGGGCGGGCGGCGCCCGTTCGTGGACACGTGGTAGACGCCGCGCATGACCGACGCCGTGGACCGCCTGCTCGGGGAGATGACCCTGGACGAAAAGTGCTCGCTCACCGCGGGCGCCAGCCTCTGGTACTTGCCGCCGGTCGAACGGGTCGGGACTGCCTGCGCTCAAGGTGTCCGACGGCCCGTCGGGCGTGCGCGGCGACAGCTTTGGCGGCCGGCGATCGCTCTCGCTGCCCTGCGGCACGGCCGTCGGCTCGACGTGGGATCCCCAACTGGCCGAGCAGCTCGGAGAGGCGTTGGCCGCGGAGGCGCGGTCGAAGGGTGTCCAGGTCCTCTTGGGCCCAACGGTGTGCATCGTGCGCACCCCGTTGGCCGGCCGCACCTTCGAGTCCTTCTCCGAAGACCCGTTGCTCACCGCGCGCCTGACGGTCGGCTACGTGCGCGGCGTGCAGTCCCATGGGGTGGCCTGTTGCATCAAGCACTACGCGTGCAACGACCAAGAGCACGAGCGGATGAGCATCAGCGCCGAGGTGGACGAGCGCACGCTGCGCGAGATCCACCTGGTCGCGTTCGAGGCCGCCGTCCGCGAGGCGGGCGTCTGGGCCCTGATGACGGCTTACAACAAGGTGGACGGCACCTACTGCGGCGAGCAGCCGGAGCTCCTCAATGGGATCTTGCGCGGCGAGTGGGGCTTCGACGGTGTGGCCATGTCGGACTGGTACGGCACGCACTCCACGACGCCGGCCGCCCTGGCGGGCCTCGACCTGGAGATGCCCGGGCCGCCCGCCTGGCTCGGGCCCAACCTGGCCACCGCCGTCCGCAACGGCGAGGTGGGTGAGGACGTCGTGGACCGACAGGTGCGGCCACGTGCTCGGCTTGATGCAGCGCGTCGGGTTGCTCGGCGTGCCGCAGGCCGAGCCGGTCGCCGAGGCGGAAGAGGACGACCCTGGGCGCAGGGCAATCGCCCGGCGGGTGGCCGCCGAAGGCACCGTCATGCTGGTGAACCACGACCTGCTCCCCCTCGACCCGGCCTCCATCCATCGGGTCGCCGTCATCGGCCCGAACGCACGACAGATGGCGATGGGTGGCGGAAGCTCGGAGGTCACCCCGCATCGGCGGCGGAGCGTGGTCGACGCACTGGCCGAACGGATCCCGGCGGCGACGGTGACCTACGAGGTCGGCTGCCGCATCGACCGGGGGATCCCACCGATCGATCTGCGCCTCGTCGCGCCGACGGGCGGCGGCGCGGAGGGCTTCACGGTCGAGTACTACGACGAGCCCGAACTGCCCGAAGCCGGGACGGGCGAGCCGGTCGACACCGGCGTCACGCACTCGGCGCGCGCGGTGTGGATCGGTCCCCCGCCTGGATTCGAGGCGGGACGGTGGTCGGCACGCCTCTCGGCGACGTTCACGCCCGACACGTCGGGCATCTGGCAGCTTGGCCCTGGAGTCCGCAGGCCGATCGGTCCTGCGACTCGACGGCGAGGTCGTCCTCGACAACAGCGACCCACAGCGGGGCACCGGGTTCTACGGCGCGGGCAGCGAGCCCGATTGACGTGCACCGGGAACTCGAGGCGGGCCGGGCCTACGCGCTCAGCCTCGACCTTTGGCCGCGTTCGAGGTCGAACCCGATCATGGGAGCGCTGCTCCGGGCGGGACGGCCCGAGCCGGAGGACGAGTTCGGTCGCGCCGTCGAGGCGGCGGGGGCGGCCGACGTCGCCGTGGTGGTCGTCGGCCTCGACAGCCAATGGGAGTCCGAGGGCTACGACCGACCCGACCTGAGGCTGCCCGGGGTCCAGCGCGAGCTGATCGAGGCGGTGCTCGACGTCAACCCGCGGACGGTCGTCGTGGTGAACGCGGGGTCGCCGGTCGAGATGCCGTGGGCGGAGCGCGCGGGTGCGGTGTTGGTGCCCTGGTACGCCGGCGAGGAGGGAGCCGACGCCGTCGCCGACATCATCGTCGGGCTGACCGACCCGGGCGGGCGGCTGCCCGTCACGGTGCCGGCCAGCCTGGAGGACACGCCGACGGCCGGCGCCGCCGAGTGGTACCCGGGGGTCGACGGCAAGGTCGTCTACGAGGAGGGCATCCTCGTCGGGTACCGCCACTACGACACGAACGAGGTCGAGCCGCTGTTCCCGTTCGGGTTCGGCCTGGGCTACGGCGACGTCGTCTGGGAAGAGGTGGACATCACGGCGGCGCGGGTCACCGTGCAGCTGTGGAACCGCGGGGCCCGACGAGGGACCGAGGTGGTGCAGGTCTACCGGGGGAACCTCGGGTCCCGAGTGCCGCGGCCGGCGCAGGAGCTGGTGGGGTTCATGAAAGTCGGGTTGGAGGCCGGCGAGCGCCGACAGGTGGAAGTCGGGTTGGACGCTGCCGCCTATCGGTATTGGGACGTGGATGCGCACGCATGGCGGTCGGATCCGGGGAGCTACGAGCTGCTCGTCGGTGCGTCGTCGCGTGACATCAGGGCGTCGGACGTCGTCGAGTGGGACGGGCGGTGACGTCGGAGGCACCGCGACCGTGGACATGGACGTGGGACCGGCTCTTGGTGGAGCCGCGGCGCCCGCAGATCATCCGGGACCAACCGAACGCGCCGTGGTTCGCCGTGGCGGCGGTGTGCGTCGGCGCCTTCATGGGGCAGCTCGACGCCTCCATCGTGACGGTGGCGCTGCCGACGCTGGCCAAGACGTTCGACGCGTCGGTGGGCGCCGTGACGTGGGTCGGGCTGTCGTACCTGCTGGTGCTCGTCGCCACGGTGACCGCGGTGGGGCGGTTCGCCGACATGTGGGGGCGCAAGCTGCTCTACGTCTACGGCTTCTTGATCTTCACCGGGGCGTCGGTGCTGTGCGGCCTGGCGCCGGGGCTCGGGTGGTTGTGCGGGTTCCGGGCGTTGCAGGCGATCGGGGCGGCGATGCTGCAGGCGAACTCGCTGGCCATCATCGTGCTGGTGGTGCCCGCGGCGTCGCTCGGGCGCGCCATCGGCTTTCAAGGGGCGGCCCAGGCCCTGGGCCTGGCGTTGGGCCCCACCATCGGCGGGTTGTTGCTGGCGGCCGGCGGGTGGCGCCTCATCTTCTTCGTCAACGTGCCGTTCGGACTGTTCGGTGCCGTGGCGGCGGTGCTGCTGGTGCCGCGGTCGCGCGACCTGTTGGCGCGGGTCCGCTTCGACTGGACCGGGTTGGCGGTGTTCTTCCCCGCCGTGGTGGCGCTGCTCTCTGCGATCTCCTTCGGCGCGACGGCGGGTTGGGGGTCCACGTTGATCGTCTCGTGCTTCGTGGTGGCGGCCGTGCTGTTCGTCGTGTTCTTCGTGCACGAACGACGTGACGGCGACCCGATGCTGGACTTGGGCCTGTTCCGCAGCGCGCGGTTCTCGACGGGGATCGTGTCGGGGATGGGCTCGTACCTGGTGATGTTCGGCGTCCTGTTGTTGGTGCCGTTCTATCTGGAGCGATCGGTCGGGCTGGGGACGGCACGTTCGGGCCTCGAGCTCATGGCCTTCCCGCTCGCCTTCGGCCTCGTGGCCCCGTTCGCCGGGCGGGTGGCCGACCGGGTGGGCGCCCGGCCGCTGTGCGTCGGGGGCATGGCGGTGGTGACGGCGTCGCTGCTGGTGCTCGGGGCGGTCCGGCCGGGGACGGCCGGGTTCCTGGCTGCTGCTGGCGTGCATCGGGGTGGGGATGGGGCTGTTCACGTCGCCCAACAACGCGTCGATCATGGGCGCCGCGCCCGAGGAGAACGCAGGGATGGCCTCGGGCGTGCTGAACATGACGCGGGGCCTGGGGACGGCGCTGGGCCTCGCGGTGACGGGGACGGTGTTCACGGTGGCGGGCGGCGACCTCGGCCACGCCTCGCGTGGCGATGGCCGACGCGGCGCACGCCTTCACGGTGGCGGCCTACGTGCTGGCCGGGGTCGCGGCGGCCGCCGGGCTGGTGGCGGCGTCGCGGTCCGGCGGGCAACTCGGGAGCGCCCGATTGTCAGCCCTCGAGTAGGGAGGCGACAACACCGGAACCCGGGGCGGTGGGGCCGACCTGTCATCGGGCTGCAGCGGCGTCGAGCATGGCCTCGAGCGCAGCCAGGTCGACCTCGATGTCGCTCACGATGGCGGTGCTCCGGCTGTGGCTGCCGCCCTCCGGCCAGGCGGAGAGGTAGCGATAGTGCACGCCGGCGCTGCTCGCGAGCCGCCAGTAGTCCGGGAGCACTTGGCCGGCCGGAAACAGCTCGATCACCGTCGCGCCCGGACGGGCGAAGACCAGGTTCGCCAACGCCGCGCCGTGCGCGGAGACGATCACCGACGCCGACGCGAAACGCCTCCATCTGCGCAGTCACACTTTCGGCGGCCGGATCGATCACCTCGAAGCCCCGCGCGGTCAGGAGCCGGATCAGCGCCGGCTCGTTCACGACGGTGCGATTGTGCGTCCCCGCGGTGCGGGTCACGTAGAGCGGGCGGAGCTCCTTCGGTGGCGTGAGGTGCTGCATCAGTCGCCGGCGCAGGAACTCCACGACCCAGGGCGGGTTCTTCTCCTTGACGACCGACGCCAAGCCCGGCACGACGAGCGTCTCGGCGCGCACGTGGGGGTACTGGTCGCTGTCGATGCGGAGGGTGGTGGTGATCCCGGCCAGGTCGAGCAACTCGCGCTGGAAGCGCGTCTGGGCCGGGACGTACCAGAGGTCGGGGGGCGCGACGTCGGGGGCCTGCTCGAGCACCCCCAGACGCGGGAGCACGTCGATGAGGAAGTGGTAGTAGTTCGCGTCGCCGCGGGAGGCGAGGACGCCGAGACGACCGTCGACCTCCCTCGGGTCTCCCGGGAAGGGGTTGTTGAAGACGGGGTGCTCGCGTGGGATCCGTGCCCCGAAGTAGTGCGACAGCTCCCAGAGGAGGTCGCCCCGGCCGGTGATGACGGCCCTGGACTTCGCCGAGCACGCGGCCGTGTGGGAGCTCGTCCACCGCGAGGCGCGGGATCTCGGTGTCGGTCGCGGGCTCCAGGGGCGGCAGGTCCTTGGGCACGCCCTCGAACGGGGGTCGGACGATGGTCTCGGGCGGCCGGGCGACGACGCACCGCCCGCCCGACGTCGTGGCGGCGTCTTCCATGGTGTCCACGATGCCGGTGGGCACCCATCCGCCGCGCAGCTTGGCCAGCCGGATGGTGGCCGGCGCCACGAGGCCGTTCATCCGCATGTACGCCGGCTGGAGATACGGGAAGAGGGGACGCAGGGCCGTCGGGAGACGGGGCACGGTGGTCAGCCCGTCGAGGTCAGGCGAGCTGCAGCGGGTCGCGCGACAGCCAGGCGGTGCCGAGCCCGTCGAACTCCGAGTCGTCCTTGACGACGTGCAACCCGATGTCCTCGAACCAGGCGCGCAACTCGGGCCACGACTTGCCCGTGATCGGGTGGTACTCCATCACGACCCGCTGCACGGTCTTCCAGCCGTCGGGCGACGACGCCGGGACGAAGTCGTACTCGCTGCCTTCGCAGTCGATCTTCACCAGCTCGATGGGGGCGGTCGCCTTCTCGACGATGTCGTCGAACGAGATGCTCGTGACTTCCGTCCCCTTGGGCGACGCCTTCCCTCCCTCGCCGTCGAGCAGGTAGTTGTGGCTGCTCCCGCTCGCGCTGTCCTCCATGAAGAGCGTGTCGCCGCTGCGGTCGGTCACGGCCTGCTGGAAGACCGAGACCCGATCGCCGAACCCGTTCTGCTCGGCGTTGCGGCGGCAGAAGTCGGCGGTGACCGGCGACGGCTCGAACGCCAGCACGCTGGCCTGGCGGTGCAGCTGGGCCACCCGGCACGAGAAGGTCCCGATGTGGGCGCCGATGTCGACGACGCCGATGGGGTGATCGAGCAGGGAGCCGAGGACCCGCTCGACCTGGTAGCCGTCGTCGGCGAACGTCTCGTAGATCGGAAGGCGGGCCCCCGGGACATTCGGACAGTCGATGGTCAGCCCGCTGCGCGTCGTGAAGCTGAGGGTCTCGGGCCCTCCGCCGAGTCGGCCGCGGGCCATGTCGGACAGGACGGCCGGCCAGTTGGAGAAGACCTGCGGCGTCTGTGCGATGCGGCGGAGGTTGTACCTGCTGCGGTGGGCCAGCTTGCCCACCAGCGACCCCTCGGATTGCGTCGCGCTCGAAATCGGGTGCGGCATGAGGCGTTAACGATAGACCAACGGCGCTTCCGCCCTGGATGGATGCGGCCAACGCGAGCGGGTTGCGCCGGCACGCGTCCGAGGGCGGCGCGGGGCAGCGGCGGAAGGGGTTCTTCCCGCCGGGCGCGGCCCGGCGGATCCGGGCGGCCGGCAGCCTGGGAACCGCCTCCGAGTACCCGAACGCGTGTTTGCCCCGACGCCCCGGAAGCGCTGCTCCAGGCGTCCCGGCCGGAGCCTGACACCGGCGTCAGGGACGGATAGGGTGCCCCGGCGGCCGGTCGGAGTGCGGGTATAGGTCGTCTGGGAAGGGCCGCAGCCCGGGTCCGTTGCGTTCCCGCAAGGGGCGTGGGCAGGGCCGAGTTATGTAGGTGGGATGCCTGAGCGGGGGGCATGAGTGAAGAAGAGAGTGGCCGGGCTGTTGGGGCTCGTGGCCTTGTCCTTGGTGGCGGCGTCGTGCGGCGCGCGGGTGAGCCCCTATCTCGGAGCGAGCGGCGGCACGGACGTCGGGCAGGGCGCGGCGGCCCAGGCCACCGGCACGACCACGACGATCGCCGGCGGGACGAGCGCGGCCCCGCTCGGTGGTGGCACGTCGGGCGCGCCCGGGGCCGCCACGGCCGTCGGCCACACGTCCGGCGCCGCCGCGGCCGGGGCGGCGGCGGGTGCCGCCACCAGTCCCCCGGCCTCGTCGGCCACCGCCACGTCGGCGGGCTTCAACTTCTCGCCGTCCGCCGAGGCGGCGTTGTGCAGCGGCACGAGCGGGAACACGGCGTCGGACGTCGGCGTCACGCCGACGTCCATCACGTTCGGCAACGTGAGCGGGCTGACGGGCCCGCTGACCGGGTCGTTCCCCCAGGGGTCCCAGGGCGTCGAGGCGCTCTTCTCCGCCGTGAACGCGGCGGGCGGCGTCTGCGGGCGCAAGCTCTCGCTCGACGTCGAGGACGACGGGCAGAACTCGTCGACCAACGCCGCCGACGTCCAGGACCTCATCCCCAAGGTGATGGCGTTCGTGGGCTCCACGTCGGACGGCGACAACGGCGGCGTGCCGGCGATGACGTCCGCCAACATCCCCGACGTCGGGTTCGCCATCAACTGCAACCGCTCCGAGGCGCCGGTGTACTGGTCGCCGGCGGGCGGCAGCTGCAACCAGACGCCGCCGGGCGGCACGTACTACATCTCCGACGGCATCTACCGGCTGGCCAAGCAGTCGGGGTACCTGCCATCGAGCATGGCGTTCCTCTCGTACTCGATCGCCATCAGCGCCCAGGCGGCCGAGCAGTTCGAGCAGGTCTACAAGTCCGAGGGCGGGACGGTGTGCTACAGCGACTTCTCGGTCTCCCCCGCGTCGGCGTCGCTCGAGAGCGACGTGGCGGCGATGCAGCAGAACAAGTGCGGCGGCGTCATCGACACCATGGACGTCACCGGGAACGCCAAGCTGCTCGACGCGATGCAGCAGCAGCAGTACACGCCCGGCTACGTCGCCGCCACGTTCGACGCGTACACGCCCGACATGATCACGGCGGCGGGTGAGTCGGCGGCCCAGGGCCTGATCGTCGGGCTCCCGTTCATCCCGCTGAACGAGAACCAGACGATGACGCAGATGTACCAGTCACAGCTCGCCACGTACGAGCCGGGTGACTCGCCCAGCGGGTTCGGGTTCTTGGCGTGGGAGTCGGCGGAGATGCTGATCTACGCGTTGATCGAGAGCGGCCACAACCCGACGCGGGCGAGCATCGTGAAGGAGTTCGACTCGCTGCAGAACTGGACCGGGGGTGGCGCGCTCGGGCGGGTATACGCCGAGCTCCCACGGCGTCTATCAGTGCGACGTCGACGTGCAGATCAAGGGGAGCGGCTTCGTGCGCAAGGCGCCGGCGTCCGGTCTCTTCTGCGGCGGTCAGGCCACCGCGGCCTCGTAGATGAGGGCCCCGTGAGCGCCATCTGGCCGTTCATCATCATCGGCATCTTCACCGGCGGCCTCTACGGGCTGGCCGCCATGGGCATGGTGCTCACGTACAAGACGGTGGGCGTCTTCAACTTCGCCTACGGCGCCATGGCGATGTTCTGCGCCTTCACCTACTGGCAGCTGCACGACCAGTGGGGCATCACCGCCTGGCTCGCCATGCCCATCCTCTTCCTGGTCGTGGCGCCGTTGATGGGCGTGCTGCTCGAGGCGCTCTTCCGGCCGTTGAGCGGTGCGCCGATTGAGGTCGTGATCGTCGTCTCGCTCGGCGTGCTCGCCCTCCTGACCGCCGGGGCGGGGTTGCTCTGGCCCCAGGACGAGCATCTCCAACCGATCTTCCCGACCTCGACGTTCGTCCTCGGCAGCCACCTGCACGTCGGGTACGACCAACTGGGCACGCTGTTGATCTCGCTGTCGATGGCGGCGTTGTTGTTCGTCCTGCTGCGGCACACGCGTTTCGGCACCCAGACGCGTGCGGTCGTCGACAACCCCGATCTCTCCGACATGATCGGCGTGCACGGCGACAACGTGCGGCGCATCGCCTGGATCCTCTCCTCGGTGTTCGCCGCCCTGGTCGGCATCTTGATCAGCCCGTCGCAGGGCCTCGACGTCAACGAGCTCGTGCTGGTCGTGATCTACGCCTTCGCGCCCGCCGTGCTGGGCATCCTCTTCGGGCTCCCGTGGGCGTACCTCGGCGGCCTGGGCCTGGGGATCGCCGTCAGCGTCATGTCGAAGTGGGGCAGCTCGGGGACCGTCGCCAACCTGGAGGCGGCGCTCCCCTACATCGCCTTGTTCGTACTGCTCATCGTGTTCGCGACGCGGCTCAAGGCGTCGGGCTCGGGGGCGGTGGCGCAGCGCATCTCCGCGCTGCGCTCGTCGGAGACGGTGCGGCGCGTGCGGTGGCGCATCGGTTCGCTGCGCATCGAGCGGGGCCTGGGGCTGGGGCTGGGCGGGCTCGTGGTGGCGCTCCTGCTGCCGCTGGCGTTCTCCGGGCCGAACCTGAACTTCCTCACCCAGGCGTTCATCTACGCGCTGATCGCGCTGACGCTGGTCGTGCTGACGGGCTGGGCCGGCCAGATCTCCCTCGCCCAGTTCTCCTTCGTCGGCGTCGGGGCATTCACCGCGGGACACCTCTCGGGTGCGCACGGCCAGCACTTCCTCTTCGCCGTGCTCATGGGGATGCTGTTCGCCGCTCCGCTCGGGATCATCGTCGGGCTCGTGTCGCTGCGCCTGTCGGGGCTCTACCTGGCGCTCGCGACGCTGGCCTTCGCCCTCGTGATGGACAACGTCGTGTTCACCCGCAACGACGTGACCGGCGGCCTCACCGGGATCACGGTGCCGCGGCCGCAGTTCCTCGGCCTGTCGTTCAGCGGACGCACCTCGATGTACGAGCTGGCGGTCATCGTGTTCGGGCTCCTGGCCATCGTGGCGTACGCGCTGCGCCAGGGACCGATCGGGCGGCGGCTCCACATCGTGCGGGACTCGCCGCTCGCGGCGTCGACGCTCGGGGTCAACCTGACCGTGACCAAGGTCGTCGTCTTCGTCGTGGGGGCCATGGTGGCGGCGCTGGCCGGCTCGCTCTACGGCGCCGAGATCCAGGCCATCACGCCGCAGGACTTCATGTGGTCGGCCTCGCTCGAGCTGCTGCTCCTCGTCGTGTTCGGCGGGCGCGCCCTGATCTTCGGCGCGGTGATCGCCGGCGCCGTCGACGTGCTGCCCGCGCTGCCGCAGATCCCGACCAAGGTCGACGAGCTGATCCCGTTCCTCGTGGCGGTCGGCGTGATCGGGCTGGCCCAAGAGCCCGAGGGCACCGTGGCCCTGGCCCGGCGCCAGACGCGCCACGTGCTCCAAGTCCTGCGTCCCCTGCCGCGCCGGGCGCCGGCGGCGGCCCGAGCCGGCGGCGGCGCCGCTCCGGCGGCCACCCCCAAGGTGGTGACGACGCATGCCCGATGACACCGAGGAGGTCCCGGTGGTCGTGGTCGGCGCGCCGCCGGCGGTCGTGGTCGGCACGCCGGGCGACGTGGTGCTGGCGGCGGAGGGCATCTCGGTCCGCTTCGGGGGCCTCAGCGCGCTCGACGGGGTCTCGCTGGCGGTGCCGCGGGGGCGGATCGTGGGGCTGATCGGCCCGAACGGCGCCGGCAAGACGACGATGTTCAACGTCCTCACGGGCCTCCAGGAGGCCACGACGGGACGCGTGCTGTTCGAGGGGGCCGACGTCTCGCGGTGGCCGACCCACCGCCGGGGGCGCGCCGGGATGGCGCGGACGTTCCAGCGCCTGGCGCTGTTCACCCGCATGACGGTGCACGACAACCTCGTGGCCTCGTGGGAGTCGTCGCACCGAGGCGGCGTGCTCGGGCGGGGCCGCCGCGAGCGCCAACGCCGCGTGGCGGACGTCATGGACCTGCTCGATCTGTGGGCGCTGGCCGACCGCATGGCGGGTGAGCTGTCCACCGGCCAGGGCCGGATGGTCGAGCTCGGCCGTGCGCTGTGCACCGACCCGCGTCTCCTGCTGCTCGACGAGCCGGGCTCGGGGCTCGACGCGCTGGAGACGGCGACGTTCAGCGCGATCCTCCGCACGGTGACCTCGGGCATCGACCCGCCGGCGGTCCTCCTCGTGGAACACGACATGGCGCTGGTGATGGACGTCTGCGCCGAGCTGACGGTGCTCGACTTCGGCAAGGTGATCGCGCGCGGCGGGCCCGACGAGATCAGGGCCAACGAGACCGTGCGGGCCGCCTACCTCGGAGACGCCAGTGTCGTCTGAGGCCGCGCTCGACGTCCGCGGGCTGCGCGTCTCCTACGGCGGGGTGCGGGCGCTGCACGACGTCTCGATCACCGTGCCCCGCGGCGCGGTCGTGGCCCTGCTGGGCCCGAACGGTGCCGGCAAGAGCACGACGCTGCGGACGATCTCGGGCGTCATGCGGGCCGAGGTGGGCACGATCAGCGCGTTCGGGCGCCGCATCGACCGCGTCCCCGCCTACCGCATTGCCCGCCTCGGGATCGTGCACGTCCCCGAGGGCCGAGGCATCTTCCCGAGCCTCAACGTCCGCGAGAACCTGGAGATGGCGGCGGGCATCAGCGGCGTGGGTGACGACGGGGCGGGGATCGACGAGGCGACGCAGATGTTCCCGGTGCTCGGCACGCGGCTGCGCCAGACGGCGGGCAGCCTGTCGGGCGGCGAGCAGCAGATGCTCGCCCTGGCCCGGGCGCTCATGGCCCGGCCCCGGCTGCTCATGGTCGACGAGATCAGCATGGGCCTGGCCCCCATCGTGGTCGGGCACCTCTTCGAGGCGCTGCACCAGATCGCGGCGACGGGCGCCAGCCTGCTGCTCGTCGAACAGTACGTGGAGACGGCGCTCGAGCTCGCCGACTACGTCTACGTGATGGACAAGGGCGTCATCGTCGACGTCGGCGAGCCGAACGACATGCGGGCCAGCAACCTGGCGGCGGCGTACCTGGGCGGCGGGGCGTGAGCGGGCGGACGCGAGGGCGGGGTGAGCGGGTGCGCCGGGCGCGCCGCTGGCTGCCCGTGGCCGCCGTCCCGCTCCTCGTCGGCGTGGTGGCGCTGGGGCCACTGGCGGCCTCGGGCGGCGCCGACACCACGCTGCTCGGCTACAACGCGTCGGCCGAGGCGATCGGGACGCAGTTCGCCTTCAACGTCCCCGGCGTCGTGCCGCTCCCGAACGAGAACCTGATCGAGGACGACGTGCCGTTCGCCCGTACGTCGGTGGGCGCCGGGCCCGTCGTCGACTCCATCGGGGCGCCGTACTATCCCGGCGACATCGCGGCGAACCTCGGCACGCTGCTCCAGACGTTCGGTGCGCCGGCGCTCCCGCTCAACGACCCCCTGTTGGCCGAGAGCAAGTTCCCGACGTCGCCGGGGTACCCGTCGCACACCGACTTCCCGGAGAACACCAAGCCCGGTGCCGTGCAGGTGGCGACCGGGGTCGCCGACGCGACGACCACCGGCGGCGACGCCTCCGGCACCGTGAGCGACGTCTCGGTGGCCAACCTGCTGAACCTGAGCAAGCTGCCGATCGTCGGCGGCGTCCTCTCGTCGACCGCCAGCAGCGTCTTCGACGTGGGCAACATCAGCGCGACGAACAGTGTCACCCTGACCAGCTCGTCGGTGACCTCCACGGCCACCGCGACGCTCGGGGCGATCGACATCGCCGGGCTGGTGGACATCGCAGGGATGACCGCGACGGCGACGGCGACCTCGGACGGGACGACCGGCACGCCGACGGCGACGGTGCACCTCGGGAACGTGACGGTGGGTGGTGCCCAGGCGTACATCGACAGCACGGGCGTGCACATCGACAAGGGCGCCGCGACCTCGGCCGGGATCACGCCGGCGCAGCTGCAAGAGACGCTCGACAGCACGCTCGGCCAGGACGGCGTGAACATCGAGCTGCTCGCCCCCCAGCAGACGACGAACGGCTCGCAGGCGAGCGCCAACTCGGGCGGGCTGGTCATTTCCTTGACCCACCAGTTCGCCATCCCCTACATCCCGGGCGAGCCGACCATCCCGCTACCCGCGCTCGGCAACGTCGGGCTGCCGGCCGGCGACTACACGATGACCACCTCGGTCACGTTCGGGCTGGCCCAGGCGAGCGTCGATGCCACCGCGCCCACGGCCAACACGGGCACGACCGGGAACACCGGTGCCGCCGCCATCCCGGCGCCGTCGACGCCGGCGACGCTCGGGAACACCGGGGTCGCGGGCAACACCGGATTCGGCTTCACCGGTGGGACCGGGACGGCGCAGAGCCTCGGGGCCACGGGCACCGGCGGGGCGGGCTCGAGCACCGAGCCGACGCCGGTGCCGACCAGCGCCACCGCCTTCCCGATCCGTGGCATCCCGCCCCCGTTGGGCTGGACCATCACCGCGTTGTTGGCGTGCATCCTGCTCGCCTACCCCCTGTTGTTGCTGGCGCGCTGGCAGTTCGCCGCGCCGGGAAGGAGACGACCATGACCATCGACGTGGAGAACGACCTCGCCGACGTCTTTCGTGACGGCGAGGGGGCGAGGAGCGCCGGCGCGCCCGATGCGCGCGACGAGTCGGCGCCCGAGGCGGGGCCGGCGTCGGGAGACGGTGACCGCCGGGACGACGAGGGCGGCAACGGAGGCGGCGGCCACACCAGGATGGCGCGCTGGGCGGAGAAGTACGACCTGCGCAACAGCTGGCAGGTGGTGGCGGGCGCCATCCTGATCCCGCTGGGGGTCGTCTTCATCTTGCTCGGGTGGTACGGCGCCGCGCACGCGCGCGTCGTGCAGCAGCAGATCCCCTACATGGTGTCGGGCTCGTTCGTCGGGCTCGGCTGCATGATCGTCGGTGGGCTGCTCTTCTGGGGCCACTGGCTGTACCGGATCTACGACCAGGCCGACCTGCACCACGAGGAGAGCCAACGCGTGCTCGAGACCATCGCGGCGGCCCTGCTGGCGCAGCGCGGGGTCGACGGCGCCGGCGTGGCGGCGGCACTGGGGGGATCCCCTCTCGGTGGCACGGCGCCGGCCGCGCCGGGGGCGGCGGCGCCGACGACGTTCTACGCCACCGCAGCGGGGACCGTGTACCACCGGGCGGACTGTGCGGTGATCGCGCACCATCCCGACGACCTGCGCGTGCTCGGGACCGAGGGCGTCGCGGGCCTTCGACCGTGCCAGATCTGCGCACCGGGCCCGGAGTAGCGGGCCGCGTTGCGGCTCTGTCGGCCTGTGGGCGCTGAGGCCTCTGGTACTCTCAAGGCGCCCGGCGGAGGAGCATCGAGGAGTCGAGGCGTTCCCGTCTTCCGAGGCCTGACCACGTGACGACGCGCACTTTCACCACCATCATCTCGACGAACTATCTGCCCAAGGCGCTGGCGCTGGGCGAGAGCCTGCGCCGGCACGAGGACGGGGCCCGGCTCAAGATCGTCTTCATCGACTACGCCGACGACGAGGGCCTGCCGGAGCTCGACGGCGTTGACTGCCTGAGCCTCGCCGTCCTCGGCCTGTCGCGGCGCACCATCGCCGAGATGACGATGACCTACGACCTCGTCGAGTTCGCGACGGCGATCAAGCCGCTGCTGTTCCGCCGGCTGCTCGAAGACGCCGACCAGGTCTTCTACCTGGACCCCGACACGTACGTCGTGTCGCCGATGGTGGAGCTCTCGCCCGAGCTCGAGCAGTCCGCCGGCGGCATCCTGCTCACCCCGCACTTCCTGAAGCCCCCACCGAAGGACGCCGAGCTCTCCGACGGTCACATGCTCCACTGCGGCGTCAACAACCTCGGCTTCTGCGGGTTCGATCGACGCGCCTTCGACCTCTTGGACTGGTGGTGGGGCCACCTGCGGACCGAATGCCTCTACGCCCCCCTGGCCGGCCTGTTCGTCGACCAGAAGTGGATGGACATCGGCGCCACGCTGTTCGAGGCCGGGTCGTTGCGTCAGGCCGGCTACAACGTCGGGCTCGGGAACCTGTGCGAACGCCCGATCGCCCAGGACGGCGACGGCTACTACATCGCCTCGACGGGCGACCGGCTCCGCCTGTTCCACTTCCACGCGTTCGACCCGCGGTCGCCCAAGAACCTCTCCCAGCGCTTCCGCCACACGCTGGCCAACGAGTTGGACGACGACGTCCTGTTGCAGCTGTGCAAGGAGTACGCCGAGGTCCTGCTCGGCTACGACGAGAGCCTGCCGCCGGCGCCCCCGTACCCGTGGCAGGCGGACACGCGGCGGCCGGGCCATCACGCTGTTGCAGCGTCGGGCCTACCTGCGCGACACGCTGCGCAGCGAGCACCCGCTGCCCTCGCCCTTCGACCCGGCCGACGCCGACGCCTACGACCGGTGGCGGCGGCGGTCGTGGCAGCCGATCGCCCGCGGCCTGCTCGACGAGACGGCCAAGTTCGCGCGCATCGCCATGCCCGAGCAGTACCTCAAGCTGCGCAAGCGCTTCCCGGGGCTGGCCGACAAGCTGAACAACCGCTTCTCGGGTGGCGCCGGCAGCTGGGGCTGACGGCGACCGGACCCGGCGTCAGTACTCCGAGGGCGGATACCCCAACTGCTCGATGAGCCCCGGCACGGCCGCCTCGATGGCGGCGTAGTGCTCGGGCTTGAACATCTCCTGGTAGCCCTGGCGCTTGACCCGGTAGTGCGACTCGGACCCCGCGGCCCGCTCGGCCAGGTCCTTCTTCTGCAACGACTCGCGTGACGTCTCGGCGATCACGCGCTCGAGCTCCGCAGCGGAGAGGTCCACCTCGCAGTGCGCCAGGATGCGCGTGACGGCGCCCTCGTGGTCGGCGCCGATGTCTTCGAGCCGCCACGTCTGCACCGTGTCGTCCCTCTCGTCTGCTCCCACCCAAGTCGCCATGTCGCGCATGTGGTGCACGCCGAACTCGAGCAGCCACATCAGCTTCTCGTCGACCGACTTCCCGTCGAGGGCCGTCTCGATGTCGTTGGCGTTGGAGAGCCGGCGGTGCGTGAACGTCGAGCCGTACGCCGACACCACGATGTCGCGGGGGTCACGGAAGACGTAGACCATGCGGTGGCCGGGTGGCTTGGGCAGGTCCACGTACTGCTGGTAGGAGATGTAGAGCCCCGGGACGAACGTGCCCAGAGGGAAGGCATGCAGCCGTTTGTCCCAATACTTGAGTTGCGGCAGCGTGAAAAGGCCGGTGTGCTGCTGGACGACGGGGTGGTCGAACAGGGCCTTGGCCCACTGGCTGCCCGCCTTCGGGCACGACCCGCTGTAGATGTTGGCGATCTCGGGCACCGCACCCCGGACCCGCAGCGTCAGCGCCCGCGCGTGCGCGGCGCCGTGGGCGCCGTACTTGAGGGTGGCGCGCGCCGGGTTCCACTGGACGACCTTGGTGACCCGCTCCCGAATGCCTCCCTCGTTGGCCGTCTCCGCCATCGCCATCACGTGCTCCCTACGCCCGCTTGCGCCAATAGGCGCCGAAGCCGTCGATGTCGACGATTTCCTCGTCGATGCCGTGCTTCTCGCGGTAGTCGATGATGGCCTGGCCCGCCTGGGACTGGTGCGAGCCGAAGTCGTCGACGATGCAGTAGCCGCCGGGGCTGAGCTTGGGGTAGAGGGCCTCGATGGCCTGGGCGGTCGACTCGTACATGTCGCCGTCGAGGCGCATGACGGCGAGCCGCTCGATCGGCGCGCTGCGGCAGGGTGTCTTTGAACCAGCCGACGAGGAACTTGACCCGCTCGTCGAGGACCCCGTAGCGCTCGAAGTTGTGCCGCACCACCTCGGCGCCGACGCTCAGGCCGCTGCGGGTGTGCAGGTCGTCGCCGGTGTCGGCCGGGTAGAGGGCGGCATTGGGCGGCGGCAGGCCCTGGAAGGAGTCGGCCACCCACACCGTGCGCGTGGTGTCGCCGCGGGACAAGAGGTTCGCCTTCATGAAGATGCAGGCCCCGCCGCGCCAGACCCCGGCCTCGAGCAAGTCGCCGGGCACGTCGTCGTCGAGCACGCTCTGGACGCAGAACTGAATGTTGTCCATGCGCTTGAGCCCGATCATCGACTCGGCCCGCGCCGGCCAGTCGTAGCCCACCTCGCGCAGCTTGGGGTCGTAGGGCTTCTTGTAGACGATCTCGACCTTGAAGCGCCCGGCCACGTCCCCGGCCAGGTTGGCGGCGCGGCGCTTGAGCGTGGGCGAGCCCGCCGTGCGCACCCCGCCGAGGATCGAGTCGTTGTCCTCGGCCAGCGCCCCGGTCAAGGCGCGCTTGAGCAGGTCGAGATAGAGGTCGGTGACGTGGGTGGCTTGGTCAACTGACACGTGAGACAACCTCCGGTCGGTTCGTGCGCATCTTGAAGGAAACGGTCCTTTCGCCTTGTTCTCGCGCGCTACATCGCATAGCGACGCTCCTCTTCGTCTCCCCGGTGGAACGCGGGGAGATCGGGCAGATCGCGGACCGGCTCCGCCGGATTCCCCCGGTAGAACGTTTGTTCTTTGGTCAGCCTCGTCGTGACCACCGATCCCGCCGAAATGATCGAGCACGCCGGGACCCGCGTGCCTGACAGGAGGACGGAAGCGGACATGACACCGCTGTAGTCACCGATCACCACGGGCCCCGTCACCTGCTTGTCGCGGATGAGATCGAGGCTGTGGGTCAGGATCTGGCAGTGGTAGCCGACGAGGCCGGCGTGGGCGCCGATCTCCACGCGGTCCGAGCAGTCGATCTCGTGACCGACGGTGATCTTGGCCCATTCGTTCATGATCAGGCAGGAACGCCGGTTCTTCGTGTCGAACGCCAGCTTGGCCATCGGATGGGCCGAGATGAAGTTCCGCGTCGCGATCGTCGCGCCCTTGTCCATCCGCAGCTCCTCGAGGTAGCGGATGACGTTCAGCGAGCCGATGCTCGTCTCCGGTCCCATCGTCACGTGGTCGACCAGGATCAGGCTGCGGCCGATGTGCGCCGTCGGATGGATGTCCCATCCGAAGACGCGCCGCGCCACCTCGGGGCGCAGCGACGCGGGGAGGACGAGCATGAGAAAAGCCCACAGCCGGCGCATGCCTAGCCCCTTCTGCGCCGGTCAGGCGCCGATGTCGACGGACTCATTCGGCTGCGGCCCGCTTGCGGTCCCGGCCGAAGCCGGCGGGCCGGTCGCCGCGGTTCAGGTACGCCAGCGTGCTCGGGAGCGCGCGGATCGCCTCCGCCGGGTTGCCCCGGTAGAACGTCAGCTCCTGCGTCAGCTTCGTGGTGACGACGGATCCGGCCGAGACGATGCTGCGGGCCGGCACCTGCGTGCCGGCCAGGAGCATGCAGCCGGACATGACCCCCGAATACGGCCCCATCACGACCGGGCCGGTGACGTAGCGGTCTCGCACCAGGTCGATCGAGTGCGTCAGCACGGTCGAGCGGAACCCCGCCAAGGCCGCGTTGTGGCCGAGCTCGAAGGTGTCGACGCAGTCGATGTAGTGGTACGACGCGATCTGCGAGTACGGGTGGAGGATCACGGCCGGGTTGCGCGTGGTCAACGGGTCCGTCGGATGGTCCCACCACCCCTTGATCAGGTTGCCCGAACCGATGGAGGAGCCCTCGGCCATCCGCAGCTCCTTGAGGTTGGTGATCACGTTGCGGGCGCCGATGGCCGTGCCGGGCCCCATGGAAAGGCGCTCGATCGTGAGCACGCTCGGCCCGATGTACACGGTGGGATCGATGTCCCACTTGTAGACGTGCCGCGCGACGATCCGCTTCAGGCGCATCGGCAGGAAGGCGAAGAGGTAGGCGAACGCGAGCCGCACGTCAGCTCTCCCCGGCCGAGGGCGAGCGCCGTCCGTCCCGTTGCACGGCCGTGCACACTACTGCTCGCCTCCCCGCAGCAGACCCGAGCAGCACGTCAACGGGCCCCCGCCACGCCCTGGGCGGAGAAGGTCTCCGGGACGAGGTCGTCGAACGCGGCGAGGGCGGCCTCGTCGTCACCGCGGCAGACCGCCACGTCCCAGAAGTAGTAGCCGAGGTGCACCGGACGGGGCTCGAGGATCCGCGCCTTCTCGGCCGCCTCGGCGACGTCGAACTGCCCCAGGGGCGCTCCCCCGTTGTCCCACACGGCCACGCGGGCGTAGCCCAGCTCGGCCAGCGCACCCCATACCGCGTTCGGGTCGGCCCCGGCCACCTCACGCGTCAGGACGGGGTCGAACTCGAAGAACAACACGGGCCCGGCCTCGGACCACTCCCGCGCGATCGCCGGCACGAGCGTGGTGTCGTGGCCGTCGGTGTCGCTCTTGACGAGCCGCAAGCCGTCGAAGTCCCGGTGCTGGTCGTGCAACTTGCCGACCGAGAGCATGGGCATCGATTGATGGTCCTCGCTCGCCACGAAGTGCGTCGTGCCACCCTTGCGGACCGGGCTGGCGCCACTCGACCAGGCGTCGTCGTTCGGCATCAGCAACACCTCTTCGATGACCGCACGCGGGTTCGCCCCGACGTTCTGGCGCAGGTACGCCAGGTAGTACGGGTCCGCCTCGACGCAGAGCACGCGCGCGGAGGTCGCGTCCATGATCTGGGCCGCCGAGTCGCCCACGTTGGCCCCGACGTCGAGCACGGCGATCCCGGCGTCTGCGCCGGCGCCCTGCCGCTCCTCGAGCGCCACTGCGAGCTTGACGAGGTTCATGCCGTACTGAGGAAGGGCGCGGACGTAGTCGGGGAGGCGGTGCGACCACGGGAGATAGAGCTCGGTCCCCTGCACGTTGCGCTTGACCGTCCGGTTCTTGAAGAGCCTTCGCCACGGCGCGTTGATGTGCAGGTACGCCACCGTCTTTTCCCACCTGGCCGACCCCACGTCAGAACCCCCGGATCATCGCCGCTCGGGCGCCGTGCTCGCGCACCGCCTGGTCACGACACGGCACGCGACATTGTCCCACGCTGCCCCGGGGCGCCCGGCCGGACGCACCCCGCACCAGTCGCCTCATATGCCCGCCCCTGCCGCTTCGATCGCCACTTCGCCGACGTCGTCGGGCTCGTCCGGGTCCAACGGCGGCGCCACGTCCGGGCCGTCGTCCCCCGCCCCGGGGGCCAGCCGGTGC
The DNA here is from genome assembly GCA_963821105.1 of uncultured Acidimicrobiaceae bacterium. Taxonomy (GTDB): domain Bacteria; phylum Actinomycetota; class Acidimicrobiia; order Acidimicrobiales; family RAAP-2; genus Bog-473. The sequence continues at coordinate 35,339 of CAWGCO010000018.1, forward strand.
GCCGAGCGGACCAGGAGGGACCACCCGGCCAGGGCGTAGAGCCCGTACCCGAGGCAGATCCCGGCGATGGCCGCCTGGACCCCCCAGACGACGCCGCCGACGAGGCTGCACGCCGCCAGGACCGGGACCATGGCGAGGGCCAGGCGCAGGTTCTCCTTCGCCGCCCGCAGCGAGCGCAGGCCGGCCACCGCCGCGCTCGCCACGCCGTTGAGGGCGAAGGCGAGGCCCATGAGCGGCACGAGACGACGGGCCGCAGGCCAGGCCGGGCCGAGCGCCTTCGTCATGGCGTGCACGGGGAAGAAGTAGACGGCCGCCGCCCAGGCGAGCATGACGACCGCCGTCGCCAGGCCGCCGAGCATGACGAAGCGCAGCGTCTTGCGCTGGTCGACCTGGAAGTGCCGGGCCGCCATGGCGACCATGCCGGTCACGATGCCCTGCGACAGCACGGTGACGGGGCCGAAGGCCACCTGCGCCAGCTTGAACTGGCCGATCACGGCGACCGAGAAGATCAGGACGAAGAGGTAGATGGCCACGTAGGCCCACGAGCTGGCCAGCATCCACTGGCCGGCGAAGCGCAGACCGACGGCGCGTTCGCTGCGGAACCAGAAGGCGATCTGCCGCGCCATGTGGCGCGGCGAGAGGTGGTTGCGCACGGCGTAGAGGCCCACCGCCGCTCCGGTGGCGCAGTAGGCCGCCCAGACCCAGGGCAGCGAGACCAGGCCCTGGTGGCGCAGCACCTCGTAGGCCACGATGAAGAGGACCAGCCAACCGACGTCGAGCCAGACGGCGTAGGCGGGGTTGTAACGGCTGATGCCCACGTAGCGCCCGTAGTCCTGCGCGGCCATGAGGGGGAACGCCAGCGCCAGGATGATGAAGGTGACCCGCAGCTCGGAGCTGAACACGGCCGCCAGGCACAGCATGAGGACCGAGGCCGCGCCCGCGCAGACCAGGGCGGAGAGGAAGCCCGAGCGCTCGTAGACCGCCATGACGGCGTCGTCGGCGTCATGGCGGGTCAGCAGGCAGTCACTGGTGAGGCTCCGCACCAGCCCCTGCGTGAGGATGTACGTCGTCGAGACGATGGCGAAGATGCCCAGGGCGTGGGCGTCGCTGTAGTGCGCCACCAAGAACGCCACGGCGAAGTTCGAGGCGCTCGACGCAGCCTGGTCGGCCACGGTCACCGCCATGACGCGCTGGCGCGACGCCACGGCGCGCAACGGTCGGGGGAAAGAACGCCGGTGGCGCCCGCGCCGGTCCACCGACGCGACGAGCGCCGCGACCTCGTCGTGGGTGCCCGTGCCGAGCAGCTCCTCGGTGAGCGAGTCGGAGGCGGCCATCGAGACGACGGTGGTCATGCGCGGCGTACGTCAGAGCCGGGAGGGCTCAACGCGTGATGGGCGTGGCACCCTCGCTCATCTGGTCGAAGATCCACTTGTACGTGTTCTGCAGGCCGTCCTCGAGCGCGATGGAGGGGGCCCATCCGAGCCGTTCGTTGATCAGCGTGTTGTCGCTGTTGCGGCCGCGCACGCCCTGGGGCGCCGAGGTGTTGTAGTTGCGCTTGAGGGTCACGCCGGCGATGCCCTCGACGATGTCGACGAGCTCGTTGATCGTCACCAGCTGTTCGGAGCCGATGTTGAGCGGCTCGCGCACGTCGCTCGCGGTGAGCCTGAGGGTGCCCTCGACGCAGTCGTCGATGTAGGTGAAGCTCCGGGTCTGCAGGCCGTCGCCCCAGATCTCGATCTCGTTGGTGCCCGCCAGCACCGCCGAGGCGACCTTCCGGCAGACGGCGGCCGGCGCCTTCTCCCGCCCCCCGTCGTACGTGCCGAGCGGGCCGTACACGTTGTGATAGCGGGCCACGCGCGTCTCGAGCCCGAAGTCCTCGTAGAAGTGACGCGCCATGCGCTCGCTGAACAACTTCTCCCAGCCGTAGCCGTCCTCGGGCATGGCCGGGTAGGCGTCGGCCTCGCGCAGCGGCTCGACCTCGGGTGACTCCTGCTTGCCTGCGGCGTACACGCAGGCGGAGGACGAGTAGAAGAGGCGCTCCACGCCGGCGTGGCGGGCGGCCTCGAGCACGTGCGTCGAGGTCAGCACGGACAACATGCACAGCGCCTTGTTGTTCTCGATGAACCCCATGCCGCCCATGTCGGCGGCCAGGTTGAACACGGTGTCGACGCCCTGCACCGCACGCTGGCAGTTCCCGTAGTCCTGCAGGTCGGCCGCCACGCTGTCGACGTCGTCGAAGCGCTGGTGCCACTCGTCGAGCGGCACACGGTCGACGCCCCGGATGTTCTCCACGCCGACATCGCGCAGCCGCGCCACCAGATGGCCCCCGATGAACCCACCGGCACCGGTCACCAACACGTTCTTCATTGGGTCTCCCTCTCCCTCAGCAACGAATTCCAGGATCGCCCGAGAATAACGACGAAATTCGTATGTCCTTGTCCGACCGGATCGCCAACGATCCGAGAGTTCAGCTCGCGACGCGGTCCCCGGCCGAGGCCCGGCTCGCCGGCGCCGCGACCGCGGCGGACCGCTCCGGCCCCCGCGGGGCAACGAGGACCTGACCCGCACGCGGCCGCGGCCGCGTGGCGAGGCACGATCCGAACACCTCGAGGAAGCGGTCGGCCGCGACCTCGGGGCTGAACGCGCGTTCGGCGTAGCGGCGGCCCGCTCGCCCCATGGCCTGGCAACGCTCTTCTTGGTCGAGCAGCGCCGCCACCTCCGACGCCGCCCTGGCGCGGTCAGCCGGGTCGACGACGCAGCCGGCCTCGTGGGTGGTGAGGACTTCGGCGACCGCGTTGTCCGGAGGGAGCACGCCGACGATCGCCCGCTCGGAGCACAGGTAGGTGAGCACCTTGGAGGGGACGGAGAAACGCGAGGCGTCGGGCTCGAGGATGGCCAGGAGGACGTCCGCGCTCGCCATGACGAGCGGGAGCTCCTCGTAGGGCTGGAAGTCCAAGAGCATGAGGTTGTCCGACGGGTTCTCCTGCTTCCAGGCCTCGAGCCACTCGCGGCCCTTGCCCTCGGAGACCACGACCACCTTGGCGTCGGGGTGCGAGTCGCGGAGCTTCTCGGCGATGAGGGCGAGGATGCTCGGATCGTGCTTGAGGCCGAGCGTGCCCGAGTACAACACCACCGGCTTGCCGCTGAGCCCCATGCGCCGGCTCCACTCGTTGTCGGACTTGTGCACCGGGAGCTCGTCGATGGGGGCCCAGTTCGACACCACGGTGGACTTGTGCTCGACACCCCACGACTCCAGCCGCTCGAGGAAGGTCGGCGAGATGGCGACGACGGCATTGCTCCGCCGGGCAATCGAGCGCTCGACCCGGTCGGCGATGTGCGCGATGAGGCCGCCGAGCACGGGGATGCGCTTCTTGGCCTCGACGCCGATGGCCTCCGAATAGATGTCCTGGTGCCAGAAGACCATCGGGATGCCGCGTCGTCGGAGGCGGCGCGCCATGATGCCGTGCGCGAAGAGGGGCACGTTGCTGATGACCGCGACCGACGGGGCCTTCTCGGCGATCTCGCGGGCGGCCTTGCGGCCGTACGAGAACTCCTGGCGCAGGCGCGAGACGGCGGAGTACTTGTTGAAGCGGCCGTCCATGGCGCACCCCTCGAACTCGAGGGTGGCCGGGTCGCCGGGCTCCAACTGCAACGAGCCCTTCCCCGTCGTGTACGAGGGGCAGTGCTGGTGGGTGACCTCGTAGCCGCGGCGCGCCAACTCCCGGCTGAGCTGAGCCTGACCCGGGTGCCCCGAGTAGTCGTGGACGACGATGCGCGACGTGAGGGTCGCTGATCGACGCTGAAACGACGTAGGCATGGAGAAGCCCCCAGATCCCGAGAACGAACCGACAAAACCGCCTTCGAGGGGGTAACGAACGTCCCGCGGAGAACTTTCAGTCGGTTTGTGATTTCTCCCATCTGCGGTGCAGATTGCTATTGGGGTTGCAACCGGGACTCGGCCGAACGAACGCTCGGGTCACGAGCGCCGGCGCCGGCAGGACAACGGATACCGTGCGGAGGTGCGCGTCGTGGTCAACGCGGTGCCCGTCCGGGGCACCAGCCTCGGCGTGGTCACCGAGAACCTCCTGAAGGGGTGGGAGCAGCTCGGGATCGACGACGAGCTGCACCTCGTGCTGCGCCCTGGCGTCGAGCTCGACGTCCCGGGCTCCATGGAAGTGCTCCGCTACGGCGGCTCGCGCGTCGCCGCCATGGACTGGCACGTCCCCGCCCTCTGCCGGCGAGTGCGGGCCGACGTGATGCTCGGCGTCACGCCGGCCACGACGATGGCGCCGCTCCCGTGCCCCCGGGGCGTGATCGCACTGGATATCCGCCACGAGCTGCGCCCGGAGCAGTTCAGCGCCAGGACACGCCTGCAGCGGGGCGTGAGCTACCGCATCGGGTACCACCAGGCCGACGCCATCATGTGCATCTCGGAGCGGACCCGCGACGACCTCCTCGAGGCGCACTCCTATCTGCGGGCTCGGCGCGTCGTGGCCGCGCAACTCGGCGCCGACCACGTGCTCTCCTGGGCGCCCAGGGTGGACGGCCCTCCGTACGCGCTGGCCTTCGGTCAGTGGGGCAACAAGAACGTGGGTCTCGTGATCGACGCCTGGGCGCTGTTGCGCCAGGAGGGGGCCGACGTGCTCCCCCTCGTCATCGTCGGCCTGCCGGCGGACGCGCGGGAGGCGACCGTGGCGCACGTGCACGTCCACGATCTGGACGACGTCGTGACGGTGCAGCCCTGGCTCAGCACCAAGGAGTTCCAGCGCACGTTCACCTCCGCGTCGCTCGTCGTGTTCCCCTCCGACTTCGAGGGCTTCGGCCTGCCGGCGCTCGAGGCGATGCGCCTCGGCATCCCCGTCGTGGTGACACCGGACAAGGCGCTGCTGGAGGTGACGGGCGACCGGGCGACGGTCATGGACGGATGGGATGCCGCAGCGTTGGCTCGGGCGGTCCCGGTGGCGCAGGCGACGTCCGAGGAGGACATCAAGGCCGGGATCGAACACGCCTCGGCGTTCACCTGGAAGCGCACCGCGACGATTGTCCGTTCGACCTTGGAGTCCACCATCGGCTGAGCCGCCGCGCGGCGGGCGGCGTCGAAGGACGACGAGCTGAGGTCAGTTACGGCGTGCGAACACGACGAGCCCCATCTGGGTGCTCGGCGGAAGGAGCCGCTCCAGCGCGGCGACCGTGCGGCGCAGCCGGGGCCACGGCTTGAAGTACTGCTCGAGGCCCGTGCGGTGGGCGATGGCCCATTCGAAGTCGGCGTCGAAGACGCGTTCGAGGTCCCGGCGCGTGTTCATCTTGTACGCGGTGTGGAAGACGTCCTGCGCCTCGCGGCCCGGCTGCAGGCGGGCCACCGCGCCGGCGTGGCGCTCGTTGGGCACGAGGCGGGCCACCAGCGACAACAACGAGCGCCGGCTCACGGTGCGTCCGAGGAACACGCCGCCGGGGCGGAGCACCCGGGCCAGCTCACCCACGAACGCAGCCGGATCCGTCACGTGCTCGAGCACGTAGTCGCTGACGGCCAGATCGACCGAGGCGTCGTCGAGCGGCCAACGGCCGTCGGGGCCGATCAGGCGGAACTCGTCGATGACCGGGTTGTCGGTGCCGGCATCCTCGACGTCGATCCCGATGACCGTTCGATCGTCGCCCCGGAGGTCCTGCCAGGGCCCACCCGACTGGTCCAGCTCCACGGCGGCGCCCCGGCCGCAACCGACCTCGGCCACGACCTTGGCGTGTGCGGCCAGGGCCTGCGCACTGACGAAGAACACGTGCGCGCTGTCCGTGCCCAGGATGCGGTCGTCGAACATCTCGCCCAGCCCGACGTAGCCCGACGTCACGGCGCCCTCCCCGCTGTCGTCTTCACTTGGTTTGGCGCGCGGCATGCTCAGGTGTCGCCGTCCGCCGGCCGCGCGTGGCGACCCACCGACCCCCGCACACGTCGCGGCTGTCCATTGCCCTGGACGGCCGGCGTCGGTGCCGGTGCCGGCGGTGGGAGCGGTGCGGTGTCCCCGATGGCGTCGTCCAGCGCCAGCGCGGGATCGCGCCGGGGACGGATCGTGAGGGCGAGGATGAACGGCATCCAGAACCAGCGGTCGACCAGCTCGGGTCCCGCCATGGAGAAGAGCAGGTCGGCGACCATGGCCGCGAGGATGATGTCCTTCATCGGGTCGTGCCACTTGCCGGCTCTTCGCCCCGACAGCGTCCGACTGAACGACGAGCCGACCATGAAGAACAGGCCGACCAGCATGAAGATGCCGCCCCCGTACCAGTACAAGAGGATCAGGTTGTGCGGCGCGTAGTACACGTACAGGGGCTGGTCGTAATAGACGGCCAACGTCTCCTGGTCGAGTCCGTGCCCGATGATGGGCTTCTGCTGGATCTCGGTCCACGCCTTCTCCCACGTGTGGATGCGCAGCTCGAGCGTCCCGCCGCCGGTCCCCGCGTTGGCGTTCGTCGATTTCTCGATCCGCGTGATCGGATCGAGCTTGGTGCCGCGGTCGATGACCCCGAACACCAGGATGTAGGCCACCGCCAACGCGAGCACCACCTGGAACACCGTCTTCAGCGGCACGCCACGCGCGATGAACAGCACCAGGAGGCCGATGAGCGTGGCTCCCATGCCCGACACGCTGCCGCTCAAGAGGAGCGCGGCCACCAGGACCAGGACGCACGCGCCGAGGTACCAGTGCCGGCGTAACCCGAGCTCGAGGATCAGGCCGATGCCGATGATGATGCCGAGGGCGAACGAGATGCCCGCCAGGTTCGGTTGGTTGCTCAGTCCGATCGCCCGTGCATTGCCGCCGATGCTGGCGGCCGAGCCGCCGGTCGTCGAGGCGTGGAACAAGAAGATGCCGAAGGTGCTCTGGCAGACGGCGACGAAGGCGGAAAGCGCCGTGCCGAATACGAAGAAGCCCATGGCCCGTTGCAGGTACAGGGTCGTGAAGAGCTGTTGGCGCAGCAGGTACTGAAGGATGAAGAACACGTAGACGCCGTTGAACACGACGATGACCGACTGCGCGACGGCGTCGGCTTGCGTGCTCGCCAGCACAGCCGCCAGGAGCCAGATGAACGCGCCGACGTACCACGCCGGCGTCTTCGGGGCCCGCGGCGGAGGCCGCCGGCTCAGGGTCAGGAAGATAAAACCCGTGAGAAAGATGGCATCACTGACGTTGAGACCCTTGGTGGCCTTGAAGTGCAACAGGGGCAGGAAGAACATGCCGACGTACAAACAGCCGCGCGAGATGAACACGAAGAGGTCTTGTTCGCGCGCTGCCCGCTTCCATTTCGCCCATTCCCCGGCCACCAGCACGGCTCCAAAGTTACATGGCGGCTCGGCACATCAAATGAAGAATTGGCCCTTCGGCCAATCCTGTGAGACCGATATCCACCCTTCGGCGGAGTGCCAACTGTCCGTTTGGGTGAATAAGGAGGCCACCGTGTGCGCTGTACACTTTCCCGGATGGAGGGAGACCCCGGCGGGGAGTCAACGGCCACAGCGGAGAGGGAGAGCAGGGTGAGCCGGACAGCGGAGCACGCCATTTCCCAGCCCGAAACGGCGCAAACGACGAGTGGCGAGCAGTCGGGGCTGGGCGAGTACCTCCGCATCCTGTGGCGCCGCAAGCTCGTCATCATCATCGTCTTCGTCGTCGTTGTTGTCGGCGTGTTGGGTTACTGCGTCACCGCCACGAAGACCTACACCGCGACGGCGACGGTGTACCTGGAGCCGCCCGTCTCCAACCTGTTCCAGACCTCGGGTGCGAGCGCGTCGGCGACACCGCTCGTCAACGTGCAGGACCAGATCCAGATCATGGAGAGCTCGGCGGTCTCCGACATCGTCGCCAAGACGATCCCCAACCCGCCGTCGGCTTCCGTCACGCAGGTCGGGACGCTGGCCACGACCGACATCGTCACGCTGTCGGCGTCCTCGACGAGCCCCCAGACCGCGGCGGCGGCGGCCAACGCGTACGCCAACGCCTACATCAACTACGAGCGGGGCATCGACAAGAGCGAGTACACCTCGGCCGCCAAGCAGATCTCGAACAAGGTGGACACGCTCCAGATCGCCATCAACGACCTCGACAACACGATCCGCTCGACGCCGGCGGGCGTCAACCAGACGGCCGACGAGGTGCAGCTCGGCGACCTGGAGAACCAACTGACCTCGCTGCAGGACCAGTTGGAGGGGTACCAGTTCGCCTCCACCCAGGGCCAGGGCACCGAGGTCGGCCGCGTCATCTCGGAGGCCACGGTCCCGACCAGCCCCTCCTCGCCGCACACGGTCGAGTACGTGGTCATCGCCGCCATCTTCGGCCTCATCGCCGGCGTGGGCATCGCCCTCGTGGTGAACGCGGTCAGCACGCGCCGGGTCTGAGCCGGCGCCCGCCCGCCGCGAAGAGCCTCAGCCCGGCGGCCCGGCCGCGTCCGCTTCGACCACGCGACCGGCCTGCGCCCGCAGCCTCGCGCCGCCCTGGAGGAGCTGCGTGGCCATCAGCGCGCCGACGCCTTCACCGGCGCGGAACCGCAGTGAGAGCAGCGGCTCGAGGCCCAGCTGCACGTGCACCAGGGCGTGGGCCTGCTCGCGGCTCTCTTGGCCGGCCACGAGGTGCGCCGCGACCGCCGGGACGAGCGCGACGGCGATGAGGGCGGCGGCCGACGTGACGAGCCCGTCGAGCACGACGAGCGAGCCGGCCTCCGCCGCGCCCAGGGTGACGCCGGTCAGGTAGGCGATTTCGGGCCCGCCGAGCGCGGCCAAGGCCACCATGGGATCCGCCAGGTCGGGGTGCACGCGCGTCGACCGGACCAGCGCAGCCTCGACCACGGCGCGCTTGCGGGCGAGAGTCGCCGCGTCGCCACCGGCGCCCAAGCCGACGGCGTCGGTCGGCGACAGCGACAGGCGGGCGGCCACGAGCGCGGCGGCGACCGTCGTGTTCCCGATGCCCACCTCGCCGAGGGCGACGAGCCGCCGCTCGAAGGCCCGCCCCTGCGCGTGGCCGGCCTCGACCAAGCCCGACGCGTCGGCCGGCGTCAAGGCATCGTCGCCGACGAGATCGCCGCGCTGGCCCGGTCGGACGGCACGACCGCGTCCCGGGGACCGGTGCGCCGTCCACCCCCGCCTCGACCGCGTGCAGCTCGGCCCCGACCAGCCGCGCCGCCACGGCTCCGAGCGATTCACCCGCCACGGTGGCGGCCAGGACCTCGCGGGTCACCGCATCGCCGTACGTCGACACGCCGTGACGCGTCACCGGATGCGACGCCGCGACCAGGACGGCGGACACCGGGCTCTCGCCCGTCAGCCCCAGAGCGTGGAGGCGGTCGACGGCCCGGTCGAGCACCCCGAGGGAACCCGGTGACGTCAGCAGCACGTCGGACTGGTCCCGGGCCTCCACCACGGCGGCGGGGGCCGGCGCCTGCAGGCGGGAGGCCGGTGGCGGTGTCGCCTCGTCGTCCCAGCGCTCGAGGAGCACCACGTCGGACAGCGCGAGGCGCGACGACCAGCCGGCGCGCTGGAGTCCGGGCTCGGGTGGCCGCTCGTCGGGCCAGCCGATGCAGAGCCAGCCGAGCGTCTCGACGCCGGCGGGCGCACCGACGAGCGCCGCCAGCTCTTCGGGGCGGAACAGGGTGACCCACCCGACACCGACGCCTTCGGCCCTCGCCGCGAGCCACAGGTTCTCGATCGCCGCCGCGCACGACCACAGGTCGGCGTCGACGTAGGTGGCTCGGCCCAGCACCCCCTCGGCCGCCGCCCGGCGATCGCAACACACGACGACGCCCACCGGGGCGTCTCGGATGCCGTGCAGCTGCAGGTCGAGCATCTGGCGCGCCGCGTCGGTCCTCGAAGTGCTGCGCCTGGAGGTGCCACTCGCGGTCGGCCATCAACGCGGCCTCGTCGCGGTGTGCGGATCGCGCACGATGACGAAGCGCCAGGGCTGGGAATGACCGACGGACGGTGCCGCGTGGGCCGCGCCCAGGATCCGTTCGAGCACGTCGGGGGCGAGGTCGTCCGGACGGAAGCGCCGGATGTCGCGTCGCCCGTGCACGGCCGCGTAGAAGCCATCGCGCGCGGTCGTCGTCGAGCGCCCAGGCTTGCGGCCCCTCACGACGGGCGCGGGCCGAGGTCGTGTCGCCGACGAGCGGGACCGGCCGCTGCCAGCTCACGCCGGAGACCCCGCGGCCGTGGGCACGGGCGGGGCGACACGGGCCGCGCCGAGCGCGACGTCGAGGCGGGCCAGGCCCTGCTCGTCGGGCACCGCGATCCGGGCCAGCCCGGGCAGGCCGAAGCTCGCGCAGTCGCGCACCACGACGGCGTGCGGCGCCAACGCCTCGCGCAGGCCCGGGGCGTCGACCAGCACCCAGTTGGCGTCGGAGGGGAGGGTGGCGAGCCCGTGCGCGCCGAGCACGCCGACCAACCGCGCCCGGAGGGCTGCGATGCCGTCGCGCCAACGGGGCAGGTCGACGGGCTCGAGGAGCTCGGGGAGCGCCGACGCGACGAGCGCGCCCACGGCCCATGCCGGCTGGCGCGCCCGGCAGCGCGCCACCAGGCCCGGGTCCGCCAGCAGGTAGCCGGCGCGCAGCCCGGGGCACGCCAACAACTTGGTCAGGGACCCGACGACCGGCACGCCGTGGCCGCCCGTCCAGCGCCCGGTGGCGAGCGGGAAGAACGCCTCGTCCCATACGCCCGCCGTCTCGTCGTCGCGTGCGAGCCGACCGCTCGGGCTGTGCGGGTTCGATCGCCAGAGTGGGCCGGCCGCGCCGCGTGGGTGCAACGAGAACTCCGGTTCGACGACGCGGCCGCCGACCTCGGCGGCCAGCAGCGCGATCGCCTCCGCCCCGCCGTTCGTCAGCAGCAGGCGCTCCCGCTCGACGCCCATCGCCCGCGCCAACGCGTCCGTCGCCGCCGCGGCGTCGGGGTAGGCGCCGAGCGCGCCCAGGTGGCGCGCCACGACCGGCGTCGGGTCGGGCGCCAGGGGGTTGAGTGACTGCGACAGGTCGAGGACCTCGTCGGGACGGAGCCCGAGCGCCCGCGCCACGGCGGGGCCGTCACCGCCGTGCGGCCCGGCGGGCGGGACGGCGCCGGTCGTCACCGTCCCCACCTCCACGCCAGGGACCCGGCGACGAGCAGGGCGCCGGCCAGCGCCGCGCTCACGTCGCGCGAAAGGCGCACGGCCGCCTGGATGTCCCCCGCCTCCGTGGGGCGGCCCGCCCCGAGCGTCACCCGCTCCTCGGTGCGCATCCCGTAGTGATTCGTCCCGCCGAGCCGGACTCCCAGCGCGGCGGCGAACGCCGCCTCCGCGACGCCTGCGTTCGGCGAGGGGTGCGCCGGGGCCTGCGTGCGCACGGCACGCCAGATCTCCTTCGTCGCCTTGGGGCGAACTAGCGCCACGAGGATCGCGGTGAGGCGCGCCGGCACCCAGGCCACCGCGTCGTCGAGGCGCGCACTGGCCCAGCCGTAGTTGGCGTAGCGCGCCGAGCGGTGCCCGACCATGGAGTCGAGGGTGTTGACGGCCCGGTAGCCCAGCGCGCCGGGCGTGCCGGCGACGGCCGCCCACAAGGCCGGTGCGACGACCGCGTCCACCGTGTTCTCCGCGACCGATTCGACCGCGGCCCGGGCCACCTCGCCCTCGTCGAGCCCGGAGGGATCGCGGCCGACGAGCGCCGGGAGCAGCGCCCGGGCGCGCTCGAGGTGGCCGTCGTCGAGGGCGCGTCCGACGTCACTCGCCGCGTCACCGAGGGCGCGTCCGGCGACCGCCGACGTGGTGGCGATCGTCGTCGAGCGCACCGCCGCGCCGGCGGCCAGGCCGAGCGCCAGCCCCGCCGACGCGTGGACGAGACCGGAGGCCTTGCGATCGCGGTGCAGGCGGCGCTCGAGCGACGTCATCACGACGCCGAAGAGCACGACCGGGTGGACGGCGCCCGGCGGCTCGGGGACGAGGCGGTCGAGCGCGATGCCCGCGGCCGCGCCGAACGGGCGCGCGGCGCGACGCGGGACGCGGCGTCGACGGTCCGTCACCGTGCCACCAGCACCAGCAGGCCGACCGTCTCCCCGATGACACCGCACGCCCCGAGCACGTCGCCCGTGTAGCCGCCCAACCGCCGCTGCGCGAACCAGACGACGGCCAGGGCCGCCAGCACCTCCGCTCCGACAGCGACGAGACCCCGGCCGCCCGCTCCGAGCGCCGCCGCGCCGCAGGCCAGCGCCAGGCCGTACGCGCCGAGGCCGTAGCGCGAGAAGGCGGACGGAGCGTGCCGCTCCGGTCCCGAGAACGCCGCCGCCATGCCCCCGTCGGCGTGGGCCGACCGCAGCGTGCGCGCCACCAGGGCCATCAGGGTGCGCGAGCCGCACCACAGGCCCATGACCACCAGCACCTTGGCCGGCGTGGCGGCGAACGCGGCGGCGCGCAACCCGAGCACCAGGATCAGCGCGAGCGCGCCGAACGCGCCGACGCGCGGGTCCGCCATGATCTCGAGGCGCCGCGCCCGTGACACGGGAGGGATCAGCCCGTCCGCACTGTCGGCGAGGCCGTCGAGGTGCAGGCCGCCGGTCACGATGGCGTCGACCGCCACCGCGACGACCGCGGCGAGCGCGGCCGGCCACCAGCGACCGGCCACCCACCACGCCCCGCCGACGACCGCGCCGACGGCGAGGCCGACGACGGGGAACCACGCCAGCGTGTGCTCGTTGGGCGCCGCGGCGCGTCCGAGGACCGTCAGGAAGGAGACGGCGCGCCTCACGGCGGCGGCCCCTCGGGTGGCAGCTCGATGGCCCGCCCCGCCACGACGAGATACGCCTTGTCCGCCAGCGATGAGATCCAGCGGTTGGCGATGCCCAGCTCGTCGCGGAAGCGGCGCCCCGCCGTCTTCGACGGGTGCACCGAGAGGCCGACCTCGTCCGACACCACGACCGTGTCGCCCGCCCGCTCCTGCAGGGCCGCGCCGAGGTCCACGATGCGCCGATCGAGCACATGGGTCACGGAGCGGTCGCGGGCGACCCACGGGCCGAGCGAGTCCACCAGCACCGTGCCCTCCAACGTGCGCAGCAGGCCACCGAGGTCGTCGGGCGCATCGACCGTCGTCCAGCGCGGGTCGCGTCGGGCCCGGTGCGCGGCGATCCGTTCCTCGAGCTCGGGGTCGCCGGCCGCGTCCATGGTGGCGACGTAGGTGAAGGGCGGGGCGTGCCGCGCCGCCAGCGCCTCGCCCACCTCCGACTTGCCCGAGCGCGCGCCGCCGAGGACGAGCGTGATCACGCCCGGCCCCCGATGCCGGCGCGCAGCGCGTCGTAGGCCGCACGCGCCACCGGCGCGCCGTAGGCCGAGCGCGGCCCGCCGAACGGCTCGACGGGGCCGTCCGCCGGGCACAGCACCGTCACCGCGTCCGACGCCGTTCCCGTCCCGGGCACCGCCGCATCGGCCAGAGCTTGCGCCTTGGCCTCGGTGACGGTGCACAGGAGGTTCGCCAGCGCCGCGTCGCCATGGGCGACCGGCACGAAGGCCACGATGTTGATCGTCCCCGGGCGACCGGCGCCGACGCGAGCACCAACGCCGGCGCCCGCGCCCGCTCGGACCCAGCCCTGGCGTTCGGCCACCTCGGGTGGTGCGGCGGCCCACACGGGCAGCGAGATCCCGACCGTCGCCTCGACCCGCACGCCGTCCTGCGCTTCCTCAGCCGCAGCGACGCGATCGACGTCCGCCGCGGTGAGCATGCCCACACCAGTCCCCTCGAGCCCGACCGCGGCGCGCGACCTCGGCCACGTGCTCGTCGGTGTCGCGCCGCGTGTAGCCGTTGGGCACCTGGATGTTGAGCACCCAGTCACGCCATCCGATGCCGCCGCCGACCGGCGCGGTCGACGCCACCCGCAGCGGCGACGGCAGCCGCCAGGCCAGGCACGCGAGCGCCGGTGGGTCGGCGCCCTCGAAACGACGGAGCTCGGAGGGGACCCCGGTCAATACTCGATGCCTTTCATCGCGCGTACCCCCTGCTCGTACGCGTGCTTGACCTTGCGCATCTCCGTCACCGTGTCGGCGATCTCGACCAGCTCGGGCGGCGCGTCGCGCCCGGTGATCACGACGTTCGTCTTCGGGGAGCGCCCGACCACTCCCTCCACCACCTCGCGGGCCGACACCCAGCCGTAGTTGACGACGTAGGTGAGCTCGTCGAGCACCAAGAGGTCGTAGTCGCCTGAGGCGAGCTTGTCGCGGGCGACGCCCCAGGCATGGATGTTCTTCGCCGCCGACTCGTCGAGGTCGGTCGACTCCCACGTGAAGCCGTCGCCCAGCGTCCACCAGTCCAGGCCGAGATGGTCGGCCAGCTTCCTCTCCCCCACCTTCCAGTCGCCGCTCTTCATGAACTGCACCACGCCGACCCGCCAGCCGCGCGCCCAGCCCCGCACCATCACGCCGAACGCCGCCGTCGACTTGCCCTTCCCGTCGCCCGTGTTGACCACGACGACGGAGTCGACGCGCCGCCGCGGCGGCTTGGCGTCTTCGTGCGTCGGCAACGGGACCCGCTGCTCCGGTGCGTCCGCGGCGTCCGTCGCGCTCGTGGCGTCTGTGCTCATCGTGCCTCCTCGCTCTCCATGCCGCCCCTGTCCTCCCTGCTCCCACCGCGGCGCATCCCGGTCCGCTGCGGGGCGACGATGACCTCCCCGTCCTCGGTCCGGATGATGCGCACCGGCGCGCCGAACGCCTTCTCGAGGACGGCCTCGTCGAGCACCTCGGCCGGCGACCCCAGGGCGGCCACGGTGCCGCCGGACATGAGGAGCAGGCGGTCCGCGAACTGCCCGGCCAGGGTCAGGTCGTGCAACGCGCTCACGACGGTCAGGCCCCATTCGCGCCGGAGCTCGTCCACGATCTCGAGGGCCTCCACGCGGTGGGACAGGTCCAGCGCGCTCGTCGGCTCGTCCATGAGCAGCACCGGCGCCTCCTGCGCCAGGGCGCGGGCCAGCACGACGCGCTGGCGCTCGCCGCCCGAGAGCGTCGAGAGGTGGCGCCGCGCCAGGAGGCCGAGATCGAGGCGCTCGAGCAGGCGGACGACAGTGCGCCACGTCGTCGGACGACTCCACGGCGAGATAGGAGATGTGCGGCGTCCGCCCCAACAAGATGTAGTCGAAGACCGACATGTCGGCCGGCATCTCGGGGGACTGCGGCACGTACGAGACGGCCCGGGCCCGCTCCCGCCGGCCCATCGGAGCGGCCGGCTGGCCGCCCAGGCGCACCTCGCCCTCGTAGTCGACCAGCCCCGCCACGGTGCGCAGCAACGTCGTCTTGCCCGCGCCGTTCGCCCCGATCAGGCCCACCCACTCGCCCCGCCCGACCGACGCGTCGACCCGGTCGACGACGGTGTGCCCGTCGAAGCGCACCGTGATCGCGTCGAGCTCGACCATCGTCGCCACGCCGTCACCGCGGAGGGCGTCCGCCGAGCGGTGCCGACGCTCGGCCAGTCGGATGACGGTCCCGAGCCGCGCCATCAGCCGCCCGTCCCCATGCCGGCACTGGCCCGCCGCGAGACGAGCACGGCCAGGAAGAACGGCGCACCCAGGCACGCCGTGACCACGCCGATCGGCACCTCCGTCGGCGACAGGATCGTCCGCGCGATGAGGTCGGCGCCGATCAGGAACGCCGCGCCGCCGACCATCGACACCGGGATGATGACGCGGTAGCTCGCCCCGGTCGTCAGGCGCACCGTGTGCGCCACGATGATGCCGACGAAGCCGATCAGCCCGCTGACCGACACCGCCGCCGCCGTCCCCAGCGTGGCCGCCGCGACCACGATGAAGCCGCGTGCGCGCCGGGTGGATGCCGAGCGTCCCCGCCTCCTCCTCGCCCACCCGCAGCACGTCGAGCATGCGCCGGTGCGCCAGCAGCACGATCCCCGACACCACGAGGTACGGCAGGATCAGCGTCACGTCCGACCACGATGCCACGGAGAAGCTGCCCAAGATCCAGTCGTAGATCTGCCGGATCTGCTCGGCGTCGCGCTGCTGCAGGTACGTCTGGATCGCCGTCAACAGCGCGGCCACGGCGACCCCGGCCAAGATGATGGAGTAGCCCCAGGCCCGCCGCCCGCCCGAGACGCCGATGAGGTACGTCGCCGCCACCGCCAGCGAGCCGCCCACGAACGCGAAGACCGGCAGCAGCGAGCTCGAGTCGCCGCCGTAGACGATCTCGATCGTGGCGCCGAGCCCGGCCCCGGCGGCCACGCCGAGCAGGTACGGGTCGGCCAACGGGTTGCGGAAGAGGCCCTGGTAGGCGGCCCCGCCGGACGCAAGCATCGCGCCGACGAGCCCGGCCAGCACGACGCGGGGCGCCCGCAGCTGCCACACGATCGCCTGGTTGATGGCCGGCGTGCTCGTGTGGAAGTGCAGCAGCGGCACGTGCGACAGCAGCGTGCCGAACACCTGTGACGGCGGCACCGTCACCGGGCCGACGCACAGCGCCACCATGGCGATGACGATCATGAGGACCGCCGCCACGGTGAACGGGACCCAGGCGTGACGGGCCCCCGGCCCGCGCACGTCGGGGACCGTCGGCGCGAGCTCGTGCTCGGCCGGCCGGGCGGCGGCCGTCGCGGTCACGACGAGGACACCGGATGCGCCTTCAACTCGTTCGCCACGTCCTGCAGCAGGATGACGATGCGCGGCCCCCACCGCGAGGCGATGTCGTCGTTGAGCCCGAGGACCCGCCCGTGCTGCACGGCGGCGAGGTTCGACCACCCGGGCCGCGCCGCCACGGTCGCCGGCGACTGCGCGCAGCACAGCGTGTCGGCCAGGAAGATGTACGAGGGGTTGGACTTCAAGATGTACTCACCGCTCAGCTGCGGGTAGCCGCCGCTCGCCGCGGCGCCCTTCGCCGCGTCGGCGATGCTGCGCAGGCCGAGCAGCCCGAGCACCTGTCCGATGAACGTGTCCGAGGTCGCCGAGTAGTAGGTCTGGTCGAGCTCGTAGTAGTAGCTGACCGGGTGCGCCGGCTTGGGGACCGAGGCCACGATGTGCGCGATCTGGCCCTTGATCTTGGTCACCTCGGCCTTGGCCTGGGCGACGTGGCCCGTCGCCTGGCCGAGCTCGTCGATCTGCGCGTACTCCTGGTTCAGGTTCGCCGCGGCCGGGTTGCTCAGGACGGAGACGCCGAGCGCCTCCACCTGGTGGTCCACGCTCGGGGCCTCGTCCGACATGATCACGAGGTCCGGCTTGTACACCGCGATCGCCTCGACGTTCGGGTTGGTGCCGTCGAGCTGCGTCTTCGGCGCGTTCGGCGGGTAGTCGGAGTACGAGTCCACCGCCTTGACCTGGCTGCCCGCGCCGATGGCGTACAGGATCTCCGTCGCGGTCGGTGACAACGAGACGATCGCCGTCGGCCGGGTCTTGATGGTGACCTTCCCGTTGGCCGCATGCACGGTCGCCGGGAACGACGCCGCCACGGCGGCTCCCGCCGGGACGACGCTCGGCAGAACCGGCGCGGCCAGCACGGCCAACAGGGACACGGCAAGGGTGGCGGTTACCCGCCGGGAGTTGCTGAACATGATCATCCTCCATCGATGCACGGAGGACGAAGTGCGCCCGCTCCGGCTCCCGATGGGGGGCCGAACGAACCGCCCTTCCTCCGAGGACTGGTTGCGTGACACAGGTCAGGCGTCTGGGCTCGCCCCCGTTGCGGGAGGCCTCACCATTGCGGGACAGCGCCGGAATTCGACCGGACTTCGCTGAATCTGTGCCGCCCCGGCATAGGGCCGGAGCAGCACGAACGGTAGCGCACCGGCGCACGTCGGGCGTCTGCTGCGGGGCCAGGCCGACCCGAGAGCCGGTCCGCTCGGCGCGGGCGGCAGGCGCCGGCGTGTGCCAACCGCAGGTCAGGGGCGAAACGGACGTTCCCCCTGGGAGGACGCGCGGCCCGGTCGGGGGCCGGGGGAGGTCGGGGCCGGGGGTCATGCGAGTGCCCGCTCAGCATCGAAAGCATCAGCAGACGCGGCACTGGCGAGGCACAGTGGCGTGGCGCCTCGCCATGGGGACGTGCGCGCTCGCGATCACCGTCTCCGCACTCATCGTCGGGGCGTACCTGCCGACGCAGCGTCCGCCCGCCCCGGTGAAGAGCACGGCGAGCGAGATCGGGAACGGGGCGACAGCCAACGCGGCGGACAACGTCACGAGCACCACGGCGACGTGGGCGCCCCAGCCGGCGATCTACGGCACCGGCTCGTCGCTCAACCAGTCGGTCACGATGAGCGACGGCACCGTCCTCAAGGCGGACGTCTACTACCCGACCGTCTCGGGGAGGAGCGCACCGGCGACCGGGCCGTTCCCCGTGCTGCTGCAACAGACGCCGTACGGCAAGGCCTTCATCGTGTACGCGAGTGCCATCGCCAACACCGACGTCGACTACCTCGTCGACCGCGGCTACATCGTCGTCATCGCCGACGTGCGCGGCACGGGCGACTCGGGCGGCACGTTCGACCTCTTCGATCCCGTGCAGTCGACCGACGGCGTGACGCTGGCGAACTGGGCCGCCCAACTCCCGCACAGCGACGGCAAGGTCGGCCTGTTCGGCGAGTCCTACATGGGCATCAACCAGTTCCAGACCGTGGCAGGCGGCCGGCAGCGCCTCGCCGATCAAGGCGATGTTCCCGATCATCGCGGGCAACGACATCTTCGCCGACACCGTGACGCAAGGCGGGATCCCCGACCTGGAGTTCGACGCCACCTACATCGCGCTGCTCTCGGGCCTGAACCTGAGCAACCCGGCGCTGGAGCCGCTCGTGGAGTACGCGACGAGTGGGAACACGAAGGCGCTCGGCTTGGCGCTGGCCGCGTTGGCGCCCACCGTGATCGCGCACAGCGAGGTGCTGGTCGACTTCTTGAAGCTCACGTACTCGATCGAGACGGGCCAGGGCGCGGAGGCGTTCGACGGGCCGTACTGGGCCGCCCGGAGCCCGGCGCACGACCTCTCCGCCGGTGGTGTCCGATCACATCCCCGCCTTCCTCGTCGGAGGGTGGAACGACCTCTTCGAGTCGGGCGAGCCCTTGAACTACGTCGGGCTACAGAACCTCTACGACGGGCGCTCGCAGTACGCGGCGATGACGCCGGACCAGGCGGTCACGCCCCGCTACCAGCTGCTGATGGGCCCGTGGCAGCACGTCACGACGGGGACCGGGGTGAACATCTCGGCCTTGGAGCTCGAGTGGTTCGACACGTGGTTGTTGGGCGAGCGCACACCGCTGTCGACCACCACGACGCCGCTGCATCTCGACATCCGCAACTCCGGGCCCGGGACCGGCACCTGGGTCGACGCCGCCCAGTGGCCGTTGCCCGAGACGACGCCGACGCCGTACTACTTCGGCGCGGGGCGCAGCGGCACCGATGCGGTGTCGCAGAACGACGGGTCGCTGACGCTGTCGGCGCCGGCGTCGTCATCGTCATCGTCGTCTGGCTCGGACACCGCGCTCTGGACCGGGGTGTCGAGCCCCTGCGACATCCAGACCGACCAGTGGGGCGCCGGGCTGCTGGCGCTCGGCTTCGAGACCTTCGACACCAAAGACCCGTGTGACCTCGACGACGTGTCGTTGGGAGCCGGCCCGGGATCGCTCGTCTACACGTCGGCGCCCGTGACCACGCCCGAGGTGGTGGCCGGGCCGATCGACGCCACGGTCTATGTGAAGGCGAACACGTCCGACACCGAGCTGGCGGCCACGGTCGAGGCGGTGTCGCCCTCGGGGGACAGCTACCCGATGTCGTCGGGTGCCCTGCTGGGGTCGTTGCGCGCCCTCGACACGACGCAGACGTGGACGACGTCGTCGGGTGCGGTCCTGCTGGCCGTGCACCCGTTGACGTCCTCGTCGCAGGCGGCGGTGGTGCCGGGCCAGGTGACGCGCGAGGACATCCAGGTGTACCCCACGATGACGGAGCTGCCGGCGGGCTGGCGCCTGCGGGTGACGATCACGACGGGCGACACACCGCACCTCGTGCCGTCGGCCGCCCAGCTGCCGAAGCTCGTGGGGGGTATCTACGACGTCGAGCGGAACGCGGCGGCGGCCTCGTCGGTGACCGTGCCGCGTGGCGCCCCTGTCGTCGTTCGGCGACCCGTGCGGGGATGTCTGCTCGGCCCAGGGCCCTTGATGCGCTGATTTGCCGAATCCCACGGACGGTCCGACCCGCTCTCGGACACGTGCCTCGGGTGCAGCTACTGGCGGCAGTCGACCGCAATCGACAGAGCGGCGCACAGCGATGACATGGTCGAGGGTCTCGCCCGCCCCACTCGGCGAACCAGGCGGTCTCGGGCGACCAACTGCAGGTTGTCGACGTTGGCCACAGAAGTCCTCCGGATGCCGTCCTGCGCGTCGACCGGGACTTCGGTCGAGACGCCGCGCACCGTCGAGGTGACCGGGGCGACCAGCACGGCGGTGAGCAGGCGCCCCATCGGATCACGTGTCATCACGACCACCGGGCGGATCTTGTCCAACTCGGCCAACCACACGTCGCCGCGCCGGGGAGCCGGCCTCACTCCTCGTCGTCCTCCGCGTAGAGCTGTTCCCAGTCCGTGTCGTCGGCCAGGCTGCTCGTGTCGCCCAGGAGCGCCAGTTCAATCTCAGCCACCGAAGGCGGCGCACCCTGGTAGGCGGCAACGTCAGCCCGGAGCCGCTCAGCACGGATGAGCTGGTCGAGTGCCAGGTCCACCACCTCGGAGGTCGATCGCGCGCCGCTCACCTCGACGGCCAGAGCGGCCTTGGCCCGGTCGATCGTGATCGTGGCCTTCTCTTTCGCCATATGAATCATACT
Organism: uncultured Acidimicrobiaceae bacterium; assembly: GCA_963821105.1. Lineage (GTDB taxonomy): Bacteria > Actinomycetota > Acidimicrobiia > Acidimicrobiales > RAAP-2 > Bog-473. The sequence goes on from CAWGCO010000018.1 coordinate 56,104, forward strand.
ACCATTTGGTGGTACGTGGGGGAGGCCGGTGCTGCCTTCCGCTGTATACGAACCCCGCCTCATATCTATTGCCCCACGCCTTATGAAACGGAGTGGGCGTAGAAGACGTGCCTCATATGTAGAAGGCGAGCTTCGTCTCCGCGCGCGAACGCGACAGGGACAGCCCGGTGATCACCTCGTAAATTGGGCGCCGTGCCGCCTTCCTCCGACGACCCTGGCGCGCCCGGCGAGCACTCGGGAGGGCCGGAAGCTGGAGGCACGCCGGGGGGACCCGGGGCGGCGGCGGGCGGCGGCGACATCGGGATCTCGCTCGAGGAGATCGAGGATGCCGTCGTCGACGGGGACAGTGCGGTTCCCGCCCGCCGCGGCACCGCCCGGGCGGCGCTCCGGCACCGGACGTTCCGCATCGTCTTCCTGGGCGCCTTCGCGTCGAACATCGGCACCTGGATGCAGAACGTGGTCCTGGGCGCCTACGCCTACGACCTCACGCACTCGGCGACGTTCGTCGGCGTCATCATCTTCGCCCAGCTCGGGCCGACGCTCGTGTTGCCCATGGTGGGTGGCCTGCTGGCGGACAAGGTCGACCGGCGGCGCTTGCTGATCGTGCTGTCGATCGAGCAACTGGTGGCGTCGCTCGGCGTGGCGGCCGTGGCGGCGTCGGCGCACCCTTCGCACGCGTTGTTGGTGGTGATGGTGCTGCTCGTGGGCTGCGGCAGTGCCTTGTTCGGGCCGGCGTATTCGGCCATCCTCCCCGGGCTCGTGGGCAAGGCCGACATGCCCGGAGCGATCTCGCTGAACTCGGCCCAAATGAACGCGTCCCGGGTCATCGGGCCGGTCATCGGCGGCGTGCTGTTCTCGCTGATCGGACCGGCCTGGGTCTTCGTCGGCAACGCAGCGACCTATCTCTTCGTGGTCGCGGCGCTGATGATCGTGACGCTGCCGGCGGTGCCGCAGTCGGCGACCGAGGCCAGCCGGTGGCGCCAACTGACGGCCGGGGTCCGGGTGGCGCGGGAGGACCGGGTGGTGGGGCGGTGCCTGGTCACCGTGTTCGTGTTCTCACTGCTGGCGCTCGCCTTCATCGGGCAGATGCCGGTGGTGGCGGCGCACAACCTGGGCATCAACCTCTCCGATTCGCCGGACTACGGGATCCTCTACGCCTGCTTCGGCGCCGGGGCACTGACCGGCGCGATCTCCATCGGGACCATCTTCGCCCGCACCTCCAAGCCCCTGTTGGTGCGGGTGTGCCTCATCGGCTACTCGTTGGCGCTGTGCGGGTTCGCCCTGGAGCGCTCCCCCGTCCCGGCGTACGTCAACGTGGCGGTCGTGGGCGCCTTCTACTTCGCCTTCATCACCGCCTTGAACACGACGATGCAGACCCGATTGGCCGAGAACGTGCGCGGACGGGTCATGGCGCTGTGGATGATGGGCTTCGGCGGCACGGTCGGCATCGGGAACCTCTTGATCGGCCCGGTGGTCGAGGCCATCGGCATCACCGACGTCTTGTTGTTCGGCGCCGCGGTCGCACTCGGGTTGGCCTGGTACGCCGATGTGCGCCCGCCCACCGAGACCGTTCAGGTGGTGCTGGGGGCCGGGCTCGCCCAGTAGGCGTCGCGCAGCGGCTTCTTGTAGAGCTTGCCGTTCTCGCCGCGCGGGAGCTCGTCGACGAAGTCGACGGTGCGCGGGCACTTGTAGTGCGAGAGGTGGTCCCGGCAGAAGGCGAGGATCTCGGCCTCGAGCTCGGGCCCGGGCGTGACCCCGGGGGCGGGCTGGACGACCGCCTTGACTTCCTCGCCCATCTCGGGCTCGGGCACGCCGAAGACGGCGACGTCGGCCACGGCGGGGTGCAGCACGAGGACGGCCTCGATCTCCTGGGGGTAGATGTTGACGCCCCCCGACACGATCATGAACTGCTTGCGGTCGGTGAGGTAGAGGTAGCCCTCGTCGTCGAGGTGGCCGACGTCCCACAACGTGGCCCAGCCCTTGTCGTTGAACGACTGGCGCGTCTTCTCGGGGTCGTTGTTGTACTCGAAGGTGACGCCGGCGCGGCTCCCGAAGTAGACGACGCCGTCGGTGCCGGCGGGGACCTCCTCGCCGTCCTCGCCGAGCACGTGGGCCTCGCCCCAGATGGCCCGGCCCACGGAGCCCGGGTGCGCGAGCGCCTCGGGGGACGTGATCCAGGTCATGCCCAACCCCTCGGTGCCCGAGTAGTACTCGTGGATGACCGGTCCCCACCACTCGATCATCCGCTTCTTGACCTCGGGCGCGCACGGCGCGGCGGCGTGCACGACGGAGCGCAGCGACGACAGGTCGTAGCGGGCACGGACGTCGTCGGGCAGCTTCAGCATGCGCACGAACATCGTCGGGACGAACTGCGCGTGCGTCACGTGGTGCTGCTCGATGAGCTCGAGGCAGCGCTCGGGGTCGAACTTGTCCATGACGACGGCGGTGCCGCCCATCCGCTGCACGGTCATCGACCACACGAGCGGGGCCGAGTGGTACAGCGGCGCCGGGCTCAGGTACACGTCGCCCTCGTGGAAGTCCATGATGCGCTCGAGCATCGGGACGAGCGTGGCGGAGGTGCCGAACGGCTCGTGCGACAGCTCCCGGCGCACGCCCTTGGGGTGCCCCGTGGTGCCCGACGAGTACAGCATGGAGAAGCCTTCGCGCTCGTCGGCGAGCGGGGTGCCGGGGTGGGGGGCGACGAACTCGTCGTAGTCGGTGTGGCCGGCGGGGACGTCGCCGCCGGCGGGCTCCCCCACCACGAGCCGCAGGTCGATGTGGGGGGTCAGGTCGACCATGTCGATGGCCAGCGCGTTCAGCGCGCGCGACGTGATGAGCGTGTGGGCGCCGCAGTCCTCGACGATGTAGGCGGCCTCCTCCGCGGTCAGGTGCGTGTTGACCAACGTGTAGTAGAGGCCGGCGCGCTGCAGCCCGAACGCCACCTCGTGGGTGCGGTCGTCGTTCAGCATGAGCACCGCCACGTGGTCACCCTCCCGCAGGCCGTGGGCGTAGAGGGCCTGGGCCAGGCGGCAGCTCCGCTCTTCGAGCTGGGCGAACGTGACGACCCGCCCGGGGGCCGCCGACGTGATCACGGCCGGACGTCCGGGGTCCGTGGCGACGTAGGTGGCGGGGCGAAATGGTGCCGGGGCAGCGTCGGGGCTCACGGCCTCACCTTCTAGCGCACGGGCGGGTGCGGCGCCGCATGCAGGGCGGCGGCGTGACGCCGGGGCCGGCCCGCGCTGAAGCCGGGAGTGAGCTGTGGGCCAGCTGTCGCCGATCGAATGTTCGCTTAGCGCGGGCCCCCGACAACGTGCATCGGGTGTGCAACACATCGGTAAGGTGAGGGCGCGCCGGCGGACGGAGCGCGGGGAGCGGTGAGAGACACCCGCCCTTCCGGAGGGAGACAGAAGCAAGGTGGGAGTCAAGGACGATCTGCGGTTGGCCAAGAACTATCTGGTCAACCTCCACAGCAGGCGCCAGGCGGCAGGGTTCGTCCCACGGGACCTCGGTGTCCTGCGGCGCGGCGCAAAAGGCGGGCCGGGTACACCTGGGACGCGGCACCTACGGGGTGCCGGGCCTCCATACGACGATGCTCGACACGACGAAGTTGCGCATCGGGAACTACTCGTCCCTCGGCCTCACCGCCTTCCTGGGCGGTGGCCACCCGCCCGACCGCGTGACCACGTACCCCATCGCCATCAACTTCGGGCTCGACAGCATGGGCCTCGACGGCTTCCCCGCGCCGAGCAGAGACACCGTCATCGGCTCGGACGTCTACTGCGGCCTGCAGAGCATCGTGCTCAGCGGCTGCACCATCGGGGACGGCGCGATCATCGGCATCGGGGCGGTCGTCACCAAGGACGTCCCGGCCTACGCCATCGTCGGGGGGAACCCGGCCCGTCTGATCCGCTACCGCTTCTCCGCCGAGCAGATCGCCGCGCTGCTCGAGATCCGCTGGTGGGACTGGCCCGAGGACGAGATCAAGCTGGCGGCCCCGTACCTCACGTCGCGCGACGTCAACGCCTTCCTGGACTATGCGAACAGGCGGAGCCCGGGCTGGGTGGACCCCATGGCCGGCGTCGTGGACCCCGAGGCGCCGGGCTTCGAGGAGCCGCCGCGCGAGCGCGACGCCCACGTCACACGACGCCTCCCGACGGCTGCCGTGACCGTCGCCGCAGCCAACCTCACGACGACGGCCTGAGGGCCCGCCCGTCGTTGGTGCCTTAGGGCCGCGCCTCGAAGAACATGCTGTCCTCGCGGACCTCGACGATGTCGAGCTCGGGCAGAGTGCCGACCCGGTAGCCGTACTCCTTGATGTCGACGAAGCCGGCCTCGGTGAGCATCGAGCGCACCAACCCGCGCGTGGGCTGCCACTTGTGCCAGTTCGAGCCGGCGACGAACGCCGCGCGCCTCGCCCCGGTCGGCCGGGCCTCGGGGTACGTGCGCAGCATGTCGTTGTAGTGGCGCGCCGCCTCACCGGTGTCGTCGTCCCCGGCCTCCACCAGCTCGCGGGCGAACTGGAGGGTGTCGGGCAGGGCGAGGCGCAGGACGGCTCCGGGGCGGCACACGCGGCGGCACTCGCGGAACACGCGGCGCGCGTCGTCGATGTACATGTGCTCGAGCATGTGCGACGAATAGATCGCCGTCACGGTCCCGCTCTCGAACGGAAGAGGGCGCACCAGGTCGCGGCGACTGACGTTCTCGGGGTAGGCCGGCATGTGCTCGTCGTGGAGGATCCGGGCCGTCTTCAGGAGTCGCTTCAGCCACATGTGGCGACGGAGGATGATCATCGGCGAACGGTCGAAGTTCTGCCAGTTCTCCGAGGTGTTGTGCCCGCAGCCCAGGTTGAGCCACAGGGCAGGGCCCTGGCCGTTGGGGGACGCCAGCGAGCGATCCGGGGTCACTGCTTCTTCCGCCAACCGGTTTTCCACGTCTGGTGACCTCATCGTCTTATTGGTTTCCACGCGGCGCCGAAGGGCGCCAAGGGCAGGGAAAGGTGTGCTGAACGGGCGAACCCAGGTCCGAAATCATACATCCGGGGCTCACGGCCACGGAGAGGGCGGATAGCCCATTTGTTCGATGAAGCCCGGGATGATGCGCTCGATCTCGGCGTAGTGCTCGGGCTTGAGAAGCTCGGCGTAGCCCTCGCGCTGCACGCGATAGTGCGACTCGGAGCCGGCGGTGCGGCTCGCCAGGTCCTTGCTCTGCAAGGCCGAGCGCGAGCACTGGGCGATGACCGTCGCCATCTCGCTCTCGGACAGCGAGACGCCGCAGTGCTCGAGGATTTCGCGGATCGCGACGGGCTCGTCCGCCGCGATGTCCTCGAGCCGCCACGAGCGGACATGGGCGTCGCGCACGCCGACCCACGTCGCCATGTCCCGGTAGTGATCCTCGCCCTTCTTGATGAGGAACATCATCCCCTCGTCCACCGACGAGCGCCGCAGATAGGCGCGACTCTGGGCCACGTCGGCAATCTCGCGGTGCGTCTCGAGGCCGGAGAAGTACGCCGAGACCGCGATGTCGCGCGGGTCGCGGAACACGTAGACCAACCGGTGGTTGTCCGGCTTCCTCATCCGCTGGTAGTAGTCGTGGGACACGTAGAGCCCGGGGACGAAGGTCGCCGTCGGGAACTCCACCACGTCCATCACGTGGTACCCGCGTTGGGGCAGGGTGAACAGCCCGGTGTGGGCGCGGACGATCGGGTGGTGCAGCAACGCCTTGATCCACTGGCTGCCGTTCTTCGGGCACGACGCCGCGTAGACGTTCACCACGTCGGGCAGGGCCCCGCGCCGCTCGAGCACCTGTGCCCTCGTGCGGGCCACCATCCAGGCGCCCTGGCGCAGCGACTCGCGCGCCGGCTCCCACTGGACGACGTCCGTCAGGCGGTCCCGGGTCGTCCTCTTCTTGGTCTCGGTGCTACTACCGGCGCCCGCCGCCATCGGCTCCACCCTCCAGGTCGTTACTGGGGTAACGAGACGATTCTTGCAGTCGCACGGCAGTTTCTGCGCCGGTCGCGCCGGCGCGGCGGCGGGCGGCCGGCGATCAGGAGCCGTACTGCCAGACCCTCATCCAGTCGACCTGCATCGTGGCCGGCAGCGGCGTCTCGCCCTGGTGGTACTCGTCGGCGTTCCCCGCGCCCAAGGCTGCGGTGAGCGCGATGAAGAACGGCTGGTTGAACGGCTCGGGTGCCGTGTCGGGGTTCGTCACGTAGGGCGCGTACGTGTCCGTGAGGCACGCCACGCCGTCGTAGTACTCGGTGATCGTGGTGGGAGTCCACGACACGGCGTACGTGTGGAACTGGCCCGCTGGGCTCTGGCCGGCGATGGCGCACGTGTTGGTCTCGGCGTTGGGGTCGTTGTGCATGCCCGGGAAGACGTTGTCCGGGAAGTCGTTGTTGGGGTACACCGAGTACCACTGGCCGAAGTCGATCTCGCCGCTGTCGGGCCACGGGCCGTACAGGGTCTCGTTCTCCGGGTACAGCCACAGCGTGTCCTGGAGCCCGCCCACGCTGGACGGCGGCATGGCGGCCCGGGCCTCGAAGTACCCGTACTGCTGGCTGAACAGCTGGTAGGAGATGACCTCCCCGCCCTCGATGTCCGTCTGGCCGTCCGACGGGTACACGCCGGGGCAAGGGATGGGCTGCGCCAGCTGCACGATCGACAGATCCAGGTACCCGCCCGACTCCGAGATCACGTTCGGGCTGTTGACGTAGCACACCTGGTGCCCCACGGGACCCGTCCGGTAGTTGGTGCCGTAGGTCGTCATGGCCGCCCACTTGCTCGAGTCGAGCGACGACCCGCTGAACTCGTCGTCGAACGTGCAGTGCCAGCTGCCGGCGGGCGCCCCGATGGGGGGCGTGGATCCCGAGCAGGAGGCCGGGTCGGCCGCCACGGTCGGCGACAACGCGGGGACGTTCGCGTCGGGCGGGGTCGGGGACGCGGCCGGCGCGCCGGCGGCGGCGGGACGCGTGCCGGAGGCGCCGGGCGTCGTGTACGTGGAGGTCGTCCCGGCCGCGCCGGATCCGGCGGTGCCCGACGACGCCGGCTGCGTCGTCGGGGTCGCGGTGGTGGACGTCGTCGTCGTCGCCTCCGCGCACTCGCCGACCATCCGCTGGAACTGCGTACAGCTGGGACGGGTGCCCGACGATGGGGTGAGCCTGGCGGCCGAGTCGGCGGGCGCTTGCCCCGAGCCCGGGAGGCCCAACAGCGCGATCGACAGACCGACGAGGATCACCGTGCCCCCGATCACGTTCGCGAGGACCCAGCCGCGTCGCGGCCGGACGCTTCCCGCTTCTTTCACCGACTCTTCCCCTCTTCCCAGACCAAGCACGCGGAGTGCGGCCCCGAAGGGTTACCCCGCTTGCTGTTCCGGAAACGCCCAATCGGCTGGAAACTTGTCAGAAAGCAGCGAAATCCCCGGCGCCTGGACGCCCGGTCCGGGCGGCGGTGCGCGGTGCCATCGACCTGGGAATTCCGGCTTTCGCGGCCGGGTCGCCGGCCGGAGACGAATGTGCGCGCCGCTCCCTATGCCCGCTTGCGCCAATAGGCGCCGAAGCCGTCGATGTCGACGATTTCCTCGTCGATGCCGTGCTTCTCGCGGTAGTCGATGATGGCCTGGCCCGCCTGGGACTGGTGCGAGCCGAAGTCGTCGACGATGCAGTAGCCGCCGGGGCTGAGCTTGGGGTAGAGCGCCTCGATGGCCTGGGCGGTCGACTCGTACATGTCGCCGTCGAGGCGCATGACGGCGAGCCGCTCGATCGGCGCGCTCGGCAGGGTGTCTTTGAACCAGCCGACGAGGAACTTGACCCGCTCGTCGAGGACCCCGTAGCGCTCGAAGTTGTGGCGCACCACCTCGGCGCCGACGCTCAGGCCGCTGCGGGTGTGCAGGTCGTCGCCGGTGTCGGCCGGGTAGAGGGCGGCGTTGGGCGGCGGCAGGCCCTGGAAGGAGTCGGCCACCCACACCGTGCGCGTGGTGTCGCCGCGGGACAAGAGGTTCGCCTTCATGAAGATGCAGGCCCCGCCGCGCCAGACCCCGGCCTCGAGCAGGTCGCCGGGCACGTCGTCGTCGAGCACGCTCTGGACGCAGAACTGAATGTTGTCCATGCGCTTGAGCCCGATCATCGACTCGGCCCGCGCCGGCCAGTCGTAGCCCACCTCGCGCAGCTTGGGGTCGTAGGGCTTCTTGTAGACGATCTCGACCTTGAAGCGCCCGGCCACGTCCCCGGCCAGGTTGGCGGCGCGGCGCTTGAGCGTGGGCGAGCCCGCCGTGCGCACCCCGCCGAGGATCGAGTCGTTGTCCTCGGCCAGCGCCCCGGTCAAGGAGCGCTTGAGCAGGTCGAGATAGAGGTCGGTGACGTCGGTAGCTGGCTGGGGCACCGGGTGAGAGTAGCCGCCGCCCGCCTCACCCCCGAAGCCCGACCGGTCGGACTTCGTCGGTCGCCCGTCGCCCGGCTATCGTCACTGCGACGGCAAGAACCTCGGCGAACGCAAACCGAACGTCCTGGTAGGAGCGTTGCCGTCCGCGGAGGGACCTCGCCGGAGACCCTGTTCACCCGCAAGGCTGGCCACCCTGGCCCGTTGGTTGATTGGGGCCAACAGCACACCGGTCGCGGCGACGGCCGGAACCCTGAAACCGTCCCTCTCCGCACGCAGCGACTCGAAAGGACACGACCCCAGTGGGCACAGACCAGGAGAAGGCACGAGCCGTCATCGGCGACTTCCTGCAGCACATCGACAAGGGTGTCGAGGGCTGGGACGACGAGACCGAGCTGTGGGGCGAAGGGCTGGGCCTCGACTCGCTGGAGGCGGCGGAGCTCTCGGCGATGCTCGAGGACGAGCTCGGTACCGACCCGTTCTCAGCAGGCGGCGATCTGCCGGACAAGGTCGGTGACGTGCTCGCGTTCTACGCACCCGTCCCGACCTAGATGATCCTTCTGCTGGAAGCGGCCGCCTCCTCGTCACCCGACCGGGAAGCCGTCGTCACCAGAGAAGGCGCGGCGACCTACGCCGAGCTCCTCGCCGATGCCCGGCGCGTCGGCACTGCGCTGCGGCGGCGCGGCATCACCCGCTTCGCCATCGTCGAGCCCGATGCCGGGTGGGTGCTCCGCCTCCTCGCCGGCGCTGCGCTCGCCGGAGCGGAGCCGTGCCAGTACCAGCCCGACACCGACGCAGCCGAGTTCGCCGACCACTCCTCGATGCTGGATCACAAATTCGTGGTGACCCGCCGCGACGACCTCACCGGCCCCTTCGAGGCTGGTCCGTCCCGAGGAGCTCGTCGCGGCGGCGGCCGACGAGACGCTGCGGGCCGGCGACGACACCGAGCAGCCGCTCATGATCCGCACGACGGGCACCACCGGCCTGCCCAAGGCGGCGCGCCACGATTGGCGCATCCTCGGCCGGACCGTCGCCACGGTCCGCCCGATGCCCGAACAGCGCTGGCTCTTGGCCTACGGCCCCCAGCAGTTCGCCGGGGTCCAAGTCCTGCTCCACGTCGCCGCCAGCCAGGCGACCCTGGTCGCCCCGTTCCCGCGTCAGCCGAGGGACGGCCTCGAGGCGATGCTGACGCAGAACGTCACCTGCGTGAGTGCGACCCCGACGTTCTGGCGCTTCCTGCTCGCCGAGGCGAAGAGCCGCAAGGCGGCGTTGCCGGCGCTCGAACAGATCACCCTCGGGGGCGAGGCGAGCCCGGGGGATCTGCTCGACGAGATCCAGGCCACGTTCCCCGGCGCCAAGGTGTCGCAGGTGTACGCGTCGACCGAGCTCGGGTCGATCACGTCGGTCCGCGACGGCAAGCCGGGTCTCGCCGTGTCGTCGCTGCACTCGGAGTCGAACCCCGAGTCCAACGTCCGCGTCGAGGACGGCGAGCTCTGGGTCCGTGCCGGCGCCGGGATGCTCGGGTACGCCGGCGAGTCCGCCGTTCCCGACCCTGACGCCGAGCTGTCCGACGCGTCCGACGGGTTCGATGGCTCCGATGGGTGGCGCCGCACCGGCGACCTGGTCGAGATCGTCGACGACCGCGTCATGTTCCGAGGGCGCAAGTCCGAGGTGATCAACGTCGGCGGCGTCAAGGTCCACCCCCTGCCCGTCGAGGACCGGATCACCCGGCTCGACTCGGTCGCGCTGGCGCGCGTCTACGGGCGCCCCAACAAGCTGACCGGCGCCATCGTCGCGACGGAAATCGTGCCCGTCGGCGGCGTCGAACGGGCGGACGTCGACGCGATCCGCGCGCAGATCAAGGCGGCCGTAGCGGATCTGCCGCGGGCGTGGCAGCCGCGTAGCGTGACGTTCGTCGACGCGATCGAGACCAAGGGCGGCAAGACGATCCGCCGGATGGAGGACTGATGGCCGAGGCACAATCCCAGGTGGCACTCGTCACCGGAGGCAGCAAGGGCCTCGGCGTCGGCATCGTCGAGGCCTATCTGGCGGCGGGCTATTGCGTCGAGACGTGCTCGCGCTCGTCGACCGACCAGGTGCGCGCGTGGGAGAACGACCCCGAATACAAGGAGCGCTTCCATTTCGCCACGGCCGACGTCTCCAAGAAGGAGGACGCCGAGCGGTTCGTCAAGGACGCCGCCAAGCGTTGGGGCCGCATCGACGTCCTGGTGAACAACGCAGGGGTCGCCCGCGACGGCGTCATCGCCTTGTTCGGCGACGACGACATCGACACCGTCATCGACCTCAACATGAAGGGCACGATCTACGTCACCCGCGCCGCCAGCCGGGTGATGCTGCGCCAGCACTCCGGCTCCATCGTCAACATCTCCTCCATCGTCGGTCTGTCGGGCTACCGGGGGCTGACCGTGTACGGCGCCACCAAGGCGGCCCTCGACGGCTTCACGCGGGCCCTGGCGCGGGAGCTCGGCTCACGAAACATCACGGTGAACAGCGTCGCCCCGGGCTACCTCCGCACAGAGATGAGCCACGGCCTCGACGAGGAGCAGCTCAACCAGATCGCTCGCCGCACCCCGATGGGCCGCCTGGGCGATCCGAGCGACGTCGCCCGCGCCGTCCTCTTCCTCACCGACCCCGCCAACAACTACCTGACCGGACAGGTCATCGTGGTTGACGGCGGGCTCACCTGCTGAGCGTTCAACCCCGCTTGGGCGACCAGCTCCAGCGACGCAGGCCGATCGCGATGCCGGCGGCGCCCCACAACAACATGACGCCCAGGTCCTTCCAGGGCCACATCGTCGTACCCGGTTGGCCTGTATACGACGCCACCAAGGCGTCGATGAAGTGGCGGATGGGGAAGATGTTGGCGAACGTGGCCAGCGCCGAGCCGGGCGCGATCGGGTACCAGAGGCCCGACAGGAACAGCAGAATGAAGTAGGTCAGGCTCACGATGGGGCCGGCGGCGTCCGCGTTTGGGACCACGGTGGTGATGCCGACCCCCAGCGCGCTGAAGCAGACCATGCCGACGAGCAGCACCACGACGAAGGGCGCCCAGCGGGCAGGGGTATTGGCGCTGTAGCCGAGGCAGCCCACCGCCAGCAGGAGCACGACACCCACCGTCGCCACGATCATGTAGTTGACGATCACCGCAGACATCAGCATCCAGGTGGGCAGCGGGCTCAGGCGCAGCCGCTTGAGCAGTCCCATCTCGCGGCGATTGACCAGGGTGATGGCGAGGATGGTGAAGCAAGCGGCCATGACCCCGTAGGCGCAGAACCCGGCCACGTAGTAGTCGATCAGCTTGATATGGCCGTACGACGCGACCGTGCCCTTCGCCGTGCCACCAAGCAGCAGAAGGAAGATGACCGAGAACGCGATCGTCATGACCGCGCCGATCGGGTTGAGCCAGAACGCCAGCTGCTCGAAGCCGACTTGGCGCGCCACCAGTCCGGCGTCGGTGAAGCCGTGGATCCTGCCCCGCTCAGGCACGGCGACCGTCGCTGAGGGATCCGAGCCCGCGCTCATTCGCCCGACCTCGTGAGTCCGAGATAGACGTCCTCGAGAGAAACCCGGAGCACCGACAGGCCGGCTAAGGCATGCCCGGTCTCGAGCGCCCAGCCCGTGAGGTCGTGCAGCACGCGCAACTCGTCATCGGTGTGGATCTCGACCAGACCGTCGGCGACGGGCACGGCCGCCGCGGGCAACTGCTCGAGTGCGACGTCCTCGGGCAGGCGGAACCGGATGGTGACCGCCCCGAGATCGCGCCCCCCGATAGACGCCGGCGTCCCGGTGGCGACGATCTCCTGGCCGAAGAGCACCGCGGCCCGGTCGGCCAGCGCCTCCACCTCGTCCATGTAGTGCGTGGTGAGCAGCACCGTCGTGCCGGCCGCGGACAGCTCGTCGATCAGCTGCCACGTGTCGCGGCGCCCCGACGGGTCGAGCCCGGTCGTCGGCTCGTCCAGAAAGAGGAGCTCGGGGTTGCCGATGATGCCGAGGCCGACGTCGAGGCGGCGCTGCTGGCCGCCCGAAAGCTTCTTGACCCGTTCGTCCGCCTTCTCGCTCAGCCCGATCAGCTCGATCACCTCGTCGACCGGCCGGGGATTCGGGTAGTAGCCGGCGTTGCGCGCCATCACCTGGCGCACCGAGAAGTAGGGCTCGATGGCGAGCTCCTGGAGCACCACACCGATGCGCGTGCGCAACCAGCGCTGCGTCGCCGGGTCCGCCGGATCCACGCCGAGTGTCTCGACCCGCCCGCTGCTGCGGGCCCGATAACCCTCGAGGATCTCGACGCAGGTCGTCTTGCCGGCGCCGTTCGGTCCCAGCAACGCGAAGACCTCACCTTTCTGCACCTCGAAGCTCACATCGCGCACGGCCACGGTGTCCCCGTAGGACTTCGCCAGATGTTCGACGATCACGGCCGACACGGGGCACCTCCCGCACAACGGTCGTTCGTCGGCTCCCGGACGTCTTGCTTTCCCCGCGATGACAAGCTCGGCATGTCGCCGTGACGCTAGTGGGCCGCACGCCGCCGATCGCACCTCACCTCCACTCCGTTTCCCCGCAACGAGCGTGCAGAACGAAGCGCCGCGCACACGCGAATCGTCGTTCGCAACTGTCTCTGGGAGGACGACGGCCTCTCCACCGGTTGCAGAGGACGGCTTCAACGAGCTGTGGCTACCCGAAATGGATCCCCTTCCTCGGCCTCGGCACATCGGGACGAGGGCCGACCTTTTCCACGATGGCGACGCCAGCGCTTGCGCAGGTAAGCCGGCCCAGCCCAGCCCAGCCAACCCGGCCAGCTCGAATCGTGTTGCAATGCCAGTTTCAATTGTTCTCCCGTTGAGGGGGCTCGGATTCAAGGCGGGAGACAAAATGAATCGAGTCAGTCCCATTCGCGTGTGGACGACCCTTGCGGCGATGATCGTCGCCTTCGTCGCACCGGTCGCCGCGGTCCTCGCGGTGCCCCAAGCAGCCGGTGCGGCCACCCCGATAGAGGTCACGACCACGTCGCTCCCCGGGGCGATCGTCGGCCAGCCCTATTCCGCCCAGATTCAGGTCACGGGTGGGTCGGGGTCGTACATCTACAGCCTCAGCGACGTACCGCAATACCCGCTTCCGCCCGGGCTCTCGTTGGGTCTCGACACCGGGCTCATCTCCGGGACGCCCGGCTCGCCGCCGGTAAATCAGCCCACCACCTACACCCTCCTTTTGCAGGTGTCCGACAAGAACGGCGATGGCCAGATGGCCAGCCCGAGTCTCACCATCACGCTCACGCCGCCCGGCTATGTCCCGCCACCGGCCCTGCAGATGACGACGACCTCAGTCCCCGAAGCCACCAGCAACAAGGCGTACTCCTTCCAGATGCAAGCGGCCGGAGGGACTCCGGCCTACAGCTGGAGCACGACCGGTCTCCCGAAGGGATTCGCGATGTCGCAGAGTGGCGTCATCTCGGGTCAGACCGGTGAGCCCCAGCAAACCACCATCACGGTGACCGCCGTCGACTCAGGTGTCACCTACGCCTTCTACGGCGTCACCAGCTCTGCCCAACAGACCGTGCGGCAGAGCTACACGTTCACCATCTCGTCGGGCAACGCAGAACTCGATTCGACGATCTTCCAGTTGCAGGCCTTGCTTTCGCACTCCGACGGCTTGTCGTCTTCGTTCCTGGCCGAGATCGTCGTCGAGATCGACGCCCTGATCAACGGCGTCGTCAGCCCGGTCGAAGGCCTGCTCTGCGAAATACCGGAGGTCAGTCTGATCAGCGGTCTTGGCTGCGGCATCCCGTGATCGAGGCCCCGGGAACGGGGCAGAGCAGGACGACGGGGTCGTTGCCCTAAGAAGCGGCGGCCGTGACGCTCGCTTGTGCCGCAGGCTCGGCTTCCCGCGCCGCCAGCACCTTGTCGAGCAGGTCGCGTAGCTGGCGCAGCTCGGCCTGTGACAAGGCGGCGAACGCCGTTGGGGGCACTGACAACACGTCGTCGATCTCCCGGGCGAGCTTCCGGCCGGTGTCGGTCAGGACGATGATCTTGACCCGTCGGTCGTACGGCGCCGGCTCACGCCGGGCCAGGCCGCGCGCATCGAGGTCGTCGACCAGCGCGGTGATGTACGAAGGGTCGCAGCCGATCCCCCGCGCCATCTCCCCCATCGAGACGCCGTCGCTCTTGGCGAGCCGCATCAAGGTCTTGATGACGCCCGGCGAGAGCTTCATGCTGGGTGCCCAAGGCGGCCATCCGCTCGACGTGCTCGCCCTCGAACGTGATGCGCCGCAAGCGCTCGAACGCGTCCTCGGCCAGACCCATGTCCACGATTGTCGCACCGGTGAAACTCTTTGACAACTCCATACCTTTGAGTATTATGAAGTATTCAGATGCCACCGCGCCAAGGCTCCGGCCTTCACCCTCACCCCCGAGCTCCGCCGCACCTCGACCGTCGTGGTCCTGGGCTCGATCATGTCGATCCTCGACACCACGATCGTGGCCGTCGCGCTCGCCACGTTGGCGAAGGACTTCCACGTCTCCATCACCACGATCCAGTGGGTGTCGACGGGCTACCTGCTCGCCTTGGCGTTGGTGACCCCGGTGTCCGGCTGGGCCGTCGACCGCTTCGGCGCCAAGCGCATCTGGATGACGTCGACGGCCCTCTTCGTGATCGGCTCGAGCCTGTGCGGCCTCGCCTGGTCGGCGAACTCGCTCATCTTCTTCCGGGTCATCCAAGGCATCGGGGGCGGCATGCTCCTCCCCGTCGGCCAGTCGATGCTCGCCCGCGCCGCCGGGCCGCAGCGCATGGGCCGCGTCATGAGCATCATCGGCGTGCCGATGGTCATGGGCCCGATCCTGGGGCCGATCATCGGCGGCCTCATCGTCTCCAACTACAGCTGGCGCTGGATCTTCTACATCAACGTCCCCATCGGCATCGTCACGCTGATCTTGTCGTCGCGCTGGCTCCCCCAGTTCGACACCGACGAGCGGGTCAGCACGCCGTTCGACACGCTCGGGTTCTGTCTCCTGTCTCCCGGCCTCGCCGCCCTGATCTATGCGCTCTCCGAGGTCGGGGTGACCGGCTCCTACACCAGCGCTCCGGTCCTTATCAGTTTCATCCTTGGCGTCGTCCTGACACTTGGCTTCATCTTGCGTGCCGTGAACGCGAAGTATCCGTTGCTGGACCTCCACCCGTTCCGGAACCGGAACTTCGCCATCGGCAACATCTGCATCTTTGTGATCGGCGCCACGTTGTTCGGGTCCATGTTCCTGCTGCCGATCTACTACCAGGTGGCCCGGGGCCAGGAGGCCTGGCAGGCCGGGCTTCTGATGGCGCCCCAGGGCATCGGCGCGGCGTGCATCATGCGCTGGGCCGGCGCGATGACCGACCGGGTCGGCCCACGACGCGTGGTCCCGTTCGGCATCCTCTTGATGGCGGCGGCCACGGTGCCGTTCGCCTTCGTCACCGCGTCGACCAACGAGCTCTTCCTCGCCGGCACGTTGTTCCTGCGCGGCCTGGGTCTCGGCCTCACGATGATGCCGGTGACGGCCGCCGCCTACTTCGACCTCAGCCACGCCGAGATCCCCAAGGCGTCCACCGTCATGAACATCGTGCGCCTCATCGGCGGCTCCGTCGCCACCGCGCTCTTCGCGGTCGTGCTCGAACGCCAGATCATCAGCAACCTGAGCGCCGCCGGCATCAAGGTCACGGGCGGCTCGGCCGCCATCATCGGCACCACCGTCAAGCTCCCGCCCGCCGTCGCCGACCCCGTGGCGGCGGCGTTCGCCCACACCTTCTGGTGGTCGGTCGGCGCCATCATGCTCGCCTTCATCCCGACGCTGTTCCTGCCGAACCACGCCGCCGCGCCGGCCGGTCCCGGTGACGCGTCTGGCGCGGCGGGGACGGACGGGGAAGACCCCGAGACCGGGCCCCGGATCGCCGGGGCGATGCTCGACTGACGCCGCAAGGAGAGCCCACGCTCATGACCGCCCTCACCGACATGCTGGCCCGAGCCGGAAGCGTCGCCGCGGACGAGGAGGCGGCCGAGTTGATCGCCGCGGCCGGGGGCGACCGGCCCAGGCTGATCTCGCTCGTGCACCGGCGTGTCCGCGGTGAGCCCCTCGGCCTGGGTCACCGGGCAGGCGACGTTCGGGCCCCTCACGATCGCGGTGGACCCGGGCATCTACGTCCCTCGCTGGCAGAGCCTCGAGCTTGCCGCCCGCGCCGCGGCCCGGCTGCCCGAGTCCGGCCTGGCCATCGACCTGTGCACCGGGTCCGGCGCCATCGCCGCCTCGCTGCAATCGGAACGGCCGGCGGCCCACGTGGTCGGCACGGACATCGACGCCGGTGCCGTCGCCTGCGCCCGGGGCAACGGCGTGGAGGCCCTGCGGGGCGACTTGTTCGATCCCGTCCCGGCGGCGTTCGAGGGGGCGACCGACGTCATCGTCGCCGTCGTCCCCTACGTCCCCACGACGGCCCTGCACCTCCTCCCCCACGACGTGCGGTGGGAGGCCGGCACCCACTACCACGGCGGCTTCGACGGCACCGACGTGCTCCGCCGAGTGATCGAGGCCGCACCGAAGTTCTTGCGGCCCGGCGGTGCGCTCCTGCTCGAGCTGGGCGGCGACCAGGCCGACCTCGTGGGAGGGCCGCTCGAGGACTCGGGGTTCGGGGCGATCGACGTGTGGGCCGACGAGGACGGAGACGTCCGCGGCATCGAGGCCACCTGGTCGGCCGCCCCGTGATGCGGCTGGTCTAACGGCGCTCGAACACCCAGGCGACGCGCGAGCGGTCGACCACCCGCCAGCGCGGGTCGCGGGCGAGGTACAGCGACAGCCCGGTGTTCGGTGCCCACACCACGTAGGAGACGTGGTACTCGGAGAACACGGGATCGGGATTGATCGTCACGTCGTTGATCGCGAAGAACTCGGTCAGCACCTTGCCCTCGAAGAGGTCGGTCCTCCCGTCGGCGAACGTCGCCCGGTGGCGTGCGATGGAGTAGTCGCCCCACGTGTACTCCGTGAAGATCCGGCCCGGGTGGTTCCCGAGGTAATTGAACGCCTGGACGGGCAAGGTCGGCGAGACACTCCCGGCCGGGACCGACGGCGCCGCCAGCAGCGCGATGGCAAGCACGGCGTAGCAGGCGCCGGCGACCCGCCGCGCCGTGGAGCTCCACAACGGCCGGAGCGGCAGCGTCGCCGCCAGGCCTGCGCCCACCACCATGAGGTAGATCGCCAACCGCTGCGTGCGCAACGCCTCGATGAACAACGCGGCGGCCAATGTCCCCTCGAGCAGCGGGACCCGTCGGATCCACACCACGGCCGCCAGGACGGCCAGCGGGACCAGGTAGGCGAGCAGCACGGCGAACGAATGGAAATCGGGCGAGCTCCACTCGTTGATGTACTGGGCGATCTGGCCGTTCTGCGACACGCCGACGTCGTAGATCAGCAGTCCCGGGCCATACGGCGTCACGCAGGACGCCAGGACACACCCCACCAGGGCCAGCGCAAGGGGGCGGGTGTGGGTGGATTGGCGCACCCCCCTGATGCGGGTCACGAAGCGCTCCGGGACGAGCGACCAGCCCAGTTCCACACCGAGCACGATCAAGCCGACGAGGATCGAGCCGTGGGTGTTGACCCACACCACGCACAAGGGCACCAGGCACCACAACCAGCGCGGGTTGGCCCGTGCCTTCGTCAGGATGAGCAGCTCGAGCGGCAGCCAGACGAGTGAGAAGTCCAGGCCGCGGTCGCCGGCGAGGATGCCCGAGATCCCCATCGCCAGCACGAGGACGATCGCGGCGACACGGCCACCGCGGGCACCGAGCGCCCTGGCGTACGCCGCGGTGATGAAGAGACTCAGCCCGCCCAGCACGATGGCGTAGAGGGCGTAGGCCGCGTTCCCGAAGATCCGGTACATCTCGGCCAGGACGATCTCCGAGCCCCACTCGTCGGTCACCCAGCGGTGGTGGGACTCGGTGTAGCTGAAGGGGTCGAGCCCCATGAACGAGTGGTGCGTCAACATCCACTGTCCGGCGGCCAGCGACCAGAACACGTCGTTCGACAGCTGGTAGCCCAGCGCGACGGCGGCGATGATGGCGATGCCGAACGCGATCCCGACCAGTTCGATCGCCCGCTGCGGTATGCGCCGCGGCCCGGCGCTCGGTGCGTGACGCTCGGGTGGGCGCTGGTCGGTCTCGCAGGCAGGGGCGGCGCCGGCCGTGTGCACTGAACGTGTCACGACGGCCTGGACGCTCGCCTGCACTGCTTCCCCCCTCTAGCCGGATCCCCCGATTACCGGCGCCCCTGCGAGCACCGTACAACGCGTATCGCCACACGGGCGTCGCAGCTCGGTTGCGATCGCGTGGCTTTGCCCGGCGTCCCCAGCGCCCGTTCGGGTGTCGCACGTCGGCCGTTCGGTCGGCGGCCCGGCCGTGGCGTCAGCAGCTCGGTTGCAGCACCACGGCCTTGACCATCGCGCCCCATTCGTAGGCGAACTGCGCCAGCCATTCAGCGATGCCCCCCGGTGAGTACCGCGACCTCGAGCAGCTGGCCCGAATAACAGCGGCCGATGCGCAGCCGCGCCCGCGACGCCTGCGTCGTCGGCATGACCACGATGATGCGCTTCCAGCCGAGTCGTTTGGCGTCCGCCTCGATCGAACGGGCCTCGCCCTGCGTCGTCTGGGGGTTGGCCTTGAAACACGAGACGTGCACCCTCGAGAGTGGCAGCGCGAGAAGCTCCTTGTACGGCGCGCAGCTCTGCCAGACCTGCAGGGACAGCACCAGATTGGGGGCGTAGCCCTCCTTCGCCAGCTCGACGCCCTTGTCGAACGCCGGCACACCGTGGCCCCCGAGCACGACGATGGCGTCGGAGCGCTCAGGAGCGTTGAGATCGGGAAACACGAAGAGCAGCGCCGTCATGACGCAGAACACGACCAGGAGCACGGCGATGACGCCCACCACGATTCGTACCCGCGTCGACTTGAGGAATCGCATAGCCGGAAACGTCATTGTGACAGGCGATGCCCCGCTCCCGGTGTCAGCTCGCAGCCTCCGGCGCGAATGCGGCTAACGGATGAGCGGGTCGCGGGGCAAGCCGAGAATCCGCTCGGCGATCTGGTTGCGGGTGATCTCGGAGGTGCCGCCCGCAATCGACAACGCACGGGTCGCGAGCTCGGCGTAGCCGGCGAGCGCATCCTCACCGTCCAAGAACGCGGCGGGAGCGCCGAGGAGGTCGGCCTGCAGCTGCGCCCGATCGTGACCGTGCTCGGCCAGCACGAGCTTCGTGACGTTGCCCTCCGGGCCGGGTCCGGCGCCGACCACGGCCCGCTGCGCACGCCGAAGGTTGAGCGCCTTGAGGGCGTGATCCTTGGCCAAGATGCCCCCGATGCGGTCGGCCGCACCCGGCACGCGGTCCCCGCTCCGCTTGCGCAGCGCCAGGAGGTCCATGGGCGGGAAGATCCCGCCGAAGCCACCACCGATCGACACGCGCTCGTTCCCGAGGGTGGAGCGCGCCACCGTCCAGCCGTCGTTCGCAGTGCCGACCACGTCGTCGTCGGGCACGAAGACGTCGCTGAAGAAGACCTCGTTGAAGTCGGCGTTGCCCGTGATCTGGCGGAGCGGGCGCACCTCGACGCCGGGCGCGTGCATGTCGATCACCATCGCCGTGATCCCGGCGTGCTTGGGCACGTCCGGATCGGTCCGCACCGTGGCCAGGCCGAGATGGCAGTACTGGGCCCCGCTCGTCCAGACCTTCTGGCCGTTCACCTTCCAGCCACCCTCGACGCGCGTGCCCCGCGTCGTGACGGCGGCGGCGTCCGATCCGGCGTCGGGCTCGCTGAAGAGCTGGCACCAGACGTACTCGCCCATCAGCGTCTTGAAGACCCAGCGCTCCACCTGGTCGGGTGTGGCGTACTGGTTCACCGTCATGATGTTCCAGCCCGTGATGCCGAGGCCAGGCACCTTCA
This sequence comes from uncultured Acidimicrobiaceae bacterium, assembly GCA_963821105.1. Classification (GTDB taxonomy): domain Bacteria; phylum Actinomycetota; class Acidimicrobiia; order Acidimicrobiales; family RAAP-2; genus Bog-473. Next base: position 76,438 of record CAWGCO010000018.1, read on the forward strand.
CCCCGGCCGCCCGGAGCTCCTCGTCGATCACGATCTGCTCCACCGCACCGGCGGCGCGACCCCAGGGCTCGGGCCAATGCGGCACGAGGAGGCCGGCGTCGACCAGGGCCTTGCGCTGCTCCTGGCCGGACAGCGCACCGATGCGCGCCGCCTCGGTGCGGATGCCGGCCCGAATCGCCTCCGCCTCGGGCGGCAGGTCGATGGTGACGTCACGCGTGGTCCCCCGTTCGGCCTGCGCCGTGACGTCCTCGGCGTCACCGGGCGAGCCCAACACCGAGTTGAGCGCCAGTGCCCGCCGCAGGAAGAGGTGGGCGTCGTGTTCCCAGGTGAAGCCGATGCCGCCGTGCACCTGGATGTTCATCTGCGCGTTGTGCACGGCCGGGCCGAACGCATGGTGCGCCGCCATGGCGGCGGTGAGCTCGAACTCGTCGAGCGTGTCGCCGGCGGCACGGGCGGCATCCCACACGGACGCGATCGCCAGTTCGGTGGCCACCAGCATGTCGGCGCAGTGGTGCTTGACGGCCTGGAACGTCCCGATGGTGCGACCGAATTGCACGCGCAGCTTGGCGTAGGCCACCGCCGCCTCGGTGCAGGCCCCCATCACCCCGGCCGCCTCGGCCGCGCCCAGCGTGCGCGCCAGCGCCTGGGCGCGCCGGGCGGCGCCCACCAGTACGTCCTCCTCGGCGACCGTCACGGACGAGACCGTCACCGTGGCGGAACGGCGGGAGGGGTCGATGTCCTTGGCGCCGCCCAGGGCGAGACCCTCGGCGTCGCCCCGCACGACGACGATGTCCGGGCCGGCCCGCAGGAGGAGCAGGTCGGCGGCCTTCGCGCCGAGGACGATCCCGCCGTCCCCGTCGAGCATCCCTCCCTCGAGCCCGAGCGTCCCGGCGAGCCCGAGCGCTGCGGTCACCGAGCCGTCCGCCAGCCCCGGCAGGAGAGAACGCTGCTGTTCGGGCGTGCCGCACTGGGCGATGACCGCGGACGCCAGCGCGGTCGGCAGGAACGGGCCGGGCGCGACCTGGCGGCCGAGCGCTTCGAGGATGACGACGAGCTCGTTCAGCGTGCCGCCGCCTCCACCGGTGTCCTCGGGCAGGTGCACGCCGAGCCATTCGAGGTCCGCCATCTCCGGCCAGAAGGACGGACGGGGCTCGTCGTCGGACTCGAGGAGCGCGCGGTTGGCCGCCAACGCATGGTGGGAGGTCAGCACCCCCCACACGGTCGCCGCCAGCTCCTGGTGCTCGTCGGTGATCGCGATCGGCATGGCTGCCCCCCTTTTCGGTTCCCACCCCGGCGCCGTGACGCTACCGACCCGAGGCGCGGCGACCCAAGTCGGCGGCGCTACGCTGGCCCCGTGCTGTAGAGCTCTGACGTCGCCTGTCGGCTGCCGGTCGTGCACTCTCGTGCGCCGTGCGCCCTCGTCGTCTTGTCCTTTCTTTCCTCCTCGTTGGACCCGGAGCTCTCCTATGCCTTCTCGCACACCAGACGGACCGCCCCGCTCGGCGTCGCGCCGAGCGGCTGGAGGATCGCCCTCCGCCTCGGCCACGGCGACCGCGGCCACCCTGATCGCCCGTGAACTGCGCTTCGAGCGCGGCGGGCTCGTCATCCTCGACGGCGTGTCGCTGACCGTGGGCCCCGACACGTGCCTCGGCGTCGTCGGTCCCAACGGCGTCGGCAAGTCGACCCTGCTGCAGATCCTGGCGGGGCTGCTCGAGCCCGACGGGGGCGACGTCCGCGTCGACCCGCCGCAGGCGACCGTGGGCTATCTGCGCCAGGAGCACGACCGCGAGCAGGCCGACGGCGACGCTCGCGGCGAGACGGTCCGCGCCGCGCTGTCCAGGAGGACGGGTGCCGCCGCCGCCGAGACGGAGTTGACCGAGGCGGCGGGCGCCCTCGGCGAGGGCCACAGTGGGCGGACGAGCGGTACGCCACGGCGTTGGCGCGCTACGAGTCGCTCGGGGCCGCCGACTTCGAGGCGCGGCTGGCCGGCGTGCTCGAGCAGGTGGGCCTGCCGGCCGCCATGGCGGACCACCGCACCGATGCGCTGTCGGGCGGCCAGGAGGCGCGGGTGGCGCTGGCGGCGATCTTGTTGGCGCGCTTCGACATCACGCTGTTGGACGAGCCGACGAACGATCTCGACTTCGACGGGCTGGCGCGGCTGGAGCAGCTGGTGACGCGGCGACGAGGCGGCATGGTCATCGTGTCGCACGACCGCGCCTTCTTGGACAGGACGGTCACCGACGTGCTCGAGCTCGACGAGCACGCCCGGCGCGGGCGGCTGTACGGCGGCGGATGGGCCGGGTATCTCGCCGAGCGGGCCTCCGAGCGCGCCCACGCGGAAGAGGCGTACGCGGTGTACGAGTCGCAGCAGGCGGAGCTGGCCCAGCGGGCCCGAGCGCGAGCGCCAGTGGGCGACGACGGGTGTCACCAAGGAGAAGAAGAACCCCCGCGACAACGACAAGGCGCAACGCGACTTCCGCATCAACAAGACCGAGAAGCTGGCGTCGCGGGCGCGGCGCACCGAGCGCGCCCTCGACACGCTCGAGACGGTCGAGAAGCCGTGGGAGGGATGGGACCTGCGCTTCGCATCAACGAGGCGACCCGGTCGGGGGCCGTGGTGGCGCGGTTGGACGACGCGGTGGTCGAGCGCGGCGACTTCACGCTGGGGCCGTTCACGCTCGACGTCGGGTGGGCGGACCGCGTCGCGTTCGTCGGCCCCAACGGATCGGGCAAGACGACGCTGGTCGAGGCGATGCTCGGCCGGTTGCCGCTGGCGGCAGGGCACGCGGCGCATCGGCCCGAGCGTCGTGGTCGGCGAGCTCGGACAGGACCGCCGGGTGCTGTCGGAGGGGTCGTCGAGCGTCGTCGACGCGTTCATGCGGCCACGGGGCTGACGGTCGGCGCTGGCGCGTTCGCAGCTGGCCAAGTTCGGGCTCGGCGCCGAGACGGTGCTGCGGCCGCCCGCCTCGCTGTCGCCGGGCGAGCGCACGCGCGCCGAGCTGGCTGCCTTCGCCGCCAAGGGCGTCAACTTCCTCGTGCTCGACGAGCCGACCAACCATCTCGACCTGCCGGCGATCGAGCAGCTGGAGTCCGCGTTGGGCGGCTACGAGGGCACGCTGCTGCTCGTGTCGCACGACCGGCGCCTGCTCGAGACGGTGACGGTGACGCGTCGGATCGTGTTGCCGGCACGCGACTCGGCGTTCGGGGTCTGCGTCGAGGACCGGTAGTTTGGCCGCCATGAGTGCGGCGGGTGGACGGGTACGGGAAGGGCGGGCGGCCGGGCCGCGGGGCGCGCAAGGCGCGCGAGGCCGGTGCCGCGACGTTCGCCGCGTTGCGGCGGGCCACGGCGCGCCAGGCGGCCGAGATGATCCGCAGCGACCCCGACGACGCCGCCACCGCGCTCGAGATCGGGCTCGTCGACGAGGAGTGGCTGGCGGCGCCCGGGTGATCGGCCGATCTCGTCGAGCACGCCCGGGGAGATCTTGCGGCGGTTCGTCGAGCGCACGGTCGAGCGCCACCCGTCGAAGCTGTCCTCGCTCGGGCTCACCGCCGTGCAGCTCCTCTCCTCGGGGGAGGAGGGCTGGGCGGGGGCGGGCGGGGCGGCGGGCGGGGCGGCCGGTCAGCTGACGGTCGTCTTCACCGACCTCGAGGGCTTCACCGCCTACACCGACGCGCACGGTGACGCCGCGGCGCTGGCGCTCATCGACGCGCACCACGAGCGGGCGCGGCCGACGGTGCGGCGGTGGAAGGGCCGGATCGTCAAGCATCTCGGCGACGGCTTGCTGTGCACGTTCCCCACGCCGCTGTCGGGCTGCGGGCCGCCATCGAGCTGCAGGCCGAGCGCGCCGGACCCGCTGCGGCTCCGGGCCGGCGTGCACATGGGCGAGGCGGTCGTCACCAAGAGCGACGTCGTGGGCCACGTGGTCAACGTGGCCGCCCGGGTGTGTGAGGCGGCCAAGGGTGGCCAGGTCCTCGCCACGGCCGACGTCGTGGAAGCCGCCGCGGCCGCCGGGTCGCCGTCGCCGTCGTCGTCGCCGCGGGCGGACGACTCGAGGGACGCGCCGGCGGACGTGCGCCTGGGTCGGATGAAGTCGCGCCGCATGAAGGGCGTGAAGACGCCCGTGCGACTCTGCGAGGTGTGGGCGGCTCCCACCTCGCACGCCTGAAGCCCGGGCGGCGGGCGGCGGGTGCGGCGGCCCCGGGTCGCGCCCGTTGCCTCGGGGTGTAGCGTCTTGGGCGGTTTTTGGCCCTAGGCAGGAGGACCGACCAACCCATGGGCGGTTCTCGAGAGGGCGTGGCTCTCGGGCGGGCCGGGGCGGCATGGTGACGACACAGGACTCTGAAGACGCAGACGCAGGGGCGGCGGTGCCGGCACCCGATTTTCAGGCGCTCTTCGAGACGGCCCCCGGCCACTATCTCGTGCTCGATCCCGACCTGGTGATCGTCGCCGCCAGCGACGCGTATCTCGCCGCCACCATGACGCAGCGCGACGTCATCGTCGGCCGCCCACTGTTCGACGTCTTCCCGGACAACCCCGACGACCCCGCCACCGAGGGCGTGCGGAACCTGAAGGCGTCGCTCGTGCGGGTGCGTGCGCGAGCGCCGCGACGACGCCATGTCGGTGCAGAAGTACGACGTCCAGCGGCCGGCGAGTCCGAGGGCGGCGGCTTCGAGGAGCGCTTCTGGAGCCCGCACAACTCCCCGGTCCTGGACCCCGACGGCTCGGTGGCCTACGTCATCCACGAGGTGCAGGACGTCACGGACTTCATCCGGCTCGAACGCGAGCGCGAAGCGGAGCGCCCACTCGAGCGGAGCGCCCGCGCTCGACGCCATGGAGGCCGAGTCGTCCGCCGGGCCCGCGAGGTGGCGGACGCCGGCCGGGCGCTGAAGGAGGCCAACGAGCAACTCGAGGCGCTCTACGAACGCTCGCTAGGAGCTCGACCGCCTCAAGACGCAGTTCTTCTCGAACGTGAGCCACGAGCTCCGCACGCCCCTGGCCCTGATCCTCGCCCCGGCCGAACGGGTGCTGGCCGACGCCGACCTGCCGCCCGACGACCCGGCGCGCCGGGACCTCGAGGTGATCCTGCGCAACGCGCGCGTGCTGCTGGCGCACGTCAACGACCTGCTCGACACGTCGAAGATCGAGGCCGCCAAGCTCGAGCTCGAGTACGCGGAGTTCGACCTGGCCAACCTGGTGCGCCTCGTGGCCAACAGCTTCGAGACGCTGGCGGTGGACCGCGACGTGCACTTCGTCGTCGTGGCGCCCGAGGACCGAGGTGCCGGCGCAGGTGGACCCGGGTCGCGTCCAGCAGGTCCTGCTCAACCTCCTGTCGAACGCGTTCAAGTTCACGCCCGGCCGACGGGACCGTGCGGATCGAGCTGCACCACGCGACGGAGACCGACGCCGTCCGCGTCGAGGTGGCCGACAGCGGGCCGGGCATCCCGCCCGACCATCGCGACGCGGTCTTCGAGCGCTTCCACCAGCTCGAGGCACGTCACGCGCGGACGAGCGGCACCGGCCTCGGGCTGCACATCGCCCGCGAGTTGGTCGTGCTGCACGGCGGCAGCATCGGGGTCGCCGACGCGCCCGAGGGCGGCGCGCTCTTCGTGGTCGAGCTCCCGGCCCAGGCGCCGGCCGGCACCGCCGGTGCGCGACCGAGCCGGACGTGGCGCGTCGAGCCACGGCGTCTCCACCTTGTTGGCCGGCCGCCCGTTCCGTCACGCCCTCGAGGAGGACGGAGGCGAGGGCACCGCGGCGGGCGCCGCGAGGAGCGCCGACACGGCCCGCAGGTCCTGGTGGTCGAGGACAACGAGGACATGAACCGGTTCGTCTGCGAGGCGCTGGCGCCGGACTACGGGTCCACGCCGCCCTCGACGGCCGGGTCGGCCTCGAGCTGGCCCGCTCGGTGAAGCCGGACCTCATCGTGTGCGACTTCATGATGCCCGAGATGAGCGGCGACGAGCTGGTCCGCGCCGTGCGCGCCGATCCCGAGATCGACGCCACGCCGATCCTCATCCTCACGGCCCGCAACGACTCGACGGCGCGCATCGACGTCCTGCGCGCCGGGGCCAACGACTACCTGCTGAAGCCGTTCTTCCAGCCCGAGCTGCGGGCCCGGGCCGACAACCTCGTCAAGGTCAAACAGTCCGAGAAGACGCTGCGCGCGCTCGAGATGGCGAACGAGCGCGACCGGATCGCCCGCGACCTGCACGATCTCGTGATCCAGCGCGTCTTCGGCGCCGGCATGCGGCTCAGCTCGATCGTGCCGAGCGTGCCCGCGGCGACGGGCGACCGGCTGACGCGAGGTCGTCGACGAGCTCGACAACGTCATCGCCGACATCCGCACGACGATCTTCGACCTCCAGACGCAGGAGACCGAGGTGCTCGGGCTCCGCGCCGGGGTGCTGCAGCTCACGAGCGACGCCGCCGAACGGCTCGGCTTCCCTCCCCGGGTCCAGTTCGCCGGCGCGGTCGACACGATGGCCGAGCGCGACCCGGCCGACCAGCTCCTGGCCGTCCTCCGCGAGTCGCTCTCCAACGTGATCCGCCACGCCCGGGCGGCCGTGGTCGAGGTGACGGTGGCGGCGGGGGGCGGCGAGCTGGCGCTGACGGTGGCCGACGACGGGGTCGGCCCGGTGCCGGGGGCCACGACGGCCTCGGGCTTCGGGCTCCGCAACATGTAGGCGCGGGCGACCTCCCTCGGGGGGACGTGCCGGGTGGGCGCCAACGACCCCGCGGCACGCTCGTGGAGTGGCGGGTGCCGCTCGGCGGCGCCTGAGGGCACCGCCGCGGCGGGCCCGTCCGGGCGCGCCACGGGCCGCCTGGCCCCGACGTGGTGCGTGGCGTTGCACCGCATCCGGTGTCGCAACCCCGGTTCCGGCGCGGAAGCACCGTGTTTGCAACCGGCATGCGCCAGTTCCCCACCAGGGCACCGGCAGACTGTTGTCCAGACGTAGTCGTCGTCCGAAATGCAGTTCTGGGGAGGGGATCGGACATGGCACAGAGCCTGAGCAACGTGAGCAACTTGAGCAATGCGGAGCAGATGGTCCGCCAGCTCATCGCCGACGCCAACTGCACGCACTTCGAGACCTGCTGGCGCTACGAGCTCGCGAGCGACGTCGAGAACATCGAGGTGGTCGTCGACGGCGGCACCAACACGCTGCGGGTCCACCCGTGCTGGCTCCGCTACGTCGTGGGCCAGGGCGACTTCAAGTCCTGCGTGGCCGACGAGATCGAGGCCTGGTATCTCCTGGCCCGGCTCACCGGCACCGCCGCCTGACGCCACCCACGGACCGGCGCCCGCGGGCGCCCCGCTCGACACGCCCCGATCCGATCTGATCCGGGCCCCGTCGCGGGCCGGCGCGTGCGGCTAGGTTGCCTGGGCAACTTTGGCGAACGCGCTAACGCGATCGGGGGTCCCCATGGCAGAGATACACGGCTCGTGCGAGCCGCGCTTCGAGTCCGTCCGCACCACGCTCGCCGGTCAGCTCGACCGGGGTGACGACGTCGGCGCGTCCGTCGCCGTGCTCGTGCACGGCGAGCCGGTGGTCGACATCTGGGGCGGGTGGGCCGACCCCGAGAAGACGACGCCGTGGGAGCGCGACACGATCACCAACGTCTGGTCCACCACCAAGACGATGACGTTCCTCTGCATGCTCATGCTGTACGACCGCGGCGAGCTCGACTTCCACGCCCCCGTCGCCACGTACTGGCCGGAGTTCGCGCAGGCCGGCAAGGAGAAGATCGAGGTCCGCCACATCATGGGCCACACCGCCGGCCTCTCGGGCTGGGAGGAGCCGATGGCGAACGAGGACCTGGCGGACTGGGACCTGTGCACGTCACGCCTGGCGGCGCAGGCGCCGTGGTGGGAGCCCGGCACCGCCAGCGGGTACCACGCCGTGACGCAGGGCTACCTGATCGGCGAGATCCTGCGCCGCATCACGGGCGAGAGCATCGGCAGCTGGTTCGCCCGTGAGGTGGCCAAGCCGCTCGAGGCGGACTTCTTCATCGGGCTGCCGGCCAGCGAGGACCACCGCGTCTCGAACGTGATCCCACCACCGCCCATCGACTTCGAGGCCATGGAGGGACAGGTCAGCGAGCTGATGGCCAAGACGTTCCTCAACCCGCCGCTCGATGCGTCGCTGGCGCACGAGGAGTGGTGGCGCCGGGCCGAGATCCCCGCGGCCAACGGCCAGGGCAACGCGCGCTCGGTCGCCGCCGTCCAGTCGATCATCGCCGGCCGGGGTGCGGCCCGCGGCGTGCGGCTGCTGTCGGCGGAGGCCACCGACGCCATCTTCGAAGTGCAGTCCGAGGGCATCGACCTCGTGCTCGGCGTCCCCGAGCGCATGGGCATGGGCTACGGCCTGAGCAACCCGCCCGAGATGCCGGGTGGCCCGCGCACGTGTTACTGGGGCGGCTACGGCGGGTCGGTCATCATCATGGACCAGGACTACGAGCTCACCGTCTGCTACGTCATGAACCGCATGGAATCCGGGCTCGTCGGCGACCTGCGGGGCACGAACCTCGTCGCCGCCGCCGTGACGAGCCTGCTCTCCTAGCTCCCGGCCTCAGCCTCCGGGCGGTACGTCGTCGTCTGCGCGTTGCGGGCGCCCAGCCGCGCCATGACGCCCTCGACGAAGCGGTCGGCGAGCGCCGGCGCCAACTTGGCGACGTCCGTCGAGACGTTCAGGATCATCTCGCCGCGATACGTCGTCACCGCCGTGAACGACAGCTGATTCGGTCCCGGGAGCATCGTCGCCGTGATGCTGTGCACCCACGGCGGGTCGCCCGTGTCGTCCTGCACGCCGGTGCTGCTGACGGTCACGTTCTGCGGGGTCGAGTCCACCCACTTCCTGAACGAGGCGACCCCGTCGTCGGTGGGCGGGTAGCCGGCGGTGCGGGCGAAGCGGTAGAAGAGGTGGCTCTCGCCCCGCTCGACCTCGCGGCGGATCTGATCGCCGATGTCGCGGGCCAGCGTGTCGCTCGTCTCGGCCGAGACGAGATACGGCGTACACACCAGCCCGATGGCGAGCTGCATGTCGTCGTGCGGCAGGGGCGGGTCGACCCGGGGGCGCAGGTCGGTGGCGCTGGTGAGGCAGATCCAGTGCGGGGCGTCGTCGTCGAAGAGCGCGGCGGTCGACTCCAGAAACGCAGCGCCGAGGTACCCGGCGACTGTCGCCCCCGCGGCCTTCGCCCTCGCACGCAGGGCAGCCAGGTCGTCGCCGCTCACGACCAGCATGTCGTGGCGCGGATGGGTGGCCGGTGCGTGTCGGTCGTGGAACGCGAAGACATCAGGCGGAGGCTGCCCGGCGCGCTCCGCCCGGATGGCACCCAGGACCCGGGTCGCTCCCCGCGCCGACGCGAGCTCAGGAGAAAAGCGCGAGTGCAGCGGCGGCGGCACGTCGTGGGAGACGTCGAGGTCGTGCTCCGTCCCGGCGAGCGCGCGCGCGAACTGGCGCATCATGTACAGCCCCGAGCTGCCGTCGAGGAACACGTGGTGCATGAGCAGCGCCAGCACGGAACGGTCTTCGCCCGTGACCGGCATGTAGACGCAGGTGACAAGAGGGTGCGGCGTCTCGGGGAAGGGCCACATCTCCAACTCGGCGATCGGGACGGGCTCGTCCGGGGCCAGCGGCCGCACGACGATCGGGACGTCCCCGTCCACTTCGACGAAGGCATAGTCGTCGTCGACCACCTCGACCCGCGCCCGCAGGAACGGGTGCCGCGTCTGGACCGCCGCGCAGCGCGTCCGCCAGCTCGTGCTTCTCGAAGGTGCGGTCGACGTCGGCGAGGAACACGCCGACCATGCCGTTGAGCCGCCAGATCAGCCAGAAGTACTTCTCGGAGGGATCGAGCGCGCGCAACACGCGCGGTGAGGACGCCATAGCCGGGGTGAGGCTAGCGCGGCTGCCTTCACGCTCCGGCGGACACCACCGCCTCGGCTTCGATCTCCACCTTCCAGGCGGGGTCGAGCAATCCGGCCACCACGACCATCGTCGCCGCCGGCCGCACGTCGCCGAAGAGCTCGCCATGGACCGCGCCGACGGCGTCGGCATACTCGGCCGACGTCACGTACATGCGGGTCCGCACGACGTCGGCCAGCGAGGCGCCCGCCTCGGCGAGCGCCGCCGCGATGATGTCGAAGCACCGGCGGGCCTGCGCGCCGGCGTCGTCGGGGCTCCGTCCGCCCGGCACGACCGGCCCCGTCCCCGAGACGTGGACCCGGTCGCCGACCCGCAGGGCGCGGCTGAAGCCGATGGCGGGCTCGAACGGGGAGCCCGAGGCGATGCGCTGGCGTGCGGTCATGGCGCATCCTCCCACCTCAGCGCACCGGGGCTCGATCCCGCTCACGGCGCCGCCGGAACCCCGGCACCCGCTCGTTACCATTGTGCGCCGAACGGGGGTCACATGAGTTTTATTCGACGGCTCGCAGGGGTGCTCGCCGTGAGCGCCCTGGCCGTGGTGATCGCTGGGTGCGGCACGCGCACGACGGGGACCGAGGGTGCGCAGCGCACGGCATGCACCACCGGACCGAGGCGGCGGCGTCCTCGGTGGCGACCACGACGACGAACCCCAACCCGTACTCGGTGCCGGCGAGCACGCTCGTCGCCACGATGGACGGCAACGAGCCCGGGCTACGCCACCGCCGGCGCGACGACACCGTCGACGACCGTGCCGGGCAGCTGGTACGGCTACCCCTCGGTCCTGCCGGTGATCGCCACGGAACCGGGCTGGCTCGAGGTGCGCCTGGCGCAGCGGCCGAACGGCTCGACGATCTGGGTGCAGCAGGACGACGCGACGCTGTCGAGCACGCCCTACGCCATCGTGGTCGACCTGACTGCGATGCACCTCTTGGTCTACGACGGCGGCGTGCAGATCTTCGACTTCCCGGCGGGCATCGGGGCACCCGACGACCCGACGCCGACTGGGCAGTTCTTCATCCCGATCGGCCAGTACCCCTCGCCCGGCCCGGGCTACGGCCCGTTCGTCCTGGTGACGTCGGACCACTCGGACACGATCACCGACTGGGAAGACTCCGGCGACGCGATCATCGGGATCCACGGGCCGATCAATTCGTACGACGACTCGCTGATCGGGACGACGGGCGCGGCGATCTCGCACGGGTGCATCCGGTTGCACGACGCCGACCTGGCCCAGCTGTCCATGATCCCGGCCGGCACCCCGCTCGACATCGTCAGTTAGCCGAGGACGAGCCGCGCTCGGCCTCCCGGCCGCGCCCCTACCGCCCTGTCACGTTCAGCGGCCCCGGCGGGTCTCGGTGCTATGACACGAGCCGCGGGAGGACTGTGACATGGAGCACACCGACTGGTTGGACGAGCAGTTCGAGGAGCAACGGACCCACCTGCGCTCCGTGGCCTACCGCATGCTGGGCTCGCTGAGCGACGCGGACGACGCGGTGCAGGAGGCCTGGCTGCGCTTCAGCCGTTCCGACACGAGCGACGTCGAGAACCTGAAGGCCTGGCTCACCACCGTCGTCGCCCGGGTCTCGCTGAACATGCTGCGCTCCCGCCAGACGCGGCGCGAAGACCCCCTGCTGCCGCACATGCCGGACCCGATCATCGACCGCCCCGACGGCACCGACCCCGAGCACGAAGCGCTGCTGGCCGACTCGGTCGGCGTGGCGCTGCTCGTCGTCCTCGACACGCTGAGCCCTCCCGAGCGGCTGGCCTTCGTCCTGCACGACATCTTCGCCGTGCCCTTCGACGAGATCGCCCCGATCGTGGACCGCTCACCCGAGGCGGCCCGCCAACTCGCTAGCCGGGCCCGCCGGCGCGTGCAGGGTGAGCCGACCGTGCCGGACGCGGATATCGAGCACCAGCGCGCCGTGGTCAACGCCTTCATGGCCGCCGCTCGGGAGGGGGACTTCGACGCGCTGCTGGCGGTGCTCGACCCCGACGTCGTCCTCGCGCGCCGACGAGGGAGCAGTGCGGGTCATCGCGGGGTCTCGCGAGGTCCGTGGTGCCCTGGCCGTCGCCAAGCAGGCTCGTGCCTTCTCGAGGCGAGGCTTCCTGGTACAGCCGGCCCTGGTCAACGGCGTGGTGGGCGCGGTCACCTTCGGGCCAGACGGCAACCCGGTCGCGGTGGGCGCCTTCACGGTGCGGGGCGACAGGATCGTCGCCTTCGACATCCTGGCCGACCCCGTGCGCCTGGCCAAGCTCGACCTCACGGTGCTCGACGGCTAAAGCCCACGCCCGCGGCCGCAGATGTCACAACTGCGGGCGCCCAGCGGTCTTCTTTGGTGGTGAGTGGCCCACATCGGGCCCGCAACTGAACCCGCCGACAGCACGCAATTTGCCCATGAAAGGAGCAACACCATGGAAGCCCGACTCAACTTCTTCGAGAACCCGATCGCCCCCAAGTTGATCAAGTACATCAACTCGGCCGGCCAGGTGGTCACCGAATCCACCCTGCCCCGCACGACGCAGGAGCTGGTCAAGGTCCGGGCCAGCCAGATCAACGGCTGTGGCTTCTGCCTCGACATGCACACCAAGGACGCCGCCGCGGCCGGGGAGACCCAGCAGCGACTGAACCTCGTCGCCGCCTGGCGCGACGCGACCGTCTTCACCGAGGCCGAGAAGGCCGCCCTCGAGCTCGCCGAGGAGGGCACCCGCCTCGCCGACTCCCGCGGCGTCTCCGACGACGTCTGGGCGCGAGCCGCCAAGCACTACGACGAGGAGCAACTCGGGGCGTTGATCGCCCTGATCGCCCTCATCAACTTCTACAACCGACTGAACGTCATCGCCCAGCTGCCGGCTGGTGACTACCAGCCTGGGCAGTGGGAGTGACTGTCGGTTAACGGTCTCGAAAAAATTTTCGAGACGTATCGGCGTTGCTGTTCAAAGTCTTGGACAATCTCGAACCTCTTCGTTCGGATCCGAACCCAGGGGTGGGAGATCCGGCAAGAACTCAAACAGCAACGCCTATACAGACACGAAAATTTTTTCGGCGAGCGAATTTCCCCAATTGGTTCGGGTACCGCCGAAACTGCTCGGAATCGTTCGCCCGTCCCGCCCAGCAAAGGCGGCCGAAGCTCAGGCGAGCTCGTAGTCCGCCAGGTCCGGCTGGAGCGTGCGTGACCAGTACGTGTGGAGGTCCAACGGCCAGTTCTGCGTGACCCGTCCGTGCTTGTTGCGGTACCAGGTGGGCACGTCGGCCACGCCCCACACCATCTTGGCGTTGGCCTCTTCCATCTCCCGCCCGTAGCGCTCGTGCACGTCGCGCCGGCAGGACATGGACCGGTGCCCCTCACGCAGCAGCGCGCCGATCGACTCGACCGCGTAGCGCACCTGGCACTCCACCATGATCAGGATGCTCCCGTTGATCACGAGGTTGGTGTTCGGTCCGTAGAGCATGAAGAAGTTCGGGAACCCCGGGACCGTGATGCCCAGATAGGCGGTCGCGTCACCGCCCCACTCCTCGTTGAGCTCCACCCCGCCGGTGCCGAAGACACGCATCGGGGCCACGAAGTCCGACGCCGTGAAGCCCGTTCCGTAGATGAGGACGTCCGCCCGGTGCTCCTCGCCGTCGGTCGTACGCACGCCCGACGGATTGATCTCCGCGATGGGCGTCGTGACCAGATCGACGTTGGGCGCGCCGCAGGCCGCCGCCCAACGCCCGTCGTCGCGCAACGCCCGCTTCGCGAAGGGCGGGAAATGCGGCACCATCTTCTCGTAGAGCCCATCGTCCTGCACCTGGCCGCGCAGCACGTCGAGGAGCATGGAGCGGATGAAGTCGTTCATCGCGCTCACCGACTCGGTCTGCTCGTCCCATTCGGGGTCGACGCGGGCGGCCACGAGGAGGCCCTCGTGGAGGATCCAGAACTGCGACAGCCGCTCCCAGCGCCCGTAGTTCGGCAGCAGCGCCAGCAGGTCGTGGAACTCGGGCGGGAACGGGTTGCCGTAGTTGTCGGTCGGCAACAGCCACGGCGGGGTGCGCTGGAAGACGTCGAGGTGGGCGACCTCGCCGGCGATCAGCGGCACGAATTGCGCGGCACTGGCTCCGGTGCCGATCACCGCGACCCGGCGCCCCGCCAGCTCCACCGTCTCGTCCCAGGCGGCGGAGTGGAACGACGGGCCGGCGAAGGAGTCCCGGCCGGCGATGGCGGGAAAGGACGGCCGGTTGAGCTGTCCCACCGCACAGACCACCGCGTCGAATTCCTCGGCGGCCTCGGTCCCGTCCGCCACACGCACGGTGAGGGCCCAGCGCCGCGCCGCCTCGTCGTAGCGCGCCTCGGTCACCTCGCTGCGGAAGCGGATGCAGTCGCCGAGACCGAGCTCCTTCGCCATCCCCTGGAGATAGGCCAGCAGGTCGGGTTGCGACGAGAAGCGTGAGGCCCAGCCGTTCGTCTGCGCGAAGGAGAAGCTGTAGAGCTGGTTCGGCACGTCGACCCGGCAGCCGGGGTACACGTTCTCGAGCCAGGTGCCCCCGACGTCGTCGTTCTTCTCGAACACGGTCACCGTGACGCCCGCCTGACGGAGGCGGTGCGCCGCCGCCAGCCCCGAGGCCCCGGCCCCGATCACCGCGCAACGGAACGTGCCGCCCACGTCGTCGAGGTGCCACGTCGGGGCCCGGGGGTCCGTGCCGGCCAGCGCCAGCTCCTCGGTGAGGAAGGCCTCCCAATGGTCGGTCGAGGTGGCCCCGACGAGGAAACCGAGAATCCGCCGCAGCTCGTCACGGTTCAGCGGGCGCTCGGGCGCGCCGGCTCCCTCGTGGGCGACCAGCGCGTCGGCGGCCAGCCGGCGCGCGTCGTTCATTTGCTCGGGGCCGAGGCCCCAGCCGGGCGTGAGCAGTTGCGCCTGATCCGGCGCTAAGTCGTCGCGCAGCAGCGACAGGTCGCCGGTGTGCTCTGCGACCGCGCACAGCAAGGCGTGCACCTCGCCCGCGGCGACCGCTGCCTCGATGTCCGGGCGACGCGCCCCGCGTCCCCCGCAACCCCACCCATGGCCCGCAGCCTACGTAGCGGCGGCCCGGCGGGGCGAAACGGGAGGCCGGCTCAGCCGCGCCCCATGGCCTTGACGAGCTCGGTCATCTGGCTGTTGATCTCGACCGTGCGGGGCAGCTTGTCCATCGCCGCAGCCAGGGTCTCGGGCGTCCAGCGGTCGTCGGTCTCGACCGACTCGGCGATCGACCAGCCGCCGTAGATCCCCACCGTGCCCCCGTAGACACTGAACACCTGGCCGTTGAACGGGCAGGTCTCGGCCGCCAAGACGGCGACGAGCGGCGAGACGTTCTCGGGGTCGAAGACGTGCTGCTGCATCGAGTCGCTCATGCCGGGGGTCTGGAGGGTGAGGCGCGTGCGCGCCACCGGTGCGATGCAGTTGGCCCGGACGCCGTAGCGGTTCAGCTCCATGCCGTTGACGACCGTCATGGCCGCGATGCCGGCCTTGGCGGCCGAGTAATTGGTCTGGCCCACGTTGCCGTGCAGGCCCGCACCCGAGCTCGTGTTCACGATGGCCCGGTCGCTGATCGTCCCTTCCTTGGCCGCCTCGCGCCAGTAGCCGGCGGCGTGCTTGGTGACGTTGAACGTGCCCTTGAGGTGGACGGCGATCACGGCGTCGAACTCCTCTTCGCTCATGGACACGAGCATCCGGTCGCGCAGGATGCCGGCGTTGTTCACCACGACATGGAGGTCGCCGAAGGCGGAGATCGCCTGATCGATCATCGCCTTGGCGCCGTCGAACGAGCTGACGCTGTCGGTGTTCGCCACCGCCTGGCCGCCGGCAGCCGTGATCTCGTCCACGACCGACTGGGCGGCAGAGATGTCCGCGCCCGAACCGTCCACCGCACCGCCGAGGTCGTTGACCACGACCTTCGCCCCCAGCGACGCAAAGAGAAGGGCGTGCTCGCGGCCGATGCCGCGTCCTGCCCCCGTGATGATCGCCACCCTGTCCTGCAACATGTCGTTTCGTCCTTCCGGTTCGTCGGTCCCTCTCACGCCGGGTCCGACCGGCGGGGAATCCGGGCGAGACGATTGCAACGGCGCCGGGTGGTGTCAAACCGAGGCTTCACGCCTCCTGCGCTCCAGGTAGCGGCGCTCGGCGTCGGTACCGGCCAGTTCGCGGGCCTCCTCGTAGGCGGACGCCGCCTCCGCCGAGCGGCCTAGGCGCCGCAGCATGTCGGCCCGAGCGGCGGGCAGGTGGTGGTACCCGCGTAGCTCGCCGCTGTCGGCCAGGCTCTCGACGATGGCCAGGCCGTCGGCGGGCCCGAGCCACATGGAGACGGCGACGGCACGATTGAGCTCGACGACCGGGGAAGGGACCATCTCGGCCAGGGTGGCGTAGAGCGCGGTGATCTCCATCCAGTCCGTCTCGTCCGCCGTGACCGCCTGCGCGTGACAGCCGGCGATGGCGGCCTGGACCTGGAACGGGCCGGGGCGGCGCTGGCGCAGCGCGGCGTCGAGCACCGCGGCGGCCTCTTCGATCTTCGAGCCGTCCCATCGGCTGCGATCCTGTTCGTCCAGCAGGACGAGGTCGCCGGTGTCGTCCACCCGCGTCGAGCGGCGCGCGTCGTGGAAGAGCATCAGGGCGAGGAGCCCGTGCGCCTCGGGTTCGTCCGGCATGAGGGTGCACAAGGTGCGGGTCAGGCGGATGGCCTCGTCGGAGAGCGACCGGCGAACGAGGTCCTCGCCCGCGGTGGCGGCGTAGCCCTCGTTGAACAAGAGATAGAGGACGGCCAGCACTGCGCCCGTGCGATCGACGAGCAGGTGCGCCGGCGGGACCCGGAACGGGATCCCCGCATTGCGAATCTTGCGCTTGGCCCGCGTCAGTCGTTGGGCCATGGTCGGCTCGGGGACGAGAAAAGCCCGGGCGATCTCCTGCGTGGTCATGCCGGCCAACGTGCGCAGTGTGAGCGCGACCTGTGCCTCGAGCACGAGCGCCGGGTGGCAGCACGTGAACATGAGGCGCAGGCGGTCGTCAGGCACATCCTCGGGACCCACGTCGTCGTCCGTTGCGCTCAGCACGGCCACCTCTGCCAGCTTCGACGCGCCGAGTGCGTTGCGGCGCGTGCGGTCGAGCGCGCGGTTGCGAGCCACCGTGGTGAGCCACGCGCCGGGGCGGCGCGGGACGCCGTCGCGAGGCCACCGTTCGGCCGCCTTCGCGAAGGCATCCTGCGCACACTCCTCGGCCAGGTCCCAATCACCGGTGAGCCGGATGACGAGGGCGACCACACGGCCCCACTCCTCCCGGAAGGCATCGGTGATAGCGGCTCGGACCTCGGGCTCTACATCTCCCAGATCGGCCTCACTTCGATGCTGCCGTACCTGGCGCCCGGGAGTTTCGCCGCGACCTCGAGGGCCTCGTCGAGGTCCTTGCAGTCGACCATGTAGAAGCCGGCCAGCTGCTCCTTGGTCTCGGCGAAGGGCCCGTCGGTCGAGAGCGTCTCGCCGTTGCGCACGCGGATGGTGGTCGCGTCACTCGTCGGACGCAGCCGCTCGCCGCCCTGGAGCAGGCCGCGCTCGGCCATCACCTTCATCCACTCGCCGTATTCCACGGTGACCTCGTCGTGCGGCGGGTCACTCTCGTCAGATGCAATCAGCAACAGGTACCGCATGGGCTCCTCCTTGTCGAGGGTTGGGGTTGGTTTCTGCTCCTACGACGATCGAGACAGTCCCGGATCGACACCTCCACGGGGAAATCTTGGCCAAGTTTCCGGCCGTACGCTTCGGGGATGGCGACCACGGGCGGCGACGACCTGCTCGAGCTCGAGGTCGGGGCCATCGCGGGAGGCGGCGGCTGTGTGGCCCGGGCCCCCGACGGCAAGGTCGTCTTCGTCCGCCACGCGCTCCCCGGCGAGCGGGTCCGGGCCCGCATCACGGCGTCCACCAGCTCGTACTTGCGGGCCGACGCCGTCGAGATCCTGGTCGCCTCGCCCGACCGGGTCGAGCCGCCCTGCCCCCATGCCGGCCCAGGTCGGTGCGGAGGCTGCGACTTCCAGCACGTGGCGCTGGCCGCCCAGCGCCGGCTGAAGGGTGCCCGGGTGACCGAGTTGTTGCGCCAGATCGCCGGAGTGGAGCGGGACGTCGACGTTGAGGCCGTGGAGGGAGGGCACGACGGGCTCGGGTGGCGGACGCGAGTCCGCCTCGCCGTCGACCGGAGCGGACAGGTGGGCTTCCGGCGGCACCGGTCCCATCGGATCGAGCCGATCGACGAGTGTCCGGTGGCGACGAACGACGTCATGGCGACGCGCGCGCTCACGGCCCGGTGGCCCGGGATGGCCGAGGTGGAGATCGTCACCGGCTCTGCGGCGGACGAGGCGGTGGTGTCGGCGACACCCAACGGGCGAGCGACGCCACCTCTACCGTCGGTGGACGCCGGCGTCGTGGTGCGCGGCAAGGTGCGCCGAGACCCGGGCGCGGTGCGCATGCAGGTGCGCGGGCAGACCTACCGCGTGTCTGCGGGCGTCTTCTGGCAGGCCCACCGCGGCGCACCCGAAACGCTGCTGGACGCCGTGCTCGGCGCGGTGGGCCCCTGCGATGGCGCGTCCGTGGCAGATCTCTACTCCGGCGCCGGGCTGTTCGCGGTTGCGTTGGCACGCGCCGTGGGTCCCAGCGGCTCGGTGCTCGCGGTGGAGCACGAGCGACGCGCCTGTGCGGACGCACGGCACAACGGGTCCAGCCTCCCCCACCTCTCGGTGGAAGAGGCTGACGTGACGCCTGAGCTGGTCGCGAGCGGCATCGGCCGCCCGTCGATCGTCGTACTCGACCCGGCTCGCGAGGGTGCCGGCACCGCCGTCATGGGCGCCCTCGCGAGCCTGGCGCCCACGCTCCGAGGGGTGGTCTACGTCTCGTGCGACGCCGCCTCGTTCGCCCGCGATGTCCGGGTCCTCCTCGACGAGGGCTGGGAGTTGACCACGCTACGGGTCTTCGACATTTTCCCGATGACCGAGCACGTGGAATTGGTGGCCCGCATCGAACCGCCTGAGTCCTGATCCTGCGGCATGGACCCGGCTGATATCGCCGGACCGCCGCTGGCTCACGCCGTTCCGCCGCTAATCGATCCGTCCCAACAACCACCGCGGCCCGACGACCTCCGCTCCGAGCGTTTCGGCCCGTCGCCGCAGCTCCCGATCTGCCGTCACGAGTGTCACCTCGTGACCGGGCGCGGCGTCCTCGACGACATGGACGAGCGCGTCGTCGCCGCTGCCCGGCGCATGCACGACCGTGACACCGTCAGCCTCTCCGGCTTCGACGCCGTCGCGCGCTTGGCCCTCGAGCACGACGGTGACCGGTGGACTGATCCGTCCGTCGCGCGCCGCCGCTCGCAGCAGGTCGACGAACGTGCGGGCCGCTCCGGCGCGATCACGCCACCAGCCCGTCGGGCGCGAGCCCACGACATTGGCGGCGTCGACGAGCAGCACCGCTCACCTACCATCCAGCGGATGGACTCGCCCGACTCGGCCCACTCGCCCCGCGCGGCCTGGGACGCCGTGGGCCCGACGTGGCGGCTCGCCGTGGATCAGGCGTGGGAGTCGTGGACGGAAGGCTCCGCCGGGGTCGGTGCCGTCCTCCTCGACGATGCGGGCGGCATCGTCGCCACCGGTCGCAACCGGATGGGCGAACACTCGGCGTCCCACCTCTCGGGAACGATCATGGCGCACGCCGAGATGGACGTGCTGTCCCAGGTTCCGTTCGGCACCCGCGTCGCCGGGTCGCTGTACACGACGTTCGAGCCGTGCGTCATGTGCGCGGCAACGATCGCCTTCTACCGGGTCCCCGAAGTGCACTACGCGGCCGCCGACCCGCTCTTCGACGGCCTCGTCGATTGGTTCGCGACGTACCCCTTCACCGCTGATCGCCAGCCCCGACGGGTCAGGCTGGGGGGGCCGATCGGGGCGTTCTGCCACGTCCTGCACCTGGCGTGGCTGGTGGCGTACCCGGCACCGCCGCACGTCGTCGACGCGCACAGGAGGCTCGCGTCGCCGGCCTTGGAGTGCGCGCAGGAGATCGCCGAGCGTCATCGGCTACGCCAGGTCGCCGACGAGAGTGCGCCGGCCGTCGACGCGATCGCTGAGCTCTGGCCGGACCTCGTGACCCTGGCCACCCCGACCACCTGACACTGACGCCGCCGCCAAGCCCACCTTCACACGACGAAGGGCACGAACATCTTCGTCGAGTGCTTGTAGCCGGGATACGAGTCGGGGAACCGGCTGGTCATGTAGCGCTCCTCCATGAACGCGCTGTACCCGAAGTACGCCGCCATGACAACCCCGATGAAGAGCCAGAACCAGCTGACGGCGACCGCCGTGCCGATCACGGCGAGGAGGATGCCCGAGTAGATGGGGTGACGAATCCGGGCGTAGGGCCCGGTCCGGACCAGGTCGGGGTCGTCCTTCTGCGACATGGGCGAGCCCCAATTGCGCCCGATGTACAACCTCGCCCAGATCGCCAGGCCCAAGCCGGCGGCGAAGAGGGCGAGCCCGATGCCCTGGCGCCAGGCGTTGTCGGTGATCGTCTGGTTCTTGAACGCGCCGGCCCGTACCACGAAGACGATGACGACGAAGATGACGATGCGGAATCCGGCGAACTGGCCCCACCTGGTCCGGCCCTGCTTGACCCCGACCATCCTGGCGAACCAGTAGATCCAGAAGGCGATCCAGCCAATCAGGATGATCGTGTCGGTCACGTGCATCGATCAGACCTCATCCCTACGCGTGCCCTCCGACCTCGTGCTCGATGTGCGCCGCACACTCGATCTGCAACGTCGAGTGCTCCACGTCGAAGTGGCCGGCCAGGCAATCCTGCAAGTGGTCCAGCACCCGGCCCGAGTCCCCCGTGTTGAAGCAGTCGTCGGTCACGACCACGTGGGCGGTCAGGATCGGGAGCGCCGACGTCAGCGTCCACGCGTGCAGGTCGTGCACCGACTGCACCTCGGGGAGCTCCAGGAGGTGGCGGCGCACCTCGTCGAGGTCGATGTCGTCGGGCGTCGCCTCCAACAAGATGTGGAGCGCCGGCCGCAGCAGCTCGACCGACGCCTTGAGCATCAGCGCCACGACGACCAGCGACGCGATGGCGTCGGCCCGGTTGAACCCGCTCGTCACGATCACCACGCCGGCGATCAGCGTGCCCAGGAAGCCGTAGAGGTCGGTCAGGATGTGCCGGTAGGCCCCCTCGACGTTCAACGAGCGCCGGTTGGCCCGGGCCACGGCCATCGTCGCCAGCAGGTTCACGACGACCCCGACCCCCGCCACCACGATCAGCACCCCGCCGTGCACGGGGCCCGGGTGCAGCAGGCGCACGATGGCGCCGTAGGTGACGAGCGCCGACACGACGATCAGGGCCAGCCCGTTGCCGGCGGCGGCCAGGATCTCGGCGCGCTTCATGCCGTAGGTGTGCTTCCCCGTCTCGGGCCGCGCCGCCAGGCGGATCGCGATCAAGGAGCCGGCGATGGCGCCGACGTCGATGAGCATGTGGCCCGCGTCGGCCAGCAGGGCCAGGGAGTTGGAGAAGATCGCCGCCGCGACCTCGAACACCATGAAGGCGAGCAGCAGCGCCAGCGCCAGCTTCAGCGCGCGACGGTCGGTGTCGACCGAGTCCCCGGCGTGCGTGTGCGTGTGCGCGTGCCCGGCGTGCCCCTCAGCCATCGCTGGCCACGTGGTCGGCGTGGCTCAACACCTCCTCCACGAGTCGGCGCACGTGGGCGTCGTCGACGACGTAGAAGATCCGCGTGCCCTCCCGGCGGCTGCGGACGAGGCGGGCCAGGCGCAGCTTCGCCAGGTGCTGCGAGACGGCCGCGGGCTGCGCGCCCACCACCTCGGCCAGCTCGTTGACCGAGTGCTCACCCTCGAGCAGGGCCCAGATGACCCGCAGCCGGGTCTCGTCACCCAGCAGCTTGAGCATCCCCACGGCGGAGCGCACTTCCTCCTCCGCCGGAGCCTTAAGTATCTGCGTAGCCACGCAGATAGCGTACCAGCGACGCAACCGGCCGTGACTCAACGCCCTGGTGGCAACGCCCTGGTGGAGACGCAGCCGGCCCGGCCCCCGTGCGAAGGCCCGGCGGGACCGGCGGGGCCGTTACCCGAAGCTCAGTGCCCGAAGTCCGACGCCGGCGGCATCGGCACCGTGCACGGCTGCTGCACCGAGCCCGGGGGCAGCGCCGCCTGCATGATCGTCTTCACGATCGGGCCGGCGATCTGCGCGCCGTCCGTCCCGATGTACTGGTAGGGCACGACGACCGCCACCGCGATCTGGGGGTTGTTGGCGGGGGCGAACCCGATCATCCAGTCGTGGTTCGTGCTCAGGCCCGTCTGCGCCGTCCCGGTCTTGACCGCCGCGCACAAGTAAGAGGGGAACCCCACCCCCGAGGCCGTCCCGCTGATCGGCACGCTCTCCATCAAATTGGTCACCGCCTGTGCGGCGGCGGCCGAGGCCGAACGCGGCAGCGGCGTCGGGGTGTAGCTCTTGACGAGCGCCCCGGTCGAGTCGTGGATCGACGACATGAGGTGGGGCGTCATGATGACGCCGCCGTTGGCGATGCCCGCGGCCACCATGGCGTTCTGCAGCGCCGTGTCGTAGATCGTCTCCTGCCCGATCGCGCTGTACGCCTGGAGGGCCTGGGAGTTCTGGGGTATGGACTCCAGCTTCGACGCGATCACTCCCCCGACCGGCTGCTGGCCGAGCTGGGGCAGGTCGATCGGCGGGACCGAGTTGATGCCGAACAACTGGGCCTGCTGGCGCAGCGTCGACACGCCGACCTGGATGCCGAGCTCGCCGTAGCCGGGGTCGCACGATGCGGGCAACATCGTCACCATGGTCCCGCCGCACGGGTCCGAGTTCGCCGGCGACGAGCCGTCGTTGCACAGCAGCCGGTTCGAGTCGGTGAATTTCAGGCACGGCGCCACGGGAAAGTCGAAGTCGATCAACGACGGCTTGAGGTTGTACACCGACGTCGACGTCACGACCTTCATCGTCGACCCCGGTTCGAAGAACTCGGACGTGGCGAGCGAGCGCAGGGGGAAGAAGCCCTCGTGGTCCTTCTGCGTATAGCTGTAGTACGCGAGGTTGTCGGCCGACAGCGACGGGCTGACGAGCGCATTGGGGTCGTACGTCGGGCTGGAGACCATGGCCAGCACCGCGCCGGTCTTGGGGTTGAGCACGACCACCGCGCCGTCGTTGTTCCCGGGCACCGCGTTCAGCGCCTGCGTCGCGATGTTCTGCAGATTCGGCTCGACCGTCAGCGAGACGTTGTCGGTGGTGGAGGGGAGTTTCTCCCGGAAGAGCAGCTGGCTCAGGGTTTGGGCCGACTGCGTGTGGGCACTGAGGTACGAGTCGTATTAGTTCTCGATGTCCGTCACCGCACCGCTCAACGCAGAGTCGTACCCGGTGATGTCGGCGTAGAGGGGACCCTGCGGATATTGACGGACATAGTCGTACGGATAGTCGGTGCGGTTGGTGCCCGCCGGCGTGGGCACCGACTTGGCCAGCACCGTGCCGTCGGACGCCAGGATCTCGCCGCGGGGATTGACGTAGCGCTCGACCGCGATCCGCGGGTTGTACGGCGAGGTGGCGAGCGACTTGGCCTTCACGAGCTGGATGTTCACCAGCTGGACGATGACCAGGCCGAGGCAGGCGACCATCACGACGCCCAGCCATCGGATGCGGCGTCCCATCAGTTCGCGGCCCGCGCGTTGGCGCGTTCGACGACCCGGTCACGCCGAGCATGGTAGGCGGCACGACCCCGGGCGCGGCTTCATGGTCGGACCACGCCCGCTCAGCTCACACCCCCGATGCAACCAAACTCATCCCTTCGGCTGATCAGGCGATACCCGTTCCGCAACGACACTGCGACCGCACCGAGACCTTGGAGCGTCACCCTGTGCCTTCATGCGCCCACCGTTCAAGCACGCCCATCGTGCGCCGATCCAGTGCCGTCGCTGCCGATCCTGTGACGATGCGCCGTCCGTCCCCATCGCCGCTGCAGCCGTCGCCGCTGCAGCCGTCCCGTCGCCGCCACGCGAGGCGCGTCGGCCTCCGGCATCTCGCAGCCGCCGCCTTCGGCGTGGCCGCCGCCCTGCCCCTGCTGACCCTGCTCCCGGCGGCACCCGCCGTCCAGGCCGCCGGACCGGGCTTCTCCGCGAGCTCGACGTGGTCGCACTCGTTGAACGACTCCAACGCGCCGCCCGCGCTGTCGTCGCCCAACGTCGCCAACCTCGACGGGCAGCCGTCGGTGGTGTTCGGCGACCGGGCCGGCTACGTCTACGCCTTCCACCTCAACGGTGGCGCCGCGCCCGGCGGCACCTGGCCCTACCCGGCCGGCGCTCCCGATCGACTCGTCGCCCTCGGTGGCGCCGATCAACGCCAACGGCCTCGACACCGTCTACGTCGGCACCGGCAACGTGAGCACGCCGAGCTCGGGCGGGTACCAGGCCATCTCCCCGAGCGGCGGCGACCAGTGGTTCACCCCGGCGCCGAACCCGTCGACGGACCCGGGCAACTCCGCCGTGGCCGCCGGGATGACGGTCGGCAACTACGGCGGCAGCTACGGCGTCGAGGCGGGCTCGGCTCGGCCAGGAGACGTACGCGCTCGGCGCCGGCAACGGCGCGGTGCTGGCCGGGTTCCCGTGGTTCTCGGCCGACTCGGTCTGGTCGACGGCGGCCGTGGCCGACCTCTACGCCGACGGGAACAACGAGATCATCAGCGGGGGCGACTCGAGCCAGGGCGTGTCGTACGGCCAGACCTACAGCAACGGCGGCCACATCCGCATCATCTCGAGCAGCGGCACCGCGGGCACGAGCAGCCCCTCGGGCGGGTTGCTCTGCCAGTACAACACGACGCAGAACATCGACCGCTCCTCGCCGGCGGTCGGCCAGTTCCTCGCCGGCGGCGGCGTCGGCATCGCGATCGGCGACGGCAGCCTCTACCCGGGCGCCTCGGACAGCAACAAGGTCTTCGCCATCAACACCGGCTGCGGGCTGGCCTGGAGCCAGACGCTCAACGGCACCACCGCCGACTCGCCGGCGTTGGCCAACGTGACGGGCAACGGCCAGCTCGACGTCGTCGAGGGCACGTCGTCCAACACGATCTACGTGCTGAACGGCACCAACGGGGCCACGGTGTGGTCGGCGCCGACGACCGGCCAGGTCATCGGCTCGCCGGTGACCGCCGACCTGACCGGCGGCGGCTACCAGGACGTGATCGTCCCGACGACCAACGCGATCGACATCTTCGACGGCCGGTCCGGGGCGGAGGTGGCGACGCTCGGCGCCAACATCGCGTTCCAGAACTCGCCGCTGGTCACCGACGACCCCGACGGCCACATCGGCATCACCGGCGCCGGCTACGAGGCGGTCAACGGGAACGCGATCGGCATCGTCGAGCACTGGGAGATCGACGACACGAACGGCTCGGGCTCCTCGGTCTACGAGCAGGGCGCGTGGCCGCAGTTCCATCACGACCCGCAGCTGACCGGTGACGCAGGGACGCCGGCCCCGACGATCGAGGTGCCGTGCAACGCGCCGAACGGCGCACCGGACGGCTACATCCTGTCCGCCTCCGACGGCGGCGTCTTCAACTACGGCAACATCCCGTTCTGCGGCTCGACCGGCAGCATCCATCTCAACCGGCCGGTCGTCGGCGCGGCACTGACCGCGGACGGCGGCGGCTACTGGGAGGTGGCGTCCGACGGCGGCCTCTTCGCCTTCGGCAACGCCGCAGTTCCACGGGTCCATGGGCGGGACCCCGCTCAACAGGCCCATCGTCGGCATGGCGGCGACGCCGGACGGCGGCGGGTACTGGGAGGTGGCGTCCGACGGCGGCATCTTCAGCTTCGGCAACGCCCAGTTCCACGGCAGCACCGGCGGGACGCCCCTCAACGCGCCCATCGTCGGCATGGCGAGCACGCCGAGCGGTGGCGGCTACTGGTTGGTCGCGTCCGACGGCGGCATCTTCGCCTACGGCGACGCCAAGTTCCACGGCTCCATGGGGGGCAAGCCGCTCAACTCGCCGGTGGTCGGGATCGCGGCCGACGCCGCCACCGGTGGCTACTGGGAGGTGGCGGCCGACGGGGGGATCTTCTCCTTCGACGCGCCGTTCTACGGCTCGACCGGGAGCATCCACCTGAACGCCCCGATCGTCGGGATGGAGGCGACGCGCAGCGGGGGCGGCTATCGCTTCGTCGCCTCCGACGGGGGGATCTTCTCCTACAACGCCGCGTTCTACGGCTCCATGGGCGGCAAGCCGCTCAACAAGCCGGTCGTGGGGATGGCCGGGACCTGACCCTGACGTAGCCTGACGTCTTTCCGCTTTCCGCTTTCCGTGAGCGGTGAGCGGTGGATCGGGGGCAAGGCGTGGCCGATGACAGCAACGACGCGGGCGGCCTGGTCGAGCGACGCCGCGAGGGCCGGGTCTCCGTCATCTCGATGCGGCGCGCCGCCAAGAGGAACGCGATCAACCGCGGCATGGCCGACGCGCTCGACGAGGCGCTCAACGAGCTCGACGACGACGACGACCTGTGGGCGGGCGTGCTCACGGGCACCGCAGACTTCTTCAGCGCCGGGAGCGACCTGACGGCGCGCGGCGACTACGTGACCGAGCGGGGCGGCGAGTACGGCCTGATCCGGCGGGCCCGGCGCAAGCCGCTCGTGGCGGCGGTCGAGGGGCCGGCCCTGGGCGGCGGCCTCGAACTCGTGTTGGCGTGCGACCTGGTGGTCGCGGCCCGCACGGCGCGCTTCGGGCTCCCCGAGGTGGGCATCGGCGTCGTGCCGACCTGCGCCGGCTTGTTCCGTGGGCCGCGGGCCCTGCCGCTGAACGTGGCGCGCCAACTGATCCTGACCGGTCGCCCGATCGACGCCACGCGGGCCTACGAGCTCGGCTTCGTCAACGTGCTGACGGAACCGGGCGAAGCGTTGGCCGAGGCGCAACGTCTCGCGCAGGAGATCTGCGACAACGCGCCGGTCTCCGTGCAGTCGTGCCTCGCCGCGGTCAACACGTGGGTCGGCGACGATGACGCGCTCGGCTGGCAACAGACCGAGGCCGCCCTGGCCGCCGCGACGTCGTCCGCCGATGCCCGCGAGGGCGTCAAGGCTTTCCTGGAGAAGCGACCGCCCGTGTGGACGGGGCGCTGAGCGGCGGGGCGGCGCGGCGCGGCGCGGCGCGGCGCGGCGCGCACGGCCACACTGAGAGGCATGTCGGCGGACGCACCCGAACGCCACGGCTGGGAAAGCTGGGACTGGGACGACAGCGTGTTCCGCGGGACGGCGGCCTACTACCGGACGGGCCGCTACCCCTACGCCCCCGGCCTCGCCGAGGCCCTGGCGACCCGCCTCGGACTGGACGGCTCCGGCCGGCTCCTCGACGTCGGCTGTGGGCCCGGCACGGTCGCCCTCGCGTTCGCCCACCTCTTCGAGGCTGTTGTCGGGCTCGACCCCGACCCGGACATGATCGCCGAGGCCGAGCGCGCGGCGGCCGAGGCGGGGGTCGGCACCGCGTCCTGGGTGCAGGCGCGGGCCGAGTCCCTCCCCGATGGGCTCGGCCTGTTCCGCGTCGTCTCGTTCGCGCAGTCCTTCCACTGGATGGACCGGCCGCGGGTGGCGGCCGCCGTCCGGCGGATGCTCGAGCCGGCAGGCGCGGTGGTCCTGGTCGACAGGGCGGGCCCGGACTCGGCATGCGGAGCTGGCCGGACGACGACCATCCCCCGGTGCCTGAGGAAGCGATCGACGAGCTCCGGATCCGATGGCTCGGTCCGGATCGCCGGGCCGGCCAAGGGTTGCGCAACACGTCACCCAGCGGCGAGGACGACGTGTTCGGTGCGGCGGGGTTCGGCCCGGAAGACACGTTGGTCGTGCCGGACGGCCGCGCCATTCACCCCACGATCGATCAGGTCGTCGCCCGCGTGTTCTCGAGCTCGTGGACCGCACCCCATCTCTTCGGCGCGCGTGCACCCGAGTTCGAGCAGCAGCTGCGCGTCCTCCTGCGCGACGCCTCGCCCGACGGTCGCTTCACCGTGCGGCTCCCGGACAATCGCCTGCGGATCTGGCCACCGAGGCCGTAGGGCGACGGGCCGCCGGCTTCACGCCTTCGGGCCAGACCTCAGAACGGTGACCAGTCCCCGTCTGGGTCGGTGGTCTGTCCCAGTTCGATGAGATAGCCGTCGGGGTCGCGGATGTAGCAACGAATCTCGTACGCGTGCTGCTTGGGCGGCGTCAGGAATTCGGCCCCCTTGGCGCTCCACTCCTCGTACTTGGCCTGGATGTCCGTGACCCGGATATTGAGGAAGCTGCTGACCCGGTCGGGATCGCGTGGCGTCTCGAGCGTCACGGTGGGTTTGTCGTCGGTCGGGCCTCCTCCGCCGTTGATGACGATGAAGCTGTTGGCAAGCGCCACGTTGGTCGGCTCCGGGCCGAAGACCACCGTGCCGCCGAGCACTTCGGTGTAGAACCGCCGGGAGCGTTCGACGTCATCCGACGTGATGAAGTGGGTCAACACCATTCCTTCATCGGACCCGTTGCCCTCAGCCACCTCGCACCTCCAGTCGTTGCGGCACTGACCCGGCTACCGCCCGGTCGCCCACCACGTTCCAATGACCGAAGTATCCCGCTTATCCCGCGCCACAGCGAGGGGCACCGGCCCGTCCGCGTCGACGCGACGACGAGTGATTGACGTGCGGCGGCTGACGTCTCGGCCCTCTCACCACCTGTTTTGGCTGTTGACCACACGAGGTCGGAGGCTTATGGTCTCGGCGATCCGTCGGGACCTGGAGGTCTGCCATGAGATTGCGCCGCACTGAAGGTGTTTCGATGCTGCGTCATTGGACGGTGACTCGTGTCGGGCGCCTGGGCGTCGCCATCGCGGTGATCCTGGGCATCGGGGGCACGGCCGCCCTTCAGATCGGTGGACTCGGCACTCCATCCGCGGCCGCCTCCACCGCGGTGACCCCAACCATCTGGGTCGTCAACCAGGACAGCAGCACGCTCCTCTCCTACCCGCTCTCGGCGACCGGAAATGCCACTCCAGGCGTCACCATCTCGGCCAACGACAACAGTCTGAACGACCCCTTCGGTACCGAAGCCTTTGACGCCTCGGGCAACCTGTGGATCGCGAATTTGGACGCCGAGACGCTCGTCGAATACACCCCGAGCCAGCTCGCCTCGTCGGGCGACCCGACACCCGCCGTCACCATCTCGTCGGATGGATCGAGCCTGAACGACCCCGGCAGCGTCGCCTTCGACCGGTCCGGGGATCTGTGGGCGCTCAACGAAGCGGGCAGTGCTCGTCGAGTACACCCCGAGCCAGCTCGCCTCCTCGGGCGACCCGACACCGGCCGTGACCATCACGGCACGTCGAGAGCACCTACGGGCTCGCCTTCGACGGCTCCGGCGACATGTGGGTGGCCAACACCGACGCAGAGCACCGTGGTCGAGTACACGGCGAGCCAGCTCGCGTCGTCGGGTGACCCGACGCCCGCCGTCACGCTCTCGGCGAACGCATCGAGCCTCGACGGCCCGAGCGGGGTCGCATTCGACGCCTCCGGAAACCTCTGGGTGACGAATGCCAAGCGGCGATACGCTCGTCGAGTTCACCCCGAGCCAGCTCGCGTCCTCGGGTGACCCGACGCCCGCGGTCACGATCTCGTCGAACGGATCGAGCCTCGATGGCCCCTACAGCCTCGCCTTCGACGCCGCCGGTGACCTGTGGGTGCCGAAGCTACAGCGGCGAGAGCCTCGACGAGTACACGCCGAGCCAACTCGCCGCGACGGGTGATCCGACGCCGGTCAACACGATCGTCGGTGGCGACACGGACATGAACGGACCCGGTGGCGTCGTGATCGAGCAGGCCCCCACGGTCACTTCGGTGGTGCCCAATGCCGGACCGGCGGCGGGCGGCACCACGGTGACCATCCACGGCACCGGGTTCAACTACGGCTCCACCGTCGACTTCGGTTCGACCGCAGCCACGTCGGTCACGTACGAGAGCGCGTACGAGCTGACGGCGGTGTCTCCGGCCGGAAGCGGCGTCGCCAACGTCACGGTGAGCACGTTCGCCGGGACATCGGCGACATCGTCGGCCGACCAATTCACTTACGCGTCGAGCGGGTACACCCTGGTCGGCTCCGACGGCGGGACCTTCGCCCTCGGCACCGCCCCGTTCCTGGGGTCGCTGCCCGCCGACGGCGTCCACGCGTCGAACATCGTGGGCATCGCTCCTGCGCCCAGCGGCAACGGGAACTGGTTGGCCGGCTCAGACGGCGGGGTCTTCGCCTTCGGCAGCGCTGTCTACCAGGGGTCGCTGCCTGCGAACGGCGTCCACGTGAAGAACATCGTGGGCATCGCGCCCGCGCCCAGCGGCAACGGGTACTTGCTGGTCGGCTCCGACGGCGGGGTCTTCGCCTTCGGGAGCGCCGTCTACGAGGGGTCGCTCCCCGCCGATGGCGTCCACGTCTCGAACATCGTGGGCATCGTTGCCGCGCCCGAGCGGCAACGGGTACTGGCTGGTCGGCTCCGACGGCGGGATCTTCGCCTTCGGGAGCGCGATCGTACGAAGGGTCGCTGCCGGCCGACGGCGTCCACGTGAAGAACATCGTGGGCGTCGCTCCCGCACCCAGCGGCAACGGGTACTGGCTGGTCGGCTCCGACGGCGGGATCTTCGCCTTCGGGAGCGCCGTCTACGAAGGATCGCTGCCCGGTGACGGCGTCCACGTCTCGAACGTCGTGGGCATCGCTCCCGAACGGCAACGGCTACTGGCTGGCCGGTTCCGACGGCGGGATCTTCTGCCTTCGGGAGCGCCACCTACCAAGGGTCGCTTCCCGGGGACGGCGTCCACGTGTCGAACGTCGTGGGCATCGCGGCGGGCTAGTCGAGGGTTGTCGTCGGCTGAAGGAAGGCGCACCTGGGCCTGGGAGCCGGCGTCGGGCCGGGGACGATCTTGGTGGGCGCTAGAGGACTCGAACCTCCGACCTCAGCCGTGTGAAGGCACCCTCGGTGGATTTCCGATCCAGGAGATACAGAGGAAACCCAGGTAAAACCGCATTTAGGCTTCCGCTGGTACCCGTTTGCGCTGCGTTCCGATCGTTCGCGCACGCCATCCGCCGATCTCGTACGCGTTGCCGGTCGATCTGATGGCTTGCTATCATGATGGCATGACGAAGAAGACGACGACCGTCCGGATGCCCGAAGAATTGGCCAACACAGTCGACGTCGTGGCCCGAGGCCGGGGCATCAGCGTCAACGCCCTGGTCATCGAGGCTCTGCTCGCCGAAATCGAAAAGGTCAAGCAGGACAAGCAATTTGTGGAGACGCTGCGGAGACTGACCGAACGAGACAGGGAGATCTTCGACCGTTTGGCCGAGTGAGGTATCTGAGCCTGGCGGAAGCGCTCGCCATTGCCGAGGCGGTGACCGGGATTGAGGTCGCCGTCCTGGCTCGAGGTCCTCGGCTCAACCTGCTCGATTCCGCACTGCATGCTCCCCAGACGTCGTTTGGCGGACACGACATGTATCCCGAGTTCCTCGACCAGTCGGCCGTCCTCGCCGTTCGCGTATCCCGGAACCATCCCCTGCTCGACGGGAACAAGCGCCTTGCCTGGGGCTGCCTCACAATGTTCTGCGTGCTCAACGGTCACGAACTCGATGTTCCAACCGAAGAGGCCGTCACGACGATGCTGGCGGTCGCAGCCGGTGACCTGGACGAAGCAGGGCTGTCGCAGTGGCTTGCCGTGTGGGTTGACCGAGAATCCTGACGTCAGCACTCTTCCTTGGCTGCGGCCTCTGTTTGGCATAACAAGTCGAGGCTCAGCGCAGTGCGGAACGATCCATCATCTCCATGAGTGCCGGACGCTTGTGGTATTGCTGACGTAGGGCCTCAACATGCTCTGAAAACTCCGTTCGGCGACCCGCAGCCTCGGCCGCACGCCTTGCCTTCTTGAGCAACGCCACTGCCCGGGTATAGGCGGGTCGGCCAGTGGTCACGAGCTCGGCATCGCGGAGCCTTCCGAAGATTCAAAGATGTTCTCGCGAGACACCCCGAAGATTTGAATCGATGGCTCGCGTACTCAGAGGAACGCCAGCGGGGGCGGGCGCGCGCATGGCTTGCGCGCGCTGGATATTGCTCGATGCCGACTTCGCACGACTGATCGCAGAGGCGACTCTCGCTCGAAACACACCAGCATCTGAGTGGGACGGAGGGTGGGCGCTAGAGGACTCGAACCTCCGACCTCAGCCGTGTGAAGGCTGCGCTCTAACCAACTGAGCTAAGCGCCCCTAAGGGGTGAAACGCGGTCCCTAACCGTAGCCTGCGGGAGGCCTCCTACCTGCGGCGGAGGCTGATTTCCGAGGGCCCGTCGGCACCGGTACCCTGAAGGAGAGATGACCTGGACCACCCCCGAAAACGAATACGACGGCGACAAAGAGCTCAGCGGGCCACTGGCCTGGGCCGTGAAGCTCAAGGAGGCCTATCTGGCCTTCACCGCCGCCCGTAGCGTCGAGCGATTCCGGCGAGGCCCAGATCATCCCGGCCGAGCGTCGCCGGAAGGTCATGCGGACGATGAATCCGCTGGAGATCAAGCTCTCCTTCGTTGGGTTCCTCCTTGGCGACGATTGCCGCGATCGCCATCCCCGCCTACATCATCACCAGCAACAAGGTGACCAGGGAGGGCAAGAACACCATCGCCGTCGCCCCCGACGCCAAGCTGCTCGGCGGCCTCATTCTTCTCTTCTGCATTAGCGGGTTCGTCGTCTTGTGGAAGCGCTGGCGCACGCCGGTCGTCGTCGGCCTGTTTTTCATCGGGTTCGCGTTCACACTGTTCGTCGGGCTCGTCGGGTTCGTGTTCATCCTGCTGGGTGGCTGGTTGATGCTCCGGGCCTGGAGGATCAATAAGTACGGGACCACCGACACGAAGCTGATCAAACAGGAGGTCGCGAACAGGCCACGAGGCAAGGACGCCCGGGCCGCCGCGCCGAGGTCGAAGTCGACGTCCTCTGAGCCTGGCGCGCGCAAGCCGCCCACGGCGAGCAAGCGCTACACACCGAAGGCTCCGCCCCGAAAGAAGATCCCCAAGACCACGCAGTAGACGGCGACGGACCCGATGGGTCCGGTGGTCGAGGACGCTACTCAGCGACCGGGATCGACCAGGAGCGCCGAGCGCAGCAACTGCAAGACGTCGGCGCGGCGGCGGACCAGCGAGCGGGCCGTCGGCTCCTCCCCCAGCGCCCGCAGCACCTCCACCTCGGTGACCATCCCGATCACGGTGGAATAGATGGCCAACAAGAGGAGGCGCGGGTCGGAACGGCGCATGGTCCCCGCCGCCATCTCCGCTTCGAGGAACGACGAGGCGCGCTGGACCAGCGGCTCGAGGGCGAGGGTCATCTGCGTCGCAGCCGGCGGCCCGAGGCGTCCCACCTCGCGGAGGAGACCCAGCAGGTCCGGCTGCCGGGCGGCGAGCCGAAAGACCGAGCGCACGACGGCCTCCACCCGCTCCCAGCCCTCGCCGGCCCGCTGGAGCGCCGACTCCAAGGCGGCCGACAGGTCGTTGGCGCTCCGGGCGATCACCGCCTCGAGGAGGGCGTCCTTCGAGGGGAACCAGTAGAGGATCGACTGCTTGGTGAGCTCGAGCTCCTTGGCCACGGCGTCGAGGGACGTTGCCTCGTAGCCCCTGCTCGCGAAGGAGCCCAGAGCGGCGTCGAGGATGCGGTCACTGGTCGAGGAGCTGGGCACTTACCAAATGGTAGACAGAATCGGCGGGCGGTGGTAGACAATTCTGATGCCCATCGAGCGGGAGCTGCGCGGCAAGCGCTTCTTCGTGACCGGTGCCACCGGCTTCTTGGGCACCGCGCTCGTGGAGCGCATCCTGCGCTCGATCCCCGAGGCCGAGATCACGGTCCTGATCCGCCCTGGGCGCCGGGCCGACGCCAGCGCCCGCCTGGCCCGGGAAGTCATCAAGAACGACTGCTTCGACCGGGCCCGCGAGGAGCTGGGTGACCGCTTCGCGGACGAGGTGGCCCGGCGGGTCCGGGCCGTGGCCGGTGACGTCAGCCAGGACGGTCTGGGCCTCGACGACGAAGGACGCGCCGCCTTGGCCGAGGCGGGCGTCGTCATCCACTCCGCCGCGACCGTCTCCTTCGACGCGCCACTCACCCAGGCGGTGGAGATCAACCTCCTCGGGCCCTCGCGCGTCGCCGCCGCCATGGCCGACTGCGGCTCGGGCGGCCATCTCATCTCGGTGTCCACCGCCTACGTCGCCAGCACGCACCAGGGCGAGGCCAAAGAGGAGCTGCTCAGCGAGAACCCCTTCACGCTCGACGTGAGGTGGCAGGACGAGGTCGCATTCGCCCGCCGGTTGCGCGACGACCTGCAGGCGGAGTCCCGCAAGCCCGAGAAACTCAGGGACTTCAAGAAGAAGGCCCGCTCGGAGATAGGCGCCGCCGGCGACCACCTGATCTCGGCGCGGGCCGAAAAGATGCGCGAGGAGTGGGTGGGCAACGAGCTCGTCGAGGCCGGCACCGCGCGCGCCCTATCGCTGGGTTGGCCCGACGCCTACCCGTTCACGAAGGCGCTCGGCGAGAAGGCGCTGGTCGAGCAGTGGGAGGGCAAGGTCCCCATCTCCTTCGTGCGGCCCTCCATCATCGAGTCGGCGGTGTCCGAGCCGCGGCCCGGATGGATCCGCGGCTTCCGCATGGCGGAGCCGATCATCATCTCCTACGCGCGCGGCCTGCTGGCCGAGTTCCCCGGCGTGCCCGAGGGCATCATCGACGTCATCCCGGTCGACCTCGTCGTGGCGGCGCTGTTGGCGGTCGCCGCACAGGGGCCCGAGCCGGGTCGGCCGAAGGTGTACCACGTCGCTTCGGGGGTGCGGAACCCACTGCGCTACGGGCGCCTCGTCGAGAAGTCCACCGGCTTCTTCCAGCGCAACCCGCTCTACGACGACCGCGGCCAACCCATCAGCGTCCCCGAGTGGTCGTTTCCCGGACGCGGGCGGGTGCAGCGTCAGCTCCGCCGCGCCGACCAGCTCATGACGTACGCAGAACGGCTGATCACTGCCTTGCCGATCCGGGGCAGGCAGGCGCAGTTGGCCGCCACCATCGAGGACCGCCACGCCATGGCCAAGCGCGCCCTCGGCTACGTCGAGCTGTACGGCGCCTACACCGAGACCGACGCCCGGTACCGGGTCGACAACCTGCTCGAGCTCTTCGACCGTTGCGACGCCGACGACCACGCGCGCTTCGGGTTCGACCCCGGCGTCATCGACTGGGACCGCTACATCCTCGAGATCCACTTGCCGTCGGTGCTCGAGCACACCCGGGTGCGCACGAAGCCCGGGCGTTCCGTGGTGGAGAAGCGGCCCGACCGGCAGCGGCGG
This sequence comes from uncultured Acidimicrobiaceae bacterium, assembly GCA_963821105.1. GTDB lineage: Bacteria > Actinomycetota > Acidimicrobiia > Acidimicrobiales > RAAP-2 > Bog-473. The sequence goes on from CAWGCO010000018.1 coordinate 111,744, forward strand.
GCGATCCTGTCGCCGGACCGGCATCTGGCCGTGTTCGACCTCGAGCACACGCTCATGTCCTCCAACGTGGTCGACACGTACGCCTGGCTGGCCAGCCGCCACCTGCCGCCGGCGCGGCGGGCCCGCTTCGTCGCCGACCTCGTCCGCCAGGGACCGGCCCTGCTGGCGCTCGACCGGCGCGACCGCGGCGACTTCCTGAGCGCCTTCTACCGGCGCTTCGAGGACGCGCCCGTGGCGCAGCTGCGCGAGGACTCGTGGGAGCTCTTCCACCGCCAGCTGTTGACCCGCTCGTTCCCCGACGGCTTCGCCCGGGTGCGGGCGCACCGGGCGGCCGGGCACCGGACGCTCTTGATCACGGGGGCGCTGGACTTCATCATCGAGCCGATCCGGCCGTTGTTCGACGACATCGTCTGCGCGGCAGATGGGCGAGCGGGACGGGCGTCTGACGGGACAGCTGACCGCGTTGCCGCCGATCGGCGAGGCGCGGGCTTTGTTGTTGGCCGATTACGCCGACGAGCATTCCTTGTCCCTGGAGGAATCAGTCGCCTACGCCGACTCGACGTCCGACCTGGCGATGCTCGAGGCGGTCGGGTTCCCCGTCGCGGTGAACCCCGAGTCCCGCCTGTCCGCCATCGCACGCCGGCGCGGCTGGCACGTCGAGCACTGGGCCAAGGCCGAGGGCGGCTCGCACCGGCCCCTGCCGCTGCGGCCCGTTCGACGTGAAGGCGCCGAAGGCGGTCATGGGGCGGTGACGGTGAGCAGCCGATGAGCACGCTGGTCTTCGAACGCTCGCTGCCGCGGTTCGCCGCCGCCCGCGTCGTCTCGTCCTTCGGTTCGGGGCGCGGCGCCGGCGTCGGCCCGCTGCGCCTCGTGGAGCAGGACGCGCCGGACGTGCCGGCGGAGGGCTGGGTGCACGTCGATCCCTTGCTGTCGGGGATCTGCGGGTCTGACCTGTCGACGCTCGACGGGCGCAGCTCGCGTTACTTCGAGGACATCGTGTCGTTCCCGTTCGTCCCGGGCCACGAGGTGGTCGGGGTCGTGGGCTCGGACACGGACGGCGCCGAGGGTGTCGTGCTGCCCGCCGGGAGCCGCGTCGTGCTGCAGCCGGTGCTCGGGTGCGCGGCGCGGGGCATCTCGCCGATGTGCCCGGCGTGTGCGGCGGGCCAGGTCGGCAACTGCGGCTATCTCGCCTTCGGGCACATCCGCCCCGGCCTCCAGACCGGGTTCTGCGCCGACACGGGCGGCGGGTGGTCTTCCTCTGGGTTGGTCGCGCACCGGAGCCAGCTCTACGCCGTGCCCGACGCGCTGAGCGACGAGGACGCGGTGACCGTCGAGCCCGTCGCCTGCGCGGTGCACGCCGTGCTGGGCGCGCCGATCACCGACGGCGACGTCGTGGCGGTGCTCGGCGCCGGCACGCTCGGCCTGCTCGTGACGGCGGCGATCTCGCACCTGGCGGCCACGGGTCGCTGCCCGTCGCCCTCCGCGCTCCTGGTGGGGGCGCGCTATCCGCACCAGCAACGGCTGGCCCGCGAGCTCGGCTGCACCGAGGCGCTCCCCCCGGATCAGCTGCCGCGCGCCGTGCGCCGCAACACCCGCTCGCTGTCCTACGGCGGCGCGTCGGGCATGACGGCCACGCTCTCGGGCGGGGCCGACGTCGTCCTCGACTGCGTCGGCAGCCCCGAGTCGATCGCAGCGTCGCTGGCCATGGTGCGCCCGCGGGGCACGGTGGTGATGGTCGGGATGCCGGGCAAGGTGACGGTGGACCTGGCGCCGCTGTGGCACCGCGAGGTGCGGCTGGCGGGGGCCTACGCGTACGGGACGGAGCACGGCGTTGCGGGCGCCGGTGCGGGCTCGGGCTCGGGCTCGGGCTCGGGTGACGGCGTGTCCACGTTCGCCCTGGCGCTCGAGCTGGCCGGCGCGCTGGGCACCGGGCGGTTGGTCTCGGCCACGTATCCGCTCACCCGCTTCGAGGAGGCGGTGGCGCACGCCGGCGCCGCGGGCAGGCGGGGGGCCGTCAAGATCGCTTTCGACGTACGGGAAGAGAAGAAAGGACACACCCGATGAGCCGCCGACCCGGCTTCGTCCTCGAGGTGGACAAGTCCACGCCGCCGACCTTGTTCTGGAACGGCGAGGGCTTCCTGCTCGAGACTCTGCCCGAGGGGAGCCGGGTGATCTACGCGCCCGAGCCGATCGACCCCATCGAGGACCCGTACGGGGCCATCCGCGACGCCCTGCTCCACCCGGTGGGCGACCGCGACCCGTTGCCGGCGCTGCTGCGCCCGGGCATGAAGCTGACGATCTGCTTCGACGACATCTCGCTGCCGCTCCCGCCGATGGAGTCGCCCGACATCCGCCAAATGGTCATCGAGACGGTGCTCGACCTGGCGGCCGAGGCCGGCGTGGACGACGTGGTGCTGGTCGCCGCGCTCGCCCTGCACCGGCGCATGACCGAGGACGAGCTGCGCCACGCGCTGGGCGACCGGGTCTACGACGCCTTCGCCCCGCACGGCCTGCTGACCCAGCACGACGCCGAGGACCCGGCCAATTTGTTGTACATCGGCCAGACGGACCAGGGGGAGGACGTCGAGATCAACAAGCGGGCCGCCACGTCCGACCTGTTGGTGTACGTGAACATCAACCTCGTGTCGATGGACGGCGGGCACAAGAGCGTCGCCACCGGGCTCGCCAGCTACCGCAGCCTGCGCCACCACCACAACCCGCAGACGATGCGGCACTCGAAGTCCTTCATGGACCAGCACCGCTCCGAGCTGCACTCGTCGAACTGGCGCATGGGACGCCTCATCGCCGAGTCGGGGGTCAAGGTCTTCCAGATCGAGACGACGCTGAACAACGACACGTTCCCATCGAACTTCTCGTTCCTACAAAAGCGCGAGTGGGAGTGGACGATGCGCGACCGCGCCACGTTCGCCGCCACGTCGAAGGCGTTGTCCAAGACGCCCCCACGCCTGGCGCGTCAGATCTTCCAGTCCATCCGCTCGCCGCACGCGCTGACCTCGGTGCAGGCCGGCGAGGTCGAGGCGGTGCACGAGCTGACCACGGCCAACGTGTGGGAGCAACAGGGTGTCGAGGTGTCGGGGCAGACCGACATCTTGACCATGGGGCTGCCGTTCATCTGCCCCTACAACGTCAATTCCATCATGAACCCGATCCTGGTGGCGTGCCTCGGGCTCGGCTACTTCTTCAACATGTACCGCGGCCAGCCGCTGGTACGCGAGGGCGGCGTCGTGATCATGCGCCACCCGACCCGGCCGGAGTTCCACCCCGGCCATCACCCGAGCTACATCGACTTCTACGAGCAGGTGCTCACGCAGACCGTGGACCCGGTGCGGATGTCGAAGGAATTCGAGGAGTCGTTCGCCACCGACCCGTGGTACATCCACCTCTACCGGACCGGGCACGCCTACCACGGCGTCCACCCGTTCTACATGTGGTACTGGTGCGCCCACGCCCTGCAGCACGTCGGCCGGGTGATCGTCGTGGGCGGTGACGCCAAGGCCGTGCGACGCCTCGGCTTCACCCCCGCCAGCTCGCTGAACGACGCGCTCGAGATGGCGACCGACGTCGTCGGGCCGTCGCCGACGCTCACCCACGTGCACAACCCGCCGATCCTCATGTCGGACGTGCACTGATGGCGTCGCCGGCGCCGGTCTCGTCGCTGCTGGGCCGGGTCCGCTCCGCCCGCTTCCCGTTCGCCGCGCCCTCGTGGCCGACCTCGGTGCCGCGGCCGGACCCCGAGCGCCGGGTGGGCCTCGAGTACGACCACGAATGGTCGCGGCGCTACCCGGTGCGCCTGGCGCGCGCCATGGTGATCGACAACGTGGCCCGGCCGGCGGCGCGGCTGTTCGCCCCGGCGACGCTGCGCGGGCTCGAACATCTCCAGCACCTCGACGGCCCGGTCATCTTCGCGGTGAACCACGCGAGCCACATCGACACGCCGCTGCTGCTGACGACGCTGCCAGTCGAGTTCCGCCACAAGACGGTGGTGGCGGCCGCCTCGGACTACTTCTTCGACCGCACCTGGAAGTCGGTGCTGTGGTCGTTCGCCCTGGCGGCGATCCCGGTCGAGCGCAGCCGGGTCAACCGTCGCTCCGCCGACACGGCGGTCGAGTTGATCGACGACGGGTGGAACCTGGTCATCTTCCCCGAGGGGGGGCGCTCCCCCGACGGCTGGACGCAGCCGTTCCACGCCGCCAGCGCGGGCTACCTGGGCAAGCGCACCAGGCGGCCGGTCGTGCCGGTGTACCTGCACGGGACGCGCCACGTGCTGCCGAAGACGGGTTCGGCGGGGGCGCCGGCGCCCGGCGGCTCGGGGACCGAGGCGCGACGGGGCGGTCGGTTGCGCCGCTCCCCCATCGCCGTGTTGTTTGGGGCGCCGATGACGCCGGACGAGGGCGAGAACACGCGGCGCTTCTCCGAGCGCATCGAGGCCGCGGTCGCCACGTTGGCCCGCGAGGTGCACTCGGACTGGTGGCAGGCCCGCCGTGCGGTGAGCGCGGCTGACCCCGTGCCCGGCGCCGTGACGGCGCACCGCGGGCCCGAGGCGTCGGCGTGGCGCCGGTCCTGGGCGCTCGACGAGCCGCCGGCGCGTGAGCGCCGACGGGAGTGGCCGGACTGAGTCTCGGGGCGCCCGGCCGAGCCCGTTGGGCGGGGGTCGGGCGTGGCTCAGCTCAACTCAGCTCAACTGCGGCGCTCCGGTTGGCCGGCCAGGTTCTGCACGCGCAGCTGGCCTCGGGCGACCATCTTGCCGTCGCTCTCCCGCTCGATCTCGACCAACCAGACCTGTTGGGTGCGGCCGACCTGGATCGGCGTGCCGGTGGCCTTCACCCGCCCCGTGCGGTGGGGTCGGAAGAAGTCGGTGGAGTTCGCCACGCCGACGACGGCCATGTCACCGCTGATCTCATAGGCCGCCATCGCCGCACCGTGGCTGCCGACGGACTCGACCACCGACGCCCAGACGCCGCCGTGGACGATGCCGTAGCCCTGCTGGTGTCGCTCGTCGATGTCGATGTACGCCACGACCCGCGTCGGCGTCATCTCTTCGACGTTGATGCCGAGCGCGCTGTCCCAGCCTGGTTGCGGTTCCAACAATGCCTCCTGTTCGGGCCGGTCGATCCGGTCGGCCTCATGGTAGGGAGAAACCCTCCCGGATGCGCCAGACGGCTCGTTGGCGGCCAAAAAAAGTTGCGACGCCATTTTTCGAGACGTATATGCCGTCCGCCGGCGTTTCCCCGCGGCCCGTATACGGCGTGCTCCTCATATTTATAAGGGCGTCGTAATGAAAACGCCGTATCTATGCGTCAGAGTCCGTATACAAGACGAAGAACTGGTTGCCGGTCATCTCATATACGACCATGAAATTTTTCTAGCGATCGATTTTCGGGCTCACGGCGGGGCAGCGACCCCGTCCGCCCGCCGGACCGATTCCCGGAGCACGCGGGCGGCGGCCTTCCAGAGAATCGACGCCCTACGGGTAACCCTCCGATGGACGCGCAACGGCCCGGCACCCCTTCCCGGTGCCGGGCCGTCCGCGCTGGAGACTGCTTGTTACGACTTGCCGGTCGCCGTCGCCGCGCTGTAGTCGGTGGTGGCGGCGTAGTTGGCCGTGTACCCACCGTTCAGATCGACGTCGAGCTGGTGCGCAGCGGTCAGCTGGCAGCTGGCCACACCCTGGGCGTTGGTCGTTGCGGTGCACAGCGCCGTCGACCCGGCGGTGAAGGTGATCGTCGCGCCGACCACCGGGCCGTAGGCGGTCGTGAGCGTCGCCGAGACAACGCCGGCACTCATCGTGGTTGCGCTCAGTGTGGTCTTGGCTTGGGTGACCGTCTGGGTGGAGGCGCTCGCCGTTGCGCTCGCGCCGTAGGTCCCGTCACCCGAGTACGTCGCGGTGATCTGGTCGCTGCCCACGGGCAGGCTCGCCACCGTCAGTGCGGCCTGGCCCCCCGAGAGGGTGGCGGTGCCGAGGGTCGTGGATCCGTTGGAGAAGGTCACGGTGCCGGTCGGCGTCCCGCCGTACGGGCTCTGCGGTGCGACGGTTGCGGACAGCGTCACCGTCTGCCCGTAGCTCGACGGGTTCGGGCTCGTGGCCAGGCTCGTGGAGGTGGGGATCACACCGACCGCCTGCGGGACCGCAGCGGACTGGCTGGGCAGGAAGTCGGCATCACCGACGTACGAAGCGGAGAGGCTGTCGGTGCCGATCGGGAGCGAGCTCGTGGAGATCGACGCCTGGCCGCCGCTGAGCAGCGCAGACCCGAGCAGGTACGGGCCGTTGTAGAAGTCGACCGTCCCCGTCGCCGTGCCGCTTCCCGGGGCGACGACGTTCACCGTGGCGGTCAGCGTGACCGCCTGCGTGTACGTCGAGGGGCTGGGCGAGGCCACCAGCGTCGTCGTCGTCGTTGCCAGGCCGACCTCCTGGTTGCCCGAGCCGGTGCTGGTGAGGAAATCGGTGTCGCCGGAGTAGATGGCGGTGATGGCGTAGACGCCCGGTGTGAGGTTGCTCAGGATCTCGCTGGTCGCCTGGCCGCCCGACAGCGTGACCGGAGCACCGATCGGTGCGCCGCTCAGCTCGAAGGTGACCGTCCCGGTCGGTGTGCCCGAGCCGGGGGCGTTGGCGGTGACGGTCGCCGTGAAGCTGACCGGTTGACCCGGCTGGGTGCCACCGTTCTGCGTCAGGACGGTCGTGCTCTGGTCCTGGTTGACCGTCTGGGTGAGCGAGTCGTTGCTCGTGACGAAGTTGGCGTCACCGCTGTAGGTCGCCGTGATGGCGTGCGTGCCGACGGAGAGGGCCGACGTGGTCAGGCTGGCCTGGTCACTGCCGCCGACGACGGCCAGGCCCACGGTGGCGAGCGGCGTCGCGCCGTCCAAGAACGTGACCGACCCGCTGGGGGTGCCCGCACCCGGTGCGTTGGCACTGACGGTCGCCGTGAAGGTCACCGTCTGGCCGGACACCGAAGGGCTGCCCGAGGTGGCGACGACGGTCGTCGTCGGATCGGGGTTGACGGTCTGGAGGAGCGTCGTGCTGCTGCTCTGGAAGTCAGCGAGCGGCGAGCCCTCGTAGGTCGCGGTGACCGTGTAGCTGCCGGCCGGCTCGTTCGGCAGGGCGATGCCGGCGCTGCCGCCCGAGAGCGTCACGTCACCGAGGTCCGTGGCGGTGGAGCCGGGCTGGTTGTTGACGATCTGGAAGTCGACCTGGCCCGTCGGGTTGCCCGCGCCCGGCGCGTTGGCGGTCACGCTGGCCGTGACGCTGACCGGCTGCCCGTAGACCGACGTGGGCACGGACGAGCTCAGGTTCGTGGTGGTCGTGTCCGGCGTGACGAACTGGCTGATCGTGGCAGAACTGCCGGTGAAGTTCGAGTCGCCGCCGTAGATGGCCTCGACGTTGTAGTCACCGGGGTTCAGCGTGGAGATCGTCGGGCTCGACGCGGTGTTCCCGTTCAGGGCGCCCGAACCGATGTCGGTGTAGCTCCCCTGGCTCGTGGTGCCGGGGCTCACGCCCTCGACCTGGAAGTCGACGGAGCCGGTCGGCGTGCCGGTGGAGTTCGGCGAGGAGTCGGTGACCGTGGCCGTGTAGGTGATGCCCTGGCCGTACACGGCGTACGGGTTCGCAGACGTCACCTCGGTGGTGGACGACGTTGCCTGACCCACCGTGTAGTGGATCGTCTCGGAACTGCCGGCGAAGTCGGTGCTGCCGTTGAAGATCGCCGTGATCGAGTAGCTGTTGGCCCCGAGCGTGGCGATGGACTGGCTCGTGGCCTGGCCCGACCCGTTGAGGGGCACGGGGTTGCCGAAGGGACTGCCGTTTATCTGGAAGGTGACGGTGCCCGTCGCCGTGCCGGCACCCGGCGGCAGCGTCGCCACCGTGGCGGTGAAGTCCACGGACTGGCCGTACACGGTGGACGTCGGGGTGGCCACCACCGACGTCGACGTGGAGGCTGCCTCGACCGTCACGCCGACGCTGGCGGAGTTGCCCGAATAGTTGTTGTCACCGCTGTAGACCGCGGTGATCGTGTAGGGGGCGGCATTGCCGATCGACGGGTCGGTGATGCTCGCCGTGCCACCGCTCAGCCCGACCGGGGAGCCGTAGTTGGAACCGTTGACCTGGAACTGGATGCTGCCGGTGGGCGTCCCGTTGGGGTTCGTGCCGTAGGCGGTGGAGTTCACCGACGCGGTGAACGTGTCGGACTGGCCGTATGCCGGCGTCGTGGTAGCTTGCGCCCAGCGACACGTTGGTCGGGTCGGGCGTCACGGTGAAGGCGGGCGATGTGCTCGACGCCGGGTAGTCGTAGTACTGGCCGGCCGCGTAGGAAGCGGTGATCGTGGCATTCCGCGGCGACCCGGTGACGGCCAAGGTGGTGGACGCCACGCCGGAGCTGTTCGTGGTGGCGCTGACGGAGTTCCCTCCCGACAGCGAGAAGATGATCGTCTGTCCCGCCGGCGTGCTGATGCCGCTGAGACCGAGGACCGCCGACACGGTGATCGTCTGCCCCGGTGCCGCGCTGGTCGCCCCGGTGTACGTCACCGTGCTCGTATTGTCGAAGACGACCGTCTCGCTGTAGTTGTTGGTGGGGTGACTGCAGAACGTCCCCGTGTAGTAGCTCTCCGCGTCCTTCAACGTGTAGCTGCCGTTGGGCTGCTCGTACGTCGGGTAGCTGAAGCTGACGCTCGCCGCCCCCTCGTTCGCGAAGCCTTCGTGGGCGGACCCCGAGTCGATCACCGTGTTCGACGAGTTGAGCAGCTGGAGCGTGGTCGAGCTCTCGTCGCCGACCAGGGCGCACGCGCCCGTGTTGGCCGTGCCGCTGGCGCTGAACGTCACGCTGCCGTTCACCGTCACCGTGCCGGATCCGCTTCCGGGGCTGGTGATGGTGGCGCCGGCGGGCGTGGCCAAGGACAGTGCCGCCAGACCGGCCGTCAGGCCGACGGTCGCGGCTCCGGCGAACAACCTACGCACGAACGGGATCCTCTTCTTCATGATTCTCCTCGGTAAGGCAGCGGGGGGCTGAGAGTTAAAGGACGATCAGGATCAACTTGCCGGCCGCAGAGGTCGACGTGTAGTCCGAGTTCCCGGCGTACGAGACGGAGTAGCCGAGGTCGAGCACGATGGCCAGCTCGCCGGCCAAGCTCGGGGTGCAGGTCGCCTGCCCCTGGGCGTTGGTCGTCGTCGTGCACAGGACGGTGGAGCCGGCGGTGAACGTCAGAGGCTGGTTCGCCAGAGGGGCACCGCTCGCCGTGGTCAGCGTGGCCTGCAGCGGGAACTCGAGCGTCAGCTGCTGGACGATCGGGCAGCTTCAGCAACAACTCCTCTTCGATCTGCGCCGGCGTCACCGACAGGCTGGTCGCCTCCTTGTTGACGGTCAGGCTCAGCGCCGAGCTCGTGCTGCCGGCGTAGTTGACGTCACCCGAGTACGTCGCCGTGATCGAGTGGGCGCCCGGAGCGAGGTTCGACACCGTCAACGAGGCGTTCCCCGTACCCGCCGACACCGTCACCGGCGTGCTGCCGAGGAGGGTGGCCCCGTCGTAGAAGCTGACGCTGCCGCTGAGCGGAGCGGGGCCGGCCTGGGCGGCCGAGACCGATGCGTTGAGCTGGACCGCCTGCCCGTAGTTGGCGCTCGACGGGCCGGTCAGCGTCGTCGTCGTCTGGATGAGGCCGACGCTGAAGTTCGCCGAGGCCGTCGTGCCGGCGAAGTCGGGGTCACCGGAGGTGATCACCGAGACGACGTGCGTCCCTGCGGGCAGTGGCGTCGAGTCGGTCGAGGTGGCCGTCCCGCCGCTGACCGCGACGGGTGCGCCGAAGTCCTGACCGTCGACCAGGAACTGGACCGTGCCGCCCGGCGTGCCGGCGCCCGGGGCGGCGGCGGACAGGGTGGCGGTGAAGGTCACCGGCTGGCCGTAGGCGGCCGGGCTCGGCGAGACCGTCAGCGCCGCGCTGGTGGCGTCCTCCTGCACGGTCTGCGAGACGACCTCGCCACTCACCGTGTACTGGTCGAACGGGGTCAGCGCCCCGTTGTAGGCGGCCACCACCGTGTGGGCGCCCGGAGCGAGCGTCGCGATCGCCGGGCTCGCGGCCTGGCCATTTGCGTCGAGGCTCACCGGGGCGCCCAGGTTGGCCCCGTCGACCGAGAACTGCACCGTGCCCGACGGGGTCGTGCCGTCGGAGGCCGTGACCGTGGCGGTGTACGTCACACCCTGACCGAAGGCGGACGGGTCGGCCGACGAGGCGACCACCGTGGTAGTCCCGGTCATCGGCGGCGCCGCGCTCACGACCTGGGTGTACGGGGCCGAGGTGGATCCGACGAAGTTGGTGTCGCCCGGATAGCTGGCGGTCAGCGTGTCGTTGCCCTCGGGCAGGTTGGCCAGGCCGAAGCTGGCCTGGTCACCGTTGGACGTCACGGCGAGCGCCGCCGTGCCGATCGGGGTCACGCCGTTGTAGAAGGTGACCAATCCGGTGGGGTTCCCCGCACCGGGGGCGACGGGGGTCACGGTGGCCGTGATGGTGACGGCCTGACCGGTCACCGACACGGCCGGGCTCGTCTCGAGCACGGTGGTGGTGTTGGCCTGGTCGACCGTCTGCGAGGTGGTCTGCGAACTGTTGGCGAAGTCGGCGTCACCGCCGTAGACGGCCTCGACGGAGTGGTTACCGGCGCCCAACCCGCTGACGTTGATGCTGCCCGCGCCGCCCGCGAGCGTCGCGGTGCCGACCGGAGCTCCGTCGACGTCGAGTTGCACCGTCCCGCTCGGTGTGCCCGCGCCCGGCGCGTTGGCCGAGACCGTCACGTCGTACGTGAGCGCCTGGCCGGACACCGGCGTCGTGGCCGGCGAGGCCAGCGCGATCGAGGTGGTGGTCGGATCGAGGCTGACGACCTCGGTGACCGGGGACGAGCCGCTGCCGGCGAAGGTCACGAAGTCGTCACCCTGGTACACCGCCGTGAGCGAGTCGCTGCCGACCGGCAGGTCCGCCACCGAGAGGCTGGCCTGGTCGTTACCGGCCGTCAGGTTCAGGCCGGCGCTGCCGAGGAGCGTGTCGCCGTTGTAGAAGTTCACCGCGCCGTCCGGCGTGCCGCTGGCGCTCCCGACCGTGGCGGTCAGGCCGACGGCCTCGCCGTAGTCCGAGCTCGTCGGGGTTGCCGTCAGGGTCGTCGTCGTGCCCGTCAGCGGCGGGTGGACCTGCTGCGTCATCTGGCCGGTGCTGCCGGTGTAGTTGCCGTCCCCGGAGTACGTGGCCGTCACGGAGCTCGCGCCGAGGCCGAGCGTGGAGTCGGCCTGGCTGGTCGCCGAGCCGGACGCGTTGATGATGACCGGTGAGCCGAGCTGGGCCCCGCCGACGGCGAACGTGACGGTGCCCGTCGGCGCGGTGGCGATGTGCGGCGTGTTCGGCGAGACCTGCGCCGTGAACGTCACCGGGTCGCCCACTTGCGCTTCGGGCTCGGACGAGCTGATCGTCGTCGTGGTGGCGTCCTGGGTGACGCTGAACGCGGAGCTCGCTGAGCTCGCGGCGAGCCCGGTCGTCCCCGCCATCGTTGCGGTCAGCGTCTGGGGGCCAGGCGGCCCGGCGATCGGCAAACTCGCGGTGGCCACCCCGGAACCGTTGGTGTTCGGCGGTGACGGTGGCGCTCTGCCCGGTGAGGCTGAACGTCACGGGCGTACCGCTGGCCACCGGGCCGCCGGTCGCCAGGTCGTTGACGGTGGCCGACACGTTCGCCGAACCGCCCTGCGCGGCCGAGGTCGCTCCCGTGTACGCGGTGGTGGTGCAGTCCTGGGTCGTCACTTCCAAGGTTGCGGCCGACTTGGCCGATCCCGCACTGACGAGGACCGCGTACGAGCCGCGGATCCCCGACTTCTGGAGGTTGTCGGACGGGACCGGAGCGGTGATCGTCGCGGCGTACGCCCCTCCCGCACCGGTGGTGGTGGAGGTGGACACCAGGTCGCCCGGGCTGGCGGGCTCGAGGTCAGTGGTCACGGTGACACCCACGCCCGACTGTTGGGGGCTCAGCGCCCCGGACACGGTGATCGGCGCGCCGGCACACGACGTCGGCGCGCTCAGGCTCTCGGTCAGCGTGCTGGTGGGCGAGGGAGTGCTGTGGCTGGACAGGCTTTGCGTGATGTCGATGCCCGACGAAGTCATGTCCAGGTTCAGGTACGCCAGGTTGGCGTCGCTCGGCGCCCAGTCCGCGGTCCCAGAGAAGCCGTCGGTGGGGTCGTTGATGCTGTCCTGGTCGACCGCGGTCCCGTTGTACGTCGTCGCCGTGTCGTTGGCCGGGGCGTTGACCGGCTGGGTCCCGCTGATGGGACCGCTGCCGGAGGCCAGGCCGCTGGCGTCGTAGCTGTAGTTCCCGCTTTCGTTGATGTCCGTGTTGACCTGCCAGGCGTCACCGTTGTGCAGGCGGAAGTCCATCTCCGGAAGGGCCGGCGCCGCGGCCAATGCGATGTCGAAGCTGGCGGTGACGCCGACGATGCTCTCCGCCTTGGCGCTGATGTTCTGATCCTGGTCCTCCTCGATGAGGGCGAGGTTGCCGACTTCGTACCAGGCGGTCCCGGTCGCGGTGCCGCTGCACGAGGAAATGCTGTAGCCGTCGGCCGTTCCGGTACAGCTGCTGATCGTGCCGGAGATGTTCACCTGGTACGCCTGCGCGTAGCCGTCCTTCGGGCCGATGCCGGCGACCGTGTACGTCTCCGTCTCGTTCATCGTGGCATCGGCGGCGGACGTGTTGGCGACGAACGTGGTCGCGTACGTCCAGGACCAACCGGACTGCCAGATCGGCACGTCGTCGCCCGCCGTCTGCGACACGGCGCCCGCCGGTGTCGCTATGAAGGAGAGAAAGCCGGCGATACTCGCGGCCGCGACGAGTGAAACGGACACACGGCCAAGAAGACTGCGCACAGCCCCGCCCTTTCTGCACGCCCAACCCTTAAACCCGCCAAGGTTTTCCCGTGAAGGCGTGACTCAGATGACTTACGTCAGCACTAGTTGCAGCGATGGTAACGAATGTGTCGACCGAAAACAACTCTTAATCGAATTCGATTCCTAAGCGGAAGGGATAAACGTCGCGGATCGGAGTGTCGTAAACGTTCGCTTGGTCGTACAGCGCGTTCACAATGCGACGCGTGCGAGTCATCGTGACGCTTCGCAGGCGTTCGTCCGACTGCGACCTTGAGGCCAACTGTGAACGGGCTCTCAGACGGACACGCGTGGGCGGGCTCTGCGGGATGTTCCCCCAGGTGCGGTGCGTGCGCACGTGTGCACCCGCAGGGGCCCGAGGTGCGAGGCGCCAGGCACGAGTCACGCCGTGCGATGCTGGCGTCGTGAGCGCGGCGAGCACCCTGATCGGGCCGCGCCGAGGCGTGCGGTGGTTCGTCGCCGGCTACGCCGGCGTCTCGGGCTTCCTGGTGCTCGAGTCCCTGGTGCGCCAGCCGGGCGACGCGTCGGAGCTGCACGCGCCCACCGACGACGCCCACAGCACGCGCGGCATCGTCGTCGCCTTCGTGCTCGCGATCGTGAGCGCACCACTGTTGCGCCGCCTGCCCGTGCGGCCGCTCCCCTGGGTGTGCGCGCCGTTCGGCCTCGTCGTGCTCCTGGCGGGCCTCGCATTGCGCGCCTGGTCCATGCAGACGCTCAGCGACGCCTACACCCGCACGCTGCGCGTGACCAACCAGCAAACCGTGACCGACCGCGGCCCGTACCGGCACGTCAGGCACCCGGGCTACCTCGGCTCGCTCCTCGTCTGGTGCGGCTTCGCGCTCGCGTCGGGCAGCATCGTCGTCGTCGGCACGTCGCCGCGTTGCTGGCGCCGGCCTACGTGCACCGCATCGGGGCCGAGGAAGGGCTGCTCGGCCGCGAGTTGCCGGGCTACACCGAGTACCGCGAACGCACCAGGCGTCTCGTTCCTCACGTCTGGTAGGAGGCGCACAAGATGCAGACGATCATCCTCGGCAGCGGCGTGCCGTTCCCGCACCCCGAGCGCGCCGGCGCGTCCACGCTCGTGCGGACCTCGGCCGGCGACCTGTTGTTCGACTGCGGGCGCGCCGTGCTGATGCGCGCCGCCGCCGTCGGGGCGAGCGCCGGGGCGCTGCACGCGCTCTTCCTCACCCACCTCCACAGCGACCACATCACCGACCTCAACGACGTCGTGACGACGCGCTGGATCATGTCCCTCCAGCCCAATCCGCTTGCGGTCTACGGCCCGCCCGGCACGGCCGCCCTCGTCGCCGCGACCGAGGCGATGCTCGAACCGGACATCGGGTACCGCCTCGAGCACCACGACGATCTGACGTGGCGGCCCTCGGCCGACGTCACCGAGTGCGAACGTGGCGAGCTCCTGAGCGCGGGCACCGTCCGCGTCACCGCCGCACCGACGGATCACGCGCCGGTGCGCCCCACCGTCGGGTACCGGGTCGACGACGACGGGTCGTCCGTCGTGATCGCGGGCGACACCGTGCCGTGCGCCGGGCTCGACGAGCTGTGCGCCGGCGCCGACGTGCTCGTGCACACGGTGATCCGCCGCGACCTGCTCGAGCCGCTCAACGTGCCGCGGCTCAACGACATCTTCGACTACCACTCGACGGTGGAGGATGCGGCGCGCACGGCGGCTCGGGGCGGGGTCGGCACGCTCGTGCTCACGCACCTCGTCCCGGCGCCGAGCCCCGAGGACGAACACCAGTGGGCGGAACTGGCCAGCGCCCACTTCGACGGCACCGTGGTGGTGGCGCGCGATCTGCTCAGCCTCGACGTCGGCGCCTGACCCCACGCCGGCGCCGCCCGTGGTCCGTTAGAAGACGATCCCCGCCTGCGCCCGCGGGTCGTCGGCGGACACGATCTCCTTGCCGAGCGGCGCGATGGCCACGGCGGCGAGCTTGAAGTTCCCGAGGCCGAGCGGGATGCCGATGATCGTCACGCACAGCAGGATGCCGAGCACGACGTGGGCGATCGCCATCCACAGCCCGGCCAGGATGAACCACAGCACGTTGGCGATCGTCGACGGCGCGCCGGCGTCGGGCTTGCGCACGACGGCCCGTCCGAACGGCCAGAGCACGAACGCGGCGAGACGGAAGCACGCGACGCCGAACGGGATCGTGATGATGAGGAGGCACAGCACGAGCCCCGCCACCGCGTAGCCGATCGCCAGCCACAGGCCCGAGAGCACGAACCACAACACGTTGAGCACGGTGCGCATGCGGCGTCCTTTCCCCTACTTCTGCTTTTGTCCGTGCCGTTGCCGCCGTCGCGGCGCGACGGCGGCGGCGGCTGCGGCGGCCGGGCCCCGTGGCGCCGAGCCGTTCCTCGCGCAGGGCCTCCTCGGCGTCGTCGTCGAGCGGCGCCAGCGCCTCGTCGTCGAGCGCCCACGACAACAGCAGGTCGGCCAGCGCCGGGTTGCGCGCCAGCACCGGGCCGTGCAGGTACGTCCCGACGACGCGGCCCTGCACCGCGCCCTCGCTGCCGTCCCCGTTGCCCGTGCCCGCGGTCACCTGGCCGAGCGCGGGGGTGCCCTCGGCGCGCGTCGTCACGCCGCCGTGGTTCTCGAACCCCGTCAGCGGCGGGAGGCCGTCCAGCCCCACGACGTCGGCCAGCACCTCGCCGACCGCCCGCGGGCCGGTTCCCTTGACCGTCTCGACGTCGAGAAGCCCGACGCCCTCGTGCGCCTCCCCGTTGGCGCCCGGGAAGCTGCGCCCGACGACCTGGAAGCCGGCACACACCGCCAGCACGACCGCGCCCTGCGCCACGCGGGCGGCGAGCGTGCCGTCGTCGATGAGCGTGCGGGCGGCGCGCACCTGCGGCCCGTCCTCTCCCCCGCCGAGGCAGTAGATGTCCGCCTCGGGCACCGGCGCGTCCGACGCGGCCTGGAGCAGCTCGACGTCGCGGCCGCGCCACTCGGCGCGCCGCGCCAGGATCAGGCCGTTGCCGCCGTCGCCGTAGGTGCCCAGGAGGTCGGGGAAGACCACCGCGACGCGCAGGACCCCGCTCACGCGGGCGCCCCGAGCAGATCGTGGAACGCCGTGTAGTTGCCGATGACGTCGACGAGGGTGTCGGCGTCGCCACCGGCCGCCGCGGCCGCCGCGGCCGCGACGGCGCGCACCGGGTCGGCCTCCGTCGTGTGCGCCACCCCGGCGTAGTGCAGGCGCACCGACAGGTCGCGGTAACGGTCGCCCGTCGCCACCACCGTGCGCCCGGCCAGTCGCTCGAACGGCACGTCCCACAGCCAGCTCGGGTCCGCGCCGTCGGCCACGCGCGCGTTGATGCTCACGACCAAGGGCGCCGACCCCCCGGCCACCAGGTCGAGCAGCTCGTCCCACCCGGCGGGGTTCTTGGCCAGCATGAGGCGCGCCCTGGTCTCGCCGAAGGCGCGCACGGTGAACCGGCCGGCCACCTCGGCGACCTCCGCCATGGCGTCGAGCGCCGCCCCCGCGTCGACCCCGCTCGCTTCCGCCGCCACCGCCGCCAGCAACGCGTTCGCCTGGTTGAAGCGTCCCGGCAGCGCGAGGCGGATCGCGTGACGCCGCCCGTCGGCCCACACCGCCATGGCGACACCGCCGACATCGCCAGCGTCGCCCCCGCCACCGTCACCCCCGCCCCCAGGCTCCAACGACACCTCGACGCTGGGCCGGGCGAACCCGCAGTCCCGGCACGCCCACGTGCCCTCCCCGAACTCGATCCGCCCCTCGCACGACGGGCAGCCCACCGCGTCGAGCTGCCAGCGCAGGCCCGCCCCCACCCAGTGCACGTCGGCCGCCGCGTCCGCCCCCCAGACGACCAGCGGGTCGTCGGCGTTCGCCACGACGTGCGTGTGCGGCGCCGCCGCCAGTGCGGCGCGCCAGCGCCCGGCCACCATGCGCACCTCGTTCGTGCGGTCCAGCTGGTCGCGCGACAGGTTCAACAGCACCACCGCCGTCGCCGACGTCGCCGACAGCACGCGGGGCAGCCACACCTCGTCCACCTCCAAGACGGCACGCGGCGCGTCACTCCCCACCAACGCGGCCACGTGGCCGGGCGGCATGTTCGAGCCCGTCTCGTTGCTCACCACGGCGTCGCCCCCGGCGCCCAGCCCCACCGTCAACAGGCGCGTGGTCGTCGTCTTGCCGTTCGTCCCCGACACCAGCGCCACCTGCCGGCCCCTGCTCAAATGCTCCAGCAGCTTCGGGTCCACCCGCAGCCCCGCCCGGCCGCCGGCGACCGTCCCCGCCCCCCGCCCGAACCGCCGCGACGCCGCGTTGACCGCGCGCGTCGTCACGCTCGCCAGCTGCGTCCTCACTTACGACTTGGGAGGCTTGGTGCGCGCCAGCTCCTCGGGCGTCGGCTCGTGCCGCTCCCGCGACGCCGCGGGCAGCAGCGCGCTGATGGCGTCCATGATCGCCCCGGTGTCCGCGTGCGCGTCCGTCAGCGACAGCGGCACCGGCTTGCCCACCCGCACCGTGATCTTGGGCGGGTGGCGCACCAACGTGAAGTCCGGCATGCGCGCCGAACGCGGCCACACGTGCTCGGTGCCCCAGATCCCGACCGGGACGACGGGTGCGCCCGTCGACGCGGCCAGGCGCGCCGTGCCGGTCTTGCCGTGCAATTCGGGGTCGAAGAAGTCGTAGCCCCGCGGGATCGTGCCCTGCGGCAGGACGATCACCACCTCGCCCGCCTTCAACGCCGCCTCCGCCTCGCGCAGCGGCGTGCCGCTGCCGCTCCCCCGGTCGACCGGGATGCCGCCGATGGCGCGGGCGATCCAGCCGACGACCGGTGCGTCGAAGATCTCCTTCTTGCCCAAGAAGCGCACCGGCCGGCCGATGGCGCGCGCCACCAACGCCAACGCCGCCACGTCGAAGTAGCTGCGGTGGTTCGACGCCAGCAGCACCGGGCCGCGTGCGGGCACGTTCTCGATGCCGGCGATGTCGAAGCGCGCGTACGGGAACGAGAGCGAGCGGACGAACGGCCGCAGCATGTGATACGGCTCGAGCCCCACCACGCTCGGCACGCCGTGCGGACGGTCCCAGTACTCCACCGACCACCGCCGCGCCGACGCGACCACGAGCAGCGACGGATCCGGGTTCACCGCGTGCGGCGTGCCGACGCTCGACAACAGAGGCACGTCGAAGATGCTGTCGCTGCAGGCGTGGCAGTCGGCCAGGTCCACGCCGTGGTCGTCCGCCCACTCGCGCACGGCGCGCAGCTTGCCGGTGCCCCACACGAAGCCCTCGTACAAGCGGCCCGTGTACCGGCCGTCGCTTCACCTCGTAGGCCGTGGCGATCAGGTCGTCGAAGCCGAAGGCCTCGGCGAACGGGGCGATCATGTCGACCGGCGTCGTCGTCGACAGCACGAGGAGGTGGCCCTCGGCCCGGAACTCGGCCAGGCGTTGCGGGGCGAACGGGGCGACGAGCTCGCTCAGTGCGGCGACGGCCCGCCGGCCGGCCGCCTGCACCTGCGCCTGGTCCCACCCCCGGGCCACCCGGGCGGCCGCCCGGACCAGCCCCATGGAGAAGAGGTTCTCCCCGAGCCGGTCGTTGATGGCGTAGAGGACCTTGTCCCCCGGCAGCGACCGGCCCTCCGGGAGCACGCCCTCCTCGACCAGGGCGTGGTTCAGGACCTGGCCCGAGGCGTGGGCCAGGAGGGTTCGGTCCAGGTCGATGAAGACGGCGCTCTTGGGCACGGGCTCAGCCTAAATCAGTTGCTCCTCTTTTTCCGGGAGTCTCGCTGCCCGCCGCGCGACGCAGCCCAGAGGCCGAAAGAAGAGAAGGAACAGGCACGAAAAGGCCCGGGAATTAGGAGAAGGGATCGCCGGGGGGGCGGGCGATCCCTTCTCGAGACTCACCAGGGTTAGGAGGGGGGGCATCCGATTCCCTGTGCGTCTGAAGACATTTTGCCGGTGTCTCGGCAATCAGTCAACCAGTTTTGAGAGATACTTGATATCGTTTATACTGATGGGTAACAGAACTCCGGCAAGCATTTCGCAAGGGAGGGTCCCGTGGAGCTGAAACACCTGCAAGCACTTTTGGGCATCGCGGACACCGGCAGCTTCTCGGCCGCCGCCGCCTCCATCGGCACCGTCCAGTCCAACGTCTCCGCCCACGTGGCCCGGCTCGAGGGCGAGCTCGATGTGCAGCTCGTCGACCGGGCCTCGGGCCGCCTCACCGAGGAGGGCGACGTGGTGGTCGAGCGGGCCCGCCGGGTCATGAACGAGCTCGATGCGATGGTCGCCGACGTCACCGCCATGCGCGCCGAGGTCGTCGGCACCGTCCGCCTCGGCATCATCGGCACCACCGGCCGCTGGCTGGTCCCCCAGCTCTTCGACCAGCTCCGGGTCCGCCATCCCCACATCCACCTCAACATCGCCGAGGGTGGCTCCAGCGCCCAGCTCGAACAGCAGCTCGCCTCGGGCCAGCTCGACCTCGCCGTCGTGACCTTCCCCCTCTCCGGCGACGAGATCATGGCCGCCCAACTCTTCGAGGAGGACCTCGTGCTCGTCCTCCCCCCCGACCACGACCTCGGCACGAAGGCCCCGATCCCCCTCGAAGAGCTCTCCGGCATGGAGCTGCTCCTCCCCGCCCCCGGCACCGCCCTGCGCGCCGAGATCGACAGCGCCATCGTGCCGGCCCGCATCACGCTCCGCCCGGCGATGGAGCTCGACGGCGTCCGCCTCATCGCCTCGCTCGCCTTCGACGGCTACGGCCCCGCCATCCTCCCCGCCACCGCGGTGCCCGGCCACCTGCGCGGCCGCTTCCTCGTCCTCCCCGTCGAGGGCCTCCCCCGCCGCCGTGTCGGCGTGGCCCAACGCCGCCGCGGCCTGCCCTCCGCCCCCGTCCGTGCCGTGATCGACACCTTGGGGGTCGTCGTCAACGACGCGCTCTCCATGCCCGAGGGCATCCACCCCACCTGATCCGCCGGACCCCTCCCGGGCGCCGCACCCCCGGGGCACACCCGGATCATTTGATTGGTCAACTACAGTAGTTGCATCTATACAATGACTTTGTGCCGGCGAAGTCATTGCCCCAAGACCAGACGTTGAGCGACGCCGTCCTCACGGCGAGCCGGGTCCTGGTGGCCGTCGCCGCGCGCTCGCTCGCCGCCCACGAAGGCGAGATCTCCCTCCAGCAGTACCGGGCGCTGGTCGTCCTGGCCTCACGTGGTCCGCAACGACCGGTCGACCTGGCCCAGGCCCTCGGCGTCGATCCTTCGACCGCCACCCGGCTCTGCGATCGTCTCGTGGCGAAGCGTCTGATCTCGAGGCGCCGCGAGGGCGGGGACCGCCGCGCGGTGCGCCTCGACCTGGCCGTGGCGGGTCGTCGGCTGGTCGACCGCGTCACCGCGAGTCGGCGGGCCGAAATCGAGAAGATCCTCGCCGCGGTGCCGGCCGGCAAGCGCCGCGGGATCGTCGACGCGTTCACCGCGTTCGGCGACGCCGCCGGCGAAATCCCCGACGCACAATGGAAACGCAGTTGGGATCTGTGATCACTCGGGGACGGCTGCGACTCCGAGATCTCTCGACGCGCGCCGCCGCGTCGATCAAACGAGCCTCGTACATGCGCAAGTGGCTCATCCTCGGCGCGCTGATCGGGGTGATCGCCGGGCTCGGAGCCGTCGCCTTCTACGACCTGCTCCGGTTGTCGACGTGGCTCTTCCTCCACCTCCTCGTCGGCTACGGCGCGCCCGGAGCCGTGGGCGACGGGGCCGGTCGCGGCTCGCCGTGGTTCGGCCGACCCTGGGCGGTGCCCCTGATCGTGGGGCTCGGCGGGCTGCTGGCGGGACTGCTGGTCTATCGATTCGCCCCCGAGGCCGAGGGGCACGGGACCGACGCCGCGATCCACGCGGTGCACGAGAACCCGCGCGGGATCCGGGGCCGCACCGTGATCGTCAAGCTGTTCGCCTCGGCCCTCACGATCGGCTCCGGCGGCTCGGGCGGGCGCGAGGGCCCGACGGCACAGATCAGTGCCGGCTTCGGGTCGCTGCTGACGAGGCTGCTCGACCTCGACGAGGCCGACGGGCGGATCGCGGTGTCGGTCGGGATCGGCGCCGGCATCGGCGCCATCTTCAAGGCGCCGCTCGGCGGCGCCGTGCTCGCGGCAGAGATCCTCTACCGCGACGACATGGAGGTGGCGACGCTCTTGCCGGCGATCGTCGCCTCGATCATCTCGTACGCCGTGTTCGGCGCGTTCGAAGGGTTCACCCCGCTCTTCGGCTACCTGGCCCGCTTCCAACTGCACAACCCCTTCGAATTGCTCTGGTTCGCGCTGATCGGCGTCGTGTGCGGGTTCGTGGGGCTGCTCTACGCCAAGGGCTTCTACGGCGTCCAGGGTCTGTTCGAACGACTTCCCGTGACCCGCTTCCTGCGACCCGCGCTCGGAGGACTGGTCGTGGGGACCATGGCGCTGTTCCTGCCGCAGGTCCTCGGCACCGGGTACGGGTGGGTGCAGGCAGCACTCGGTCGCCAGAGCTTGCTGCACCTGTCGCTCGCCGTCGTCCTCTTGCTGCCGTTCGCCAAGATCCTCGCCACGGGATTTTCCATCGGGTCGGGCGGCTCGGGTGGGGTCTTCGGTCCGGGCCTCGTGATCGGCGCCTTCGTCGGCGCCTCGCTGTGGCGACTGCTCGAGCCCTTCGCTCCGGGGATCCCCCACGATCCCGGGGCGTTCGTGGTCGTGGCGATGATGGCGTGCTTCGGGTCGATTTCGCGCGCACCGCTCGGGGTCATGTTGATGGTGGCCGAGATGACCGGTTCGATCGAGATACTGGCCCCGGCCATGATCGCCGTCGCTCTCGCCGCCCTGATCGTGGCGCGGCCGGACACGAGCATCTACCGGAGTCAGCGCCGTCAACGGGCCGACGGTACGGAGACCGCACTCCCGCTGGCGTGACGGCGCGCTCAGCGGGCGGGCTGGGGGTCCCTCCACATCGTCCAGATCGACGGGCCGTTGTCGGGCAGCGGCACCTCGCGCACGACCTCGAAGCCGTGACGCCGGTAGAACGGCACGTTGCGCTCCTTGGAGGACTCCAGGTAGCACGGCAGCCCGGCGGCGTCGCAGTGCGACAGCACCGGCTGCATCAACGCGCTGCCCACGCCCTTGCCCTGCAGCTCGACCGCCGTCCCCAACGAGGCGAGATACCAATGCGGCTCGTGCGGGTGCAGCGACTCCATCTTGTTCAGGATGCCCAAGGTCGTCGGCAACCGGTCCCACACGTACGGCAGCACGGGCAACATCGTCAACACGGCCTTGGGCCCGGTCAGCAACGGCTTCCCCGCCGGGGCCCAGATGGCCGACCCGGCGTAGCCGTCGGTCGTGTAGCAACCGCCGAAGGGCAGGTAGTCGGCGCGCATCTGGGTGGCGAAGTACGCGCGCAGCCCTGCGTTGCGCCGACGGTCCCCGCCCCGCCGGAAGATGTGGCTCGTGACCGGGTCGTCCCAGAACGTCTTGGCCAACTGCGCCGCCATCCCCTCGACGTCGGCGGCGGTCGCCCGCCGCACCACGGGCGTCACGAACGCCGGCCGCACCGGCGCCGGGCGGCTCTACTGGCAGGGCAGGTTCGGGTACCACGACGGTGTCGATGCTGGCATCGTCCCCGGCCACGCGCCACCCGGCGACCCCACGGCGTGGTCCTGCCCCAGCGCCACGAGGTCCGGCATCAGGCGCAGCCCCACGTAGATCCCCCCCGAGGCCGAGAAGTGGACCCCGTCCCCGCAGCGGATGTTCACCTGCCCGATGGTGGCGTTGTACTTGTCGCCCGGGTCGACCACGGAGTTGAGGTCGAAGACGTAGACCTTGCCGTCCAGCGACGTGCCGGTGCCCGTCGTCGAGGTCGACGCCACCTGGTGGATCGTCGAGTTGTCGATCTGGACCCTCGACGGCGCGTCCTCGGGCCACGGGCCGCCCGACGGCGATGTCCCGCTGTCGTAGTACGGCGTCGTCATCAGCACGACCGTCGCCCCCCGAGACCCCAGGATGTTGACGGCCTCGCGGTAACGGTTCGCCACGTAGGAGTCGAACGACGCCTGCCCCAGGTTCTGCCACGAGCCGTTGACTTCCTGGTTGAACGTCTCACCCCGGGCGAGGTACACGACGACGTCGGGGTTGTACGCGTCCACCCACTTGCGCCACGTGGTGAACAGTGCGTCCGGGTTCGTGGCGCTGCAGGGCGGGCCCGGCGCCAGCGTGTACCACAGCGTCTTGATCTGTTGCTGCATCGACAACGAACATCCCGGGTTCCCCTCGTTCGCGATCTGCACCTTGTAATGCGCCGCGGACGCGTACTGCGCCAGCCCGACGCCGAGCGTGCCGGCGATCGAGTCGCCGACCAACAGGACCTTGACCGGCTTGTCGGCCTTGCCGGTCGGGGGCGGCAACGGCAGCGACAGGTACGTCGGCGGTGGCGGCGCGCGTCGTCGTCGTCGTGGGCGCGACGGTCGTCGTCGTCGCACCACCACCACCACCCGCCACCGAATGCGTCGTCGTCGTCGTGGTCGGTGCGATGGTGGTGGTCGTCGTCGTCGCCGACTGGATATCGATCGGCTGCCCCTGCAGCTCCGTCGCCCCCACGGGCACCAACGTGCTGATGAAGACCGCGGCGATGGCCGCCGCCGCCCCCACCGGCGCCGCCACCCACGAGCGCCAGTTCTTCAGGGCGCCCCGGCGGATGGGCATCTCGACGAGGTCGTAGCTCAGCGCCGCGATGGCGACCGTGATGCCGACCCGCGCCAGGAACAAGGGATAGACGCCCCAATGCAGGCGCTGCCCCGTCATGACGAGCAGCACCGGCCAGTACCAGAGGTACATCCCGTACGAGATGCGGCCCCACTGCGGCAACGGCGGCAGCTCCAAGATGCGCACCACCAACGAGCGCGGCGCCACCGCGCACGCCAGCACCACGGCTCCCGCCGCCATGCTCGCGACGAGGAACCCGCCGCTGAAGGCGAACGTCGAGTACTCCGACGTCGTCATCCAGAGCGCGGCGGTGCCGGCCGCGCCGATCACACCCAGGAACCCGGCCGACACGCTGAACCAACGGCGCTGGCTTCCCTCGCGCCACAGCGTGAGCCCGATGGAGATGGCGGCGCCGACGAGGAGCGCCTGGGCCCGGCAGTCCGTGCCGTAGTAGGCCCGTGTCGTGTAGCCGTTCGGTGCGAGGAACACCATCAAGAGGGCGGACGCCACCGAGCCGAAGCACGCCACGCCGAACAGGACCTGCAGCCGGCGGCGGCGCTCCCACTCGGGGTCGAGGCTCGCCGCGGCCGGTGCCGGCCGGAGCACCAGGGTGCCGCCGCCCAGGACGTCGACCGTACGCTTCGACCCGCGCGGCGCACGCCGCCGCGCCGCGCCCGGCTCCCGCCCGCACCTCGCCAGGCGAACCAGCGCCCCCGCCCGAGCTTCAGCACCGCCAGGACCACCAGAGGCCAGACCAGATAGAACTGCTCCTCGATCGCCAGCGACCACGTGTGCAGCAGCGGCGACTGCCCCGAGCCGGAGAAATATGTGATGCCGTTGTGGACCGAGTACCAGTTCGAGAAGTAGAAGACCGAGGCGAAGGCGTAGCCGAGCATGTGCGGCGCCTGGAGGAGCGTGGGCACCACCGCCATCACGATCCCCATCACGATGATCAACAAGAACAGCGCCGGCAGCAGCCGCCGGGCCCGGCCGGCCCAGAAGCGCCGGAGCCGGATCGTGCCGGTCCCACCCCACTCCTTCACCAGCAGCGAGGTGATGAGGAAGCCCGACAGCACGAAGAAGGCGTCGACGCCGTAGTAGCCCCCCGGGACCGAATTCAGCCCCGTGTGAAAGGCGATGATCGCCAGGACCGACAACGCTCGGATCCCGTCGAGCCCCGGGATATGGCCAAGACTCGGCCGGGGCGCGCGTGCGTTAGCGTCCGTGCTCATGCTCGGGCGCAACCTACCGCTGGCACTTCAGCCTCCACCTCCATCCCACCCTGTAGGAACGCCCGTTCACGCCTCGCCTCACTCCCAACCCGGTGCCGTCCGGCCCGAGACTGACGCCCAAACCCGGGCCCAAGCTCACTCCCGAGCCCAGACCCAGGCCGAGGCCCACCCCGGGTGACGCACGGGAACCGGGAGCCCCGATGACCACCTCGACCGCCACGTGGACCGCCACGTGCTGAGGATCGGAGTGCTCGGGGCGGCCCGGATTGCTCCCGCCGCTGTCGTAAAGCCTGCCAGCCGGACGGGCCGCGCGGTGGTCGCCGCCGTGGCCGCCCGGGACCGCACCAAGGCCGAGGCCTTTGCCAAGAAGCACGGCATCCCCCGGGTCCTCGATACCTACGAGGCCATCATCACGGACCCCGACATCGACGCCGTCTACAACCCGCTCCCCAACGGGCTCCACGGCTACTGGACGATGGAGGCGGTCAAGGCCGGCAAGCACGTGCTCTGCGAGAAGCCCTTCACGGCCAACGCCGACGAGGCCCGGCTCGTGGCCGCCTCCGCCAACGGCAATCCGGGTTTGGTGATCATGGAGGCGTTCCACTACCAGTACCACCCCCTCACCAAGCGGCTCATCGAGATCGTCCGCTCCGGCGAGCTCGGCAACATCACCGACATCGACGTCGCGTTCTCGGCCCCGTTGTGGAAGAAGGGCGACATCCGCTACCAGCTGGCCCTCGCCGGCGGGGCGACGATGGACATGGGTTGCTACCCGGTGAGCCTGCTGCGTCTTATGGCGCCGGGCCCCCGCGTCATCAGCGCGTCGGCCAAGCTGTCCTCCCCCGGCGTCGACCGCGCCATGGACGCGCACTTCTCGTTGCCCGACGGCGGCCGCGCCCACATCGGCTGCTCGATGTTCTCGTCGTCCGTCCTGCGCATGCACGCCGACGTGACCGGTGAGAACGGCAAGGTCTCGGTCTTCAACCCGTTCGCGCCCCACTACTTCCACCGCATGAAGGTCACGACGACGCTCGGCACCCGTCGGGAGCGCTTCAGCCGTCGCCCGACGTACGACTATCAGCTCGATGCCTTCGTCTCCGCCATCGAGGACGGCACCTCCTTCCCGACCACCGCGGTCGACGCCATCCGCACCATGGAGCTGATCGATTCCATCTATCTGGCCGCCGGCCTCCCGGTGCGCCAACCCACCCCTCCCCGAGGGATCACGACCCCGCCGCCCACAACGTGAGCCCCCTCCCCGCCGACGACCTGCGCGCACTCACCGACGCCGTGCTCGACGCCGGCGGCGGGTGTGACGCCGTCGAGCTGCGCGTCGAGCGCATCCGCAACCACGTCCTGCGCCTGCACGATGCCCAGCCCGAGACGACGGCGGACAGCACCGACTTCGGCATGGGTGTGCGCGTCGTCGACGACGGCGCCGTCGGGTTCGCCGCCTCCGTCGACGTGCGTCCCGAGGAAGCGGCCGACCTCGTCCGCCAGGCCCGCGAGATGGCCCGCGTCACCAGCCACGCCGGCGGCGGCCGCGTCGAGCTGGCGCCCGAGCCGTCCCACGGCGACGTGACGTGGTCGAGCGCCTACGACGTCGACCCCGCCGACATCCCGATGGCCGACAAGCTTGCCCTCCTGTCCGAGTGGAGTCGCCGCCTCGGCGAGCACGAGATCGTTGCGCACACCTCGGCCGCCCTCATGGCCGTCTCCGAGGAGACCTACCTGGCCGACGACAACGGGACGCGCGCCACCCAGAAGCGGGTGCGCCTCCAGTGCCAGCTCGAAGCGCTCGCGCTCTCCGAGTCGGGCTTCGAGACGATGCGCACGGTCGCCCCACCGGTCGGCCGCGGCTGGGAGTACCTGGCCGGCCCCGTCTCGGCGGGCAACTGGGACTGGGACGCCGAGATCGACCGGATCCCCGAACTGCTGGCCGAGAAGGTCGCCGCGCCCTCCGTCGAGTCCGGCACCTACGACCTCGTGGTCGACCCGTCCAACCTGTGGCTCACCATCCACGAGTCGATCGGTCACGCCACCGAGCTCGACCGCGCCGTCGGCTACGAGGCCGCCTACGCCGGCACGTCGTTCGCCACCTTCGACCAGCTCGATCGACTGCACTACGGGTCACCGGTCATGCACATCACCGGGGATCGCACCGTCGAACACGGCCTCGCCACCGTGCGCATCGACGACGAGGGCGTCGAGGCCCAGTCGTTCGACCTCGTGCGCGACGGCATCCTCGTCGGCTACCAGCTCGACCGAGGGATCGCCGCCTCCATGGGCTTCGCGCGCTCCAACGGCTGTGCGTTCGCCGACTCGCCGATGCACGTCCCGATCCAGCGCATGGCCAACGTGTCGCTCGCCCACGCCGGCGTCGACGGCCCGAGCACCGAAGAGCTCATCGCCGGTGTCGATCGCGGCATCTACGTCGTCGGCGACAAGAGTTGGTCCATCGACATGCAGCGCTACAACTTCCAATTCACCGGCCAGCGCTTCTACCGCATCGACAAGGGCAAGCTGGCCGGCCAACTGAAGGACGTCGCCTACCAGGCCACCACGACCGATTTCTGGGGCGCCATGGAGGCCGTGGGCGGCGCGTCGACCTGGGTCCTCGGCGGGGCGTTCAACTGCGGCAAGGGCCAGCCCGGCCAGGTGGCGCCGGTCTCGCACGGCTGCCCGTCCGTCCTCGTCCGGGGCGTCAACATCCTCAACGCCCGGGCGGAGTCGGGACGCTGACCGTGCCGAGTTGCACGCCGAGCCCTCGCCCCGCCGGAGCGGACAGATGATCCCGCCCCAGGAGCTCGTCGAGGCCGGCGTCGGCGCAGCGTCGAAGGCCGGGGCGGACGGTTGCATCGTCCTCGTCGACGAGGGCAGCCACGCCGACGTCCGCTTCGCCCTCAACACGACGACCACCAACGGTGTCGCGCGCTCCCGCGAGGTCAGCGTCGTCGTCATGGTCGGCGACGCGGTGGCGACGGCCAGCCGGGCCGGTGTGGTCGGGACCGACGGTGTGGCGGACATGGTCAACGATGCGCTGGCCGATGCCCGCCGGTCTTCTCCTGCCGAGGACGCCTTCGCGCTGGTCCATCCTTCAGCACTCACCGATATCGGTCGACCCTTCGACGGGCCGCCCGAGGAGACCAACGCCTCGGCCCTCGACGACGTCCTCTCGTCGCTCTCGGGCGCCTTCCAGCGCGCCCGGGATCGTGACGTCGTGCTCGCTGGCTTCGCCGAGATCGATGTTTCCACCTTGTACCTCGGGAGCTCGACCGGCCTGCGCCTCTCGTACGCCCAGCCAACGGGCGCGGTCAACCTTGTCGGGCGGACGCCTGACGGGAGCGGATCGGCCTGGGTCGGCGTGCCGAGCATCGACCCCTCCTTCGACGAGATGGAGCAAGAGATCTGGCGCCGCCTGGACTGGGCCAAGAACCAGATCGCCCTCGAGGCTGGCCGCTACGAGGTCATCCTCCCGCCCTCAGGCACGGGCGACATGATGGCCATGATCGACTTCGACGCGCTGGGCGGCCAGGACACCGAAGACGGCCGGACCGTCTTCTCGAAAGAGGGCGGCGGGACCAAGGTCGGCGAGACGATCACGCCGCTGCCCTTCACGCTCTACAGCGACCCGTACGAGGCGGGGCTGGAGTGCACGCCCTTCGTGGCAACCGGCGCGTCGAGCTCCGAGGTTTCGGTCTTCGATAACGGGCTTCCCAGCCGGCGCACCGACTGGCTGCGCGACGGCGTGCTGACGCGCCTGCGCTATCACCGGGCCGGCGCCGCCAAGTCCGAGGCCGAGATGGCGACGTACATCGACAACCTGGTTCTCCAGTGCGGCGACCACGACGGCGGATCGATCGACGAGATGGTCGCACGCACTGAGAACGGCCTGCTGTTGACCTGCCTGTGGTACATCCGCCCGGTGGACCCCGCCACGCTGCTGATGACGGGTCTGACCCGCGACGGCGTCTACGTGATCAAAGACGGCAACGTCATCGGTGCGGCCAACAACTTCCGCTTCAACGAGAGCCCAGTGGATCTGCTCGTGCGCGCCACCGAGATCGGCACACCGGTTCGCTCACTCGGCCGCGAGTTCGGCGAGTACCTCAATCGCACGATCATGCCCCCACTGCGCATTCCTGACTTCAACATGAGCACGGTGAGCCAGGCCAGCTGAACCGGCCGGGCGAGCCCGGGCCGCTCAGGCGGGCTTACGCGCCTCGACCAGCATCCGTTGGGCCGTGGAGACGAACGAGCCGTGGGTTTCGATGTGGGCGTGCATGGCCCGGAGGCGATCCTCGTAGCGTTCGATCGTGAAGTCCGGCACGGTCCACAGCACCTTCCTGAGGAAGTAGATGACCGCCGCCACGTCGAAGAACTCCACGCGTAGTGCGCTGGATTGGAGGTCGACGACCTCAAGGCCGGCGTCCTCCGCGGCGCCTCGGGTCCACTGTGGGCCCCGCGTCTCGTTGATTGGTTGGGGGCCGATGATGAACTCGGTGAGCTCGCGGTTGGTGCCCGCTCCGATCTGCTGGGAAAGGTAGGTGCCACCGGGCCGAAGGACGCGAGAGATCTCCGCCCACAGCACGACCACCGGGTGCCGGCTCACCACGAGTTCGAAGACGCCGTCGACAAACGGCAACGTCGGTGCGTCGGCCACCGCCACAACGTGCCCACCGAGGGGGCGCAGCCGCGTGCGGGCGATGAAGACGTTGGGTGGCCACGATTCGGTCGCGACGAGGAGCGCTGGAGGGCGCGGCACGGTGGCCAGCGCCTCCCCTCCACCCGTCTCGAGGTCGAGCGCGCTGTCGACCGTGCGCATCCGCTCCCCCATCAAGCGGGCGTAGCCCCACGGCGGCCGTTCCTCTGTGGCTCGGCCGTCGAACCAGGAGAAGTCCCACCCTTCGACCGGCACCGCGGCACCTTCCGCAAGAAGCTCCTCGAACGGCGTGGTCATGCGGTCCGCCCGGCTACCACGGCCATTGCACCAACCGCGCCCGCGTCATGGGGTCTGGCTGTTCAAAAGACGCTGGAGTTGATCGCGGTGAGGAGGTTGTTGGTGTCGACGTGGAGAGTCTGCAACAACGTGTTCACTTGGCTCGACTGCAGCCTCGACAGGTACACCTGTTGGTTCGGGCTGTTGGCCAAGCTGGTGAACGCCGTCGACAACTGCGACAAATCGCTCTCGACGGCCGCAACCGAGCTGTTCGTTCCCGCCGGGAGGTTCATTCCCACGAGGTTCGCGGTGTACTGCTCGAGTGCGGTCGACACGGCCGGCTCACTCGTGCGGAGGCACGACAGCGTGCTGCATTGGTTCGCCTGGTCGATCGCCGTAAGCGCACCGTTGTAGTCGTCGACCACGGCATTGTATTGCGTGGCCGTGGTGTGCTTGAACGCAAACTGGACCGCAGTGGACCCGACGTAGAGGACCACTCCCCACACGATGGCGAAGATCAGCCAGCCACGAGCTGCACTCGGCAACACAAGACGGCTCCTGTCACTGGGTCCACTCGGCGGCGGAGGCGCCACGCGATCCCACGGCGAAGGTGGAGGCATCGCTGGAGGAGGCGGTGCGGGCGGCGGCCACCCCGGGTCGGCAAACGGCTCGTTCGGCGCGGGTTGGGCGGGGTCGGCCTCAGCGGGGGCGGAACCTGTCGTCGCGGGCGGTGGAGGCGGGAACGAGGTCGTGCTGGGCGGCGCAGCCGGGGTCCCGGACGGCCACTGCGGGGCGAATGGTGGTGCCGGGTACGTGCCCCGTGAGGTGTCTCCGAACATGCCCCGTGGATACTCAGACGTGAGCAAGAAGAAGTAGGAGTTGACGCGGAACTGGTAGCGGAGGAGCGCCGCGTACGCCCAGTAGAGAGCGGAAGGCATCCGCCCTCCGAAGAGCACGATCAGCCAGGTGACAAAGAGCATGGGCAGCGTCAGCCCGTACGACACGACCGCCTGGAAGAAGGAGGCCGGGATGACCAGGATGACGCGGAAGAGCACCGCCCATCGGTTCAGCCGTCCGCCGGCTGGCGTGATCGGACGCACGGGGTACGGCTCGTCGGCCGTGTCGAACGGCGGGTACTCGTCGGTCAGCAGGAAGTAGTAGGCGTTCAGGCGCGTCTGTATGCGCACGATCCCACTGATCGTTGAGTGGGCCCAATGGGGTAAGCGGCCCATGACCAAGGCACCGAGCCAGCCGATGAAGGCAACGACCAGCAAGACCAGCGTGAGCAAGAAGACGACGATCACCTGCGGGATCGCCAAAATGAGCCGCAGCAGCACGGTCCACCGGCGCTGCTTGCTCGGGCCATCGAACCACATCTCGGCTTCTAGGTCCGGCTCTGCCATGGATGCGTACGCCATGCTGGCCCCTTAGGTCCCGCCGCCGCTACCTCGGCGGCCGCGGCAAGAAAACTACTGCGAGGCGGACGTCGAGGCGCAGGCCTTCAGGCGGGACAGGTCCCGAGACCTCCCGTCTCGAGGAAGACACGGCCAAGGCGACCCAAGCGGTGGAGTAATACGTCGGGTGCGCGGCGGCTCGGACTCCTCATACCCGTCGGACGCGGGTTGATTCCGTCAAAGCGCGGCGTAGACCGCGTCAATCAGCGCTCTATTGCGCGTGCTCTGCCAACGCGGGATGACGTGGTTCATGACGTAGCCGAATGCAACTTCCGCGTCAGGGTCCGCGAAACCGACCGCACCCCCGGTGCCGAAGTGACCGAAGCTGTGCGGATTCGGACCAAACGGCCGTCGCGGGACGGTGGGCTTGAAGCCAAGGCCGAACGTGACCTCTTCGTGGAGGATCGGGCAGAAACCCTCCGACTGCGGCGACACGGCCTCAGCGAGGAGTTCGGAGGAGAGGAGGATGCCAGGGCGGAGCAGCGCTTCGTACATGCGCGCCACACCACGCGCCGTGCCGTGCCCGTTCGTTGAAGGAACCTCGGCGGCCCGCCACTCCGGCGTGTTGACGACTCCCATGGAGGAGTAGCCCGGTGGATTGAAGTAGCTCAGCATCTCCATGAGTTGATCTCCGATGAGGGATCCCGGGTCAAAGTCACCGGAGCGGTCCGGCGCGACGAAGACCACCGACGCGCACCGCCCGCCCTCCCCTTTCGGCACACCGACGTGCACGTCGGCACCGAGCGGACCAGCGATCTCGGCCAGACGCTGCGCCACGGTCTCGCCGCTGGCGCGTCGCACGACTTCGCCGATGAGATGTCCGTAGGTGTTGGTGTGATAGGCGTGACGCGTCCCGGGCTCCCACCATGGCTCGGTCGCCGCGAGCGCAGCGGCCATGCGGTCCCAGTCCCAGAGGTCCTCGTTCGTGAGCGGGGTACGGATGGCGGGGACCCCAGCCCGATGGCAGAGCGCGTGGCGCAGCGTCGCCTGGTCCTTACCCGCCGCCGCGAACTCCGGCCACACGCGGGCGATGGGCTCGTCGAGCCCGAGTACTCCGTCGTCGA
Source organism: uncultured Acidimicrobiaceae bacterium (assembly GCA_963821105.1). Taxonomy (GTDB): domain Bacteria; phylum Actinomycetota; class Acidimicrobiia; order Acidimicrobiales; family RAAP-2; genus Bog-473. The sequence continues at coordinate 144,050 of CAWGCO010000018.1, forward strand.
CGAGACGGAGCGCACAGAGGGCCAGGAAGGCCTTGCCGACCGAGTAGAAGTCCACCAGCGTGTCGAGCTGCCACGGTGAGCTCGCCTCGGCGTCGGTCCAGCCACCGGCGAGGTCGACCACTGTGACTCCGTCTACGACCACGCACACCGAAGCCCCGAGCTCGTCGCGCTCGGCGAAGTTGCGGACGAATTCCTCTCGCACGCCGGCGAAGCGGGGATCGCAGGTCCCGACGATCGGGGTATCCACCGGGCTGACTCTGGCGTCTCGAGGGTGGTGGTGGCAAGCCCTGAGTCCGGCCAGGCGGCGAGTATTGAGTCGGTCTACGGGCGCAGAGCCGGGCCCTCCGCCAAGTGCCTACACGCTCTTCTGCTTTCTTGGCCTCGGAATATGAGGAGACTGCGCTTTATATGAGCCGCAGGCCATATAGACCGCCGGGCACGGCACGGACATCGTTCGCGTATACGACCTTAAAAACGCGCGCGAGGTATTTCGGCGGCAGCCACGTCGGCCAAGCGCGGGCGCGTCGGGCGCCGCCGGGTCCCGAGGCCTCAGACCTTGACGCCGGACCGCCGGATGGTCGACTCGTCGGTGCCCGAGGTACGACTCGATCACCGCCGGGTGCTCGAGCACCTCGGTCGGCGTGCCCTCGGCGATGACCTCGCCCAGCTCGAGCGCGATCATGCGGTCGCAGATCGCCGTGAGCAGCGGCATGTCGTGCTCGACCACCAGGATCGAGCAGCCGGTGTGCTGCTGCACCCGGATCAGCAGCGGCGCCATGGCCTCGGTCTCGCGCTGGGCCACGCCGCCCGACGGCTCGTCCAGCAGCAGGACGCCCGGCTCCTGGCCCAGCACGCACGCCAGCTCCACGATGCGGCGGGTGCCGGTGGACAGCTCGCCCACCAGCTTCTCCCGGAACGCGCCGCAGCCCCATGAGCTCGACGAGCTCGTTCGCCTTCTTGCGACGCGTCCGCCTCCGAGTCGAGCGACGCCGGCAGACGTAGCCCGGCGGCCACCATGTCGCGCGACTGCAGGTGGCGCTCCAAGCGCGACCTCGATCGTCTCGATCACCGTCAGCGACGGGTACAGGCGGGCCTCTTGGAACGTGCGGCCGATGCCCGCCGCGGCGCGCATGTAGCCGGGCCAGGCGTCGATGTCGACGCCGCCCAGCCGGATGCGGCCGCCGTCGAGGGCAAGGAAGCCGGACACGCAGTCGAAGAACGTCGTCTTGCCGGCGCCGTTGTGGCCGATGAGCCCGAGGATCTCGCCGTCGCGCAGCGTGAGGCTGATGTCCTGGATCGCCGCGATGCCGCCGAAGCTCTTGCGCACGCCGTTGCACTCCAAGATGGCGGGCGCCTCGGCCGACGGCGGGACCCGCTTGTTCGGGTCGGCCACGAGCAACGCGGACGCCGCGCTGGTCGGCTCGTGGTGGTCGCTCGGCCCGGCGTCGGGCGTCACGACCGTCCCCTCGACCGAGCCGGCACCCGCGATGAAGACCGAGCGCAAGATGTCGGGGCGCTCGAGCAGGTCGACCGTGCGCCCGCTGAAGCGCACCTCGCCCTTCTCGAGGAAGACGGCTCGCTCGGCCAGCTCCAGGGCGACGTTCACGGACTGCTCCACCACGACGATCGTCGTGCCGGACTCGTGCAGCTGCTTGACCACCGCCAGCAGCTGGGTGACCACGGTCGGCGCCAGGCCGAGCGAGAGCTCGTCGATCATGAGGACCTTGGGGGTCACCATGAGCGCCATCGACAGGGAGAGCATCTGCTGCTCGCCGCCCGAGAGGTTGCCCGCCTGCTGGTGCGCCCGCTGCCGGAGGATCGGGAACAGGTCGAGCACCCTCTCCTTGGCCTCGCAGGCGGCGCGGTGGTCCTTGCGCATCATCCAGGTCCCCGAGCCGCAGGTTCTCGTCGACCGAGAGGGTCGGGAAGATGCCACGCCCGCCGGGCATGAGGGAGAGGCCCTTGCGGGCGATGGACTCCGCCTGGTCCCCGTCGATGCTGTGTCGCCCAGCCGGACCGAGCCACCGCCGACCTTGACCAGGCCGCTGGCGCCCTTGAGCAACGTCGACTTGCCGGCGCCGTTCGTGCCGAGCAGGGCGACGATCTCGCCCTCGTGGACCTCGAGGTCGACACCGAAGAGGATCTGCACCGGGCCGTAGGACACCTCGACCTTCTCGGCACGAAAGGGCGATCGGCGTGTCCGGATGCAGGCCGTTGGACCCGTTCCCGACGGAGCCGTTGGCGCGACCCGCTGCCGCGGCGCCGCCCCGACCAGCCCGCCACCGCCGGCACCTCGGCCGTGTCCTCGTCACGAGCGCCCGCCGCCGGCACGAACTCCTGCTCCAGGGCAGGCGGCGACGCCGTCGCCCTCCTCCTCGCTCAACGCGTGCTCGAGCAGGGCCGTCTCCTCGGGCGCGTGGTCGGTCAGCTCGACGCGCTTGTCGGCCACCAGGCTCGGCACCAGGATGTCGCGGCGGTTCGCCACGAGCTTCAAGCAGGCGGTCGCGGACGCTCTGCACGCCGGCGGCCAGGCCACCCGGCAGGAACAGCAAGATGATGAGCAGCCCGAACCCGGTGAAGACCAGCTGGTACTTGGGGTACGAGTAGCTGAGCATCTCGATCAGCGCCGACGCCCATCAGCACGCCGCTGATGGAGCCGAGCCCACCGATGACCGCCATGGAGAAGACGACCAACCCGTACGACGGGTCGAACGTGTCGAAGCCGACCGCGCCGAGCAGCACGGCGTACAGGCCGCCCGCCACGCCGGCGATGGCGCCCGGCCAGGACGAAGCCCGACAGTTTGGTGCGCACGGGCGGCACCGACATGGCGGCCGCCGCCTTCTCGTTGTCGCGCGTCGCCAGCAGGACGCGACCGGCCCGGGCGCGCCGCAGCCCCTGAACGAACAGGATCGTCAAGCACCAGGAAGCCCAGGACACAAGAAGTAGAAGGCCTTGTTCGACACCAGGTCGAACCGCTGCCAGAGCACCGGGCGCAGGAACTGCTGCGGGATGATGTTCGGGAAGTACGTCGGGTTCAAGAAGAAGGTGTTGACCGCCACGCCCAGCGCCAGCGTGACCGCGGCCAGGTAGGCGCCCCGGATGCGCAGCGCCGGGACCCCCACGACGACGGCGAGCACCGCTCCCGCCACCCCGGCCGCCGCCAGGGCCAAGAACAGGTCGACGTTGGCCTTCTCAATCAGGTCGCCCGCCAGCACCCCGCCGACACCGGCGAAGGCGAACTGTCCGAGGCTGACGTTGCCCGACCACCCGGTCAGGACGACGAGCGAGATGGCGATGATCCCGTAGATGAGCGCCGCCGTGTACTCGAGCGTCGTGCCGGGACCGGCCACGAGCGGGATCACGATGATGCACCACCGCCGACGCATGACGAAGATGCCGAGCCGGCCGGCGATGACCTCGGGCAGCTTGCGCAGCGCGTCGGGGATCGGCTTCAGGATCCCGGTGGCCGAGAACGTCTCCTCGGCGTCGTCGGCCCGGCTCCGCTTCTTCTGCAGGAAGAGGAGACCGAGCAGGATGGCGACCAGGTTGACCACGTCGCCGATCGCGCTGCCGTAACGCGGCATGTTGAACTCGAAGAGGCCCGTCGTGATGCCGAGGCCCACGCCGGCGCCGAAGGCCAGCGGCAGGTTCTCCATGCTGGCGATGATCGCCGCCGCCAGCGCCGGCAGGATCAGGGTCGGCCCCGCCCCGCGCCGCGATCGTGATGCCGGTCGACGGCGCGCTGAGGATGCTGGTCAGCCCGGCCAGGAGCCCCGCCAGCACCCAGACCAGGGTCGACAGCCGCTTGACCGGGATCCCCGAGCAGCCGCGCCCGGTCCGAGTTGTCGGCCACCGAGCGCACCGCGATGCCGGCGTCGGTGCGCAGGAGGAACCAGCCCAGGGCGATCAGCACGACCGGCACGACGATCGCGATCAACAGGTCGTTGCCGTTGAACAGCACCGGGAAGATGCTCGACGTGGTGCGCCGAGAGCGGCGTCGTGACACCGCCGATGATGGAGGGGCCGTTCAGCCAGCCCGGCACCAGCAGCTGGATGCCGCCGAAGAGCTGGGCCAGGCCGATGGTCACCACCATCACGATCAGCCGCGGGGCCGAGAAGAAGCGCCAACGGATGATGAAGTCGACGAACAGCCCGAGCGCGGCACCGACGAGCAGCGCGATGCCGATGCAGACGAACCAGTTGACGTGGTGGGCCAGGTTCAGCTCGACCGCCACCGTCGCGGCCAGCGCGCCCATGGCGCCGTAGGAGAAGTTGATGACCCGCGAGGCGCGGTAGGTCAGCACCAGACCCAGGGCCAGCAGCCCGTTGACCGCGCCGAACTCGGCGCCGTTGAGGATCTGGCCCCGGGGCGCGCCGTGCGGCCAGATGGCCGGGACGACGAAGAGCAGGATGAGCGCCGCCGCCACCGTGATCGCCGGTGCCGCGGACCGCGCCGGGCACCCGGGCCCACAGGTTCGGACGCCGGGCCCAGGCGTCTTCCATCTTTCGGTGACGGGCATCGTCGGTCGGTCACCGCACCTTTCGTTCACCCGTAACCCGAGTTCGCACTCTCCGCAGACCCGCGCCCGCCACCCGTTACCCGGACCCCGACGGCGTGAACGGGAACCCGGCCGGCAGCGGGAGCGGGCCCCCGGCGTACGAGCCGATCTTCGTCCGCGTCTTGGAGAAGACGTACGCGCCCTGTTTGTCGTTGTACGTCGACGTCAGGTTGGGGTTCCAGTAGATGAAGGTCCAGTCCAACTGCGGCGTGAAGTGCCCGGTCGGGAAGCCCCACGTCCCGTACAGCGCATTGGCCGCGCCGGCCTGGCTCCCCGGATAGGCCCGCATGCCGGTCTCGAACGATCTGCGGCGTCAGGTTCGGCCCGGCCATCTCGAGCGCCGATCGCCATCTCGTACATCTGGGCGTAGATCATGTCGACCGCGTTCGCCGGCTCGGTGCTCGGGCTCACCGCTTGTAGGCGGCGTAGCCGAAGGTCTGCTGCTTGGGCAGCGTCTGGCCGTCGAAGCTGACGCCGAAGGCGTGCGACCACTCGCTCTGCTGGAAGAGCTGGCCGACGATGTCCTGGTCGGTGAGGGCGACGCCGGCCACCACCCACTCGGGGGTAGTAGCCCTGCTCGGCCGCCCGGGAGGTCAGGTACACGGGGATGACGGGGTCGCAGCCGCAGAACACCGTCGTGATGCCGTCGTTCTGGAGCTGGCTGATCATCGTCGCCGCCTGACTCGACAGCGTCGACAGGTTCAGCTGGTACTGGATGTTGTCGGTGATCGGGTACCCGGCCGCCTGCGCCGCCGCGACCGACGCTCTGCCGCCGCCGTCTGGTACCACGGGTTGCTCGGGGCGATGATGGCCACCTTGCGCGGCTTGCCCTGCAGGCTCCCGCCGGCGTAGGCGGCGTTCCCGCCGGCCAACGACTTGAGGTAGAGCTCCGAGCGTCGCCTTCACGACGTCGTTGGACTCGGTGTCGAGGCTCCACATGTACGGCGCGTACTGGCCCATGAACTGCGACGACAGGTACGGCACGCCGAAGTTCACGACGTGCTGCTGGGAGAGCGCCACGCCGTAGGGCTCGGAGGCCGCGTTGAGCTCGGCGAAGGCGTGGAGCTGCTGGGCCGCCGTCACGGCGTCGGCGTCGGCCTGCTGCTGGCCGCTGCCGAGGAGCTCGTTGGTGATGGAGCCCTGGCCGTTGAAGTACTCGATGTTGAGCTTGCGGCCGTAGAACTGGAAGTGGTTGTCGAAGTAGGTGGCCAGCGCGTTGATCGTGCGCTCGATGTCCGCCGTCGTGTCGGTGATGTTGGCGCCACCGAGCGAGGCCAGCGTCTGCTGGAAGCTCTCCGAGTCGGCGGTGATGCGGTAGGTCACGTTGATCTGCGTGGCGCTGACGCCGGGCGAGGTCGCGCCGCCGTTGTTCCCCGAGAACGAGATGCACGGGGGCGAGTACGGATCGCCGGGCACCTGCGCGCCCGCACAGGCGCTCACCTTGCCGGCGGCCGTCGACGCCACGCGCGCCGTGCCCGTTTCGCCGCCGCGCGCAGCCGCCGCGCCACCGGCGGCGGCGCCGCCCGCCGCACCAGCCGCGGAGGTGCCCGCGGTCGCCGCGGTCCGCCGTGCTGGCGCGGTCCCGGTGCCCGTCCCGGTGCTGCCCGACACCTTCTGCGTCTCGTGCACCACGTTCTGCTGCGGCGCCTTGGTCGGCACCAGCATGGCCATCAGGACGAAGGCCACCAGCAGCGCGGCCAGCGGCCCGTACCCCTTGAGCAGGCGGCCGTTGGACTTGACGGCCGCCCAGCCGCAGCTTGCTCGAGCTGCCTCCGGCCCCGCGGCCGCGCCTGGCTGCCCGCCCTGCGCTCACATCCGTCACTTCGCTACCTCCACGGCTCCCATCAAGCGGTCGCGGCGGCGTTGCCGCAGGTAGTCCCAGACGAACAGCGCCACCACCACGCCCGAGCGACGGCCAGGCCGATCGGCACGGCCACGTTCCCGGTGCTGCACCCGCCGCCCGACGGCCCCAGGCTGACGCAGGCGGTCGTCTTCGAGATCGGCCCGAGCGATTCCTTCGGCCGCGCCACCCCCGGCCCCCGTCGAGCCCGCGGTCCCCGCCGTGCCCGGCGTGCCCAGGCCGCCGAGCCCGGTGTTGCCCACCGGCGCCGCGACCGCCGCCGCCGGAGCGGTGTTGCCGGTGTTGCCGCCGCGTCGACGCCGTCGCCGGAGCCGTCGCCGACGCCGAGGGTCGGTCCCGAACGGCGACTTCTCGGCCAGGTCGTTCGTCACCGCGCTGGCGCCACCGAGCTCGACGTTCAGGTTGCCGCCGCCGGCCAGCACGCCGATGCCGATGTCACCGACCAGCGATCGCGGTGGCGAAGTTGCAGTTCGCGTTGAGCAACGCGTTGACGATGGCGGTGCGCACCGTCTGGATCGGCCCAGGTTCGACCCGATGATCTCCTGGCCCAGCGTGTTGTTGTCGATGCCGACGGTCAGCGGCGAGATCTGCACGGTGCCGTCGGACAACGTCGACATGGCCGGCCACTGGATGTTGAGGCCCACCGGCGACAGCGCCGTGTTGATGATGTTGAGGATCGTCTGCGGGTTGAAGTTCCCCGTCGAGGATGTACTTCGACAGGTCGATCTTGACGCCGGCGACAGTGAGGGTGCCGACGCTGAACGTGGCGGTCGAGGTGGAGGTCGCGCCGGTCTGCTGCGTCGCCGTCCACACCAGGTCGCCGAGCTGGATCAGCCCCTTGTCGAGCGAGATCGAGCCGATCGTCGACGTCGCGGTCGCCGTGCGGGTGTCGCCGTTGTCGATCGAGGTATGGGTGGTGGAGGACAGGCCCGAGACCGTCAGGTAGTCTGCCCGGCACGTTGAGCGCCGCGACCGCCGTGTTCGAGTTCGCCGTCGGCTGCGTGGTCACGTTGGCGGACTCGCTGCCGACGCCGAGCGGGAAGGAGGCCGGCGAGATCGTGTCGGTCAGTTGCTGGTTCCCGTTGACCGACTCGGCCTGCACGGAGGGCGGCACGTCCTTGGGGTTGAGGATCGGCGCGCCGCCACTGCACCCGGCCGCCTCGAGGACGGTGCCGATCGTGCCGAGGTCGATCGTCTGCGACAACGACTGCGCCTCCATGTCCTGGTAGTTCGAGATGGAGATGCCGAGCGTGATGGCGTAGTTGAGCCCGCCCGTCGTCGGCGCCACCGAGATCGCCTGTGCCGTGGCGATCGCGTTGCCGGGGACGAACGTGGTGTCGGCCCCCGAGGTGGAGCCGAACTCGACCATGCACACCGCCGCCACCACGGCGCACGCCAGGCCGATGCGAAACGCGGCCGGGCTGTAATGACGCTCGCGGAACCGCGTCACGAACGACCGGCGTCGTCCTTTCACCAGGCGTGCCCTCCCCGTGGATCCCTTCGATCCACCGAGCACAACGAGCGCTGGCCTGATTCCCTACGGGCAACTTTCGCCCGCTCGCGACCCGCGAGCAGGGAGAGTGGCCACGCCGGAGCCGCCGGGCCGGGTGCCGGTGGCCGGACCGTCCCGGCCGCACGCCGACGCCGCGACCCGTCCTTTCGTGCCTGGCTGAGGAACGTCCCGCCGTCCCCGCCACTCATTCTCTTTGCACACCCCCCGCAGGATGCCGTCCCGAACACCCGCTCGGGCGGGGCCGACAGTAGTCAAGGGCCGCCTTTGCTGCGCGGCCGTCACATCTGACGGAGAAGAGGTACCCATTCATCGAGGCCCGCAACCTCGAGGCCGACGACCTTGGCGCCGTCGTCGGCCCGGCGCAGGGTCACGGCGTCGGCCGCCCACGGCCGCACCAGGAACGCCGACGCCTCGCCCGGGTCGAGGATTCCGCCCTGGCGGCCCAACGAGACCACGCTGTCGTCGGTCAAAAGCACCTTGTAATTGGCCTCGGTGGCCACGAGATAGCGCTTCGCCTCCACGTGCAGGGCGACGATCCCCGCCACCCGCTCGCCCAGGGTGGCCCGGACGGCCGCGGCGCCGTCGGTGGCGTGCGTCTCGTCGCGGGCGCCCGGCAGCAGTTGGCCCAGGTCGTGCACCAACCCGGCCACGGCCAATTCGACGTCGTCGGGGTGGTCGTGGCGCAGCACGGCCGCCGTCTGGAGTGCATGGTCGAGTTGGGTCACCGGCACCCCGGGGCCGAGCGCGCAGGCCGCGCCGGACTCGAGCACGGCGACGATCTCGTCGACCCCCAGGACGGCCGCTTCGCTCACCCCTGCATTCTCCCGCGCTGCGGGTACGGTGGCGCGTGTCCTGGTCCCCACCGCCGCGGAGCCCGTGGGCGGACAAGATGGTGACGCTCGGGCGGGGCCTCGGCGACGACGGGCGCTCCCTGATCTCGCTGCGGCCCGAGGACCTCCGCGCTGCCGCCACGGCCACCACCGGCCTCGACGACTTCGGCGACACCTGGTGGGAGGAGCCCTTCACCCGCTTGTGCGCCTCCCTCGACGGCGAGGCGCGCCTCCACCTGCCCGGCCGCCTGCGGACCCGGGGCGAGCTCCAGCTCATCTTGCAGAACCGGCTGCGCATGGTGGAGCTCTGGAAGAAGGAGCCGGCGGTCCTGCGGGCGCCGGTCGAGGCCCCCATCGTGGTCACCGGGCTCGGCCGCTCGGGCACCACGCTGCTGCACGAGCTGCTCGCGTGCGACCCCGACAACCGGCCGCCCCTGCTCTGGGAGCTGCTCCACACCGTCCCCTACGACGACGCGTCGGGCGATGTGTGCGACGACGAGATCAAGCTGATGGACGAGATCGTGCCCGCCTTCACCTCCATGCACGAGAACGGCGGGCGCCTGCCCACCGAGTGCATCTTCGCCTTCTCCCACCAGTTCTCGAGCGACGTGTTCACCGGCCTCTACAACGTCGCCGAGTACACGGTGTGGCGCAGCGGCGTCGATCAGTCCCCCATCTACGACTGGCACAAGCGGCATCTCCAGACGCTGCAGTGGGTGGCCGAGCGGCCGACGGTCCGCTGGGTCCTGAAGGCCCCCTCGCACCTCTCGGCCCTGCCGCTGGTGTTCGCCACCTACCCCGACGCCCGTGTCGTGATCACGCACCGCGACCCGCTCCGCGTGATCGGCTCGCTCTCGGACCTCATGGCCACCCTGCACTGGATGCACTCGGACCACGTCGACCACGCCGTGCTCGTCGAGTTCATGGCCATGGGCCTCGAGCTGCAGATGGACGCCGTCACCGCCGAACGCGACGCCGGGGCCGTGCCGAACGACCAGATCGCCGACGTCGTCTACAAGGACCTGACGGCCGACCCGCTGGGCGTCGTCGAGCGGCTCTACGCGTCCTGGGGCCTGCCCGTCTCCGACGCGTTCCGCGCCGCCCTCGACGACTACCTGGCGGCACGCCACACGAACCGGGCGCCTGGGCACGACTACTCGTTCGCCGACACGGGCCTCGACCTGGCGACGCACCGTGCGCTGGTGGCGCCGTACCAGGAGCGCTTCGGCGTCCCGTCCGAAGTGTGAGGACCCCTACAACGACGAGAGCTTGACCACCGCGGCGCTCGGGTGCGGTGGGCCGTCGGCCAGGACCCAGCGCACGAGCATGTAGCCCTCGAGGCGCCCGCCGGTGTCGAGCCAGTTCTCCACGCCCGGCCCGGGGTCACGTGGCGCGATGACCAGCCGCCACGATCCGTCATCCGACCGCTTCGCGTTCTTGTTGTTCAGGTTGGTCGTCGTGTAGCGGTAGTCGAAGCTCTCCATCCACGGCGACGTCAGCGTCAGGCCCCAGTACAAGAAGGGCTTGTCCGGCTCGTGCACCGTCACCACGAGCGCCTCGTCCTCGGCCAGCTCGAAGCGCCCCCCGTGGTACGTCATCTCCGCGTTGGTGTGCGTCCGCACCTCGTCCTCCTGCGCGGCGACGTGCGCCGCCCCGGACTGGCCGCCGAAGGTGTTGCGGTTCGTGGCCGCGTCGCGCCACATCTGCAGCGCGGTGCCGCCGACGAACGTGAGGAACAAGGCGGCGAACTCGAGCTTGGGCGCCAGCTCCTCGGGGGACAACAGCGGTGGCGGCACGACCTCGCCGGGCTCGGGGACGAGCTCCATGCGCAAGCGAGAGAACTTCTCGGGCCGCTTGTCGAAGTGGGTCTCACGGATGGCCAGTTGTGCCGTGCCGGGCTCGAGCACGACGGCGTTGCGCGGCGGGGGGTCTGGCATCTTGTCCGCCGGCGCGATGAGGATGTCGACCTCGCCGTTCGGGCCGAGCTCGAACTCGTCGATGTGCGTCTGGGTCTGCGTGCCGGTCCGGCCCCCCGCAGGCCCCTGCCCGAAGGCAGTCCCGAACGTCATCCCGAGGTACGCGCAGTCACCCCGGTACCCGGTGAGCCGGTACACGTGGGCGTCGTCGAGGACGCAGAAGAGGTAGTGGACGTCGGGGTTGTCCACCAGCAGCTTCTTGTACTCGTCCTGCAGCGTGAAGACCTGCGGGTGCAGCGGGTCGGAGCCCTCGACGATCCAGTCCAGGGCCAGGCGGGAGAGGCGGGTCACCCAGCGGTAGCCCTCGGCCAGGTCGACGTCGCTCTCGGGGACCTCGGTCGCCTGGCGGACCACGTCGAGCGCCGCGGTCTGGGCCTGCAGCCAGGCGTCAAATGCGGCGTCCAGCCGTTCGTCCCTCATGCGAGCGACGCTACCGGCGTTCCCGCCGAGTCGCCTGCCCCGTAGCCACCCGGTAACTTTCGGTACGTGACCGACACCGTGACCGAGACGGCCAGCACCGACGAGCTGATCAGCGAGCTCCGGGCCTGGCTGGACGACAATTGGGACCCCGACCTGACGGTGGCCGAGTGGTGGGAGCGCCTGGGTCTGGCCGGCTGGTCGGCCCCCGGCCTCCCCACGAACGCCTATGGCAAGGGCATGGCCCGCTCCGACACCGTCCTCGTCCAGCAGGAGATGGCCAACTTCGGCGCGCTCGGCGCGCCGGCCGGCCTGGGCCTGCTGCTGGCCGCGCCGACGATCGCCACCCACGGCACCCAGGAGCAGATCGACCTCTACGTCCGCGAGATCGTCACCGGGCAGAAGGCGTGGTGCCAGCTCTTCAGCGAGCCCCAGGCCGGGTCGGACCTGGCCGGTCTGCAGACCAGGGCCATCAAGGACGGCGACGAGTGGATCGTGAACGGCCAGAAGGTGTGGACCTCGGGCGGCCAGTACGCCGACCTCGGCATGCTCCTCGCCCGCACCGACGCCGACGTGCCCAAGCACCAGGGCATCTCGTGGTTCGCCTTCAACATGCTCCAGGACGGGGTCGACGTGCGGCCGCTGAAGGAGATGACCGGTCACGCACTCTTCAACGAGGTCTTCCTGACCGACGCCCGGGTCGCCGACTCCGCCCTCATCGGCGGGCTGAACAACGGCTGGGCCGTGGCCAACACGACGCTGGCCAACGAGCGCGCCGGCCTCGGCGCCGGCGGCGGCAACGCGGCAGGCGGCGGGCTGGCCCAGCCGGGCACCGTCATGGGCATGCTCGATCGGCGGGTCGGCGACCTCGTCGCGCCGAAGCCCGCGGCCGGCGGCAAAAAGAAGTCCCAGGCTCCGGGCGGCGCGCTCGGCGCCATGCGCGGCGGCGCCTCGATGCTCATCGGCCTCGCCCAGTCCCAGGGCAAGAACAAGGACGCCGGCATCCGCCAGGACCTGGCCCGGCTCTACACGCTCGGCGAGATCGGACGCTTCAACGGTCTGCGCCTCAAGGCGGTCAAGGAGGGCGGCGGCGACATCCCGGGCATGCCCAACGTGTCGAAGCTGTCGATGAGCAACATCGTGCGGCTCACCCGGGACCTCGGACTGCAGATCCTCGGGCCCGGCGGGATGCTCCACGCCTACGACGCCGACTCCAAGGCCTCGCTGGCGCAGGCGACCGGGGACCCCTTCGCGGGTGGCGTGACGGAGATGGCACTGTTCGCGCAGGCGCCGCCGATCTACGGCGGCACGGACCAGGTTCAGAAGAACATCATCGGCGAACGCGTCCTGGGCCTCCCCAAGGAGCCCAACAACGACCGGACGACGCCCTTCTCAGAGCTGCCGAAGAACGCCTAAGACCTCGGCACAGAGGATCGGGGCCGGGGGGCTGTCGGAGATGAGTCGGGTGGATCGGACGCTGCGCGGCGCGGCCGCGATCGTCGGCGTGGCCGACGACGTCTCCCCCACCGGCGAGCTCGACCGCTTCGGCCGCGACCTTGAGGTCGCCATGGTCCTGGCAGCGCTCGAGGACGCGGGACTGACGCTGGCGGACGTCGACGGCGTCTGCCACCCCGAGTCCGCCGTCGGCTTCGCCGAGTACCTCGGCGTCCACCCGACCTTCGTCGAGTCCACGATGACGGGCGGCTCGGCCTACGAGGTGCACGTCGAACACGCCGCCGCCGCCATCGCGGCCGGCGTCTGCGACGTCGTGGTCAGCGTGTACGCCGCGACGCCGCGCAGCGACCGCACCCAGGGCCGCAAGAGGGAGTGGCGGCGCCCGGCCGGGCCCAACCCGATGGCGGAGTGGGACCTGCCCTACGGACTGCGCACGCCGATGGGCCCCTACGCGCTGGCCGCGGCGCGCCACATGCACGAGTTCGGCACGACGTCCGAGCAACTCGCGCAGATCGCGGTCAGCACGCGGGAGTGGGCCGCCCTCAACCCACGGGCCCGCTACCGCGACCCGATCTCCATCGACGACGTCCTGGCCTCGCCGCTGCAGGTGAGCCCGCTGCACCTCCTCGACTGCTGCCTCGTCACCGACGGCGCCGGCGCGTTCGTCATGACCAGCGCCGAGCGTGCCCGCTCTCTGCGCAAACCTCCGGCGTACGTGCTCGGCGCCGCCACGTGCACCGACCACATGGTCATCGGCCAGATGCCGGACCTCACCACGACGCCGGGCGCGGTGTCGGGACCGCGCGCCTTCGAGATGGCCGGCCTCGAGGCGGCGGACGTGGACGTGTTGATGGGCTACGACAGCTTCACCATCACCGCGCTGCTGCATCTCGAGGACCTCGGGTTCTGCAAGAAGGGCGAGGGCGGCCCGTTCGTCGCCGACGGCCACCTCGGTCCCGGTGGCACGTTGGCCATGAACACCAACGGCGGCGGCCTGTCGTTCACCCACCCGGGCATGTACGGGATGTTCCTCCTGACCGAGGCAACCCGCCAGCTGCGCGGCGAGTGCGGCGAGCGCCAAGTGGCCGGCGCGGACGTCGCGGTGGCCCACGGCTCGGGCATGTTCCTCTCGGTCATGTCCACGTCGGTGCTCGGCACGGAGGCCACGCTGTGACGGCGGAACAGACGGAGCAGGCGGCACCGACCCGCTTCGAGCCGCCCGTCGGCGTGGAGGGCGGGCCATTCTGGGAGGCCACGCGCGAGGGCCGTTTGCTCGTGCAGTGGTGCACCGCGTGCGACCGGGGCGTCTTCTACCCGCGGGTCTTCTGCCCGCACTGCGCGGCAGGCCCCGACGCCCTCGAGTGGCGCCCCGCCAGCGGGCGGGCGACGGTCTATGCGGCGGGCGTCGAGCACCGTCCCGAGGCGGCCGGCGCCAAATTCTCCGGCGGCCAGCCGTACTGTGTGGCGTTGGTCGACCTGGAGGAGGGGGTGCGCATGTTGACCAACGTCGTCGGCTGCCCACCAGACGAGGTCCGCTGTGGCATGGCGGTCACGGTCACCTGGGAGCCGCTGAGCGACGGTCGGCAGTTGCCGCTGTTCCAGCCGGTCGGAAGTGGGGAGGGGTCATGAGCGTCACCCAGGATCGGCGCGAGGCCGCCGCGCAGGGCATGTTGCACGCCTGGTGGGCGGCGCGCATCCCGGATCGCCTCGCGCTCATCACGCCGCACGGCGACCGCACGTACGAGGACCTCAATCACGAGATCAACCGCGTGGCGCGCGCGCTGCGGGCGCGTGGGCTCAAGGAGGGCGACGCCATCGCCCTGATGTGCACGAACCGGCCCGAGTTCATCGAGGTCCTGTACGCGGCGCAGCGCATCGGCCTGCGGCTCACACCTCTCAACTTTCACCTGACCGGCGAGGAGGCGGCGTACATCGTCGAGAACTGCGAGGCCAAGGCGTTCGTCTGTGCGGGCGAGCTCGGCAGCGACCGCATCACGGTGGCGGCCGAGGGCGGCCGCCCGGGCCTCGTCAAGATCAACACCGGCGGCTACCTCCCCGGTTTCGAGATGTACAACTCCGTGGTGGCCGCCGAGGACGGGTCGGACATCGAGGACCCGGTGATGGGCACACAGATGCTGTACACCTCGGGCACGACGGGGCGGCCGAAGGGCGTCCACCGCTCCACCGCGGCGGTGAGCGCGCTGGCCACCGTGAACTTCTGCGGCTACGACGAGGACTGGGCGACGAGCACGGACGCCCATCTCCTGACCGGGCCGCTCTACCACGCCGCGCCGTTGGCCTTCTCGGTCGCGGTGCCGTTCGCGTACGGCGTGCCGCTGGTGGTCATGGACCACTGGGACGCCACCGAGTCGTTGCAGCTGATCGAGCGGCACGGCATCACCCACACGCACATGGTGCCGACGATGTTCCACCGCCTGGTGGCGCTGCCCGAGGAGACCAAGGAACGCTACGACACGTCGTCGCTGCGCTTCATCATCCACGGCGCCGCGCCGTGCCCGGTGCACATCAAGCAGCGCCTCATCGAATGGCTGGGCCCGATCGTGGTCGAGTACTACGCCGCCACCGAGGGGCTCGGCACCCTCGTGGACTCGAAGACCTGGCTCGAGCACCCCGGGACGGTCGGCCGCCCGATGGCGCCCGGGCTGGTCAAGGTGGCCGACGAGCACGGCAACGACCTGCCCGCCGGGGAGATCGGTCTGGTCTTCCTCCAGGCTCCCGCCGCCACGAAGTTCGACTACTACCACGACGACCAGAAGACGGCGGACGCCTTCGTGGGGGACTACTTCACGCTCGGCGACATGGGGTACATGGACGAGGACGGGTTCTTGTTCCTGACCGACCGCACGGCCAACCTCATCATCTCGGGCGGGGTGAACATCTACCCGGCCGAGGTGGACGCCGTGCTGCTCGATCATCCCGCCGTCGGCGACGTGGCGACGATCGGCGTGCCCGACGAGGAGTGGGGCGAGGCGGTCAAGGCGGTGGTGCAGCCGGCCGACGGGGTCGAGGGCACCGTGGAGTTGGCCGCCGAGCTCATGGAGTACTGCCGCGCCCACCTCGCACACTTCAAGTGCCCCCGCAGCGTCGACTTCGTGTCCGAGCTGCCGCGGGAGGATACTGGGAAGATCTTCAAGAGAAAGCTGCGCGAGCAGTACCGGACGGCCTCGGCCGGCACCTGACCAACATCAAAGGAGCGACACAGTGGGTATCTGCGACGGACGGGTCGTCGTCATCACCGGAGCGGGCCGCGGCATCGGCCGGGAGCACGCGCTGCTCTTCGCCCGCGAGGGTGCCAAGGTCGTGATCAACGACCTCGGCGGCGAGATGGACGGCACCGGCTCCTCGACCGGGCCGGCGGGCGAGGTGGTCAACGAGATCCGCGCCATGGGCGGCGAGGCCGTGGCCAACGACGACGACGTCTCGGACTGGGACGGGGCCGGACGCCTGGTCCAGAGCGCGCTCGACGCCTTCGGGGGGCTCGACGTGCTGGTGAACAACGCCGGCATCCTGCGCGACCGGATGCTGGTCAACATGACGATCGACGAGTGGGACGCCGTGATCAAGGTGCACCTGCGCGGCACGTTCGCCCCCACCCGCCACGCGGTGGAGTACTGGCGCAACCGGACGAAGGCGGGCGAGACGAACGACGCCCGCATCATCAACACGACGTCGCCGTCGGGCATCTACGGCAACGTCGGGCAGACGAACTACGGCGCGGCCAAGGCGGGCATCGCGTCCTTCACGATCATCGCCGCCATGGAGCTGGGGCGCTACGGCGTCACGGCGAACGCCATCGCCCCGGCCGCACTGACCCGGATGACGGAGAACCTGGGCATGGGTGACCAGTCGGCGCAGCGCAAGCCCGAGGAGTTCGACGCGCTCGACCCGGCCAACATCTCGCCGCTCGTGGTCTGGCTCGGCAGCTCGGAGTCCAAGGACATCACGGGCCGGGTCTTCAACGTGATGGGCGGCAATATCAGCGTGGCCGAGGGGTGGGTGGCCGGCCCCGGCCAGGACAAGAAGGACCGCTGGGAGCCGGCCGAGCTCGGCAAGGTCGTGCCCGACCTGGTGGCCAAGGCGGCGCCCAACGCCAACATGGGCGGGCGTCGGGGGTAGCGTCGAGGACATGGTTGTCGAGGCAACACCTCCGCTCCCGGCCCGGCAGGACGTCGAGGCCTCGGTCCAAGTCATTCACGACAACGCCGAGCGCCTGTTCCTGTGGGACTACGAGCGCGACCGCGGGCAGCTCGTCACGCTCTACAACAAGGCGATGGGGTCGCAGTGGAACAGCGTGAAGGACCTCGACTGGTCGATCGAGGTCGACCCCGAGCGCCTCGTGGCCGAGCAGGACAGCCCGATCCTGTCGGTGGCGCGGGTGGCCGGCACGCTGCCGGGCTCGCCGATGGCGAAGTGGACGGAGAAGGAGTACTCGCAACTCGGCATCGAGTTCTTCAAGGCCAACCTGTCGCAGTTCATGCACGGCGAGCAGGGCGCCATGATGACGGCGGCCAAGATCGTCGAGACGGTGCCGTGGATCGACGCCAAGTACTACGCGTCGACCCAGACCATGGACGAGGCCCGGCACACCGAGGTGTTCGCCAAGTACCTGCGGACGAAGCTCGGCGACGCCTACCCGATGAGCCCGTTCCTCAAGGCGCAGATCTGGGGCCTGCTCGAGGACCCGCGGTGGGACATCGCGTATCTCGGGATGCAGATCGTCATCGAGTCGCTGGCGTTGGCCGCGTTCGGCGACATGCTGCGGCGCATCAACGAGCCGCTGCTCAAGAAGCTGCTGCGCTACGTCATGTCCGACGAGGCGCGCCACGTCGCCTTCGGCGTGTTGACGCTCTCGGAGTACTACGGCGACCTGAGCGAGGCCGAGCTGAAGGAGCGCCAGGAGTTCCTCGTCGACGCCACCCTCAACCAGCGGGCGAGGGCGACGACGCCCGAGGTGTGGGAGCGCCTGGGGACGACGGGCGAGGCGGTCTTCCCCTTCCTGATGGAGGCGGCCCAGCAGATCAAGACGAACCTCATGGGCGGCTTCGCCCGCGGGTTCTTCGCCAAGCTCGTGCCCAACGTCCGCAAGCTGGGCCTGCTCGACGCCAACAACGGCTAGCTGCGCGAGAAGTGGGGCGAGGCCGGGCTGATGGAGTTCGAGTTCGCCGACGACACCGGCTCGGACTACGAGTCCTACGACGAGGTGGCCAAGGACCGGGCAGAGGCGTCAGAGGCCGAAGCCGAGGCCGCGCCGGCCCGGTGAGCCGCGGCGGCGCCTCCCCCGTCGGCTCGCATCCGCGCCATCGCCATGGCGCTGCCCGAGGCCGAGGAGAAGCCGTTCGGCGGCCACACCAGCGCACCGGCCTTCCGGGTGCGCGACAAGTTCTTCGTGATGCTGAACGAGGACGCCTCCGAGATGAACGTGAAGGCACCGAAGGGTGTGCAGGGGATCTTGGTGGCGTCGGACCCCGAACGCTTCTTCGTCCCGCGCTACGTGGGCCCGAAGGGCTGGGTCGGCGTGCGGTTGCGCGCTGGTGCGGCGGCGGGGCCCGACTGGGGCGAGGTGGCCGAGATGATCACCGAGAGCTACTGCCTGATCGCGCCGAAGCGCCTGGCGGCCCAGGTGGGGGCGCCGCCGAGCGTCGTAGCTCTAGCGGGCGGGCTGCAGGTTGGTCAGCGTCGACGCCATGTTCTCGCTGTAGCGCACGCCGCCCGAGGTCACGCCGACCTCTTCCTTCTCCCGGACGACGAGGCCGCTGCTCGGGACGATCCAGAAGTCGGTCGGGTTGGTGCCGGCCTCGGCGCCGTCGAACGTGAGCGTGAAGCGCGTGTGCTCGACGTCGACGGCTTGCCCGCCGACGGTCACGGTGGACGGACCGAGGAGCTCACCCACCAGCAGCACCTTCTCCGGCCGGGCTCTGGGACACGCACGTGGCGGCCCATTTCTGGCCCGGGGCGACACCGGGCGGCGGCAAGAGGTACGCCGTCGCCGGGCACTCGATGGTGGAGGTCGTATCGGTGCCGGCGATGGACTCGGTGGTGAAGAGCCTCGGCACGCTGTAGCGCGCCGTCGGCGCCCGGACACTCCGTGATCGTCTCCGTGTGCTGGGTGATGGGCACCCAATTGACCGTGGCGCAGTTCCCGTCCTCGACGATCATCGAGGTGGTCGAGGGGAACGAGCGCGCCACCCCCATCAGGCTCAGGCTTTCGCCGCCGGTGGTGCGATACGTGTAGACGCCCGGCGCGGGCAGGTGGTTGCGCAGCGTCGTCAGCATCTTGTCGGTCTGCTCGCGCCGGTAGATCCGCAGCGCCTCGCGCAGGCCCACCGGCGACGACACGGTACGGAAGACGAGGGCCCAGGCCGTGCCGCCAGCGGAGCTGACGATCACGAAGGCCAGGATCAGGACGGACAGCAGGCGGTGGTGCTGCACCCAGTGCCAGATGATCACCGCGAAATCCTACCCCGGGGGTCCCGAGGCCAACCAGGACCACTGACGGCTGCTCAGGGCGAGTCGGGCACCCAGTTGCCGTGGAAGCCGGCCGGGACGCGCTGGGGCAGTTCGACGACGGCCTGCGCATCGCCGGTCGGGTCAGCCGGCGTTGATGATGTGCAGGGCGGAGGTGTCCGTGTCCGGCGAATACGCCAGCGCGAGGAGCCAGCCGTCCGCCTCGTCGGCGTCCTCGGCGCGGGGGACGAAGACCGCCTCGCCGACGAACCGCGCCGGCGCCCGAAGGAACGCTCGACCGACGTGCCGCGGTCGAAGTCGTGACACACCAGCACCGACTCGGCGCCGATGATGTAGTCCTGACTCGCCCAGCGGCCACCGCGTAGCCGTAGCGGTGCGGGCGGCCCACGACTCGCTCGTCGACGCGGGGGAACTCCTGCCCACGATCGTCGAGGCGCTCTTCCTTGACGGCGCCGCCGTGCCCGTCGAGGTGCCAGCGCTCGAGCGTCGGCTCACCCTCGCTCGGCCCGAGCAACTGCGTGCGGAACATGGAGGGTGGCGCACCACGTCGAGCACGATCCCGTCACCACCGGGCTCGTCGTAGCGCGTTCATGACGTGAAAGACGTAGCAGGGCTCGACGTCGTGCCAGACGACCTCGGTCGAGTCGCTGTCGCGGGGCAGCAGGCCGACCCGGGACGTGGTAGCCGTCCTGCCAGCGGTAGGGGAAGCCGCGACCCGTCGCCGAGCGGCCTCGAGGTCGAACGTCACCGGCAGGTCGAGCAGCACGAGCGCAGCGCTCGGTGATGGCGCAGTCGTGCAGGCTCACCGATCCGCCCAGGGTGACCCGGCGCGACGACGCGCACCCGGGCGTCGGCGTCGATGATGCTCACGTCGACGTCGTCGCCCCAGCCCGAAGAAGTAGGACACGGCGTAGAGCTCGCCGCTCTCGCGGGTCGCGCTTGGGGTGCGCGGTGTACCCACCGGCCAGCGTGCCGTCGAAGTCGCACGCCCCGATCGTCTCGAGCTCGTCGGTCAGCTCGTAGGGCAGCGAGCCGGCCTCCACGATGGCGAACGTACGGCCCGCGTGGCCGATGACATTGGTGTTGGGGGCGAAGTCCATGCCGGCGTGCACCGGGCCGGGCTTGGGCGTCTCGCCGAGGGCCTGGGCCACCGCGGCCGAGCGCACCCAGCGGTTGCGGTACCACTCGGCCCGACCGTCGCGCAGGCGAATCCCGTGCACCATGCCGTCGCCGGTGAACCAGTGGTACGTCGCCGGATCGGGCGGCCGTGGCCGGGTTGGGCCCGTTGCGCAGGTAGCGCCCACACAACTGTTCGGGAATGGCGCCGGTCACGCCAGTTCGGTGGCCGTGACCTCTTCGTGCACCGGGGCGTAGTTCCCCTGCAGGTACGGATTGGTGACGGTGGTCATGCGTGAGCCCCCTTTCGTTCGGGCCGAACGAGGGTCCCACGATAGGCACGAACGGGCGTGTGAACAACGTGTGACCTCTTCGGGGCCGATCCGGCAGAAACGCCCATCCGCTCCGGCAGGGCCGCGCTATGGTTCTCTTCCGAGGGCACCACCATCACAGTTTGGAAATCCCTCTGGCTCGCAAGAGCCACCGGCCATGGCCCCCGATGAACCGGGCCAAATCTGGCCAGGAGAGGAGTGGATTTTCAATGGCTACTGGTTCCGTGAAGTGGTTTAACGGTGAGAAGGGCTTCGGCTTCATCACCCAGGACGGTGGAGGCCCCGACGTGTTCGTGCACTACAGCGCGATTTCAGGTACGGCTACCGCAATCTCGAAGAAGGACAGAAGGTCGAATTCGAGACGAACCAAGGCCCCAAGGGGCTGCAGGCCGCGAACGTGCGCGCCATCGGTAACACGTATCGCAGTTCGCAATTCGTTGCAGCAACACAGAACCCCGCCTCTTCGGAGGCGGGGTTCTGTTGTTCACCGACGACCCTCGGGCGGAGCGGGACGCGCTACCAGTACGGACCGGCGCTGGCGAGTGGTCACGTCGAGGACGGCCGTGGCGTACTCGGGCCGGCACACCACGAGGTCGGGCAACCAGGCGTCGGGGTCGCCGTAGCGCAGGGGGTCGCCGTTGAGGCGGCTGGCGTGCAGCCCGCAGGCCAGCGCCACGGCGACCGGCGCACAGGAGTCCCATTCGTACTGGCCGCCCGCGTGCACGTAGATCTCGGCCGCCCCCAGGATCACGGCGGCGATCTTGGCGCCGGCCGAGCCCAGCGGGCACCATCACCCCGCCGATGGCCTCGGCGACGTCGTACGCCACGTCGGGCGGTCGGCTCCGCGAGACGACGAGCCGCGGCTGCTCGCCGGTCGGCGGCGTGAGCTGCGGCGGCTCCGCCGTCGAGAGCACGATGTCGACGGCCGGCAACGCGACGGCGCCCACGACGGGCGTCGCCGCGGACCGACAGGGCGACGTGCACCGCCCAGTCGGTGCGACCCGGTTGACGAAACTCGCGGGTGCCGTCGAGCGGGTCGACGATCCAGAGGCGACCGTCGTTCGCGACGTGCTCGAGGCCCTCCTCCGACCGCACGTCGTCGTCGGGATAGAGGCGGTTCAGCTCGGAGACCAAGAGGTGGTGCGCCAGCGGTCGCCCGCGACCCCGAGGTCGCGGACGCCGGCCGGAGCCTCGCGCAGCTCCAACAGCGCCAGACCGGCCTGGCGCGCGAGCTGTGGCCGCGTCGCGATGCTCCGCTGCGAGGTCGTCGGACATGGACCCCTGTCTAGACCAAACGCCGGTCGGTGGCCCACCTGGTGAGCTCGTGGCGGGTCGACAACTGCAGCTTGCGGAGCACCGACGAGACGTGGGACTCGACCGTCTTGGCCGAGATGGTGAGGTCCCGCGCCACTTCCTTGTAGGTGTAGCCGCGGGCGATGAGCCGCAGCACCTCGCGTTCGCGGGGCGAGAGCTGGTCGAGCTCGCGGATCGAGCGCGGCGGCCTGGGTGGCGCCTCCGTGCGCAAAGGCGTCGAGCACGAAGCCGGCCAGGCGGGGCGAGAAGACGGCGTCGCCCGCGGCCACCCGGTACACGCGCCTGGAGGAGCTCGGGGCCCGAGATCGTCTTGGTGACGTAGCCGCGGGCGCCGGCGCGGATCACGTCGATGACGTCTTCGGGCGCGTCGGAGACCGAGAGCGCCAGGAACTGCACCTCGGGATGCGCCGGCAGCACGCCCCGCAGGACGGCCAGCCCGCCGCCGCCGGGCAGGTGCACGTCGAGGAGCACGACGTCGGGCAGGCGCTCGCCGATGAGCTCGATGGCGGCGGCCGCCTCGTCGGCCTCGCCCACGACGTCGACGGCGTCCCCGAGCTCGGCCTTCACGCCGGCGCGGAACACGGCATGGTCCTCGACCAGGAAGATGCGTGGGCGCCCCCCGACCCGCAGCGGTCTCGCCGCGGCCGCTCACTTCACCCGTTCGCGCCGGGGCATGAAGAGCTGGACCTCGGCCCCTCGCCGGGGGCCGAACGGATGACGGCCTCGCCGCCGAAGCGGGCGACGCGCGACTCGATCGATTGGGCGATGCCACGGCGGTCCGCCGGCACCGACGCCGGGTCGAAGCCCTGGCCCCGGTCGCGCACGTAGAGCGCGACCGAGTCGGTCTCGACCTCGGCGAAGACGGACGACCTGGTCGGCGCCCGGACCACTTGGCCGCGTTGACGGTGGCCTCGCGCGCCGCGTCGAGCAGGGCGCGCAAGGGCTCGTCCAGCTCGCAGTCACCGACCACGACGACCTGGACGGCGATGCCGTGGTCCGCCTCCACCTGGCGCTGCAAGAGGGTGACGCCCTCGCCGAGCATCGTGGCGTCCTCGCTGATGACGCCCGGGCGAACGGCCCTCGAAGAGCCACGCCCGCAGCTCGCGCTCTTGGGCCCGGGCCAGTCGCACGCACGTTCTGCGGGTCGTCCGACGACCGCTGGATGAGCGCCAGGGTCTGCAGCACCGAGTCGTGCACGTGCGCCGCCATCTGGGCCCGGTCCTCGGCCCGGACGCGGGCCTGGCGCTCGGCGATGAGGTCCCGGACCAGGCTGAGCCACCACGGGCCGAAGACGATCGATGGCGGCCGCGACCACCAGCGCCGCGCCCCCGACGGGGCGCAGGGCGGCCAGCGTTCGTGTGCCCCTCGACCAGCAGGGCGATGCCGAGCCCGCCGATGACGACGCCGGCGACGATCCGGATGATGAGCAGGTGCCGCGCCGCGGCCGTGGAAGTCGGTGCCGAGCAGCGGGACGACCTCGTGGTCGATGAACTGCTTCTCCGAGTCGTTGGCGTTGCGCCAGATGAGGACGAGGAGGCCGACGGCGATCAGCGTCGGCCAGCTGATGAACCCGATGTACGGGGACGTGCAGGGTGCTCGTGAGGATCGTGCGTGAGGATCAGCAGCGGGATCAGGACGGCGAGCGACGAGGCGGATCCCGTGCTTGTCCTTGATGGCCCGCGAGAAGATCGTGGTCTCGACTGTCCCTGCATCGGGATCATCAGCCAGGCGACGGCGTAGACGAGGACCATGCCGCCGCTGGCGATGCACGCCAGGACGCAGCCGACGCGGACCCAGGTGACGTCGATCCCGGTCTGGCGCGACACGGCGCCGCACACCCCACCGAGCACGCGGTTGTCCCGGCTGCGTCGGAGCGACCGGAGCCTGCGCCCGACGTGCGCATGACCGTGCCCGTGCTGGCGATAGTCGTGCGCGACCAGTCGCGCCGGCCGTACCGACCCCGGTACCGCCCGGGGTCGCCGTGCTCGGCTCCCGGTGGGTCGGGATGGGGGTCCGAGAGTGTCGGATCGAGCGGCGCCGGGGGTCCGGGGGCGGGGCAGGCGCGGCCGGCGGCGCGGCGGCGTTCGGGGTCGGGCGCGGCGCTGCGGGCGCGACCGGCAATGGCTCGGTCGGGCTCCCGCTCGCCGGGAGCGGGCGTGTGCCGGATTCAGGCGCCTCTGCGATACCTCGATGATCGCGCGGGCGCGGACCCCGGGCCATCAGGGAAGTCCCTGAGGCGTCGGGGTGACCCTCAGGGTCCGACCAGGGTGTTACCGGATTCACCGAGCCAGGTCACGCCCCGTCACGCTGTTCTCATGGACACCGCACCGAACGAGACCCCCGAAGACCCCACCGCTGCAGCCGGCTCCGACCGGCGGCCCCGGTGCCGGGTTCGACGACCCGTCGACCGCCACCTCCGAGCTCCCCCCGAGCCCGGCCGCCGGCCACGACCACGAGATGCGCCTCCACCGCCGCCGCAGTGGCCGCATGCTCGGTGGGGTGGCCGTCGGCCTGGCCGACTACTTCGACGTCGACCCGGTGCTGGTCCGGATCGGGTTCGTCGCCCTCGTCTTCCTCGGCGGCCTGTCCGTGCCCCTCTACGTCGCCGGGTGGGCGCTCATCCCCGACGAGGAGACCGACACCTCGATCGCGGAGGAGATCCTCGCCCGCGAGCGGACGGGCACGCCGCGCTACTGAGACGACACCACACCGAACCGACACGCCACTGCGACAAAGGAGACGAGACCCGATGCGCTACCGCTGGGACCCCGCCTACCCGATGGGCAGGCGGGACGGCGTCGCCGCCGACACCAGCCTGCGGGCATCGGACAACGAGCGCAACGCCGTCGCCGACAAGCTGTCCCGCCACTACGCCGAGGGACGGCTCGACGAGGTCGAGTTCAAGACCCGCCTCGATACCGCCATGTCGGCCACGACACGGGGCGACCTGCACGGGCTGTTCTACGACCTGCCCACGCTGCCGAGCGAGCCGCCCCCACCGCCGCCGCGGCACCGGCGCATCCTGCCGTGGGTTTTCCTCGTCGGCTTCTTCGTGATCGTGGCGGGAGCGACCATGCCCTTCTATCCCCTGTACCACGTGCCGTGGATCCTCTTCGCGATCGTCGCCTTCATGCTTGTGGCGCCGCGCCGCCGGCAGCCCGTGGCAACACCACCATCAGGCGGCGGCGGCCGGACCAGCTCGGCCATGGACTGAGCAGGAACGACCGAGACGGAACGACTGAGAAAGGACCGAAGCAAGAGATGCGCACCCACGCCTGCCCCACCAAACGCCGCGACGACGACGTCGACCGTCTCATGGACCTCACGAACGACGACCTCGCTGCCGACACTCCGCACGATGGCGCTCTTCGCCGACCTGCCCGACCACGAGCTCGAGGAGCTGGCCGCGGCGGAGCGAGATCTGCACCGCCCACCCCGGACAGGTCGTCCAGGCGCAGGACGTGCCCGTCCGCTACTGGCACGTCATCGCCGGGGGTCACGCCGTCGTCCAGCGTGACGGCACGCCGATCGGCCTCCTCGGCCGCGGCGACTCGTGGTCGGAGCACTCGTTGCTCAACGAGCTGCGCTCGTCCATCGCCGTCGTGGCGCTGTCACCGTTGACCTTGCTCACGCTCAGCGCCCGCCGCTTCTTCAGCCATCCCCGAACGGCACCCGGTCCTCGCCGGCCGGCTCGTGGCTCGGTCGGCGACCTCCGCCGACCGACTGGCTCTGCCCGTGTTCAACGCCCTCGTCCACTTCGACGAAGGGCAACGACACGAGGGCACCCTGGGGGGCCAGTACCATTAGGTGGTCCGCCGAACGCCCCAGACCTAGGCGCAGGCGCAGGCGCAAGTAGTCGTCCCAGCCCTTTCTCAACCCTCTGGAGGAGATCCCCCCAATGCGCACCCTGGCCGGGTGGTGCGTCCGCCACCGCCGCATCGTCCTCGCTCTTGTGGGCCGTCGTCCTCGTCCTGTCGATCTCGCTCGTCGTCAAGTTCCACGCGGACTACTCGAACAACTTCAACCTCCCCAAGACCGAGTCGACCGACGCCATCAACCTTCTCAAGTCGGTCGCGCCCGGCCACTCCGGCGACACCGAGGAGGTCGTGTTCGGCACCACGGACGGCACCAGCCTGAACGACCCCGCCGTCGGCCAGCGGATCAACACCATGGTCGACAAGATCAACGCCCTGCCCCACGTCACGAGCGTCACGAGCCCCTACGACTCGTCGGGCAACCTCGTGAACACGACGGACATCGACGCCGCAGCACACCGTGGGCTTCCTCCAGATCAACTTCGACGAGTTGCCCAACAAGATCTCGCAGAGCGAGGCGGACGAAATTCGTCCATACCGTCACCACCACGTCGGGTGACGGTCTGACGGTCTCGGTCACCGGGCAGCTGGCCGAGTTCGCCAACAACCAGTCCTTCTCCAGTTCCGGGCTGGGCGTGCTGCTCGCCCTGATCGTGCTGCTCCTCGTGTTCGGCTCGTTCTTCGCCGCCATCCTCCCGATCATCTCTGCGCTCTTCGCCCTGGGGACCGCCATCGGCATCATCGGGTTGCTCAGCCACGCCATCGGCATGCCAGAGTTCTCACCGGAGTTGGTCCTGCTGATCGGCCTCGGTGTCGGCGTCGACTACGCCCTCTTCATCGTGACCCGCCACCGCCAGGGCCTCATCGCCGGCAGCGACGTCGAGACCTCGATCGTCAACGCGGTCAACACGTCGGGCCGCGCCGTCCTGTTCGCCGGGATCATCGTCTGCATCGCGCTCTTGGGCATGTTCGCCCTCGGCGTCAGCTTCCTCTACGGCCTCGCCGTGGCGGCGGCCATCGGCGTCGCGTTCACCATGATCTCGGCGTTGACGCTGCTGCCGGCGATGCTCGGCTTCATCGGCCCCAAGGTGATGAGCCGCAAGCAGAAGCGGAACCTGGCCCAGAACGGCCCCCGGGTCGTGGGCGCGGACAGCAAGGGCTTCTGGCCGAACTGGGCCGACCGGGTGCAGCGCTACCCGTGGGTGTCCGCCGGCCTGGCGCTCGTCGTCGTCGTCATCATCGCCTTGCCGTTCTTCTCGCTGCGGCTCGGCTCGGCCGACCAGGGGACGGACCCCGCCGGCACGCCGACGCGGGTGGCGTTCGACACGCTGTCGCGGGGCTTCGGGCCCGGGTTCAACGGGCCCTTGATGCTGGTGAGCGTCGTCCAGCCCGACCAGCGCCCCGTCGTCGACACGGTCGTGAGCGACGTGTCCAAGCAGGCCGACGTCGCCAAGGTGGCCCCACCGATCTTCATCCCGTCCAAGACCGGCAGCGGCGACGTGATGCTCCTCAACGTCTACCCGAAGACCGCGCCCCAGGACGCGGCGACCACCGACCTGGTGAACCACCTTCGCTCCGACACGCTCCCCGCGGCCGTGGGGAACTCGGGCGTGAAGGTCCTCGTCGGCGGCACGACCGCGATCTATATCGACTTCGCCAACGTGCTGTCCGCCAAGCTGCCGCTCTTCATCGGACTCGTCGTGCTGTTGTCGTTCCTGCTCTTGATGACGGTGTTCCGAAGTTTCGTGATCCCCCTGACCGCGGCGGTCATGAACCTGCTCTCCATCGGCGCGGCGTTCGGCGTGTTGGTGGCGGTCTTCCAATGGGGCGACGGCGGCAGCCTCATCGGCCTCACCGGCACCAGCCCGATCGAGGCCTTCCTGCCGGTGATGCTCTTCGCCATCCTGTTCGGGCTCTCCATGGACTACCAGGTGTTCCTGGTCTCCCGGATGCACGAGGAGTACATCAAGTCCGGCCACAACAACCGCATCGGCGTGCGCAACGGCCTCGCCGCTACCGGCAAGACCATCACGGCGGCGGCGTTGATCATGATCCTCGTGTTCGGCTCGTTCATCCTGGGCGGCGAGCGCGTGATCAAGGAGTTCGGCATCGGCCTGGCCGCCGGGATCGCCATCGACGCCGTCTTCATCCGCATGTCCATCGTGCCGTCGCTGATGATCATGTTCGGCAAGGCCAACTGGTGGTTCCCGAAGTGGCTCGACCGCGCCCTCCCGACGACTGGCGGTCGACGCGGACGACCTCACGGTGAACGCCACCCACGAGTCGGGCTCGGGGCCCGAGGAGCCCGAGCGCGAGCTGGCGGGGGCCGGCAAGCCCTGAGCGCTGGCTCGAGGCCTCAGGGGTAGACGAGCTCCGGCCCCCACTGGTCCTTCGGCTGATGGTGCAGCCCGAGGAACGCGCGGGCGATCGTGTCGGGGGCGAAGCGGTCCTCGTCACTCCCGATCGCGCCGAAGATGGTGAGGATCGTCGCGTGGATGTCACTCGAACCCATCTGCTCGTGCAGGGCGTACGCGAAGGCCCGCAACCCGGCCTTCCCCACCGACAGTGAGGTGTACGCCGCCGAGGGCTTGGTGCCGACGTCGCCCCCGGTGAACAGCAGGCTGCCGCGCCCGCCGCGCAGCAAGGGCGTCACGCTGTCCGAGGCCACCTTGGCGCCGACGACGTTCACCGCCAGGCGCCCGGCGAACACATCCGCGCTCAGCTCCGACGGAGTGTCGGGAGCCACGACGCCGGCGTTGTAGAGCAGCACGTCGGGCGCGCCCAGTTCGTCGACGGCCTCGGAGATGGCGGCGCCGAGCTCGGCCGGGCTGCCCGCGTCGGCCGCGAAGCCAGCCGCTCGGTGACCGGCGGCCGTCAGACGCTGCGCGTCGGCGTCGAGGCGGTCCTTGTTCCGGGCGATCATCGCCACCGGGTGTCCGTCTTCGGCGAACGTTCGAGCGAGGGCTATCCCGAGCCCCGGCCCCACGCCGATCACGATCGCCGTCCCCTTCGACGTGCTGCGGCCCGGCACACGCCCACCCTAAGCCGGGCGTGCGGTTCAGCGACTTTGCCGGGCGGAGAGCAAGGCGTCTCCGGTCGCCGGGACCGAGAAATTTGGGCCGCGATCCTTGCACTGCTACCCCAGTTTTGTTACCGTCCGGCGCCACGACACAGATAGTTGGTTCGACCAGCCGACTGCGGGGTCGCGCGAGATGGGGAGGAACTCGCACACATGAAGATGCCTCAACGGACGAGCGATGCTTCTCGGACCCCGCAACGGCACAGGCGCTCCGGATTCAGGCCGTGGCGAGTCCCGATGGGGGCGGCGGTGCTGGTGCTGGCCGGCCCCCTGACGGTCCTCGGGTTCGGCGGCCCGGCCGCGGCGACCACCGGTACCGCCTATGTCTCGGCTGGCGGGACAGACACCGGCACCTGCACGTCGTCATCTGCACCTTGTGCGACTGTGACCTACGCGCTCGCCAATTCCGGCGCGGCCACCATCGAGGTCTCCGGGACCATCGACGACAACGTGGTGGTCAACGACCAGGCGGTGACGATCGAGCAGAACCCCGCGGAGATCAGCCCGGCGGTCATCGACGGTACGGGCAAGGGCCCGGTGATCACGACCGAGGGCGACACCGTTCTGACGGTCGACCAGTTGGAGTTGACCGGCGGCAGCGCCCCCTTCGGGGGCGGCGTCTTCGTCGAAGGAGGAGACGCCCAATTCACCGACTCCGTCATCACCGGCAACACGGCGACGACCTCGGGCGGGGGCATCGGCGCCGACAGCTCCTTCAACCTCATCAACTCGACCGTTTCGGGGAACACGGCACCGAGTAGCGGCGGGGGAATCGCGGTCAGTTCGACCGGCGATGCCACCATCGTCCGCTCGACGATCTCGGGCAACACCGCCGGCGGTGTCGGTTCCGGCGCCGCGGGAGGGGGCGACGTCAACGTCGGTGGCGGCCAGTTCATCATCAACTCGACGATTTCGGGCAATGCCGCGACGGGCCCGGCGCCACCGGTGGCGGCGTCAGCGTCCAGGGTGGTGACGTCACCATCGCCGAGTCGACCGTTTCGGGTAACACGGCGACGGTGAGCGGCGCGGCGATCGCGAACGCCGACGCCAACGGAGTCAGTGTGGCGGCGGACATCCTGGCCGGGGCCGGTGGCCCACCGGTGGTCAGCGAGTGCCAGGGGCCCGTCCCGACCGATCTGGGTTACAACGTGGACGACGACGGCACGTGCGGGCTGTCCGGCGCGAACCACAGCGTCAGCGACTCGGCGACGATCCGCAATTTCCTCGGGCCGCTGCAGAACAACGGAGGGCCGACCGACACCATCGCGCTCAGCGGCGGGGCGACCAATCCGGCCCAGGCGGTCATTCCGCTCAGCTTCACCATGCCGCCGGTGTCTGAGGTCGCCTGCGACCTGCCGGACCAACGCAGCGTCGCACGAGGCGCTCCCTGTGACATGGGGGCGTACGCCCTGACCACAGGCGTGCCCCCGGCGATCACGAACGGCACGAGCGCCAACTTCACTGCCGGTGCCCAGGGCGCCTTCTCGTTCACGGCAACGGGCTCGCCCCCGCCGACGTTCAGCGAGACCGGGCAACTCCCGACGGGCCTGTCGCTCACCTCGGGCGGCTTGCTCTCGGGCACACCCGCCGCCGGGGCCGCGGGTGACTATCCGATCGCCGTGACGGCCACGAACGGCGTCTCGCCCGACGCGCATCAGACCTTCACCATCCACGTCGCGAGCCCCCCGCCGCCTCCGCCACCGCCGTCGCACGGGTACTGGCTGGTGGGCTCCGACGGCGGCATCTTCTCGTTCGGCTCCGCCCAGTTCTACGGCTCGACCGGCAGCCTGCGCCTGCAGCGGCCCGTGGTCGGCATCGTGCCGACCAGAGACCGCGGCGGCTACTGGCTCGATGCGTCCGACGGCGGAGTGTTCAGCTTCGGCGACACCCAGTTCTACGGCTCGATCCCCGGGCTCGGCCTCCATCCGGCCGGCTCCGGTCAGCCCAACAGCCTGAATGCTCCGATCGTGGGCATGGTGCCGAGCCGGGACCAAGGCGGCTACTTCATGGTGGCTTCCGACGGGGGCGTCTTCGCCTTCGGTGACGCCCACTTCGCCGGCAGCTGTCCCGGCATCGGCGGCTGCTCGGGGGCCGCGGTGGCGGTCATGCCCGACGCCAGCGGCAACGGCTACTGGCTCATCACCCAGACCGGCAGCGTCTACACCTTCGGCGATGCGCCGTACCTGGGGGCACCGGGACCCCAGTCCTCCCCCATCACCTCCGCGGTGGCAACGCCCGACGGCAAGGGGTACTGGATCCTCGATGCCGGCGGGCAGGTCTTCCCGTACGGCGACGCCGCCAACCTGGGGAGCGTGGCGCCCGGCGCGACCGGTGGCCTCAATCCCGCCACGGCGATCTTCACGACGTCGGACGGCAACGGCTACTGGGTCGTCGACGCGGTGGGCAAGGTCTTCACCTTCGGCGACGCTCCCAATGACGGGGACATGTCCGGCACGCAACTCAACGGGCCGATCATCGCGGCGAGCGGCTCTTAGACGGCGGGAAACGCCCGAGGTCGAGGTCTACCAGGCGTAGTCCTCGGGCGCCGTCTTGTAGCCCGGGAAGATCTCGTCCAACCGAGTCAGGACCTTGTCGTCCAGCGTCACGTCGACGGCGTGCAACGCCGAGTCGAGATGCTCGGGCGTCCGCGGCCCGACGATCGGCGCCGTCACGGCCGGGCGCGTCAGCAACCAGGCCAGGCCCACGGTGCCGGGCTCCTCGCCGATCTCGTCGCAGAGGTCCTCGTACTCCTCGAACTGCGCCCGCTTCTTCTCGACCCGCTGCTGCAGGTGCTCGGCCAACCGCCGGCTCCCGTCGCGCTGCTTGCGCACGACGCCACCGAGTAGGCCGCTCGCCAGCGGCGACCACGGGATCACGCCGATGCCGTAGTCCTCGCACGCGGGCAGCACCTCGAGCTCGATCTTGCGCGTCAGCAGGTTGTAGTGCGACTGCTCGCTGACGAGGCCGAAGAAGTTGCGCCGCCGTGCAGCCTCCTGCGCCTTCGCGATGTGCCAGCCCGCGAAGTTCGAGGACCCGCAATAGATGATCTTGCCCTGGTCCCGCAGCACCTCCATGGCCTCCCAGATCTCGTCCCACGGCGTGGCCCGGTCGATGTGGTGCATCTGGTAGAGGTCGATGTAGTCGGTCTGCAGCCGCTTCAAGCTGGCGTCGCACGCCCGGCGGATGTTGAGCGCCGAGAGCTGGCCCTCGTTCGGCCACTCCCCCATGTTCCCGTAGAGCTTGGTGGCCAGCACCACCTTCTCGCGGCGGCCCCCGCCCTGGGCGAACCAGCGGCCGACGATCTCCTCGGTCGCACCACGACCCTTGGAGCGGCCGTACACGTTGGCCGAGTCGAAGAAGTTGATCCCGGCGTCGAGCGCCGAGTCCATGATGGCGAACGAGGTCGGCTCGTCGGTCTCGGGACCGAAGTTCATGGTGCCGAGGCAGAGGCGGCTGACGGACAGGCCGGTGCGGCCGAGGTGTGTGTAGCGCATGACGCCGAACCTACCGGTGGTCGAGCGGGGCCGTACCGCTGGGATCCTTTTCCTCACGGGACCGCCCGGTCCCGCCGGAACCGAGCCGGCGGAATGGCCCGGCCTCCCAGCGATTTGCCTGATCCGGCGGTGCCCACGGTAGTTTGAGAACACTTCTTTTCGACCCGAGCCTGGGGGCACGATGGCGAAGCAGATCCCGCTGGTGGACTACCTGGTGCTGGGGGACGACCCGCATCTGGTGGCCAACGAGTGCACGTCGTGCGGCGCCCGCTTCTTCGACCGCCGCAACGCCTGCGCCTCGTGCGGCAACACGGAGTTCAAGCCGGCTGACGTCTCGACCACCGGCGAGCTGCGGACGTTCACGATCGTGTCCTTCGCCGCGCCGGGGGTCCCGGTGCCCTTCGTGGCCGGGGTCGTCGACTGCGAGGGTACGAGCGTGCGGGGGAACCTCATCAACGTGACCCCCGACCCCGAACACGTGACCACGGGCATGAAGGTCCGCCTGGCCACCCAGGTGATCGGCACGGACGAAGAAGGCACCGAAGCGGTTGGCTTCGGCTTTGAACCACTAGGAGGTTAAGCACGATGGCATCCGCTTCGGAAGAACTCTGGATCCTGGGCATCGACATGACGAAGTTCGGCAAGCACCCGGACCAGGACATCGTCGACCTGGCGTCCGAGGCCGTGCAGGGCGCGCTGACCGACGCCGGCGTGACCATGAAGGACATCGGCATCATCGGGGCCGGGCAACCTCATGATGGCGATGGCGCCGACCGGCCAGATGGTGCAGAAGCAGCTGGGCCAGACCGGCATCCCCGTCTACAACGTCTCGAACGCCTGCGCGCACGGGGGCCACCGCACTCCGGGTCGCCGCCATGGCGGTCAAGGCCGGCGAGACCGACATGGGCCTGGCGTTCGGCGTCGAGAAGCTGTCGGGCGCCGGACTGCTGGCGGGCGGCAGCCGCGCCGCCGACTCCAACACGTGGACCCCGCACGGCCGCTACGGCGCCGTGGCGGGCGTCGACGGGCGCATCGGCACCGAGATCATGCCGGGCGTCTTCGCCCAGATCGGCATGGAGTACGGCCACAAGTACGGCGGCACGAGCTTCGAGCTCTTCGCCAAGATCAGCGAGAAGAACCACTCGCACTCGACGCTCAACCCGAAGGCGGCTTACACCAAGAAGATGTCGCTCGAGCGAGATCATGAACGACGTCATGATCGCCTACCCGAACACGCGGCCGATGTGCTCGGCCAACTGTGACGGCGCGGCGGCGGCCGTCGTGGTATCGGGCGCCAAGCTCAAGACGTTGTCGCTCGAGCAGCAGAGGCGGGCGGTGAAGATCTCGGCGTCGATCCTCACGACGGACCCGTTCGAAGAGGCGTGCCAGATCCTGCCCGAACGTCAACACGCTGACGCGCAACGCCGCGACGCAGGCGTACGAGCAGGCCGGCGTGGGCCCGGCGGATCTCGACCTGGTCGAGCTGCACGACTGCTTCGCCACCGCCGAGCTGGTGCACTACGACAACCTGATGCTCTGCGAGGAGGGCGGCGCGGCCGACTTCTTCAACTCGGGCGCCACGTGGCGCGACGGGTCGACGCCCGTGAACGTCTCGGGCGGACTCGAGTCCAAGGGTCACCCGATCGCGGCGACCGGCATCGCCAACATCTGGGAGGTGGCCACGCACCTGCGGGGCGAGGCCGGCGACCGCCAGATCCAGGGCGCCAAGGTGGGCTTGGCCCACGTCATCGGGCTCGGCTCGGCGTGCGGCGTGCACATCTTGGAGAAGTCGGCGGCCTGAGCACATCGCCGGGCGTGGGCCGGCCGTGACGTCGTCGCCTACCTCGCCGGTCTACGACACGATCGGGCGCGAGCTACACGGCGCACCGACGCGCCGACCCACGCTGGGAAGCCGTGGTCACGGAGCAGATCGGCGACGCCGCGGCGCGTCGTGAACGTCGGCGCTGGGACGGGGTCCTACGAACCGACGGGGCGCGCCGTGGTCGCAGTGGAGCCCTCGACCGTCATGTTGCGCCAACGCCCGCCCGGTGCCGCGCCGGCGGTGCGGGCCGGCGCATCCGCCCTGCCGCTTCGCTCCGGGTGGGCCGAAGTGGCCATGGCGATCCTCACCGTGCACCACTGGGACGACTGGGAGCGCGGCTTGGCAGAGCTGTGCCGGGTGGCGCCGCGTCGGCTCGTGTTCGGGATCGACTTCGAGGTCCACGCCCAGTTCTGGCTGCTCCAGGAGTACCTCCCGTCGGTCCTGGAGCACACGCTGGCCTGCGGCCCGCCGGCGGACGTGATCGCCGAGGCGATCGGCGCCGACCACGTCGATCGTGCTGCCGACGTACGCCGACCTCCAGGACGGCGTACTCGGTGCCCATTGGAGTCGACCGGAGGCATATCTCGACCCCGGTCGTCCGGGCCAACAACTCGGGGTCGCGCGCTGGCCGACCCGGCCGACCATGTCAGCCGGTATCGCACGCCTCGAGGCCGACCTGGCGAGCGGCGCCTGGCTCGAGCGTCATGCACGACCTGTTGGAGCGCGAGTCGATCGACATGGGGTACCGGCTCCTCGTCTCGGAGTAAGCCCGTGGTCTCGCTGCGGCCGATGCGGAGCAGTGACCTCGCGCTCGTCGAGCGCTGGCTGGGCGAGCCGCACGTGGCCCGCTGGTACCTGGCCGGGTCCTCGCTCGAACGGGAGCTCGGCGACATGCGGTCGAGCGTGCGGGGCGACCAGGCGGTGCACGTGCTGGTCGTGCTCGACGGACGACGTGCCGGTCGGCTGGTGCCAGTGGTATCCGTGCTCCGAGGACCCGGAGTGGGCCGCCGAGATCGGTGCCGAGACCGGGCGACGTCGGCGTGGACTACGCCATCGGCGAGCCCTCAGCCGGTCGGGCGGGGCGTCGGGACGGAGCTGGTGGCGGCGCTGGTCCGCGTTGGTGCGGACGGAGCGGCCGGGGTGCGGGGTCGTGGCCGACCCCGAGGCGGACAACGTGGCGTCGCGTCGGGTGCTGGAGAAGAACGGGTTCGAGCTCTTGGCGGTGAGGACGCTCGCCAGCGAACCGACAGACGACCTGATGGCGATCTACCGCCTTCCGGCGAGCTCCGCCGCCCAATGAACGGTCTAGGACTTCCCAGCCTCGTACGTTTCCGTGAAGATGTCGCCCTGAGCTGCCCCCGAGCCGGACTTGCCGCCACCTCGACCACGTAAGACGAAGGCGATGACGACGGCGGCCGCCGCTCCGGCGATCGGACCGGCTATGTACACCCAGTAGCCAGTGAAGGTGTTCGAGACAAGGTCAGGCCCGAACGTGCGGGCTGGGTTCATAGAGGCACCCGAGATGGGGCTACCCCAGAGTCCGGCCAGGGCGATGTAGCCGCCGACTCCGAAGGCACCGAAGAGACCGATGTTCTGTGCTCCAGACGCCGTGCCGAGAATCACGCTGACCAGTCCCAAGGTCAAGATCAGCTCCATCCAGAAGGCCGCCATGTTCGAGTACCCGTGCGCGGGGTAGTTCGATCCATACATGGACGAGACGTTGATCACAGAGCGAAGGAAGAGCGCAGCCAACGTGGCGCCGGCGAGCTGCACCACGATGTAGCCGGGCACCCGGTTCCAAGGGAAGTCCCGGCGCAGCGCAAAAGCAATGCTGACCGCAGGGTTCAGGTGGGCGCCTGACACCTTGCCCATGAACAAGATGATGGCCATCACGGTGAGCGCCGGTGCTACCACCGCCGCCTGGTGACTGATCACGCCGGGAAAAGCGTGCCCCATCATCCCGCCACCGGCGGCTGCGAGGACGAGGAAGAAGGTCCCCAACAGCTCGGAGAAGAGGCGTCGCCACTCCTGGCGGGGGTCGTTGAAGTCGCTGATTCGCTCGATGATGTTCTGCTCGTAGCGAGCGATGGGGCCGAGCGTGGGTACTTCTTGCACCGGGGTCATCTGATGAGACTCCCTTCCTCGTCAAAGTCGATATTTGCCTCTCCTATGTGAATTTATTGAGTGACCGTTCAGAATTGCGGCATCCCCCCTACCCAGTCGAGACAGCCGGACAACAGAGGCATGACATGGCTGAGACATCGAAGTCTTGTTGGGCCACTTCCCAGGTTGAAACGACGGCCCTCGTGCGGGCTGCGGGATCGTGGCTGATCTCGAAGCGCACAACCCGGCGTCGCGATGCGTGCTCAAGAAGAACGCCTTCGCGCTCGTCACGGCACGACGATGGACTCGGAGCCGACGAACGAGCCGATGGCGATCTGCCGGCTCGCCGACGACGCTCCGGGCCGACAGAACGAGATGCGCCCCCGGTGAGTCGGGGGATCTCGCCGGAAGGACTAGAACCCCGATCCGGCGATGATCTTCCCGTTGAGCGGCAAGTTGCTGGCGTCACCCAAGTTGGTGGTGCTTCCGAACGGGATGACCTTGCCGTCGGCGTAGGCCACCCAGCCGCCGTTGTTCTGGGCGTCGAGCATCACCGCGGTCGCTCCCCCGTTTGCCGCCGACAGCGGACTCGCCGCAATTTCCCCGCTGAAGGGGGCGTCGCCGAAGCCGTAGATGTTGCCGGCGGAATCCAGGATCACGTAGCCCTTTCCGTCGGGCGTCGCGACGGCGGACGCGATCGACCCCGCACTCGATGGCGGCGCGCCCAGGTACGACGCGTCGCCGAAGCCGTACACCGAACCCAGTGAGGTCACCACCCAGTAGCCGTTGCCGCTTGCGTCGGGCATGACCGCCACCGCAAGGCCGTTCTGCGTGCAGCCTCCGACGTCGTAACAGCTTCCTTCGAACTTGGCGTCGCCGAAAGCGAAGATCCCCCCGTCGGCACCCACCATGAAGTAGCCGTTGTCGTCGTGGCTGGGCACCATCCCGACCACCGGGAGTACGAGCGCGTTGGGCAGGCCCGACCCGAACGGCTTGTAGCCGAGTCCCGGAAGCGACCCGTAGAACTGCGTCTGGCCGAAACTGAAGACGCCACCATCGGAGGCAGCAAGCCAGTACCCGGTGCCGCCGGGCGTCGTGACCATGCCGACGATGGGTCGCTGCAGCACCATGCTGCCGGTCGACCCGAAGAAGCCGGCATTGCCGTAGTTGAAGATGCCGCCGTCTGAGCCGACAAGCCAGTACCCGTTATTCGTCTGCGCGTGCGCAGTCGCCGAGGGTCTGGCCGAAGCCGCCGCAGGAGTCGTCATGACAAGGGTGCCCGCCGTCAGGGCGAGCACGAGGAAGAATCCACGTGATCGCATCTCTGTTTTATAGCTGAAGTCCGACGAAATTGTCAGAGGGAAATTTCGACGCTTCCGACGCGGTAACGACCGTGTCCTTGACGGCCGCTCGTCGAGGAGAGGAAATCGCTCAGGAAACGTGCACGCGGGCGGCCAGCGGCACCGGCCGGGCCAGGCTCCAGCTGAACGTCTCGTCGAAGTCGGCCAGCTCGAGCGGGGTGGCCAGATCGGCCACGCTGGGACCGACGCGATCGGCCACCGCCTGCAGCTGGTTGGCGTCGAAGCCCCACAGGTCGACGGCGTTGCCGCCCAATATCGGCCGCAGTTCGGCCTCGGGGATCCCGCCGAAGATGTAGCGCAGCGTCTCGCGGTGGACCGGGGCCGCGCCCTCGAGGTGCGGGTAGTCGGCGCCCCACATGAGCTTGTCGATCCCGATCTCGTGGCGCATCTCGGCCTCGTAGCGCTTCATCAGCGAGCCGCCGAGCCACACGTGCTTCTCGAAGTACTCACTCGGACGCATCTTGAGGTAGGAGCGAACGGGCGCGCCGCCGTGGGTGTCGAAGAACGATTCCATGTCGCGGATGAGCGATGGCAGCCACTGCACGCCGTTCTCGGTCACCACGACCCGTGAGATCGGGGTGCCGGTCGAAGACGCCGCCGAAGATCATGAACCACAGGGGGCGACGGGTGAACACGAAGACCTCGTAGAGACCGATCATCCCGCCGTGCGCCTTGTCGTAGAGGAACTTGCTGTCGGTCGCGGTGCCCGACGCTCCGGTGTGCAGCGTGACAACCATCTGATTGTCCTCGCACGCGCTCCAGAAGGGGTCGTAGTAGTCGTCCGCGTAGCCCGGCAGACGCGACGTGACGGACATGGCGGGCAGCATCACGCCGCCGGAGAGCCCGTGCTGGCGCGCCCAGACCACTTCCTCAACCGCACGATCCATGTCGTGGAAGTCGATCGGGATGCACCCGGCCCGGCGCCCGGGCGCGGCAGCGGCGAAGTCCGCCAGCCAGCGGACGTAGGCGTGGAGGGCGGGCCACACCACTTCGAGGCCCTTGTCCGTGACCGCGCCGAGGTACATGGCCGGAGAGAGTCCGCCCGCCAGGATCGGGCCCGGCAGGGTGACCTCGGCGTGAATCCCCTGCTCCTCGAGCACCTGGAGCCGGCGACCGTCACCGTCGCCGGCGACGACCCAGTCCGTGCCGTAGTGGGCCAGCCAGCTCTTCGCCGCCTCGGTGTCGACGCCCATGCCGGCCAGACGCCGGGTCGCCGTCGCCCGGACGGGGTCCGGATCGTCGACCTCGCCGGCGTCGACGCCGCCGAACATGGAGATGGCGGTGGCGGACATGTCGCCGAACTCGGCGACCGCATCGCGTTGGGCCGGATCGACGTAGGAGAGGAACTGGTCGAGGCTGTCGGGCGACGCGTGGGTGTCGGCCGAGACGACGACGTAGTTGCGCCCGTTCATCGACTTCGTCGCCGGGCCCGCCGCCTCGGTCGTGCCATCAACCACGACAACCGTCTCCCTTCACCAGAGACCCTGGTCAGTGACCCGCACACTAGTGCCGGCGCATGTGGTCCAACGGTGGACGGCGGAGCGCAGTAATTTCGACGCCGGTCCCCTGATGCACACCTCTTCCACCTTCATCCTCGTCCTTGCCGTGTTCGGGGCGTGCCTCGTCGAGATGGTCGAGGCGCTGACGTTGGTCGTGGCGGCCGGGGTGAGCCGGGGCTGGCGCTCCGCCCTCGAGGGGGCGGCGGCCGCCGTCCTCGTCCTGGGGGTGCTCGTGGTGGCGGTGGGCGTGCCGCTCATCCGCTACGTCCCGATCGACGCCCTGCGGGTCGTGGTGGGCGCCTTGCTCCTCGTGCTCGGGCTGGGCTGGCTGCGCAAGGCGATCTTGCGCTCGAGCGGGCACAAGGCGCTGCACGACGAGGACGCGATCTACGCCGAGACGGTGGCCGAGTTGGGCGAGGACTCCGGCGACGGCGCAACCGGCAAGGGCAAGGGCAAGGGCCGCGACGCCGTCGGCTTCGCCGTGGCCTTCAAGGGGGTCTTCCTCGAGGGCACCGAGGTCGTGTTGATCGTGATCAGCCTGGGCGCGGCGCAGCACCGCCTCGGCTTGGCCGCCCTCGGCCGCGGTGGCTGCCATCGTCCTGGTCACGATCGTCGGGATCTTGGTCTCGCGCCAGCTCAGCGAGGTGCCGGAGAACACGATCAAGATCGCCGTGGGCATCATGCTCAGCAGCTTCGGCCTCTTCTGGGTCGGCGAGGGTGCCGGCGTGCACTGGCCCGGTTCCGACCTGGCCATCCCCGTGCTCGTCGGCTTCTTCGTCGTGGTCTACTTCGCGTACACGGCGCTCATGCGCACGTTGCTGCCCGCGCCCGGTGACGGCGGCCAAGGAGACGGCGGCGCCATGACGCGACGCGTTGAGCCGGGCGGGTCGCGCCGTCGGACACTTCCTGTGGGACTTCCTCATCGGCGACACGCCCGAGCTGGCGCTGGCGGTCGGCGTCATCGTCGCCGCTGGCCTTCCTGCGTCGCCGGGAGCGAGTGGCTCGGTGCGATCTTGCTGCCGTTGCTGGCGGCCGGGTTCCTGCTGGCCAGCACGCTGCGGGGCCGGCGCCGGGCCCCCCGCCGCTCCGACGCCCCCTGACGCTCGACGCTCGGCGCCCGGCGCTCGACCAGGCCTGTTCCATACCCTAAGGTATGGAACAGAGGGGCCAAGAGATCGGGGGCACCAATGACGAGCACCGCGGGACTGAGCGTCTCCGAAGCGGGACGGGTCTTCGTCGACCCGTCGGCCTACGCCGACGAGGAGCGCTTCCACGAGGCCACCACCCTGCTGCGCCGGGAATCACCGGTGCACTGGGTGGACGAGCCGGACTACCGGCCCTTCTGGGCGATCACCCGACACGCCGACGTGATGGACGTCGAGCGGGACAACGCGCGCTTCCTCGAGCGCGCCGCGACCGCTGCTGGCGACCGCGGCGGCCGAGGCGCTCGCCGAGGAGAAGGGCCAGGTGCTGCGCACGCTCATCCACATGGACGAGCCGGACCACAAGGCGTACCGCGCCGTGGCGGCGGCCTGGTTCCAACCCAAGGCGCTCAAGCAGATGGACGACCGGATGCGCGAGCTGGCGATCCGCTTCGTCGACCACATGGCGGAGCTGGGGACCGAATGCGACTTCGCCCGCGACATCGCCGTGCACTATCCGCTCTACGTGATCTTGTCGCTGCTCGGCCTGCCCGAGAGCGACTTCGACCGCATGCTGATGCTCACCCAACAGCTCTTCGGCGGCGACGACGAGGAGCTGCGGCGCTCGACCGACCTCGAGGAGCAGTTCACGGTGCTGCTCGACTTCTTCAACTACTTCACCGAGCTGACCGCGTCCCGTCGGGCCACGCCGACCGAGGACCTGGCGTCGGTGCTGGCCAACGCGCAGATCGACGGCGAGTACCTGCCGGACATGGACCTGGCGTCGTACTACGTGATCATCGCGACGGCGGGCCACGACACGACGAGCTCGACCATCGCCGGCGGCCTGCACGCGTTGCTGCGCCACCCCGACGAACTGGCCCGCCTGCAGGCGGACCCCGAACTGCTCACGACGGCGCGTCGAGGAGATGATCCGCTGGGTCACCCCGGTCAAGGAGTTCATGCGCACGGCGTCGGAGGACGCGGTGGTCGGCGGCACCGAGATCGCGGCGGGCCAGTCGTTCTACCTCGCCTACCTCTCGGCGAACCGCGACGAGTCCGTCTTCGACGACCCGTTCCGCTTCGACGTGGGCCGCCAGCCCAACAAGCACCTCGCCTTCGGCTTCGGGCCGCACTTCTGCCTCGGGGCGCAGCTGGCCCGGCATGGAGACCAGGGCGCTCTTCGCCGAGCTGCTGCCGCGTCTGGAGTCCATCGAGCTGGCCGGCACGCCGACGTCGTCGGCGACGGTGTTCGTCGGCGGGCTCAAGACGCTGCCGATCCGCTACCGCTTGCGCTCCTGATGCCCCCCGAGGGGCTGAGCCGCAGCGCCTACTTCGAGGCCGGACTCGAGCTCCTGGCCGAGCGCGGGCACGGCGGGCTGACCATCGCGGCACTCTGCGAGCGCCTCGGCGTGACGAAGGGCTCCTTCTACCACCACTTCGACGACATGGCCGGGTACGTGCGGCTCCTGCTCGGCCACTGGGAGGACGAGCACGCCACGCGCCTGATCGCGCTGTCCGAGTCGGTGACGGATCCGCGAGGAACGCTTCGACCTCCTCCAGGGCATCGCGGTCGGCCTGCCGCACGGCGCGGAGGCGGCGATCCGCGCCTGGAGCTGGAACAGTGACGTCGTGGCGGCGGCGCAGCGGCGGGTCGACGACGCCCGCCTGCGTCACCTCACCGCAGCCGGCGTCGACGCCGGCCTCGAGCCCGCGCGGGCGAAGCGGATGGCGAAGATCTCGCTCAGCGTGCTCGTCGGGATGCAGCTGCTCGAGCGACCCGCCCGCCGCGCGTCGATGGACGATGTCTTCGGCGAACTCCGCCAATGGGTCCTCACGCCGGACCAAGCGCCGCAAGCCTGAGCGGCGGCTCGCTTTTACTTCGAGACCCGCTCCCCGACCCGGGATCCGCGCGCGTCCGGGGCGAACCCTGTCGACCGCAGTGTCACCGACACGCGACGCGGACGCGGACGTGGATGTGCGTATGGTGCCCGGATCCGGACCCGGATCCCGATTCGGATTCGGGCTCGGATCCGGTTTCGGGTTTCGCCGTCTGGTCCTCTGCCGCCAGCTTCTTGAGATTGCCGGACCGGAGCACGACGCCGGCCACGACGGCCCCGATCACGAAGATCAAGGCGGACCACAAGAAGGCCGTCGTGTAGCTGTGCACCAGGGCGGCCCCGAGATTGGCGGGGGTAAGTGCCCGGCCGACGAGGTAGGAGGTGACGGCGCCCGCGGCCAGGGTGTTGAGGAGGGCGGTGCCGATGGACCCCCCCACCTGTTGGGCCGTGTTGAGGGTGGCCGATCCCACCCCGGCGTCCTGGGGTGCCAACCCGAGGGTGCCGGTGCTGAACGAAGGGGCCACGCTCAGCCCGAACCCGACACCGAGCACGAGGAGGTAGGGCAGCACGTGGCTCGCGTAGGAAGAGTGCAGGCCCACCGAGTGCAGCCCGTACATCGCGGCGGCACAGACGAGGAGCC
Source organism: uncultured Acidimicrobiaceae bacterium (assembly GCA_963821105.1). GTDB lineage: Bacteria > Actinomycetota > Acidimicrobiia > Acidimicrobiales > RAAP-2 > Bog-473. Next base: position 186,706 of record CAWGCO010000018.1, read on the forward strand.
CGATGGGCACGATCGGCCTGGGACCGAAGCGCGGCAGCAGGATGCGATTGGACACCTGCGCCACCGTGGCCAGCGTGGCCACGAGGGGAAGAAAGGCGACGCCTGTCTTCACGGGGCTGAAGTGCAGGGTGCCCTGCAGGTAGTAGGTCAAGAACAGGAAGACGCCGAAGATCCCGACGCTGGCGAACAGCATGGACAGCATGGACCCAGCCCGGGTCCGGTTGCGCACGACCCTGGGAGGGAGGAGCGGGTAGCGGGCCCTGGTCTCGAAAGCGGCGAAGGCAACCAGCAGCACCACCCCCGCCACGAGGAAGCCGATCGTGTACGGATCGCTCCACGCCGTGGTCTCCGCGTGGGAGAAGCCGAACACGAGGCAGAACAGGCCTCCAGCCACCAGGAACAGCCCGGGCAGGTCCAAGGGGTCGTGATCCGCGCCCTCGTCGCGCTGGAGCCACAGCACGGAGCCGGTGATCGCGATGACGGCGAAGACGAGGTTGACGAAGAGCGTCCAGCGCCACGAGGCGTACGAGGTGAGGATCCCGCCGAGCAGGAGCCCGAGCGCACCGCCGGCGCCGGCGATGGCGCCGTAGACCCCGAAGGCCCGCCCCCGTTCGTCGGGGTCCGTGAACGTCGTGGTGAGGAGCGCGAGCACCGACGGGGCGAGCAGGGCACCGAACGCGCCCTGGACGGTGCGGGCGATCACGAGCATCGCGAAGTTGACCGAGGCGCCGCCGATGGCAGACGCGACGGCGAAGCCCACCAGTCCGGTCACGAGGGCCCGCTTGCGTCCGATCATGTCCCCGATCCGCCCGCCGAGGAGGAGCAGGCTGCCGAAGGCGAGCGAGTACGCGGTGACGATCCATTGGCGGTCGGCGTTGGAGAAGTGCAGGGCGTGCTGCGCGGTGGGCAGCGCGATGTTCACGATGGTGCTGTCGAGGATGACCATCAGCTGTGCGATCCCCAGCACCCCGAGGATCCACCACCGCCGGTCGTAGTTGGTCGCAGCAGGCGGGCTTGCGTCCCCTCCCGTGTGCTCCATCGTCATCAATGTGGTCATGCGGTGCTCGATTCGCTACGGCGCCCCGGCCCTGTCCGGCGCCAAGTTTCTACTCCTCGACGCGCTCGTTCGCTCTTTCGGTGCACACGCCGGGCGGGAGACGAGTCCTTAGACCGCCCGGTGGCGTGGGCCGCCGGCCGGCGCAGGGGTGCGCACACGGCCGGACAGCTAACCTGCGGTCCGGCTGTCCGCAGGTCCGTGCCACCTGAGCGGTGCACATCGAACCGCGTGAGGCGTGCGGTTATGAGCGGGAGGAGTCACTCGCTAGCGTCGATCAGGTGAGGCCCTTCCGGTTCGGGTTCCAGTTCACGTCGGCTGACGCCGGGGCCGTTGTCCGATCGGCGACGCGCCGCGGAGGCGGCCGGCTTCGACGTCTTTCAGGTGGCCGACCACGTCGGTGACGCAGCTGTCGCCCCTGGTCACGCTGCGCTACCGCCGGGGTCGCCACGTCCACCATTCGGGCTCGGGACGCTCGTGCTCAACAACGACCTGCACCACCCCGTCCTGCTCGCCCAGGAGGTGGCGTCGCTCGACCAGCTGAGCGGCGGGCGCGTGGAGCTGGGTCTCGGCGCCGGCCACTCGTTCACGCGAGTACGCGGCCATGGGCCTGGCGTTCGACGCACCGGCGGTGCGCAAGGAACGCCTAGCCGAGGCGGTCGAGATCGCGCGTGCGCTGCTCGACGGAGAGGCGTTGCGGCACGAGGGGGCGCACTACGCCGTCGCCGATCCCCAGACCCTGCGGCCTGCGCAGGCCCACGTGCCCCTGCTCGTCGGGGTCAACGGCCGCGCGGCCCTGGCCGCACGCGGCCCGTCACGCCGACACCATCGGTCTCACGATGCTCGGCCGGACGAAAGAGGACGGACAGCACCACGAGGTGCGCTGGGAGGCCGACCGCCTCGACGCCACGGTCGACTGGTCCGGGGTGCGGGGTCGGGACGACGGAGGGCTCGAACTGCACGCCCTCGTGCAGGTGGTCGTCGTCACCGACGACCGGCGAGCGGCGGCCGAGGACCTCGTGGCGGAGATCGACACACGGCCGGCCGACATCCTGTCGACTCCGTTCGTGTGCCTCGGCACGCACGAGGAGATGGCACGCCATCTGCTGGACTTGCCGGGAGCGCTGGGGCATCAGCTACTTCAGCGTGCGGGACATCGACGGGATTCGCGCCGGTGATGGAGCTCGTCCGCCGTCTGGACGATAGGCATAGCCCGAGCAGGTCGTAGGCTCTCGACCGTGAAGGCGGAGCCGGGTACGCCGGGTCGAGGTCCCCGCAGCAGATTGCAGCGAGCTTCGCGCGGAGCACCGCCAACTACACCGCCGCCTTCGCGTTGACGACCGAGGCACGCCGGTGCAGCGGACGACGCTGCAATGGGCGCGCCGTGTTCGAGCGTGCGCCGCCGCGTTGCGCTGGTTCATGGTCTTCGGCTGGCGACACGGGTGCTCGGGCTGCGCCTCGGTCCTCGCCCGTCGGACGACCACGTGCTCGGGTGGGCCATCGCCGACAGTGACGTGGTGCCGGGGAGCACGGCGCTGATCGCCGCAGTCACGCTTCCTGCGGGCGTGCAACATCGTGACGGTCGAGGAATCGGACGGTGACCTGGGTGACGCTCGTCCACTACTCGAGCGCCGCCGGCCCGGCCGCTGTGGGCATTCGCCCGGCCGATCCACCACCTCACGATCCCGTATCCTCCTCGCCCGGGCGGCTCGACGGCGGTCATGGCGCACGCGGCCGGCGACGCTCGAGCATGGCGTCGCCAGAAGGCCGCGGCAGGCTGAGGAGGCTCACCGGCTGCGGCAGACGACTGGGCATCATGAAGGCGCGCCGACGCGGAGGAGTCACGAACATGGGACAAGAAGTGCGCGGCGTGGTCGCCACGGCGAAGGGCGCGCCCGTCACCGTGGAGACGATCGTCGTGCCCGACCCCGGGCCGGGCGAGGCGGTCGTCGCCATCAAGGCGTGCGGCGTCTGCCACACCGACCTGCACTACCGCGAGGGCGGGATCAACGACGACTTCCCCTTCCTCCTCGGCCACGAGGCGGCCGGGGTCGTCGAGTCGGTCGGACCGGACGTGCGCGACCTCGCACCCGGGCGACTTCGTCGTCCTCAACTGGCGCGCCGTGTGCGGCGAGTGCCGCGCCTGCCGGCGGGGACGGCCCTGGTACTGCTTCGCCACCCACAACGCGACGCAGAAGATGACGCTGGCCGACGGCACGCCGCTCTCCCCCGCCCTCGGCATCGGCGCCTTCGCCGAGCAAGACGCTCGTCGCGGCCGGCCAGTGCACCAAGGTCAACCCGGCGGCCCGGCCCGAGGCCGTCGGCCTGCTCGGCTGCGGCGTCATGGCCGGCCTCGGCGCGGCGATGTTCACCGGCGAGGTCGGGCCGGGCGACAGCGTGGCCGTCTTCGGCTGCGGCGGCGTCGGGTGCGCCGCCGTCGCCGGGTCGAAGCTCGCCGGGGCGGCCGTCATCATCGCCGTCGACCTCGACCCGGGCAAGCTCGAGCTGGCGACGCAGTTCGGCGCGACCCACACGGTCGACGCCGGCGCGACCGACCCGGTCGAGGCGATCAAGGCGCTGACCGGCGGCAACGGGGCCGACGTCTGCATCGAGGCCGTCGGCCACCCCAAGGTGATGGAGCAGGCGTTCTTCGCGCGCGACCTGGCCGGCACGCTGGTGCAGGTCGGCGTGCCGACGCCCGACATGCGCATCGATCTGCCGATGATCGAGTTCTTCGGCCGCGGCGGCGCGCTGAAGCCGAGCTGGTACGGCGACTGCCTGCCGTCGCGCGACTTCCCGATGCTCGTCGACCTGTATCTCGACGGGCGCCTCGACCTCGACCGCTTCGTCAGCGAGACGATCGGCTCGGCGACGTCGAGGCGGCGTTCGACCGCATGCAGCGCGGCGAGGTGCTGCGCTCCGTCGTCGTCGTGTGAGCCTCCCGCTCGCTCCCTTCGGGCCGCGGCGGGCGAACGCGCGGCATGGTCGCGGCGGCCGACCAGCTGGCCGCGGTCGCCGGGATCGGCGCGCTGGCCGACGGTGGCTCGGCCGCCGACGCCGCGGTGGCGACCGGCGCCGCCATGGCCGTGGTCGGCCCGCACCTGTGCGGCCTCGGCGGCGACGTCCTCGCCATGGTGTCGGCGCCGGGCGCGCACGCCCGAGGCGCTGCTGTCGATCGGACGGGCCGGCGCCGGATCCGACGCCGCGCGCGCTGCGCGCCGAGGGCCATGGCGACGATGCCACTGCGCGGCGACATCCGCAGCGTGCCGGTGCCCGGCGCCGTCGACGGCTGGCTGGCCCTCCACGAGCGCTACGGCCGCCTGCCGCTGGAGCGGGTCCTGACGCCCGCCATCGAGCTGGCGGAGGACGGCTTTCCCGCTTCGATCATGCTGGCGTTCGCCAGCCATCTCGTGCACGCGTTGGCCGGGGCGGGCGAGCTCTGCCCCGACGGCCCGCTCGAGATCGGCGCCACCGTGCGGCTGCCCGGCCTCGCGCCGCACGCTGCGCGCCGTGGCGCGCGAGGGTCGGGCCGGCTTCTACGAGGGCGAGTTCGGGCGCGGCCTGCTCGAGCTGGGCGCCGGCCACTTCTCGGCGGGACGACCTCGCGGCGGGCGCGGCCCAGTGGTGCGCCCCGCTGCAGCTCGCGGCGTGGGGCCACGAGCTCTGGACGGTGCCGCCGCCGTCGCAGGGCTACCTCACCCTGGCGGGCGCCGCTGTGGCGGAGCAGGCGGGGCTGGGCGCCGACCCGACCGATCCCGGCGTGGGCCCACCTGCTCGTCGAGACGTGGCGCGCCGTCGGCCACGACCGGCCCGACGCGCTCTACGACGGCGCCGACGGCGACGCGCTGCTGGGCGGCGAGCGGCTGGCGCAGGCGGCGGCGCGGGTGACGGGCGACCGCGCCGCGCCGCCGGACGTGACGCCGGCGCCGGCGTCGGCGGCGCGGCGGACGTGGCGCGCCTCGGCGACGGCGACACGACGCACCTGTGCGCGTGCGACGCCGACGGGCTCGGCGTGTCGCTGACGCAGTCCAACGCGCTGGACTTCGGGTCGCACTCGTCGAGCCGGCGACCGGCGTGTTCCTGCACAACCGCGGCGTGGGCTTCTCACTCGTCGAGGGCCACCCGGCCGAGGTGCGGGCCGGCCAGCGCCCGCCGCACACGCTGTCCCCCATGTTGGTGACCGTCGACGGACGGCGCGCTCACGCATCTCGTCGGCGCCATGGGCGGCGACGCCCAGCCGCAGATCATCAGCCAGCTGCTGGCACGGCTCCTGCGCGCCGGCCAGGACCCGGCCACCGCCATCAGCGCGCCCCGGCTGGCGCTCGACGCACCGGCGGCCGGGCCGTTCCGGCTGTGGTGGGGCGACGACCTGACGCGTCCTGGTCGAGGCGGACGCGCCGGCGGCCTGGCCCGAGGGGCTCGAGGCCCGGGGCCAGCGGCCCGCGCCATCAGCGCGTTCGACCCGGTCGCGGTCGGCTGCGCGCAGATCATCGCCGTCGAGCGCGACGCCGGCGGCGCTCGTGCCTGGTCGCCGCGTCGGACCCGCGCAGCCCCGACGGCGCGGCGGTGGGCCGGTGACCGGGGCGGCGACGGGGTCGCGCCTGCCGGGCGCGCCGCTGCGCATCGCGTCGCTGGCGAAGCAGATCCCGCACCCCGAGTCGATGCGCATGGACGGACGGGCGCCTCGTCCGCGCCGGCGTCGAGCTCGAGATGAACGCCTACTGCCGACCGCGCCGTGGCCGAGGGCGTCACGCTGGCCGCCGAGACGCGGCGGCTCGTGCACCGTGCTGACGCTCGGGCCGGCGAGCGCCGAGGACGTGCTGCGCGAGGCGATCGCCTGGGGGGCCGGCTCCGGGCTCCACCTGTGCGACCCGGCCTTCGCCGGCTCTGACACGCTGGCCACGGCGCGTGCGCTCGCCGCCGCCCTGGCGGTGACCGGCCCCTACGACCTCGTGCTGCTCGGGCGCAACTCGCTCGACGGCGAGACCGGGACAGGTCGGCCCCGAGCTGGCGCAGCTGCTCGACCTCCCGTTCGCCGCCGGCGTGCGCCGTGCTGGAGGACCTCGGCGACCGCCTCCGCCTCGAGCTCGAGCACGACGACGGGACCCAGGACGTCGAGCATCGCCTGCCCGCCGTGCTCTCGGTCGCCGAGCGCCTGTGCGACCCGTGCAAGGTCGACCCCGAGGGCCGGGCCGCTGTGCCCGGCCGACGCGCATGCGCCGGCTCGGCGCGACCGACCTCGGCGCCGGGCCCGTGGGGCGAGGCGGGTAGCCCGACGGTCGTCGGCGCGGTCCACCCCATGGAGCACGACCGCGCCCTCGACGGTGCTGGACGGGCCGGTCGACCGCGCAGGTCGCGGAGGCCGTCCGCCTGCTCGACGCCCGCGGCGCGCTGCGCGACGGGACCGTCGTGGCGGAGACAGCGGCCGGAACCGGCGGGCGGCGACGCGAGCGAGTCACACGTCGTCGCCGTGCTCGACGAGCCCGGGCGCGCCGAGGTGGCGGTCGAGCTCGTGTCGGCCGCGGCGCGCCTCGGCGCCGAGGCGGGCGCGTGGTGCACCTCCTGCGGCCGGTCGGCGGCCGAGGCGTGGGCGGGGGCCGGGGCCGTGCCGGTGCCCGGCGGGCACCGACCTGGTGGTCGAGCTGACCGGCTCGTGCGTGCCCGAGGACGTGGCCGACGCGGTGACGGCGTACGTGCGTGACGAGGACGCCGTGGGCCGTGCTGGCCCCGAGCACGGCGTTCGGCCGCGAGGTGGCCGCCCGCGTCGCCGCGGCCACGGGGTCGGGCCTGGTGGGCGACGCCGTCACCCTGGCGGTGCGCGACGGCGTGCTGGTGGCGGGCAAGCCGGCGTTCGCCGGCGCGCTCGTGGCCGACATCACGTGCCGCGGCGACGCCGCAGCTGGTCACCGTGCGGCCGGGCGTGCTGCCCGCCGCGGGCGGCGCCGGCGCCGGGGCGGCACGTAGCCGGGTCGCGACGCACGTCGGGCCGGCGTGGGCGCGTACTGGTCCTGGGCGAACGGCGCAACGACGACGTGGAGACGCTGGCGCGGGCCGAGGTCGTCATCGGCGTCGGGACGGGCGTGGCCCCCGACGAGTACGCGCTCCTGAGCCCGCTCGCGGCCGTGCTCGGGGCCGAGCTGGCGGCGACGCGCAAGGTGACCGACAAGGGTTGGGCGCCGCGGGCCCGCCAGGTCGGCATCACGGGCCGGTCGATCGCGCCCCGCCTCTACGTCGCGCTCGGACTGAGCGGGAAGTTCAACCACATGGTCGGGGTGCGCGCGGCGGGGACGATCCTGGCCGTCAACGGCGACCGCCGGCGCGCCCGTCTTCGAGCACTGCGACGTCGGGATCGTCGGCGACTGGCACGAGGTGGTGCCCCTGTTGCAGTCGGCCCTGGCCGCCCGGCTCGAGCCGAGCCGCGGCGCCGTCCGTCAGCTGAGCGGGCCGACCCCGGCGGCGGCGCGCACGCACGCCACGACCTCGTCGTTGGAGGCGCCGGGCCCGAGCACGACCGCCACGCCGTGGTCGAGCAGCGTCGGCACGTCGTCGGGCGGCACGATGCCGCCGACGACCACCGGCGTGTCGAGGCCGGCGGCGCGCAGGGCGTCGACCACGGCCGGGGCGAGCGTGAGATGGGCGCCGTTGTGCATGGAGACGCCGACCACGTCGACGTCCTCCTGGGCCGTCATGGCGGCGATCGTCTCGGGCGACTGGCGCAAGCCGGCGTAGACCACCTCGAACCCGGCGTCGCGCAGGATGCCGCGCCACGACGCGCAGACCCCGGTCGTGACCGTCGAGGCCCACCTTGGCCATCAGCACGCGCAGCGGCCGTTCGCCGCTCCCGGTCGCCACGCTCAGGCGACCTGGCGCTCCAGGTACGTGCCGAACACCGTCTCGAGGGCGTGCATCGTCTCGCCGACGGTCACCATGGTCGTCGGCCGCCTCGATCAGCGCGGGCATGAGGTTCACGGCGGGGTCGGCGGCGTCGGCCGGCCACCCGGGCGAGCGAGCGCCGCACGGCGTCGTCGTCGCGGGCCTGCTTGATGGCGGCCAGCCGGGCCAGCTGGTCGGTCTCGACGGTCGGGTCGATGGACAGGGTGGACGGCGCGACCCCGTCGTCCTCGACGTAGGCGTTCACGCCGACCAGCTTCCACTCGTCCCGCGCCACCTTGGACTGGAACGCGTAGGCCGCGTCGGCGATCTCCGGACGAACCAGCCGTCGTCGATGCAGGCGATCACGCCGTCGAGGACCGAGCCGGCGCCGGCCTCGAGCAGGTGCGCGAACACCTCCTCGGCCTGGCGCTCGAGCTCGTCGGTCAGCTCCTCGAGGAACCAGGAGCCGCCCAGCGGGTCGGCCACGTGCACGACGCCTGACTCCTCGGCGATCACCTGCTGCGTGCGCAGGGCGAGGCGGGCCGCGTGCTCGGTGGGCAGACGCGAGCGCCTCGTCGAAGGAGTCGGTGTGCAGGCTCTGCGTGCCGCCGAGCACGCCGGCCAGGGCCTCGATGGCCACGCGGACGAGGTTGACCTCCGGCTGCTGGGCCGTCAGCGAGACGCCGGCGGTCTGGGTGTGGAAGCGCAGCTGGAGCGAGCGATCCTTCGTGGCGCCGTAGCGCTCGCGCATCCAGCGGGCCCAGATGCGCCGCGCCGCCCGGTACTTCGCGATCTCCTCGAAGAAGTCGATGTGGGCGTTGAAGAAGAAGCTGAGGCGCGGCGCGAACTCGTCGACCTCCGACCCGGCCGCCACCGCCGCCTCGACGTAGGCGAACCCGTTGGCCAAGGTGAAGGCCAGCTCCTGGGCCGCCGTCGATCCCGCCTCGCGGATGTGGTAGCCCGAGACCGAGACGGGGTGCCAGCGCGGCAGCTCGGCGGCGGCGAAGCGGATGACGTCGGTGACGAGGCGCACCGACGGGCGCGGCGGGAAGACGTACTCCTTCTGCGCCTGGTACTCCTTCAAGATGTCGTTCTGGAGCGTGCCGCTCAGCGCCGAGCGCGCGACGCCGGTCTTGTCGGCCACCTTCACGTACATGGCCAGGATCGGCGGCGGCCGGCGAATTGATCGTCATGGACGTGGAGACGGCGCCCAGGTCGATGCCCGGAGAACAGGGTCTCCATGTCGTCGAGCGTGTCGACGGCGACGCCGGCCCGGCCGACCTCGCCCTTGGCCAACGGGTCGTCGGAGTCGCGGCCGAGCAGGGTCGGCATGTCGAAGGCGGTCGAGAGGCCGTCGCCCGCCGGCGCGCAGCAGCTCCTTGAAGCGGCGGTTGGTGTCGGCGGCCGTCCCGAAGCCGGCGAACTGGCGCATGGTCCACAGGCGCGACCGGTACATGGAGGCATACGGGCCCCCTGGTGTAGGGGTACTGGCCCGGGAGCTCCGCGCCGTCGGGCCCGTAGACCGGGTCGAGCGGCACGCCCGACATGGTCTCGAAGCGCGCCGGGCGCAGCGGGGATCGGTCGAACTCTTCCTGCCACGTGCGTCGATCGGCCACTGGTCTCCCTCGGTGGTGTGCCCCCAAAAAGTAGTCCAATGTTGAAGTATTCGGCGGAGCGCCGGGCGGGGGCCGGCGGGGCCGGGGCCGCGATCGGCGGCGCACCCGCGTGAGCAGGAAGGGAGCCGTGAACGGCCCGTTCAGGGCGTCCGGGCGCCCGCCCGCACCGGGTCGCCGCCGGCGGCGCGCAACCGGCCGAGCAGCGCAAAGAGCTGGCCGAGCTGCGCCGCCGACATCTCCAGGTCCGCAAAGACGGCATTGAGCTCCGCCGTCGCCGCCAACACCCGCGTGCGGCCCCGGGCGCTGATCGAGGCCAGGGTGGTCCGGCCGTCCGTCGGATGCGGTCGTCGTCGCACGAGCCCGGCGTCCTCGAGGCGGTCGACCGCGTTGGTGACGGCGCCGGGGGCGACCTGGAGCCGGGCCCCGATCTTGCCGAGCGGCAGCGCCCCCCGACGCGTGAAGAACAAGAGCTGCAGGACCTCGTAGCGGGCGAACGTCAGGCCGAACGGCCGCAAGATGTCATCGAGCTGGCCGAGAAGGAGTTGGTGCACGCGGCATGATCGAGGTGACCACGGCCATGCCGTCGGCGGCCTCGGTCCAGCCGTGGGCGACCCATTGCCGGCGCGCCTCCGCGATCGGGTCGAAGGAGAGCGGCGGCGAGGGCACGCCACGGGACCCTAGTGCTGCGGATCCGTCGCTCAGCGATGTCGTCGCGCCGGCGAAGAGCCGGCTCAGCCGGCGAGCGCCCCGCGGACGACGCGCAGGTCGGGCGCCGGGTTCGTGTTGGCCAGCAGCAGCTTGCCGAAGGAGGCCGCCGACACGGGGCGGGCGAAGTAGAAGCCCTGCGCCACGTCGCAGCCCAGGTTCTTCACCTCGTCGAGCTGGGCCACCGTCTCGACTCCTTCGACGACCGTGGTCGAGCCGATGGCCTGGGAGAGCGCCACGACGGCCGAGACGATGGCCGACTTCACCGGGTCGCGGTCGATGTCGTGGACGAAGCTCTGGTCGATCTTGACGACGTCGACGGGGAAGCGGGCGAGGTACCCGAGCGACGAGTGCCCCGTGCCGAAGTCGTCGATGGCGAGGCGCACGCCGAGCGTGTGCAGCCGGGTGAGGATCGCCGTCGTGAGGTCCACGTCGTCCATGGCCAGGCTCTCGGTGATCTCGAGGCACAGCTGGGACGGGTCGACCGACGTGGCCTTGATCACGCTGGCGATCTCCTCGGCGAGGCCGTCCTGTTGGAACTGGCGGGCCGAGAGGTTCACGCCGATCTGCAGATGGCGCGCCGTGGACTCGTGCCACGCCTTGGCCTGGAGGCAGGCCTGCTCGAGCACGGCACGACCGATCGGCAGGATGGTGCCGTTGTCCTCGGCCAGCTGGATGAACTGGGCCGGGAGCAGGAGGCCGTGGTCCGGGTGGTTCCACCGGACCAGCGCCTCGGCACCGACGATGCGGCGGTCGGCCAGCGAGACCAGCGGCTGGTAGACCACCTCGATCTCGTCGCGCTCGACGACGTGGTGCAGCGCGGTGTCGAGGTCGAGACGGCCGACGGAGCGCCCGCCCATGCGGTCGACGTCGAAGAGCGCGAACTGGCCGCCCGCGGCCGCGGTCCTTGGCCCGGTACATGGCGACGTCCGCGTCGTGCAGCAGGTCGTCGCGCGACTTGCCGTACTCGCTGAGGGCGATCCCGATGCTCATGGTGGCCACGAGCTCGTGGCCACCGCTCAGGATGACCGGGTCGCGGAGCGCGTCGAGCACGCCGTTCACGACCTCGATGGCGTCGTCGGGCGAGTACACGCCCTCGAGCAGGATGACGAACTCGTCGCCGCCGAAACGCGACAGCGTGTCGCCCGGGCGCACCGCCCGACGCAGCCGTTCGCCGATCACCGCGGAGGAGCTCGTCGCCCACCTGGTGACCCAGGTTGTCGTTGACGACCTTGAAGCGGTCGATGTCGCAGAAGAGCACCGCCACCTGGCTGCCCGTCCGGTCCGCCTGGAGCAAGCGCGTGGTCGAGGTGGTCGAGCAGGAGTCGACGGTTGGCCAGGCCGGTGAGCGCGTCCTGGAAGGCGTGACGGGCCAGCTGCTCCTCGAACGCCTTGCGCTCCGAGGTGTCGCGGAAGACGATCACCGCACCCGACGGCGACGAGCCTCCGACCACCGGCGAGGCGGTGACGGTCACCGGGAAGTGCGAACCGTCGGGCCGCTCGAACCGAGTGTCGTAGACTGGTGACGTTGCGCCGCAGGGCGATGGCGCGCATCGCCGGGTCGAGCAGGAAACGCGGCGTCTCCCCCGCGGAGAGCAGCGGGCGGTCGCTCACCGTGCTCGGGCCCAGCGTGTACCAGCCGAGCATGCTCGCCCCGGCCGGGTTCATGAACGTGACGTCGCCGCTCTCGCTGATGGCGCAGACGCCCTCGCCGAGGCTGCTCGTGATGGCGGACAGGTGCTCCTGCTGGCGTTGGACCTCTCCGTAGAGGTCGGCGTTGGCCAAGCGCGACGGCGCCGACCGAGGCCAGCGCCTCGAGGAGCGCCCGGTCGGCGTCGTCGAAGGGCTCGGTCCGGCTCCGCCCCGCCACGCCGAGCCACAGCGTGCGGTCGTCGAACGTCATCGGCGCCGACAGGCCGTCTTCGCCGTCGGGGCGCGCCGCGGTCAAGCGTGACCTCCGGCGAGCGCAGCAGCGACCCGGCCGCGTTGAGGACGGCGGACGTGGTCTCCTCACTGCCCATCGAGCGGTTCACGTCGAGCGTCGCCTCGAAGAGCCCGAGCAGCCGGGCCCGGTCGTGCATGGCGTAGAACTGGCCGGAACCGAGGTAGCGCACGATGAGCAGCGGCAGCACGGCTACCGGGAGGTACGCCGGGTCGCGGTCGAGCAACAGCGCCGTCGGGATCGGCGATGCCGATCGCCGCACGAATGATCGAGCAACTTGCCCTTGAGGCCGCCCGAGCACGGTCCGTCGCCACGGGGTGCCGAGCGTCGACAGGATGGAGACCATCGCCGCGGTGTTCACGACGAAGTAGCACGCCGCACCCGCCAGCGCGGCCAGGACGCTGGCGTAGCCGACGACCGAGTGCGGTCGAGGGGCGGAGCAGCGCGAAGACGAGCGCGGCCACGCCGACCGAGGTGATGACCTGGCCGGCGTTGAAGACGGACTTCACGAGCGGCCGTCGCTTGATCGCCTGGGCGGCCACGGTCACGAACGCGAACACCAGCACCGTCAAGGCCGACGGCACGAGCAGGACCAGGAGGACGAAGAACCCCTCGTCGAAGTCGATGCCGTCGGACTCACCGTCGACGTAGAGCGTGATGGGCCAGACCCACGTCGCCGCCAGGAGCGCGCCGAAGACCGCGGCGAAGGCGACGTCGGTGCCGCCCGGCCAGCCGACGGTGACCATGCGGTCCAGCGACAACGCGAGCGTGACAGACGCCGGCGGCCGCCCAGAGCGCCACCACCACACGTGACGACCTCGGAAGGCTCACCAAGTTCCCCGGTCCGCCCGCTGCGATCGACTGGTCGGCCAGCGTCAGTTCCAGATTGACCCGTTCCAGGTCGAGCCGTTCCAGGTCGAGCCGTTCCAGGTCGAGCCGTTCCACGTCGAGCCGTTCCAGGTCGAGCCGTTCCAGGTCGAGCCGTTCCAGGTCGAGCCGTTCCAGAGTCGAGCCGTTCCAGGTCGAGCCGTTCCACGTCGAGCCGTTCCAAGTGGACCCGTTCCAGGTCGAGCCGTTCCACGTCGAGCCCGTCCAGTTGGCGGGGTTCCACGACGAGGAGCAGGCCCGCGGTCTCGAGGCCGACGCTCTCGCCGATCAGCGTGAGCACCGACGGCGGCTGCTGGTTCAGCGTCATCGGCGTCGACGCCACGGCGTTCGCGACGTTCAGGATGCCGTGGCCGTCCACGAACGGGTTGCCGACGGGGCCTGGCGTCGTCGTGCCGAGCAGCGTGCCCTTGACGGTGTTCGGCGTGTACGACGGGTCGGCGGCGATGAGCAACGCCGCGGCGCCACTCGTGACGGCGGAGCTGAACGAGGTGCCCGACCCCACGAAGTTGGCGTTGCCGACGCGGGCCGACGGGTTCTGCGTGTCGATCGTCGACCCGGGGTCGCGCAGGCTGACCACCGAGCGTCCGGAGCTCACCAGGTCGGGCTTGAACCAGCCGTCCGGGTTGGTCGGCCCGACGCTGCTGAACGTCGTCATGCTGTCGTCCGCCGGGTTGGCCTGCGCGCCGTCGTCGACGGCGCCGGCCGTGATCACCAGCGGGTCGTCCCCGGGCGACGTGATCGTCCCGTTGTCCGGTCCCGAGTTCCCGGCCGACGTGACGACGACGATGCCGGACTCCCAGGCCTGCTCGACCGCCTGGTCGAGCGGGTCGAGCACCGTCGACTCGACCGGCAGGTAGCCGAGCGACATGTTGAGGACGCGGATGTTGTCCTTCGCCTCGTTGGCAATCGTCCAGCCGACACCCTCGATGACGGTGGCAGAGCTCGGTCTGGCCGGACGCTCCCGCGACCTTGACCGAGACGAGGCCGGCGCCGGGCGCCTCACCCGTGTACTGACCGCCGGAGGACGCCCCGTCCCCGGCGATGAGCCCGGCGACGAAGGTGCCGTGGCCGTAGCTGTCCTGCCATGGGTTGTTGCCACCGGACAGGTCGACGCCGTCGACCATGCGCCCGGCGAAGTCAGGCAGCGCCTGGATGCCGGTGTCGAGCACCGCGACGTTGACGCCGGCCCCCGTGTCGCCCTGCGCCCACACCCCGGTGGCGCCCGACTGCTGGGAGAACTCGTCGGACGGCGCGTGGCCGGACGGGCCCACGGTTCCCTCGACGCTGACGTTCAGGTCCGGCGTGACCACGATGCCCGGAATGGCGTCGAGGAGCGTCACGTCCAACGAATTGAGCTGTGCCGTGGCCGCGTTGACGAACGACAACGTGGTGCCGACCTTGATGCCGAGCCCGTCGAGGGCGTTGACGACGGTCCCGAGCGTCCCCGACGGCGCAGAGACGATGTACTCGGACGTGCCGCCGCCGAGCAGTCCGGCCTGGGCCGGCGCCGGCGGCAGCGCCATGATCGACGTGCTCAGCGCGGCAACGCCGGCGAAAACGACACTCCCCAACCGCACGCTGCGACGACCCGCCGCGTGCTGGACCCGACGATGCAAGAACCCCAACCCCATGTTTCCCCCTCCCCCAAAGGCCTGCGATTTGGAAGGTAACACCGGCGTTCCGGGGCATCAACGGCGTTCGGCCCCCTCCATAGGCAATTCGGCCCTTTCTGAACGCTTTTCACGTGTCGGGCGCAGCGCTGACCAGCGATTGTGGGCGTCCGGTTGTAATCGGGTTGCGCCGCGGTCGGCGCTCGTCATCGGGGCCCCGCGCCGCCGATCACGTTTGGCGCTGGTGCCGACCCCTGACCTGTTCGGCCTTGTAGGAGCGGTAGCGGTGCCAGAAGACGACCGCCACCGCGACCACCGCCAGCGCAGCGAGCACGTAGCCGGCATAGCTGAAGCTCTTGACCAGGGACTTGTAGGTGTCGCTGAGGTTGTAGCCGAGCACGCACAGAGCAGTGCACCAGATGGCACAACCGATCACGGTGTACAGCAGGAACTTGGCGACCGCCATCTCCCCCAGCCCGGCGGCGAACGAGACGAACGAGCGCAGGAGCGGGATGAAACGGCCGAAGAGGACGAACGGCTCGCCGCGCCGGGCGAACCACGCCTCGGCACGGTCGAGATCCTTGTGGGTCAGCAGCACATACTTGCCGACCTTGTCCACGAGCGGGCGGCCGCCGTAGCGGCCGATGGCGTAGCCGGCAACGGACCCGAGCACCTCGGCGACGATCGCCAGGATGATCACGACGGCCAGGTTCAACGGCTTACCGCCGCCGCCGCCGGGTAAGGCGCCGACGCCGCCGGCCAACGCACCGCCGCCGATAAGGGCCAGCTCCGCACCGACCGGCAGCCCCATGGCCGAGATGAAACTCAGCACGAAGACCGCGGCGTACCCCGCTGACTCAAGAAAATGCTCCACGGCCTACCTTGCTCCCGCCATCAGTCCGGCGGTCATCATTGGCGCCCCGACGTCGAGGCGCAATTCAACCTTGGGATGATCGCCCTGCATCTCGTGGATGACCGCCCGGAAAGGAGATCTCCTGGACAGGCATCCTTTCCAGCGCTCGCTCGGCGTCAGCGCGACGAGGTGCCGCCCGACGTGACCAACGGGCGGGTGGTCGTCGTCGTCGGCGGCAAGGTCGTCGGCGTGGTCACCGACGGGGAGCTCGACGGCGCGTCGCCATCCGACGAACCGGACGAGCCGGACGAGCCCGTCACCGACGGTGCCGTGGTCGACGGCGGCGTGGTGGTGGTGGTCGTCGTCGCAGCGGTGCCGACCGCACCCGAACCCGACGCCGAGGACGGCGCCGACGCCCCCGGGTGGTCCCGCGCCACGAGCACACCCAGGAACGCGGTCGCGGCACCGGCCAGCACGACCAACGTCTGGGTCATCCGGCGGAGCCGCCGCTGCGCCCGCTCACGGGTGGCGGGAGAGAAACGGCCGGGAGGGCGACTCATGTTCGAGAATCCAGGTGCGCGGGCACGTGCCATGTCGATGGGCTCATCGGCTCAAGGCGGGATCGTACGGATCGAACCTGACGGCGACATGACGATCGCCGCTCGCGGGCGCGACGATCAGCGTCGTAGCCTGAAGGCCGTGTCACACCGAGGTTTCGCAACCCTCGTGAGGGTCCTCGTGGCCGAGGACGATCCCGCGCTGCGCTCGGTGCTCGAACGGGGGCTGCGCGAGAACGGCTACGTCGTCGATTCGGTCGCC
Organism: uncultured Acidimicrobiaceae bacterium; assembly: GCA_963821105.1. GTDB lineage: Bacteria > Actinomycetota > Acidimicrobiia > Acidimicrobiales > RAAP-2 > Bog-473. The sequence goes on from CAWGCO010000018.1 coordinate 203,066, forward strand.
GACGGCTCGGCCGCGCTGCGCCACCTCTCCGCCTACGACTACGACGTCGCGGTCCTCGACTGGCGCATGCCGCGAGCGGACCGGCGTTGAGGTCGTCGAAGAGGCGCGGCGGAACGGGCAGCAGACGCCGATCCTGATGCTCACCGCTCGTGACACGGCCAGCGACCGGGTCACCGGCCTCGACGTCGGCGCGGACGACTATCTCGTCAAGCCGTTCGACTTCGCCGAGTTGATCGCCCGCCTTCGGGCCCTCCAGCGCCGGCCGCCGGTCACGCTGCCGCCGGTACTCGAGTGCGGTGACCTTGCGTTCGACCCTTCGACCCGTGTGGTCTCGCTCGGAGGAACGGCGATTGCGACCACGATGATCGAGACGTCGCTCATCGAGCTGCTGCTGCGACGATTCGCCGACGTTGGTGACCCGGCGGATGATCGCGTTGCACGTTTGGGCCGACGAGGCAGACGCCGTCGGGTCCAACACGATCGACGTCCACGTCGGCCGCGTCCGCGCCAAGCTGGCGGGCAGCCGAGCCCAGATCGAGACGATCAGGGGCATGGGGTACCGAATGGTCGGGGCATGAACATGACCCGCGCGCACCTTCGGCACACCGTGCGCGATCGCCGCGGTGGCACGACCCTGCTGGTGATGCTCTGTTACGTGGTCGCGGCCGTCGTCGGTCAACCTCATCGTGACCGACCATCTGGTGGCGCAATGTGGATGCTCGGCTGCTCGACCGCGTCGAGGATGTCAGCCAGCGGAGCTCCGCGGCGCAAGCGACCGGTGACGGCAGCGACGGCGACGTCGATGATGCGCCGTCTTTCCTGTGGTCGATCGGCCCCGACGGCACGGTCACGACGCTGACCCCGGGTGCGCCCGTCCTGCCGCCAGCGCCAATGGGACGGCCAACCCGGTCTCCCTCGATGTGGGAGGCTCGACCTTCAGCTTCGACTCCCTCCAGACCGACGGGACCACACTCGTCGCCGGGCGAGAGCATGGCCAGCACCGCCAACGTGCAGACGACCTTGCTCGTCGCCGAGATCGTCTTCGGTGCGATCCTCGCCTTCGCCGTCTTCGGAGGCGCGATGTTGGTCGGCTTGCGGGCGGCGGCCCCCTCGGAGCTCGTGCGCCGCCGACAGGCCGAGTTCACGGCCGACGCATCCCACGAGTTGCGCACGCCGATCTCGGTCATCGAGGCCGAGGTCGAGCTTGGCGCTCGATCGGCCGCGTGACGAGAAGGCGTATCGCGACGTCTTGCAGCGCGTCGGACATGAGAGCGCTCGACTGCGCCGCATCGTCGAGGATCTCCTGTGGCTGGCCCGAGCGGACGACGAGCCCGAGCCACGAGCGGGCGCGACGAGGTGACCGACCTCGCCGAGGTCGTCGCAGGCGTCCCTGCAGCGCTTCGCGGCGGTCGCCGAGACCCACGGGGTCGCACTCGGCGCCGAGCCCGTGGGCCCGGGGCCGTTCACGGTCCAGGCGCCGCGGAAGTTGCTCGATCGACTGGCCGGCGTGCTTCATCGACAATGCGTGCAAGTTCGCCGGGCCGGACGGCCGTGTCGAGGTGACCGTCCGGCACGTCGGGCAACCGGGTGATCCTGCGGGTGGACGACTCGGGGCCGGGGATTCCCGCCGACCAACGTGACGCCGTCTTCGACCGCTTCCATCGCGCCACCGAATCGTCGTGGGGACGGGCTCGGGTTGGCGATCGCGGACTCGGTCGATCCGATCGACGCAGGGCAGCTGGGACATCGGGGTCGCAGAGCTCGGCGGCGCACGCATTGGAGGCGACCTGGCGCCGTGCCCAGCTGCGCCGTCCGAAGGCGGGACCGACGAGAAGGTGCACCGCTTAGCGAGTCGCTCGCCTGACGACGCCCACGCTTCATGCGACCTTCAGCCTGACCCTCTACGACTTGGAACATGGGAAAATAGCCCTGGGTCGTCGCGCGCCGGCCTCGATGTGCCGGCCAGCGTCGCGACCCACTCCGTCGGGGACGTGACCGACTTTTCGTTGACGTGACCCGCCGGGTCACGACGACCTCGTCCGGCCCGAGCCACGTGCTCGCCACCGCCGCCGAGCGCCCGTGTTGAGCCCGCACGCTCGAAGACGAGCTCGACACTCGAGTCGCAGGACGCGCCGATCCAGCCGCCGCCCGGCCAGAACCGTTGGTCGCGCTCGCCGGTCCACCGGCGTCGCCGGCGCATCTTCGCCGGCATCGCCGTCGTCCTCGCCGTGTGCCTGATCTGGTGTCGCCGTGTCCATCGGCGGGCGCGTTGACCAACCCGGCGCTCGGGAGCTCGGCCAGCGCCCGCCTGGCCGAGTGGTTCCGCGAGCACGGCGCCGCCTCCGTCGTCAATTGGGCGGAGAACGAGTGGTACTCGCACCATCAGTCCCGAAGTCGGTGGCGCACTCCCCAAGGGGACCATCCATCAGCCGAAGACGGTGACGACGGCCCCCGCGACGGTCACCGTGCCGCACCTGCCCGAGCCGGCGCCGATCGTGCCCATCGTGAGCCCCGCCGTCAGCGGGGAGGGCGAGTGGTCACCGGCCGGACGACTCGTCGACGGGGTGCCCGGCGGTGTACACGACGGTGCTGCGGCCGAGCGCGATCCATACGAGCTACGTCGTCGGCATCGCATGGATGGACACGACCCTCCTGAAGGCGACGCTCTACTCGGGGAGCCAGATTCCGGGCGGCGGTCCGTACACGCCACACCGCACCCGGTCTCCCCGAGCGACGCCACCTCGCTGGTGGCGGCCTTCAACGCGGGATTCCTCAGATGTCCGACGCGAACGGCGGCTACTACACGGACGGCAAGACCATCGACCCACTCCGCACCGGCGCCGCCTCCTTCGTGGTCTACAAGAACGGGACCTCGACCGTCGGTCAATGGGGGCGGGACGTCTCGATGAGCCCCGACGTCGTCTCGGTGCGGCAGAATCTCGACCTCCTGGTGGACAACGGCCAAGTGGTGCCCGCCGCCTACAACGCGAGCTCGACCCGCCTGGGGAGCCACGCTCGGCGGCGCCGACTACGTCTGGCGCTCCGCGCTCGGCGTCACGGCCAACGGCGCGCTCGTCTACGTCGGCGGCCCCGGGCTCGACATCGTCGACCTGGCGAACATCCTCGTCCGAGCGGGTACGGTCCGGGCCATGGAGCTCGACATCAACACCGACTGGGTGAACTACAGCACCTACCAGCCCTCGACCCCAAACGGGCCGGCCGACGCGGCACCAACGGCACCGAGCTGCTGCCCGGCATGACCGGCACCCCGGGCCGCTACTTCGCGCCGTGGTGGGCCCGCGACTTCATCACCATGTCGGCGTCGGGCACGGCTGTACCCGCTGATCGCGATGCAGGATGCCTTCGGGAACCCCCAGTCGGTCGTCGTCCTCGGCGGCACGTCCGATATCGCACGCGACATCGTCGATCTCCTCGCCGCGCAGCGCTGCCGGACCGTCGTGCTCGCCGGCCGCGACACACAGGGCACTCGAGCAGCGCGGCAGCTGAGCTCGGCCGGCACCGTGACCAAGGTGGCCACGGTGTCTTTCGGCGCCACCGCGACCGACGAGGTCGACAAGACGGTCACCCTTTGCTTCGACGCGGCGGGCGAACCGGTGGACCTCGTCATCATGGCGGTCGGCGAGCTGGGCCAGCCAGGACGAGGACGAGTCCGACCCGGACCGCGTGCGCGCAGATGGTGACGGTCAACGTGACCTGGCCGGCGGCCGCGCTGACGGCCGTGCCGGCCGGCTCCAGCGTCAGGGTCACGGCCGGATCGTCGTGCTTGTCGTCGGTGGCGGGCTACCGGGTCAGACGGTCCAACTTCATCTACGGCGCGGCGAAGGCGGGCTCGATGGCTTCGCCCTCGGACTCAGTGAGGCCGTACGCGGCACGGGCATCTCGGTCCACGTGGTCCGTCCCGGATTCGTCCACACCAAGATGACGGCCGGACGGCCGGCGGCCCCGTTCGCCGTCGGGCCCGAGCGGGTGGCGGCGGACATCGTGCGACGGCCTGGAGCGAGGCGACACCGTGATCTGGTCGCCCGGCATGCTCAAGTACGTCTTCTCCGTCATGCGGCTGCTTCCCCAGGCGCTCTGGCGGCGACTGCCTGGCTGACGCCCGATGCTCTTCATCGAGTACGACGTGACCGGCGCGCGGCGAGATCGAGCTGGTGGCGCTCGTGAACGCGGTGGACGAGGACGGTCCGATCCCGACGGCACCGCATGGATGGAGTGGCGCGTCAGCGAGTTCGACGACGACGGCTTCGGCTGCGTGGGCGTCGACCCGGCCGACCTTGCGCTGATGGAAGGCTCGGACGACCCTCCCGCGCTCCGCGGCACTCGTGGAACGGATCATCTTGGCCGACCGCTCCCGCAAGGAGCAGGCTCCGGCGTGAGTACCACCCGCTCGCAGCTCTATCGCCTGGCTCGCGATCTCGGGAACGTCGAGGCCGTGGAGCACGGCTATCGCCGCGGCGGCCTTTCCGGCGCCGCGGGCGGCTGCGGCCCAACGCGAGGCGCGACGCGTCATCTACCGCAAGGGGAACCGGCAGATCAACCGGCTCGTCCGCGCCATCGGTCTGGCACCCGGGCGCCGCTAGGCCGCGGGCTTGGTGGCGGGCTAGTGCTTGCGTGCCTTGTCCCCGAGCTCCCGCCAGTCGGACTCGGCAACGTCGACGTCGAACTTCTTCGCCGCGCGGAGGATCCGCTTCCAGGCCTCGTCGCGCTCCTTGTCCGAGACGTCTTCGACCTGGTCGAAGCGAGCGATGGCGTTGCGAACGTGCCGTGCGTCGACCAGCGGCTCCTTGCGCTCCTTCGGGAACGCGAACTCCTTGTCGGCCAGCTCGTCCTTCTTTGCGGTGGAGAGACCGGGCGAGGGAGGAATCTCGGCACCCTGGGCCCGCTCGGACTGGACCTCCCGGGCCTTCTCGAGATTCTTTCGCGCCGCTTGCTTCTGCTTGGTCGTTGACATCGGATCCTCCTCGTGTCGCCACGGGCATTTCGCCCATCAAGGCGCTACCCGCGGACTCCCTCGCACAAACGGCCGTCCTGGGGGTCGTTGGAGAAGGGTTGACGCGATGCCTCGACGGGCGCATCGTGGCGGGGAGAGGAGTCCCTCCGTGCCCGAGCGCCCCGTCCCCGAAGCCGACCGGTACGAGCAATCCCTGCCACCGCGCCCTGCGGACGAGGCGGAGGTTCTCGACGAGGTCGACGAGCTCGTCGAGGGCGACGAGCCGGTGAACGAGGCGGACGCCCTCGAGCAGAGGATGCCCCGGGGCTACTAGTTATTCCGAGGGGTCAGGCTCCTCGGGGAGGCCCACTTCCTCACGTTCGATGTTCGTCCGGCGGTCCAGCTCGTCCTGGTCAGGGCGCGGGTCCTCTTTTCCGTGCTCTCGACGGTTCGGATGCGCGTCCTCGTACGTCTCCATGACGTCATCAATCGGGTCAGGCTCACGTGGCTCAGTCATAGGAGCCTTCGTACACCAACGCACGCCCCGATGCGAGGAGGAGCGCGGGCCCGGCCCGCCGGTCCCCGGCCGGCCACGCCGCTGGGGACGGCGACAGCAACGACGGGCTCAGCCACCGGAGCAGGACCAGGGCGCAACGACAGGCGCGTTGGATAGCGTGGGCAGCGTGCCCGGGGCTCGCGATTGGCTACAAGACCTCTCCGCCGTTCGATCGCGTTGAGCGTCGCCGGCACGCGAGACGTGGCGCTCGCACGCTCGCCCGACCTCAAGGACCTCACCACGAGTACGCCGTCTGATCCCGTGATCGGTACGCACCGGCGATCGCCCTGGATCGTTCCCGCGGCGTTGTTCGGCGCGTACGTCGTGCTCGTCGTCCTTCTCTACGCGTCGGCACGCCACGCGTTCGCTGGTGACTCCGACGGCGCGACCGTGGTGCTGCAGGGACAGACCATGGGAGGCGGGAACGTCACCCTCCACGGGTGGGCGCTGTCGCTCGATTCGTTCTGGACCGTGGACGCTGTCGCGTACATGTTCGTCGAATGGGTGACCGGTGTGCGGGACGCGCTGCTCTTCCTCGTGCCGTCGATGATCGCCGGCGCGGTCGTCATAGTGGGCGCACTCCTGGCGAAGGACCGCCGGCGCGGGATCCCTGGCATCGCCGCCGCAGCGACGGTCGTGGTCGTCCTGGCGCTCCCGAGCCACGTCCTGGCCAACGTGTTCCTACGCGGCCCGCTGCACGTCGGCACCGCGCTGCTCTGCCTGTGCGCCTTCGCCGGCCTGCGCCGCGGGCGGTTCGGGTGGGGTTGGATCGCGGCCGTCCTGTGCCTGGCCGCCGGCGTCCTCGGTGACTTCCAGACGGCCGTACTCGGCGTCGGCTCGGTCGTCACCGCGGGCCTCGTCGCCATGCTGCGCACGCGTGGGTGGCGAGGTGGATCGTCCGAAGTCACTGCGGCACTCGCCGCTCTGCTCACGGCTGGGCTTGTCCGCACTGGGGCCATCGTCCTGGGCACGTTCTCCGTGAACGCGAACCACCCAGTCGCCTCGGGGTCGCAGGTGCTCACCAACCTCGCACGCGTGCCGACGTGGGGGGCCAACATGCTCGGGGTCGGAGGCGGGCGGCTCGGCAGCGGCGGCGTCCCGGTCGCGCTCGACGCGGTGCACTGGGTCGGCCTTGTCGTGGTGGTGGTGGCGATCGTGGCGGCCGCCGTGGCGTTGGTCCGGGGGGCGATCCGGGGGTCCTCGTCGACGGAGGAGACGCAGGCGGCCTGGCGACTCGACGACCTCCTCGTCCTGGGGGTGTTTGCCGACATCGGGGTCTTCCTCGCGCTCACCACCTCGAAGGACCCCGGCTTCCTGCGCTACCTCACGGCGGCGGTCATCTTCGGCGCCGTCCTGGCCGGGCGGTGGGTGGGTCGTGTCGCCGCAGCGCTCCCTTCCGCGCGACCGACGAGAAGGGCCGCCGCGGCCGCCGCGCTCGCCATCGTCGCCCTCTCCACCGTCGCCTTCAGCTTCACGTTGGCGGGGGCGACGCCGAGGCAGCCGGTGACCCAGCTCGACCGGTTTCTCGAGGCTCGCCAACTCGATGCGGGGATCGGCGACTACTGGAGCGCGTCCATCACGACCGTCGCCACCGGCGGCGCCGTGACCGTGCGACCCGTCATCAGCACCCCGGCGGGAAGAGTGGTGCGCTACGAGCGGCAATCGGACGTGAGCTGGTACAAGAACCAGCGGTTCGACTTCCTCGTGTACAACACGGCGCGGCCATGGGGAGGCGTCGACGCCAGCACGGCCGCCTCGACCTTCGGCCCTGCGGCCCGAACGTACGCCGTCGGGCCGTACCGGGTGCTCGTCTGGCGGCACCCGGTGTTCGTGCGCGGCAAGGGCCGCGGGTAGCAGCCCTTCTCACGAGGCACGTTCGGGCTCCGCCGACCGAATTGGCGAGGCGATCAGCGCTTAGCTGTGTGACTCTCCGAGTGCAGCGCTGGCGTCGCGCACGCCGGCGAGGAGCTCGGGCAACCAGGGCACCCTCGTCCCCGACGCCTGACGCGGCCGATCTTCGCAGGGCAACAGCACCAGGTGCCGCGCCCCGGCACGGACGAAGGCCATGAGCCGTTCCACCACGGATTCGAGGGGACCGGCCACTGCGGACGCGGTCGATGAACTCAGAGAAGTCCTGCGAGTACGTCGTGCCCAGGAACTGTGCCGCACGCTCCCGCGCCTTCTCATGGCTGGCGTCGACCGCAACCATCACGTACGCCATCCAGAGGAACCCGTCCAGTGATCGTTCCTCTTCGGCTGCGAGCTCCCTGATCGTCGCCATCGAGCGGACGTAGCGCTCAGGTGAGTACAGGTACGGCATCCAACCGTCTCCGAGCAGCGCGGCTCGGCGCATTGCGGCTCGTCGCCTCCCGGTGACGACAAGGGGCGGGCCGGCGGGGTGCACCGGAGGCGGATGGATGCGCAGGCCCGAGTAGCGGAAGTGGCGTCCCGAGTAGGTGATGGGCTCTGACGTCCAGAACTGCCGCAAAAGACCGATCGATTCGTCGAGGCGCTCGCCACGCTCCTCGATCGGTACTCCTGCGGCGGCGAAGTCATCGGGGTACTCGCCGCCCGCACCCACACCCACGACAAGCCGTCCTCGCGCGGCCCGGTCGATGTCCGCCAGCTGCTTCGCCGCTACCGGAGGTGGGTACCACGGAAGCACCAGCGTGGCGGTGCCGATGGTGACGTGCTCACTCTGTTCGGCGAGTCGCGCCAACCACACCAGCGGCTCCGGGGACGGCCTCGGCGACGCCAGGTGACCACCCACCCAAAGAGAGTCGACGCCGACCTCTTCGAGCTCGAGGACGGACGGCCTCGTCGGCGGGGCCACCAGGCCAATGCGCACGCGATCATCGCCCGTCATCGGGTCAGCGATCCGCAGAGACGGGCCGTCCAATGTGGGGTGGGTGGCGCAGCCCTATGGTGGCGATCTGTCGCGACTGCGTCCCTCACGCGCAACGTTCTAGTCCTTCCTCGCGGCCCTCTTCAGGATGTCGACACCCAAGAAAGCCCGAGGCACCGAGGGGTGGACATCACCCAAGCGGCAGGTCATCCTGAAGAGGTGCCATCGCCGCCCTCGACGTCGCATCCGAAGTGGTGGCTCTGGGTGTCGGCTCTGTCCTTATCCGGAGCGATCGCGGCCAGCGTTCCGGCGCTCGCTCCTACGGCGTCCGCGCAGGGTGTGAGGCACGCCAAGTCCACCTCGTCATCGAACCACAGCAAGAAACGTCCCAAGAGCAAGTCGAAGCAAACCAGCAGTCATCCCTGTCTCGAAGGGCATTGGAACGTGACGAGCATGACGCTGAGCACGACCGGGCTCACGTTTACCGGTGGTGTGGGTACGACCGTCTACATCATGTCCAACGGGAACGCACTCGGGAACTTCACTCCCGGGACGCCGCTGACGGGCAGCGAGGGCTCGGCCAAATTCAACGGGACGATCACGGACCACTACGGGTTCTCGCCCAAGACGACCGCGCACTCCGGGGGCTTCCCGGTGACGAACGTCACCGACAACGCGACGATCACCGTCGCCGGTGTCACCAAGGCCGTCACGCCGTCACCTGAACAGGGCTCGTACAACTGCAACGGTAAGGATCTCTCGCTGACCTTCACCAGCGGGAGCAGCACCCTGACGTACCAGCTGGCCCCCGCCAGCTGACGCCCTTCTCCGAATCGGGCTCGCACCTGAGCGGGTAGACCCGAGCCTGACGGACCATCTATCCGCGGAGCACCCAAGCAGAGGAGGCCCTCCCTTGACAGATGCCTTCATTTTCGGAGGAGTGCGGACACCCTTCGGCAAATACGGCGGTGCGTTGTCGCACATCCGCACGGATGATCTCCTGGGACGCACCATGGTGGCGGCGTGTGAACGGGTTGGCGTGCCGCTCGATCGCGTGGAGGACATCGCAGCGGGTTGCGTCAACCCGGCTCATGAGGGCCTGGGCGACGTGGCCCGTTGGGGCGCACTGGCCGCCGGGTTCCCCGATTCCGTGCCGGCGGTGACCATCAACCGCTTCTGTGCTTCCTCCCTCTCCGGGGCGATCCAAACCGCGCACGCCATCCGCAGCGACGAGTTGTCGATCGGGTTGGCCGGAGGCGTGGAGTCGATGTCCCGGTCAGGTTGGGCCTGGATGAAGGGGGACGCGCCGTTCAGCCCCCGTGGGCCCATCTTCCTCCTTGACACGATGTGGGCGGGTGCGGGTGGTCCTCCGAACCCGGTGCTGCTCGCGCGGGACGCCTACATCGACATGATCCGCACCGCGCAGAACGTCGCCGACCGCTACGGGCTCACCCGCGAGGAAATCGATGCCTTCGCTCTGCGATCGCAGCAGCACGCGGCCGCCGCCCGTGACTCGGGCCGCCTCGCGATGGAGATCTGGCCGGTCGAATTGCCGGCGACCAAGAGCAGTCCAGCCTGGACGTTCGAGAACGACGAAGGGATCCGGCCCGATACGACAGCGGAGAAGCTGGCCCAGCTGCCGCCGCAACCAAACACGACCCAGATGACCGCCGGCAACTCCTCGCCCCTCAACGACGGCGCCAGCGCTGTCCTGATGGGGACCGCCGAAGCCGCCGAATCGCTCGGGATCACGCCACTCGCCCGCGTGGTGTCGTCCGCGACCTATGCACTCGATCCCCGCTACATGGGGATCGCACCCGCCTTTGCCATGGTCAACGCGCTCAAGCGTGCCCGTTTGAAGCCGACTGACATCGATGTGTGGGAGGTCCACGAAGCTTTCTCAGCACAGGCACTTGGCGTCTTGCGGGAACTGACCAACCAGCTCGACGGCTTCGAGGTTCCCGACGACCGCCTCAACCCGAATGGCGGGGCGGTGGCGATCGGCCACCCCTTCGGAGCCTCAGGCACCCGGTACGTCCTCACCTTGTCCCTCGACCTCCGCGTCCGCAATGGCCGCTACGGGATCTTGGGAGTGTGCGTGGGTTCGGGCCAGGGCGTCGCTCTGGTGATCGAATCCGTCCCAGCTTCCGCTTAGGGCAAGTCAAAAGGAGCACCGCTATCGTTGCGGCCTTCCAACCTGTGGCTTGAGACAAGGACGAGATGCGATGGCTACGAAGCTTGAAACGACGCTCGATCGGATCGTGGAATTGGCACGCGAGGAGCTCCACATCGTACGGAAAAGGGAAGAGGAGAAGACCGCGGCCCGGGATCACGGTCACGACTTTCACGAGATGCAACGGGCGGCGGACCGGCTTGATCACTACGCCGGAGAGCTCCGGCGGTTGCACGATGGCGAGTTCGGTTCGAGCTGGCGTGACCAAAGCGCATAGCCCCACAGAGTCACTGGCGGGTTAGAGGCGTTCGCCGGTCGATGGGACGAAGCGTGAACCCGAACCCGCTTGATCTCCTCTCCCCGGCAGCCCGGGAGCGATTGGTCCCTGCGCCCACGCCAAAATGGGTGCAGCCGATGTTGGCCACCCTGACGAAGGAGCGGTTCTCGGATCCGGCGTGGATCTTCGAACGCAAGCTCGACGGCGAGCGTTGCCTCGCGTTTCGAAGGGGCAATGAGGTGCGACTGCTATCGCGCAACCAGAAGCTGCTCGACAACCACTACCCCGAGATCGCCGATGCCCTGGCCGGCCAGCCGGGCCCGGATCTGGTCGTGGACGGAGAGATCGTGGCGTTCTCGGAGGGGCAGACCGATTTCTCGCGACCTGCAGCGTCGCATGCAGGTCGCTGACCCGGTGTTGGCGCGCCGTACCGGCGTTGCCGTCTTTCACTACCTCTTCGACATCGTTTATCTGGACGGATTCGACCTGACGGCCGTGCCACTGCGAGACCGCAAACGGCTGCTTCGAGCATCCGTCATCTTCGGTGGCCCTCTGCGCTACACCGCTCATCGCAATACGTCGGGCGAGGCCTATTTCGAGTACGCCTGTCGCCACGGCTGGGAAGGCGTGCTGGCAAAACGGGCCGATGCCCCCTACGTGCACAAGCGGTCGCCCGACTGGCTGAAGTTCAAGTGCCAGCAAGGCCAAGAGCTCGTCATCGGTGGATTCACCGAACCGATGAGGTCCCGGGAGGGCTTCGGCGCGCTGCTCCTCGGTTACAACCGAGGCAAGGACTTCGTCTACGCCGGCAAGGTCGGGACGGGCTTCGACACGCCGACCCTGCGCAGCCTGCGTTCCCAGCTCGACGCCCTGGAGATCGATCATCCAGCGTTCACCGCCGGCGACCCGCCTCGAACGGCCCACTGGGTGCGCCCAGCGCTGGTCGGCGAAGTCCGCTTCAGTCAGTGGACGCCCGACGGGAGGCTGCGTCACCCGAGCTTTCTCGGGCTACGAGAGGACAAACGGGCGCAGGATGTCGTCCGCGAAGAACCCACGTGACGAGCAGCGGGCGCCGGGTCGGCTCGCGAATGGCGCGAACCGACACCGCGGCCGTTTTTGTGCAGCGCACCTTTACGGCCTACCTCCCGCCCATCGTCGGATGGTTCACCCTGACGTGGATGGGACGAAAGGAATATCTCTAAGGCCCGGCGGCCCGGCACCGAATTTCTCGGCCCACCGAACCGCCCGGTTAGTGCTGTGTCTCCCTCATGGGCCACAATTGCTTACGGTGCGGTCGGCTGTCCGCCGGCACAGTGGCTCGCAACAAGATGACCCAGTTGGCGCCGCTGCTAGATCACCTCGGAAGGGAGAGATGAGAGTCGCGATTGTCGGGACGGGTGCGATGGGCTCGGTGTACGCCGGCCGATTCGGCAAGGCAGGTCATGACGTATGGGCCATCGACGTCTGGCGAGAACACCTCGATGCCATCGCCAGCTCCGGACTCACCGTGTCGGGCGCCAGTGGGACCTTTGTCGTCGAGGGCATCCGCGTCGGAGACACCCCCGGGGATGCTGCGCCGAGCGACCTGTGGGTGATCGCCACCAAGGCGGCCGACGTCGATGGCGTCGCGGCAAAGATCGCTCCGCTGCTCGGACCCGAGGACGTGGTGATGGCTCTGCAGAACGGGCTCGGCGCCGGTGAGCGTGTCGCTCGCCATGTCCCTGAGTCGCAAATCGTGATTGGGATTGCTGAAGGATTCGGCTCATCGATACCCGAAGCGGGTCACGTCCATCACGAGGGCATGCGGCTCATCCGGATCGGCGAGATGAACGGCGGCATGACCGAGCGAGTCCGACACATCGAGCAGCTCTGGCTCGACGCGGGGTTCAACGTCCGAGCCTTTGCTGACGTCAACGTCATGGTCTGGGAGAAGTTTCTCTGTAACGTCACCTTGAGCGCGCCATGTGCCGTATTCGACGTGACGGTGGGCGAACTGATGGCGGACCCTGAGGCCTGGAAGGTCGCGCTGGGATGCACGGCGGAGGCCTATCGGCTCGGCGTCGCCAAGGGCATCGAGTTCCACTTCGACGACCCGCTGCGGTACGTATCCGAGTTCGCCGCAACCATTCCCAACGCCAGCCCGTCGATGCGGCTCGACCACCTTGCGCGGCGCCGATCGGAGATAGACGTCATCAACGGGCAGGTCGTGACGCTGAGTCATGACCTCGGCTTCGCCGCTCCCTACAACGAGACTCTCTGTGCTCTCGCTCGCCGGCGAGAGTCCTCCTTCCCCTGAGGTGCTGTGACCAGCGGCCCAGGGTGAATTTCATAGCCCAGCGTCTCCTGGGGAACCTCCTGCAATCCGTGCACGCGACGACCTCACTGGTGGAAATCAGGAGCTCGACGCCACCGCATGCAGTCTGGTCCGCGCAGCACTAGCTTCTGGCCCTGATTCGGGTAGACGAACTCGGAGGTGACGATGACCACGATCGACGACCGCACGCTCGTGAAGTTTTTGGTTTTCTCTGCTTCGGTTCGGAAAGGATCCCTCAACACGCGTCTGGCCGAACTGGCTGCCGTGTGCCTGGAACGGCACGGTGGGGTCGTGGACTTCGCCTCGATGGCGGACTTCGACACGCCCTCGTACGACGCGGACCAACAGGAGGAAGGGCATTGGCCCGACGGTGCCATTCGGCTGCGTGATCGACTGCAGGAATGCGACGCCTTTGTCATCGCGGCGCCGGAGTACAACGCCTCGATGCCCGGATCGCTGAAGAACACCGTGGACTGGGTGTCGAGGTTCTCGCCCCAGCCCTTCAACGAGCTGCACGCGCTGCTGCTCTCGGCATCTCCCTCGATGGTCGGCGGGAATCGGGGCCTCTGGGCCCTACGAATTCCATTCGAGCACCTTGGCGCTCGCGTGTATCCGGACATGTTCTCGCTCGCCCAGGCTCACAAAGCCTTTGACGCAGAGGGACGACTGGTCGACCCGAACCTCCAAGAGCGGTTCGACGCCAACTTGGTTGGGTTCATGAACCTGGTCGAGGCTTCGAAGCACTATCCCTGCGTCAAGAGCGCCTGGATCGAATACCTAGGCGAGCATCCGGACCCGGTGCTCGACCGGGTCGAGTAGTCAGCTCTTACGAGACGGAAATCCCGAGGCTCCTCGGGTCAGATTCCCGAACGCTCCGTACGGACGGGAGCAGGGTCCGGAACGTGCGGCATCAAGGCGTTGGGCGGTATGCGACCGAGTCGACCCGCCTCGAAGTCCTCTACCGCCTGGCCGATCTCCTCTCGGGTGTTCATCACGAACGGGCCGTAGTGCTCCACGTGCTCGCCGATGGGCTCACCGCCGAGGAGCAGCACCTCGAGATTCTCCGAGCGCGAGTCCTGCTGGTCCCCCGCGTGCAGAGATACCGAGTCTCCGGAGCCGAAGACGGCGAGCTGGCCGACATGAATCGGTTGCCCGTCTGTCCCGGCGCTCCCTGTCCCCGCGAGCACGTAGGCCAACGCGTTGAACCGTTGGTCCCATGGCATCTCGAGGACGGCTCCGGGTGCGATGGAAGCGTGCACGAGCGCGATCGGGGTCTGGGTGGAGCCCGGTCCGATCACTCCGCCGACGTCGCCCGCAATCACTCGCACCAGTGCACCGCCGTCGGGGGAAGTGGCGAGGGCGACGTCACGAGCTTCAAGCGGCTGGTAGGCCGGCGGGATCCACTTCTTCTTCGCCGGCAGATTGACCCATAGCTGTATCCCGTGGAACAGGCCGCCGGCGATCACGAGCTCCTCCGGGGGAGTCTCGATGTGAAGGATGCCGCCCCCGGCGGTCATCCACTGGGTCGCGCCGTCGGTGATCAAGCCTCCACCGCCGTTGCTGTCCTGATGGGCGAAGGTGCCGTCGATCATGTAGGTGACCGTCTCGAACCCGCGGTGAGGGTGCCACGGCGTCCCTTTGGGCTCACCGGGGGCGTACTGGACCTCTCCCATTTGGTCCATGTGCACGAAGGGATCCAACGTGGTGAGGTTCTGTCCGGCGAACGCCCGTCGCACGGGGAACCCCTCCCCCTCCAACCCGCTCGGCGCGGTCGAGATCGAAACCACGGGCCGGGCTTGTGACCCTTCCCGCAACGGTCGCTCGAAACGTCCGAGCTTCGACCAGTCAGGCACGTCAACAGCTGGCATGGAGCGCCTCCTCACAAGTTGGGCGACACAGCCCATCTTGCCAGCAGGGAGTTCCCAGCGGTCCGGAATCTCGAAGAATCCCCCGGGACTGGTGGTTCGGGCAACGCATATTGTCGGGCGATGACCTCAGCCTCCGGCCCGACCGTCACGGTCTACTCGGCCCCGTGGTGCCCCCACTGCAAGCGGGTGAAGAAGTTTCTCGCCGCGCACCGGGTCCCGTACGACGTCGTTGACCTCGACGAAGACCCGAAGGGTATCGAACGCCTCAAAGCGCTCCAGGACGGTGGGCAAATCATCCCCACGGTCGTGTACGCCGACGGGTCGCACGATGTAAATCCGAGCGACGAGACCTTGGCCGGCCGGATCGGCCTCACTCTCGGGGCTGAGCGGTCGGCTTACGACCTCGTCATCGTGGGGGGCGGACCCGCTGGGTTGGCGGCCGCCATCTACGCCGCCCGAGAAGGTATCGATGCCATCGTCGTCGACGCCAGCGCACTGGGTGGCCAAGCCGGCATCAGTGACCGAATCGACAACTACCCAGGGTTCCCCGAGGGCATCTCCGGAGCCGAGCTGGCCGAGCGATTCGTGACGCAGGCTCGTCGCTACGGCGTAGAGCTGCTCTCGGCTGTATCCGTCAGCGCGATCGAAACCGATGGCAGGAATCTGGTGACATCGCTGTCCTCGGGCCAGCAGCTCAGCTCTGCCGCGGTGATCGTCGCCACCGGGTCGAAATATCGCCGCCTCGACGTTCCGGGTGAGGACGAGCTGATCGGCAGCGGCGTGCACTTCTGCGCCACGTGTGACGGACCGTTCTATAAGGGGGCCGACGAAGTTGTGGTGATCGGTGGCTGGTAACTCGGCCTTGGAGGAGGGGCTCCACCTGTCCGAGTTCGCAGACCGCGTGCGAGTGCTCGCACGTTCGGACCTCTCTGCCTCGCCCGTCCTCCAAGACCGCGTCCGCTCCGATCCGCAATTCACGATCCATACCGGCATGGACATCGAGGCGCTGGAGGGCGAGGACGGGCGCTTCCGCGCTGTCGTGGCTCGCGACCGCGACAGCGGCGAAACGCGCCGCTATCCGGCTGCCGCCGCTTTCGTCTTCATCGGTCTCCAACCGAACACCGCCTTCCTCGGTGGGACGGTGGAGACGGACACGGGCGGCTTCCTCATCACCGCCGCGAACATGGAGACGTCGGTGCCCGGCGTCTTCGCGGCCGGCGACGTGCGGTCGGGCTCGACGAAGCAACTGGGGTCGGCGGTGGGTGAAGGCATCGCCGCCTTGCTGATGACCCGCCGGCACCTCGAAGTCCGGCGCGATAAGGCCGTAGCTCTGGTCGACGCCTGACCCGTCGTGGGCTCTCCCAATCGCCCCATAGATGCTCGGAACCTGCCGGAGGTGACTTTCGCCCGCTTCGATCCTTCGATGGTTTCCATGGTGGGCGACTGGTATCTGCAATCCAGGAGCGCTCATGGCAATGCGGAAGTGATTGAGGCATATCGACAACTTCAGATCGAGATCGATCATCTGTACACATTGATCACTCGCGACGTCCGGCAGTCAACTGTGCGGATAGCGTTCACGTGTTGCGCGCAGCCCTACGAGAGCGACCAAGCGCTCATTGCCGCGGTACGGTCGGAGGGAACTCTCGAAATCACTTCAGCCGCCGCTGCTGGAAGGCGCATTCATCCTCTTCTCGGCTGTGAGTTCGGTGGCGCGTTTGACCGATTCCGTGCCGTTCACGACCTGATCGGTCACGCCAGGAGTGGATATGGTTTCGATCTCGGCGATGAGTGCGCTGCGTGGATAGTGCAAGACCGTCTGCATAGCGGTCTCGCGTGACTCCGCCCTGGCCACGGAGCTCTACGGAGTAAACGCCGCGCGCAGCGTGGCCGGCGAACCGCCGGACCTAAGGGCGCTGCTCCTACCCCTCGCAGTGTTCAGTCCGTGCTGACATTGGGAGAACCGTTCCGGACACGGCATCGAGCTTTCGTATTGACGAGCACCGTCCTCGACCACATCGTGAACAGTTGCGGCAGCCAACTAGGTTACGACGTGCAAGTTCGTCCATGACGGCGATCAAGGCTTCGCCCCTCCTTGGACGTTCGATGCGAAAGGAGCCCTGTGCCCGATGACCCAGTAGCTGACTCCGGCTCCTCAATCGACAACCAGCACCTCCTGCTGGTCGGCGCTGGGCCGGGTCTTGGAATGGCGATTGCTCGTCGCTTCGCCGAGGGCAACTATCGAGTGACCTTGCTGGCTCGCAGCACGGACGGACTGCGCGATCTCGCTGAGGGCTTGGCAGCCACCGGAGCCCAGATCGAGACGATCGCGGCAGATGTCGGCGACCCTGAGGCTTTTCGAGCTTGCCTGAGTGAGCTCTACGGCGGGCAGGGTGCACCCGGGCTCATCATCTACAACGCAGTCGTGGGAGCTCCGGACAGCCTCCTGAGCTCAACTGTCGCGGACCTGCAGACGGCCTACACGGTGGACGTCGTCGGCGCCATCGTCGCGACACAGGTCGCCGCCCCCGTTATGCGGGCGGCCGGATCCGGCACAATCATCGTGACGGGTGGCGGCTTCGCGGACCATCCGATCCCGGCCCTCGGAACCGTTTCCCTCGGCAAAGCCGTGCTTCGATCCGCCGCAACCATGCTGGGAGCGGATCTGGCGGCGGACGGCATCCGAGTGGCGACATTGACCATCGCCGGGCAGATCGTTGCTGGTACCGCCTTCGATCCCGAGAAGATCGCTCCGCGCTACTGGGAGGTCGTCCATTCAGGCGGTCCCTGGCAGTCGGAGTTTCGTTTTACCGGCGAGTAGGCCTGGCGATCAGTCCAGTCGAATCCCGCTCGCTCATCGAACGATGACGGCCGGATCCGAACCGGCTGAGCAGACCCAGGCCACGCCGAGACGGAGTCCGCACTCCTGCGGCTATCTTCGAGAGACATCGGTGCCCTCGCACGTGAGGGTGTCGGAGCAATGCCAACAAGGCCGACCGGAGGAGTTTGGATGTCAATGCCAGCGCCCGAGCATCTGAACAACCGTCATCGCGACACCCTCTTGCAGATCTTTCAGCATCCCACCAGCCACAACATCGAGTGGCCAGCAGTGCTGTCATTGCTGGAATTTGTCGGATCGACCGAGCAGCGTCACGACGGCAAGTATCTGGTAACCGTCGGAACTGAGTCCGAAGTCCTCACTCCTCCCAAGCACAAGGACATCGACATCCAACAAGTCGTCGACCTTCGCCGGATGCTGACCACTGCCGGGTATCGAGCCGTAGTGGACGAACTGGAGGCCAAGGGCAAGGAGGTATGACCATGGTTGGTGACGTCGGACTGGTGCGGGAGAAACAGGTTGTCGCGGTCATTGATTTTCACCAGACGACGATCTACCCCACCGATGCGTCCCGCGGAGACTTGCCGCAGCATCTCCTCGCTCCCGACCCGGAGGGCCACTATCACAAGGTTCACCACAAGGCGGGGAACCCAAAGGGAACCTACGAAGCCGACAGCTCTGCCTATTGGCGCGAGGTGACTGATGCTCTCGCGCCGGCCAGCGCAATTCTGTTGTTGGCTCACGGCGGAGGCAAGGCGAATGCTTCTCACCACTGGGTGCAATACGTGGAAAAACACCGCCCCGACATCGCGGCGAAGGTGGTCGCTGATGTCCGGATCGACATTGATCACCTCGATGACGCTCAGGTCCTCCGGCTTGCTCAGTACTACTTTGGGGCACCCCTGCTCCGAGACTCCGGGGACGGTCGTTGGGGAGAGCCGAGGGATCCCAGGGCGTAGCAGATGTGGTTCGGATTCGCCCTGACGGTCTGAGAGTCACCCCTATCCTGCCTGCTCGAAGGCGGAAGTCGGGATTCGTACACTCGTCTCTTATCTTGGCGAGTGGCGGTTTCGACCGGATCATCTCGAAGCCCGACCTCTCGGTGACGCGGCGCAAGTCCACGGTGGCTCGCAGGTGACCGCGCTGGAGTTCGCCCAGCCGGACGCTGCCCCGCCACTACACTCGGATCCCGTGATCGACGTGGAGTTCTACGTCGACCCGAGCTGTCCGTGGGCTTGGATCACGTCTCGGTGGCTGCTCGAGGTCGCGCCGCACAGAGACCTCAAAATAAGCTGGCGCTCTTACTGCCTCGAGATCCGCGACGACTACGACGTCGCACCAACCGTGCCAGAGAACTATCGCCAACAAGCGCTCGACGGTCACGCGCTTTCGCACCGCATGCTGCGCATCTTCGAAGCGGCGCGCGCCGATGCGGGCGAAAACGCCGTCGACCGGCTCTATACGGAGTGGGGACGGCGCAGGTTCTCGGGCCACGGGGCCGAAGGAGACGAGATTCTCACCGAGACTGTCGCCGCAGCGAGACTCGACACGCGACTGGTGGACGCGGCCGACGACGAGAAGTGGGACGGGCCCATCTGCGAGGCGATGGAGATCGCCTATGCGTTCGGGGGGCCCAAGACCCAGACGCCGACCATCGTCGTCAGGACCGATCCTCCACACGGTTTCAAGGGGCCGGTGATGGCACCCGCTCCCACGGGGCCCGATGGCGTTCGGCTGTGGGACGCAATCACCGTGCTTTCCGAGTACGACGGCTTCTTTGAGATCACGCGGCCACGCACGAGGTTGCCACGGGACCACATCACCACGTAGACCCGGCGGGAGCAGGGTCTGGCGCCAGCCGCCGATGATGGGATCTGCCGGCTGGCGCACCTGAAAAGGCGGCGATCGGCCCTCGAACACAGAGTCAGCGGCGCCACTGTCGTCGTCAGAAGGGATACAGAGGTGAATGCAGACTCGATGAAGACGCCTGCAGGGCACACGCCCCAAGGCGGGGTGATCGTCGGCCGCTCCGATGCGAAGAGGTCCATGATCCTCTTCGAGGATCCACAGTGTCCCTATTGCCGACAGTTCGAGGAACAGAATGGGGTACGCATCACGACAGCAATTGATGCTGGCGTGGTGGCCGTTGAGTATCGCATGCGTTGCTTTCTCGGTCCTGAGTCAGTGAGGGCCGACAACGCCCTCGCCCTGGCTGCAGAAGCCGGTCGCTTTGACGAGCTCCGGAAGGCACTTTTCGCGGCGCAGCCGCCCGAAGGCACCGGCGGCTTCACCAACGGCGACCTCCTCGAGCTCGGCGCGGAGATTGGCCTAGTGGATTCCGACTTCGTTTCCGGTGTGCAGGAGGGTCGATACGAATCCTGGGTGCTGAGAAGAGAGCAGCTGTACCAGAGGGAGGATCCACAAGGGACTCCGGCTGCCTGGCTCGATGGAAGAATGCTCGACTCAGGAGTGCTCTTTGACCGGTCGAAGTTCGCCAGGAGACTGAGTGAATGAAGGCGCCAGCAAGTGCGGGGAGTGTCAGTTTTTCTCGAGCAGCGTCGACACGAGGATATCCCGATAGCCATGGTCATCAAAGAGAATCGTCACCTGATCTCGGTCGTATCGTTGAATCGTGCCTTCTCCCCAGTGCTCGGTATCGACGCGAGCTCCGATCGCGAAAGGCTCGTCCCAGTGCGGGGTCGCGGGGCGCTGGAGGTCGTTGTCACAATTGCCGCACGGACCTGGGTAGTTCTGTCCGAAGTAGGTCAGAAGGAATGATCGCCGGCATCCGGTGTGTTCGGCGTATCGACGCATCATCTCGAGGCGGGAGGACTGGATCTCCTGTTCGCGACTCGACTTCTCTGCGGATGCTTCGAGGGACGAAGGAATGCTCATCAATTCGTTCCACCGGACTCCCCCGTCGGCTTCCCAACTAGCGGCGCCGATATCTACCAGGCGGGCGAGCGCAAGCGTCACCGAGCGTGTGCTGCGGGCGGCATCTGCGAGCTGATCGATGCGGTTGTCGGCGACCCCGTCCGCCAGGCGCCGGGCGACGTCGGCGACGGTCGTCTCCGAGACACCATTTCTTACCGCGAGGTGTCGAGCTACGGCCAGGTCGGCATCGTGATAGAGCAGTTGCGCCTGCGACGGTTCTCCGTCCCGCCCGGCGCGTCCAATCTCTTGGTAGTAGGCGTCGATTGAACCAGGTAGGTCGGCGTGCACGACCCAGCGCACATCGGCCTTGTCGATCCCCATTCCGAACGCCACCGTGGCGGCCATGATCTGCGTCGACCCATCGAGGAATGACTGCATCGCCTGGCGCCTGACGGCTATAGGCAATCCCGCGTGGTACAGCGTGACGCTGTGCCCGGCCGCGGCAAGCACATCCTTGGCCTCTTGGGCGCCCGCACGTGTGGCGGCATAGACGATCCCAGACCCTTCCAAGTCGGATGCCGCCTGTTCTATGGCCCGGCGCTTGCCATCGCGGGAGAAGACGCGATGGACGCTCAGGCTGATCTCTGGTCTGTCGAAGTCGCCGATCACCACCTTCGGTTCCTGAAGCCCGAGCCGTTTGATGATCTCCGCGCGCACAGGCGGCGCTGCCGTCGCCGTCAGCGCCATTCGTACGTCGACGCCCAGTTCGTCGGCGTGCGCGCTGAGTCGTAGGTAGTCCGGTCGAAAGTCTTGGCCCCACTGGCTGACGAGATGGGCTTCGTCCACGACGAACAAACCGGGTTGTACCCTCATCAGCGCCGCTCTGGTTTCAGGGTTGGTGAGCTGTTCGGGCGAGACAAACACAAACTCGTCGGCCCCACCGACCCTCGACAGCGCTTCGGCCCGTGCCCGGCTCGATAACTTGGAGTTCACGACTGTGGCCGACAAGCCGGCGTCGTGGAGATGCGCGAGCTGATCGTCTTCCAGGGCGATCAGCGGAGAGACCACCACGGTTGGGCCCGTCCTCAACAGTCCGGCCAGCTCGTAGATAGCGGACTTGCCAGCGCCGGTTGGCAGCACAGCCACCACGCTGTGGCCGGCGGCGGCGGCGGTGATTGCCTCGAGCTGGCCGGGACGCAGTTGGTCGAACCCGAGCCGATCTCGGGCTAGCCGCTGAATCGAGACGGCTGTCGGGGCGGTCGTCCCCATTCTGCGGCTCCTAGACCTTCCCTTCGAACGCGCACTACGGCCTGGTAGGACGACAAGCCCCAGCCGGAGAAGCCGGCGCCGACCCTTTACTGGCCGTCAAGGTCAACATTGGGGTAACCCTCTGGAATCTTCTCCAAATCAACGGGGTCAGTGTCGATCACTTCAAGTTCTGGGTCGTCCTCGACGTCGGGGATCAATTCATCCTCGCTCACTTCTTCGTCGCCCTCGGCGGCGACGCCGGCTTGCTTGCCGCCACGACGGTCGGCGGTCACGGGGTCGACGTCCCAGCCCGCTTCCACGTCGTCTGGTTCTGCGACTCCTGACCCGTCAGGGTCGTCCATGCCCCCCTCTAAAATCGATTCCTGGTCCTCATCGTCGAGGTCGCCCCCGATCTCTTTGAGCGCGGTCCGATCGACTGTCATGTCCTCGATGTCGCGCTGGCCAAACCCCTCGCCTGTCGCGTCCTGCTCGTCGAGGTCCTCGTCTACGTCTTCGTACAGGGTGCTGTCTTCGGGTGGCTGCTTCGAGATGTCAGTCATGATGGTGGTCGTTACCCCCTTGATCAGGTGCTCACTCTGTTAGGGATTGGATCTCGATGGGACATCGGTCAACCCGAGCATAAGAGCCTCCGGACGTCAACAACCTCTTGGGCGCCTGGGCCTCGACTGGTGGCCCAGGGGCCCCAGCCCTTCAAGCTGAAGACCGGCGTCGCCTGAAGAGGCGGTTGGTCCGGTTCGGAATACAACCGTTCGGTACGGTAAGTCGATGGCATGGCCAGGACCGGCGGCGCTCGGCCGTGGCGTTGTGGTGCCGGCTGGTACCGCCCCGCCGGAGCCCTGGGCCACGTGTCCAAGGGTGCGGATCGGGCCCGAGACCCTTGAGAGTCCGGATGCCGTTGTTGGCCAGCTCCATGACCTGTGGTTCACCCGACGGCCTGTGGTGGTGGAGCTCGGCGTCGATGCAAAGGCGCTGTCGGAGCCCGAGACGTGTCCCCGGGCCGTCTACTGCCTGAACCCCCGCTTCGAATTCACACGGGAGCGCCTGCTCTTCCTGGTGTGGGCGAACAACTACGACAACCGGACGGGCAGACCGGTCTGGTGGCACGCTCGCAAGGCCGCTCGCCGATTCAAGGACCTCGGTGTCACCGAATCGGGTCCAGCGGACATCGCTCTGTCCGACGGAACGCAGCTCTTCGTCGACGGCGGGCCATTTGCACCCCCTCCCCTCGCCGACGGCGTCGGGATCGTCCATCGTTGGAACACCGAGGCGGGGTCCCTTTCGACGGTGGGTCAGCTGGACCCGGAGGCCGATCTCGCTCCTGATCAGCTGGCGGCAGTGGGTCATCAGTCCGGAGGTGCCCGGGTCATCGCCCCGGCCGGATCCGGCAAGACCCGGGTCCTGACCGAGCGCCTCCGCCACCTCATCGAGAACCGGGGTGTCGAACCTTCGACCGTCACGGCGCTGGCGTTCAACACGAAAGCGGCGGCGGAGATGCGCCAACGCTGCGGTGGCTTCGTCAGCGACCGAGCCCCTCACATTCAGACGCTCAACAGCATCGGTTTGTGGATCTGCAACGAGTTCGGAGGACAAGGTCGGCTGCGAACCCTTGAGGAGCCCGACGTGCGCGAGATCATCGGGCGGATCTTCGAGGTGCGCCGTCAGCCCAACACGGACACCTTCCTGCCCTACCTGGACGCCCTCTCGGCCGTTCGCCTGGGCCTCACCTCGCCGGCGACGGTCGAGGAGCAAGTCCCCGACGCCCGTGGCGTCGCCGCAGAGTTCGACGCCTATCGGTCTGCGCTGCGAGAGGCGGGAGCGCTCGACTTCGACGAGCAGATCTATCGGTCGATCGAGATCCTCATCCGCGATCCCGAAGCGCGAGCTGCCGCCCAGGGACGCTGCCGACACCTGCTCGTGGACGAGTTCCAGGACCTCAATGCGGCGCACATGCTCCTGATCCGACTGCTGTGCGCGCCCGGCTACAGCTGCTTCGGAGTCGGCGACGACGACCAAGTCATCTACGGCTACTCCGGCGCCACCCCCGAGTACCTGATCGACTTCATGGAGTATTTCCACGGGACCGCCGCCTACGCGCTCGAGGTGAACTACCGCTGCCCGCCGGGCGTCGTGCGCGCCGCCATGCACGTGCTCTCCTACAACCGGACGCGGATCGACAAGACCATCACGACGCCACCCGAGCGCACCGACGCGCTGCCGGACTTCGAGGGTCCGCTCAAAGGCAGGGGCACCGTTGCGGTCGTCAAAGAGGAGGGCGACGCGCTGGCGGTGAGCGCCGTGGGCACCATCTCGGCGTGGCGGGACGGCGGCGTCCAAACCGACGACATCGCCGTTCTCGCGAGGGTCAATTCGGCTTTGTTGCCCATCCAGGTCGCACTCGTAGACGCCGGCATCCCATGCACGACGCCGCTGGGGCTTCAGGTCCTCCAGCGCACAGGAATCCGCACGGCCCTCGCGTATCTACGAATCGGCCTGTCCCCCGAGTCGATCCGTCGAGAGGACGTCCGCCAGACCATTCGACGGCCGTCTCGCGGGATCGCCCCGAACGTGCAGGACATGCTCACCGAGCGGGCGACGACATCCGTCGACGACATCCGGCGGCTTGCGGGGCGGCTGTCCGGACGCGACGTACCCAAGCTGCACGAGTACGCGGACGCCCTTGATTCCGTCGTGCGCGCCAGTCGGACGTCCACGCGATCGGCCCTGCGGGCGATCCGGGTGGACGTCGGACTCGGAGACACGATGGACGTGCTGGACTCGTCCCGCGGTGAGGCCGACCGCTCCACGCACCTCGATGATCTCTTGGCCCTCGAGTCATTGGCGTCGTTACACCCTGAGGTGGCGACGTTCGAGGTGTGGCTGAAACAGGCACTGGGAACCCGGTCGTCTGAGGGCCCGGCCGTCCATCTCTCCACGATCCACAAGATCAAGGGCCGCGAGTGGGGCTACGTCCTCGTGTACGGAGCCACGAAGGGCCTTCTCCCCCATCGTCTGAGCGATGACGTCGAGGGGGAACGACGGGTGTTCCATGTCGCCCTGACTCGAGCGAGTCGCCAGGTCGTGTTCCTGGCGGACCGCGCCGAATCCTCGCCATTCTTGGCCGAGCTCGACGGGAGTCGCCCGCATACTCCGCTCGGCGCCCCGGCCGATGCAGCAACGGTGCGGGCAAGCGGTCGGCCGAACAGCCGGGAGCAGCCCCAGCAAGGTGGAAAGCGTGGGCGGGCCGAAAAGCGCCGATCCCAGCGAGAGGCGACGAAAGGACCAGAGCGGGTCGCCGAAGTCGGCCTGGTTATCGAGCACGGTGGCAATACCGGCACCATCGTCGAAGTCACGGATAGCGCCGCGGTCGTTCGCGTGGGGACTGCTCAGCTGAAGGTGCCTTTCGGCTCCGACGTTCGGATAGAGGGAACTTCGGTGCGTCTCGGTGCGCCCAACGGCAGCTCGAATGAAGGAGGGACGGCACAGAGAGAAGCTGCGCTCCGACAGTGGCGGTCAGAGGCTTCGAAGCAGGCGGCGGTTCCCGCCTACGTGGTGCTGAACGACAGCGAACTCGTTGGCATAGCTGCCCGAGGACCCTCGACGCTCGGTGAACTCTCCGCCTGCAAGGGAATGGGTCCCATTCGCCTAGAACGATGGGGTGACGAGCTGCTCGCGACGCTGATTGCCGCCCGAGACGATGCAGTCGAGACGTAGGGCTCGCATTCTGGCAGGCCGCGCCTATTACCCCAGCTGTACCGTCCAGCGAGTGGAACATGAACTCGAGCAGCAGCTTTCATGAGAGGGCCGAACCAGGTCGTGTTCGTCTAAGACGCCCTCACGTCAAGGCACGACGACAACGATCGGTGCCCCGCGGCTTCCTACAAGACGTCGACCCAACGACCCCGCGATGTGGTGGCGTGCCTTGGTGGAGCGGCCGACCACGAGGAGATCGGCCTGGTCGGCCTGGGCTATCCGCAGGAGCTCCTTCGCCGTGTCCCCCTGGGTATGCACGAACGCCACATCGACCCCGTGATCGTGGCCATACGCTTTGACCTGCTCGCTCAGTTTCTCGGCCTGATGGGTCGTCGACTCTTGGATGGCTCCGTAAGGAACCACGGCGCCCGTCAGACCGGCCGATGCGCTGGCCGAGGCGGCGCCAGAAGTCGGGCCTACGAATACGGCGACGGTCCGTCCCTCTAGGCGGTTCGTCTCGCCACAGGCCCAGGAGAAGGCGTCCCAGGAGGTATCGGACCCGTCGATCCCTACGACGATCAAGGGGCGGACCGAACGGCAAGCGTCGTCTTGTGGGTGGCCTCGGTGCCGCTCACTATTGTCCATTCCGTTGTGGCGGCCCACGGACATCAGTGGACCTCGCCCCCCGCTCTGGATGCCGGCGACGGGCTTCGCCGCTCTTCGTCCAGTCTCTGAAGTTGCTGCAGCGCAGTGACGGCTTCGGCTAGTGCATCGGCTTCTTCTACCGTCAGTTGGCCGATCAGCTGTACGAAGTCCTCGACTCCAGCCTCTCTCCGCTTTCGGACGTAACACACGCCATCTGGGGTGAGAGTCACGAGGGCCACCCGTCGGTCGGAAGCGTCGCTGCGGCGCTGCACCAGACCTGATCGTTCGAGCGCGGTCACCAGCGCAGTCATGGAAGGTTGCGTCACGCCCTCGTTTGCAGCCAGATCAGTGATGCGGCGAGGCCCGGTCAGTTCCAGGGTTGCCAGGGTCGACAACGAGGTGAGGCTCATATCGCGGGGCTGACTTCTCACGGCGGCCGTCGCAAGTGCGAAGAGCGCACGACCAATCGCCCGGGTCCCGGTCCTTTGGCTGGTACGCAGAGTCTTTGTGCTCACCACGCCAAGTATAGGCCAATCTATATAGAATTGTCTATATAGATGCTGGTACGATGGATTCGTGAGCACCACGACAGGCGCCCGTGAGGTGCAGCACCGGAGGTTGAGGGATGGGTCCCTCACGATGCACCTGGGCCCCTCGCCGACTGCATGCCCCCAAGCGGAGCACGATTTGGGCGGTCATCTCGTCTGACTGGCCGAAGTCGCCGCCCCGTGGCCGTCGCCGCTGTCCGATGCTTGCGTCGCCGTCCCCCAGCTACCCGCGATCAGAGTGAGAGAGCGCAGCCGGGTCTCAAAGGAGTGCGCTCGCGTCGAGAGCATGATCTCGTCTGCCCCAGTACGCACCTGGAGCTGTCGGAGTCCCAGGATGACGCCGCTCCGGATCACCAATGAGATGCGTCGACATGGCGCTATAAACGATCGCCTTCTCGTCGTCTGTGAACGAGTATTGCGCCGCCTCCTCGGGCGAGGGCAGCGGACCCAGGCGACCCGTGCGTAGCTGCAGGATGCTGAGAGCACTCGAGCCCGACAGCCAGAGTGCTTCGGCCTCGCTCGGGGCGCAGAGCACGGACGCCGCGACCATGACTCTGGCCTCGGCGTGCAGCACCGAGGGCCGGAAACTCGACCGATATGTCTCGAGCGCGGCATCGAGGAGCGTTGGGGCGAAGTGGTAGGCGAAGGAATACGGCAGGCCCAAGATCCCGGCCAGTTTCGCGCTGAACAAGGACGAGCCGAGCAGCCACACTTCGGGGAGGTAACCCCGGCCGGGATTCGCCAGGGTGCCGCCCTCACCTCCCTCGCCGGGCAGCAGGTAATTGATCAACTCGACGACATCTTCGGGAAACGTGTCGGCGTGCGTCGCCGGCGTGCGTCGGAGGGCCCGCACCGTCATCTGGTCGGTCCCAGGAGCCCGTCCCAACCCGAGGTCGATCCTCCCTGGATGCAGCGCTTCAAGAGTCCCGAACTGCTCGGCGATCACAAGTGGAGCATGGTTGGGCAACATCACACCGCCGGAGCCGACCCGCAGGGTCGTCGTCGCGTTGGCCAGGTGTGCAATCAAGACCGCGGGTGCGGAGCTGGCCACCGTGGGCATGCCGTGATGCTCGGCTACCCAGAGTCGGCGGTATCCGAGTCGCTCCACCTCGGACGCCATGTTCACCGTCTCGCCCAGGGCTTGGGCGGGAGAGGACCCGGACGCCACGGTGGCAAGGTCAAGAACGGAAAGAGGAACCACAAAGGGTGAAACACCGACGCTCCCTCATTGCTTCCGGGCCCAGCTTCGCCCAGAGAGTCAAACCCGTTCAGGGCTGACCGTCGAAAATTTCCCAAGATGCGTAATAGAGCGCTCTACTACTCACATCGTTCCGAGTCTTAGTACCCGGATGACCAGAAAGAGATTGCCAAAGGCCACGCTCTGATTCGGACGCGCCGCCTCGGTTTTCCGTATGGACGCCGGCTAACGCTCACGGCCGGCTTCCCTCGTTCACGAGCGTGGCGGCGGAAGCCGAGGGGACAGGCCGGTTGGGCAGGACGGCCAGGACGACCACGCCGGCCACGCCAACCACCACGGCGGCGACGATGAACCCGAGGTCCATGCCCGAGATGAAGCCACGCCGGGCGGCGTCGGCCAACTCCTCGCCGAACGCGCCGGGAGCCCGTTGGGCGACAGCCAAGGCGCCACCGAGCGACCCGAGGATGAGCTGGTCGATTCCGGCCGGGATGTGTCGGTGGGCCAGCAGGGGCGTCATGACGTCCTTGTAGCGAATGGCGAGCGCGGTGCCGAGGACCGCTACGCCAAGTGCCCCGCCGATCTGCATGGAGGTGTCGCTCGAGGCCGAGCCGACCCCGGCCTCCTCCTTGGGGAGCGAACCGAGGACCGACTCGGTCGAGGGAGCGAGGGCCAGGCCCACCCCGGCACCGATGAGCACGAAGAAAGGCAGGCTGTCGCCATAGGTGCTGTGCACCGAGGTATGCGACAGCAGCCCGAGGCCGAGGGCGATCATGAGCAGTCCGCCGGAAACCACCACCTTGGTGCCGACCCGTCGGACCACGAGGACCGAGAGCGGAGCGAACACGAGCAGCACCAGGGCGATGGGCCCGATACCCAACCCTGTCTTGAGCGGACTGAAGCCGAGGCAGAACTGCAGATACTGGGTGATCAGGAAGAACATGCCGAGCAGGGCGAACAGCACCAGGGCCAGAGAGGCGATGGCCGCGCTGTAGCGGGGGTTGGAGAAGAAGTGCAGGGGCAACAGCGGATGGTCGATGCGCCGCTCCCAGATGACGAAGACGCCGATGATGACGGCCGAACCGACCAGGGCGGCGACGATCGCCGGAGAGGACCACGAGCGGTTGGGCGCTTCGATGATCCCCCACAGCAACAGCCCGAGTCCGAGCATCGAGAGGACGGAACCGACCGGGTCGGCCCGCTTGGCCAGCGGGTTCTTCGAGTTCGGGACGAGGAAGGCGGCGGCAACCAGCCCGACCAGCGCAATGGGCACGTTGATGAGAAAGACCGAGCCCCACCAGTAGTGAACCAGCAAGAAGCCGCCCAGGATCGGGCCGATGGCCACGCCGAGGCCGGCGGTCGCCGACCAGATCCCGATGGCCCGGGCACGGTCTCGCTCGGCGGTGAAGACGTTGGTGAGAATCGACAAGGTGCACGGCATGAGGGCGGCGGCCCCCACCCCCATCACGGCCCGGGCGGCGGTGAGGCGGTCCGGGCTTCCCGAGAATGCCGCCAGCGCCGAACCGGCCCCGAACACGACGAGGCCGCCCATGAACACCCATTTTCGCCCGACCCGGTCGCCCAGGGCCCCGAGGGTGAACAGGAGTCCGGCGAAGACGACGGCATAGACGTCGACGATCCACTGCAACTGACTCGACGTGGCGTGCAGGCTGCGCACAATCGAGGGCAGTGCCACGTTGAGAATGGTGTTGTCCAGGCTGATGAGCAGCAGGCTGACGCAGAGGACCGACAGGGTGGCCCAGCGCCGCCCACCCCCGCGTTGCGCCACAGCCGACCGGTCGGAGGAGGTCAACGAAGGCCCGCCCTTCACCATGCGGCCATGTTGGCACTTGGCCGAGTGGCGCGATAAATGGTCCAGGTCATGAACCCGGCAGATTCAGGGGTGCTCGCCGGGCACACCACGGCAGCTGGCTCGTCCGAGTCCCGGCGGAAGCGGTACCCCGGGCGGATTTTTCCTGGGCGGCCGGAACCCCCTATGGGAGGCTGTTACGCATGAAGATCGGTGTCGCCTACCCTCAGACCGAGCTCCTAGGCGATCCCGCCGCGGTTCGCGAATTTCGGAAGATCCGTCGAGGATCTGGGCTTCGATCACATCCTTGCTTACGACCATGTGCTCGGAGCGGTTCACGCCGATCGAACGCCACCTCTCACGGGCCCATACACAGAGCGCGACCCGTTCCACGACCCCTTCGTCATGTTCGCCTACCTCGCCGGCATCACCGAGCGACTCCAATTCACCACAGGCATCCTGGTCCTTCCGCAGCGCCAGACGGCAGTCGTGGCCCGCCAAGCCACCGACGTCGACCTTTTTTCGGGTGGCCGGCTGCGCCTGGGTGTGGGCATCGGCTGGAACTACGTCGAGTACGAGGCGCTCGGACGGGACTTCCATACCCGTGGTGTGAGACAGGAGGAGCAGATAAGGCTGCTTCGCCAGTTGTTCACCGAGCCGGTCGTCGACTTCACCGGTCGTTTCGACCGGATCGACAGGGCATCGCTCTTGCCGAAGCCGACCAAGCCCATCCCGATCTGGCTCGGCGGTTCCGGCGAGAAGGCCTTCGACCGGGCCGCCCGACTCGGAGACGGTTTTATCTTCTTCGGTGGTGGGGTCGATCGGGCCGCCGACTCCTGGAGGCGGATGCGCGAGCGGGTGGACGATCTCGGGCGCTCGGGCGAGAACTTCGGCGGGGATTATGTAGCTCTCAGCGGGGCCGACGTGGGCAAGCTCACGGGCGAGATCGATGCCTGGCGCGAGGCGGGCGGCACACATCTCACCGTGGTCACGATGGGTCTGGGCCTCGAGTCGGTCGACGGCCACATCGACTACCTCTCCTCACTCGCCAGCACGGTCGACTTGCAGTGACCGGCGTGGGTTCTCGCAATCATCTCGCTTAGCCACGCAATCCAGGGCGCGAGGAGGCGATTCCGGACGGAGGGAGCACCGTCCACTCAGAGCGCGGTCGTGTTCAGAGATCCGCAACACGGGCTGCTTGATTCGAGCGGGTCCGAACGGTCGGTCTGAGTCCCTGCGGGGAACCCTCGAACACGCCCCAGCTGGCCGGTACCCGCGACGGCGGGTTGTCGCACGTGGCCAGAAGGTGCACTGTGGCTAGGACGAAGCCCGATGGCAATCAACTAGAGCAAAGGAGTAGTCATGCCCATCTACGACCGCGACAACATCCCGGACTCGGTTGGCCGAGGCACCCTGGACGCCGAGCTGGAGGCTTGGTTGCCGACCGGGCCGACGCTGGGTGCCGACGTCTCGATCGCGCAAGGCCGCCGCGACCACACTGCAACTCGGTGTTGGGCCATGGCCGCCGATCAAGGCCGTCGACACCCTCGTCCTGCCCGGCCCCCATGGATCGATCGCCGTGCGGCGCCACCGACCGCAGAATCCGACCAGCACACCCAGCGGGGCCTTGGTCTACATCCACGGCGGTGGATTCACCTACGGGACCCTCGACGAGTTCGAGGTTCCGATGCGATTGATCGCCGAGCGTGCCGGAATCGTCACCTACATCATCGAATACCAACTTGCGCCCGAAGCGAAGTACCCCACCCAGATCGACGAAATCGAGTACGTCGTCCGTTGGCTGTTCGACCAGGCCGTCGAACAGGGCATCGACCCGGCGAAGATCGGCGTCGGCGGTGATTCCGCCGGGAGGCAACATGACGTGTGTGATCGCCTTGAAGCTGCGCGATGAGAACGGACCTCGCCTCGCCCTCCAGGTGCCGTTGTTCCCAGAGGCGGCGTTTCCCGCCGACACCCTCGCCGCAAGCGAAAACCGCTCAGGGCTCTACCTGGAGTCCAACGGAATCTTCGAAATGGTCCGCAACCTCGTCAAGAACACTGACGACGTCCGCCACCCCTACATCACGCCCTTGAACGCGGACTCGCACACCGATCTCCCGCCCGCCATCTTGGTCACCAACGGCTTCGATCCGTTGCGCGATGTCGGTCACGCCTACGCCCAGAAGCTCGCCGCCGCGGGCAACGACCTGACCTACATGCACAACCCGAACCTCACTCACGGGTTCCCGCAGTTCACGCGCTCGTCCGCTGCCTGCCATCAAGCCACCATCGAGCTTGCCGACCTGATCAAAGGCAAAATCGGATAGAAGGCCCAGCTGTAGGCGGAGGGTGCCCGCTCGTTGTCCGAGAGCGGGCGGCACCCTGCCCGACGATAGGCCTCTCCATCCAGCCGTTCGCCGAACCGGCCTCTGCCGTTGCGCCATACGCGCTCGACCCCCAGAACGCGAGCCGGCTGTGGGAGTTG
Organism: uncultured Acidimicrobiaceae bacterium; assembly: GCA_963821105.1. Taxonomy (GTDB): domain Bacteria; phylum Actinomycetota; class Acidimicrobiia; order Acidimicrobiales; family RAAP-2; genus Bog-473. Next base: position 235,405 of record CAWGCO010000018.1, read on the forward strand.
TCACTGGAAGCGGTGTCCTAATCCAAGGATCGGAAAACCCCAGACCCCAAGGGGCATACCAGTGGTCCCATTTGGACCAGATCTGGCTAGAATAGAACCATGGTGATTGTCCAGTTTGAGCGCGTCGAGGCGCTCGAGCTGCTCGGAATGACATTGGCGCACCTCAACGACGCTGAGAACCGAGCGGAGGTGTCACCTCGGATACCGCTGCTGATGGCGATCCGGGACAAGCTCGCTCTGGGTCTTCGGGAGGAGAGATGAGTTACACCGACGCTGACGTAAGCGCAGCCACGAGCGCCATGGAAAAGTACCGAGCCAACCACGACGGAGAGGTCGGGGCTGCCCTTGTAGTGGTCGGATTGAGTTCGGAGCGAGTTGCCAAAGAGTCGAAAATCCGCGACGACATGATCCGCGTCGCACATCGCACAGGCGCGTCCGTCCGCCAACTTGCCGAGACTTCCGGACTTGGTCGCAAAGCAGTAACCGAAATCGTTCGTCAGGACGACGAATCCATCTGAATTTGGCTCGTCAGCTGACCCGAGGGGAGACCGCCCTGAGCCCAGTACATGAAGTGCGCGGTCCCCATGAGAGCGGAAGACGTGATCGAACCCGCGACCTCACGTTGGCAAGGTGGCGGGTTTCCGTCCGCTTGGGTCTGCCCCGCCCGTTGAAATGCCGTTCCGTCCACCCAGTTTCCAGCCCGCCCCTTGCGTCCGTCCCCGCAGTAGAGCGGTCTCCTGCGACTTTGCGCTGGTGCTTCACGGCAACTAAGCGTGCCCCCGTTGGAAGGTGCTACACCGTCTCGCTGCCGAGTGGCTGATCATCGGAGCGCTTCGCCGCTATGACTTGGCAACGCGCCGCGGAATTCTGAAGTGCGCCCGGACTGGCCGGGCCATATGAGATCCGTGAGATCGCGCACGACTGCGGCACGACTCATTGTGCGCTGTTCGAGCCAACGATCGGCTGCGCCACGGACCAACCCCACGATCCCGAAACCCCAGAGTTCTGCGGTGCCCGCATCCATCTCCGTCTCTCGCATGGACTGAGCGATCACGCGAGATGCGTGAAGACCAACGATCGTGACGTAATCCCCGAGATCGCGGTGCCGGACCGCAAATCGATATAACTCTGGGCGCGACTCGATGCCGCCCAGGTAGGCCTCGATGCCGGCCGCCAGCTTGGCTCGAGGCGATTCGGCGGCGTCGATCGCGATTGTCGTCTCCAGCACCACCTGTTCCGCCGCGATCCGCCCAACCTCAACGAAGAGTTCCGCCTTGTCCTTGAAGTAGCGGTAGAACACCGGTTTGGCGATTCCCGAAGCCTTGGCAATGTCGTCCATTCCCACATCGGCGCCGAGTTCGGAGACGACCGCCATGACGGCTGCGATGAGCTCTTGGCGGCGGAATTCCCGGTGGGCCTTCCAGCGCTCGCTGCGACCATCTCGTCGCGGGATTTTGGAGGTCCGCCGGCTCACGTTTGCATATTAACTGTTACGGGCAGTAACACATAACTATTCCTATCTCCCGGAGCCGACCATGACTGTTCTCACTAAGCGCAGGCACGAGAACGAGCCCGACCCGCCTGCCGACGATCCTTGCGACCCAAGAGCCGACTCCGCGTCAACCGCCGCATTCGTCCGGAGCGTCGTTGCCCGCATGACGACTCCCCTACTACCCGACGACTACCTGCACCTGGTGAATCCTCTGTGGTCGGCCCGCGAGTTGCGCGGAAAGATCATTGAGGTAGTCCCCGAGACTGGCGACGCCGCCACCTTGGTCATCAAGCCCGGATGGGGTTGGAGCCTCAACTACCAGGCGGGCCAGTACGTCGGTATAGGCGTGCACCTCAACGGTAAGTGGCACTGGCGCTCCTACTCCATCAGCTCCTCTCCTGCGGAAGGCAACGCGAGACGCCGCCGCGGCCACCTGACGATCACGGTAAAGGCAATGCCCGAGGGATTCCTCTCCGAGCACCTGGTCCGTGGCCTTCAGCCCGGAACCATCGTGCGGCTCGCCCTGCCCCGGGGTGAGTTCGTCTTGCCTGATCCCCCACCGGCAAAGATTCTGTTCTGGACCGGCGGAAGTGGGATCACCCCGGTGATGTCGATGCTGCGCACGCTCGACAGACGGGCCACCATGCCCGACGTGGTGCACATCCACTGCACTCCCAGCAAGACGGGCGCCATCTTCCGCGAGGAGCGGTTGGCCATGGCGGCGCGCCACGACCGGCTCCAGTTGATCGAGAATTTCGATGACCAACACGGCATCTTCAACGTGGAGCGGCTCGCTGAAGTATGCCCCGACTGGAAGAGCCGCGACGCGTGGGTCTGCGGTCCAGCTCCGATGCTGGCCGCAGCGGAAGAACGATGGGAAAGGGCCAAGCTCACAAGACGGCTGCACCTGGAGCGGTTCTCGGCCGTGCTCACGACGTCGGCCGAGGGCGGGCGAGTGACCTTTGCGACTTCCGGGAAGACCGCCGAGGTCGACGGCGCCACCACCTTGCTCGAAGCGGGAGAGGCCGCTGGTATCCCGATGCCGTTCGGATGTCGCATGGGTATCTGCCATACCTGCATCGTCCCGTTGAAAAAGGGCATGGTCAAGGACCTGCGAGACGGCGCGGAATATCAAGAGAACGCCGGGGTGCAGACCTGCATCACGGCAGCGGCCGGCGATTGTGTACTCGAGATTTAGGAGGAATCACTGATGGCCATTTCAGACGTGGCGACGTTCGCTCATCTCAGTGACGTCGACGTCGAGGCGCTCGGCCGAGAGTTCGATGCTATCCGCAAGGACATCGAGGAGTCTCGAGGTGCCGGCGACGCCGCTTACATCGCTCGAGTCATCTCCATTCAACGGCGACTCATGGTGGCCGCTCGGGTCACCTTGTTCGCCAGCGGGTTTCCCCCGGCCTGGGTCGCCGGGACCACCATGTTGGCGGCCGGGAAGATCCTCGAGAACATGGAGATCGGGCACAACGTCATGCACGGCCAATGGGACTGGATGAACGATCCAGAAATCCACTCGGGCACCTGGGAGTGGGACACCACCTGTCCGGCCGCTCAGTGGAAGCACTCCCACAACTTCGTGCATCACACGTTCACCAACGTGCTGGGCAAGGACAATGACGTCGGCTACGGCATCCTACGTGTGACAAGCGACCAGAAATGGCACCCGGTCAATCTGGGGCAGCCAGTGTACAACGCACTCTTGGCGTTGCTCTTTGAATGGGGCGTCGCTCTGCACGATCTCGATATCGTGGCCATCCGCAAGCGCAGGAAGGATCCGAATGAACTGAAGGGTCAGCTCAAGGGGATCTGGCGCAAGGTCCGTCGCCAAGTGGGCAAGGACTACATCATTTTCCCGACGCTGTCGGGCCCCAATTTCTTGACCACACTGTCGGCCAACGTGACGGCGAATCTCGTTCGCAATCTCTGGTCCTACATGATCATCTTCTGCGGACATTTCCCAGATGGTGCTGCGAAATTCACCGAAGAAGAACTCGAGGACGAGACCAAAGCCGAGTGGTACCTCCGCCAGTTGCTTGGTTCCGCGAATTTCGAGGGGAGCCGATTCCTGCACATCATGGCAGGCAGCCTGGGTTATCAGATCGAGCACCACCTTTTCCCTGATCTCCCGAGCAACCGCTACCCCGAGATCGCCGAGCGCGTCCGAGCGCTGTGCGAGAAGTTTGACCTTCCCTACACGACCGGACCCCTGTACCGACAGTACGGACAGGTGCTGCGCACCATCTTCAGGCTGAGCTTCCCGAACACGTCCAGCGGCCTGGTGCCCGATTCGCCGAAGCCCCGAAGGGCAACCCCCGAAGAGCTTCGTAGCCACAGCGGACCTCTGCCACCTCAGGCAGCCGTGGCCTGAGCAGATAGAAGAGTCTGCTAACTCAATCAGACCGCCCCGGAGTCGCGGCCTCAAGTATGTATCGCGTCTTGGCCGTCATGACGATCACGTTCGGCTGCTAGTTATTTCCGTGGTCCACCGACCCTCCGGCCTCAACCAGAAGTACCGCCCGAGACGATCACGGCGGCGGCCCCGGCGTTGCGGCCGAGAGACGTGATGGTGGATCCCGCCGGCAGCTTGGTTTGCATGGGCACTTCGGCGCACTTGCCGGTATAGCAGTCGTTCGGTCCCTTCACTCCGCTGCCGACTTGATCGTTGTAGTTACTACCCCAACCCCACAGAGTTCCGTCGTGACTCATGACGAAGGCCGAATTGAAGCTAGCCAGGATGGCGGTGACCGGTTCCACACCGGCGTCCAGAAACGCTGGCGAAGCGTGGGGGGTGCCCCGATCTGAAGCGTCGCGATGCCCCAGCTCCGCTTGCAGGTTGCTCCCCCAAGTCAAGACCCGGCCGTCGGTGGTGAGGGCCATACCGAAGGAGAAGCCAGCCGAGATCGACTTCGCCGTCCGCCCAGATCCCAGATCGAGCCGCCCTGGCGGTTCCGCGTTGTCGCTGAGCGTGCCGCGACCGAGTTGCCCGTAGTGGTTGTAGCCCCAGGAATAGACGTTGCCAGCGGAGTCGAGAACCAGGGCGAAGGTTCCCCCGCCCGCTATGGCGGTTGGTACGACGCCCTCCGGGAGATCGACCGCGCGGGGTGTGTTCGTGTTCTGCTTGGATCCAGGGTTCCCCAAGCCGTCCTCGCCCCAGGCGTAGACCCTTCCGTTACTGCCCATCGCCATTCCGAAGGTGCCGAGGTCACCGGCAGCGATCGACGTAGCGGTGATGTCGCCGGGCAGGGAAATCTCCTGGGGAGTCAAGTGCTCCCTCGTTGTCCCGTCCCCCAGTTCGCCTTTGTCGTTCTTGCCCCAGGTGTAGATGTGTCCGTTGGTTCCGAGAGCCATGGTGAAGCAGTAGCCGCCGGAAACCTGCGCGGCCGTCTCGTCCCCGGGTAGTGGGATGGCAACCGGCTGGTAGACGGTGTCCTTTTTGCCGTTCCCGAGCTCGCCGCAGTAGTTACTCCCCCAGGCGTAGATGTCCCCGTTGGCGCCGATGACGAACGCGTCACCTCCCGCTGAGGCCGATCCGCTCTCGACCGAACTCGGAGCCACACCACCGGGAAGCGTTGTTGGCGAGGGTATTTGGGAAAAGCTGAAATTTCCTGGGTTGCCTCCCCACGTATAGAGCGTGGGGCCGGTCGATTCCGGGGTCGCGGCGCCGACACCGGTGGGCGCCGAAAGGGCCAGCGTGACAACAGCGGCCAAAGGAACGATTGCCAACAATGCTCGCCAGTCTCGACGTACCCGCCACTGCATAGTGCCCCCCTTCCCTTGGAACGGTATCGCGCAATTCGGTCGCGAGCTGCGTCGGTTCGAACTCCACAACGTTCGTACGGACAGCGAGAGACGATAGGAATGTCGGCGGGGAGGCACGACATCAGGGTTGCCCAAAGACACTGGCGGGTTTTCCGGCGGAGTGCTTCACGATCTCAACGTGCTTTGAACGACTGCCGGGAATGTGACGATCGCGGTGTGGACCTTGGAGAACTGTTGGAGTCAACCCAGTTCGTCTCTGTAATGGAGCGACGTTCTATCCGTCGTGAACGGCGTGAGCAATGCTTTCGAACGGCTCGACCCACGCTGAAGCTCCCCTCGACCAGACCGCCGGTCGGAAACAGACTGTAGGAGAACTGCTGGAATTGCTCTCGCTTCAGAAACTCGAAGACGTACTCGAAACGGGCGGACATGACGAAGGGCGATTCGGTGTCGCCCCGAGTGACACCAACCGACACATCCCATCCGGCGCTGGCCGGTCGCGGATTCGGTCCGAACGCACCGAAGGACAGCACGAAATCCCTTTCTCGGGGTTAGGATTCTTGAGATGGACGCGATCGGCTGGCTGATACTTGTGGTCATCGTCTTGGTGGTCGCGGCCGTTGCGTTCGTGGTCATTCGGCGCAGGCGTCGCGGCGGAGGCGTCATCGCGACCAAGGGCAAGAAGATAGTGCTGCTCATGACCGCGTCTCAGATCCGTGGGCTTCCGGTGGTCACGGTCGAGGGAGGGGAGGATGTGGCCGAGGTGCGGGACGTGATCTACAGCCCTGAAGAGGGTCGCCTCGTCGGTGTCACTCTCAACAAGCGGGGCTTTCTGGCCGGCCGAAGCCGCGATGTCCTGCCGGCCGATGCGATCCATGCGATCGGCCAGGATGCGGTGATGGTGCTCGACGAGTCCAAGCTTGTCGCCCACGAGGACGCCCCCGACGACGTGGGCCATCCCGCGACGGAGCGCAACGTACTGGACAACGACGTCCTGACTGAGGGAGGAGCGAGCCTGGGTAAGGTCGCTGACTTGGTTCTCTTGGTTGGAAGCAGCGGTGAGGTCGTCGGCTATCAGATCGACAAGCCCGGAGGTGGACAGGGCTATATCCCGCTACCGGCGCAGCTTTCCGTGTCAGGGGTATGCGCTGGTGGTCCCGAACATCACCGAGGAGTTCGTCCAAGACGACCTCGTCGGTCTTGGCGCGGCGGTTGACGAATTCCGGACTCGATTGGGCCTGACGTGAGCGAGTCGTTCCGGAGCTCCGCTGGCCGCAAGGTCGTGAGCCGATCAAGCGCGAAGGAGTTGGGCTCTGTCAGCCACCTGCTCGTGGATGCCACGGCAACGGCGCGTCGCCGCCGTGGTCATCGGGCGAGGCAAGAAGGCTCAGCTGGTCGATTGGGCGCAATTGAGCGGATTTGGGCCCGATGCGGTCATGGTCGACTGACGAGAGCGCACTCCGGTCACCTTCCGATGACCGAGAACGGGCTGCCGCCGCTGGGAAAGCTCGAACTCGTCGGCAAGCGAGCCCTGAGCGAGCGAGGCAACGAACTCGGCGAACTCGACGACGTGACCTTCGACGCCGACACCGGCGTTCTCGAGGATCTGCTCATTGGCGCCCGCCGCGTCCCCGCTCGATCCGTGCTGGGCAGTGGCTCCTACGCTGTCGTGCTCGACGAGAGCCAGGAGGACTCAATCTAGGGTTGACTTGTCCCCGGTCGGCCGAGCCACGTTTCGCCATGACCAGCCGTTTCTCGAGAGCGGAAGACGGCATTCGAACCCGCGACCCTCACCTTGGCAAGGTGTGGTGATCCGTCCGTTAAGTCTGGGTGAGCCGAGCTGGATAGAGCACGGTTCGGTGATGCGTCTGTTCCGTTTGCCGGGATCCGCCCCTGTAGTAGAGCGATCTACTGCGCCCTCGCCCCAAAAATGATCGGTCTACACCGCCTCGTCGTCGGGACCACTCTTGGAGTCGTATAGACGATTGTAAATGCTTCGATGTACGATCGTCTATACTCGGATGCATGACCCCGAGGCTGAAGAGCAGCCCGAGCGTCGCTGGCAGCCTGATTCTCGCTGCTCGGCTCAAGAGCGGCCTTACCCAGCGTGAACTCGCCGATCGCCTTGGCGTCTCCCAACCAACCGTCGCCGCCTACGAGACCGGCCGACGACAGCCGACCGTTCCCACCTTGATGAAATGGTTGGCTGCCGCCGGGTTCGACCTTCGGATGAAGCTCGCTCCCCACGAGGACCACGACGAAGTCCTCGAGTCACTTGAGCGATTGCGTTCGCCCGACGATCAGAAGCGATGGCGACGCCATCAACGTGAGCAGGTCCAGATTCCGCCGCGATCGCTTTGAGCGGACCAAATGACCGACGCGAGCTCGTGGCCGGAACTCGACGCGGAAGCCATTGTGGCAACGCTCAATAAGTTCGCTGTCAAGTACGTCGTGATAGGGGCATTCGCGGCTCAGTTGCAAGGTGCGCCCATTCCTCGCACCCGAGACATCGACATAACGCCGGCCACCGACGCCGCGAACCTCAGGCGGCTGTCCGACGCGTTGCATGCACTCCAAGCTCGCATAAGGACCGTCGATGTGCCCGAGGGTTTGCTTTTCGACCACGACGGACCATCCCTTGGGAAGGCACGCACGTGGAACCTGACGTCTCCATTCGGGGAATTCGACATCGCGTTCGCTCCCAGCGGAACGGAAGGATATGACGACCTAGCCCGTCAGGCGCTCATCGTCGAATCACATGGGGAATCTGTCCCCGTTGCCGATCTTGACGACGTCATCAGGTCCAAGGAAGCCGCCGGTCGACCGAAGGACATTGTGCAGTTGCCGATGCTGATTCAAACCGCCCGGAGGAGAAAACTCGAGCGCGAAGGACGCGACTCAGGGCTTGATATCGGTTTCTGAATGCGACCACGTTTTGCCGGATCACCTGGGTGATCCATGGTTCCGCCCAACCCCGCGCAGATCCGAAGATCACCTCTTACAACGCTGGCTCGGCCCAAGGGGTCTAGCCGACTGAGAGCGGAAGACGGGATTCGAACCCGCGACCCTCACCTTGGCCAGGTGGTGATTTTCCTCCGTCTAGGCCCAGTGGGTCCCCTGAAGTGCAGATCTGTCCACCCAGCTTCCAGCCCGTCCCCCGAGTCCGTCGCTGGAGTAGATCCGTCGACTATCGATGTTCGTCGGCGACCAGACCGGCGGTGACATACGCGGCGTGCACGGCGTCTCGCTGGGCGTCGGAGAGCGGAGGCTGGGGAGGCCTCGACCGGGGGTAGTCACCGACGGGCAGGCCAAGCTCGGATGCGGCGGCCTTAAACGCTGAGCCCCAGTGGGTGTACGCGGCATCGACATTGGATGCTCCGAAAGCACCGTGCAGGTTCGCGATGAGGTCGTCCAGTCCTGAGTCGTACCAGTGGTCGATCGCCTCGGACAGCTTGTCGGACACCAGGAGTTCCCATTGCTGGCGATAGATGGGGACGTCCGGGCGCTCGTAGAGATACCCGGTGCCACCGAGGATGCCTGGGGCGCTGATCCCACGGCGCAGGAACCCGCCCCGATACGCCAGCATGTCGCACTCCCAGATCACAAGCTCGGGCGCGATCCGGTGCAGCTCGGCGGAGTGAGAGGGACGGAACATCCCGTTCTTCACGGCACAGATGGCGGGGAACTCCCGCGCCAAGTCCGCACATTGGGCCGGCGTAAGGATCCACCCCGCGGCATGGGTGTTGAACAACCCGAGAGCGATGTCGGTCCTCTCAGTGACGTAGCGGAAGGTCTCGCGGACGGCCTCGTAGGTCCGGGCCTCGAAGTACGGCGGGATGAGGAAGCAGATGTCGGCACCGGTGGCGGCCGCATGCTGGGTCAGCTCGACGGTCTCGAGGACGTTCGTGCTGGCCGGGCAGGCCTCAATCAACGCTCCGGGCTTGAGGGCGCGAGTCGCATGTACGGCAACCTCCAAGAGGCGTTTGCGCTCCTGGGTGCTGAGCGCCCAGCACTCGCCGACGAGTCCACCGACCCAGACCCCATCGTGGTCCAACGACCCGATGCAATGGGCGATCAGTCCCCGCAGCGCGTCCTCGTCCACACGCTCGCCGCCGCGACCACTGAACGGCGTGTACAGAGAATCGACGATGCCCCGCAACGCGTCGGGAGCCCAGTTACGAGCGTCTGCTGCACTGGCCATGACCGACTTCCTCCTGTCGAACGCGATCGCCCGCGCTCACGCCTTGGGCCGGCTGCGTGGCAGCCCGAGTGACTGCTCGGCGATGAGGCTCCGCAGCACCTCGCTGGAGCCGCCGTAGATTGTGCTCGCCACCGCGCTCCGATAGTGGTACTCGAACACGCCCCCCTCCACGCATTCGGGGTCGGACCAGTCTGCCCCTCCCAGAGGGCCGACCATGTCGAGGACCTGCCTGGACCAGGCAACGTAGGTCTCGGGCCCAAACAACGCCGCGTGCGGCCCGGGCTTGCCACCGAGTTGTTCGAGGAAGGCCACGCGGATTCCGAGCAAGTCCGCCACCTCGGCGTCGATCGACAGGCGAGCCAGGCGTGCTCGGATCGTCGGGTCCGCGGCAACCGGACGGCCGGTCGCATCGGTCGCCGAAGACGCCCAGGCGCGCGCCGACTCGTAGAGCTGTCGAGTGCGAGAGGACGGCGCCACGCTCTGCTCGGCCTCGAGCGCAGCCCGCATCACGCTCAGCCCGTGATCGGGCTCTCCGACCACCAGGTCGTGGGGAACCCGGACCTCGTTGTAGAAGACGATGTTCGTTCGTTCGTAGCCCATGGTGTGGACGGGTTGGATTTCGATACCCGGAGTGTCGAGGGGGACGAGGAACATGGTCAGGCCCTTGGGGCCGGTCGATCCGGGCACGCTGCGCGTCAACAAGAAGCAGTAGTCGGCCCTGTGCGCGTAGGTCGTGAACATCTTCTGCCCGTCGATCACCCATTCGTCGCCGTCACGGACGGCGCGGGTCTTGCAGGCGAACACGTCGGAACCGCCTTCGGGTTCGGTGAAGCCGAGGCAGATGAGGGTCTTGCCGGCGGCCACGCCTGGGAGGATCCTGGCCTTGAGGTCGTCCGATGCCAAGGCCCGGACGGCGTTGGCGGCCAGCATGGTGGTGCCTGCGCCGATCGTTGGACCACCGGCGGCGCGAATGGCGCCCAAAACGGCCGCCGCTTCGAACGGGTCGATGCCGGCACCGCCCTCTTCGGGAGGCCACGTCAGCGCGATCCAGCCTCGCGCGCCCATGGCCTCCATGAGCGGGCGGTTGACGCCGTCCCCGGTGCGCAGTTCTTCCTCAACGACAGCAGTCGTGACGTGCTCGGCCGCGAACGCCTCGGCCTCTGCGCGGATGCTCGCCACGGGGGCGGGTTCCTCAAAGTCCACGAGCGTCTCCCACCGGTTCCATGGCTGCCTGCTGCAGGACCCCGTCGGCCAGGGCCAGGAGTTCGCGCCCCGGATCGACCACCGTCGCCGCCCAGGCCTGCGACCTCCGGTAGTAAAGCTGGATGTCGCACTCCTGGGTGAAGCCGTAGCCGCCGTGGATGTGCAAGCTGTGCTGCGCGGCGTGCGATGCCACCTCGGCCGCGAAGATGAAGGCCTGGCGCGCGAGGACAGGCGCGTCGGGACGATCGGTCTCGAGGGCCCAGCAGGCCTTCCAGGTCAAGAGCTGCGCTCCGTCCTTGGCGACGAGGGCGTCGGCCAAGGGGTGTGCCACGGCCTGGTAGCTGCCGATAGGGATCCCGAAGGCGGACCGCTCCCGGGCATAGGCGGCGCCCAGCTCGATGACCTCGGCGGCCAGGCCCACGAGCGCGGCGGCTCGCAACACCCGGACCTCGCAAAGGGCACGGGAGAAGGCGTGCGCCGCGCCTGGCCCGTCGGCAAGCACCGCTACGTCGGTGGCGCCGCTCCAGCGGGCCAGGGGAAGTGACCCCAAGTTCGAGATGTGCCGGGCATCCGTTGGCCTGGAGACGGTGACGATGCGCCCGTCCTCGAGCCCGAGCACCATGTCGGCCACCGCACCGTCGGCCAGCACCTGCGTGCGCACCGGGCCCGGTGCCGGCGGCAACGAGACGAGGCGCGCTCCCTCGAGCGCCAGTCGAAGGAGGTTCTTCGCGCCACACGACCCCACCAATCGGGTGGCGGCGACCGTCTCGGCCAGGGGAACGGGAGCGAGTCGCCGCCCCGCCTCCTCAGCCACCAGGACGAGCTCGAAGAGCCCGGCTCCGGCTCCGCCGAGATCTTCGGGCACACCGATGTGGAGCAAGCCGATGTCCGACACCCGCGCCCAGAGCGACGCGTCGTGACCGAGGGGTTCGGCGGCGCGGACGACGTCCGGTGTGCACTGCTTGGCGAACAGGGCGGCAAAGGTCTCCCTCAGCGCCTGCTGCTCCTCTGTGAGCCGGAGGTTCACCGCTTGCCAAAACCCCGACGCACCTGGCGGCCGGCGCCCGCCGGGACACCACTGGCCATGCGGAGTCGATTGGGAATATCGGGCACTTCGGTCCCCCAGCGGGCGGACAGCGCAATTCTTGACGCGCTGGCGGAGCGAGAATACGCTTCTACTAGAAAGAAAGTCAAGACTGCCTTTGGCTTCTCGGATTCATGACCTCCCCTCGCCAAACGCCAAAGCCGCTGGTCGTCGAACCCCTCCCGCCTGAGCTGACCTCGCTGCCGGCCACGATCCCGGCCCTCCTGCAATCGCGCGCCGCACAGACCGACGATGCCGTGCTCATCGCGCTCGGAAGTGGAATCACGTTCGGCGAGGCGGACCGGGAGAGCGCCCGCCTGGCGGCGCGCCTGCTGGCCGCGGGGGTCGGGAAGGGGACCCGGCTCGGTGTGCTCTATCCGAACGGCAGCCCATGGCTCATCGCTTGGCTGGCGGCGGCGCGCATCGGCGCCCTCACCGTTCCCCTCTCCACGTTCGCCCCCGGCCCCGAGCTGGCCCGTGCGTTGCGACACACCGATGTCCATGCGGTCTTAATGGCCGGCGCGTTCGCGGGCGACTCGCTGGCCGCTCGGCTGGAGGCCGGTCTCCCGGGGCTCGCCGAGTCAAGACCAGAGCTCTATCTCGACGCGGCACCGCATCTTCGCTGGGTGTGCGTTGACCAGGGGCACTCCCCGCTGGTCGCGGGAGCTCCCGGGTCCGGCGCCCGCGTCGCTGGTGGTCGAGGCCGAGCGCGAGGTGGTTCCGTCGGACCAGTTGGCGGCGATCACCACTTCCGGCGCGACCGCAGCACCCAAATCGGTCATCCACACCCACGGGTCGCTGGTGCGGCACGCAGCCCTCCTGGCGGCGCGGCGAGCGCTAGGTCCTCATGACCGCATCTACTCGCCCATGCCGTTTTTCTGGGTCGGCGGACTCACCATGGTCGTGCTCGCCGCCTACTGCTCCGGGGCTGGCGCCGTGGTCCAGGAGCGCTTCGAACCGGGCGAAGCACTTGACCTCATCGAGCGCGAGCGGGTGACCCAAGTGTCGTGTTGGCCCAACGCAGCCCGCCAGATGGCCGAGCACCCGACGTTCCTGCGCCGGGATCTGAGCGCCGTGCGGGGCGGCACGCTGTTCGAGGCGCTCCCGCCCGACTCGCGACCGCCCTCCCCGGATCTCGGACCCAATGTGCTGGGCATGACCGAGACCGGGGGGCCACACACCGGATCCGACGACCCATACCGCCCGCTGCCCGAGGACCTCCGTGGCACCATCGGTCGCGGCCTCCCGGGTATGGAGCACGTCATCGTGTCCCGCGAGACGGGGCTCCCCCAACCTCTGGAAGAACAAGGCGAGCTCTTCGTCCGAGGCGCCTTCCTCATGGACGGCATCTACAAGCGCGAGCGCCATGAGGTGTTCACGTCCGACGGGTGGTACCCGACGGGGGATCTTGGATGGTTCGGCGCCGACGGGCACCTCCGCTTCGCCGGCCGCCGCGGCGCCTTGATCAAGAGCGGCGGCTCCAACGTGTCGCCGGCCGAGGTGGAAGCGGCGCTCCTCGAGTTGCCCCACGTCGGCGCGGCGTTCGTGTTCGGGGTCCCCGCTGGTGACCGGGGTGAGGACGTGGCGGCGGTCATCGTCCGCCGAGGATCCGAGGGGCTCGACGTCGACGAGCTCAGAGCCGGCGCACGTTCGCGCCTCTCGGGTTACAAAGTGCCGCGGCACATCGAGGTGGTCGACGATGCCGACGTGCCCACGCTCCCGACAGGCAAGGTCGACCTGGCGGCTCTTCGACAGCTCTTCGGGTCGCCGCGATCCGGTTCCTCGCCCGGTTAGGAGTCGTGGTGAAACACGCCCTCCCCCACTGCGCCGGCGAGGTGCTCGAGCGAGCGTTGAAAGAGGAGCCGACGCGCGAGGCCCTGGTGGCGACCGACCGCCGGTTCACGTATGAGCAGCTCGACGAGGAGATCGAAAGGACGGCTGCGGCGATCGGGGCTCTCGGGATCGGAGCCGGTGATGTGGTGGCGATCAGCCTCCCGAACGCCAGTGACGTCGTCGTGACCTTCCACGCGATCATGCGGCTCGGCGCCGTGTGGCTGGGGGTCAACCGCAACTTGGCGCCACCCGAGAAGCGCTACGTCCTCGATGACGCAGGTGCGCAGTTGATGCTGGCGGACGCAGACGTCGCACGTGCCACTGGCAAGGTCGCCTTTGCCAGCGGACCCACCGGTCGTCGTGGTCTCGGGGGTCGGGGAACTCGAATGGCGGGAGCGCCTCTGGGGACAGCCGGGCTCCTACCGGCGGATTCGGCGAGACCCGACGGACCTGGCCGCCATCGCATATACCAGCGGCACCACGGGGCGGCCGAAGGGCGTACTCCATTCGCACCGCAACGTCCTGCTTCCCGGCGCCGTCCTCCAGTCGGCCCGCGGGTTCGGACCCGAGCTCCGCAAGGGCGACTGCGCCTCGCTGACGATCCTCAACATGCAGGTGACGAGCACGCTGCTCGCCGCGCAGACGCGGCGGGACGCAGGTAGTCATGGACCGCTCCGACCCGACCGCCGTGGCGCAATGGATCCGGTCCGAGAAGGTCAATGCGTTCTTCGGTGTCCCCACGCTGCTCCAGGACCTAGCCCGCTCCGACGAGGTCGCCCCCGAGGACCTCGCTTCCCTCTCCGACGTGTGGACCGGTGGAACCTTCCTGCCCGCCCGCACCCGAACTGAGTTCGAGACCCGGTTCGGCCGACGACCGCACGCCACCTACGGACTGTCTGAGGTCCCGACCATCGCCACGATGGAGGATCGGGGCGAGGCGCCGTGCGACGGATCGAGCGGGAGAGCCCTCCCCCACCTCGTCGTCGAGGTGGGTGACGACGACGGGAGCGTCCTCCCGGCAGGTCAAGTGGGGACGATCACCGTCCGGGCAGCCGATTCCGGTCCGTGGGCCGGGCTCTACAGTCCCATGCTCGGGTACCTGGGCATGGAAGAAGCCACGTCGGATGCACTGCGCGATGACACGCTGGTGACCGGGGACGTCGGGTTCCTCGACAACTCGGGTCGGCTCTTCGTCACCGACCGACGCAACGCTCTCATCCTGCGCGGCGGCGCCAACGTGTACCCCGCCGAGGTCGAGCGTGTGCTCCTGCTCGTTCCCGGGGTCAGGGGGGCAGCCGTGGTGGGCGTGGCCGACGCCCGTCTCGGGGCAGCGGGTTGCGGCGGCCGTCGAACTCGACCCCGACGCTCGGATCGAAGAAGCGACGTTGGCCGAGTTCTGTGCTGGAGAGCTGGCCCGCTACAAGGTCCCGGAGCGTTGGGCCTTCGCCGAGCTGCCCCGCAACGCCATGGGCAAGATCGTCAGGGACAAGATCGAAGCGTGGTTCCGCTCACCCTGAACGGGTCGAGGCTCAGTGCAGGCTCGGATCGTCGTAGGTGACGCCGATGCCCGCGGCGCAGAACCGCCAGAGGTCCTGAGCCGACAGGGCATCGCTGCCCAGGATCCGGGCATGCACGGCCGCCAGAACGGTGTGATGCATCAGCAGCCCGGCGGTCTCCGGTTCGAGATCGGACTTCAGCCGACCAGTCTCCGCCGCTCCGCGTACGAGCTCCACGACGAGCTCGATCTGCGGACGCATGGTCTGCTCGAGGTCGCTGGGCCGGCTCTCAGCCAGGCGGTTCCTGAAGGTGCTGAGCGCGCGGCGAGGCGGGGTTCCGATCAGCCGTCAGGTCGTAGAGACCCTCGATGTAGGCGCGCACGCGTTCGACCGGGTCACTGACCGCCTCGCAGCGCCGCCACAGCCGGGGCACGACCTCCGTGGCGAGGATCGTGTCGTGCACCGCGACGAGGAGGTCGTCCTTGCTGGCGAAGAACTTGTAGAAGGTCCGAATGGACATGCGCGAGCGGTCGATGACTTCCTGCACGGTGAAGTCCGTCGTGCCCCGCTCTTGCATGAGCTCCATGGCGGCGGCCACAAAACGGTCGCTGCGATCCTGCGCTCTCTCACGAGCGCTGCTCAACGAGCGTTCGACGCTGTTCTTCTTCCATTCGGGCATGTTCTCCGAATCGAGTACTCGTCTCTTCGCTTTCTGTCCGTCGGGCATGTCTTCGCCCCTCAGCCCGCTTCGCTCGGATCGCCGGGGGAACGCTGGCCGAAAAATCTGCGAATGATCTGGGCCACCTCTTCGGTGTGGCTCTTGTGCACGGCGTGGGCTGCTCCATCGACCACGACCAATTGGGAGCGTTCGTGGTGCTCCGCCATCACCTGCGCCTGACGGATGCGACGAGGATCGTCCTCACTCCCTACCACCAACTGCATCGGACACCGTATGGCGGCGATATGCGCCAGATCCGCTTTGGGGCGCAACGCGGCGCGCTGGCACAGTTCGAGCATGACCTCGAGCCAGTGATCCTCGCCGTGCTGATCTGCGTGCAGTCGTCGCAGCGAGTCGGGCCAGGTGGCCACGAGGCGTTCACGGGTGGGAACGCTCGACTTCGGATCGCCCAGGCCCGGGCTCAGCAGGACGAGGCTCCGGCAGATGCCGGGATTGGTCAATTCGAGATCGAGAGCGACCTCCGCACCGAAGGAGAAGCCCATGACGTGCGGGCGCCCGAGATCGAGCTCATTGACAAGGGCCAGAAGGTCGCCGATCACGTACTCGATGCCGACGGCACCCGGGCGGTGCTCCGACATGCGGTGACTCCTCAGGTCGGGCACTACGAACTGGAAACTGTCCGAGAGCCCGCTGGCCAGCTTGCGCCACTCATGCATTCCGGCGCCGGTCGCGCCGTGGACACAGAGCATCGGCTCGCCGCTCCCGATCACCTCGTAGTGAAGCGTGAGACCGTCGCTGAGGTAGGTCGCCATGGCGTCAAGTTTCAAGACCGGGGTCGGATCATTGGATTCTCCTAAAAAGCAATCACCATTCTAGGTGGCGGCGCGCGGCCGCCGTCGTCTTCGAGTCCGGTGCGATCGGACTGGTCGAGGCGGTCCGGCTCCCAGTTTCCGCGGCTGGCCGCGGCGGAATCGATCGTGACTCTGCGGAATCTACGACGAGCCCGACGTCGACGTCCCCGGGATGTCCATGCCGCAGACTGGCTGCGACGACACGGGGACGAATCCATTCTTCTCTGCCTGCATCACCCATGAGCATTGACGCGGCAGGTCGTGGCCGAAGATCGTGGAGTAGTCGATGGGCTCGGCGAGGAGCCCGTTCGCGGTGTAGGACTTCAGCCCCCGGAGATCTGTGATGACGGCGGCGTGCGTCGGGTTCTTGCCGGCCAGCTCCAGGCCCTTGATCATGAGGTCGGCCCCCGCCCACGCCTCGTACTGGCTGAAGCTCGGGAAGTCGCTCTTGGTGAAGTGCGCGTACTTTTCCATCGCGGCCTGCATCTGCTCAGTGCCGGCGTCCGGCAGGACCCATGGACGGTACAGAGAGGCGAAATAGTCACCCTGCAGGGCGCTCCAAGCAGGCGAGTGAATGACGTCCGGCTCGTACCCAGTTGCGAAGAGCACCGCCTTCAGTTTCACTCCGGCCTGCTTCATTGCCTCAGCCAGGGCGTAGTTCGAATTGTTGTCGAGCGATGGCACGAGCGCGTTCACGTGGTCCTGCTTCGCAGCGAGAGCGTCAGCGGTGAACGCAACGCTTCCGAAGGGAACGGTGGTGTTCAGCACGCCCACCTTGAAGCCGAGGTGGGTGGCGGCTTCCGCGTCACCCTCTGCCGCCCGAGTGGAGGTCGGCGAGATGCCGTACCCGTAGGCACCCAGCACAGTGCCGCCATGGGCCTTCAAGATGGAGTCGATCGTGGTGTTGGCGGGGTACTTCGGATCCACGCTGCCTTCGTCCGAGGCGAACATGTTCGTGTAGGGCTGCGTACCCCACTCGGGGCCGTCGGTGTAGGCGCCCGTCACGGGGATGCCTGCTTTTTGCGGGTATTGCGCGGCGAGAAAGAACAGCGGGCTCTGTGAGACGATGCCGAACGCCTTCGAGTCCGCGTCCTGCACGGCAGTCGTGATCTCCGAAGGACTCGTCTGGTCGTCGATGATCAGGGGAACGAGCTTGTGCCCGTTCACGCCGCCCTCAGCGTTCTGCATGTCGATCCGTGCCTCGAACCCAGCGGGAGACGCCGAGTTCTCCGCTGCGCCTTCGCCGGTCAGGTCGGTGATGTACGCAAGGGTGATCGGCGCCGGAGACGCCGTCGCAGTGGCAGCCGCCGCCCCGGATACGACGAACGGCAAGCTTGCAATGGCGACCAGTAACGAGATGCGCACGGCGCGGCGTGGGGACACATTTCCTCCCGGGTTCTGTAGGTGGGGCTTCATCGACTTCAACGGGCCTGGAGTCTCACTGGCAGCTCCTGATGACGTCTCACCAAGAAGCTGTCGACCCAACGCGGCGGAGAGTCAGGAGCGAGGGAGATGCTGCTCGTGCGATCGAGCAGGACCGAGAGCACGTTGCGGGCCTCGATCCTGGCGAGGGGCGCACCGACACAGTGGTGGATCCCCCGCCCGAACGCGACATGACGACGCGGGACCCGCCGGCCCAGGTCGACCTCGTCGGGCCGCTTGAATTCGTGTTCGTCGCGATTCCCGGCGGCCCAGAGCAATAAGACCGTGGCCCCGGCTGGAATGTCGACGCCGCCGAGCGACGTGTGCGCCGGCACGGTTCGCATCATGTAGCGGAAGGGCGACTCGAGGCGGAGGGCCTCCTCGACAAAGAGCGGCACCTGATCGAGGTTCTGACGGAGGTGCTCTTGAAGCTGAGGATCCTCGGCCAGCATGCGCACTGCGTTGCCGAGCAGACTCGTCGTGGATTCTCCGCCCGCGCTCAACAGGATTGTCAGGATGCCGGTGGCCTCGGCCGCAGTGAGGATTCCGTCGCCGATGCTGCGTGCAACGGCGCCGAGCAGATCCTCACTCGGGTCCTCGACGGCTGCAGCCACCTGATCGGTGATCCAGGCTTGGACCTGGTCACCACCGGCCGCGACATTCATGAGCTCGTCGAGCGTCAGCGTCGACCCAACCAACCTGGTCATGTGCACCGCCGAGCGCCAGAGGTCGCCAAGGTTGCTGTCGCGAAACCCGATGAGTCGGCTGATCATCGTGATGGGCACGACATTGCCGATGCTGTTCATGAACTCCACCGTTCCGCTTTGCAGGGCGCGGGTGACAAGTCCGTCTGCGAGCTCGTGGATCTCAGGATCGAGCGCCTCCATGCGCTTGGTCACCAGCTCGGGAAAGACAGCTCGGCGATGGATCTCGTGCAATGGCGGATCGGCGGTGGCCAGCGCTTGACCGCCCGCGTCACCGAACGTGAACCGGCCGGGAAGCCCGGCCTCGTCGCGATAGAGCAGGCACTTCATGTTCGACGAGAAGTCGTCGACCCGTGCACTTGCCTCGACCAGGAGCTCGAACGTGCTGACCGTGAAGACCCCGGTGCCGGCCGCCTCCCAAACCGGGGCGTGCTCCCGCAGCCGCTCGAAGAAGGGGTACGGGTCGCCAAGAACCTGTGGGTCGAGCAGCAGCGTTCCAGGAATCTCGTGCTCCACCTGGGTCCTTTCTTCCCCCGACTCCTCGGCAAACAGAGTCGATCGACTCCAGGGCCGGCTCGGGTGGTATTCTCGTACGGCATACTAGAAATAATCGGAGGGGCGAGCAAACGGTGACGAACTGCCATGCCCCCTAGTGCTCGTTCACCAGCCGTCGGGGGTGAGACGCGTCGCCCGAGAGGGCGCCCACCGTCCCTGAGCACGGATGGGGTCGTCCAGGCAGCGCTTCGGCTGACTCGCGAGGTCGGCCTCGAGAACCTGACGATGCGAGCATTGGCCCGAGAGCTCGGCGTGCCGCCAATGACGATCTATCACTACGCGCCAAGCCGGGAATACCTGCACTCGCTGGTCGTCGACGACATCCTGAGCGAGATACGCGTTCCGGGGCCCAAAGAGGGCGACTGGGAGGAACGGCTCCGCACACTCCTCCACGACGCCAGACGGGTGTTCGCCGAGCACCCCGGGGTTTCAGCACACTTTGGGGACGGAGGATCACGAGAGGGCGCTCGACTGGCGGACGGCGTGCTCACGATCCTGGCCGACGGCGGATTCAGCCCGCAGAGCGCTGTCGTGTGCTTTACGACGCTGTTTACTTTCATGACCGGTCAGATTGACCTTGACGCAATGTCGCATTTCGTCGCTCCCAGCGTTGCGACGGCGACATTGGAAAACGTGACTCGCTCCGCGTCGTTCTCACGCGAGGAGCTCTTTGAGCTCGGATACGAAGCCGTCATTGAGGGGCTGAAGAGGACGCTCCTGGAATCATGAAAAGACAAAGGACGAGAGCCAAGGCGAACACCGGCCGACCGCGTTTCTTGAAAGTCCGAATCGGCTATCTACGAGATTGACATGCGTGTACATGACGTGACGGCCGATTGGGCGGATCTCTCAGCGGTGCCTGAGGCGATGAAATCGTGGGCTCACAACGGAGTAGCCGTGACCGCTGTTGGGGAACTCATCGGTTTTCACGCCGGGCACCTCGTGACCTTCGACCGGAACGGTCGTGTCTTGAGGTCGGTCAAGCCTGGCCTCACCGAAGGACATGGCATCACCCTGGTGCGGGAAGGGAACGAGGAGTACCTCTGGGTGAGTGACCCGGGTTTCGTCTTTGCGGTCGGTCCTGGAGACGGTGACGAGAAGTGGTCGGGAGTATTCGGAAAAGGCGTCCGGGTGGAATCGCGTCCACCCAGAGTCGTCAAGATGACCCTCGACGGCGAGATCCTGGTCGACCTCCCCATCCCACCTCGAGATCCCGAATCGCCCCCAGGCATCATGGGCGATTACTGCCCGTGCGGCACTGCCGTAGACGAAGAACGGTTCGGAGGCAACGGCGACATTTGGGTGGCGGACGGGTATGGATCGAGCTGGGTTCACCGTTTCGACAGCCATGGCAACCACCGGTCAACGCTGACCGGTGAGGAGGGCGGCGGACGCTTCCTCTGCCCCCACGCCGTTTTCATAGATCGGCGAGGCGGCAAGACCCCTGAGCTCTACGTCGCCGACAGGGAGAACCGCCGCATTCAGGTTTACGACCTGGACGGGCAGTACCTGAGAACATTCGGAGATGGCTTTCTGAACAGCCCAAGCGGGTTCGCCGCCTGGGAAGACATGCTTGTGATCGCCGAGTTGTACTCACGACTGGCAGTGGTTGACGCTGCGGACAGTTTCATCGGCTACGTCGGTGTGACAGACAGTGCCCGAACCGGGACCGGTTGGCCCGAGCGGCCCGGGTGGCCGAATGCCCTAAGCAGTATCGGGCGTGTTGAGCGGGCGGATCCGCCGACTGCGAATGCATTCAACTCTCCACACTCACTAGCCGTGGATGCGGATGGCAACCTGTACGTTTCGGAATGGCTCATCGGTGGCCGCTACACCAAACTCATGATCGACGCGTAACGGGGGCAATCGACGGAGCGGAAGACGGGATTAAACCAGCGACCTCACCTTTGCGAGGTGGCGATTTTCGAAACGTCGGTCCGCCGGTCCCCAAAACCGCGGTTCCACGCACCCAGCTTCCAGCCGCTCTACAGCATCCGTCCCTGTAGTACAGCGCTCGACTGACGCCGTTACGCCAAGCGCGTCGAGTCCGAGGCGACCCAGGCGTTGACACCTCCTGATGCGACTTTGCCCCGCCGCATCGCTTCGGCCAAATGACGCTCGGTCCTCAGTCGACTCGGCGATAGCTCGCGATCAGTGCGAGTGCACCATCGAGTGCTCGGCGCAGGGCTAGTGGGTCTCGGCGCGCTTGCGTCAGAACAAGGCCGCCTTGGACACTGGCAAGGGTCGACAAGGCGAGCCAGTCGACATCGGCATCGGGCCGAAGTTCGCCAGACTCCACCATGGCCGCGAAGCCCGCGCGGATGTCGGCTTCCCAGCGGTCGTACCCAGAGGCCAGCACGGCGCGGATGCCGTCATCACGCTCACCAAGCTGGCCGAGGAGGTTGGCGATCGGGCAGCCTCCCTTGCCGCCCCGGTCTCGCTGAAAGGCGACGAGAGCATCGGCCCATCGCACCAGTCCGTCCCAAGTGTCGAGATGATCGAAGAGATCGCGTTGGCCGTCGAGCACGCCCTCGTTGGTGGCCTCGGCGACGGCTAACAAGAGATCGTTCTTGTCCTCGAAGTAGTGGTAGAGCTGGCTCCGCGACGCAGGGGCCCGGGCGCCGACCTCGTCCAGGCTCGCCCCGAGCGCTCCCTTCTCGGCAACCACTTCGGTCGCCGCGCCCACGATGCGCTGGCGGGTCAGGCGTCCTTTATCGGTGGTTGGCGTCGATCCCATAATCTCCAGTATCTCGGAAATTGGACTTGACAGTCCAGTCTTCTCGTGCTCGGATATTCAGTGGACTCGATAGTCCAGTTTTCGACCGACCCACCGACTCCGGAGGACCGATGCCTCAAACCATCCGCGAACAGTCCGATCAACTCAAGGCCGCGGCGGCCGAGCACCTCCCATCCGAGGTGCTCGAAGTCTTCGATCGGAGCGTCCAGAACCTCCTCAACCAAGGGATCCCGACCGACAGCATCAAGGTGGGCGACGTGCTCGAGCGGTTCACCCTCGACGACGCGACCGGCACGCCGGTCAGCCTTGATGAGATCCTCGGGAGCGGCCCGGCGGTCATCATGTTCTACCGAGGCGGGTGGTGCCCTTACTGCAACCTTGCCCTGCGCACCTACCAGCAGGAACTGCTCCCCCAGTTGGACACTTTCGATGCCAGATTGGTCGCTGTCAGCCCGCAGTCACCGGACGAGTCGCTTTCCACGGTTGAAAAGGCCGCCCTGGAATTCACCGTCCTCTCTGACCCGGGCGCTCGACTAGCCGATCGAATCGGGATCGCGTTCGACCAAGCCGACGACGTGGTCGCCGCGCAGCGCAGGCTCGGTCTCGACCTCACGAAGGTCAACGCCGAAGGAGCAATCCGCCTGCCTCGGCCCACCGTCCTCGTCGTCGATCAGGATCGCATCGTGCGCTTCGTCGACGTCCAGCCCGACTACACGGCCCGGACGGAGGTGGCCGACATCATCGCGGCCCTGACGGCCCTGACCTAAGAACGGCGAGCGGGTCAGATCGCCTGATCCAAATCGCTGTCGCCACCACGCGGTGACGCGGCCTCCAGCCTCGCCACTTAGCCGCGTCACTCGCAGCTCGACGGCCGGCTATTCCGGAGCTGTCACAGTACGATCAGGCGATACAACTCCATAACGGGGCGCCGGGAAGCCTGGTCGGCACCATGCTTGGGTTCCTCGTGCCCTCCGAGGCCCCCCTGTGGCTTGACCTCGTCGGGCTGTTCGGGAGCTTGGTCGTACTCGCCATCAGCGGGGATCAGTTCGTGATCGCCCTGGCGCGCATCTCCGCCTCGGTGCGTGTCCGCCCAACGGTTGCGGCCGCAATCGTCGGCGGCCTCGGCACCAGCATCGCGGAGCTCATCGTGGCCGGTGTGGCCGCGGCCAAGTCGCCGAGCCTGGCCATTGGGAGCCTGGTGGGTTCCATCGTCGCCAACGTCTGTCTGGCCTTGGCGTTGGCGGCATTGATCATCCCCCTGAGGGTTGACTCAGCGACCGTCCGGAGGGAGGCGCCGATCAGCGTCGCGTCGGTCGTGCTGTTCGCCATCCTCGCCGTTGGGGGCGTCACCATGGTCAAGGGCCTCTTCATGTTGGTCGCGCTCGGTGCCGCAGTTGCGGCGTTGCTTCTCGGACAGCAACACCGAGGAGGCGACCCACTCGGATCCGAGATGGCCGAATTCGCCTCCACCAAGTCGCGCCGCTCGCCTCTCGAGCCGGTTCGGGCGATCGCCATGCTCGTCTTCATGCTCGGTGGCGCCGAAGTCATGGTGACCTCCTCGCTCGGCGTGGCGAAACACCTCGGGCTCTCCGAGGGGGTAGCAGGCCTCACCCTCGTTGGCATCGGTACCTCGGCACCACTCATCGCTGCGTCGATTCAAGCAGCGCGGAAGGGCGAGCACGACCTCGTCGTCGGGAACGTGCTCGGCGGCAACCTCTTCATCGCCCTCGGCGGCGGGGCCGTTGTTGGACTCCTTGCGTCGACAAAGTCGGTCCACGTGGGCGATGTCGCGCTCGTGCTCATGACCTTGGTCGTGGTCGTGTCGTGGCTCGCCATGGCGAGGGGGGCGACCCTCCGACGCTCGGAAGCGATCGTCCTGGTGCTCGCGTACGCGGCCTGCCTTCCATTCTTAAATCGCTAACTCCGAGGTCGGCCAGATTTCCGCGCCCACTTACCGAAAGTGCACACCGGATTGTCATCAATCCGCCGAGAGGTTTGAAGACCGAAAACCGAAGAATTGGCAGCAGAAGCCATCGCGCAGCGAGAAGGCGAAAGGAGGACTGAGCGGGGGGTTGAAAACTCGGCTCTTACCTGGCCGCATCGAAAGCGGAAGACGGGATTCGAACCCGCGACCCTCACCTTGGCAAGGTGGTGTTTCTCGTCTGGGCGGTCGATCCCTGCCCACCACCGTGCGCGAGAGTCCACCCAGTTTCCACCTAGTCCAACTGCCTCCACTCCCGTAGTAGATCGGTCTACGAACGACTCCGGCCCCACAGCTCGCTGACGTTGTGATTTTCAGCTGGCCGAACAACTTGACCGGACGACGCAAACTTGCGTTTCGGATCGTTCCGGCGCAGTGGTGGGAGTAGCGACTCGGCACAAGCACATAATGCGCCGGGCCTGGCCAACACATATATGGCGCGCCAGAACATCTATAGCGTTAGGTGGCATGCCCCGCCGGCCGGTCATGACCTATAGGCGTGACCACGAGTTCCCGATTTCCCCACACCAGCTCTGGGACGTCATCGAAGAGGTCGACCAGTTCGAGGCGTGGTGGCCATGGCTGGAGGAGTTTCGTCTCGAGGGAGAATCACTGAAACAGGGCGCCGTGCTCCATGGTGTGATTGCTCCACCCGTGCCCTACCGGATGCGCATTCAAGTCGAACTCACGCAGTGCGAGCCGGCACGGTGCATCGAAGCATTGATACACGGCGATCTTGAGGGGGAGGCGAGCCTTGTGCTCAGTACTCGAGGGATCGGCTCAAGCGTGGAAGTGGCCTGGACGGTCGAGATGATGCAGCGACCCATGCGAATGGCCGATCGGATGGCACACCCCCTCCTGCAGTGGGGACACGACAGAGTCGTCGAGGTCACCGTTGCGGGGTTTCGCAAGAGGCTCGGCTCCGCCGACTAGGTCAAGCGGGCGACTGCAAATGCCGCCGCCGTCAGCACAACGCCCCACGACATAGCCCGCAGGGCTCCTTCGAGTGGGCCAAGAAGGCGTTGCTGGTCGATCGAAATAGTTCCGCCGTCACGCAGAGCCGCGTGTCCGACGACGGAGGCGACGCGCCGGCGGATCAGTCGCGCCGGCGTACTGAGCTGTCGCTGTGCCAACGACAAGAAGAGCGCAGCTGCGGCGGCGATCAGTGGAGCGATGGACAAACGTCCCGTCTGGGCGACGTAGGCAACCAAAACCGGGAACGAGCCCCAGGCCAGGGCGAATCCGATGTCGGTATGGACGAATCCTCCGAACAGCTCCAGGTTGTAAGCCAACACAAGGAGTGGGCCGAGCACCAAGAACGGAATAAGGGTCCAGCCAACGCGTGAGACTCCCGCGATCCCCAAAGCCACGGCTCCCGCCAGGCCGACGACCGTCACGGAAACGAGCGCGGGGGTGGGAATCCGGGTGCCCAGTGGGCGCCCGTGCAACTCGTCAAGTGCGTGCGCGGCGAATCCGACCGCGCAGAAGAACGCGATCAGGGTTCCCAACAACCGGGACAGGCTGACGTGTGGGGCCAGACATGCGCCGATCACCACGTAGGAGAGGTGCCAGGCGGTGTACGGGGGATGCAGGAGCGTCCACCAATCTCGCCACCTGCCGGGTCGGGCCGCGTAGAACGCCGGACGGCTCTCGCTGACAGGTCGGACGGGAGGTGCCACAGGGCCTGGTGCGCCGGGGCCGGTGCGGCCGGACGGTGGAACCCGTTCGTCAGCCATCGCCGCGGATTCCCCACATGACCAGGCCGCCACCGAGGCTCATGACGCGCACCCCGACCTGCTCGAAGCCGGCCTGACGCCACGCGTCTACCGTCCACGACAACGGATACTTCCGATAGTGACCTGAGATGTTGGGGCCGAGAAACCGCCCCACGCGGAACCATTCGCGTCCACCGGTGAGGAACCCAGCTGCCGGGAGAAGCAAGCGCGTATAGAGCCACCACATCGAGCGCCAAAAACGATTCGGCGGCAAGAAGAACTCGAGGCTCGCCATCGCGCCCCCCGGCTTCACGACCCGCGCCAGTTCGCGGAGGGTCTCGAGGGGATCATCGACGTAGCGCAGGAGGTAGGTAAAGGTCAGCGCATCGAAAGTGCCGTCGGGAAACGGCAGCTGCTCCCCCCGGCCGGCCACCAGCTGCACGCGGTCGGTCTGCTCCGCTCGGGCGATGTTGTGCTGTCCTCGAGCCAGCATCTCAATCGTGAGGTCCACGCCGACGACGTCGGCGGGCGTTCGCTCGACCAGTTGCAAGGCCACGCCGGCCGTTCCGGAGGCGACATCGAGGACCAAGGCCGGCGACGTTGGCGTGATCCGATCGATCATGGCCCGCCGCCAGCGGCCGTTCTGGCCCATGGACAGCACCTCAGCCAAGCGGTCGTAGCGCTGCGGGAGAGGCGTGAACAGCTGCTGCGCGAATCGATTCCGATCGTCGGTCACGTACGGGAGCATCGCTTCTCCAGGGGTGAGAAGATCTCACTGTAGGTCGTGGCAACGAGAGAGGGTCGATGTGGTGTCATCGCGCTTCGACGTCATCGTTGTGGGCGGCGGCCCAGCGGGCAGCATCGCCGCATTCGTGCTTGCTCGAGGCGGCGCCCGGGTGGCGCTGATCGACAAGGCACAGTTCCCTCGCGACAAGGCGTGTGGCGACGTCGTCGGCCCACGAGCACTTCAATTGCTCACCGACCTCCGTCTGCCCGCGCCGAAGGGACGCGACGTCGGCGAAATGGTGGTCGTCAGCCCCACCGGTCGCCGAGTGCAACTGCCTTGCGGCGAAGGTCTCACCTACCCCGGACACGGCACTGCCGTCACCCGGACGGTCTTTGATTCGACACTGCACGAGGAAGCGCTCGCAGCGGGAGCTACTCCGGTACAGGGGCTGGCCGACGAGCCACTGGCCTCCGAGGGGCGAATCGAGGGGTTCCGATTGGCCGACGGGACTGAGGTGCGCGCCGACTTCGTGATCGGCGCGGACGGCGCGACGAGCCGGGTGGCGGGGGCGGCCGGCCTGGTCGACGCCAAGAAGGTCCTCTGGGGTTTCGCGATACGGACTTACATGCCGCAAGTGGTCGACCTCCCAGCAATCGTCTTTTGGGACTCTGCGCCCTTCCAAGGATTCCCCGGCTACGGGTGGGTCTTTCCGGGACCCACTGGTGGAGCAAACGTCGGACTGGGGCTGGGAACGGTGGCCGATCGCAAGGCGGGAGCGAAGGTTCAGCACGCCCTGCCACGTTTTCTCGAGCACCTTCATGAGATCGGACTCGTCGACGATGCGTCGAACTCGTTGCCGGCGCATCGCCTTGGTGGTTGGCTCAAGATGGGCATGATCGGAACCGTTCCGGCCGCCGGGCGGGTACTCCTGGTCGGCGATGCTGCCGGTCTGGTGAATCCTCTGCAGGGTGAGGGGATCGCCCAGGCGTTGTGCAGCGGGCGTTCTGCCGCCGAAGCCCTCCTGTACGAGCCCGGCCGAGCAGCCGCGCGCTATCGGGCCGCGCTCGCGGTCGACCATCTTCCGTATCACCGGATCACCGCCGCTCTCCAAGGGTGGCTCATCGGCCGGCCACGGGCACTGGCTCTGGTGCCTCGCCTGGTCGTGGCGGCAGGGCGAAGCGATGCTCTCGCAGGTGGGTGGTCGCTCCTCTGGAACGAATTGCTCAACGGCGCTCCTCCCGGTCGCCACCGCTCGGTGGCTGCATCGGCGAATCACGTCGGGCGGATGATCACGGCGCACACGGCAGCGGCCCGGTGGTTCGATGCGACCTTCAGCGATGAGGCCGCCCAGCAGGTGTACCCGAACGTCGACCCGTGCCCAACCTGGGACACTCGCAATTGAGGCCACGCACATCGTCTTTTGGGCGATCCTCGCCACCCGCAGCTGCGAATCAGGCGGGAGGTGCGGGACAGCTGCGCAGCTCCACGTGAGGGTCGGAACCAATCTCCACGACCTGGCACCGCAGGTACCCCAATCTGTGGCAGACGGCGATCTTCGAGTCCCACACGGTCGGTTTTCTTTGCCGGGGAGACGGTGCGCGCGTCATAGCTCTCGAAGGGTCCGCCTGCTGATGCCGGACCGCCGGTGGGACATGTCGTCAGAAGGACGAGGTTGGGTTGCGTCACTGAGTCCAGAAATAAGCACGAGGCCGACGATCGCAAGGACTACGGCTCCCGTGCCCTCGACTCCGAGGGAGAGTCCCGCGTATGGTGCCGAGAGGGTCTCCCTAAAGCCGAAGAGCCCAAAGTAGACACTCAGCAGCAATCCGCCAATCGTGGCAATCATGAATCCCGCTGCAATCACTACAACGAGAAGTCGCCGCATCAGTAAGACGAGTGCGGCCAGAAGAAGGCCGGATGCTCCCTGGAGAAGGAAGAGGGGACCGATCGTGGGGATGCTGCGGTAGCCGATTGACCACAACTGCAGATGGATCGCACCCGACGCAGCCAACAGGAAAGCGCCGACCAGAAGGCCACTCACCAATACCGTTCGACGCGCTCTCGACCCCGCTGGCCTGACGAATGCGTAGCGTCGCATTCGCTGGAACACGCTGGGGCGTCGTGCTTCCGCTTCCAGAGGGCGAATACGGCGTTCAGTGCGATCTGGAGTCGCATCGATCGTAGACATAGCCGTTACCTTTCATTGGACACACTCGCGGGTCCCTCTTCGACCGGCTGAACGAGTCAGTCCGGATGAGCGTCGCGGTTCGCCTTAGGGGCTTGAGCCGTCGGCGTAGGCGCGTGACGGCCTCTACGAGTTCGAATGAATCCAACAACGATGATTCGGGTTGTATCTGGAGAGCCTTGTGCTGCACCCTGGCGTGGAACAGGTTCTCCCCGACGCGAACGTCCTGGCTGCCGGCCCCTGAAGCAACTCGGTCCCGTGCACCCCACGGCGGCCGAAGCGGTTCTCAGAGTTCCTCACTGTCATCGTCAGTCCTTCTTTCTGTAGTTGTTCTCCGCGGTGATCTTTTTGTCGAACCGGATTCAGCCCGCCGTCCCGCGACGCATGCCGGTCGCGCCCGCCCTGGAGCCGATCTGATCCGGTACAGACGCGAACCGACGTTCGAGCCACACGATGCCGACCAGCACGTGACCGGCGACGTTGATGGCGCGTCGGTCGAATTCAGATCGTTGAACCCGGCTCGCTGCTGGACGGTCATTGCGCTGGGTCATCGTGTGCTCCTGAGTCGTGAACGAATCTCGACTCCTAATAGGACCTCGGGTTACACGCTCTCTGCGGTGCTACGACGTGTTGCGACGCGTCACGGACTCCCGCGCCGTCCATCGGTGGACGCGAGGTCAGGCGACGTCGATGTGACGGCCTGTGCGACTTTTGTCAGTCGAAAGTGGCGGATCCAACGACGGCACCTGACGGACTGTAGAGCGTCGCCCCCTCGAGCCGACCGGCGTCCACGTGGATCTCCTTCGAGAGCACGCCAGAACCATCGTGCAAGTCGACGACTCCTGCTGCGACAACTGAGCCGTCCATCATCCGTAGCTCGCATTTGACTTTGCCATCGGACGTCGGAATATCGACATTCATGAACACCCACCCGGGAGACCCGCCATGGACGACGATCTGGCCCAGGGTGTGGCCCTGCGGTGTCTCGAAGGTAGCGGTCCGAAGAATCGTTGCCGAAGGCGCTTGGATCGCTGACGTGGTCGTCGCTCCGTTGTGGGATGCCTCGGTTGCGGCAAAGGTCCCCCCGATGAGCGCAATGCTGGCGGCAACGCCGATGAGGGCGGCACGCGATCGACGCATCCGCAAAGGGCGGACGTTCGATGCAACGGGGCCGCGGCGGTCGTCGACGAGGCGCTCATAGAGCTCGGCGACGAACGCTTCGTCAGGCGCTGCATCACCGGGCCGTGCCGCACGGAGGGCGATGGCGGCACGCAGGACCTCGGCGTCCTCGGGATCGGCGTGGTAGGAGTTCGGCCGCCGACCGGCAGCGAGGGCGTCAAGGAACTCTGTCATGCGGCGGGCGGTCACGACTCAATCTCCAGTCCGACTTTGGCCGCCATGCGGAGGGCCCGATGTTGGAGCACCTTTGCGTTGCTGACAGTGATCTCCATGGTGTGAGCAGCCTCCTTGATGGAACAGGCCTCGAGGAAGCGAAGTTCAAGAATTCGTCGATACCGCTCGGGAAGCGCAGCGAGGATTTTTCCAGCTCGCTGTGGAGCGTCTCCTTCTTCGTCCGGGACGCCTTTCTCCGTGAGCGCGCCCAGATCTGACTCTGGATCGATGGAAGTCACGGACACGCCAAGGGTCCGGCGCCAGTGCGACGCGAGGACCGTCTGCGCCGTGACGAGGAGATACGACCGTACCTCGCCCTTTGACGAAGCCAGGCGAAGCGGACCGAGCGCGGTCCGGAAGACCTCCGAAGTGAGGTCCTCGGCATCCGGTCGGTTTCCGACTCGCGCGTACATCAGGCGGTAGAGGCGGTCGACGTTGTCCCGGTACACCGACTCCAAGTCGGTGTAGGTATCCGCGTCAACCACGTGTAGCCGGGCGGCGTCGTGGTCGCCCGTATCGGATCGGGAACGGAATGCCGAAGGCTCGGGAACAGGAGACATCGCATCTTAAGATAGGGATACGGGTTACACGGCTCAGTGGGGCTCGGTACGGGTGGCCGGGAGGGCGGGCGCCGGCTCCTCGGCCGGAGTGGCGGCGGGGGGTCCGTGAACCGAGGAGCCGGCGCGGGAGCACTTGGCGAATGGTGCTCGGAGATGGATAGCGCGACGGGTTACACCGCACTGCTTTGGCCGCCTCTCCTCCCTCGTCGGTCGTGTCCGTCTTTTTTCGCTGTGATCGCCCCTCGCCGCGCGTCTTCGTAACTCCCCTCCCTATTCAGAGACGACAGTCCGACAGACAGAGGAGACATCATGCGTCACCACCGATCCGCCATCTTCACTGGAGCTCTCGCCCTGACCTCATTCTTCGCCATCGGGACCGGCGCCGCCGGTGCGGCAGCAGTCTACGGAAGCGGGAGTGGAGCGTTGGCCTACCCGTCGCCGTCGTCTACGGTCGCGCCGGCCAGCCATGTCCAGCGTGTCGGGAACTCGACCACGCTGCATGCCGCGACAGCTTCCGTGAACGGAAAAGCGGAATCGGTCCTCGAGAACGCGAAGGGCCTCCCTGTGTACTACTTCCAGGGTGACACCGCGAAGAAGTCCAATGTCGGCGGAGGACTTCTTCGACTCTGGCCTGCGGTGGTGTCCGCACATCCCGTCGGC
Organism: uncultured Acidimicrobiaceae bacterium; assembly: GCA_963821105.1. GTDB lineage: Bacteria > Actinomycetota > Acidimicrobiia > Acidimicrobiales > RAAP-2 > Bog-473. The sequence goes on from CAWGCO010000018.1 coordinate 266,656, forward strand.
ACGGGGACGCCCGAGAAGCTCACCGCCCTCCAGTCCGCGAACGGCCATCAGGTGACGTACAACGGACGCTTCCTCTACACGTTCATTGACGACACCCCGGGTCACGTCACCGGCCAAGGTGTCAGCGGCTTCTTCGTCGCCACGCCGCACCTCAAGTCCATCAACGGCTCGACCTCCTCCGTCGCGGCGGCGAGCAGTGCGACGAGCCATGGCTACAGCTACTAAGTCAGGGTTCCCCCCGGCTTCCACAGTTCCCAGCCCTCCGGCCTCCCTCCCCACTGATGTGGTCGAGCCTGGGCCGGAGCCGGGTGCGAATTCGACCAGACATCTCGGGGTGACGCGATCGGTTCGTGGTGGACTCACCCTCGGCGCCATCGCGGTCTTCGCTCTCCTCGTGGCCAGCAAGCGGGGGGCACTGACCAACTCGTTGGGTCGCCTGGGCCATTCGCATTGGTCCTGGGTGCCGATTGCCGTCGGACTCGAGCTCACGTCCATGGCGGCCTTCGCCCTCATGCAGCGCCGGCTACTCCGCGCTGGTGGAAAGCGGTTGGGCCGCCGCCCGATGATGGCCACGATCCTGGCGGCCAATGCGCTATCGGTTTCAGTGCCGGTTGCGGGGCCCGAGCTTGGTACCGCCTTCACGTACCGGCGATTCAAGACGCAGGGCGCGCCCACTGCACTCGCGAGCTGGTGCCTGTTGGTGGGTGGCCTGGTCTCATGCCTCGGAGCGATTGTGATCCTGCTGGCCGGCGGAGCCCTCTCGGGCAATGCCGTCGTCACGCTGTTGGCCGTCTGCGCTGCCGTGCTGGTGGTGGCAGTCGGTGTGACGCTACGGCGGACATTGGCCCGTCCCGCGTTGCCTCCCCGCATGGAGCGTGCGTTGGCCTGGTCGGTGGGAAGGACGGCGAGCCTCCTGCATCACCGGCTGGAGGATCCGACCAGAGCCCTCCGGAGGTGGCTGAACGATCTGCGATCACTCCGGCTCCCGGCCATCGAATGGGGCACGGTCGGCGGCATGGGTCTGACCAACTGGCTGGCCGATGCCGGGGTTCTGGCGATCAGCCTCCTTGCGATCGGTGCTCCCGTTCCGTGGCACAGCCTGCTCCTGGTGTACGGATTGGCGACGGCCGTCGGAAGCCTCGGCATCACCCCGGGCGGGATCGGTCTGGTCGAGGGCACCCTTTGCCTGGGGCTGGTCAGCTCTGGGTTGCCGGCGTCGCTGGCCCTGGCGGCCGTGCTGCTCTACCGCCTCGTCAGTTTCTGGCTGGTCATGGTCGCCGGCTGGCTCGTCCTCCTCTATCTCCGCCTCGAGCGGCCCTCCCATGCCGTCTCCATCACAGGAAGCGTGGCGCTATGAGTTTCAAAGAGCCGACCGATTCGAGCATCCCGCGTCCGCGTCCCACCGGATCTGGGCCACCATCGGTGCCGCGAGGGTGGCGTCGCCGACCCTGGCTGGTGCTCGCCATCGTGGCAGCAACGTTCCTCGCCCTCCGCAACTTCGGCGCTCGAGGTGCTCCGTCCCGGGTGTACAGCTTCAGTTCGTTCTTGTCGCAAGTGCAGACCAACCACATCCGGACCGCTGCTATCGACCCGAATGGTGCCGTCACCGGGACCCTGACCAATGGGCACGGGTACTCGAGTCAGATTCCGACCGCTCTGCAAAATCCCCAGCTCTCGGGTCTCTTGAGGGCGCACCACGTGGCGGTCACCGGAGTGGGCGCACCGAACGGGATCGCCCCGATCATCCTTTCGTTGCTACCGGTGCTGCTGTTGGTCGGGACGTTCGTCTGGCTCGGCCGGCGCGGCCTGCGCCAGGGGCCCGGCGGGATCATGGGCATCGGGTCGTCCAAGGCCAAGCTCTACGACGAGGAGCGACCCGCAGTGCGGTTCTCCGACGTCGCCGGCTACGAGGCGGCAAAGCGCGAGGTCAGCGAGGTCGTCGAATTCCTGAAGCACCCCGAGAAATTCGCCGGAGCAGGCGCCACCGGTCCCCGAGGGGTACTCATGGTGGGTCCACCGGGCACGGGGAAAACACTGCTGGCGCGGGCGGTCGCGGGCGAGGCTGAGGTCCCATTCTTCGCCTTGACCGGATCGAGCTTCGTCGAAATGTTCGTGGGCGTCGGCGCATCCAGGGCTCGTGCCCTCTTTGCTGATGCCCGCAAGCGCGCCCCGTCGATCATCTTCATCGACGAGGTCGACGCCATCGGCCAGCGGCGTGGCGGGTCCATCATGGCCAACGACGAGCGGGAGCAGACCCTGAACCAGCTGCTGGCCGAGATGGACGGGTTCGACCCGATGTCGGGTGTGGTGGTGATCGCCGCCACCAATCGTCCCGAGATCCTCGACCCCGCGCTGCTCCGTCCCGGCCGATTCGATCGTCAGGTCGAGATTCCGCTGCCCAATCTGTCGGAGCGGACGTCGATCCTGATCACGCACGCCCGCAGCAGGCACTTGGCCCTCGACGTCAACCTCCGCACGGTCGCTCGGGGCACGCCGGGATTTTCGGGAGCCGACCTCGCCAACCTCATCAACGAGGCGGCGATCGTGGCTGTGCGGCACAGCCGTGATGTCATCGACGCAAGCGACCTCGATGAGGCACGCGACCGGATCCTGCTCGGTCCGCGTGAGGCATCGAACGCGCTCTTGCCGGGTGAGAAGCGAGCCGTCGCCATTCATGAAGCCGGCCACGCCCTCGTCGCCCTGTACTCGGTGCACGCTGACCCCGTCACCAAAGTGACGATCCTGCCGGCGGGACAATCCCTCGGCGTGACCCAACAGCTGCCGGCGGACGAACGTCATCTGTACTCGGAGAGCTACCTGTACGACTCACTCGCCGTGCGTTTGGGCGGACGTGCCGCCGAGCTACTCGTGCTCGGGGAAGCGTCAACCGGCGCGGCCAGCGACCTGTACGGCGCCACGGAGCTCGCCACGCGCATGGTGCGAGACTGGGGGTTCTCGCCACGACTGGGCCCGATCGGTTTTGGTGCGGGGGGCCCGGCGTACCTCGGCCATCGGTCACTCGAGAGTCGGCCGTATGCCGAGGGCACCCAGCTCGTCATCGACGAGGAGGTCGGTCGGATTCTCTCGGAGGCCGGCGAACGTGCCAATGCCCTCCTGACCGAGCGCCGGGAATTCCTGGACGCCGTGATCGAGCTGCTGCTCGAAAAGGAGACGATCGACGGGAAGGAATTGATGGACGTGATCCGTCGCCCACTCGATGCGCCAGAGGCCGCCGTGCCGGCGGTCTCAATCCACCGAGACCAGGTGTAACCCGAAGGACTATCTCACTACAAGGCTGCACCCGCACCATCAGTGCGGACTTCTCACGCACACTCCCGAAAGGAACCAGACGAATGTCAATGTCTCTGCTCTCGCGCGAGCGCGCAACGGGGCCGGCTGCGCCGGCGAGCGTCAACCCAAGCTCAGAAGCGATGACCCATGCCATGCTGCGCGGGATCGGGATCGTGATGTTGCTCGGCATCGCAGTGATCCATGTCGTGCAGCTCGTTCCCACCTTTCAGCAACTGCCGCTCCTCGGGATCGCCTATCTGATGTTGATCGTCGGCGCGGTGGTTGTCGTCGCACACCTCGTGAGGGGCGCCGCGTCCTCGGCGTATCAGTGGCTCCCGGTTGCCGGATTGGGACTGGCGGTTATAGGCGGTTACGTGTTCACGAGGATCTTTAGCACGCCGCTTGACAACCAGGATGTGGGCAATTGGTCCTGCACGTTGGGGATGGCAGCACTATTCGTCGAGGGGTCGCTGGTGGCGATAGCGGCGTATGCCATCTCGCACGGCCGTCGACTCGCCTTGGCGCCAGATTCGGTCAGTAACGATGGATCACACGATGCATCACGTGAGGACGCCTCGGCTCGTCGCACGTCCGCGGCTTGGAACTAGCACACACTGATCGCGAGAGATTGATCATGTCCACCATCCCCAAGACAGAGCAAGAGCCGACGAACAACGCCACAACGGACCTTTCGCATGATTTCGAGCTGCTTGCAAACAAGAAGTATCGATCGGCGGACCAACCCCAGGGTGAGCCGATTCCCGATTTGGTCGCGCCCAGCAGAGCGGCCACATTCGTCGTTGCGATGTGGATCGCCGCGATCGCGACCGGGGCTGGCTTAGTAATTTGGGCCGCGCTGGCAAATATGAACTGACATCATCGGCTCATACGTCCGCACCTCGGGGTTCCGGCCGCACTCTCGGAGACACGTCTCGTGGCAACACTCATGTAGGCGCATTGTCGACACATACGACAAGAATCAAGATCTCAGAGCTACACACGGACAGAGATCGGAGCTAAAAAACAGCCCCCGACCTTCGAATTCGAGAGCGGAAGACGGGATTCGAACCCGCGACCCTCACCTTGGCAAGGTGTTGGAACTGATCCCTCGGGTCGTGGTCAGTCTCCTCTCCCACCGTTCTGTCCACCCAGTTTCCATCTCGTCCACCGAATCAGGCCCTGTAGTAGAGCGCTCGACTATCCGTCACGAAGAATTGAGCCGCCATTTCGTACATATGACATACCCCGAACTGACCACACTCCGGCGTAACCCGAACTCCCGCGTGGGAGCTCTTAGGCGAAGGTCAGCGACCGGGCGTTTTCGACCATGATCTTGCGCTGATCGTCCAACGAGAACGACGCCACGTTGGCAAAGAAGTCGCGTGGCTGCGCCAGGCCCTCCGCGTGCGGCCAGTCCGAGCCGAACAGGATCCGCTCGACCGGCAGGTGCCGGGCCAGGTCCTCGACGTTGTCCTCGACGAAGGGCGCCACCCAGCAGTGCTCGATGAACTGCTCGGCCGGGTCCGACGCGAACATGCCCGGGTTCTGACCGGCCAGCATGCGCAGGGTGTGGAGGCACCGTGGCACCCAGTCCGCTCCGTTCTCGATGTAGGCGACCCGCAGCCGCGGAAAGCGCTCGAACAGTTTGTGGGCGACCAGGACGGTGGCAAAGTCCTCGATCAGCCGGTGCTTCATGAGCTGCGCCACCAACGAGGCGGACTGGACCACCGACGCGTCGGGAGCGTCGCTCGCCTTCCGCGGGCGCATTCAGCCCCCACGTCCGGGCGATGTCCGATGCGACGTCGGTGTAGCCGTCTTCGAATCCGGCGTGCGTGGTCACGACGATGCCGGCTTCCTGGGCCCGGGCCCAGAAGGGGTCGAAGGATGGATCGGCCGGGGACCGCAGTCCTTCGGGGGTGAAGACCGGGCCGTTGCGAATCGTGATGATGCGGGCGCCGCGATCGAGGCACCATTCGAGCTCACTCACCGCCACGGTCGACGTCGGACAGGGTCAGGAACGGGACGGCGAAGATCCGGTCCTGGTACGCGAAGCCCCAGTCGTCGTCGAGCCAGCGGTTGAACGCCCGGAGGACCTCCATGGACGGCCTCGATGTCCGGCTGCATCGGGCCCTCCATGCAGACCCCTTGCGAGGGGAACAGCCATGCCGCCTCGACCCCCTGAGCGTCCATGCAGGCGAGGCGGGCGTCATGATCGAACCACTCCGGGTGCGCGGCGGGGTCCTCGCAGGCGAGCTCGTTGCCGACCCGCTCCTTGCTGCTCTTCCCCGCGAAGTAGTCGTAGAGCGCGCCCGGACGCGGACGGGGGTGGACGTCGCCCGGACCAGGAATGATCGGGTGCGCTCGCTCCCCGAAGAAGTAGTGGGGCTTGCCGTTGACTTCCCTCAGGACGACACCGCGGTCGGCGAACTTCGCGTCGCGGTACCGGGTGAAGGAGTCGCTCACCTCCCAGTAGTGGTTGTCGGCATCGAAGACCGTCGTGTATCTCGGAGTCGGCGGTGCGCATGGATTCCTCCTCAGTCCGTGCCGTGGCGGAGCAGCTTGCCGGGTGTGTCCCCGGTGCACTCGCCGTCGATGAAGGTCGTCACGCCGTTCACGATGGTCCGGTCGTAGCCGATCGCCTTTTGGATCAGGCGCCATTCCCCGGCCGGATAGTCCCACACCCGTTCCTGGGGCGTGCTGTCGACGGTCTCGGGGTCGTAGACGACGACGTCGGCCGGTGCTCCCTCGGCCAGGAAGCCGCGACCCTTCAGGCCGGCCGCGACGGCCGGGTAGTACGAGAGCCGCCAGTGCGCCTCCTCGAGCGACATGATCTCGTGCTCGCGCACCCAGTAGCCGAGCATCTCGGTGGGATAGCGCGCCGTGGTCACGAACTTGGTATGGGCGCCGCCGTCGCTCACGCCGGGCAAGGCGACCGGCGACGTGGCGATTTCCTTCATGGCCTCGGGCGGCGTCACCAGCATCGGCGTCGCGAAACCGACCCGTAGCTGGCCGGCGACCGCCACGTCCAAGAAGGCGTCGATCTCGTGCTTGCCCTCCCGGGCCGCGACCTCTCCGACGGTGAAGCCCTCGTAGGTCTCCTTGAGCTTCTGCGCATCCGGGGACGTCGCTCGAGATCCAGTGGATCTTGATCTGGGTCAGGTCGTACCCCGCGCCGAACAGGCCGCCACGCTCCTCGTGGATCTCCTTCATCGCGGCCCGGCGAGCCGGGTCGGCGAACTTGACGATCTTCTCTTCGACGGTGCCGAGGCAGGCCTCCCGCCAGCACGGGATCGTGTCGGCCAGGTTGTAGTCCTCCAGCGTGAACTCGGAGACGAAGTTGGTCGTCAGCGCCTGGGCGAAGACGCGCAGACCCTCCTCCTCGTTCAGGTACGCCAGCTGCTTGAGGGCGTCTTTGTGGCTGTACTTGGCTCCGCCGTGCTGGTTGAGCGCCCCGTCCGCCAGCAGCGCGTTCCAGATGATCGGCCGCCCGCTCTCGCGCGCCATCAGGGCAGCCGTCTCCGAGCGTGCCCGTCAGCTGTGCGGTACCACGACCGAGCGAGCCCATGGCCCGGGAGAAGGCGATCACCTCCTTCTCGGTCATGCAGTCGGTCACCATCGGCGTGCCGTCGTAGTCGAGCTGGACGTTCCCGACTTCTCCGGAGACCTGCGCGCTGAAGCCGCAGCCGCCGGCCTCCATCCCCTCCACGAGCAGCCGGCACATCTCGTCGAGTTGTTGTGTCGGTGACCCGGTACGCCTTGGCGTTGTCGACGCCCGCCACGTAGGCATACAGCGGCGCCAACGGAACGAACGACATCACGTTCACGCCCTTGGGCGTGCGGTCCACGCTGTCGAGGAATTCTGGGTACGTGACCCAGTCCCACGGCATGCCGACGCGCATCGTCTTGAGCGGGACCGCTTCGTTCCGCGAGACCGTGAGCATGGCGCGCTCGCGATCCTCGGGCCGACACGGCGCGAAGCCGAACCCACAGTTGCCGATCACGACGCTGGTGACGCCGTGCCAGCCCGACATGGTGCACCACGGGTCCCAGAACACCTGGCTGTCGTAGTGCGTGTGCAGGTCGACGAAGCCGGGCGCCACGACCCTGTGCGAGGCGTCAACGACCTCACGGCCGTCCGACGCGTCCACCCGACCGATCGCCACCACGCGACCGCCGGCGATGCCAACGTCCGCCTTGTAGCGCGGCGTCCGCAGACCGTCGATCACGGTCCCGCCCTTGATCACCACATCGAACTTCGACATGCGCCTCCCTTTCGACACCCCGATCGGACTGGCCCGGCTCGGAGCCGTTGCGCTCTGCGCTTCCGAACGAGGGCGACGTTACTTGCTTGCTGGTTAACAAGCAAGTAAGTTTCGACGTGTGACTCAGACGTCGGCACGACGGAGCCAGGCCGAGCGGCGGAGCCGGTCCGAAGATGCCCTGTTGGACGCGGCTGCCGAGCTCGTCGCCGAACGCGGGATGCAGGGCACGTCGCTCGCCAGCATCGGCGGACGTGCCGGAGTCAGCCGAGGCCTCCCGACGCACCACTTCGGCTCGAAGGAAGCGCTCGTCGCCCAGCTGGCTGAGCGGGCGCAGACCCGGATCGGCTCAGCCATGTTCGAGGCCCAGCGGCGCCAGGCGGAACGTGTCCGGAGACCTGTCCGCCCTCGACGAGATCCTCGTCAGCGTCGACACCTACCTCGAGCTCTTCGAACGACCCGGGACCTGACCAACGAGCGCTCCTCGTGATGTGGGGCTCGACCTTCCCGTCGACGCCTCGGTCGACGGCATGGCCGACGCAGAGCGACGCAGCTACGAAGGGCTCTCCCAACTGATCGTCGTCGGGCCAGGATGACGGCTCCGTGCGGACAGACGTCGACCCGATGGCCAGCGCTGTGCTCCTGCACGGTCTCATGCGGGGGGTGGCCGCCCTTTTCCTCTCCGACGCCGGCTCGGCGGACATGCACAGCGTTCGCCGTGACGTGTCACGACGTGGATCTCCTCGGCCCTCGCGCCGACCTGAAGGCAGCTGTGGACTCAAACATCGAAGTGCACACTCGAGAATGGCACCGATACGGCCGTGGCTACGAGATTGGACGAACTGAGGAGGTCCGATTCGTGCGAGGTAGGCGAAAGCTGCGTGTCGCGGCTCGATCATGATGGTGGCTCGGTGGCGTCCTGGTCCTGGTGACATCGGTCGCAGGCCCACTGTCGGAGCCGGCCGACGCGTCTGGCACAGGGATCGATCTACCAGGCAGCCGCCACCTTCAGTGGCCCGTTCACCGTCGGACACGTCATCGAGCCATTGACGGCGCTGCCCACCGACTTGGCGTCGCATGACTACGTCGAGCAGGAGTTCTCCGCCTCCGGCACAGCCCACGCATTTCACGCCACGTCGATCACCGTCGGATGGTAAATGGAGTATCGCTCCGACTTCGTCTGCGCCTTATGCCACTCGCATTCTGGTGCGCCGACCAGCCAACGCAAAAGACTTCAGCGGAACGGTCGTCGTGGAGTGGATGAACGAGTCGGCCGGAGAGTCGGCCCCCGACTGGGACTACCTCAACCCGCGAGATTATGGACGCACATGACGCCTGGGTCGGCGTTTCCGCACAGTCACTCGGCGTTGACGGCGGCAAATCACTGCTGACCGGAGGTGAAGTCACTGGCATCCGTGCAGGGTCTGGTCCAGCAGGAGCCCCAGCGTTACGGCAACCTCCATCAACCTGGCGATCAGTACTCGTTCGACATCTACGACCAAGTCGCTTTCGGTCTGCGTGATTCTCCATCGACGGTCCTGGGGTCACTTCGTCCTCACAACATTCTTGCTGTGGGCGAGTCACAGTCGGCCTCCTACCTGACGACCTTCGCCGACACGCTCGAGCCCCACGACTACCCCTACGACGGCATCTTCATCCACAGCAGGGGGGTATCCGGGGCTCCGCTCGACGGCGGATCGAGCATCTCGGTGAAGACTCCTCTCCTGATTCGAACCGACCTGAGAGTTCCGGTCTTCATGTCCGAGACGCAGACCGACTTGGTCATGCTGGGCTATGCGCCGGCCCAACAGCCGAACACCGATCGAATCCGAACCTGGGAGATCGCAGGTACGTCACATGCCGACATCTACGAGGTGGGCGGAAATGCAAGCGTTCTGGGGTGTACGACGTCGATCAACACCGGTCCCCAGCACGTGGTAGTGCAGGCAGGCTTCGCTGACTTCAGCAGTTGGGTGACAACTGGGATCCACCCACCTCAGCCGAAACCATTCAAGCTGCAAAGCACGAATCCGCCCGTATTGGCCCTTGACTCGCACGGCAACGTGATCGGTGGCGTGCGAACACCGGCTGTCGACGTGCCGGTCTCTACGCTGAGCGGCGCGGCGCCTGCCGGTACATCCGTCATCTGTTCCCTCTTCGGGACTACGACGTCCTTCAGCCCAACTGAGTTGACGAGCCTCTACGGTTCTGAATCCAACTATGTCTCGAAGTACACCGCAGACCTGGACAAGGCCATCGCAGGGAGATACCTCCTTGCGTCTGAGCGCGAGGAACTCCTGGCCCAGGCAGGCCAAGTGCAGTTTCCTTCGAGCTAGGCCTGCGGATGGCGATCTGTTAATCCGATTTCAGGAGAGTGGACATAGCCCAATCATGCTCAGGTCAGCCACGTCACGGGCAGTCGTAGGAGGACGCAGCGTCGCTCTGCTTGGGAGCTCGGGTCCGTTGCCGTTGGTCCCGTCAGGTCTCTTGCCGCCATTATTCTGGCGCTGGCGCTCTCCGCGCTCATCTTCATCGGAGCCTGGCTGCAGCCGGCGTCGGCGGCCACCCCGCACAAGCTCAAGCCCGGCGACCTCTACGTGTCGCTCGGAAGCTCCATCGCTTCGGGATACGGGATCGCAGTCCAGTCGACGTCATGCGGCCGCTCGAGTCAGTGACTACGGGAAACTCGTCGCCAAGCATTTCCACCTTCATCTCATCGACGCCAGCTGCGGCACGGCAGTAATTGACAACGTTCTTACGACGCCGCAAGGGAGCAACCCACCGCAACTGTCCTTCGTGACGCCGGCCACCAAGCTCATCACCGTCGCCGTCGGTGGCAATGACATTGTCTACAACGGCACAGCCGTCGAATGTGACAACGCGGCGACCACATGTGCGCTACCGACGAACTTCGCCGCCTTGGTCGCGACCATGCGCACGAACCTCAAGGTGATGATCGAAAAGATAAGGGCAGCTGCTCCGTCAGCCACGATTGTCTTCGTCACGTACCCTCGAGAGGTGCCACCGGGGAACTGCCCAGCGCTCGGCTTCACCAACTCAGCGGCCGCGATAGTACGTTCCATGGGCCAGACGCTCGAGAATGCCTTCGTCCAGGTCGTCAAGCGCTCTGGGCGTGATCTTTGTCGACCCCTACGCCGTCCCGGGGGATCACACCGTGTGCGGACCCCCATCACAACAATGGACCCAGGGCTCCAAGTACATGTTCGGCGTCACCGGCTTTGCTCACCACCCGACGGCGCTCGGGCACAAGGCGATGGCCCAAATGATTATCAATGCCCTCGACGGGCGGTGATTCGCACGAGGCCTGTATTACCTGCGAAGGCGGTCGAACTCTGACCAGGAGCCATAGACCAGCAGCCATACCGAGAGCGGAAGACGGGATTCGAACCCGCGACCCTCACCTTGGCAAGGTGTGGTGATCCGTCCGGTGAGTCTGGCTGAGTCGAGCTGGATGCAGCACGGTTCGGTGATGCGTCTGTTCCGTTTGCCCGGATCCGCCCCTGTAGTAGAGCGATCTACTACGCCCTCACCCCAAAGATCATCGGTCTACACACGCCTCGGCGCCGGGACCACTCTTGGAGTCGCATAGACGATTGTAAATGCTTCGATGTACGATCGTCTATACTCAGATGCATGACCCCTAGGCTTAAGAGCAGCCCGAGCGTCGCTGGCAGCCTGATTCTCGCTGCTCGGCTCAAGAGCGGCCTTACCCAGCGTGAACTCGCCGATCGCCTTGGCGTCTCCCAACCAACCGTGGCCGCCTACGAGACGGGCCGACGACAGCCGACCGTTCCCACCTTGATGAAATGGTTGGCCGCCGCCGGGTTCGACCTTCGGATGAAGCTCGCTCCCCACGACGACCACGACGAAGTCCTCGAGTCGCTTGAGCGATTGCGTTCGCCCGACGATCAGAAGCGATGGCAACGCCATCAACGTGAGCAAGTCCAGATTGCGCGCGATCGGTTTGAGCGGACCAAATGACCGACGCGGGCTCGTCGCCGGAACTGGACGCGGAAGCCATTGTGGCAACGCTCAATAAGTTCGGTGTCAAGTACGTTGTGATAGGGGCTTTCGCGGCTCAGTTGCAAGGTGCGCCCATTCCTCGCACCCGCGACATCGACGTAACGCCGGCCACCGACGCCGCGAACCTCAGGCGGCTGTCCGACGCGTTGCACGAACTTCAAGCTCGGATAAGGACCGTCGATGTGCCCGAGGGCTTGCTTTTCGACCACGACGGACCGTCCCTTGGGAAGGCACGCATGTGGAACCTGACGTCTCCATTCGGGGAATTCGACATCGCGTTCGCTCCCAGCGGAACGGAAGGATATGACGAGCTAGCCCGTCGGGCGCTCATCGTCGAATCACATGGAGAATCTGTCCCCGTTGCCGATCTTGACGACGTCATCAGGTCCAAGGAAGCCGCCGGTCGACCGAAGGACATTGTGCAGTTGCCGATCCTGATTCAAACCGCCCGGAGGAGAAACCTCGAGCGGGAAGGACGCGACTCAGGGCTTGATATCGGTTTCTGAATGCGACCACGTTTGCCGGATCATCTGGGTGATCCATGGTTCCGCCCAACCCCGCGCAGATCCGAAGATTACCTCTTACAACGCTGGCTCGGCCTAAGGGGTCAAGCCCACTGAGAGCGGAAGACGGGATTCGAACCCGCGACCCTCACCTTGGCAAGGTGATGCGCTACCACTGCGCCACTTCCGCGTTGAACGGCCACTTTATCGCGCCCCGCACTCCCTCCCGGGTGGCACCGCTGGCTCAGTGACCTGCCGGTATGCGTCGGAGGGCCGCCGAACCGGCCGGCGGGCGCACGGATAGATTCCGGATGTGCGCCAAGACGAGAAGACCGCCGTGCTCCGCGGGTCGTTCGGGGCCGTCGCCGGAGAATACGACCGCCTGCGCTCAGGGCCCCCGCCCGAGGCGCTCGACTGGTTGCTGCCGCCTGGGGCGACCGACGCCCTCGAGATCGGGGCCGGCACGGGTCTGTTGACCCGGCTCCTCGCCGCCCGCGTCGCCCACGTCACCGCCGTCGAGCCCGACGACCGCATGCGGGCGGTGCTCAGCACCTCTGCCCCCGGCGTCGACGTGCGGCCGGGCCACGCCGAGGAGTTGCCCGCCGACAGCTCCTCGTACGACGTGGTCCTCGCCGCCTCGGCTTGGCACTGGGTGGACGAGACGCGGGCCGTGCCCGAGGTCGCGCGCGTGCTGCGCCCCGGTGGGCGCCTGGCGCTGGTGTGGAGCGGGCCCGACCGCTCCGTCGACTGGATGCGCTCGCTGTGGGCCGGCGGCATCGTGTTCAACCCCGAGGACTCCGACGCCGTCGACCAGCAGCGCCGCCGGCGCCACATCGTCAACGTCGAGGCGGGCGGCGAGAGCCTCTTCCACCCGCCCGAGACGCAACTCTTCCGCTGGACCAGGCCCATGACCCGCGAGGACCTCGTCGCGCTTTCCGCCACCTACAGCGTCGTCATCACGATGGACGACGACGCCCGCGAAGAGCATCTGGCCGCGATGCGGCACTTCCTCGATACCCAGGAGTTCCTCGCCGGACAAGACGTCATCGACGTGCCGATGCGCGCGTACTGCTGGCGCGCCGACAAACGCTGAAAAGTCCCGCCCCGCCCGGCGCGCGGCCTCGGCCCACCCTTTCTGTGCCCCCGCTCGCCGTCGGCTGAGCCGCGCCGGCGCGCCCGCTGTGGCGCGAGCGCACGACCTGAGAATCGTCACGCGATCGACGGGAAACCCCACCGAGCCGCTGCGGCCATTGTGCGGAAGGCCACAGCTGCGGGGCGCACCATCCAGCTGCCGGCCCGAACGGGTGGGCGCACCACACGAGACGAAAGGGCAACAACCATGAAGATCCGTCTGCGCAACGCGTTGGCGTTGGGCGCATTGACCACCGGACTGGTCGTCGGCGGGGCGGTCGTGGCGGACGCCGCCACGACGTCCAACACCGGCTCCACCGGCACCAGCACGAGTCCGAGCACGAACTCCTCGACGACCACGCCGTCGTCGGGCTCGGGCTCGTCCAACTCCGGCTCGAGTTCGTCTAACTCCGGCTCGAGCTCGGGCTCGAGCTCCGGCTCCACCCACAACTGCCCCAACATGGGCAGCGGCTCGGGCTCCAGCTCGAGCGGCCCCCCCTCCGGCGGTAGCGGCTCCCCGCCGCCCGGCCGCACCGGCACACCCCCCGCCGGGTCGGGCTCCACGTCGAGCTCGTAGCAGCCGGGCGGGCCTGCCGCCGGCACACAGAGGAAGGGTGGTGCGGGCCGTCTCGCCAAGCGGCCCGCACCACCGCCTCTCGGTCGGGCGCGGCGACGCGCCCACGACGCGACGCCGAGGCGCAGTCCGCTACGCCGTAGCCCCCCGCGCGTCGAGCGCGCACGCCACCAGCTCGGCCAGGGCGTCGTCGACGTGCGAGCGCAGCTCCTCGACTTCGGGCAGCAGCTTGCGGCACGCGAAGAGCCCGAAGTGGACCCGGTCGAGATACGAGAACACCGTCACGTTGAGGCCGGTCCCCTCGGCGATCGGCCCGACCGGTGACAGCGAGACCACGCGGCTCCCCGCGCAGAACAGCGAGAAGTCCGGCCCCCGGACGCTCGAGACCGTCACGTTGTAGGGCGGCCGCACCTTGTCGAACAGCCGGGTGCCCGCCACGGCGCGGGCCAGCCGCGTCGTCAGCGCCGGCAGCGCCAGCTGGGCCAGGTCGCCGAGGAAGCGCCCCCGGTGGAGCTGCTCCTGCTCCTTGGCCACCCGGGCCGACTCGGAGATCGCGTCGAGCCGCGCCACCGGGTCGTCGACGTCGCTCGCCAGCGAGACGAGCATCCCCGAGATCTGGTTCCCCAGCGCGTCGCCCTCGCCGTCGGGACGCGTCGACACGGGCACCATGGCCACCAAGCGAGTGCTCGTGCCACTCCCGCTTCGCCTCGAGGAGCCGGCGCAGCGCCCCCGAGACGCACGCCAGCACGACGTCGTTGACCGTTGCCTCGAAGACGTGGCCCACCAGCTTCACGTCCTCGAGCGGCACCGACAGCGAGGCGAACCGCTTGCGGTTGGAGACCGCGCCGTTGAACGACGTCCGCGGCGCGCTGAAGAACGCGGGCGGCGCCTGCTCGCCGCGGCCGGCCAGCTCGCGGTTGTGCAGGCCGAGGTCGGCGACGACCTCGACGCCCGCCTGCAGCGTCGAGAGCGTCTCGCCCGGCTGGCGCGCCAGCGAAGAGGCCGCGTGCGTCAGCATCCGCGCGTGCGAGGGCAGCGAGTCGGGCTGCCACTCCTGGGGCAGCGCCACGAGGCGCGACCGCGGCGAGAGGTCGAGGAACGCCGCCAGCACCGACGCACCGCTCACCCCGTCGAGGATCGCGTGATGCACCTTGGCCACCAGCGCCGTCCGCTCCCCCTCGAGCCCCTCCACGACGTGCATCTCCCACAGCGGGCGGTCGGGATCGAGCGGCCGGCTCATCACCGCCGCCACGAACGCGTCGAGCTCGGCCTGGCCGCCCGGCGACGGCAGGCTGGCCCGGGTGACGTGGTCGTCCAGCTCGAAGTCCGGGTCGTCGACCCACACGGGGTGGTGGAGCCCGAAGGGCACCCGCACCGCCCGCTGGCGGAACGGCCCCACCAGGTGCAGGCGCTGCTCGATCACGCGGCGGATCTGCGTGTAGCGCGTCGACGGCGAGAAGAGCGAGCGCCGCCCCTCCGGCGGGTCCATGACCAGCGCCACGCCCACGTGCATCGGGGTCGTCGGCGTCTCGAGCGACAGGAACGCCGCGTCCATCCCGACCAGGGGCCGCATCATCGTCCCTTCTTACCCGCCGCCGCCCCCCGCGTCACCTCTTTCGCCCGCCGTGCCACCGCGCCCATCAGACCCCCGTGTGCCCGAAGCCGCCCGCGCCCCGCTCGGACGGGCCCAGCCCCTCGGCCCCGACGAGCTCGAAGGCCACCTGGCCCGCCGCCACGATCACGAGCTGGGCGATGCGGTCGCCCCGGCGCACCGCGTAGTCCTCGGCCGGGTCGTGGTTGACGAGCACGACCTGGAGCTCGCCCCGGTACCCCGAGTCGACCAGCCCCGGTGCGTTGAGGCACGTGATCCCGTGCCGCGCCGCCAGGCCGCTGCGCGGCAGCACGAGCCCGGCGTAGCCCTCGGGGATGGCGACGGCGACCCCCGTCGGCACCACGGCGCGGCCCCCGCCGCACGCCAGCACGACGTCGCCCCGGGCCAGGAGGTCGGCGCCGGCGTCGCCCGGCCGCGCGTAGACGGGCGCGGGCAGCTCGGGGTCGAGCCGGTGAATAGGGACGCGCAGCATCGCCGGACATTACAAGCACGCCCCCGCCAGCCTCCGCACCCACGGCTCTCGCCGCGGGCCCGCCCACGCCTGCCGGTAGCATGCCCGCGGCATGCTGGCCTGGATCGATCTCGAGATGACGGGGCTCGATCCCACGCGCCACGCCATCGTCGAGATCGCCTCCCTCGTCACCGACGACGACCTGAACCTGATCGAGGAGGGGCCCGACCTCGTCGTCCACGCCTCGCCCGACGACCTGGCCCAGATGGACGACGTCGTGCGCACCATGCACACCCGCTCCGGCCTGCTGACCGACATCGAGGCCTCGACGCTGACCGTGGCGGAGGCCGCCGACCAGACGCTCACGTTCTTCAAGAAGCACATCCACCAGCCCCGCACCGTCCCGCTGGCCGGCAACTCCATCGGCACCGACCGCCGCTTCCTGGCCGCGCTGATGCCCGAGGTCGAGGACTTCCTGCACTACCGCTCGGTCGACGTGTCGACGATCAAGGAGCTGTGCCGGCGCTGGCGCCCCGACGTCTACAAGGGCGCGCCGACGAAGAAGGGCGGCCACCGCGCCCTCCAGGACATCCTCGAGAGCGTCGCCGAGCTCGCCTACTACCGGGCCGCGATCTTCGAGAGCCCGAAGGGAACCGAGGCGGACCAGGAGGAGACGACAACGACATGACGACCACCGACAAGGACACCCCCAAAGTTTCGCTCGCCGAAGCCACCGCGCAGCTCACGGGGCCCGGGCAGATCTTCGAGATGGAGGAGCTCGACATCCGCGGCGTCCCGACCCGCACGTGGAAGAACGCGCCGCCGACGATGCGCGCCGTCTTCGACATGTCGGCCGCCCACGGCGACGCCACCTTCCTGGTCTACGAGGACGAGCGCATCTCCTTCGCCGAGCACTACCGCAGGGCCGCCGCCCTGGCGCACCGCCTGCGCGACACGTTCGGCGTCGAGAAGGGCGACCGCGTCGCCATCATCATGCGCAACATCCCCGAGTGGGTCGTCGCCTTCTGGGGCGCCACCCTCGCCGGCGCCGTCGTGGTGCCGCTCAACGCGTGGTGGAGCGGCGAGGAGCTGCGCTACGGGCTCGAGGACTCGGGCTCGAAGGTCGCCTTCGTCGACACCGAGCGCGTGGAGCGCATCCGCTCGTTCCTCGGCGGCCTCGACACGCTCAAGGCGCTCATCGTGGCCGACGAGCACCGCACCGAGCTCAAGGCTCCCTTGGCCGTCTACGAGCCGCCGGGCGGCACGCCGCCGATCCCCGAGTGGCCCTTCGCCCTGGCACAAGGCATCGTCGACGACGACGCGACGCCGCCCGACGTCGCCATCGACCCCGAGGACGACCTGACGATCTTCTACACGTCGGGCACGACGGGGCGGCCCAAGGGCGCGGTCGGCACGCACCGCAACATGGTCACGAACCTGATGAGCTTGTTCTTCCTCAACACCCGCGGCTCCCTGCGCTTCGGCAGCTCGTTGCTCGACGAGTCCAGCACCGACCCGGCCGACCGCGTCCAGCCGGCCATGTTGCTCTCGGTGCCGCTCTTCCACGCCACCGGCTGCCACTCGATCATGGTCACCAACACCGCCGCCGGCGGCAAGCTCGTGATGATGCACCACTTCGACCCCGAGCGCGCGCTCGAGCTCATCGAGCGCGAGAGGATCGGCACCTTCGGCGGCGTGCCCGCCATGGTGATGCAGGTGCTCGACTCGCCAAACTTCTCCAAGTACGACACGTCGTCCATTCGCGGCGTGTCCTACGGCGGCGCCCCGGCCCCGCCCGACCTCGTGCGCCGCATCCGCGAGGCCTGGCCCGTCGGCCAGCCCTCCAACGGCTACGGGCTGACCGAGACGTCGTCGGTCACCTCCATGAACGCCGGCGGCGACTACATCGCCAAGCCCGACAGCGTGGGCCCGGCGGTCCCGGTGTGCGACGTGGCCATCGTCCCCGAGGACTTCGCCGGCGCCGAGCCCGACGACACCCTCCCCCGCGGCCGCGACGTCCGCGGCGAGCTCTGGATCAAGGGCCCCAACGTCGTGCGCGGCTACTGGAACCGCCCCGAGGAGACGGCCAAGACGTTCTCGCAGGGCTGGCTCCACACCGGCGACGTCGCCCAGCTCGATGACGAGGGCTTCATCTACATCGTCGACCGCGCCAAGGACATGATCATCCGCGGCGGCGAGAACGTGTACTCGGTCCAGGTCGAGGCGGCGCTCTTCGAGCACCCCGCCGTCGCCGACGTCGCCGTCATCGGCGTCCCCGACCCCACGCTCGGCGAGGAGGTGGGCGCGGTCGTCGTGCTGCGCCCCGGCGCCAAGGTGACGGCGGAGGAGCTCGGCCAGCACGTCAAGGCGCGCCTGGCCGGCTTCATGGTGCCGACCCACATCTGGTTCCGCTCCGAGCCGCTCCCGCGCAACCCGCAGGGCAAGGTGCTCAAGCGTGAGCTCCGCGAAGAGGTCGCCCCCCCGCCGTCCGACTGAGCCCCGACACACCGAACCACCCACACACCGACCCACCGACCCACCGGACGACCGACATCCCGGGAACCGAGCCGCCGCACGCGGCCGGGCCGGCCCGCAGGCCGGCCCGATCCAACAACCTCGATACGCCTGCACCCGCACCGCGGGCCCACGCGCCTACCTCACTGTTGTTACTTGTTCGGCTGTGGCGTCACCCGCAGGTACGGCTTCAGGGCCTTCCAGCCCTTGGGGAAGCGGTCCTTCGCCTCGTCGTCGCTGACCGCCGGCACGATGATGACGTCGTCGCCCTCGGTCCAGTTCACCGGCGTGGCCACCTTGTAGTCGGCCGTGAGCTGCAACGAGTCGAGCACCCGCAAGATCTCGTCGACGTTCCGCCCCGTCGAGGCCGGGTACGTCAGCGTGAGCTTGACCTTCTTGTCGGGCCCGATGATGAACACCGAGCGCACGGTCAGCGTGTCGTTGGCGTTCGGGTGGATCATGTCGTAGAGGTCGGCGACCTTGCGGTCCTCGTCCCCGATGAGCGGGAAGTTCAGCGCCTGGTGCTGCGTCTCCTCGATGTCCCCGGCCCACTTGCCGTGCGACTCGACCGAGTCGACCGAGAGGCCGATCAGCTTGGCGTTGCGCTTGTCGAACTCGGCCTTGGCCTTGGAGAAGGCACCCAGCTCCGTCGTGCACACCGGCGTGAAGTCCTTGGGGTGGGAGAACAGGATTCCCCAGCTGTCGCCCAGCCAGTCATGGAAGTTGATCGTCCCTTCCGTGGTCTCGGCCGTGAAATCGGGAGCGGTGTCCCCGAGTCGTACTGCCATCTGTGCCTCCTGATTGTTGTGATGTCCGCAGTGCAGCCTCGGACCTTACCGGGAACTCCCGCAATTGTCGACACGTTTGGTCATATTTGGGCTCCGCCCACCCCGTCGGAAAAAACCACCCCCTACCTGGGGGTCGGCCCTTCCCCCATCTGGCGGACCGCCACCCCCCTCATGCGAGAATGCCATCAGTGACCGTCCCGCCCGCCACCGCCGGCATCAACGCCGACCCCACCGGCGCCACCTACCGCCCCTACCGGACCGACACCCTGGTCGTCGAGCGGGAGGGGCCGGTCAGCGTCGTCACGATCAACCGCCCCGAGCGCCGCAACGCCGTCGACAGCCTCTGCGCCGACCAGCTCCGCGACGCGTTCTTGTCCTTCGACGCCGACGACGAGCAGTCCGTCGCCGTCCTGACCGGAGCCGAGGGTGCGTTCTGCGCCGGCGCCGACCTCAAGGCGGTCGCCGAGGGCGACCGCCGGCCGATCCCCGACCAGGGCCCCGGGCCCATGGGCCCGACCCGGCTCACGCTCACCAAGCCGGTCATCGCGGCGGTCGAGGGCTACGCCGTCGCCGGCGGGATCGAGCTGGCGCTGTGGTGCGACCTGCGCGTCGCCGCCGAGAACGCCATCTTCGGCGTGTTCTGTCGCCGCTTCGGCGTCCCGCTGTGCGACCTCGGCACGGTGCGCCTGCCCCGGATCGTCGGCCACGGCCGGGCCATGGACCTCATCCTTACCGGCCGCGCCGTGGAGGCACCCGAGGCCTTCACGATGGGTCTCGTCAACCGCGTCGTCGCGCCCGGCGAGGCCCTGGCGGTCGCGGTCGCCCTCGCCCGCCAGCTCGCGGCACTCCCCCAGTTCTGTCTGCGCTCCGACCGCATGAGCGCGCTCGAGCAGTGGGGCTTGACGGAGCAAGAGGCCGCGGTCAACGAGGCGCGTCACGGACGTGAGGTCATCAGCAGCGGGGAGACGCTTGCCGGGGCGACCCGGTTCGCGGGAGGAGCTGGACGAGGTGGCTCTGCGATCGACTGACCAACACGCGGAGGAGCCGCCCGAGTCGGGCCGCCCCACCGTCGCCGCCTTCGACTTCGACGGGACGCTGGCCGATGGCGGCAGCGTGTTCCCGTTCCTCGTCTCCCTGCGGGGCTGGTGGCCGGTGGTGCGCGCCGTCGTGCGCCTGTCGCCCTCCCTCGTCCACGCCGCCATCGCCGGAGTCTCGACCACGCAGATCCTCTCCCACGGCATCCCGGTAAGGAAGATTTGTAACTCCCCCTGACGTGGGGCTTCACCTCGCTTATAACGCGCACAAGCGTCGCAAGACTTTACGACTAGCTCCACGTCCTTACGCCATCCTGGCCAGTACGCTCTCCGCTTGACTGCTTCCTGTGTCTTTCCTATGCCCATATGTCCTCCGCCAGTCTCCTCATGAATCGCCCTGACCACCTCGTTTCGCACCGCAGCCGGTAGCACCACCCTCGCCCCGTTCGCCTCATCTCCCTCCGTTTCACCCTTTTTATACAGAACCCCCGCTACCGCAATCAGGTCCTCTTTGCTCGCCATCAGGTGTTTCACCTCAGCGCTCTGCGCCTCCAGTGACGCCGCTCCAGTTTCCTCTTCCTCGCCCAGTCGGTCCATGATCCACGCTAGGTCTTTATCTTCTCGTGTCAATTTCGGCACATTCCACCATGGTTCTGGCTCTCCTACCTCGTTTCCTCCAACCGTTATAACCCTCCAGACTGTTTCCAGCGGCTCCTCATCGTCTTCTCTCTTACACTGCTTGCACGGCCTTCGGCTCAAAGCGTCTGCGTTCCCGTGTGACTTCCCGGCTCGATGCTGTATTTCAAAGTCATATTCACTAAGCGACTCGAGCCACCTCGCTTGTTGTCCTATCGGTTCAGGGGTCTTCTGTAACCACCTCAACGCGGCATGATCGGTTCTTATTACAAACCTCCTTCCCAGCAGGTACGGCCTGAACTCTTTTACGAAATGTACCAAGGCCAACATCTCTCGTCTAGTCACGCAATAATTCTTCTCACACTGGGACAGGGCCTTCGACGCATAGGCGATGACCTTTTCTTCACCTTCCTGTCTCTGACTCAACACCGCTCCGATGCACTTGTCGGACGCGTCCGTATCCAGGACAAAAACGTCGCACTCGTTTGGCATAGCCAGTATAGGCGGGGAGGTCAACGCTAGCTTCAACTTTTCGAACGCCTCCTGACTCTCATCATCCCACTCGAAGCACACTTCTTTCTCCATGAGCCTATGAAGAGGGGTCGCAATGGTGGCGAAATCTTTGACGAATTTACGATAGTAGGAACATAGCCCTATGAAGGACCGGACATCCCTAACCGTCTCCGGCTGAGGCCACTCTTGTATAGCAGATGTCTTCGCCGGGTTCACATGTACTCCTTTATCCGACACTATGTGCCCCAGGAATTCGACACTTCTCCTCAGTAGCATACATTTAGATGGCTTCAACTTGAGACCTGCACTTCTCAGCCGCTGAAAGACACCTCTCATGCGTTCGACATGTTCTTCGACGGATCGTGAGTAGATGATGATGTCATCCAAGTATACCAAACAGGTTTGGAAGGTTAGTCCTGCCAGAGCAATGTTCATGACCCTTTGGAAGGTGGCCCCCGCACCGCACAACCCGAACGGCATCACCTTAAATTGGTATGATCCCGTTCTCGTCACGAACGACGTCTTCTCCGCGCTGTCTGGATGCATCTTTACTTGATAATACCCGCTTCTCAAATCGAAGGTGCTAAACCATTTTGCACCATGCATCGCATCAAAACATGAGTCGGCCCTGGGCAAGGGGTAAGCATCTTTGCAGCTCACCTCATTGAGTTTGCGAAAATCCACGCAGAACCGGGTAGTTCCATCTTTCTTCGTCACCAGTACCAGATTCGATGCCCAAGGGCTGTTCGAGGGTTCTATCACTCCGGTCTTCAACATATCCTCCGTGAAGGTGTCTATCTGAGGCAAGTGCGCCATGGGCTGCCTTCTCAGGGTTTGCCTGATAGGACGCGCTTCTCCTGTATCGATGTAGTGTTGGGCGATCCCTGTCTGGCCTAGATCGCTGTCCGAACTAGAGAATACATCGGGAAATTCATAGAGTAGGTCTCTCAAGGAATGCTTTCCCTTCTCGGTTACTTCGTCCGAAACTCCGTCTATCAACTCTTCCAAATGCTCTCGTGGCACCGCCCCGTTTCGTTCTTCGCTCTTTTCCACTTCAACCCGGGATGCCATTGTTAGCGGCGTTCCTTTCTTAAGGATCACTTCTGTGTCCCTCAAATTCAGTACCTGCACCGGTAAGGCGCTGCAGCGTGCTGGTAACAGTATCCTAGCTACCAACAAGTCCGGCCGAGGCTCCACTGTCTCTGTAGCCCACTCTCCTTCTCCTCCCTCTTCATACATTTCCCTCGTATCCGCGAATTCAGCTGGCAATAACGTCTGGCTACGGCTCGGTATGGTAACATCTTGCATCAATATCAGCTGCCTGCATTTCGCGTAGCCGGGTCTAGCCTGCAACTTGAACGCTCTCCCATGTATGGAGATACTGTCCTGTCCCATACTCCACGATACCCCGTGCCTTTTCAACCAGTCCATGCCCAAGGTATTGTCACTCGCGTCCTCCACCACCAGCGCGTTAATTCCGAGAGTGAATCCGCCTATCTGTATAGGTAAATCCACCGACCCCTTCACTCTCATCCTCGCTCCGTTGGCGGCATATAGCCTCTGGGAGGCTCTCTTGACTGTAAAACCCCTTGCTGTACCCGGCCTGATCAGGCTCTTCTCACATCCGGTATTTAACAGACACATTATTTCTCTCCCCGCCAGCGTTGCTTTCACATAGACCTTGTGCCCAGCCTCCCATGATTCTCCGTCGATCTCTCCAGGAATCTCCATCTTCACCCCCATCATTTACCGCTCGCCACCTGCTCGACCGTGTGCTCGCCACTCTTACATCTTCCTCCTTTCCGACTCCGGTGTTCTTACATTGTCGCCTTATGTGGCCCCTCTGGCCGCACCCGTAACACAGCTGGCTCGTCCAGTTCGTCCTGACTGATCCATTCCATCTACAGAACCTCGCTATATGGCCCTCCTTTCCGCATCGGAAGCATATCACCCCCCTCTCCCCAACGTCGTTGCCATGCACCCTTCTGCCTCCATTAATTCGCTCCGTCCCAATGCTACTACCTTCTGGAAGTGCGTCATTCCTTGTTCGCCTCAACTCTTTCTCTTTCTCCCGCTGATCCGCTTTGGTGTAAGCCT
>CAWGCO010000019.1:0-4248 GCA_963821105.1 uncultured Acidimicrobiaceae bacterium
CAGCCGTCACGCCTCGAAAAGGATTGACATCACCCCGCGCCTGGACGTAGGTTCCTAGGAATCGGACACAGTGTCCGATTCACAAGAGGAGTTGTCCGGATGAGCACCTTGGCGGAAGTCACCCCCGTCGACCTCTCGGATTCCCGGTCCTACGTGACCGGGTGTCCCCCACGCGTGGCTCGCCTACCTGCGCCGCCATGACCCCGTGCACTGGCAGGACGAGGAGGGCGGCCCCGGCTTCTGGGCCGTCACCGCGCTACGACGACTGCGTCACCGTCAACCGCGACTACGAGCGCTTCAGCTCGGCCGCCCGCGGCACCATGCCCTTCGAGATGCCCGAGGACGGACATCGCGCAGCAGAGCCCTGATGATGCTGAACATGGACCCGCCCTTGCACACCCGCTACCGGCGGCTCGTCAACAAGGGCTTCACGCCGCGCATGGTGCGCGACCTCGAGCAGAGCATCCACCGCTCGACCGACGCCATCATCGACCAGGTCGTCGAGAAGGGGGAGGCCGACTTCGTCACCGACCTCTCCGCCGAGCTCCCGCTCCAGGTCATCGCCGAGCTGCTCGGCGTGCCGCCAGGAGGACCGCCACCGCATGTTCGAGTGGTCCAACCGCATGGTCGGCAACGAGGACCCCGAGTACCAGGCGCAGGCCGAGGAGGCGCTCGTCGCCGCCATGGAGCTCTACGCCTACGCGTCCGAGCTCTACGGCACGAAGCGCATCGACCCGCACGCCGACCTCATGAGCGTGCTCACCACCGTCGAGGTCGACGGCGAGCAGCTGAGCGACCTGGAGCTCGAGCTGTTCTTCCTGCTCTTGACCGTCGCCGGCAACGAGACGACGCGCAACCTGATGTCGGGCGCCATGCACGCGTTCTTCCAGAACCCCGACCAGTGGCAGCGCCTGCTCGACGACCGCAGCCTGCTCCCGACCGCCGTCGACGAGATGCTCCGCTTCGTCACGCCCGTCATGAACTTCCGCCGCACCGCCATGACCGACCTCACCCTGAGCGACACCAAGACGTCGCCGCCGGCGACAAGGTCGTCTTCTTCCACGCGTCGGCGAACCGCGACGAGAGCGTCTTCGACGACCCCGACACCTTCGACATCGGGCGCGACCCCAACCCGCACGTCGCCTTCGGCGGCGGCGGCCCCCACTTCTGCCTCGGCACCAACCTGGCCCGCATGGAGATCCGGGTCATGTTCGAGCACCTGCTCGACCGGCTGCCCGACATCCGCCAGGATGGGGACGTGCAGCGCCTCCAGTCGCAGTTCATCAACGGCGTCAAGCACCTGCCCGTGGCCTTCACCGCCGTCCGCCGCCGGTCGGCGCCTGAGCGCCGGCCCACAGCCGCCACCTAATAAAGCAGTCATGCCCCGCCGCGCCCCCGACACCCTGAAGGACGTCATCCGGGACTTCCGCCGTGACCAGATCGTCGACGACGGCCCGGCGTCTCTTCGGCGAGTACGGCACCACCGACGTGCTCCATGGACGAGATCGCCGCCGAGGCCGGCGTCGCCCGCTCGACCGTCTACGTGTACTTCGCCAACCGGGACGAGCTGCTCCAGGCGTGCGTGCAGTCGATGTACGACCGCCTCCAGGAGACGATCGGCCTGGTCGTCGCCGACGACACCCCGCCGGTCGAGCGGCTGCGGGCCCTCGTGCTCGGCGTGCTCGAGCGCGTCGACGAGAGCCCCGACTTCTTCCGCCTCGCCATGGCGACCCAGGCCACGACCGGCGCGGCCGGGTCGGCCGCCGTCGGCGGCGCCCTCATGCTGATCGGCCTCGACATGATCCGGGTGCTCGAGGAGCTGGTCACGGCGGGCATCGCGGCGGGCGAGTTCCGCGCCGACGTCGACCCCGAGCGGGCGGTCGTGCTCGTCGGCCAGCAGATCTACGGTGCGCTGTCGGTCCGCGCCGGCGAGCCCGACCCGATCCCGGCCGCGCAGGCGGCCGACGAGATCTGCGAGTTCGTCCAATGGGGACTGGGGGCATGACGTGAAGTTCGACCTGTGGCTGCCGACGGCGAGCCCCATGACCACGCCCGAGCTGCTCGATGCGGTCGCCGAGGGCGCCGAGCAACGCGACATCGGGACCATCTGGGTCGGCGAGCACGTCGTCCTCTTCCCCGAGTACGCAGAGCCGCTACCCCTACGCCGAGGACGGGCGCATCCCGGCCCCGCCCGGCAGCGGCCTGCTCGAGCCGATGGTCACCCTCACCTACCTGGCCGCCCGCACCTCGACCGTGCGCCTGGGCACCGCCATGCTGCTCCTGCCCCAGCGCAACCCGGTCTACGTGGCCAAGGAGGTGTCGACGCTCGACTGGCTCTCGGGCGGCCGGGTCGACCTCGGCGTCGGCGTCGGCTGGCTCAAGGAGGAGTTCGACGCGCTCAACACGCCCTGGCCCAACCGGGGCAGGCGCACCGACGAGTACCTCGAGGTGCTGCGCACGCTGTGGATCGACGACATGTCGGAGTTCAAGGGCGAGACCTTCGACCTCCCCGCCTGCGAGATGTTCCCCAAGCCCATCCAGGACCCCCACCCCCCGATCCACATCGGCGGCGAGACCCCGGCGGCGCTGCGGCGGGCCGCGCAGCGCGAGCCAGGGCTGGCACACGTTCAACCGCAGCCCGGCGCAGCTCGCCGAGGGGCTGGCCGAGCTCGACCCGCATCTCGAGGCCGCCGGGCGCAGCCGCGCCGACCTGCGCATCACGGTGTGCCCGTACTTCAACGCGCTGACGCCCGACGACGTCGAGCGCTACGCCGAGGCCGGCGCCGACGCGGTCGCGGCGCTCTTCTTCGCCTTCACCCCCGACGACGTGGCCCGGGCCTTCGACGACCTCGAGGCGCTGCCGGGAGGTGGCCGCCCGCGTCGGCGGCTGATCGACGAGCGGCGGGCGCCGGGGCGTGGCATCCCGACTCCGCCGGCTCGGGTCCAGGTTTTGGGGCCAGCGGTCCGCGGCGACCGATCGGCGGCCGGACGCGGCCACAAAGACCAGCCGGCGACGGGCGCAAAAGACTACGGGCGGCGCGAGGTGCGCTGCGTACTCGGGGCGGAATGCGCCCGCTACCTCGCGCCGCCCGTAGGCATTGCCATGTCGAACCTAAATCGGCCGGTGGGCGCGGGACCAATCGCCCGCAGGAATGAACCGCCCCAGCGCCCGTTCATCCCTGGGGATGAGGGCCCGCCGGGGCGCTGGCGGCGAGGCTTGGGGGGTGTAGGTCGGGTGGCCTGCGCACGGAGATGCTGTTCAGCGGGCACTACGATGGACGTCCCGCCTGGGAACGAAGGATCCGATGCGCCCCAGCTCCCGTCACCTCTATCCGGCGTGGCTCCGGCCCGCGCACGATCCGGGACCCCGCCGTCGCCGGGCGTCGGCCCGGACGAGCAGACGGACCGGGCCTGGCGCCTCTGGGAGCGCCTGCGGGCCTTCGACCGCCGCTACGCCACTTACGTCGACGTCGTGCTGGCCGCTCGTCCTCTTCGTCCTGTGCTCGGGCTGGCTGTTCGACTCCCACGACGCTGCATCCGAACCTCTGGGTGGTGGCCGCGCTGATCTTCCCCCTCATCTTCCGGCGGCGTGCCCCGATGGCGGTCTTCTTGGCCATTGCGGCGGTGGCCTTCGTCCAGTGGCTGGTGAGCGGCCCCGCCCTGGCCGACGCGTCGCTCCTCGTGGCGATGTACACGGTGGCGGTCGAGTCGGCCTGGATCCTCGTCGCCGTCGCCTTCGCCATGCTCGAGGCCGGGGTCGTCATGGCCACCGTCCGGTGGACGCCGACCGGCAACGACGTGAAGTCGCTCGTCTTCCTCACCGGCCTCGCCATCGCGGCGCTCCTGGCCGGCGTCGTCGTCCGCGCGCTGCGCAGCCAGCTCGACTGGCTGGCCGAGCGCGCCGCGCGCCTCGAGATCGAGCGCGACCAGCAGGCGTCCCTGGCCGCCGCCGCCGAGCGCGCCCGCATCGCCCGCGAGATGCACGACGTCGTCTCGCACAACATCCAGGTCATGGTGACCCTGGCCGACGCCGCCGCGGCCGCGCAGCGCGCCGACCCGGGGCGAGCCGCCGACGCCATGCGCGAGGTATCGAGCACCGGGCGCCAGGCCCTCACCGACATGCGCCGCATGCTCGGCGTGCTGCGCGAGGAGCCCGCCGGTCCGGCCGCCGGCGACTCACGCACGCCGTCCACCGGTCGAGCCGCGCTCGGCCCCCCAGCCCGGGCTCGGCGATCTCGATGCACTCGT
>CAWGCO010000020.1:0-234047 GCA_963821105.1 uncultured Acidimicrobiaceae bacterium
CGCGGCAGTCCCATCGGGTTGGGGAACGGCAGCACGCCCGAGGCCACCACGTCATGGGCGCAGGCCAGCAGCGCCCCGTGCAGGTCGGCCAGCGCGGCGTCACCGAGCGCGGCGTACGGCGGCGCCGCCAGGCGGTCCGTCTGCTCCTCGACCGCCGCGTGCAGGGTGCGGCCGGTGTCGGTGGCGCGCCCGTCGGCGTGCAGCAGCCCTCGGGCCGCCAAGTTCGCCATCGCCGCTTCCCAGTCGTCCTCGCTCCAGCCCCGGTTGTCCCGCAAGATCTCGGCCGGCACGCCCTTCGTGCCCGCCGCCAACAGGTGGGCCTCGATGCCGGCGATTCCGTGCGTCACGAGCGAGGTGACGTGCCCGTCGCCCCGGTGCTCCCGCAGCGTCGTGCAGGCCTGCCACGCCTCGGCCATCCCTCCGGTCCCGAGGGCGGTGGCGATCGCCGGCCACAGCCCACGGTTGGCGGCGGCCATCATCCGCCCGGCGTCGTCGACGGCCGCGGCGGCGCGGCGGAGCAGCGGCAGCGCCGCCACGAGGTCCGACCGCGCCGCGACGCTGCACGCCTCGTTCAGCGCCTCGGCGGCGGCGATCGCCCGCACCCGGCACAGCGTCAGCGGCTCCACGATCTCCCAGCATCCCGGCACGGCCTTCGCCACCATCGCGGGGTGGAAGTTATAGAAGGCCGCCGTGACCGGTCCGGCGGCCGACCTTGCCCAGAGGTGCCGCCCGACCGGCGAAGTAGCCCGCCCAGAAGCCTCGGAGGCCCGCGTCACGCCACGCGGCGCGACACCCCGGGTCGAAGTACGTGACGGCGTGGATCGTTTCGACGACGACCCAGAGGTCGCGGGGGCCGGGTCGCTCGGCCGGCTGGTTCAGCGCGTGACCTGGCGCACGCCCGTGGGCGACGGCTCAGGCAGGGTCACCTCGCCGTTGACCTCCAACGGCTCGATGTCGATGCGGTCCGGCACGGGCTCGGGGTCGAGCTCCTCGTGCTCGTCGTCGGGCCGCGGCGCCGTGGGCACGGTCGAATACGCGCCGTCGGTCGAGCGGCTCACGATGACGGCACGCTTGCGCTTGCCGACGCCGTGCACGCCTTGCATCTCCTTGCAGAGCTGATACGTGACGGCGGCAGCGATGGCCGGGATCACGAAGATGGCGAACCGGAAGAACCACAGGGTCACGTTCAGCGAGACGTGGAAGAAGTTGGCGAGCACGTCGGTCGAGCTGGCAGCGAACAACACGAACATGAACGTGAACATGGCCACGCCGGCCGCGGTGCGCTTGGGGCGATCGCGCGGCCGGTCGAGCAGGTTGTGCATCTCGTGATCGCCGGTGAACCTGCGTTCTAAGCCCGGATACAAGAGCCACAGCGTGATGAGCAGGGTCGGGAACAGAACCGCGGGCAGGAAGACCTCGAGCGGCACGGTATGACCCCAGCCCGCGAACTCCCACGACGGCATGATGCGCAGGGCGCCGTCGAGCATGCCCATGTACCAGTCCGGCTGCACGGCGTACGAGATCTTGGACGGATCGTAGGAGCCGAACTGCCAGATCGGGTTGATCTGGGCGAACGCACCGAGCAGGGCCGTGAGGCCGGTCACCATGAAGAGGAAGCCCGTCGTCTTCGCCATGAAGGTGGGGAACATCGGCGAGCCGACCACGTTGTTCTCGGTTCTTCCCTCGCCGGCGAACTGCGTGTGCTTCTGGCGCACCAGAAGGCCGAGGTGGGCGCCGATCAGGCCGAGCAGAGCCAGGGGGATGAGCAGGACGTGGACGATGAACAACCGGGGGATGATGGTCCCGTTGCCCGGGAACTGACCGCCCCAGAGGAACGAGACGAAATAGCTGCCGATGAACGGCTGGGACTCGGCGATGGAGTAGCCGATGCGGAGTCCGGTCCCCGAGATGAGGTCGTCGGGCAGCGAGTAGCCGATGAAGCCCTCGAGCACGGCCAGGACCAGCATGATGATCCCGATCGACCAGTTGAGCTCGCGCGGCTTGCGGAAGGCACCGGTGAAGAAGATCCGGGCCATGTGCACGATGATGGCGCCGATGAAGATGTCGGCCGCCCAGTGGTGCATCTGACGGATGAGGAGCCCGCCGCGCACGCTGAAGGAGATGTTGACCGTCGACTGGTAGGCCTCCGACACCCGCTGGCCGCGCAGGGGGGCGTACACCCCGTGATAGAGGACCTGGCTGGCCGAGGGGACGAAGTAGAGCGACAGGAAGATGCCTGTCGCGATGATGACGACGAACGAGTACAGGGCGATCTCGCCGAGCATGAACGACCAATGGTCCGGGAAGATCTTGTCGAGGAAGACGCGTCCGCCCTTGGCGATGCCGAGCCGATCGTCGAGCTCGTCGACGATCTTGCCCACCTGGCCGTAGGGGCCCCGGGCCGCTCGCGTGGAGCGCTTCGTCTTTGAGGCCGTGTCGCTCATGTGGTCCGCTCGAAGAAGCCAGGTCCGACGGGCTGATCATAGGGCGCCGTGGCGATGAGGTACCCGTTGTCGTTGTAGCCGAGGGGCAACTGCGGGAGCGGGCGGGGCGCCGGCCCGAACTGCGGCACCGCCCCGTTGCGCACATTGAACATCGACTGGTGGCACGGGCAGACCAAGAGCTCGAGCTCCTGCTCGTAGAGCCCGACCGGGCAACCCAAGTGGGTGCACACCTTGGAATACGCCACGTAGCCGTCGGGCGTCCAGTTCTCACGACCCGGCATGGTGGGCGGATCGAGGGGCTGGTCCGAGACGCGGATTAGGACCGTCTGGTCGGTGGCCAGCCCCGAGTCGGTGAAGATCACCTGTCCGTCCTGGATGCGCAGCTGGTTGCGCGGATAGACGGTCATGATGCCGCCGACGACGAGGGTCTCGCGGCGAATGGGCCGGCCGTTGGAGTCGACGAGCACCGTCCCGGCCTTCCAGTCCGTGGTGTCCAGCTCGTCTTCGGGCAGCGGGCCGAGCGAGCCGATCAGCGGGAGGAGGATCACGAGCCCGAAGACGCCGGAGGCGGCGGCAAAGAGGCCACCCAGGACCTTGCGCCGCTTGACCACCACCGCGGTCCGCTCGACGAGCGCCGCCGAGATGGAGTCGCGCTCCTCGGAGGTCGAAGCCAGGATGTGGCGCTCCTCGACGAAGGGACCCTGCGGCATGAGGTACTTGCCCCAAGCCGTGAAGCCGAAGCCCAGGGCGAAGAGTCCGGCACCGAGAGCGCCGCCGAAGATCCAGTCGTTCCAGTTCTGCCACCACGCTGCGCCCGAGATGCCGAACAGCACGATGGCGACGAGGAAAATCACCGCGATGACGTTCTCGATCCGCTTGGGGTGACGCGCGGCGTCGCTCATGTGCGGATCGCTGAGCGCCGCGACCGGCATCGGCACCCGTGTGCGCGAGGGCTGGTGGTCGGCGTCGCTCACGAACGCTCTCCGATCCAGAAGCAGATGAGGGCGAGACCGCCGACGCCGATCAGCAGTGCGACGAAGCCTTCGGCCACCGGCCCGACGCCGCCCAGTCCGAAGCCCCCCGGATTGGTCGGATGCTGCAGACGGCCCGTGACGTACGACACGATGTCGCGCACCTGGGCGTCGCTCAGGTTGCCCGAGAAGCGCGGCATGTTGGCGGGACCGGTGCGGATGGCCTCCGCGACCTGCTGCGCCGTCACCCCCCGGTTCTGCAACGTGGGCGCGTTGGTGCCGAACGCGAGTGCGTCACCGGCGCCGGTGATGGTGTGGCACGCCGCGCAGTTGAGCGAGAACAGATCGGCGCCGACCGACTGGTTCGCCCCCTGCAGATGCGGGAACGGCACCGCCGGGCACGGAGGGGTCGAGCGAGTTGACCCACGCCGCGAGCTCGAGCGCCTGCTTCGGTGTGAGGCGGGACGCCTTGCGCTCCGCCTCCACCGCCTTCGTGTCGGTCGCGGGCATCCGGCCCGAGCTGACCCAGAAGTCGACCGTGGCGGCACCGACGCCCTGAAGGTTCGGGCCGATGGTGGCTTCGACCTTGCCGTTCACGATCATGGTGCCGTTGGCGTTGTTGCCGTGGCAGCTCGAGCACGTCTGGGCGAACAGCTGGTGCCCCGCCTGGATGTACGACTGCGGCGGGTTGGCGTACGTGATCGAGTTGTTGCCGTAAGAGAGCAGGTTGCCTCCGTGGCACAGGAGGTTCGTGCTGAAGAAGGGGTTCCCCGTATTGGGGATCGGGCTGACACCCTTCGTGTTCACGGTGCCGCACGCCTTCAACACGTCCTTCGCGTTGGTCGACACCTGCGACGCGTCGTTGTGCCCGCTCGCCCCGGCGCCGGTGCCCGGGAAGAACACCGCCAGCGACGCCATCGCGGCGACGGTCAGGAGGCCGGCCGGCAGCAGGAACTGGGTGCGCAGCTTCTTCTTGAGTGATGGGCGCACGCCTCGCACGCCTACTTGAGAAGGAACAGACAACTGTAGAGACCAACCCAGACGATGTCGACGAAGTGCCAGTAGTAAGAGACTCCTTGGATAGCCGAGAGCTCGCCTGGGTCACCACCCTTGTCGCCCCGCATACGACCCAGGAGGAAGACCATGGCGATCAGCCCGATGAAGACGTGCAGCCCGTGAAGGCCCGACATGATGTAGAAGAGCGAGCCGTACGAGTTCGTGTACCAACGAGTGGGGCTGAACAACCATTCGTAGACCTGGTTGCCCAGGAACGCCACGCCCAGGATGATCGTGAAGACGATCCACATCCGGGCGGCCTTGCGCCGGCGCCACTCCGCGTCGAAGACGGCCTTCTGCATGGTGAAGCTCGAGGAGACGAGGATGAGGGTGAAGAAACCCGCCCGCAAGGTGTCGAGTTGGGTCCCGGCCGGGGGCCACGGTCCGACGGTGTTCGCCCGGATGGTGAAGAAGGCGGCGAAGAGGCCGCTGAAGAACATCAGCTCGGAACCGAGCCAGATCATGACCCCGACCGCCAGCATCGGCGGCCGGTCGTGAATGATCCTCCCTTGGGGCGCTGGGACTTCCGCCGAAACAGCCTGCGTCACAGCGCAATTTCTAGTCGACCCGCTGCTGAGGTCGCCAATAAGCAGGTTGCAGGCCTGTGGCCTTGAGGCAGGCTGTGAATCCCCAGGTCAGTGGAGGTCGACCGGCAGGGGATCGGCGTGCAGGATCGTCAGCCGCCTGGTCGGGCGCGGTCGAGCGCGACGTAGAGAGTCCGCAATCCCCGTGTCGTGGCCACCGGGGGCGTCTCCTCGGCCGGTTCGTCGCCGACGGACGCGATGAGAGACGGCTCGACGACGATCACGGAGTCGAACTCCAGGCCGTTGGTCTCGTCGGCGGGCAAGACGACGAGCCCGGCCGCCAGCCCCTCCCCGGCGGGGTCACGGGGGTCGGTGGCGTCGAGGCCGGCATCGGCCAACCCGCGCATCAGCTCCGGGAGCATGACCCCTGCGCCGAGGACGGCCACCCTGCCGGGCGCCACCGCTGCCACCTCCTCGTGCGCCAATTCCGCCAGGCGCGCCGCAAAGCCCACTCGGCCCGCGTGCACGATGCGTGGGGTTTGCCCCGAGGCGCGGACGGGGCGGGGCGGGGCGATCGTCGGCGCCGCCACCGCCAGCACCTGCGCCGCGAGCGCGACGACCTCGGCGGGGGTGCGGTAGCTCACCGTGAGCTCGACCAACCGTGGGGGGCGCTGCGGGGTCAGGTGACGGGTGACGTCGTCCCAACTCGTCGGCGCCCAGGGCCCGGTTGCCTGCGCGATGTCGCCGACCACGGTCATGGAGCCCGAGAGGGATCGACGGGCCAACATGCGGAGCTGCATGGGCGACAGGTCCTGCACCTCGTCGGCGACGATGTGGCCGAACGACCTTATTTCGTCGTCGGAACCGTTGGAAGAGACGACCGCAGGAGCCGGCGACGCCGCCAGGCCTTGCGGCCAGAACCCCGTCTCTTGGGCCGAGCCCTCGTCGCTGCGCGCCGTCCGGGTCCGCGCGGTCCGGCCGCGGCGCGGGCCCAGAAGCGTGCGCGCCTCGTCGATGAGCGCGGTGTCGCCCACGGTCCATGGCACCGTGTCGAGAGTGACGCTGCGTGGACGGTAGAGGCGCTGCACTTCCGCCGTGGTGAGGATGCCCTTGCCGGCCGCAGTGAGGAGCGCCCGCGCACCGAGGAGGTCGTGGAGGAACTCGTGCGGCGACAGGCGGGGCCACATCCGGTCCAGCGCCTCGATGACCTCGGGCGCACGCCGGATTCGCCGTGCCAGGTCGTCCTGCTGCTCTTGGCTCGGCGTGTCGTCGACTGTCGTGATCCCGCCGCGGGTGAGGCGCGCCCGGTAGTCGTCGGAGAGCGACCGCACCACTTGCGCCTCGACGAACCGCCGCCGCGCGTTGTGGGTGCCGGGACGGCGACGGGCCAGCGCCACGATCTCTTCGGTGGCACGAGCCCGCAGCCGCAGCACGCCGGCCCCGAACGGGATCTCCACGTCCTGGCGGAGCGGGCGCTCGCGCGTGCGGATCGCCTTGGCCAACACCTTCACCATGCGCACGTCGCCCTTCAGCTTGGCCACGGCGGCGTCATCGACGCCCCGGACACGCACCTCGGGCACCAACCCGGCGACGGTCGACAGGCTGACGCCCGTCTCGCCCAGGGAAGGCAGGACCTGTTCGATGTAACGCAGGAACAGCGGGTTGGGGCCGACGACGAGCACGCCCTGGCGTTCGAGCGGGAAACGGTGCGTGTAGAGCAGGTAGGCGGCGCGGTGCAGCGCCACCGCGGTCTTGCCCGTGCCGGGGCCACCCTGCACCACGAGGACGCCCGGCAGGGGCGAACGGATGATCTCGTCCTGCTCGCGCTGGATCGTCGCCACGATGTCACCCATGCGACCGGTCCTGGACTGACCCAGGGCCGAGAGCAGGGCACCGGGCCCGCCGAGGACCATGCCGTCGGACAACAGGCGCTCTCCGGCGGCGTCCCCGTCGTCGACCGGGCCGACCGGGCGACCCGCTGGGTCCACGAAGTACTCGTCCTCGAGGCCGAGGACGGCGCGGCCACGCACGGCGAGGTGGCGACGCCGAGCGAGCCCCTGAGGATCGAGGCCGGTGGCCCGGTAGAAGGGCTCCGCCACCGGCGCACGCCAATCCACCACCAACGGTTCGTGGTCGGGGCCCGACACGGCGAGGCGGCCGATGTGGAACGACTCGCCCAGCGCCCCGTTCGTCGCCCCGTTCCCGGGTTCGGGGAGGCGGTCGATCCGGCCGAAATAGAGCGCCTGGTCGCCGATGTCGAGTTGTTCGAGGCGAGCCAGGCTGGTGCGCACCACGATGTCGCGTTCGGTGCGCGATTGGAAGGTGCCGCCACGGCCGAGATCCAGGACGCCTTGGAGCATCTGGCGGGCCTCGCCGCGCATGAACTCGAGCCCGTCGTAGGCCCGGTCGAGGAACTCCTGCTCATCCTGCAGATCGGGATGTTCGGGCACCTCTCCCCTTTCACCCCGGTCCCTCGGGGAAACGGTTCAGTTTAGACGCCCGCGCACGCCCGGGACGCCTGGGTGGCCACGCCTACGATGAGCCGGACCGAAAGGATCGCCATGCTGATCTCGACCATGAACGACGTGCCCGGCTACAAGGTCACCTCCGTACTCGGAGAGGTCTTCGGCCTGACCGTCCGCTCACGGAACGTCGGCTCCCAGTTCGGCGCCGCCTTCAAGTCGCTCGCCGGCGGTGAGCTCAAGGGGATGACGAAGAACCTCCAGTTGAGCCGGGAGGACGTCGTCGACCGGATGGTCAAGGAGGCGGAGGCCCGGGGCGGCAACGCCGTCGTGGCCATGCGGTTCGACACCTCGGAGATGGGCGGGAACTGGACGGAGATCTGCGCCTACGGCACGGCGGTCGTCATAGAGCCGCTCGGGTGACCCCTCGGGCAGAAACCGTGCCCGACCTGGTGCGGGCCTGCCGGCGGGAGCCCGTGACGCGCACGCCGGTCTGGTTCATGCGCCAAGCCGGACGGGCGTTGCCCGAGTACCGCGCCGCCCGGGGCAATGGATCGATCCTGGCCGCCATCGGGGACGCCGCGTTGTCCGCCGAGCTCACGCTCCAGCCGGTCCGGCGTTACGGCGTCGACGCCGCCATCTTGTTCTCCGACATCGTCGTGCCCCTCCATGCCATCGGGTTCGGCGTGGAGATCGAGCAGGGTCGGGGGCCGGTGGTCGCCGAGCCGTTCCGCTCGGCCGCCGACCTTCGCCGCCTCCGTCCGTTCGAGCCCGACCACGACGCGCCGTACGTCGCCGAGGCCGCACGCCTCGTGGCGAAGGAGCTCGACGGCACGGGCGTCGCGCTCATCGGCTTCGCCGGCGCCCCCTTCACGGTCGCGAGCTACGCCGTCGAAGGCGGCCCGTCGCGGACGTTCGCACGCGTGAAGGCCCTGATGCACGGCGAGCCCGCCCTGTGGGACGAACTCACCCGGCGGCTCGCGACGATGGCGGTGGCGTCGCTGCGTGCGCAGGTTGCGGCCGGGGCGCAGGTCGTGCAGCTCTTCGACAGCTGGGCCGGCTCGCTGTCGCCCGACGAGTACGCGCGCTTCGCGTTGCCGGCGACACGCGCCGTCTTCGAGGGCATCGCCGACTTGGGCGTCCCGACCATCCTCTTCGGCGTGGGCACCGGAGAGCTCCTCGTCCAGATGGCCGACGCGGGCTCCGACGTCGTCGGCGTCGACTGGCGGGTGCCACTCGACGCTGCGCGCGCGCCAGGGTGGGCGCGCAGCCACGCCGTGCAGGGAAATCTCGACCCCGCGCTCTGCCTCGCCCCGTGGTCCGTGGTCGAGGAAGGCGTCCGCGAGGTGCTCGCCGTGGCAGCGACGGAACGGGCACCGGTCACGTCTTCAACCTGGGTCACGGAGTACTGCCCGAGACGGATCCCGGCGTTTTGGGCGCGGTCGCCGAGTTGGTGCACCGGGAGAGCGCGCCGAGGTGACGATCGGCGTCCTCCTCATGGCGCACGGCACGCCGGCCAGCGCCGATGAGATCGAGGCGTTCTACACGCGGATCCGTCGCGGTCGTCCGCCCGCACCGGCGCAACTCACCGAGCTGGAGGGCCGCTACCGGGCGATCGGCGGGGTGTCCCCACTGGCGGAACGCACCCGGGCCCAGGTCGACGCGGTGCGCGCCGAGCTCGATCGCCGCGAGCCGGGGCGCTACGTGGTCTCGTTCGGCGCCAAGCACACAGACCCCCTCATCGAAGAGGCTGCGGCCGCGCTCGCGGCGGGCGACCACGAGGAGGTGGTCGGGTTGGTTCTGACCCCGCACTCGTCGACCATGGGCTCTCAGGAGTATCTGGACCGCGCCGCCAAGGAGCTGGGCTCGACGCCATTCGTGGCCGTCGGCCCGTGGTACGGCGAGCCCGCCCTGGTGCAGCTCCTGGGCGAGCGGGTCAGGGAGGCGCTCGCCACGGTGCCGGGGCGGCCACGGGTGATCTTCACGGCGCACTCGCTCCCCGAACGCGTGCGCGAGCACGGCGACACGTATCCCGAGCAGTTGACGGACTCGGCCCGGCGCGTGGCGGAGGCGGCGGGCCTGGGCGAGTGGGAAGTGGCCTGGCAGAGCGCGGGCAGGACTCCCGAGCCGTGGCTCGGTCCCGACGTGCGTGACGAGGTACGTCGGCTCGGTGCCGGCGGCGACATCGATG
Organism: uncultured Acidimicrobiaceae bacterium; assembly: GCA_963821105.1. Classification (GTDB taxonomy): domain Bacteria; phylum Actinomycetota; class Acidimicrobiia; order Acidimicrobiales; family RAAP-2; genus Bog-473. The sequence continues at coordinate 9,649 of CAWGCO010000020.1, forward strand.
CCGTCGTGATCTGTCCCATCGGCTTCGTCTCCGACCACCTCGAGGTGTTGTACGACCTCGACGTCGAAGTGGCGGGGGTCGCCGCCGAGGCTGGTCTCGCCTATGCGCGCACCGAGTCGCTGAACGACGATCCGGTGTTCGTCGGCGTGTTGGCCGACCTGATTGCGACCGCCGCGGCCTGACATGGCGGCGCGGCGGGTGGTCGTGGTGGGCGGCGGCATCAGCGGCTTGGCCGCGGCGTGGGAGCTCAGCGGTGGGGCCGAGGCGCACGCCGGCGCGCCCGAGGTCGTCGTCTTGGAGGCCTCGGGGCGATTCGGTGGCGCGTTGCGCAGCGACGACGTCGCCGGTCAGGTCGTCGACGTGGGACCCGACGGATTCTTGGGACGACGGCCCGAGGCGCTCGATCTGTGCAAAGAAGCCGGGCTCGAAGGGGCGCTCGTCCCGATCACGGCGCGGGGTGCGTCGGTCTGGTCACGTGGCCGGCTGCGCGTGCTGCCGGAGGGGCACGCGATGGGGATTCCCACGCGGTTCTGGCCGACGGCCCGCTCCGGCATCCTGGGCGTCGGCGGTTCCGTTGCGCTGGCGCGCGACGCGCTGCTGCCGCGGCCCGGCGGGCGGGGCCCCATCGGCGACCGGGCCATCGGCCCGCTCGTCGCCCGGAAGCTCGGTCGCAAAGTGGTCGACACGTTGGCCGATCCCCTGATCGGCGGCATCCACGCCGGGTCGGTCGACGACATGTCCGCCGCCGCGGTCTTCCCGCCCCTGCTGGCCGCCGCCCAGCGCCGCGGCAGCCTGATGCGCGCGCTGCGCGCCGAGGTCCCGCGCCCGGATCCCGACGGCCCTCCTCTCTTCTGGGCGCTCGACGGGGGCATGGCCGCCCTCGTCGACGCCCTCCTTGCCGGCCTCGAGGCTCGTGGCGTGGAGCTCAGGCCGTCGAGCCCGGTCGAATGCCTCAGCCGCGACGGCGATGGCTGGGCCGTCACCGGCCACGCCGACCAACGTGGGGACGCGGTCGTCGTCGCCGTACCCGCGCCCAGCGCGGCGACGCTGCTGCGCCCCCACGACGACGAGGCCGCGGCGTTGCTGGCCTCGATCGACTACGCGTCGGTGACGTTGGTGACGTTCCGCGCGCCGGTCGGCTGCGTGCCGGCCGAGCTCTTCGGGACCGGGTTCCTCGTCCCGCGCACAGCGCCGCCCAAGGGTGGCCACCCTTGGGCGGTCACCGCGTGCACGTACCTCGACCGGAAATGGCCGCATCTGGCCCGCGACGGCCATGTCTTGCTCCGCGCCTCGATGGGCCGCATGGACGACACCCGTCCGGACGAATGGACGGATGCCGAGTGCGCGGTCGTGGCCTGGGAGGAGCTCAGCGCGCTGATCGGGCTGAGCGGCCAGCCGACGGAGTCCGTGGTCGTGCGACACCCGCGCGGGCTGCCGCAGTACCGCGTCCACCATCTTCTGCGCACGGCCGGCGTCGAGGCGGCGGCGGCACGCCTCGGTGGCCTGGCGGTGGCGGGAGCGGCGTACCGCGGCGTTGGCATCCCGGCCTGCATCGCGAGCGGCCGCGCGGCCGCACACGCCGTGTCGTGACCTGGCCGACCGGCCGAGGCCGTATCGCCGCGCCGTCGGTCGCGGCCGGGGTCCTGCTCGCCCTCTCGCTGCCTCCGTGGGGCTGGTGGCCCCTCGGGCTGGCCGGCGCGGGGCTGCTGTATTGGCGACTGGCCGGACTGCGGCTGCGGACGCGGGTCTGGTCCGGCTGGCTGGCCGGCCTGGGCTGCTTCGCCATCGGGCTGTTCTGGGCCCGCGCCTTCAACTGGTACGGCGCGGTGGTGCTGATCCTCGTCGAGGCCCTGTTCTTCGCGGCCGCAGCCGCACTCACCCCGCCGACGCGGGGCCGGGCCCTTGCGTTCGTGGGCGCCTGCACCCTGGCGGAGGCCGTGCGCATGACCTGGCCGTTCGGAGGACTGCCCCTGGGTGGCGTGTTCCTCGGCCAGGCCGACGGCCCGTTGGTCCAGCTGGCGCGCCTGGGCGGCCCGCTGCTGATCACGGCGGGCGTGTGGGCGGGCGGGGTCGCGGCGGCGACCCTGGTGGCTGCGCTCGCGCGCTCGGCGGCCGCAGATGCCGATGCGGTCGGTGGTCGGGCCGGCCGTCATCGCGGCCGGAGTGGTCGCACTCGCCGTCGTGGGCGCGGTCGTCCCCGACGGCGGCCCGCCCGTGGGAACGGTGCGGGTCGCGCTCGTCCAGGGCGGCGGGCAGCGTGGGGTCAGCAAGGAGCAGGTGTCGCCGACGGCGGTCTACGACGCCCAGCTGGCCGCGACGTACGGCGTGACGACGGCACGACCGCACGCCGAGCTCGTGGTGTGGCCCGAAGACGTGGTCGCCCTCGACGGGCCCCTCGCCGGGTCACCGGAGGCCGCCACACTGAGCAGCCTGGCGCGGGCGTTGCACACGACGCTCATGGTCGGCGTGACCGAGCCGGCGGGTGCGACGGCGTTCCGCAACGAGGTCGTCGTGTGGGGACCGCGCGGCAACATCGTCGCCGTGTTCGAGAAGGTGCACCGGGTGCCGTTCGGGGAGTACGTGCCCGACCGGTCGTTCTTCGCGCACTTCGCCGACCTCTCCGGCGTGCCGACCGACGCCGTGCCTGGTCACGGCACCGGCCTCCTGCGCACCCCCGCCGGTCCCATCGGCGTGCTGGTGTCGTTCGAGGTCTTCTACGCGGGGCGGAGCCACGAGTCCGTCCGCGCCGGCGCGGAGTTGCTCGCCGTGCCCACCAACACGTCGTCGTACAGCACGTCGCAGGTGCCGGCGCAGGAGATCGCGGCAGACGTCGTCCAGTCGATCCAGACGGGCCGTGACCTCGTGCAGGCCGCTCCGACCGGGTTCAGCTCGGTCGTGACCCAGCGCGGCGTGGTCGTGGCGCGCAGCTCACTGGGGAACCGACAGGTGCTCTCCGCGACCGTGGCGCTGCGCCGCGGACTGACGCCCTATGACCACTGGGGCGACCTTCCGGTGGTCGTGCTGGCGGCGATCGCGCTCGCAGCCGGCTGGCTGCGTCAGTTCCGGTCCTCGTAGTAGCCGGAGTGGATGTACACGCACGGCACACCCGCCGCCACGTACATGGCGTGATTCGACGGGTCGTCTTCGAACGCGAGCCGCAGGTCGAACCCGTAGGCCCGGAGGTCCTCGACGACGGACTGCTTGAACGAGGTCACGTGCGCGTAGTCCCCGCGTGACCGCATGACGAGAAGGTCCCAGCGCAAGCCGTAGCGCTTCAGCCAGGCGACCGTCTGCGGATTGACTCTGAACGGGCGCCCGGTCAGCAAGATGACGTGGAGGGACGGGTCGAGGAGCTCGAGGAGCCGTGCGATCTCCTCGATGACCGGGTCGTCTCCGCAGGCCTCGAAGAAGGCCGGCCAGTCACGCCGGCCCCGCTCCAAGAAGTGCTGGCGACCCGCTGCGTCCGAGAGGACGCCGTCGATGTCGAAAATCACGGCGGGTCCGCCGTCAGGGTTGGCCCCCTCGCGCCAGGTCCAGTTCGTCAGGTCGGTGTCGGGACGCGGGCTGGGCACGAAAGTCCAGCTTAACGGGCTGTCTTCGTTCTTCAGGCGGAGCGGCTCCGCCTCAGTGAGGAGGGTTCGGGGGCCCTGGAAGTGACACGATGGACGTCGCATGGACGTCGACGTCGACACGGCTGCGGATCGCAGCGAGCCTCTGCCGCGCCGCGCCGAATGCCGTATCGAGGTGGCCCTGGGCCGCCGGGTCGAGGTGATCGGCGACCTGCTGCTCCCGCTGGAACCCTCCGCTTCGTCCACCGCAGCGTCCCGCGACATCGCCCGGCGTCTGGAGGATTGGCAGGGACCCGGCACCGTGATCATCTGCGGCCGCATCGTGGCGACCGCGTGCCCGGCTGAGTCCGCACGACGCGCCCTCGAGAGTCACTCCCAGCTCCTCAGCGCCTTGGGCACCTTCGCCGCACGCCCCGAGTCCCAGGTGATCGTGGTGATGGCGCCGTCGGGACGCGACCCCGAGCTCGTCGACGTCCTCACCGCCGGCGGGGTGAGAGTGGTGGACGGCGTCGACCTCCACTGTGAGACCGGATCCGGCCCCCGTACCGTGTGGGTGCGGGCGGGCTCGATGCGGGTGGACGCGACCGCTCCGATGGACGCGACCCCCGGGACGACCGGCCCTGGCTGGATGGCATCGAGCGGTTGGACGATCCGCTCGAGTCGCGCCGGTTCGTGACGTCTCGCCTGCTCTATCGGCGGCTGCGGCGCTTCTTGTGGGCGCCGCCCCTCGCGCTCGCCGCCATTGCGCTCCTCCTGCGGATCGAGTTTGTCGTCAACGGCTTGGGCCACCTGTTCCGCTCCCCCCGCCAACAGACCGCGCTCCAGCGCGCCTACGACGCGTCGTGGTTCTCCCGTGTCGTCGACACCGCGGTGATCGCCGTCGCGCTGTTGGTCGTCCTGGCGGTGGTCGTCGCCATCACGTCCCGTGGCATCTGGCGGGCGCTCGGAGGCGGCAGCCTCCCCGCTCCGTGGGCGCGCGGGGACTCGGGCACCGGCGCGATCGCGCACGCACAGCTCGAGATCGACGGCGAGAACGCGCTCGACCTGACCCGCGCCGCCGTCCAGGACGGGGTCGCCGGGGTCATCGCCGGCGGATCGCTCGTGCCCGAGCTCACCCACCTCGACGCCGGGTTCTTCGCCTGTCCCGGTGCAACCTCCGAGGTCGTGCACGAGCACCGTGGGCGCCTCGGGCTCCCGCCGACGTTCCTCAACCACCGCCAGGAGTCGACCATCGAGATCGAGACCGGGGCCGAGCTGCACGTCCGCCTGATCCTGGCCGACGCCGCGCTGCCCACGGCGACCTTGGGCGAGCGCCTGGTGACCGCCGACTCGCTCGTCAAGGGGCGCAACAAGGCGGGCGAGGTGCACGCCGAGCTCAAGGCGGGATGGCCGACCGGGGCGTCGTGGCCACCGGCACCGGACGTCGCGGCGGACCGCATCCGCGTGCGCCGGATCCGTCGCATCGCCGCCGTGGCGCTCTTCGCGGCCGGTGCGATCGACCTGCTGTCCGCCGTCACCGCGCCCCTCCGCGCGCACTTGAACCTCATCGCGCAGTACCTGCCCGTCGCGCTGGTGCAGGCGGCCGGCGCGCTCGTGGCCATCGCCGGCATCGGGATGATCATGTTGTCCCGAGGCATCTTGAAGGGTCAGCGCCGTTCCTGGATCGTGGCCGTGGCGCTGCTGACCGCATCGCTGGCGCTGCACCTGGTGCACGCCGCCGACGTGGTGACGCTGCTCGTGTGCGCCGCCGTGCTCGTGCTCCTGGTCGTCCAGCGGGACCTGTTCCGGGCCCAGACCGAGCCGGCCACGCTCGTCGGGGCCTTCGCGATCCTCGCCGTCGGCGGCCTGTTCGCCACCCTGGGCGGCTTCCTCGGTGTCGAGATGGCGGGACACGTCCACCACCACCCGCTGCCCAGCTGGCCCAACGTGCTGCTCGGCTCGGCGGAGCGGCTGGTCGGCGTGCAGTGGGTCAGGTTCCCGAGGACGATCGACCATTTCGCCTCGATCACGCTGCTGGCCGTCGGCATCAGCCTGATCGTGGTGGCCCTCTATCTGCTGACGCGTCCGGTGGTCGACCGCAGCCTCTCGTCGGGCCGCCGCCGTCGGACGCCGTGCCGCCGAACTGCGGGCCCGGGACATCGTGCGCCGCCACGGCACCGGCACCCTGGACTACTTCGCGCTGCGCGACGACAAGCAGTGGTTCTTCCACCGCGACTCACTGGTCGCGTACGCCGTCTTCGGCGGGGTCTGCCTCGTCTCCCCCGACCCCATCGGGCCGTTCTCCGAGCGGGCGCACGTGTGGGACGCCTTCCGCCGCTACGTCGACCGGCAGGGCTGGGGGCTCGGCGTGATGGGCGCCGGCGAGGAGTGGCTCCCGACCTACCAGGCGTCGGGCATGCGCTTCGTGTACATCGGCGACGAGGCGGTCGTCGACCCCCGGGTCTTCTCGCTCGAGGGCGGAAAGATGAAGGGGCTGCGCCAGGCCGTCAACCGGGTCGCCCGCTACGGCTACACCGTCCGCTTCTTGGACCCGGCCCACCTCGACCGCACAGGACGCCGCCCGCATGGCCGAGCTGATGGCGAAGAGCCGCCGCGGGCGAGCAGGAGCGCGGCTTCTCCATGATGCTCGGTCGCCTCTTCGACCCGCGGGACTCGGGACTGCTGCTGACGCTGGTGGAGGGCCCGGACGGGGCGCCGGTGGCCATGTGCCAGTTCGTGCCCGTCGCCGGCCATCGGCGGCTACTCGCTCGACCTCATGCGCCGTGACCCGGCCGACCATCCCAACGGGCTGCTCGACTTCGCCCTGTGCTCGACGATCAGCCACCTCAAGGAGAGGGGGATGACCGGGCTCAGCTTGAACTTCGCCGCCATGCGGTCGATCCTCGAGGGTGACTCCGGTGACGGCGTGACCCAGCGCGTGGAGCGGTGGGCGATCCGACGGTTGTCCGGCGTGTTGCAGATCGAGACGCTGTGGCGCTTCAACGCCAAGTACGAGCCGCGGTGGCTGCCCCGCTACATCGTCTTCGACTCGGCCGAGCAGTTCGTCCCGGTGGCAGTCCAGATCATGCGGGCAGAGTCGCTGACCGAGGTACCGGTGATCGGGCGCCTGCTCACGACCGGCGTGGCCAAGCGGACGGGGCCGGCCGTGCCCGAAGAGGTCGTGGCCGCCATGGACACGGAGGACGGCCCGCCGGGCGCACGGAAGGAGGCTGACCAGCAGGTGACCGGGAGCCTCGGGCGGTCAGGCCATGACGATCACCATGAGCCGCGGCCGAACGCGAGACCTTCCTCGCCGGCGTGCACGTGGGCGTCCTCGGTGTCGACGATCCAGGGCACGCGCCCGCTGACGGTGCCGATCTGGTACGCCTACGAGCCGGGCGGCACCGTGGACTTCATCACCGGTCGCGGCTGCGACGAAGGCCCGCCTCCTGCGGGCGGCCGGTGCCTGCTCGTTGTGTGTCCAATCAGAGGTCCCGCCGTACGGCTTCGTCAGCGTCGACGGCCCGGTCAGCTGGGGGGAGGACCCGGCCGATCCCGAGGCGCTGCGCGCCTTGGCCTCCCGCTACCTCGGGCCCGAGGGCGGCGAGGCGTACATGGCCGCGACGGCCGGCGACGCCCGAAGACGTCATGTTCCGCCTGACGCCCGAGCGGTGGCGCACCGCCGACTTCTCCAAGGAATCCGAATAACGCCACGCCGGCGAACGGGCGCCGCCGCTCAGCAGATCAGGCCGAGGAGGCAGCGCTTGGCGCCGTGGTGGTGGTCGTCGGTGGCGGCGCGGTCGTGGTCGTGGTTGTCTGCGGCGGCGCGGTGGTCTGCGGTGTGGGCGACGCCGTGGTCGCGGGCGTCACCGTTGCGCCGGCGTCGTGGACCCGGCACCTAGCTGTAGGTGATGTACGTGGTGATCGTCTCGCCATGCTGTTGGCTCGGAGTCGTCGTCGTGCTGGCGGCGGGCGCCGACGACGTGGTCGGTCGGCGCGGCGGTCGTCGGCGTGGTCGCCGCCGTCGGTCTTGGGTCCGCTGGCGGAGATCGGGCTCACGTCGTGCACGCTCTGCGCCGGGAGTCGCGGCTTCGACCCGCCCGGCGCGAGCACGACGAGCACGACGAGCAGGGCGCCGACGACGGCGAGGCCGGCCAGCATGCCCGTGCGGTGCGACCGTGAGTCGGCGGCGCTCTGGGCTGCGACGAACTCCTCGTGGATGATCGGAGCGGCCCACCACGATCGTGTCGTCGGCGCCCGGTGGCCGCCACCCGACGACCGGGACCTTCGCCGTCTCGTCCGAGAAGGCGACGGCGGCCCCGTCCGTGCTCGTGGGCGCGCCGGAGTCCGCGGCGGATCCGTCCGCCTGGGCCAAGGAGGAGGTCTCCACCGCCGCGGCGTGCTTCGCCGTCCTGGGGAACCAGGTGCGGTGCGTGGGCGCGGCATCCGAGAACTCGTCGCGAATGAGGCGCTCAGCGAGACCGGAGTCTCGTCCGCTGCCGCCGTGTCGTCGGGCTCGGGCCCGGACGCTCCCTCGCTCATCGTCGATCCGTTCCTCGTCCACCGGGTATGCCGGCGCTTCCCACCTGAGGAAAACCGCTCGCGACGGCCCTAGCTTACGGCGAGCCCGCCGGTGCCGCGTCTCCCCGATCGGGGCAGGATCGGGTTCTGGCCTGGGCTCCTCGTCACACGCCCGTAGCCGCCCAAGGTGGCCCGGCGACCTACTTGCGGCAGGAAGAGCAGCGTGGCGTGGTTGGCGAAGTCGATGAGTGGCTGCGGCCAGACGCCGAACAGAACGGTGACCCCGGTGCACAGCCCGATGGCCATGGCGCCGAGCGACCGGCACGTCGACCGGCTCGGGCTCGGTGTCCTCGTCCTCGGCTCGTCGCCCAGCAGGATCTGCTCGTTGAGCGTGGTGACCACGCTCGCAGCGACCCCGGCGTGGCCCGGAGAGCCCCAGCCCTGCGCCGCTCGCCTCGGGACCGCCACGCCCGCGTCGGGGATCTCCGGCGGTGCCGCCGCCGTGATCAGGCTGCCGCCCACCATCGACTCGTCGAGATCGAGCTCGCCGAGCCGCTCGTCCCGCCCTCGGGCTCGCCCAGACCGCCGCCGGCGTACATGAGCACGGCGACCCGGAGGTAGAAGTAGGCCGCGACGACCGCCGTCACCATGGCGATCACGGCGAGCGGGTAGTAGCCGACGTCGATGGCCGCGAAGACGACCTGCACCTTGGCCCACAGGCCGGTCGTGAACGGTGCGCCCGCCTGGGCGAGCAGGAGGACGGCAAAGGCCAGCGCGAGAACGGGTTGGCGTCCCGGCCAGGCCCCGGTAGCGCGACATGTCGTGGTCGCCGTCGCCGGTCTCGGCCGAGCACCGTGACGATCGGCGAAGCTGCCGATCGTCATCAGCATGTAGGCGAAGAGGTAGTAGAGCGCGGCACTGGCGCCACGCGCGGTGCCGGCGACGACGCCGAGCAGGATGAAGCCGGCGTGGTTGATCGACGAGTACGCCAGCATGCGCTTCACGTCCCGCTGACGCAGCGCCACGAAGGCGCCGAGCACCAGGGACAGCACGGCCAGGCCGTAGATGATCGGCCGCCAGTCGCGTCGACACCACGCCGAACGCCGAGAAGAGGACGCGCAGCATGGCGGCGAAGGCGCCCGCCTTGGCCACGGCGGCCATGAACCCGGTCACCGGTGACGGCGCCCCCTGGTAGACGTCGGGCGTCCACATGTGGAACGGCACCGCCGCCACCTTGAAGGCGAAGCCCGACCAGCAGCAGCGCCAGCCCGGCCAGCAGCAGCCCGTTGGACAGCACGACGTTCTTGGACAGGAAGTCCGCGATCTGGGTCAGGTTGGTCGAGCCGGTCGCCCCGTAGGTGAGGGCGATGCCGTACACGAAGATGGCCGAGGAGAAGCCGCCCAGGATGAAGTACTTGAGCGCCGCCTCTCCCGAGGCCGCCCGGCGGTAGTTGAAGGCCGTCAGGACGTAGAGCGCGATCGAGAGGATCTCGAGGCCGAGGAAGATGATGATGAGGTCGTTCGCCATGGCCATCAACATGGCGCCCGAGGCCGACACCATCGCCAGGACGTGGAACTCGGCGCCCGTGGACGCCTTCGCGGCGGAGGTAGCCGTCGGCTACCAGCGCGGTCAGCAGCATGGCGATCGCCACCAGCATCGTGATGAACACGCTGAAGCCGTCCATCACGACCGCCTGCTTGATGTAGGTGTGGGCGCCGTGGTCCGCGACGTCGGTCCACTGCCAGATGGCGACGCCGAGCGCGCCGCCCGAGATCACCACGGTCGCCACGGTCGACACCGCCACCCGCAGCGGCCGCGAGACGAGCGAGCGCCAGGCCCAGCAGCAGCACGGCGCCGCCGATCAGGATGATGGGCGGCAGGATGGCCAGCCACCGGATCGGGGGCACGGCGATGGTGTCCGAGGCGTGGGTGGCGTGCGTCGTCGCCAGGAGGGTCGCGATCACTTCACGCCCTCCACGCCCTTGACGGCCACCGAGCGGCTGCGTCGTGCCCGGTCGTCGATTCTCGACGTGCGCGATCAGCTGGTTGACCGACGGGTTGATCCGGTCGAGCACCGGCTTGGGGTAGACGCCCAGGAAGACGATGAGGATGATCAGCGGCGCCATCACGGCCCGCTCCAGCCAGGCCGAGGTCACGCGTCTTCTCGTCGGCCTCGCGCGGCGTGCCGTGGAACACCTGCTGGTAGGCCCAGAGCAGGTAGATGGCGGCCACGATCACGCCGAGCACCGCCACCACGGCCCACCAGCGGTGGGTGATGAAGGTGCCGGACAGGACGAGGAACTCGCTCACGAAGCCGTTGAGCCCGGGGACGCCGATCGACGCCATCATGACCACGGTGAAGACGCCGGCCATGACCGGGGCCGCCTTCTGCAGCCCCCGCATCTCACCGGTCTGCCACGTCCCGCGCCGCTGGTAGATGAAGCCGATGAGGATGAACAGGGCGCCGACGATCAGGCCGTGGTTCAGCATGAGCAGCACGCCGCCGGCCAGCCCCTGGGTGCTGAGCGCGATGGTGCCGAGCGCGATGAAGCCGATCTGCGCCAGCGACGAATAGGTCACGAGCCGCTTCAGGTCGCGCTGCGCGCAGGCGACGATCGCGCCGTAGACGATGCCGATGACCGCCAGCGTGAGCAGGATCGGCGCCAGGGTGCGGGTGGCCTGGGGGAAGAGGCTCAGGTCGAAGCGGATGATGCCGTAGGTGCCGATCTTGGCCAGGACGCCCGACAGCACGACCGAGCCCTCCTCGGGCGCCTCGGTGTAGGCGTCGGGCGACCAGGTGTGGAACGGGAACAGCGGCGCCTTCACGGCGAAGGCGGCGGTGAAGGCCAAGAAGAGCAGCACCCCCTGGGTCCCGCTCAGGTGCGTCTGCATGAGCGGCCCGAGCGAGAACGTCAGGTAGCCGTACTGCGACTGGTGGATGAAGGCGAGGGCCAGGATCCCGACCAGCAGGAAGGCAGACCCGAGGAACGTGTAGAGGAAGAACTTGATGGCCGCGTAGGCGCGGCGCTGGTGCCCCCAGCCGGCGATGATGAAGTACGACGGCACGAGCGTGAGCTCGAACATGAAGAAGAACACGATGAGGTCGAGCGACAGGAAGCTCCCCATGCACCGCCGCCTCGAGCAGCAGCATCCAGGCGAAGTAGACGCGGTGGTTCTCGCGGTTCCGACCGAGGATGATCGCCAGCGGGAACAGGACGGCGGTCAGCAGGACCAGGAAGATGGAGATGCCGTCGACGCCCGAGGTACCAGTGCACGCCGAGCGCGGTGCCGGTGTAGTCGTGGTCCGACACCAGCTGGAAGCCGCCGTCGTGCACCTTCATGACGACCAGGACGGCGATGGCGAAGCCGAGCGTCGACGAGCGAGGCGATCAGCGCCGATGGCGTAGGTGAACTCCCGGGCATCCGGCTGTCCAGGCCCAGCACGCCGAGCACGGCGGCCCCGATGGCCGGGACGAGGATCAGCAGCGTCAGGAAGGGGACCTCGTGTGGGTCATGCCCACCACGTCCTGCTCAGCATGAAGGCGATCAGCAGGGCCATCCCGAGCGCGATGCCCAGCGCGTAGTTCCGGACGTAGCCCGTCTGCAGCCGCCGGGCCGCCGTGCCGGTGAGCTTGGCCAGGTGCGCCGTGCCGTTGACCGCGCCGTCGATGATCCGGGCGTCGACCACCCAGGCGAAGAAGGTGGCCAGCCGCTGGCTCGGCTTGCCGATGATCGTGTCGTAGAAGTCGTCCCAGTACCAGACCCGCTGCAGGAACGCCGGCTCGAGCGCCGGCTTGTCCACCTGCGCGCCGCGCCACAGCGAGTAGGCGACGATCACGCCGATCAAGGCGGCCGCGATGTCGGTCACGGCCAGGGCCCATTCGGGCGGTGTCGCTCAGGTTGTTGTTGTAGAGGGTGCCCGAGAACACCGGGGCCAGCCAGCTCTCGAGGTCGTGGGTGTGCACCCAGGGCAGGTTGAGCAGGCCGCCGAAGAACGCGAAGAAGGCCAGGATCACCAGCGGGAGGCGCATGACCCAGGGCGACTCGTGCGGCGTGTGCAGCGCCGGCTCGCCGTGCGGGCCGGCCTGCTCGAAGCGGGGCTCGCCGCCGAAGGCCAGGATCTCCAGCCGGCTCATGTAGTACGCCGTCAGCACCGCCGTGATCAGGCCGATGGCCCACAGCAGCTTGTAGAGCACCATGGAGTGGGCGAACACGTTGTCGAGCACGTCGCCCTTGGCCCAGAAGCCCGACAGCGGCGGGATGCCGGCGATGGCCAGGAAGCCGATGGTGAAGGTGACGGTGGTCCACTTCATGTAGCGCCGCAAGGCGCCCATCCGCTTGAGGTCCTGCTCGTCCTCGAGCCCGTGGATGACCGAGCCGGCGCCGAGGAAGAGCAGGCCCTTGAAGAACGCGTGCATCACCATCAGGAAGATGGCGGCGACGTAGGCGCCCGAGCCGACCGCCAGCACCATGTAGCCGATCTGCGAGACGGTCGAGAAGGCCAGCACCTTCTTGATGTCCTGCTGCGCGCAGGCGATGGTCGCCGCGACGAACGCCGTGACGCCGCCGATGATCGCAATGACCTCCATCCCGTCGGCGGTCAGGTGCAGCACCGGGTTCATCCGACACAGCAGGTAGACGCCGGCCGTGACCATGGTGGCGGCGTGGATCAGCGCCGAGACCGGGGTGGGGCCCTCCATGGCGTCGGGCAGCCAGTTGAACAGCGGGATCTGCGCCGACTTGCCCGTGGCGGCCAGCAGGAGGAGCAGCACCACCGCGGTGGCCGTAGCCGCCGCCCAGGTGCGCGAGCTGGCCGAAGATCCCGCCGCCCGGACCGCTCTCGTACTGCACGGTCCCCGTCCGCTCGAAGATGAGGAAGATGGCGACGAGGAACCCCGCGTCACCGATCCGGTTGTAGATGAAGGCCTTCTTGCCCGCCGAGGCGGCCGACTCGCGCTCGAACCAGAAGGCGACCAGGAAGTAGGAGCAGACGCCGACGCCCTCCCAGCCCACGAACGTCAGCAGGAGGTTGTTCGCCAGCACCAGGAGGAGCATGGAGAAGACGAACAGGTTCAGGTAGATGAAGAACTTCGAGTAGTCGCGGTCGCTTCTTCATGTACCCGATCGAGTACAGGTGGATCAGCGCGCTGACGCCGGTGACGAACATGCACATCGTCATCGACAGCGGGTCGACCAGGGTCCCCACCGGCACGCTGAGCCCGCCGGAGCTGAACCAGGTGAAGTACTGCTGCACGACCACCCGGTGGTCCCCCGGCAGCTGGATGAGGCCGGCCAGGACGATGCAGGCCACCACGAAGGCGCCGCCCACGGCGGCCGTGCCGATCCACCCGGCCACCGGGTCGCCGAGGCGCCGCCCCACCGTGACGAGCACAGCGAAGCCGGCCAGGGGCAACAGCAGCATGAGGTACGCGAGATGGACCACGGGTCAGCCCTTGAGCGAGTCCAGGTCGTCCGCCACCGTCGTGGCGCGGCGTCGGTAGTTGGTCACGACGATGCCGAGGCCCGACCACGACCTCGGCCGCCGCCACCACGAGCACGAAGAAGACCACCGCCTGGCCGCCGATGTCGTTGAGCATGCGGGCGAAGGTCACGAAGGTGAGGTTGGCGGCGTTGAGCATCAGCTCGATGCACATGAGCATGATCAGGACGTTGCGCCGCACGAGCAGGCCGATGGCGCCGATCGTGAAGACGATGGCGGCCAGGCCCAGGTACCACGCTCCCGAGAGGCTCATGCCGACAGCTCGCTCTCGGACGTGTCCTCCGCGTCGTCGTGTATCGACGGTGGGCGGCGGGCCAGGACGACCGCGCCGACCACGGCGATGACGAGGAGGGCGGCGGTGGCCTCGAAGGCGAACAGGTACGTCGTGAACAGCTGCTTGCCGAGCTGGGCGGGCTCGCCGGCGGGCGAGGTGGGCCCGGCCACGTGGCCCTGGATGGGCCCGACGACCTGGCGGGCACCGGTGACCCAGTGCGCCGTGGCCGCCATGGCCAGCACGCCGCCGAGCGTGATGACCGAGAAGACGACGGCCAGCGGGCGCTGGCCGACGAGCGGCTCGACGTTGATGTCCTCCGCCCGGTCGACGCCGAGGAACATGATGACGAACAGGAACAGCACGACGATGGCGCCGGCGTAGACGATGATCTGGACGGCGGCGAGGAAGTCGGCTTCCTGCTCGATGAACAGGACCGCCACGCCGAAGAGCGTCATGACGAGGCTCAGCGCGGCGTGCACCGGGTTGCGCGACGTCACGACGCCGATCGCGCCGACCAGGATCACCGCGGCCGAGGCCGCGAAGACCAGGATGTCGGGCCAGGTCGGGCGCGTGGCAGCCAGGAGCAGGGACGAGTGGAGCACGGGTTAGTCGCTCTCCTTGTAGAACGCCTTGTCCGCGTCGTGTAGCTCCGTCTGCCGCCGCCTCCACCTTGGCGTCGGCCTTGGCCGACTTGGCGTCGACCTTCGCCGCCTTGCGCTCGGCGCGCCCGTCCTTCATGCGGGCGCGCATCGCGTCCATCTTCTTGCGGTTGCGCACTGCGCCCTTGCGTGCCCGCCAGACGCGGCCCTGCATGCCGCGGTGCGCCAGCGGGATGTCCTCGTCGAGCAGGTGCGCCTCGAGCGTCTCGCGCAGGGGCTTGGTGCCCGTCGCCTCGTCGTTGCGCCGGCCCGACTGGCCACCCTCGGGGGCGCGCACGCCGTAGCCGAGCTCGCCCGCCCATTGCACCTCGCCCTCGTAGGCTGCGTTGCCCGACGGGGACGTCGCCCGCATCCAGCCCGACGTCATCAGGTCGTCGCCCTCGCGCCAGTCCTCCCACGGCAGCTTCTTGGGCGTGCCGTCGTCGTTCACCACCAACTCGTCCTTGGTGTAGATGGCGTCCGAACGGTTGGTGAAGGAGAACTCGAACAGCTTGGACTCGGTGATCGCCTCGGTCGGGCACGCCTCGACGCACATGTCGCAGTGGATGCAGCGCAGATAGTTGATCTCGTAGACGAAGCCGTAGCGCTCGCCCGGCGACACCGGGTGGTCCGGCGGGTTGTCGAGCCCGCGCACGTAGATGCAGTCGGCCGGGCACACGCCCGCGCACAGCTCGCAGCCGATGCACTTCTCCATGCCGTCCTCGTAGCGGTTGAGGACGTGGCGGCCGTGCTGGCGCGGCTGCTTGGGCTTCTTCTCCTCCGGGTACATCGTGGTGACCCGCGGCCGCGTCAGGTGCTGGAAGGTCAGCTTGAAGCCGCCCAGGAACGAGAGCTGGTCCTTCACCTCGTCGCCGACGCCCATTACGCCTCACCTCCCGGATTCGGCCGGACGAACGGCGTCAGCCTCTCCCGCGTCGGACGCGTCACCCGGCTGCCGATGGCCGGGATGATCACGTCTTCCTCGCTGCGGAACGGCGCCGAGCTGGGTCGCCCGCAACAGCAAAGCGGTGGCGATCAGCATGACCGGCACGAGGATCAGGCCGCCCCAGCCCCATGCGATGACCGCAGCGACCAGGAGCAGCCACCCCAGCGTGAGCGGGATGAGGCGCTTCCAGCCCAGGTCCATCAGCTGGTCGTAGCGCAACCGCGGCAGCGCGGCGCGGAACCAGACGTAGATGAAGCAGAAGGCCACCGTCTTGAGCAGGAAGTAGATGATCGGCATGTAGATGGTCGCCCCGGGGATGTGGAAGATGTAGCCGTTGGGGCCGCCGAAGAAGAGGGTCACGACGATGGCGGACATCGTGATGGTGTTCATGAACTCGGCCAGGAAGAAGAGCCCGAAGCGGATGGAGGAGTACTCGGTGTGGAACCCGCCGACCAGCTCCTGCTCGGCCTCGGTCAGGTCGAAGGGCGGCCGCGTCAGCTCGGCGGTGATGGCGATCATGAAGAAGATGAACGGGAAGAAGCCGAGACGGATGAGGTTCCAGTTCCAGAAGCCGTCGGACTGGGAGGCGACGATGGCCCGCGTGGACAGCGAGTGGCTGACGAGCACGACCATGACGGTGGTCATGCCGAGTGCGGCCTCGTACGAGATCACCTGCGCCGAGGCGCGCACCGAGCCGAGCAGCGGGTACTTGGAGCCCGACGACCAGCCGGCCAGCATCACGCCGTAGACGGCGATGCCCGACATGGCGAGCACGAGCAGGATTCCGATGGGCGGGTCGGCCACCTGCAGCTCGAAGGTGTGGCTGCCGATCGTGATGACGCCGCCGACCGGCACCACGGTGAAGACCAGCACGGCCGGGATCACCGAGAGATACGGCGCCAGCTTGAAGACGAACGCGTCGGCCCGGTCGGGGAGCAGGTCCTCCTTGAAGACGAGCTTGGTCCCGTCGGCCAGGGTCTGGAGGAGGCCCCAGGGCCCGGCGCGGTTCGGCCCGATCCGGCTCTGCATGTCCGAGATCACCTTGCGCTCGAACCAGATCATGAGCGCCGTCGCCACCAGCAGCGCCACGAACGCGACGAGGCACTTGATGATGACGATCAGCCAGACCTCCCAGTTGAGGCCGAAGTAGAACAGCGGGTCGCCGTTGCCGCTGTCCGCGCTGTGCGTCAGCAGCTGGGGTGCCGACGTCGGCGTGCGCAGTGCTGGCGAAGACCGAGGCGATCACACCGACTCCAGTCGCACGTCGGTCACCAGCTGGCGGCTGTCGATGAGCGTGGCAGCCGCGTTGCCCGGGCTCTCGGCGCTCGGGACGTTGAAGTCGATGGCGACGCAGCCGCGGGGCACGCCGTCGTCGGCCTCGGCCGCCAGGACGAGCTCGCCGCGGGCCGAGCGGACCTTGACCCGGTCCCCGGTCACCGCGCCGAGACGGTCGAGGTCGTAGGGGTTGGCCCGCGCCACGAGCGCGGGGACGAGCGGCGTGAGCGAGGGCGACCCGGTCATCGAGCTGCCGGCGTCGTAGAGGCGGCGGCCGGCCACGAGGCGCAGCGTGTAGTTGTCGGCCTTGGGGATGCGGAGCGGCTCGGCCCCGCCGGCATCGGCCACGGCGAGCAGGGGCGGCGGGCTGCCCAGGTCCTTGGTGTGCGCCAGGGCGTGCGGGATGCCGCCGGTGCCGACGCGGGGCGGCGCCCCTGACGCTCGACGGACTCGACGCCGGGCAGCGCCACCGGGTCGATCGGCTCCACGTCGGCGTGGCGGGCCGCGCCGTCGCCGCAGCGGCACGACGAGGCCGTCGTGCGCGGCGCCCGACACCATGACGTCCTCGGTCAGCCCGACGTACGCCGGCGCGGTCATGGCGATCTCGTCGGTGAGGTCGGCCAGGCTGGACAACGCCGAGGTCGCCACCGAGCGCCGCGGCCACCTCGGCCGCGATCATCCAGTCCGGCCAGGCGAAGCCGGGCGCCGCTGACCTTGGGGCCGAGGCGGCGTGACCCGGCCCTCGAGGTTGGTCGTCGTGCCCGGGCGCTCGTGCGCCACCGCGCACGGCAGCACGACGTCGGCGTACGCGTCGACCGACTGCGACGGGTGACCGGTCACCGCCACGACGAAGTGGCCGGCCGACAGCGCCTGCTTGGCCAGCATCGTGGTCGGGGAAGTCGCTGAACGGGTCGGCGCCCAGCAGGACGAGCGCGGTGACCGGCGCGGCGGCGGCGGCCGGCTTCGCTCGACGACTCGCCGGCCATGACGGCCAGGATCTCGGCGGTGGAGCGACCGGGCGCGGCGGGGACCGAGCCCCAGGCGGCGGTGAAGCGGGCGCGGCCGGCGTCGAGGCCGACCCGTCCGGGCAGGACGCCCGGGCGCCAGGCCCATGTCGAGCGCGCCGAACACGTTGCCGCGGCGCAGCGCGGGGAGGAACTTGGCCTTGGGCAGCGCGGCCGCCAGCGTGCGCAGCGCCTCGGCCGTCACCTCGCCCGACTCGGCGTAGGAGGCCCGGCCGGCCACGATGACGACGCCGTCGCCGCCGGGGTGCTCGGCCAGGAGCGCCCGCGCCGCATCGAGGGCCGCCCGGTCGAGCGCGGCGCCCTCGTGGTGCGTCCCCGAGCGCGCCCAGCGGCGGCGTCGTCGCCCGTGAGCGCCTTGGCCACGAGCGGCGCATCGCCGGGACGGGCGGACAGGAGCGCCTTCGCCCGCGGGGCGAGCGCAGACGGGGTCGGTCCGATCTCGATGAGCGCCGTGGCCGTGCTGCACGACGGCCTCGCGCAGGCGCAGGAAGAGGACCGGCAACTCCTCGCGCAGGTCGCCGCACAGGGTCACGAGCAGCGGCGCGGCGGCCGCCTCGTCGATGGTCGCCCGCGGCAGCCCGAGCACCAGGTCCGCGGGCAGGCCGTCGCCGAGCTGTGCGTCGACCGAGTCGGTGCCGATGATGCCCTTGGCCAGCTTGGCCCAGGCGTAGGCCGACTCGTTGGTGAGGCGGGCGCCGCCGATGACGGCGACCGCGCCGGCGCCGCCGGACTGCTTGGCGGCGGTGATGCCCTCCGCCGCCGCCGTCAGGGCCTCGCCCCAGCTGACCGGCACGAGCTCGCCGGACTTGCGCACCCGCGGCTCGATCAGCCGTCCGTGCTCGAAGCGACCGGTCTCGCGCACCTCGCCGAGGAACTGCCCGCGGCTCGCGCCGAGGCTGACCACCTGCGACGCGGTGGCCGGCGCGACGTCGACCGCCTCGTCGGCCAGCTCGCTGCGCTGGCCGGCCCGGCGTCGACCTCGTCGCCGTTGACCGACTCGTAGGCGAAGCGACCCTTGTCGCACAGCCAGCCGTGGTTGACCGGCTCGGTGTCGATGCCGAGCAGCCGGGTCAGGCGGTTCTGCGAGGACTGCACGGCGACCCGGCAGCCGACGGCGCAGGTCGTGCAGGTGGACTCGACCTGATCGAGGTCCCAGGGGCGCGCGGTGAAGCGGTACGGCGTCGCCGTGAGCGCGCCGACCGGGCAGATCTGCACGGTGTTGCCGCTGAAGTACGACTCGAAGGGCTGGGTCGGGAACGTGGCCACCTCGACCTGGTCGCCGCGGCCGGCAAAGTCGATCTGCGCCTCGCCCGCCACCTCCTCGGCGAAGCGGGTGCAGCGCGCGCACTGGATGCAGCGCTCGCGGTCGAGCAGCACCAGGTCCGAGATGGCGATCGGCTTCTCGAAGTGGCGCTTCTCCTCGACGAACCGGCTCTCGCCCGGCCCGTACGCCAGCGTCTGGTCCTGGAGCGGGCACTCGCCGCCCTTGTCGCAGACCGGGCAGTCGAGCGGGTGGTTGGCCAGCAGGAACTCGAGGACACCGTCCTGCGCCTTGCGCACCCGGTCGTTGGCGGTGTCGACCACCATGCCGTCGGTGACCTCGACGAAGCAGGCCGGCGTCAGCGTCGCGCCGCGCGGCCCTTCGACGTCGACCAGGCACATGCGGCACATGCCGACCGGCTCCATGCGCGGGTGGTAACAGAAGCGCGGGATGTACGTGCCGGCGCGCTCGGCCGCCGCGATGATCAGCTCGCCCTTCTTCGCCGTCAGGGCGCGGCCGTCCAGCGTGAAGGTGAGCTTCTCGTCCGCGTCGGTCAAGTGCGGCTGCGACTCGTCCGTGTCAGTCAAAGGGGCACCCCCCTTCCTTGACGTGCACGAGGAACTCGTCGCGGAACATGCGGATGCCCGAGGCGATCGACGACGGGATCGACGGGCCGAGGACGCAGATGGTCGTCTGCTGCGGCGGCCAGGCCACGCCGGGCGAGATGTTGTCGCAGAGGTCCATGAGAAGGTCCAGATCTTCCTCGCGGCCGGTCCCGTTCTCAATTCGGTACATGATCCGCTCGAGCCAGCCCGACCCCTCGCGGCACGGCGTGCACTGCCCGCACGACTCGCGGGCGAAGAACTTGGTGATGCGCCACGCGGCGCGGACCATGCAGGTGGCCGAGTCCATGACGACGATGGAGCCCGAACCGAGCATCGAGCCCGCATCGCCCACCTCGTCCTGGCCGAGCGGCAGGTCGACCTGGTCCGGGCCGAACCACGGTGCGGAGACGCCGCCGGGGATGAAGGCCTTGAGCGTGTTCGAGCCGCGGATGCCCCCGCCGAGCAGCGGCGCGTAGATCAGGTCGCGGAAGGTCGTCTTGACCATCTCGAGCTCGTAGTTGCCGGGCTTGCGCACGTGGCCGGCCAGGGCGAAGAGCCGGGTGCCGGTCGAGCGCCCCTCGCCGAGCGCGGCGAAGGCGGCGCCGCCGTTGTTGACGATCCACGGGATGTTGGCCATCGTCTCGACGTTGTTGACCACGGTCGGCTCGCCGTAGAGGCCGATGGCGGCCGGGAAGAACGGCGGCTTGATGCGCGGGAAGCCGCGCTTGCCCTCGAGCGACTCGAGGAGCGCCGTCTCCTCGCCGCAGATGTAGGCGCCCGCACCCGGGTGCACGACGACGTCGAGCGAGAAGCCCGAGCCGAAGATGTCGTTGCCGACGGCACCGTGCGCGTAGGCGTCGTTGACGGCCTGCTGCATCCGCTCGAGGCCGAGGGCGAACTCGCCGCGTAGGTAGATGAAGGCCTGGGTGACCTGGAGGGCGTAGGCGGAGATCAGGACCCCCTCGAGGATCTCGTGCGGGTCGCCCTCGATCAGCATGTGGTCCTTGAAGGTGGCCGGCTCGGACTCGTCGCCGTTGATCACCAGGTACGTGACCGGGTTCTTGCGCAACATCGACCACTTGCGCCCGGCCGGGAAGCCGGCGCCGCCGCGCCCGAGCAGGCTGGCCGCGTCGACCTCGGCCGCCACCGCCTCGGGCGTCATGGCGAGCGCCTTGCGCAGCGCGGCTGTAGCCGCCGGTCGCCAGGTAGCGCTCGAGCGTGTACGAGTCGTCGTAGCCCAGGCGCGCGGTGATGATCTTGGGTGCGTCCGTGATCGCCATCAGGCCTTCTGCTCCCCGGCCCCGGCCGTCGCGGCGGCCCGTGCCGCCTTGGCCTCGGCCGCGGTGGCGCGCTCGGTGACGATCTCCGAGGGGTCGACCTCGAGGCCGACGCTGCGCCGCACGCGCACGAGGGTTCCGTGCGGCGGCACCGTCTCGCCGAGACGCCCGGCTCGCAGGTCGTCGAGCAGCGCGTCGAAGCTCTCCGGCGTCTGCGCCCCGACGAAGCGGTGATTCACCTGCACGCAGGGCGTCCGGTCGCAGTCGGCCAGGCACTCCGCCTCGTCGAGGGTGAAGACGCCGTCGGTCGTCGTGCCCCCGGCGCGCACGCCGAGCGTGGACTGCGCGTGCTCGAGCAGTTCGAGCGCCCCGTCGAGCAGGCACGCGATGTTGGTGCAGAGCGAGATCACGTACTGGCCGACGGGCTCGACGTGCAGCATGTCGTAGAAGGTGGCGGTGCCCCGCACCTCGGCCTCGGTGACGCCGCAGAGCTCGCCGATCTCGGTCATCGCCTCGGGACGCAGCCAGCCGTCCTGCTCCTGGGCCAGGTGGCACAGCGGGATGAGCGCGGACCGCCGCTCGGGGTAGAGCGCCACGAGCTCCTCGGCCCGCTGGCGGATGTCCGCGTGGAGATGGCTCACCGGTCCACCTCGCCCATGATCGGGTCCACCGAGGAGATGACGGCGACCGCGTCCGCCATCAGTCCGCCGCGCAGCAAGAGGGGCAGGGCCTGGAGATTGACGAAGCTCGGGGCGCGGATGTGCATGCGGTAGGGCTTCGAGGTCCCGTCGGAGACCATGTAGCAGCCGATCTCGCCGCGGGCGACTCGATCGCCACGTAGACCTCGCCCTCGGGCACCCGGAAGCCCTCGGTGAAGATCTTGAAGTGGTGGATGAGCGCCTCCATGCTCTCGTCGATGCGGGCGCGCGGCGGCGGGGTGACCTTGCGGTCCTGCACCCGGTAGTCGCCGGGCGGCATCATCTCGGCGATCTGGCGGACCATGCGGATCGACTCGCGGATCTCGTTGAGCCGCACGGAGTAGCGGTCGAAGTTGTCGCCGTAGGTGCCGACGATGACGTCGAAGTCGAGCTTGTCGTAGGCCAGGTAGGGCATGGTGCGTCGCAGGTCCCAGGGCACGCCCGTGGAGCGCAGGATGGGGCCGGTCACCCCGAGCGCGAGCGCTTCCTCGGCCGAGATGTTGCCGACCGCCTCGGTGCGCTCGCGGAAGATGGGCTGGCCGGTGAGCAGCTCGTCGTACTCGTGGGTCCGGGCGAGGATCGTCTCGCAGATGATCTCGACGTCGTCCTCCCACCCGTCGGGCAGGTCGGCGGCCACACCGCCGGGGCGGATGAAGTTGTGGTTCATGCGCTGGCCGGTCGTCTTCTCGATGAAGGCGAGGATCATCTCGCGCTCGCGGAAGCCGTAGATCATCATGGACGTGGAGCCGAGGTCCATGCCGTTGGTGGCCATCCAGATGAGGTGCGACGACATGCGGTTGAGCTCGCACAGGAGCATGCGCATCCAGATGGCCCGCGGCGGGAGCTCGACACCGACCAGCGCCTCGGTGGCCATCGAGAACACCAGCTCGTTGGCCATCGGCGACAGGTAGTCCATGCGCGTCGTGTTGGTGGCACCCGTGACGTAGGTGAGCTCCTCGCCCTTCTTCTCCATGCCGGTGTGCAGGTAGCCGATGATCGGCTTGGTCCGCAGCACCGTCTCGCCGTCGAGCTCGAGCATGAGCCGCAGCACGCCGTGCGTCGAAGGGTGCTGGGGCCCCATGTTGATGATCATCGTCTGGTCGTCCCGGCGCTCGATGTCGATGTCGCCGGGGTCGACGTAGCCGCCCTCGGGCAGGCGGAGCACCGCACCCACCTCCGAGCGCAGCTCGCCGGCGCCGGTGGTGCGGCGAGGGCGGAGCTCCTGGATGCCTTCGGACGTCTCGGTGGTGAAGTAGCGGCGTTCTTCGGCCTCGCGGTGCGCGCGCTCCGTCGTCTCGAGACCGAATTCCTCGTCCTCGGCGGGTCCGTCCGCGGCGCCCGCCGCCTCCCCGCCGGCTTCGGGCGCGTCGCTGTGCTCGTCGCTCATCGCGGTCCCGGGGCTTCCTTGAACTGGACCGGCACCCGGCCGACGCCGTAGTCCTTGCGCAGCGGGTGGCCCTCCCAGTCCTCGGGCATGAGGATCCGGGTCAGGTCGGGGTGGTCGGTGAAGAGGATGCCCATCATGTCGTAGGCCTCGCGCTCCATGGCCTCGGTGCCGGGATAGACCTCGAAGATGCTGTCGAGCACCGGGTCGGACTCGGGCACCTGGACACGGACGCGCACGCGCTGGCGCATCGAGAGCGACGTCAGGTTCACCACGACCTCGAAGCGCTCGGGCGTCACCCCGTCGGGCAGGGACCGCCCGGGGTGCGTGAGGTAGTCGACGGCGCAGAGATCGGCGCACATCTCGAAACCGGATGCGCGGAACGCGGCCACCATGCGCTTGTAGGTGTCGCGTGAGGGGAACGCCAGCTGATCGACCAATTGGGCGGGCAGGCGTGGGACCTCGGGCAGGACGCTCGAGGGCGTCGCCGCCGGAGGGGCGCTCGGGCTGGCGTCGCTCACCGCGGCGTGGCCACCCGCACGGCGTCGGGCACGGCCGGCACCCAGCCGCCCGTCGCCTGCTCACCGGCGGGGACGGAGGATCCGGGACGCCGGGTGATCTCGCCCGTGCGGATCTTCTCGTGCAACGTCAGGATGGCGTGCAGGAGGGTCTCGGGCGACGGCGGGCAGCCGGGCGCGTAGACGTCGACCGGCACGATCTGGTCAACGCCCTGCACGATGGCGTAGTTGTTGAACATCCCGCCGGTCGAGGCGCACACGCCCATGGAGAGGACCCACTTGGGCTCCATCATCTGGTCGTAGACCTGGCGGAGCACCGGCGCCATCTTCTGGGACACCCGGCCCGCCACGATCATGAGGTCCGCCTGACGAGGAGAGGCGCGGAACACCTCCATGCCGAGCCGGCTGATGTCGAAGTCGGCGGCGCCGACCGCCATCATCTCGATGGCGCAGCAGGCAAGACCGAACGTGGCCGGCCACACGCTGTTGCGGCGGGCCCACTTGACCATGTCCTCGAGCCGGCCGGTCAGGAAATTGTGTTGGAGATCCTCGATGCCCATCAGGCGGCCTCGTCCGGAGCCGAGCGCGCCGCGCTGATGCGCATGATCGTCGACTCCGAGGTTCGGCTCGGCAGGCCCGGCTGCAGCGCCTTCGGCGGCCCCCACGTCAGCGCGCCGTTGGAGATGAGGTACACGAACGAGATGAACACGACCGCCGCGAAGACGATCACCTCGATGAGCCCGAACGTCTGGATCTGGTGGAAGACGACCGCCCACGGGTAGAGGAAGACGATCTCGATGTCGAAGATGATGAAGATCATCGACACCAGGTAGAAGCGCACCGGGAACCGCTGAGGCGGTTCGACGTCAGGCACGATCCCGCACTCGTAGGGCGCGAGCTTGGCCGCGCTCGGCTTCTTCTTGGGCGCCAGCATCGCTGACGAGATCAAGGAGAAGGCGGTAAACGCGAAGCCGAGAACCGCCAGGATCAGGATCGGGAGGTACTGGACCACGGTGGACCGTTTTTACCATGCGACCCCTTCGGGGGGCACATCCGCGGCGCTGGTCAGAGGCCCCCGGGCCGGACCTACGATGCCCTCGTGACGGCTGCCGACGAGACCCCGCCGCCCGGCTCTCCGAAGAGGGCCGCGCGCACCGCCAAGACTCCCGCCAAGAAGGCGAAGAAGCAGGCCGCGGGATCGAAGGCGGCGCCCGCCAAGGCCGCGGCGCCGAAGAAGGCGACGGCCAAGGCGGCGCCGGCCAAGCAGACGCCGGCCAAGAAGGCCGCGCCGCGCAAGAAAGCAACCGGGGGCACCCCAACCCCCGCCGCTCCTCGCGCTCAGGGGCCGGGCGGGGCCGACCACGTGCACGACGTGGTCATCGTCGGCGCCGGCCCGACGGGCTCGTCCTGCGGGTTCTGGCTGGCCGACGCGGGCTGGGACGTCGTCATCGTGGAGAAGAAGACGTTTCCGCGCGAGAAGACGTGCGGCGACGGGCTGACGCCGCGGGCGGTGCGCCAGCTCGCCGACATGGGTCTGGAGGATGCGCTGGCGGGGTCGCACCGCTACACCGGGCTCCGGGCTTACGGCTTCGGCCACTCGATCGAGATGCAGTGGCCCGAGCACCCGCATTTCCCCGCCTACGGCTACACGATCACCCGCCACGACCTCGACGGCCTGGTGGCGGCGCGGGCGGCCGAGGCGGGCGCGACCCTGCTGCAGGGCACCGAGGTCGTCGACGTGATCCGTGACGAGACGTCGGACGCCTCCTTGCCGCTGCCCGCGCTGGCCGGGGTGACGGTCAAGGAGAAGGGCGCGTCCGGCACGCGGGCGATCAAGGCCCGCTACGTCGTCGTGGCCGACGGCTCGAACTCCCGGGTGGGGCGCTTGCTGGGCACGACGCGGCGGCGCGACCTCCCGCTCGGGATGGCGCTGCGCGGGTACTACCGCTCGGACCGCCACGACGATCCCTTCATCGAGTCGCACCTCGACATCCGTGACAGCGAGGGGAACGTGGTGCCCGGCTACGGGTGGATCTTCCCCATGGGCGACGGACGGGTGAACGTCGGCGTCGGGTTGCTGTCCACCGAACAGCGCTGGAAGGGCGTCAACACGTCGACGCTCATGGACACGTTCGTCGACTACGCACCGGCGTCCTGGGGCCTCAGCCCCGAGACGAGCCTCGGCCCGCCGACCGGCGGCAAGCTGCCGATGGGGCTCTCGGTCGGGCCGCGGGTCGGGCCGAACGTCGTGATCGCCGGCGACGCCGGCGGGGCGATCAACCCGTTCAACGGCGAGGGCATCGCCTACGGCTACGAGACCGGCCGGCTGGCGGCGGCCGCCGTGGGCCACGCCATGACCGGCGCCGGCTCACGGGCCCTCGTCGAGTACGACCGCGAGCTGACCGCCGCCTACGGCCCGTACTACAAGGTCGCCCGCGCCTTCGTGCACCTGATCTCGCACCCCGAAGCGATGCGGGTCTGCGTCAGCCTCGGCATGCGCTCGGACCTCTTGATGAACCAGCTGCTGCGCATCATGGCCAACCTCATGCGGCCGGACGCGGCCGGACCCGCCGAGATCGGCTACCGGGCGATGGAGTTCGTCTCGCGGTTCCTCCCCGACCCCGACGTCATGGAAGACCCGGCCGCCTGAGCCTGCCGCGGGCACGTTCCCGAATCGAAGAGGGCCGCCCTGCTTGATTCGTGCGACATCCGGTACCCACGAGTACTCGGTGGACTCCAGGAACAAGGCCTGACTACTCGATCTCGGAGTCTTCAAGAAGGGCGGCGCGTCAGCGACGCGACATCGCCGACGGGCAACTGTGTGGATCCAGGATCAGCTCGTCGCGAGCACCGCACGCAACGCCTGGGCCTCCGTCGCCAGCACGTCCGCCGGCACCTCGGGCGTCACGGCGCGGTCGAAGGCCTCGCTCTCGAGCGGGCCGCCGGCCCGGGCGTCATCGGCCGGGCGCGGCACGAGGTGGACGTGCAGGTGCGGGACGCCGTTGCCCAGGCTCAGCCAGTTCATCTTGACGGGACGGGTGCGGTCCGCCACGGCCCGTGCCACGAGCGCCACCTCGCTCCAGAACCCCGCCGCCTCCTCGCCGGACAGCTCGGTCGGCTCCGCCACGTGCCGGCCCTTCCAGATCACGTACGCGTAGCCGGGTCGCACCGGGTAGCGACCGAGGTAGGCGTCCGACCACCGGCCCTCGAACACCCGCACGCCGTGGGGCGTCTCGTCCCCACCGGGCTCGCACATCGGGCAGCCCTCGCCGCGCGACAGGGCCGCGAAGTCCGGGGCCCAGTGCGCGTCGCTCACGAAGCGGCGACCTCCGCCGCGGCAGCAGCCGCCGCCTCGACCACGCGCGTCAGGACCGCCTCGTCGTGGGCCAGGCCGGGGAACAGGACCTCGTAGGGCCCCGGGGCGAGCGCCACGCCGCGCCGCAGCATGGCGTGGAAGAAGCGGGGGTAGAGGCCGTGGCCGGCCAGGGCGCGGGCGCCGACGTAGTCGGTCGGCGGCGCGATCGGCCCGTCCGCCGCCGGCGCCAGGAACAAACCCACCAGCGGCCCCACCGCCGGCGCGCTCACCGCGAGGCCGCCCGCGGCGATCGCCGCCTCGAGCTCCTTCGCGAAGACCGCCACGCGCGCCGCCAGCGCGTCGTACTCGGACGGCCCGACCTCGCCGAGCACCGCGAGCCCGGCGGCCGTGGCGAGCGGGTTCCCCGACAGCGTCCCCGCCTGGTACACCGGCCCGGACGGGGCGAGCGCGGCCATGACGTCGCGGCGACCGCCGAAGGCGCCTACCGGGAGCCCGCCGCCGATCACCTTGCCGAAGCACCAGAGGTCGGGCTGCACCCCGGTCCATCCGGTCGCACCGTCCTCGCCGAGCCGGAAGCCGGTGATCACCTCGTCGAAGATCAACAGAGCCCCGGCGGCGTCGCACGCCGCGCGCAGGCCCTCGAGGAAGCCCGGGAGCGGGGCCACCAGGTTCATGTTCGCCGCCACCGCCTCGACGATGACGCAGGCCACGCGCTCGTCGATCTCCGGCACGACGTTGTACGGCACCACCTCGGTGTCCGCCACCGCGCCCGCCGGCACGCCCGCCGAGCCGGGCAGGCCGAGCGTGGCCACGCCGCTGCCGCCGCCGGCGAGCAGGCCGTCGGAGTGACCGTGGTAGCAGCCGTCGAACTTCACGATGCGGTCACGCCCGGTGACGCCCCGCGCCAGCCGCACCGCGCTCATCGCCGCCTCGGTCCCCGAGGACACCAGGCGCACCTGTTCGCAGCCCGGCACCCGGGTGGTGATCGCCTCCGCCAGCTTGACCTCGCCCGGCGTCGGCGCGCCGTACGTCGTGCCGAGTGCCGCGGCCGCCGACACGGCCGCCGTCACGACCGGGTGCGCGTGACCGAGCAGCACCGCGCCGTACGACTGGACCAGGTCGATGTACCTCGTGCCCTCGGCGTCGGTCACGTAGGGCCCCTCGCCCGAGACCACGGTGTAGGGGGTGCCGCCCACGGACGCGAACGAGCGCACGGGGGAGTCGACGCCGCCCGGGATGACGCGCTGGGCCCGGGCGAACCACTCGGCGTTGCTCGCCGGCGCCGCTTCAGGCACCGAGGGCCTCGGCCACCTCGGCTGCGAAGTAGGTGAGGACGAAGTCCGCGCCGGCCCGCTTCACGACCGTGAGCTGTTCGAGCGCGACGGCGGGCCCGTCGATCCAGCCCGCGTCGGCGGCCGCCTTGACCATGGCGAACTCGCCGCTCACGTGGTACGCCGCCAGCGGCACGTCCACCACGCGGCGCGCCGCCGCCAGGATGTCGAGGGAGGTCATCGCGGGCTTGACCATCACCATGTCGGCACCCTCGGCGACGTCGAGCGCGATCTCCGCCAGCGCCTCGCGCCGATTGCTCGGGTCCTGTTGGTAGGCGCGGCGGTCCCCACCGCCGGCGATGGTGACGTCGACCGCGTCGCGGAACGGGCCGTAGAGCGCCGACGCGTACTTGGCCGAGTAGGCCAGGATCGGCACCTGGTCGTGGCCGCTCCCGTCGAGCGCGGCGCGGATGGCCGCCACCTGCCCGTCCATCATCCCGCTCGGCGCCACGACGTCGGCCCCCGCCTCGGCCTGCGCCACCGCGACCCGCTGGTACAGCTCGAGCGTGGCGTCGTTCAGCACGGCGCCGTCGGGGCCGAGCACGCCGCAGTGGCCGTGGTCCGTGTACTCGTCCAGGCACAGGTCGGCCATCACCACCAGCTCGTCCCCCACGGCGTCGCGGAGCGCGCGCAACGCGACCTGGACGATGCCCTCGGGGTCCCACGCGCCGCTCCCCCGCGCGTCCTTGCGCTCGGGGACGCCGAAGAGGATCAGCCCCGGCACGCCGAGGGACACCAGGCGCTTCGCCTCGACGACGAGCGAGTGAACGGTGTGCTGCACCTCGCCCGGCATCGAGGGGATGGGCACCGGCGCGTCGGTCCCTTCGCGCACGAACAGCGGGGCGACCAGGTCGTCGACCCCGAGGCGCGTTTCGGCCACCAGGCGCCGCAGGGCCGGCGTGCGCCGCAGCCGACGGAGCCGGCGCGCGGGGAAGCCCGTCCCGGAGGCGGCGGCATCGGCGTCGGTCATGACGACCAGCCTACGAGGCCGCTGCCGGCCCGGACCCCGGGCGCGGGGCTGGCCCGGCCCGCTCGAAGTGCTCGCACAGCTCGGCCACGACCCCTTCGGTCGAGGCCGCCCGGGCCTCGTGCACGCCGGCCATCCCCGCCGCCCGCGCCGCTTCGACCGTCGACGCGCCGATGCCCACGACGTGCGCGGGGACCGGCACCGCCTCGCCCGCCGCGGTGCGCAGGGCGGTGAACGCGTGCACCGACGACGCCGCGAAGAGCACGAGCGCGTCGGCCGAGGCCACCCGCGCCAGGACCGAGGCCACCGGTGGGGCCGCCGCCACCGTGCGGTAGGCCTCGACGCGTTCGACGTCCCAACCCAACTCTGCGAGCCCTTCCTCGATGGTGCCCGGCGCCCGGTCGGCGGCCGGGAACAGCACGCGCCGGGTGCCACCGCCCGCCGCCGTCGGGAACTCCTCCACCAGCCCGCGCGCGCTGTGCACGGCGGGGACCAGGTCGGGTCGGAGGCCCGCCGCCGCCAACGCGTCGGCCGTCGCCGGTCCGACCGCGGCCACGCGCGTCCCGCCCGAGGCCGGCGCGTCCGGCCCGGCTGCAACCACGAAGCGCGCCACCGCGTGCGCCGACGTGAAGACGATCCAGGCGAAGCGCTCGGCCCCGGTCGCGACGGCGGCCGCGCGCAGCGCCGCCCCGCCGTCGGACGGGTCGACCTGGTCGGTGAGCGGCAGCTCGATCGTCGCCGCTCCGGCCCGCTCCAGCGCGTCGTGCAACGCGGCCGCGCGTGGCCCGGACCGCGTGACCACGACGGTGCGTCCGGACAGCACACCGGGCCCGGCCGGCGTCACGGCGAATCAGGCGCCAGAGCGACCACCGGCCCCACGACGATCACCGCGGGCGAGTCGAGGTCGACGCCGGCGAGGCCGGCCAGCGTCGTGTGCACCACCCGCTGCGCGGTGGTGGTGGCGCGGGCGATCACCGCAGCCGGAGTGTCCGGGGATCGCCCGCCCGCGACGAGCGCGTCCGCGATGGCCGCACGCGTCGACATGCCCATCAGGATCACGAGGGTGCCCCCGGCGCGGGCGAGCGCCGCCCAGTCCGGGGCGCCCGTCGGGTCCGATCCGGACGCGCCCACCCGCCCCGTCACCACGGTCACCGACGACGCGACGCCGCGGTGCGTCACCGGGATGCCGGCGACGGCGGGTGCGGCGAACGCCGACGTCACGCCCGGGACGATCTCGAAGGCGAGGCCGGCGCGCCCGAGCGCCTCCACCTCCTCTCCGCCGCGGCCGAAGACGAACGGGTCCCCACCCTTGAGCCGGACCACGACGCCGGCGCGTCGCCCGTGCTCCACCAGCAGCCGCGCGATCTCGTCCTGGCGGGCGTCCTGGCCCTCCCGCCCGCCACCGCTCGCCGCCGCATCGGGCAGTTGCTTGCCGACGTCGATGAGCTCGGCCGACGGCGCCGCGAGGTCGAGCACCTCGGCGCTGACCAGCCGGTCGTAGAGCACGACGTCGGCCCGGGCCAGCAGTTCCGCGCCGCGGCGGGTGAGCAGGCCCGGGTCGCCCGGCCCCGCCCCCACCAGGTAGACGGTCACTGCGCCGGGCCCGCCGGGGCCGCCGGCGCCACGTCGAACCCCTCGATCGCCGCCCCGCCGTTCTCGAGCAGCGCCCGCGCCACCGCCGCGCCGACCGCCTCGGGGTCCTCGCCCTGGCGGTCGAGCCTGATCACCGTGTGGCCGTCCGCGCTCGCCACGAGGCCCGAGACCCGCAGCGGCGGCGCAGCACCGGTCGAAGGGAGACGGCCGACGGTCTCGGCGTACACGCCCACGGGCACGGTGCAGTTCCCGCCGAGCGCGGCGAGCACGGCCCGCTCGGCGCGCAGCGCCCGGTGCGTCGCGTCGTCGTCGATCGCGGCCAACAGCGCGCGGGTCGGCGCGTCGTCCGCCCGGCACTCCACCGCGACGGCGCCCTGGCCCGCCTGGGGCAGCACGTCCATCGGGTCGAGCACGTCGGTCACCTGGTCCAGCCAACCCAGCCGCTCCATCGCGGCCACGGCCACGACGACCGCGGTGACGCCGTCTTGGCCCGCCGTGGCCACCCGCCGGGCCATGTTGCCGCGCAGGTCGCGGAAGACGAGGTCGGGGCGCAGGTACGCCAGCTGGGCGCGGCGGCGGGCCGAGCCCGTCGCGATCAGCGCCCCGGCGGGCAGCGCGGCCAGCCGGCCGCCGACCAGCGCGTCGCGTGCGTCGGCCCGCAGGGGCACCGCACCGAGCACGAACGCGCCGGACAGCACCGAGGGCATGTCCTTGGCCGAGTGGACCGCGGCGTCGGCCCGCCCGTCCGCGACCGCACGCTCGACCTCGGCCACGAACACGCCCTGCCCGCCGATCTGGTCGAGCGGCGCCGACGCCTCCTGGTCGCCAGCGCGTGGACACGACCACCGCCGAGACCTCCAGGCCGGGGTGCGCCGCCCGCAGGAGCGCCGTCACGAGCTCGGTCTGGCGCAACGCCAACGGCGAGCCCCGGGTCGCCAGGCGCAGGGCGCCACTCGGTGCACCGCCCACGCGCCGACCTAGAGGTCGAAGAGGATGCGCAGCGCCTCGACCAGGCGCTCGCCGCGGGGCGTCCCGGCGGTCTCCTTGAGGAGCATCGTCGGCTCGTGGAGCATCTTGGCCAGCGCGGCCTTCGTCGCCTGGTCCACGTGGTCCCATTCCTCTTCGCTGAGGTCCGCCAGCTGCGCCCGGTGCCGCTCGAGCTCGGCCACCCGGACCGACTCCAGCCGCGACCGCAGCGACGAGATGATCGGTGCCGCGCCGCGCTGGCGGCTGGCGGTGCGAAAGCGCTCCACTTCCGCGGCGACGATGGCGCGGGCGGCCACGGCTTCTTCCTGGCGCTCGCCCAGCGCCTGGGTCACCAACGTGCCCAGGGTGTCCATGTCGAGCAGCGAGACGCCGTCGAGCCCGGCCACGGCGGGGTCGACGTTGCGCGGCACGCCGAGGTCGATCACCCGCAGCGGACCGCTCGCACCGGCGAAGTCCTCGAGCTCGAGCACGTGGGACTCGGCGGCCACCGCGGTCAGCACGACGTCGGCGTCCGCCAGCTCCGCGGCCACCAGCTCGAGCGACGCGGCCCGCACGTCGAACGGCGCCCCGGCGACGTCGCGCACGACATCCTCGGCCCGCGTCAACGAGCGGTTCACCACGACGACGCGGCGCGGGGCGTCGGCCGCGGGCAGTTCGGACAGCGCGCGATACACGCCGACGCCCATGTCGCCGGCGCCGACCACGACGACGCGGGCGCCGCGCAGTCGGGCACCGTCGGTGCCGCGGGCGACGGACACGGCGGCGTAGGCGAACGACGTCGTGCCCTGGCTGATGGCGGTCTCGGTGCGGACGCGCTTGCCGGTCTGCAGGGCGTGGCGGAACAGCGCGGAGAGGACCGGGCCGCTCGTGCCCTCTTCCTGGGCGCGCTCGAAGGCGCGCCGGACCTGGCCGACGACCTCGGTCTCACCGGTGACCACCGACTCGAGGCCCGACGCCACGGAGAACAGGTGCGACGTGACGTCGTCGTCGAAGCGGATGACGGCGTGGAGCGAGAGCTCCTCGACCGAGACGCCCGAGTGCTCGGACAGGACGTCGTAGATCTCGGCGACCGCGTCGTGGAAGCGGTCGACCACGGCGTAGACCTCGGTCCGCAGGCAGGTCGAGAGCACGACCGCCTCCTGGACGTTGCGCCGGTGGCTGAGCGCGCTCAGCGTCTTGTGCAGGTCCGCGTCGACGACCGCCGTGGCCTCGAGGAGAGGCAGCGGGGCTTGTGTGTGCTGCAGCCCGATGACGACGACGGACACTCGGAATCCTCCTGGGTCGGGACCCAATTCTGCCGGTCCCGGCGCCCGGCGTGCCACTCGCCGGCGCGGAGGGGGTCAGGCCAGGTCCTGAGGCGGGGACA
The DNA here is from genome assembly GCA_963821105.1 of uncultured Acidimicrobiaceae bacterium. Taxonomy (GTDB): domain Bacteria; phylum Actinomycetota; class Acidimicrobiia; order Acidimicrobiales; family RAAP-2; genus Bog-473. The sequence goes on from CAWGCO010000020.1 coordinate 42,680, forward strand.
TCCCCACGGCGCGGATGAGGGGCACCGGCTCGTCTCCGGTGCCGCCGGCCCGGGTGACGGCGTCCTGGCGGGCCCGGTAAAAGCCGAGCACCTGCAGCTCGATCGACAGGTCGACGTAGCGGACGTGCACCTGTGCGGGGACGTGCAGCACCCGCGGCGCGAAGTTGAGCAGCGACGTCACGCCCATGCGCACCAGCAGGTCGGCCACGCTCTGAGCGGCCCAGCCGGGCGTCGTGATGACGCCGATGTCGGGGCACTCCGCCGGGCGCAGCGTCGCGATCTCGTCCATGTGGCGCACCTTCATGCCGCGGATCTCCTCGCCCACGACGGAGGCGTCCACGTCGTAGAGCGAGGTGACCTGGCAACCCCGCGAGGCGAAGCCGGCCGAGTTCGTCAGCGCGCGCCCGAGGTTCCCGATCCCGACGATGGCGACCGACCAGTTCTCGTCGATGCCCAGCGCCCGGTCGATCTGCGTGATCAGGAATTCGGGGTCGTAGCCCGAGCCGCGGGTGCCGAAGGAGCCCAAGAAGGAGAGGTCCTTGCGGACCTTGGCCGCGTTGACCCGCGCCAACTCGGCCAGCTGCTCCGAGGAGACCGTGCCCGTGCCGGCGCGGACCAGCTCGGTGAGGATGCGCTGGTACACCGGCAGCCGCAGCACGGTGGCCTCCGGAATCCGCTTCGTCGCGGCCGGCATGTCGGTCGCAGCAGGCTTGCGCGCTGCCGTCTGGTCGTCGCTCACTGCCGTCGGATCGTACCGAGGACCCTCAGAGCAGCACCAAACGGCGGGCCCGCCGCCGCGCCTTACCAGGCGAGGATCAGCAGCTCACCGGCCACGACGTTGAGCCAGTGCGCGGCCGAGGCCTCGCCGGCGACGACGGCGAGATGCCCGTTGGCGTCGACCAGGAGGCCGAACTCGCCCTGCTTCAGGTCGCCGAACGCCTCGACGCAGCGCAGCTGCACCCCGTCGGGGACGAGAGAGCGGGGCAGCCCGTCGAGATCGACCCGACCCGACTCGATCCGGGCCGCCAGCTCGATCGTCCCCGACGCCGGGATCCCCGCCACCCGCGCGTCGGCCATGGTCGCCGCCAGCTGCAGGTTGCCGAAGTGGTCGACCCACAACACCTCGACCCGCAGGCAGTCCCGCCCGTCGTGCAGCCGCCCCCCCTCGACCACCCCGCCCATCAGGCGCACCAGCGACTCGGGGTCGATCGGCTCGCCGAGCGAGGCCAACCCTTCGCCGGCGCACAGGCGGGCCGCCGCCGGCCCGAACAGGTCCCGGCCGTCGAAGGTGGCGCCGCGGTCGATCGGCAGCGTGTCGCGCGCCAACTCGACCGCCGTCGCGATCGGGGCCTCCGACGCCGCCTCGGCGGCCGCCACCAGGAGGCCGTTGTCCGGCCCCACGAACGACATGGTCCCGCCGCCCGTCAGCCTCACCTCGAGCCCGATCCCCCGCCGCACGGTGCCCACGCCGGGGTCGACGACACCGAGCACGACGCCCGGCCCGAGGTGCGGGACCGCGCGCACCAAGGTGTGGCTGCCCGCGCGCACGTCGAAGGGCGGGATGTGATGGGTGAGGTCGATCACGGTCGTGCCCGGCGCGCGTGCCGCGATCACCGCGTGCACCACGCCGACGAACTCGTCCGCGGTCCCGAAGTCGGACAGGAAGAACACCGTGTCCGGCGGCCGTTCCGTCTCGGCGGGGCTCGCTGCGGGCATGACCGGAGGCTCGGGCGTGCCTGGCTAGCGCTGCAGGTTCCGGGCGCGTTCGGTGGCGGCCGCCACCGCCTCCATGAAGGCCGAGCGCACGGCGCGCCCCTCGAGCGCGCGGACGCCCGCCGCCGTGGTCCCCGCCGGCGACGTCACGTCGGCCCGCAGCGACGCCGGTTCGCGCCCCGTCTCCTCCAACAGGGCGGCCGAGCCCGCCATCGTCTGGACGACCAGCGTCCGGCTGACGTCGCGGGTGAGCCCCATCTGCACGCCGGCCTCGATCAGTGCCTCGGCCACCAAGAAGAAGTACGCCGGGCCCGACCCCGACACGCCGGTCACGGCGTCGAGGAGCCGCTCGGGCAGCCGCACCACCGTGCCGATGCTCGAGAGCAGCACCTCGGCCCACTCGAGCTCCTTGGACGTGACGAACGAGCCGCCCGCCATGGCGGAGACGCCGGCGCCGACGAGCGACGGCGTGTTGGGCACGACGCGGATCACCACCGGCTCGCCCCCGAGCGCCGACTCGAGGCGCTGGCACGGCACGCCCGTCACGATCGAGAGCACGCGCCGGACGCCGACCGCCCCGAGGACGCGGCACGCACCCTCGGCCTGGTCCGGCTTCACCGCCAGCACGGCGCCGGCCAGCGGCGTCCCCTCCCCGCCGTCGAGCAGCCCGGGCTCGGGCGCCGCGACCGTGTGGAGGCCCGGGTACATCTCCTCGAGCTCGAGGCGGCGTTCGGCCAGCGGCTCGACCACGACCACGGCGGCCGGGGCGTACGTCCCACGGTTGATGAGGCCACCCAGCAGGGCGCCCCCCATCTTTCCGCCGCCCACGATCAGCAGGTTCGACACCCGCACGACGATACCGACAACGGCTTCGCGCCGCGGAACGAACCGCCGGAGGCTTAGCCCCGGCGGGGCCGGCGCCGGTACGTCGAGGGGTGTGCCATGGTCATCGCCGTCGGGAAGTGGTCGTCGGTGTAGACGACCGACGCCCCGGCGATGCGGTCGAGCTCGTCGTCGTCGATCAGGCGGGCGGGCACCCGGCCCACCAGGTACACCGCGTCCTCGGGCCCCAGCGCGAACCACATGCCCATGAGCGCCGAGTTCCGCCGCAGCAGGTACGCATAGACCTCCGCCGCGTTGGTCTCGGGTGCGGGCATGAACTGGGCCTCGTGCCACAGCGTCCGCTGCTTCAGCGTGAACCAGACGGTGATGTAGTCCTTCTCGTCACCCTTGAAGCGGAGATACCACTGGAACGACGCCGTGCGGTCGGTCACCTCCTGGCGCTCGGCGGCCACCAGCGGCCCATCCGCCTCGAGCTCGCGCTCGGCCCAGGCGTCGATGCAGGCGACCGCGGCGGCCATCTCGTCTTCCTCGGGGAGGTCGATCAGCGGCACGGCGGGCTCGGCGGGCTCAGCGGCAGACGCGCCGGCTCAGCCGCACTCGACGAGGCGCCCGGCGGCCAGCTCGTCGTGCAGCTCCACGAGCGACTGCGCCGCGGCCCGCCACGTGTAGAGGCGCGCCCGCAGCACCGAGGCCGTCGACAGGCGCTCGGGCCCCAACGGCTCGATGAAGACCCGCCGCACCGCGGCGGCGTACGCCTCCGGGTCGTGCTCCTCGACGAGGAACCCGGTGTGGCCGTGGTCGACCAGGGTCGTCAGGCCCCCCACGGCCGAGGCGACGACCGGCGTCCCGCACGCGGCCGCCTCGAGCGCGACCAGGCCGAACGACTCCGAGCGGCTCGGCACCAGGCAGACGTCGGCGGCGCGGTAGTACGACGACAGCAATTCGTGCGGCTGCGGCTCGATGAAGTGCACGAACTCGCGCACCCCCCGGGCGTCGGCCACGTCGTGCAGGCCCTGCAGCGACTTCTCGCCGTGCGGCCCGCTCGGACCGCCGACGACGACGAGGCGGTACGGCTCGCTCCCGCCGGCGCGGAGCTCGGCCAGCGTCTCGATGGCGACGTCCGCACACTTGAGCGGCTGGATGCGCCCGACGAAGAGCAGCAGGCGCCCGTCGAGCGGCAGCCCCAACGCCCGGCGCGCCTGGGGGCGGTGCCCCGGGCCGAAGAACGCATGGTCGACGCCGGGGGGCACGATCCGGATGCGCCCGGGCTCGCCGCCGTAGAGCGACGCGATCTGGTCGGCCTCCACGCTGCACGACGCCAGCACGGCGTCGGAGCAGTCGATGATGGACGCCTCGGCCTCGGCCCGCCGGTGCGGCATGTCGGCCTCGACCTCTTCGGGCATCGACTCGGCCTTGACCCGGTCGAGCGTGTGGAACGTGCAGACGAGCGGCAGGTTCAGCTCGTGCTTGATCACGTGGCCCGACAGCCCCGACAGCCAGTAGTTCGCATGGACCGACGTATAGGGCAGGCCGACCCCGTCGGCGTCGCCGGACCCGGTGGCGGCGGCCATGCGATCGAGCACATTGGCCGTGAACTCGTCGACGACCGCGGGCAGCGACTCCTTGGGGACGAAATCGAGAGGGCCGGCCGGGACGTGGTGCACCCGCAGCCCCGGTTCGACCTGGACGACGGACGGGAGGTCGGCCGACCAGGCCCGGGTGAACACGTCGCAAGCGACGCCGGTGCGGGCCAGCGCAGCGGTCAGCTCGCGGACGTAGACGTTCATGCCACCGCCGTCGCCCGTGCCTGGCTGGGCCAGAGGCGAGGTATGGAGAGAGAGGACCGCGAGCCGGCGCATGCCGCCCGAGAGCCTACCGGCGGTCGATGAATTGGCTCCGGGCACTGGGAAGACGCAGGGCCGGAGCGATCAGGACCTCAGACGGCGACCGGTCCCTGCGTGGTCGAGGAAGCCCCACCAGCCGGCGCCTCGCCGTCCGCCGCCTCGGCCGGGCCCGCCTTGCCGCGGCGCAGGTGTCTCGGCTTCGGAGGAGGCGTCGGGACGGTCGCCGGACGCCGGGTCGTGGTCGTCCTCGTACTCGCGGCGGAACGAGAGGTAGATGCGCACGAGCGTCTGCTTCTGCTCCTCGCTGATGGTCTGGTCAGCCATGATCGAGCGGGTCAGGTCGGGCGAGCCGCTGGGCGCTTCGAGGATGCCCGCCTGCACGTAGAGCGTCTCGGCGGAGATGCGCAAAGCCTTGGCGATCTGCTGGAGGATCTCGGCCGAAGGCCTGCGCAGCCCACGTTCGATCTGGCTCAGATAGGGGTTGGAGATGCCCGCCAGCTCTGAGAGCCGGCGCAGGGAGAGCCGGGCCGAGCCTCGCTGCTCACGGATGAAGGAACCCAGCTCGTGCCAGCGGTCCTTGGGGTCCGTGCTCACTCTTGCAAGCGTATCGCCGCGCCGGGCGGCCCAGGGGTTGCCGCCCGGACGGCGTGCGGCGGGGTGGGGCGGTCGGCGGCGCCGAAGAAGGCCCGTGGAAAGCGGCCGCACCGCCGGCTCGCGGGCCTGCTCGCATGGCGGTTTCTCCCGGTTGTGATCTGGCGAGGTTCGGGTATGGTCCCACTCGCTGCACTCCGACCCTCACCCAAGACAGGAGACCGCCATGGCCGAGTACACGCTCCCCGACTTGCCCTACGACTATTCGGCTCTGGAGCCGTACGTCTCCGCCGAGATCATGCAGCTGCACCACGACAAGCACCACGCCGCCTACGTGGCCGGCGCCAACCAGACGCTCGAGAAGCTGGCCGCGGCCCGGGACAAGGACGACTTCGGCTCGATCCTCGGCCTGGAGAAGGCGCTGGCCTTCCACATCTCGGGGCACGTGCTGCACTCGATCTTCTGGAAGAACCAGAGCCCCGACGGCGGCGACAAGCCGGACGGCGCGCTCGGCTCCGCCATCGACGAGAACTTCGGCTCGTTCGACAAGTTCAAGGCGCAGTTCACGCAGGCGACCATGACGATCCAGGGCTCGGGCTGGGGCTGCCTGGCGTACGAGCCGCTGGCGGGCCGGCTGATCATCGAGCAGGTGTGGGACCACCAGAGCAACGTCGGGCAGAGCTCGGTGCCGCTGTTGGTGTTCGACGCGTGGGAGCACGCGTTCTACCTGCAGTACAAGAACGTGAAGGCCGACTTCTTCGCCGCGCTGTGGAACGTCGTGAACTGGGCCGACGTGGCCGGCCGGCTGGACGCGGCGAAGGGCCTCAAGGTCGAGGGCTAGAGCATCGGCGGGGTCTCTCGCCGCCGTATACGGGGTCGGCCTAATACCTCGCGGGACCCGTCCCGGGTCGACCCTCGAGCGCTACTCGAAGGCCAGGTGCTGTTCGCAGAAGCAGCGGGTGGGGTCGCGCTCGAGATCGGCATCGAGCACGGGCGACCCGCAGGTGACACAGGCGCCGTAGCTGCTGGCACTCAGCCGCTCGAGGGCTCCGTCGACGCCGTCGAGGACGGCGGCCGACCTGGTCAATTCGGACTCGTAACGCTCCTCCACGCCCGAAGGGTACCGCCCGTTCGGCCCGGCGGGCCGTTTAGAGGCGGGGCCTGGGGGGCAGATCTAGCGCAACCGCTATGCACAGCCAGACGATCCCGGGGCAAGAGCCTGGTGTGGCGACCCTTGTAGGTGGACCGGCGGGTAGCGCCGCCACCTCGGGGGCGCCGGGCACGGCAGACGTGGTCACACGGCGGTTCGCCGCCACCGGCGTCTCGGTCCGGCAGGCCCGGCACTTCCTCCTCGAGCGGCTCGGGTGCGGCTCCGGCGGGTGCAGCGAGCGCGTCGAGCTCCAGGCGTTGATGCTCTCGGAGTTGGCGACCAACGCGGTGCAGCACGCGGACACCGAGTTCGAGGTCGAGATCTCGGTGACCCCAGATGCCGGCGGGCGTTCCGTACGGGTGCGCGTGAGCGACGAGGCCCCGGGCTTCCCCACCCCCCAGGAGCCGGGAATGGACGCGCCGCACGGGCGCGGCTTGCGGATCGTCGAGTCCCTGGCCGACGCATGGGGCATCGAGGTGCGGCGAGACCGGCCCGGCAAGACGGTGTGGTTCGACTCGCTGCTCGGGGCGACCGAGGGTGGCGCCGACGGGGCCGAGCGGCGTTCGTCGCCGGGGGGCGAGGAAGAGGAAGCGCCGGCGGAAGTGGGGACGGCCGGGGTGAGCGACGCGGCGGTCGCCGCCGGGCCCTGGCCCCTGCCCGGCGTGCGCGCCGTGCTCGACGGCTTGGCCGACGGGGTCGTCGCCAGCGATGAGCACGGAGTGATCCACTACGCCAACGTCGCGGCCGAAGAGCTCATGGGGTGGCCGCACGGATCGCTGCGGGGGCGCTCCGCCCTCGACCTCGTACCGGGCCCGATGGCCACGGAGTTGGCGGAGGGCTTCCAGACGTTCATGCGCTCGCGGGCCCAGGGGCTCGCCGGGCAGAACCTGCCGGCGGTGATCAAGCGCGCCGACGGCTCCGAGATCCACCTCGAGGTCGTGCTGTCGGTGTTCGAACACCCGCTGGCCGGCCGCGTCGTCGTCGGGATCTTCCGTCGCCGCGACGAGCACAAGCTGGCACGGTGGTCGGAGCTGACGAGCGAGCTGCTCGAGCTCCTGGCGGACGCGCCGATCGACGATCCGCCGGCGGAGCGACTCCTCTCCACGCTCGGCCGCCGGCTCGACTGGGACGTCACCACGCTGTGGACACTGCACGGCGACGGCGAGCTCGTGTGCCGCCACGTCTGGACGCGTGACCCGAGCGTCGCCCCAGCCTTCGTAGAGGAGAAGGCGGCGGACCCGTCCAGCGGGAGCGACGGCCTGCCCCGCTGGGTCATGGAGCACGGCGAGCCGATCTGGGTGAGCGACCTGGCCCACGAGCGGCGCTTCGCCCGCGACGGACTGGTGCGGCACGGCCTGCACAGCGCCTACGCCTTCCCTATCCGCTACCGCGGTGCGCTCGTCGGCATCGTGAAGATGCTCAGCACCAGCCCGCGTGAGCACGACCTGTCGGTGGTGGAGCTGATGGACGCCGTGGGGCCGCACCTGGGCGAGTTACTGCACGCGTCGGCCCAGGTCGCCGAGCGCACGCAGCTGGTGGACGAGCTGCTCGAGGAGCGCCGGCGCAACGAGTTCCTGTTGCTGGCGGCGCAGGTGCTCTCCGAGGTCTTCGACTACCGCGACATGATCACGCGACTGGCCCAGGTCTCGGTGCCGGTGCTGGCCGACCTGTGCATCATCGACATCGCCGACGAGGCCGGCCCGCTCCGGCGCATGGCGGCGTGGCACGCCGACCCCCAGAAGCGGGCGCTGACCAAGGAGCTGCGAGCGCAGTACCCGCCCGAACCCGACGGCCCGCACCCCTCGGTCGAGGTCATGCGCAGCGGCCGGTCGATGTGGAGCGACCACATGACCGAGGAATTCCTGCGCGCGACGAGCCGCGACGAGCGCCATTACGAGATCATCAAGCAGCTCGGGTTCACCTCGTACATGACGGTGCCGCTCGGCAGCGGCGGCGACGGCGTGATCGGCACCGTGACGCTCGTCTCCGCCGGGTCGGGCCGGCGTTTCTGCGAGCGCGACCTCGGCCTGGCCGAGCAGCTGGCGACGCAGGTGAGCTCGGTCGTGAGCCGCGCCCGGGCGTACGAGCGCGAGCGGCGGATCAGCCACGAGCTGCAGCGCCACCTGTTGCCCGACGCCATCCCCGAGCTGCCGGGCTGGGACGTGGCGGCGCGCTACCTGCCCGCCGCGGTCGGCGTCGAGGTCGGTGGCGACTGGTACGACGTCGTCCCGGTGAGCGACCGCCTGGTCGCGCTCGTGGTGGGCGACGTCGAGGGGCACGACCTCGAGGCGGCACGGATCATGAGCCGGCTCCGCCACATGCTCGGTCTGCTGCTGCTCGAGGAGCGGGCGCCGGGCAAAGCACTCGAACGCCTCAACCGGGTGGCGCTGTCCACCCCGCCGTCGCGGGGCACGAAGCCGCGACTGGCCACCGTGCTGATCGGCGTGCTCGACACCGTCAGCGGCGTCATCACGTTCTCCTCCGCCGGGCACCCCTCACCGGTGCGGATCGAGCGGGGGCGGGCCGTCGAGCTGATCGTGCCCCCGGGGCCGCCGCTCGGCGTCCAGCGCTGCCACTACAAGGACCACGAGCACCAGCTGGACGACGGGTGCCTCGTGATGTTCACCGACGGCCTCGTCGAGCGGCGCGGTGTGTTCCTCGACGACCGGCTCGCCCTGCTGGAGGCGTCGCTGCGGTCGGCGCCCACGATGGAGCCCGCCACGGTCTCGGACTTCGTGATCGACGCCATGACGGCGGACGAGCGCAGCTCGGACGACATCGTCGTGCTGGCGGCGCGGCGGGAGCCGGCCGGGGTCGAAAAACCCACCTGAACGAGCGGGTGGCGCCCGCTCCGTAATGTGACGTCGTGAAATCCGAGGCCCCGCTCGCCGCTCTGGTGGGCGCGCACACCCTGGTGCCCTGCGTCGACGGCAGCGAGCGCCCGTACCGCGACCTCGACTGTGCCGCCTCCACCCCGGCCCTCGAGTCCGTGGCGGAGCGGGTGAGCGAGTTCCTCCCGTGGTACTCGAGCGTGCATCGAGGCGCGGGCTACAAGTCCCGGCGCGCCACCGCGGCGTACGAGGCGGCGCGAGAGAGCGCCTTCCGCTTCGCCCGGGGGTCGGCGGAGGTGGCCGGCGGGGCCGGCGGGCCCGGCGGCGACGTGGTCGTCCTGGTGCGCAACACGACCGAAGCGCTGAACCACCTGGCGTACCGTCTGGCGCTGGACCCCGATGACGTCGTCGTGACGACCGTGGTCGAGCACCACGCCAACCTGCTGCCGTGGGCCCGCGTCGCCACCCGGCGCTGGGTCGAGTGCGGCCCCGAGGGCACCTTCGGGGTCGACGACGTCGTGCGGGTCCTCGACGACGGGCGCCCACCCAAGCTCCTGGCGCTCACCGGAGCCTCCAACGTCACCGGGTGGCTGCCGCCGGTCGAGGAGATCTGCGCCGCCGCCCACTCGCGCGGCGTGCCGGTCGTCCTCGACGCGGCCCAGCTGGCGCCGCACCGGCCGCTGCCCGCTGGGCCCGACTTCGTCGCGTTCAGCGGGCACAAGTTGTACGCGCCCTTCGGCGCCGGGGCGCTCATCGGGCCACGCGAGACGTTCGAGCAGGGCGACCCGTTCCTGGCCGGCGGCGGCGCCGTCGACCTGGTCGACCTCGACGAGGTCATCTGGACGGAGCCGCCCGAGCGCGAGGAGGCGGGATCGCCGAACGTCGTGGGCGCGGTCGCCTTCGGCACCGCCATGGACGAGTTGGCGCGCCTCGGGTGGGACGCCGTGCGGGCGCACGAGGCGGCGTTGTGCGCCCAGCTCTACGAGGGGCTTGCCGCGATCGTCGGCGTCAGCGTGCTGGGGCCGGCGCTCGACGACGGGGCGCACTCGCCCGAGCACCGGCTCGCCGTGGCCCCGTTCACGGTGGACGGCATGCACCACGCGCTGGTGGCGGCACGGCTCAGCGCCGAGTTCGGCGTCGGGGTCCGCCACGGCTGCTTCTGTGCGCACCCCTACCTGATCCGGCTGCTGGGCGTGGGCGCGGCGGGGCTGGCCGCGGCGCGGGCGGCCGTGCAGCGGGGCGACCGCAGCGGGATCCCGGGCGCGGTGCGGGCCAGCTGCGGCCTCGGCACGTCGAGCGACGACGTGGACGCGTTGCTCGACGGCGTGGCGGCGCTCGCCGCGGGCGCGCCGGCCCCGGTCGAGTACGTGCAGGACCGGGTGACCGGTGACTACTGGCCCGAGGGCGAGGCGCCGGGATGGGCTTCGGCCGACCGGCCGGCGGGAGCGGCGTGCGCGCGCGGATGAGCCCGTCGGGTCGGCGGGCTGACACCAGGCACCGGGTGCTACTGGGTGCGGCGGTGGTGGCCCTGGTGGCGTTCGCGCCAGCGCTGGCGGCGTGCAGCAAGCCTGTCGGCAGCACCTCGGTGCGCAACGTCGCCTGGGTCACTCTGGGCGCCTCGGTCACGCTCCCGGGCACGGACGTGACGCCGATCGACCTCGCCACGCGGCACGTCCAGCAAAAGGTCTCCGTTGGCAGCCTGCCCTCCGCGTTGGCGTACACGGCCAACGAGCACGGGCTGCTCGTGGTGACGCAGGGCGACGACATGTTGCACGAGATCGACACCGCGACCAACGACGTCCTCCACTCGGTCACGGTCGGGGTCGAGCCAGACGCGGTGGCGTTTGCGCCCGGGGGGACGCGCGGCGCCGGGATCGCGCTCGTGGCCAACCTGGACTCGAACACCGTCACGCCGGTCGATCTCGGCACGTGGCGGGCGGGCCCGCCCATCCCCGTCGGCACCGAGCCCGTGGCGATCACGGTGTTCACGCCCGCCTCGGGGCCGCCGACCGCGTTCGTCGCCAACAACGGCAGCAACACCGTCACGCCGATCGACGTCGCCACGCTGCAGGCCGGCGCGCCGATCGCGGTCGGTCCGGGGCCCCAGACGCTGGCGGTGGCCGGCACCGCGGTGCTCGTCGGCAATTTCGCCAACTCCACGCTGACGCCGATCGACGCCACGACGCTGGTGCCCGGTGCGCAGGTCCCGCTGCCGCTCAACCCGACGGGCATCGCGGTGGCGGCGTCGGGGGCGACCGCCTACGTCTGCGGCGGAGCGGCGTTGGTTCCCGTCACCGTGGTGGGGCTGGGGGTCGGCGCGCCCGTCGCACTGCCCGATGCGGCGCAGGGCGTCGCGCTCAGCGCCGACGGCACCACGGCGTGGGTGACCCAGCAGGCCGGCTCGCTGATCCCGGTGACGCTGGCGACCGGTGCGGTCGGGAAGCCGCTGCGCCTCGGCCGACACCCCTCCGCGATCGTTATCGGGGCGGGGTGAGCGCGCCGATGGGCCACGGGGACGCCGCCGCTCAGGCGCTATAGACGGCGCGGGCCCGAAACCGCAGCGGCCGCTCGGCCAGCTCCTCCATGTAGTGGGCGGCCCAGCCGGCCACCCGCGCCACGGCGAAGATCGTGCGACCGCTGTCGGACGCCATGCCCGTACCCCAGCTCAACGCGGCCAGCGCCAGGTCGCAGTTCGGGAGCGGCACGTCGTGGGCGGCCGCCAGCGCGATCACCTCGTGCAGCACGGCGCGCTGCTCGTCGCTCATCGAGGGCTCGGCCAACGCCAGCAGCGCGCCGAAACGCGGGTCGCCCCGCTTGTAGACGGTGTGACCGAACCCGGGCAGCCGACCCTGCTCGCGCAGCACGGCGTTGAGGGCCCGCACGGCGCCGTCCCGTTCCGCGACGACGAGGAGCTCATACGCCATCTGGCTCGCCCCGCCGTGGAGCGGCCCGGCCAGGGTGGCCAGCCCGGCCAGCAGCGCGTCGTAAGGGTCCGCCCGCACCGACGCCGCGACCCGCACGGCCATCGTCGAGGTCGCCAGCTCGTGGTCGGCCAACAGGACGAGCGCGGTGTTGACCGCGTCGGTCGGGACAGGCGCCACCGAGGTGGACGGCGTCAGGCGGGCGGCGAGGCGCGCCGCGATCGAGGCGTGCGCGTCGGACGGGTCGGCGGGGGCCACCGCGTCGGCCAAGGCGGCGGCCGACCGACGGGCGGCGCGCGCCACGGCGAAGGGCCGCAGGTCGGAGCGGAGCGGGTCGTGGGCGCCGCACACGACCAGCGCCCAGCGCAGACGGTCGAAGGTCTGGCTGAGGGGGCAAGGCCCGAGCTCGGGGGTGCGCCAATCGCCGTCGCCGTCGCCGTCGGATTGCCAGAGGAGCTCGGCCACCTCCTCGAAGGTGGCGCCCCGAGCCGCCAGGTCGGTGGCCCGGCGGCCCCGGTAGATCGGGCCGAGGTCTTCGTTGAGCTGGGTCACACCGGTGGTGATGGTGGCGAGGCGGGTGGCGGTCTGGCGGCTGCCCCGGCTCCTGGTCGCCAGCGCCTCCACGTCGTCGAGGTCGAAGAGGCTGCCCCGCCCGCTGGGATCGCGCTGCGACGTAAGGACGCCGCGGCTCACGTAGGCGTAGAGCGTCGCCACCTTCACGCCGAGACGGCGGGCGGCCTCCTCCGTCGTGAGCATCCGGTCCATGGCCCCGCTCACCTTATATTGACTTGATCAACGTTTACAGTCCCAGCTCGCGAAGGACATAGTGGATCGTATGGAAACCATCGTGCGAGACCTCATGACGTCCCCCGCCGTCACCTGCCCGGCGGACGTCACCCTGGCCGAGGCGGCCGGCGTGATGCAGCACGCCGATACCGGCTCGGTCGTCGTCACCGACCACGGCAAGGTCGTCGGCATCCTGACCGAGCGGGACCTCCTGCGCGCCGCAGTGGGGGCGGGCGACCCCCGGCGCGAGACGGTCGCCCTTTGGATGACGGCGCGGCCCGACGTCCTCGGGCCCGACGAGCGCGTCGACGCCGCGTGGGCGAGCTTGACCTCGCACCACTACCGGCATCTGCCGGTGGTCGAGGACGACCGATGCGTCGGCGTTGTCTCGTTGCGCGACCTCATGGGCGTGGCCCGCATCCGCCCGGCGGGCGAGACGAGCGGCGACGTGCCAGCCGGACTCGAGGGAGTGGTCGTCGCCGAGACGACGATCGGCGACGTGCGCGGGCAGGAGGGCTTCTTCCACTACCGCCAGTACTCGGCCGTCGAGCTGGCGGAGCAGCGCTCGCTCGAGGACGTGTGGCATCTCCTGTTCCGCGGCGAGCTCCCCGACCCCGCCGAGGCCAAGGCGTTCGCCGACGAGGTGCGGGCGCGCCGCACGCTGCCACCCGGACTGAACACGTTGTTGCCCACGCTGAGCCGTCGGGGCGCGCCGCTCGACGTCCTGCGCACGGCCGTCTCGGTGCTGGCCTCCGAGCTGGGCTGGCGCCCCACCCACGACATCGACGCCGACGAGCTGGCCGACCAGGCCCTCGGGCTCTGCGCGGTGGTGCCGACCATCCTGGCGGCCGCCCATCGTCTGCGGGAGGGCAACGAGCCCGTGGAGCCGCGAGCAGACCTCGGCCACGCCGCCAACTACCTCTACATGCTCACCGGCGAAGTGCCCACGCCGGAGCACGCGCGTGCGATCGAGCAGTACATGATCCTGACGATCGACCACGGCTTCAACGCGTCGACGTTCACGGCGCGCGTGGTGACGTCGACGGGCGCGGACCTCGGCGCGGCGATCGTGGCCGCCATCGGCGCCCTGTCCGGCCCCCTCCACGGTGGCGCGCCGAGCCGCGCCCTCGACCTGCTCGACGCCATCGGGACGCCCGAGCGCGCCGACGCCTACATCCGCCACGCCGTCGAAAACGGCGAGCGCATCATGGGGTTCGGCCACCGCGTCTACAAGACCGAAGACCCGCGCTCGCTCCTCCTGCGCTCGGTGACGGAGCGGCTCGACAGCCCGCTCGCAGAATTCGCCCAGTCGGTCGAGCGCACCGTGGTGGACGTCTTGGCCGACCTGAAGCCGGGGCGCCACCTCTACGCCAACGTCGAGTTCTACGCGGGCGTGGTGATGTACACGTGTGGCATCCCCCGCGAGATGTTCACCCCGACGTTCGCGGTCGGACGCACGATCGGGTGGTGCGCCCACGTGATGGAGCAGGCGGCGCACAATCGCCTCATCCGCCCCGCCGCCCGTTACGTGGGACCTCCCCCGCCGCAGCCGGTGCCGCCCGCGGGCTGAGGGCCTGCCTCAGCTGTCGTAGACGAGGACGCCGCGGATGTTCTTGCCGTCGCGCATGTCCTGATAGCCCTGGTTGATGTCACCGAGCTTGTAGGTGTTGGTGATCATCGCCGTCGAGGTCGAGCTGCCCCTCGCGGTAGAGCTGGAGCAGCTGGGGGATGTCGTAGTGGATGTTGGCCGAGCCGAAGATGCTGCCGACGATCTGCTTCTCCATGAGCGTGAGGTCGCACAGGTTGAGGGTCACGTCCGTCTCGGTCATCGGGTGGATGTTGGTGACGACCACCCGGCCCTGCTTGGCGGTCAGGCCGAGGATCGACGCCATCATGCGCGCCCCGGCCGACGCCCATGGCGCAGATGACCTTGTCGCACATGCGCCCCCACGTCTCGCGCTGGATCAGCTCGAACGCCTCCTCGACCGACGCGGAGGTGTGGGTGGCGCCGAACGTGGGCGCCAGCTCGCGCTTGAACTCGACCGGGTCGATGGCGAAGATCATGCTCGGCGCCGGCCAGACGGGCGCCCTGCACCGCCGCCGCGCCGATGCCGCCGATGCCGATCACCGCCACGTTGTCGCCGGGCCGGACGTCGGCGGCGTAGACCGCCGAGCCCCAGCCGGTGGTGACGCCGCAGCCGACGAGGCAGGCCTTGTCGAGCGGGATGTCGTCGAGGATCTTGACGCACGAGGCCTGGTTGACCACGGTGTAGCGGGCGAAGGTGCCGAGGCAGACCATGGTCGCCGACGTCCTGGCCGCGGGCGTGGTGGCGGGAGGTGCCGTCCAGTCTGGCGGCCCGCCATCAGGACCGCGCCGACGTCGCACAGGTTGGAGTGCCCGGTGGCACACGACGGGCACTGGCCGCAGGCCGGGATGAAGCCGAACACCACGTGGTCGCCCGGCTTGAGGTCGGTCACGCCGGGACCGACCTCCTCCACGACGCCGGCACCCTCGTGGCCGCCGATGATCGGGAGCGGCACCGGCATGTCGCCGGTGACGAGGTGCTCGTCGGAGTGGCACATGCCGGACGCCGCCAGCTTGACCAGCACCTCGCCGTCCTTGGGCGGGTCGAGCTCGATGGGCTCCACGCTCCAGTCGGCGTGACGCTCCCACAAGATGGCGGCTTCGGTCTGCACGGTGCCTCCCCAGGGTGTGGCGCGATGGCGCGCGCTGCGTACGCTACCGGCCCTGCACGCGGGGGCGCCTCTCGGCAGCGTGCGGCGCTGACGGCGGGCTCCCGGAGGCGCCGGCGAGTCTGAGACCCGGCGAGGTCGCGCGACACTGGCGGGGTGAGCCCCCCACCTCCCGGCCGGCGACGACTTCGTCCCTCCCGAACGTTCCGCGCGCTTCACCGCGGGGTGCGGGCCAACGAGTTCCGCACGCGCGACGAGACGGCTGACGTGAGGGCGGTCCCTCCCCCGACCTTCACGCTGGCGCGCTCGTGGTGACGCAGCAGCTGCGCCCCGAGCGTGGCCCGGTCAACGAGAACCACAAATGGATCGCGCTGTTCATCACGACGCTCGGCGTGCTGATGGCGGCGATCGACGGCTCGATCGTCCTCATCGCGCTGCCCGCCATCTTCCGCGGTATCCACCTCGACCCGTTGCTCCCGTCGAACACGTTCTTCCTGTTGTGGATGATCCTGGGCTTTCTCATCGTCACGAGCGTGTTGGTCGTGAGCCTGGGCAAACTCGGCGACCTCTACGGCCGGGTGCGCATGTACAACCTCGGCTTCGCCGTCTTCACCTTCTTCTCGCTCCTGCTGAGCATCACCTGGATGACCGGCACGGCCGGCGGGATCTGGTTGATCGTGATGCGCATCTTCCAAGGCGTCGGCGCCGCGCTCCTCTTGGCGAACTCGGCCGCCATCCTCACCGACGCCTTCCCGCCCGACCGTCGCGGGTTCGCCCTCGGGATCAACCAGGCGGCGGCCATCAGCGGCACCTTCATCGGCCTGCTGCTCGGAGGCCTGCTGGCCCAGGTGAACTGGCGCCTCATCTTCCTCGTGTCGGTGCCGATCGGCCTGTTCGGCACGATCTGGGGCTACTTCTCCCTCCACGAGGTCGCGCGGGGCTCGGGCGGAAAGATCGACTGGGCGGGCAACGTCACCTTCGCTATCGGGCTCGTCCTCGTCATGGTCGGGATCACGTACGGGATCGAGCCCTACGGGCACCACCCCATGGGGTGGACAAATCCGACCGTTCTCACCGAGCTCGGCCTCGGCGTCGCCTTCCTGATCGGGTTCTGCTGGATAGAGGTCCACGTCAAGGAACCGATGTTCCGCCTGCAGCTGTTCAGGATCCGGGCCTTCACCGCCGGTGTCTTCGCCAGCTTCCTCGGAGCGCTCGGACGCGGCGGACTGATGTTCATGTTGATCATCTGGCTCCAGGGCATCTGGCTGCCCCTGCACGGCTACACGTTCGAGGTGACGCCGCTGTGGGCCGGCATCTTCATGATCCCGTTGACGGCGGGCTTCATCATCGCCGGACCGTTGTCGGGAGTGTTGTCGGACCGCTACGGCCCGCGCCCGTTCGCCACCTTCGGCATGCTCGGCACGGCGGTGTGCTTCCTGCTACTCGAAACGCTGCCGGTCGACTTCTCGTACGGCGAATTCGCCGTCCTGTTGTTCGTCACCGGGGCCTGCATGTCGACGTTCGGAGCGTCGAACCGAACGGGCGTCATGAACAGCCTTCCGGCCACCGACCGAGGCGCCGGATCCGGGATGAACACGACCTTCCAGAACTCGGCGCAGGTGCTCTCCATCGGGATCTTCTTCACGCTGATCATCGTCGGGCTCTCCGACACGCTGCCCGCCGCCCTCGTCCACGGACTGAGCGCACACGGCGTCCCCCTCCGGACGGCGGTCGAGATCTCCCACCTGCCGCCGGTCTCGACCTTGTTCGCGGCCTTCCTGGGCTACAACCCGGCCAGCCATCTCCTCGGGCCCCATGTCCTGGCGCATCTGACACCGGAGCAACGGGCCACCATCACGGGTGAGCGGTTCTTCCCGAGCCTCATCACCGACGCCTTCCGGGACGGACTGCACGCTGCGTTCAACTTCGGGATCGTGATGTGCCTCGTCGGCGCGGCGGCGTCGTGGACCCGGGGCAGCAAGGCCGAGGGCGTCACCGAATCGTTGGACACGATCCTGCCCGACGTCGAGGTCGAGCCGGCGACGTTGTAGCCACCCGTGGGGCTCGCCACGTCGTCGACGGCGCGAGCGGCAACCGGGTCGGTTCAGGCCAGGTCGTCAGGGCTGAGGGCGATCGCGCCGACGATCGCCTCCGCCTCGGCCGTCAGCGCCGGATGGGCTTCGCGGGTGACGATCGACGGGGCGCTGCGCTGCGGGATCAGGAGCGCGACGAGGGCGGCCACGACCAGCCCGATGCCGCTGACCGCGAACGCCAGTACGTACCCGTGTTCCTTGGGGTAGCCATCGGGCAGGAGGGTGCTGATGACGAGGCTCGTGGCGATCCCGCTGCCCAGCGCGGCGCCGATGTTGCGAATGTTGGTGTTCATCCCGGTGGCGACACCGGTCTGTTCGGCGGGCACCGCTTCGATGATCAAATTCGCCATGCTGGCGAACCCCATGGCGATCCCGATGCCCAGCAGGCCCGTGGCGAGATACATCGTCCATTCCTCGCTGTGGTCGAGCACGAGGACGAGGTAGCTCGAGGCCGCGAAGAGCGAACCCGCCACCAGGATCATCTTGGACCCCACGATCACGGTGAGGCGACCGGTCATCGGGGCGACGATCACCATCATGACGGCGAACGGAAGCAGATAGAGACCCGACTGGGTCACCGAGGCCCCGAATCCGTACCCGACGTGGGTCGGTGTCTGGGTGAACTGGGGCAACACGATGAACATGGCGAACATGCCGAACCCGAAGAGCAGGGCGGCGAGGTTCGTGGTCCACACGGCGCGGATGCGCATCATCTGCATGTCGACCAACGGCGAGCGCGACCGGGTCTCGGAGAGGACCCAGAGCGCCAGGAGCACCGCGGTGGCCCCGAAGAGGCCGAGGACCGAGGAGTTCCCCCACCCCCACGTGGGCGCATAGGAGATGGCGAGGAGCCCGGTGATCAACCAGCCGGACATCAGCACCGCGCCGATCCAGTTGATCCTCCCCGGTGAGCGCACCGGCGACTCCGGCACGAACAGCGCGGTCGCAATCGTGGCCGCCACCGACATGATCAGGGGGATCCAGAAGAGCCAGTGGTAGTTGAGGTGCACGAGGATCGGCCCGGCCAGCACGATGCCGGCGCCGGCGCCCGCGCCGAGGATGGCCGACATGACACCGATGGCGCCGGCGACGCGTTCGGCCGGGAACTCGTCACGGATGATTCCGAAGGCCAGTGGGAACACGGCCCCACCGGCACCCTGGATGATCCGCCCGACCAACATCACGGGCAAGGACGTCGCCAACGCGCTGATCAACGACCCGACGGAGAGGGCGACGAGCACGGCGACGATGATCCGTTCCTTGCCCAACATGTCGCCGACCCGGCCCAGGATCGGCGTGAAGATCGCCGCACTGAGCAGGTATGCGGTCAGCAGCCAGCTCGCGCCGGACTCGGAGGTGTGCAAGGTCGCCTCGAGCTGGGGTATGGCGGGGATGACGAGCGACTGCAGCAGGCTGAACGCCACCGCGGCCGTGGCGAGGACCGCAAAGGTCAGTGCGTAATTGCTGCGGGCGCGGGCCACGGTCTGCCTCAGGCCAGGAGGTGCCGGCGGCCGGCACTCTCGAACTCGGCGCGAATCCGCTCGACGTCGTCGCTCGTCAACCGCCCGTACGCCCCGGACCGCCCGGCCCGCCACCACACCGGGTCCGGTGTCTGCCAACGATCGGCCCGCAATGTCTTCCGCTCGACCTTTCCGGTCCCGGTGACGGGGAGCGCGTCCACGACGCGAATGTAGGTGGGCGCCCACTTCGTGCCCAGGTCGGGCTGCGACTCCAGAAAATCGGCGAACGCGCCCGCGTCGAAGGCGGCATCGTGCTTCAGCTCGAGGGCCGCCATGACCTGGTCGCCGGTCCTGGGGTCGGGCACGGCGAACACGAGCGCCGCCGCGACATCGGGGTGCCGCGTCAGGATCACCTCCACCGGCGCGGCGGCGAAGTTCTCGCCGTCGACGCGGAGCCAGTCGTTGCCGCGGCCGGCGAAATAGAACGTGCCCTCGTCGTCCCGGTAACCGAGGTCGCCGCTCCAGAACCAACCGTTGCGGGTCCGCAGCGCGTCGGCCTCCTCGTTGGCGTAGTAGCCCTCGAAGGAGGACGCCGAGTCGCGGCGGACGATCTCACCGATGGCCTCCGACGCATTGAGGAGCTCTCGTCCTGGGCCGAACTTCGCCCGGACGCACTCCTCGCCGGTCTCGGGGTCGACGACGGCGACGTCCACGCCGTCGGGAGGGCGGCCCAGCGCATCCGGGGGCATCCCGGGAAACGGATTGATCGACACCCCGCCTTCGCTCGATGTGTAGCCCTCGACGACATAGCAGCCGAAGCGGCGACGGAACTCCTTGCGATCGGGCGCCGAAGCTTCGGCTCCCACGCAGAAGACGAGTGCGTTGTCGGCGTCCTCATCGGTCGGTGGCTGGGCGAGGATGTACGACAAGGCGCGGCCCACGTAGTTGAACGACGTGCAGCCGTGCGCGCGGATGTCCCCGAGAAATGACGAGGCGGAGAACTTCCGCTTGAGCACGACCTGGGCTCCTGCGCTCAAAGCGGGGAAGAGGCTGCCCATCAGCGCGTTCAGGTGGAACATGGGCATGGCGCAGTACAAGACGTCCGCCGCGGTGTAGGCCGCCGCGGCGCCGGCCATCATGCGCACGGCGCGACCCTGGGAGACCCTGACCGCCTTTGGTGCACCACTCGATCCGGACGTGAAGACGAGGAGGAAGAGACTGTCGGCCTCAGGTAGCTCGGTGGGCACGGTCTCGCCGCTGTGTGTGCGCACCTCATCGAGCCAGGCGGCTTCGTTGACGAACCGAACCGGTGATCCGACGTCGATGCCCTCCAACAGCGGTGCCTTCGACGTATCGGTCAGGACGACCGCGCAGTCCGTGTGGCGCAGGTCACCGGCGAGCTCGTCCCCCCGGCGGGTGTCGTTGGCCCCGACGATCACCGACCCCGTCAGGGCCGCCGCCCCGAGAAGGAAGACGTACTCGGGCAAGTTCTCCAGCAGCACGCCGACGTGCCGCCCCGCCAGCCCGGAGTCACGGAACATCCCCGCCCGGGCACGCGACTCCTGCTCCACCTCGCCCCAGGTCCACGACCTGCCCTCGAAAACGAGCCCGACGCGCTCGTCACCGACGCGGGAGGCGTAGACGTCCGCGATCGTGCCCAGCATGGCGGCGATGTTGGCACGGCGTCACGGCCGTTCGCCTCTTGGCCCGCCGACACGGCATCCTTCGGCGGGCCCGACCCGTCGAGCGTCGAGGGGGCCACGCTCGCCATCGGTCGACAGCGCTCTCCTGCCCGGGACTGACCGCGGACGCCCCTTGGGTCTCACGACTGGGGCGGAGCGCTGCCATTGACCCAGAAGTGACTAATGGCTCTAGGGACGGGTGCGGTCGAGCAACCAATGTGTAGAGGCGACCTGATGGACCGATATGGCCCGGGCTTGGCGAAATTCCGAGGTCTGTCAGCAAGCGTCCAGTGCGACCGCCTGCATGGGCGGAGGGGGAGAGCCAGAATCGTGGAGAACGGCTTCTCAAGGAGAGGGTTCCTTCAGGCGACGGGGGTCGCAGCCGCGGCAGCGGGGGTCACCGAATTCGCCTCATCGGGCGCCTCGCAAGCAGCGACCGTCGCAGCTCCGCCATTTCAACCTCGCGGCAGGCTTCGTCAGCGGCCCAACTTTTTGTACATCATGGCGGACGAGTACCGCTTCCCCGTGCCCTATGAGTCGCCGGCACTGGCCGCGTTCCGGGCTCGGTACCTCACGGCGGAACGGTTCTTCAGCCAGAACGGCTTGGAGTTCGCGAATCACTACATCATGTCGGCCGCGTGCGTGCCGAGCCGCGCCTCCATCTTCACCGGTCAGTATCCGTCACTCCATGGGGTGAGCCAGACGACCGGCGCCGCCAAGAGCTCCTTCGAACAGGACATGTTCTGGCTCGACCCCAACACGGTCCCGACGATGGGCGACTACTTCCGTGCCGGCGGCTACAGCACGTACTACAAGGGGAAGTGGCACTTCTCCGAGGCGGACCTGCTCATACCCGGCACGCACACTGGCCTCTTGAGCTTCGATGGCGCCGGCAACCCCATTCCGGCCGTCGAGGAGCAGTACCTGGCGGCACAGCGGCTCGATGCATTCGGCTTCACCGGCTGGATCGGTCCCGAACCGCACGGCAGCAACCCGCTGAACTCGGCCTCCTCGGCGACGGGAGCCGTCGGACGCGACGCCAAGTTCGCCGACCAAACCGTCGAATTGCTCCAGGCGCTGGGCCAGCAGGGAAGAGGCGCCGGCCCGTGGCTGGCCGTCAGCTCCTTCCTCAACCCGCACGACATCGCTCTGTGGGGAACGCTGACGCTCAACAACTCAAGCTTCAATCTGATGGGTCAGCTGCAGGGCACACAAGTGCCACAGGCGCTCTTCGATCCGACCATGTACTCGGAGACGTTCTCGGAGGATCTCTCCACCAAGCCCTCCTGCCAGGCGAGCTACGTCCAGACGTATCCGCAGATGCTGCAGCCCATCGTGAACACGGTTGAGTATCGGCAGTTCTACTACCAGATGCAGCAGAACGTGAACGCGGAAATTCAAAGAGTGCTCGACGCCCTCGCCGCCTATCCACAGATGGCCGCCAACACCATCGTTATCTTCACCTCGGACCACGGCGAGATGCTCGGTGCCCACGGCGACATGCACCAGAAGTGGTACCAAGCCTACGAAGAGACGATCCACGTCCCGTTTTTCGTCTACAACCCGGTTCTGTTCTCCGGTTCGCAGAGCGTAGAAGCGCTCACGAGTCATGCCGACCTCATTCCGACGATGCTCGGCCTCGCCGGCTTGAACCCGAACCAGCTCGCCTCCGTCCTGGCCCAGACTCACACCGAGGTACATCCACTCGTGGGACGCGACCTGTCGTCGGTAATCCTCGGAGAGGAGCAGACCGACCAGATCACGGGGCCCGTCTACTTCATGACCGATGACGACGTCACTCGCGGCGCGCAACAGACCACCAACGCGGGAGAGCCGTACCAGTCGGTGATCCAGCCCAATCACATCGAGACCGTCGTGACCTTCTTGCCCACAGGGGCAGATGGCGCGATGGAGAAGTGGAAGTACTCGCGCTATTCCGACAATCCCCAGTTCTGGAGCGACCCGGAGGGAGCGGCCCTGAGCGACTCGCGGCTCCCCCCCGACTTTGACGACCTCGGAGGGGATAGAGACGTCGTCACCTTCATCAACGGGAACGTCAACGTTCCGGGATCGAACGTGGCGACCACCACGGTGAAGACCGCTCCCGCCCCGGACGAGACCGAGGCGTACAACGTGACGCAGGACCCGCTGGAACTCGACAACCTGACCCTGAGCTCGAATCCCGCCATCGTGGCGACGGTCACCGCGCTCGAGGCTCTGCTGCACGCCCAGTGCGAGGCCAAGCGGCTAACGCCGAGCAGCGGGGTGGTTCCCGGGCAACCGGCTTGCTGAACCGTGGAACATCACTGGTCGAGTGAGGAACCAGCGGGAGCAACGTCTGGCCGGTTCACTCCGTCCTCATGGTCCACCGGGCCTGGGGCATTCAGTCCGTGGCTCGGAAAGCCCGTTCTGCCCTGACGAACTCGCCTCGGACGAGCTCAAGATCGTATGGCTGCTCCGTCAGTGACGTCGGGTCCCACTGACTTCGCGGCGTTCCCACGAAATCTCCCCCGTAGACGTGGATGGCGCCCGTATACGCGGACCGGGCCGGGTTGTGGACCGAGTGGATGACATCGTCACCGAGTAGAAGCACGGCGCCATCCGCCAGCTCCCTGCCCCCAGAAGGGATGACGGCGTCGCCGTCTCGGCGGTAGAAGGCGTTGTCTTCGCGGCCGCTATAAATGCCGATGGCGGCCCACATGCGGTGGTCGTGAGGGAAGAGTGTCATCAGCGGGGGCCAGACGACGTTGAGGACGGTGAGATCCTCCGACCGGTAGAGGACGTGCAACCCAACCGCGAACTCGGCTCGACGTTCGGTCAGGGCTCCGTCGGTGACGACCCGAGCAAGCACCTCTCGAACTGCGCCTCTGGGATCTGGCTCCGCCACCGCCGCCATGCAGTCGGCGACGAGATCATCCGTTGCGGTCATGACGCACCCCCCACGATCGAAGTGACCGGTTATTCATCTCGAAGACAGCGCAGATCCGGCTCATGGCGAGCTCAAGCTCTCGCCGATGCATCGTGATCGAGGTACGAAGCCAAGTCACGTGTGAGGTCTTCGGCGTCAACGCGCGCACCATCGATGAAGCTCGACTTACGCCGCCGGAGGAAGGGTAGGCCGATCACGTACATACCCGGCGACTCGACAACGCCACCGTCGTGCCGGATCATGCCCTTACCGTCGCGCACTGCCACATCGAGCCAGGAGTAGTCGGGACGAAAGCCCGTGGCCCAGATGATCGTCTCGACCTCTCCACTCTTGAGATCGAGGTCAAGGCGAGGCGAGGAAACCAGCGCCGTCGGTTCGAACCGGTGCGGCGGTGGAACCGAATCATCCAGGCCGTTCGCGGTGGCCCATTCGTCGATGGTGGCGAGGAGCCGACCGAGCTTGAGGTCGGCCAACTCGCACTTGTTGCGCAACGAGCCGGAGAACTGCGCGCGACCATCGTTGATGCCGGCGAGTCGGCCCACGAGGTTCACACCGATGCTGGTCAGCGCATTGAGGTCGAACGTCGCCCGCTCCGGCGAGCCGGCGAGCTGCATGGACGGGACTCGCCGCGCTCGCACGATGTCGTCCACCTCGTCGTAACGCTCGTCCAGCACGCCCGCTGCTTCCATCCACCAGTGGATGTCCCTGTCCCGATACAGACGGGGACCGCGCACATGCTCGCCGACGGCGAGGACGACCTCGCGGCCGGAACGACGTATCTCCGCCGCGATCTGCACTCCGGTGGCGGACGCACCGACCACCATGACGCGGCCATCAGAGAGCTGACTGGGGTTGCGATACTCCATCGGCGTCATCGTCCTGACGTGCGGTGGAACGGCTCCAGCGAAGGCCGGCACGCTGGGGACGTTGAAGGCGCCGGAGGCCAGAACGACGGTCGGGCAAAGCCATTCGCCCTGGTCGGTCCGTACCGAAAACCCCTGGTCGACGCGACGCACCGATGACACCGTCGCGCCACACAGCACCGGAGCGTCGATCAACTCGGCATACTCGGTGATGAAGCCGACGACTTCGGGCGCGCTCATGAAACCGTTTGGATCGTCGCCGGTATACGCGTAGCCGGGAAGCCGACACTGCCAATTGGGCGTGAGCAACCGCAGCGAATCCCACCTCTCGTGTCTCCACGAGTTGGCGACCTCGTTCCTCTCGAGAACGACGTGGTCGATCGACCGTTCGGAGAGGCATCGGCTCATGGCGAGCCCGCTCTGCCCCGCGCCTACAACGACGGTGGTGGTGCGCACGAAACCTTCCGTGCTAGGTGCGTGACACTGAGTGTCAGCCGACCTCGACGCTTACGTTCGTAGGGTTCGTGATGATGTCGTACACGGCCGAGCGCTTCTGCGATTGTGCGACCAACGCCTTGATGTCGTCGGGCGTCGCGTCGGCGTCGATCTTGTAGGTCACCCGTATGTCACTGAACCCGTTGCGGACGTCGCTGTCCGCGCCCAGGATGCCTCGCACGTCCATCCCGCCCTCGATCGTGGCCGACACGCTGTTCAGCTGGATCTCTCGGTTCTGCGCCACGGCGGCGACACCGGCCGTCAGGCAGCTGGCGAGCGCGACGAGCACGTATTCGACAGGCGTCGCGCCGTTGTCCTCCGACGCAAAAATCTCGGGGTGGTCGGCCTCAAACGAATACTTGGTGCGGTGACTCTGCTCTTCACCTAGTCCGAAGAAGCCCTCCACCGTGGATCGACTGTGCGTCCCGTTCTGCCACTCGCACGTCGCCCGCCACTGGAATTCCGCGGCCTCCGGCGTCTCGATCAGCGCACCTCGCGCTCCGAGCAGGGCCTCCACGTTTACGCCATTGTTCACGGGTGTGTCGGTAGCCGTCATCTCATCAACTCCTCATTCAATCCGGGCTGAGCACGCGGCTCGCACGGTCCCGGTCACCGCGTCGAGACGCGACTCCCTGCGACGAACACGCGCACAACGCCATTCACGTAACCGGTTACAACCGGCGTGGACGAAGCTACTCCTTGGAATCCACGTTGAAAAGGGGCATTCACCTTTCGGGTGGCCATGCACTCGGTGGGATATTTACTCCCCGGTGTGGGCTCCGAGCCGGCCGAAGGCGACGGCCGAGCGCACCGGCTCGGGCGTTGCCTCTCTCAGCTCCCCATCAGGTATCGACCCCAGCGCGTCATTGACGGTAGAGAACGCCAGCCGGAGAGCCACGAACGCCGTGATGGCGAGTATCTGCGGATCATCGAAGCCGACGTCGCGCACCGCCTGAACATCCTCCGCCGAGACGGAGTTCGGGCTCGTTGTCACCAGTCGAGCCCACCGGGCCAACGCTTGCTCCGTCTCGTCCAGACCTTCTGTGCCGCCCTCGATGACGGCGGCGGCGATTTCGGGTGTCGTTGCCTCCGAGAGTCGCTTGCCCCATGCCAGTGAACAGTAAGAGTCGCCCAGCGCTGACGCAGCCGCTGTCACGAGCACGGCCCGTTGGGTCGAAGAGAGAGATGCCGCGCGGGTCGTCTCCCCCATGAGGTCCGAAAGGTCGTTCAGGGCTGATGGCAAGTGCGCCCAAAGGCGCGACACGTTCGTCACGTAGCCACCGCCCTCAACGTCTTCGTCGAAGAGCCGCTGGGCGGCGGGTGAGTGCGGCGGGGCCCCGAGGAACCCCGAACGGGACAACCCTGCTTCGGGTGTCGCGGTCTCGCCGCTGCGTACCCGGGCCCGAACGGGCTTCACGGCGAGAAGCCCAACGAGCGCGACCGGGGCGCGGAGAGGGAGCCCCTCGCGGATCTGCTCTCGCGCCAGCTCCCTCGCCGAATTCAAGAACGACTCTTCGCCGACGGCCTGGATCGCTTCGAAGGCCGGACCCGTGGAAGCAAGAGCCCGGGCATAGGCCTCCGGGTCGGCGAACTCGAAGACGAACGGGACGTCGACCCGCTCGACTTCCAGGAAGCCTGCCTCCGAAAGGAACGCTTCGCCGACACCTGGTCGGCCAAGCGCCACCATGGCCGCCTGGTTCTGCACCTTGGGTTCGGCCGCCAGAGAGAACGGCGCGAGTGCCCACGCGCCGGGTGACGCCTTGATGTGCCCCCAGACGGTGAGCCCGATACGCCCCCCGGGGACAAGGACGCGGTGCGCCTCGGCGACCGCCTGCGGAGTCGTGCCCCAGATGCCGCGGAAGCTGGTGACGACATCGAAGGTTGCGTCGTCCCACGGCAGCGCGTTCATGTCGCCGACGCGCAAGTCAGCTTCGGGGCTCCGATCCCGGGCGACAGCCACGAGGCGCGGCGACGCATCGATGCCGGCGCAGCTTGCACCTCGCAACGCCGCAAGTTCGAGGGCAAGGCCCGCCCCGCAGGCGAGGTCGAGAAGCCGATCACCAGCCCCCACACCCAGGCGGTGGTGCATGGCCACGTACTCTCGAGTGTTCGTCGGTTCGCTCAGGGTGGCGAACTCCACGGCCTTCCGACCCCAGCCCTCATCGACGACTCGCCACTGCTCCTCGTCCGGGGAGGCGTTCGTCGGCGTCGTCACGGCCGAGACACCGCCTGGGGCGACGGGGCCGGCTCAGCCCGAGGCAGGCCGGGACCGGGGATCACCGGCAAGTCGGAAAGCCCTCGCAGCACGAGGCCGTCACCATGACTCCAGTGCAGGTCCTCCGAAGGGACGGCCAGGGTGAGCTCGGGAAAACGTCGCAACAACCCGCCGAGAGCGAGGCACCCCTCCATGCGCGCCAGGGGCGCGCCGAGGCAGTGGTGGATGCCGTGCCCGAAGGCCAGGTGACGGGTGACAGCCCGGTCCACGCCGAGTGACTCCGGTTCCGCATATCGGCCGTGGTCGCGGTTCGCAGCCGCCAAGCAGATGATGACTTGCGCCCCTTCCGGGATCGTCGCGTCGCCAAGAGTCAGGGGCTCGGACGCGTAGCGAAAGGTCGAATGGGGAACCGGTGCGTCATAGCGGAGGAATTCTTCGACCGCCGCTGCAATTGCCCCGGGTTCGCTGCGGAGCTTCGAGAGCTGCTGGGGGTTGCGGAGGAGCGCGACGACACTGTTGCCGATGAGGCTGGCCGTGGTGTCGTGACCGGCGACCATCAGCTGGAAGATGCTCGAGAGGAGCTCTCTGCTGTCGAGGCTGTCCTCGCCGTCCCGGGCTCTGATGAGTGCACTGACCAGATCGTCGCCGGGAGAGGCCTCCTTGCCGGCCACCAGGTCTCGGAGCATCGCCACGACCGCATCCGAAGCGGCCTTGGCCTCGGCGTACTCGGAAGGAGTCGAGGTCGGGACGAGCAGCCGGGTGAACTCTTGGCCCAGTCGAGCCCTCTCCGCCTGCGGTACACCCAGGAGCTCGCAGATGACCGTGAACGGCAGCGGGAACGCAAAGGCCGAGACGAGATCGACACTGCTGCTCGGACTGCGCTCCACGATCGCATCGAGGAGATCGTCGGTGATGGTCTGGACCCGTGGGCGCAGGGCCTCGACGCGCTTGGGGGTGAAGGCAGAAGAGACGAGTCGACGAAGCCGGGTGTGGTCGGGCGGGTCCACGGTGAGCATGTGCCGGGCGAAATCCGGTCCCGGCAACCCCTCGGCCACGACTTCCGAGCTCTTGGCCAAGGCGGCGTCCATGTCCTTGGAGAGCCGCGGTTCGTTCAGGGCGGCCATGGCCTCCTCGTACCGCACGACGAGCCAGGCGTCGTGACCATCGGCCAAGGTCACAGGATGCACGGCGCCCAGCTCGCGGGCCTCTGCGAAGAGTGGAAACGGGTCGTCAAGATCAAACGATCCCCACGAAGCGAATGCCTCGATCATCGTCACCTCTCAGCTCTGGGCGGAGTTTAGCGATGGCGCTCCGTTGCCTACCCCGCCGGCTGTGCTGATGAGTGGTGGGCCGCCCGGGTCTCGATCCCGGCACCTTGGGATCAAAGGTCGGAGCCCTGGCGTCTACTCGGTTCCATGAAATCCACGGGTGCCGGCCAGGTAGCCGGGGGGGTCCAGTCGGTGGACTGAAATCTTGGCTTTTCTGGGGATTTCAGCAGCAGCTCAGTAGCAAAGTCGCGAGATTTCGACGGCTGGGGATCCAACATCCTCGGAAGCTCGTCCGCGTCGGCGTTGCGCTCGTCGTGAGTCGCCCGTGGCGGATCCGGGACGGTCGTCATCTCATTTGTTCTCCCGCGGTTTCGTTGCGCTTGGGTCAGTACGCGGATCGCTGATCGGAGCGCGCATCGCGAATCTCTGACAACGTCTACGCGATGTCGTCGAGCATGTACGTGTTCAGAGAGGGTCGCTCAGGGCGGTACGTGGTACGCGTCGCTCGTCAGGCGTTGGGCTGATGCATTGGGTCGCTCCTTCGACTTGGGTCTGATCACGTCGTCGGGTCCAATGGACCCCGAAGAGCGCCAATGCCACTAAACCCGAAGCTTCCGTCTGACCGGGACGAAGATCTCTAGTAAAGAGGTCCTGGCACGGCGGTCCTGGATTGGGGACCCCACGAACAGAGGCGCGCCAGCGTCGCTGTGTCAGCGAGCGGCGTACGGTGGCCCCCAGACCTCTCGGCAACAGATGCGTCGCAACGTGTGGTGTTCGCGACCAGCGCCACACGAGCGAGCGGGCTACCTTGCCTTGATGGATCAGCCGAACATTCTTCTCATCCTGACCGACGAAGAGCGCTATCCGCCGCCCTACGAGGTCGACAGTGTGCGCTCATTTCGTGCCACACAACTCACGGCCAGAGCGTCGATCAGATCTCGAGGCCTGGAGTTCCACCGGCACTACGCCGGATCGACGGCTTGCACGCCCAGCCGGGCCACCCTCTTCACCGGCCAGTACCCGTCGCTCCACGGAGTCAGTTCCACGGACGGTACCGCGAAAGAGAACTCCGATCCCGGCATGCACTGGTTGGACCCTGACTCGGTGCCCACGCTCGGCGATTGGTTCCGGGCCGGCGGTTACCGCACTCACTACCGGGGGAAGTGGCACATCTCGTTCGCCGACCTGATCATTCCGGGCACGCACGAAGGGTTAAAGGCCTCGGATGACGAGGGCAAGCCCCTCACCGAGGCTGTCGCGGCCTATCGGAAGGCGGACCGGCTCGATCCGTTCGGCTTCTCCGGATGGATCGGCCGTGAACCTCACGGCGCGGCGAAATCCGATTGCGGAACGGTACGCGACGGGGTCTTCGCCGAGCAGATCGTGGAGTTGTTCGGTGAGCTTGCGGACGGGCGGGACGAGGGCCCATGGCTGACCGTGGCTTCGTTCGTCAATCCCCACGACATTGCCTTCTCGGGGTTCGGCTGGGAGCAGCTGCTCAAGTTCGGACCCCCAGACGACACGGTTCCCGATGTCCCCGAACCGCCATCGCAAGCCGATCCGTTCGCGGGTCGGCCCGCCTGTCAGGAGGCGTTTAAGGCGAAGTGGCCGCAGATGATCTTCGAGACCGCCACCGATCTCGGGTACCGACGGCTCTACTACTACCTGCACAAGCTGGTCGATCAAGCCATTGGGCGGATTCTGGACGCACTGGAGGTCTCAGGCATGGCCGACGACACCATCGTCGTCTTCACCTCGGACCACGGCGACGTTCTTGGGGCACACGGCGGGCTGATCCAGAAGTGGTGCAACGCCTTCGACGAGGCCACCCGCGTGCCGCTCCTCATGGCCGGACCCGGAATCACCTCTGGAGGCGAGGGGGTGACCATCCCCACGAGCCACGTTGACCTGATCCCCACCCTGCTAGGCCTGGCCGGCCTCGACGTCGAAAAGGCCGCCGCCGGGGTCGCGGCCGACCACTATGAGGCCCATCCGCTGCCGGGTCGTGACCTGAGCGGGATCGCCCTTGGTACGGCCGCGGCCGCCTCGTGCGAGTCACCGATCTACTTCATGACGGAGGACGATGTGACCCGGGGCATCACCCAGGTCAACCTGCTCAACGGCAAGCCCTTCGACCCGGTTGCCCCGCCGGTCAACATCGAGTCCGTTATTGCGACGTTGCCCACCGGTGACCGAGGCACGCCGGAGACGTGGAAGCTGAATCACTACTACGAACGCTTGGATGACTGGTACCGAGCTCAGGGTATGGCGCCGAATCCGTACTTGCCTGCGGCTGCGGAGTCCGAATGGGAACTGCACAACCTGACGACTGACCCCGAGGAACGAAACAACCTGGCTTTGCACGATCGCTCGACAGCGTCGGCCATGAGGTCAGTCCTAGAAACGGAGCGAGACTCGAAGCGGCTGATCCCGAGATTGCGCAACGCCACCACCCCATAGAGGAGAGGGACTCAGTCGCCTTTGGCCCGTTTGGTTGTGCGTCGACTACTTCGAGCCTTCTTTCGCTGCAGCAAAGAGCCCGTCGCTGTGGCGGCGTCACGATCCGACTCTGCAACGAAGTGGGCATACGCCCCGAGCGTGGTGGCCTCGTTGGAATGGCCGAGGCGACCGCTGACGGTCCTGACCGGTACGCCTTCAGCGAGGAGGCGGGTGGCCGTGATAGCCGGCGACTAGGGCAGCCGAACTGCTGAGACGGCCATCCTCATCCCGGCGTTCTCGGGCATCTCGGGGTGCCGATCGGAGCGGCGACAGAGGTAGTCCGGTCCGATCCCGATTCGAGAAGTGCAACGGCACTACGCCGATCTGGGACCCCGAGCTTGCGCAGGATCGATGAGACGTGACTTCGCACGGTTGTCTGCGAGATGAAGAGGCGGTTCGAAATACGCGCCGTCGATTCGCCCGAGCGCATGAGCTCGAGCACGTCCCACTCTCGACCCGTGAGTCGAGCCGCAACGCTGTCTGGTAGGGCAATCCGGCGGTGCTCGCGATCGCGGAACTCCTCCACAAGTCGGGCTACGAGGCTTCCCGGAAGTGGCGATTCGCCATTGAGCACCCGGTGGAGTGCGTCTGCGATCTCGTCTTCGTTCGTGCCCTTGAGTAGGTAGCCCGAGGCGCCGAGCGCGTAGTGCGTCAAAAAGGTCGTCGTCCTGCCGCGAAACTGTCAACATAACGACGGCTGTTTTTGGAACGGCCATGGTTATCTCTGCCGCGGCTGCGATCCCGCTCCCTGGCATATTGATGTCGAGGAGGCAGACATCTGGATTCGCCCCCGCCGCCGCCTTGACGGCGCTTGGCGCGTCGTGCGCTTCGGCGCACACTTCGAAGTCCCCACTGCGCTCGAGCGCCGCTTTGACTAAGGCGCGGGTCCGGGCATGGTCGTCGCCCAGCAGGACGCTGATGCGCTCACTCACGGCAACACGGCTTCGATCCTGGTCCCGAGACCGGGGGCCGATTCGATCGTCAGGCTGGCTCCGATGGACTCCGCCGCGCTCGCGCATGCTGATGAGACCGAACCCTCCAGAACCGGCAATCTTCCGCGGGTCGAATCCACTCCCGTCGTCAGCAACGATGACGCGAGTGAACGAGGTGTCGCGGTTCAAGCTGACCGTCACGCAGTTCGGCTGCGCGTGCGTAGCGGCGTTGGTGATTGCCTCGCGCACTATGCGGAGTAGCTGCTCCGTGACCTCGCCGGCTACGTCGACGTCGACGACTACGGGCAGGTTGATGAGCACAGGGATTCCCAGACGTGATCCGAGGTCCTCGGCCGTCTGGGCGAGGGCGCACGACAGCGACTGGGGACTCGTGGCCGAGAGAACCGTGATCGCGCGCCGCGCTTCGTCAAGAGCCCGATCGGCCGCTCCGGCCAGCTCCTTAGCGTCCAACTCTCGGTCGGAGTTGGTCGAACGGCGAGCCTTCGCAGCGATGAAAGCAAGCTCATGGGCGAGTCCATCATGGAGGTCCCGAGCGATGCGACGACGTTCCTCGGCCCGTCCGGCCTGCTCGAGGTTCTCGTGCGCGACCCAGTTAGACAAGGCGAGCTCCATGAGATGGCCCAGGGCCACACAATTTTCAAAGCACTCGAGCGGAATCGACCCTTTCAGGCCCGTCACCTCGAGAACGCCGTGAAGGCGACCGTCCAATCCGATGGGGATCCAGATCCCGTCGCCCAAGCTCCCTTGTCCTTCGGCGAACTGCCCGACGCCAAGGTCGACGGGGCCCTTAAGCGGCTCCAGAGTCTCAACGGCACGTCGCAGTGTTGGCCGCCTATTGAGCGGAAGCGTCTCCTCGCTGCTTTCACCCGTGCCACCGAACTGGGCCACCACCGTAACTAGGTTTCCCTCGACCTTGAGATACCGCGCTCGGTTTACGCCGGTTCCCGGCGGAGAGGCCATCTGCACTGCCAGTTCTGTGCCGACAACCGCAATAGCAATCGGTTCGAGCAAAGAGGCCAAGCGGCGTGCTGCGTCGTTGATGGTCTCGGATTGGTGGAGAAGACGTGTCGATTTCTCGATCGAATCCACCAACCGCTCACGCAAGGCGTGGATAGCCACCGACAGCACCGCCGCAATGGCACCCAGAAGGACTAGTCGACGCGCCGTTGACGCCGCGCCGTGGGGGCTGAGCATCGAGACGAGAAACAAGGCCACGATCACGGCGCACACCACGACGACTGAGTCGAGGCGGCGGCCGTAAAGGGCCGCAGCGACGACGGCGACGAAGAACAAGGAGCCGTAACCGCTCCCGATTCCACCACTTGAGAGCATCAAGAACACGACCGACGTGACGTAGAGGGTCGTCGCGATCAGGATCGCCAGACGAAGCTGTGCGACGGGGCGAAGGACAAAGATTGCCGCCGTCACCACGAGCGCGGTGCTTACCCAAAACTGTGAGACGTTGCTCGGACCCGGGGGCCAAGCCGCGGAGCACTGACCGGCCAGCGCGACCAGGGCGAAGGGAAGCATCCGGATGAGGAACTCACGCTCGGTCAGATTTCGGACGAAGGAACGTGAGCGACCGCTGGAATCTCCATCGAGAACGAGCACCGCGTCGCGTGCGTTGCGTCTCGCCATCGCCCCTCCGTTCCCCCAACGGCACGTTGCCACGTTCAGTGTCTCATGGATCGGTCGGCGGCCCCAAGCGTGTAGAAGAGGTGCAACGACCCCCGCCGACGTCAAACGGCGGGGATCGTTGCTGGAGCACATCGGATTGCCTTAGCTACATCATCGAGAAGGCCGTTGTAGAAGTCGAGGACGAAAGCGTCCATTTGCCTCAACGGATGAGCCCGTAGCAGGGGCGACAACCCGACTGCACCCATTTGGCAACGAATATCTACTCCACGACGCTCGGCCCGCCCCGCGTTGTGAGTTCGTCGGAGTGCGTCCTCGCTTCAAATCCGCCTGGCTCAGCGGGTATTACTTCGAACTCTTCTTTCGTTGAAGCACCGAGCCAGTCGCGGTGGCGGCGTCGCGGTCCGACTCCGCGACGAAATGGGCATAGACCCCGAGGGTGGTGGCCGCTGTTGGAGTGACCGAGGCGGCCGCTGACCGTCCTGACCGGTAGGCCTTCGGCGAGCAGTCGGGTCGCCGTGAAACGACGAAGATCGTGAAGCCGGGCGGCGTCAAGACCCCCGACCTTCCGTACACGAATGAAGCGCTTGGTGACATCGTTGGGGACGAGCGGCTCTCTACTGCCCAAACAGTGGCAACCAGTGGCAACGCCAGCGGCGTCGGATGAGCGCTTCGCGATGTCCGGCTCTTTGAACAGGTATTTTATGGTGGGCCGCCCGGGTCTCGATCCCGGCACCTTGGGATTAAAAGTCCCCTGCTCTTCCGGATGAGCTAGCGGCCCGGCAGTGCAAGATAACGGACGGACGCATCGACCAGGAGCGGTCGGGCGCCGTCCGGGGTCTCAGCCCACGGATTTGAGGCGCGGGACCACGGGTGCCCACGTCTCTTGGAGCCAACGAGCGGGATCGGGGCCCGTCGATCTGATGACGATCGCGTCGACGCCCGCCTCGGAGAACGACTCCGCCTCCCGCAGGATGACGTCAGGCGCGGCGTCCTCGGGGACGCCGATCAATGCCGTCACCTCGATCGCCTGCGGCTCGCGGCCGACCTCGGCGCAGTGCCGCTGCAGGACCTCCACCTTGTGCCTGACCGTGTCCGCATCGCCGATGATGTTGCTGGCGTCGGCGTACCGAGCCACGAGGCGGAGCGTCTTTCGCTCGCCTCCCCCGCCGATCAGCAAACGAGGCCGTGGCTGGCTCACCGGCGCCGGGGAACAGAGCGTCTCGGCCAGGCTGTAGTGCGTGCCTTCGTAGGGTCCGTTGTCGTCGCTCCACATCTGGAAGCAGATCTGAATGGTCTCCTCGAGTCGCTCATAGCGCTCACGCAACGGCGGAAACGTGACGCCCAGTCCTCGGTGCTCACGCTCGTACCAGGCGGCGCCCAGGCCGAGCTCTGCCCGTCCGCCGGAGAGGACGTCAAGCGTCGTCACCGTCTTGGCCAGAAGCCCGGGATGCCGGTAGGTCACGCCGCCGACGAGCAACCGGAAGCGAAGGCGGTCCGTCTTCGCCGCAGCAAACGAAAGGGCGGTGTAGCCCTCGAGCATCGGCTCTTCCGCCGGCCACATCATGTCCATCTGGAACCAGTGGTCCATGACCGAGAGCGTGCGCACACCGATGGCCTCCGCCGTCTCGGCCACCGACGCGAAGGTCGGCCCGATCGCCGTGTTGCCGCCGGGCCAGGTGAAGCGGGGCACATGCAGGTCAAGTTCCATGACACTCCTCGAGACGTCGTGTCGAGGGTAACCGGCGATGGCCGGACCCGTGGCAACGACCAGAGACGAGTTACTCGATCAGTGCCACCCTCACGTCGGTTCGACGACTGCACGCGCCAGGTCCAGGCTGCGGCTCGGTCCGCCCGGCGAGATCTCCACGATGCAGCCGGCGAGTTCCTCGAGCACCCGCCCGGGCGCGGTGGGTCGCCGGGCCCAACACGTGAGCGCGCGCAACTCCAACATCTTCGCCCCTTGCCGCCGCGCCAGTTCGACTGCATCGAGGTAGTCGGCGTCGGCCTCGTCGGGTGACGCCGCGGCCCGCCGCTCGGCTCGTACCCGGAGGATCTCGGCTTCGCAGAACCGTTCTCCCGTCGACCTCGACGTCTCGAGTGCCGCGGTCAGGAGGGCGACCGCCCGCATGTCGTCGACTCGTGGGTCCTCGGCGGCCAACATCTGGAAGTAAGGCCACAGAAGGGGACCAGGGAGCTCGGGCTCTTCGATGCCGTCTCCGGCCCACCACTGAAAGGACCGGGCCCACTGTTTCCACTGCCGCGTGCTGACCTCGTCGGCGACGTGGAGCGCCTCACTTGCGAGCTTCAGGACGAGCTCCCGTTCGCCATCGAGCTGGGCCATGATGGCGGCCGTCACCGCCGCGACCGCCTGCGCCTGCGGCACGCGGCGTTCGGTGGTGGACTGCGAGGACGTCGTTCGCGATCCGCCACGCCTCGGTCGTCCGCCCCCGCAACCAACACCCGAGAGCGGTCGCCGCCCGCGGCGCCGCCAGGCCCATCGTCTCCAGCGAGCTCATGGGCGGGAGATCGCGCATGCTTGCCTCCAGCGGCAGGCCACTCGTCGCGTAGGAATTCCGCATCTTCTCGAGACCCTCGCGGACCATGCCCTGCCAGATCTCCGTGGTCCCCTCGTACGTCGTGATCAGCTGCAGCGTCCACGCGTCGTT
Organism: uncultured Acidimicrobiaceae bacterium; assembly: GCA_963821105.1. Taxonomy (GTDB): domain Bacteria; phylum Actinomycetota; class Acidimicrobiia; order Acidimicrobiales; family RAAP-2; genus Bog-473. The sequence continues at coordinate 78,814 of CAWGCO010000020.1, forward strand.
CAATTGCACAGCGACCTTGCGCGCCTCGGCCAGCACGGCGTTCATGGTCCGGTACTCGGCGTTCGCCTGCCACCATGGAACGAGGATCGTGTAGTTGCGCAGGAGAATTTCCGGGTCGTCCAGCTTTCGAGCGAGTTCTTCGACCCGGCGCGACTCCTCCAACGCCTCCGGTGCGCTCTGGTCCACCGCGGCCAGGCACATCACGAGCCGGCTCCGGGATTTGAGCTCCGTCCGCTCTCGCTCCTCCTCGGGCAGTTGGTCGAGCAGAGACAGGATGGCGCGCTCGTGGCCCGCAGCCTCGCGGAATCGAGCGTTCTGGCGCGCCGTCTGCGCCGCCTGTTTCCACAACGGCACCGCCTCCGCAGCCCGGCCGGCCGCACCCAGGTGGTAGGCCGCGATCTCGGGTTGGGACTCTGCCGCGCCCCGACGCCACCAGCATCGCTCCGACGTTTCCGTGGATGCGCGTCCGGTCCGCACGCAAGACCGAACGATAGGACGCTTCATGAAAGAGCGCGTGCCGGAACTGGAGCTCCTCGGCTCCTTCCCGTGGTCTCGATGACGGCGTGCTCGCTGAGTCGCCCGACGTGGTGGTCGAGCTCGAGATCGTCGAGTCCCGAAGCAACGACCAACGTAGGACGATCGAAGGTCCGGCCGATCACAGACGCCGCTTGAGCCACGCGCTTGGCGTCTGGTCCCGACGCGGTCGAGACGCGCCGTGATCACTTCGGAGAGCGTGGTGGGCAGGACGGGCCCCTGTCCTTCAGGGTCTTCCGCCAGACCTCGGCTCAATTCCTCCAAGAACAGGGGGACACCCTCTGCCCGAGCGATGAGGGCAGCGCGCGTCTGAGCAGACAGTCCCTCAGCCTGGGGAAGTTGCTCGATCAGCGCTCCTGCCTCGTCGGCGTCGAGGCCTGTGAGGGCGATCCGGGCATCCGGCCGGACGTGAGGGTCCTCATGGATCTCGGGGCGTGCACTCATCACGATGAGGACTGGGGCAGCCTCCGAGGTAATCAGGTACAGCGGATTCGAGGGTGCTGGGATCGGCCCAATGCGCGTCTTCGACGATGAGCAGGACAGGACCTTCGTGCGCCAGGTCTTTCGACCCAGTCGGCCGCCTCGCGGGGCGTCGAGGGGACCTCGCCCATCTCCTCTCCGTATGGATGCAACGGGCTGAGTGCGGTCCGAGGGTTGCACAACAGGGTCACGACGGTGCTGCCCCGTGCCTGGAGCTCGCTGCCGAACTCGAACAACAGACGCGACTTGCCGATCCCAGGCTCCCCGGAGACGAGTGACAGCCTCGGTGACCCGCCCTGCACGGCGGCCCACTGTTCGTCCAACCACGTCCACACCTGCTCGCGCCGGATGAAGGTGCTGAGCGGCCGTGTCTCGAGTCGATGCCGCGCGCCACTGCGCCGGAGCACGCGGCACGTGGGGACGGGATCAGCGATGCCCTTCAGCGTGAGCGCGCCGAGTGACTCCAGTTCGAAGAAGCCGGTGACCAGTTGCGCGGTGTCGGCGCTGATGAGGATGTGCCCTGGGTCTCCCGCGGCCTGCAATCGGGCCGCCAGGTTCGGCACCTGCCCCCACACGTCGGGCAGCCGTTCCTGGCCGCCGGCGGTCACCGCCGCGACCAGGACCTCGCCGGTGTGGATGCCCGCCCGCGCGCCGAGACCACCGATGCCCAGAGACGGCGGCAACTGCGCCCCCATCTCCTCGATGGCCGCGACGATGTCGATGGCGGCCGAGAGCGCTTCCCGGCTGGCCGACTCGGACGCCGCCGGGTAGCCGAAGTACGCGACCGCGCCGTCGCCTTGGAATTGGGCGATCACGCCGCCGTGCGACGTCACGATCCCCGCGACCCTGTGCTGGTACGAGCCCAGCACCTCGTGCCAGTCCTCCGGATCGAGGACGGACGCCAGGTCGGTCGACCCGACGAGATCCGTGAACACGACGGTCAGTTGGCGCCTCTCGGAAGCGGGCGGGGACGTCATGGCCCAGCCGACTCCGCAGAACGCCAAGCACCGCCGAGCCCACGAGGGCTTCGTCGCACCTGTGCAATCTATGTCTGCCCAGGCCCAAAGGACAGGCCAGCGCGGTGGGTCTCTGCGATGAAGTCCGGCGTTCCACCCATGGAGCCGTCGACCTCCCTAGGCTGGCGCCGTGCCGGCTCGGGGACCCATGGCCATGAAGCTGCTGACTCTCGTGGTGTCGACGCCGCTCGTGCTCGGCCTCCTTGCGACCGGCGCCGCGGCACAGGACACCACGTCCACGACGGCTCCTCCGGCCACCACGACGACCACGGCGGCCCCGACCACCACGACGACGACCGCGCCGCCGACCACAACGACGAGCGCGTCCACGACGACGACCACGCATCCGCGCCCCACGACGACGACCACGCATCCGACGACGACCACCACGACGGCGAAGTCCACGTCGAGCTCGTCGGTCTGGGGTTGGGTGCTCCTCGGGGTCGTCATCCTCCTGGCCATCGGCCTCGTCGTCCTGCTGATCGCGCGGACGAAGCGTCAAGGGCGGGCGGCCAACTGGCAGCGTTTGACGACGCCCGCCATTGCCGCCGCAGAGTTGGCTCGAGATCTCGTCCTCGGTCAGACCGAGACCGATGACCCGCAACGGAGAGCCAGCGTGACGGTGCAGGTCGACGAAGCGGTGTCCGGCCTCGAGCGCGCCGCCGCCTCCGCGCCGGACGAAGACGCACGCGGCGCTCTGCACCAGGTGTGCCGAGAGCCTCCGTGGGCTCGCCTTTGCGGTCGAGGCAGATCACCTCATGCGCTCGGGTGGACAGAATCCGACGGGGGAGCAGCTCGCTGCCGCTGACGCCGCGCGACGCAACCGCGCCGCCGAGCTCGAGGGCGCCCTCCGGGACCTCAAGGCGGCGCTGGCCGAAAGGAATTAGCGAACGTCCGTCGAAATCCCCGCCCGGGATTTCGACAGGTGGGCCGCCCCTGTTTAGTCTCGGTCCGATGAGCACAACGCGGCGGGTCCAAGGGGCGGGACTCTCGCTCTTCGTCACCGAGGCCGGTGACCCGGGACGTCCGACGATCCTCCTGGTGCACGGGTTTCCCGACACCAGCGCCGTGTGGGACCCGGTCGTGGACCGACTGACCGACTCCTTTCACGTCGTCCGCTACGACGTCCGCGGCGCCGGCCTGTCGGATGTTCCGCCTCGCCGTTGCGGAGTATGCGCTGTCGTTCCTCGTCGACGACATGGCCGCGGTGGCCACGGCCACGAGCCCCGACTCCCCCGTCCACCTGGTCGCGCACGATTGGGGTTCGGTCCAGGGTTGGGAAGCGGTGACCACGCCGGAGCTGGCCGACCGCTTCGCGAGCTTCACGTCGATCTCCGGCCCACCGCTCGATCACGCCGGATTGTGGGCTCGTCGACACCGCACCCTGCGACCCGCCGACCTCTTGCGCACGGTCCGCCAGGCCCTGCACTCGTGGTACATCGCGTTCTTCCACCTTCCCCTGCTGCCCGAGCTGATGGAACGAAACCCGAGGGCGACCGACCTGTGGGCGAAGGCGCTGCATCGGATGGGCGCGTCGCCCGACGACCGCTGGCCGGCACCGAGCTTCGCCGCCGACTTCTGCGCACGGCGTCGAGCTCTACCGCGCCAACGTGCGGGGTCGCCTCTTGCACCCCGAGGCGCGGCACACGGACGTGCCGGTCCAGCTCCTGATCCCCTTGCGCGATCGCTACGTCACTCCTGCCCTCCTCGACGGCCTCGAAGAATTGGAGCTCGCACCTGTGGCGCCGATCCCTCGACGCGGGGCACTGGGTCATCCGGACCCATCCCGATGTCGTCGCCACCGCCGTGCGGGAGATGGTCGCCTCGGTCGAGCGGGACAACGGGTCGTCGGTCGTCCCCGCGCACAGCGCGGCGCGCTCGAGAGGCCGCGCGAGTCGGAGCGGAGCAGCGGTGCGTTCGGGTTGAGGCGGGGAGCCGGGAACCGGCGCGCTACCGTACCTTCGCGATGTCAGAGATCCGGGTGGTGCTGGCGGAGGACAACGCCCTGCTGCGGGAGGGCATCTCGCGCATCATCGACGGGGAGCCCGACTTCGAGCTCGTCGGGCGCGCCGCGGACTTGCCCGAGCTCCTGACGCTGATCGAGACCGAGTCCCCACAGGTCGTCGTGACCGACATCAGGATGCCGCCGACGGGCACCGACGAGGGCATCCAGGCTGCGTCGTGGCTGCGAGAGCACAAGCCGGAGGTCGGGGTCGTCGTCCTCAGCCAGTACAAGACGCCGTCGTACGCGCTCGCGCTCGTTGGAGACCGGGTCCGCCGGGCGCGCCTACCTGCTGAAGGAACGGGTCGCCGGCGCCGACGAGCTGGCCCAGGCCATCCGCATCGTCGCCCAGGAGGGCTCCATGATCGACCCTCAGATCGTGGACGAGCTCATCGAGGCCAAGTCCTCTCGCCGGAAGTCCGACCTGTCCTGGCTGACCCCGCGGGAGTCCGAGATCCTGGGCGAGATGGCGACCGGCAAGAGCAACGCCGCCATCGCCGCCTCGCTCCAGGTCTCCGAGCGGGCCGTCGAGAAGCACACCAACTCGATCTTCTCCAAGCTCGGGCTGAGCGAGGAGCGCGACGTCAACCGGCGGGTCAAGGCGGTCCTCGTGTACCTGAGCGATCCCGGGGGAGGGTGACACCACCACCCCCGGCCGAGTGGCACCACCCGGGTCGCCGGCGCCGCGCCCGTGCAAAATGAAGAGGTGAGTGAACGCCTGTCGGTCCTGATCGTGGACGATCAGGCCCCGTTCCGGGCGGCCATGAAGGCGGTCCTGCGGCGGTCCACGGAGTTCGAGCTCGTCGGTGAGGCGGCCAACGGGAGCGAAGCGGTCGCGCTGGCAGAGCAGCTCAATCCAGCCCTCGTCCTCATGGACATCAACATGCCCGAGATGAACGGCATCGAGGCGACGCGGACGCTCGTGTCGCGCCAACCCGGGGTGGTGGTGATCCTCTGCTCCACCTACGACGCCGGCGACCTTCCCCCCGAGGTCGCCACGAGCGGCGCCCGCGCCTATCTCAACAAGGAGCATCTCGGCGCCGAGACCCTCCGGCGCCTGTGGGAGGAGCGCGACCAGCAGGGGTTCAGCTCGCGTCTGACGCCGCCGGGTCAGACGAGCGGCACCGAGCCTCGCACCACCGAGCCCTTGCCGATCTCGGACTCCCACCGCACGGTGCCGCCGATGGCGCCCAAGCGGTCGGTCATGTTCGTGTAGCCGTGGCCCTTTTGGGCCCGGTCGGGGTCGAAGCCCGGCCCGTCGTCGGCGACGGTGAACAGACAGCCCTCCCGCCTCCTCCCAGAGGCGCAGGCCCACGCCGCGCGTCCGGTGCGTGCTTCGCCGCGTTCTGCAGCGCCTCGAGGCAGCAGAAGTACACCGCCGCCTCGGTCTCCGCCGGGTAGCGCCCGATCGCCTTCGGCCGAGATGTCGACCGGCAACGGGTTGCGGTTCGCCGCCGCGCGCAACGCCTCGACCAGACCGCTGTCGACGAGGAGCGGGGGGTAGATCCCGTGCGCCAGGGCGCGCAGCTCCTGGATCGTCTCTTGCACCTCGCCGGCAAGCTGGTCGAGCATCTCGAGCCCCGCGTCGGCGTCGTCGACGATGATGTCGCGGGTCAGGCGCAGGTTGACCGCCAGCGCGACGAGGTGCTGTTGTGCGCCGTCGTGCAGGTTCCGCTCGATGCGGCGGCGCTCGGCGTCGCCGCTGGCGACGATGCGCGCCCTCGACTCACGGAGCGCGTCGGCCTGCTTGCGGACCTCGTCCAGCGTCGTCTGCAGGGCGGTGTCGAGCTGGGAGTTGTGGAGCGCCAGCCCGACCTGACGAGCCAGGTCCGAGAGGACACGGTCGTCTTCCTCGGAGAATCCGCTCGCCTCCGCCGACCGCTCGACGACGATCAGGCCGAGCAGTTCGCCCGCATGGCTGACCGGAGCGACGCGGATCTGTTCCTTCTGGCGTCCCGCCAACAGCGCCGGCAACCAGATGGACGCCCACGCCGTCCCCGACACCCCGGCGCGGGTGACCACCGGACGCTCCCGCGGTGAGACGACGATCGACCCGGCTCCGACGTCGGGCACCGAAGCCGTGCGCTCGAGCACTTCGCCGGCGCCGGTGAAGACCTCGGCGCTGGTCAGGGCCATCGTCTTTCGCAGCGACTCGGCCAGCTGGAGCAGCAGTTCGTCCATCGGGATGGCCCGCGTGCAGCCGGCTCCCGAAGGTCCGCAAGCACCTCGTCCGGCGCCTCACGGGCGCCGTAGACGAAGCGCGTCGACGACTGCAGGAACCTCTCGCGGACGGGGGCGAAGATCAACGCCGCGATCCCCGACGCCACCAACGAGAGGGCGAGGACCTCTTTGTCTCCCGTGGTCTTCGGCGCATGGCCGAGGCCGAGCACCAGAACGACGTAGATGGCCGAGACGACGACCACGAAACCCAGGACCGCCAGCACCTGCACCAGGAACCGGCTCCCGTGCGGCGCCAGGCTCCGGCTCTCGCTGGCGAGGAGCCCGAGGGGGACGAGGACCGTCCCCGCGGCGACGACGGCGCCCAGCGGGCCGGGCCATCCCACCAACAGGTGCAGCACGGTGGACCCGAGGGCGAACGTCACGGCCAGGGTGACGCCGATGCCGAACCACTGCATGCGCTCCCGGCGGTGCCCGATCGAGGTCACGTACCGGGCGCGCATCGGCGCGAGCGCCAAAAGGCCGGCGATCGACCAGCTGATGGCGCCGTCGACGACCGTGAAGGGCCGATGCGCCACGACGAGCGCGAGCCCGACGCCCAGCGCGGCCACGTAGACGACGCCGGCGGCGCCGCGTCGGAGCGAGTCGTGGAGCCGACCGTCGGGCAACGAGAGCAGGAAGTGGAACGAGATCGCGGTGACGAAGACCGCCGCCAGCGTGGCCACGTCGCGCGCGCTGGTCGCGGCGTGCAGGGTTTCGGCCTTGCGACCGGCCGTGAGCGCGACCATCGCCACGAGCGCGTCGATCGCCACGAGGAGGTGGTACGGCGACAGCTTTGCCCCGACGCGCTCGCGGGCGTGGGTGTCGACGAACCCCACGACGGCCCACACCACGGTGAGGCCAAAGGCGACGGCGTCGACCGGCGCGATGCCACCGGGGACCACGACGCGCAGCCCGACGACGACGCCCGCGATCGTCACTCCGAGCAGGGCGACGTGGAGGAGCCGGAACCAGCCGAACCCCGGCGCCCCGGCGTCCGCTTCCACGACCCGTGGGGACTCCACGATCTCGAGCTTCACGTCACCGGGCACGGTCACCGTGGTCGTCCCTTCGTCGGCTTAGGACTGCACGACGACGGGCAGGTCGGAGTCCTCGTCCGCCGTGATGCGCCCGTCGCGCATGCGCACGATCCGCCCCGACGCCGCGGCGACGCTCGGGTCGTGGGTCACGAGGAGAATCGTCTGCCCACCCGCGTGGAGCCGGACGAGAAGCTCGATGACCTCCTGTCCGCCCTCGGAGTCCAGGGCGCCGGTCGGCTCGTCCGCCAGCAGGAGCGTGGGCTCGTTGGCCAACGCGCGTGCGATGGCGAGTCGCTGTCGCTGACCACCCGAGAGCATGCCCGGCACCGTATTGGCCTTGTCCCCGATTCCGAGGAGGTCGAGCAGGTCGCGCGCCCGGCTCTCCGCCATCTTGCGCTTCCGGCCCGCGATCACCGCGGGGAGCGCGACGTTCTCCAACACCGTCATCCCTTCGAGCAGGTTGAAGAACTGGAAGACGATGCCGATGTGGCGCCGTCGCATCTGGGAGAGCTCGTCCTCGGTGCGCCCGGTGACCAGCTCCCCCGCCACGGTGATCGTCCCCTCGTCGGCGACGTCGAGGCCGGCGATCAGGTTGAGCAGGGTCGACTTTCCGCAGCCGGACGGGCCCATCAGGGCGATGAAGTCCCCCGACGGCACGACCAGGTTGGCTCCCCGCAGGGCTCGTACCGGAGCGTTCTCCGCTTCGAAGGTCTTGCGGACCTTGTCTACGACCAAGGCATCCATGTCAGATTCCTTCTTTCGTCGCGCCACCGCCTGGGCGTGCGCCCTCTACCAGTTTGTATGCAACGACCGGGGTCTCGCGTCCTTTGACCAGCTGAGGTGGCAGGGCGATCGTGCCGCGGGGGCACCGCCACGCCTCGACGGTCCCCTGGGAGACGACCGTCTCGCCGGCCTCCGCCAGCTGCTGCAGGCGTTGGGACATGTTCACGGTGTCGCCCACCAGCGTGTACTCCAGCCGCTCCTCCGAGCCGAGCAGCGCCGCGGCCGCCTCGCCGGTCGACACGCCGAGCCCGAGGCCGAACGAAGGAAGGCCCTCGTCGTGCCAGCGGTCGTTGATGACCTGTTGCTTCTCGTGCATGGCGAGCGCCGCCGCCACGGCCCGGTCCGGATGGTCCTCTTGCTCGAAAGGAGCGCCGAAGACCGCCATCACGGCGTCGCCGACGAACTGCATCACGGTGCCGTTCTCCCCGAGGATGGCGTCGTTCATGGCGGCGCGGTGCGTGTTGAGCTGCCCGGCCAACTGCGAGGGGTCGGCGTGTTCCGCGATGCTCGAATAGGAACGGATGTCGCTCATGAGCACGGTCACGACGACCTTCTCCGTCTCTCCGAGGCGCCGGCCGTCGCGGCGCAACTTCTCCGCCAGGCCCCCCGGGAGCAAGCGCGAGAGCGTCTCACCCTGTTCCTCGCGGTCGACGATCGCTTGGTGGAGGAGCCGCAGTCGCTGGAGCGCGCCCTCCGTTCCGGCCGAGACGCCCTCGGCCAGCTTGACGAACACGGCCTCGACCTCTGCGTCGACCGCTTCGGGGGGAAGGCCCTTCGCCACGGCGATGGCCTTGATCGGCTTGCCCTCCGCGATCATGCCGAGTAGCGCTTCCTCCGCCGGCGACAGCCCGCCGTTCGAGGTCATGGGACGGATCAGCGCGTCGACGATGGCCGGGTCGAGGGCGTTGCCCCCGGTGGCCACGGATCGGATGGCGTCGACGAGTTGGTCGCCTTGCGCGATGTGGTCCTTCAGGAGGTAGCCGTAGCCGGCGGAGCCCTCCGCCAGGAGGGAGACGGCGTATTCGGGGTCGTCGTACTGCGAGAGGATCACGACGCCGGTGCCGGGGTGGCGCTTGCGGACCTCCTTGGCGGCATCGATCCCCTCGCGGTTGAACGCCGGGGGCATCCGGATGTCGGTGACGAGGACCTGGGGCGCCAACGCGGTGGCACCTTCGACGACCTCGTCGTAGTCGGCCGCCACCCCCACGATCCGCAGGTCCTTGTGGCGCTCGATCAGCGCGCGCACGCCTTCCCGCACGATGAGGTTGTCGTCGGCGAGGAGCACCGAGATGGTGCCGGAGCCATCGGGGTCGTCAGCCATTGCCACAGTTCTCACACACCACGGCGCCGCCGAACAGGTGGGGATCCCCCCGGCAACGGTGGTGGTAGGCACACCTGTGGACGCCTGTCACCACACTCGTCATCCCAGATTCCTCCCTTCAGGCTGGACGCATGAGCACGGACACGACAACCCGCCACGAAGCGGTCGTCACGTCGCTGTCGTGGATCCCCACCGAGGCGATCGAGGGGGCCCAACGGATGGCGTTCGACTCCGGGATCACGCACTACGACCCGCCGCCGCCCGCCGAGGGCATGGACGTGGAGGCGTTGTGTGAGGAGGACCGCTTCCGCTTCGCCAACGAGCTCCGGGCCTTCGTCACGGTCGACGGATCCGGGCGGATCACCGACTGCGGCTACGCCGGGCGCGGCCTCATGGGGTCGACCCTGGTGAACCTGCGCGCGGTGAAGCACCGTTTCCAGGCCGTGCAGCTCCCCACCATCCAGCGCGAGCCCGAGCACGGCGACGGGTGGGTCCGCTTCGTCCAGACGTGCGGCGGCCGCACCGGCGTGCCCGCGCCCGTCGTGTGCGCCGCAAGCCGTTCGTACAGTGGCAGGCGCCGCTCGTGTGGACGACGCTCTCACTCACGCTCCACGCCGACGGTCGCTCGGAGCACAAACTCGTCGGGGCGAGCCGGTTCCCCCGGCACTGGGTCTACGACGGTCAGAACACGCTCTCGCTCAAGTCGGGCTTGACCGACTTCAAGGACTGGTACCGCAAGTCGTTCGGCAAGCACAGCCCCTGGGGCGACGAGGACTCCGAGGCCCTGGTGACCGCGGTGGAGTCCGCGCTCGAGACCTCGCTCTCGGCGCAGGTGATGCAGGGTGGCGGCCGGCGGCGCATCGAGCGGTTCCCGGAGGGGGCGACCCTGTTCGGACAGGGCGAGCCGGGCACGGAGGTGCTGCTGATCCTCGACGGCGTCGTCCGCATCGAGCACGACGGCGAGCGTCTCGCGGAGTATGGCCCCGGCGCGCTGCTGGGTGAGCGCGCGCATCTCGAGGGCGGAGTTCGCACGTCGAGCAATATCGCGGTGACGCCGTGCCGGGTCGCCCTGTTCGAGGCGGACCTCATCGAGCGCTCGCATCTCGAGGAGCTGTCGGTCGGACATCGCCGCGAGGACGCCGCGCGAGACTGATCACGTGCGCGTCACCTTCTGCGGGACCCGCGGGTCGACGCCGTCACCGGGCCCCGACTTCGTCCGTTTCGGCGGGAACACGTCGTGCGTCGCCGTCTCGCACGACGACGCCGGCCCCTCGCTGCTGCTCGACGCGGGGACGGGGCTGCGGCGCGTGCACGAGCTCCTCGACGGCCAACCCTTTCGCGGGTCGCTCCTCCTGACGCACCTGCACTGGGACCACGTGCAGGGCTTGCCCTTCTTTGCGGCCGGCGATCGCGAGGGCGCGGCGGTCAGCCTCTTGATGCCGGCGAACGAGGCGGCGGACCCGCCGGCGCTGTTGGCCCGCATGATGTCGCCGCCCTTCTTCCCGATCGGGCCGGGGCAGCTGCGCGGCGACTGGGAGTTCGGCTTCGTGCCGGAAGGCGAGTTCGAGACGGAGGGCTTCACGGTGCTCGCACGAGAGGTGCCGCACAAGGGCGGGCAGACCTTCGGCTACCGCGTGAGCGACGGCCGGACCTCCCTGGCCTACCTGCCCGACCATTGCCCGACCGCTCTCGGGGCCGGGCCCGATGGGCTCGGCGAGTACCACGAGCACGCCCTCGAGCTGGCGGCCGGCGTGGACCTTCTCGTCCACGACTCCCACCTGCGCGCCGAGGAGGTCCCCGCCGAGGGCTCGTTCGGCCACGCCGCGGCGGAGTACGCCGTCCGGCTCGGCGAGCTGGCGGGGGCGCGACGGGTGGCGCTGTTCCATCACCGCCCGGAGCGCACGGACGCCGAGGTGGCCCGCACCGTCGGCCGCTTCTGCCCCCGTGACCTCGCCGTCCTGGCGGCCGAGGAAGCCGCCACGATCGTCCTGTGAGACGAGCATGAGCCGCCGCGACGCCATCGTCGTCGGAAGCGGGCCGAACGGGCTGGTGGCCGCCGTGACGCTGGCCCGGGCCGGGTTGTCCGTCGACGTCTACGAGGCGGCGTCCGATCCGGGTGGTGGGTGCCGCACCGCCGAGCTCACGCTCCCGGGGTTCCACCACGACGTCTGCTCGGCCGTGCACCCGTTGTTGCTGGCCTCACCCGCCTTCCAGAACCTCGATCTGGCCTCCCGCGGGGTGCGGCTGCGCACGCCGTCGCTCGCGTTCGCGCACCCGCTCGACGGCGGCCGCGCCGCCGGCGTCGGGGGCACGGTCGCCGAGGTCGGCGCGTCGCTCGGCGCCGACCGGGACGCCTACGTCCGCGCCTTCGGCCCGCTCGTGCGCGACGCGGACAAGATCCTCCCCGTCTTCCTCGGGACGATGCGCACGGTCCCCCGCCACCCCGTTGCGGCCGCGGGCTTCGGGCTCCGTGCGCTCACCTCGGCCCAGGCGATGGCGCGCCACTTTCGCTCCGACGAGGCGCGCGGGCTCATCGCGGGAGCGGCGGCGCACTCGATGCTGCCGTTGACGGCGCCGCTGTCCGGCGCGTTCCCGCGGCTGTTCGGCCTGTTGGCCCACCGCTACGGCTGGCCGGTCGTCGAGGGCGGCAGCGCCGCCGTGGTCGACGCCTTGGTCGGCGAGCTGACCTCGCTCGGCGGGCGGGTCGAGACGGGCTGCCTCGTGAAGAGCCTGGCCGACCTCCCACCCGCGGCCACGGTCGTGCTCGACGTGACGCCGCGCCAACTGCTCGAGCTGGCCGGCGACCGGCTGCCGCCCCGGTACGCCCGCGCCCTCGCCCGCTACCGCTACGGCCCCGGCGTGTGCAAGGTCGACTGGGCTTTGAGCGGGCCGGTCCCCTGGGCCGCCCCGGCCTGCCGGGAGACCGTGACCGTGCACGTCGGCGGCACCTTCGAGGAGATCGCCCGCGGCGAGGCCGACGTCAACGCCGGGCGGCACCCAGAGCGCCCCTTCGTGCTGGCGGCGCAGCCGTGCGTCGTCGACCCCGGACGCGCCCCCGCCGGCCGGCAGACGTTGTGGGCCTACTGCCACGTCCCCAACGGCTCCGACGTGGACATGACGGATCGCATCGAGGCGCAGATCGAACGCTTCGCTCCCGGGTTCCGCGACCTGATCCTGGCCCGCACCACCTCCACCGCGGTGGCCGAGGAGGAGCACAACCCGAGCTACGTCGGCGGTGACATCAGCGCCGGGGCGGCGACGCTCCGCCAGATGGTCTTCCGCCCGACGGTGCAGTGGAACCCCTACCGCACCGCGTTGCGCGGCGTCTACCTCTGCTCGGGCGCGACGCCGCCGGGGGGCGGCGTGCACGGGATGTGCGGGCTCGGCGCGGCGCGCACGGCGCTCCACGACCTCGGGGGCGGCCGAACGGCCGACGCCGACCGCGCCTGAGGGGACCGGCTCGTCCGGAGCTGACCTCAGTCGGCGAAGCGGCCGACGAGGGCGTCGCCCACCTGGCGCACCGTCTCGGCGTTCCCCGTGGGCATGTTGAAGATGAAGTAGTCGACCCCGGCGGCGGCGAGCTCCTCGACCTGCCCGACGAGCTCGTCCGCCGTGCCGACATTGGAGCCCGACGGTTCCTCGCCGGTCGCCTGGCGCAGGAAGTCCAGCGTCGCCGCCGTCTCCTCCGCGTTCTCCGTCAGGATCAGCGTCGACAGTCGGCTGACGGTGATCTCGGAGGGGTCGCGGCCGACGGCGTCGCAGTGCCCCCGCAGCACCTGCACCTTGTGTGCGATCGTCGCGGCGTCGCCCACCACGTTGCACATGTCCGCGTACTGGGCCACCAGGCGGAGCGTCCGCCTCTCGCCACCGCCGCCGACGAGGATCGACGGGCCCCCCGGCTGCAGCGGCGCCGGGATGTTGTACGCCTCGTGCGTGCGGTAGTACGTCCCCTCGAAGGTGGGTGCCGTCCCGGCGAACATGGCACGGCAGATCTGCAGCGCCTCCTCCAGGCGGTCGAGCCGCTCGCCGGCCGGCGGGAAGTCGAAGCCGAACCCGTCGTGCTCGACGTCGTACCAGGCCGCCCCGATCCCCAGGATCGCCCTGCCGCCGCTGATGACATCGAGCGTCGTGACGATCTTGGCCAGGTGCGCGGGGTTGCGGTACGTGACGCCGGTCACCAACGTGCCGAGCCGGACCGTCGTGGTGCGGGCCGCCAAGGCGCCGAGCAGCGTGTAGGCGTCCAGCATCGGCTGGGTGGGCCCGCCCAGAGGCGGGAGCTGGAAGAAATGGTCCATCACCCAGACCGAGTCGTAGCCGGCCCCCTCGGCGGCGCTCGCCTGGGCGACCACGTCGTCGAAGAGCTCGCCCGGCGCGCTCGCCGAGAAGTTCGGGATCTGCAGTCCGAAGCGCATGCCCCGAAAGCTATCGGCGGGGCCGGCCCGCTGCGTCAAGAGGCGGCGGCTCCCGCGGCGGCGAGCGCCTCGGTGATGCTGTCGACGAGGCGGCGGGCCGACTCCACGCTGAGCTCGACGGCGACGCGCGCACCCGGCCCCTTGGCCGGGTCGATGAAGTCGATGTTCAGCGTGTGGTCGAACGGCGCGTGGAACGGGTGGTCGAAGTAGACCTGCGCGTTCGTGACGCGGAACCAGCCCTGGGCGCCCTTGGCGCTGCCGGCGATGTCCGTGGGGACGGTGAGGTACGAGCACATGGTCAGGCCTCCAGGTAGGTGCCGAAGAAGTCGAAGATCCGCTGCCAGCCGTCGACGGCGGCCTCGGGCCGGTAGGCGGGGCGTTCGACCGAGAAGAACGCGTGGCCCGCACCGTCGTAGCGGACGAACTCGTACGTCTTGCCGGCGTCCTTGAGCGCCGCCTCCAGCTCGTCCACCTGCTCGGGGCTCGGGAACTGGTCGTCGTTTCCGAACAGGCCGAGCAGGGGGCAGCCGAGATCGCCCACCCGTCCGACCAGCGGCGTCACCTTGAGCGGGAAGCCCTCGGGCACCGTGCCCGTCACGAACGCGCCGTAACAGTCGACCGCCGCGTCGACGGGGACGCTGATCGCGGTGAGGAAGGCGTGGCGGCCGCCCGAGCAGTAGCCGATGACGCCGACCTTGCCGTTCGACGTCGGCAGGGCGCGCAGCGCGTCGACCGCGACGCGGGCGTCGCCCACGAATTGGTCGTCGGGGACGCCACCGGCCTCGCGGGTCGCCGCGGCGGCGTCGTCGGGGTCGACGTCGAGGCCCTGGCGGGCGTAGAGGTTGGGGCAGATGGCGTTGTACCCGCTCGCCGCGAAGCGCCGGGTGATCTCCTTCGTGCCCGAGTCCCAACCCGGCAGGTGGTGGATCACGAGGACGCCGCCGAAGGGGCCGTCGCCGGCGGGCCGCGCCTCGTACGCGTTGATCGGTGCGCCGTCGGTGCCGGTGAGCATGACGTTGTTGGCGGAGAGCGCCTCTTCGGGTGGTGCTGCCACGTGGAGCCCCTTTCGTGAGTCGTCGCGTGCGTGCACCCGCACCCTATTGCGGGCGGCCGAGGGCTGAGGCGGCCCGCACGAGCCCATGACCGGGCGGCAACCGCCGTCGAACGGCAAGATGTGGCCCGTGGGGCGCCGGGGACCGTGGAGACTGGTACTCGGCGCGTCGCTCGCGCTGACGTCGGTTGCGGTCGCGCTGTCGCCGGCCGCCGGGGCGGCCCGGCGTGCGGCCGTCGCGGTTCCCGTGCGCACGCTGCTCGCCGGGGGCACGCTCGACGCACCCGGGGCGCTGGCGCTCGACGCCGCCGGGGACGTGTTCGTCGCCGACACCGGGCACTGCCGCGTGGTCGAGATCCCGGCGCGCTCGGGTCGCGACTATGGCGTCACGCTGCAGCGCGGTCACGCGGTCACCGTCGCCGGCGGGCGTTGCGGGCACGGCCGGATCGGGCACCCGACCGGCCTGGCCGTCGACGTCACCGGCGACGTCTATCTGGCGGAGGCGAACGACCAGCGGGTCCAGGTGCTCGAGCCCTCCGGCGCCATCGTCACCGTGGCCGGGACGGGTGTGGCCGGCAACGGCGGCCACGGAGGGGTGGCCACGTCGGCGCAGCTCGACGAGCCCACCGCCGTGGCGGTCGACCGCAGCGGCGACGTCTTCATCGCGGACACCGCCAACTGCGAGGTGCAGGTCGTTGCGGTGGCCGACGGCCAGGTCCTGGGCCAGGCGGTCGAGCGGGACCACCTCACCACCGTCGCCGGCACCGGCGTGTGCGGCACCGCCGGCCAGGGCGGGCCGCTGGGCGGCGCGCAACTCTTCGACCCGGTCGCGCTGGCGGTCGACTTCGCGGGCGACCTGCTCGTGGCCGACCAGGGCGATCAGTCCGTGCTCGTCGCCACGGCGCAGGGCGGCACGTACTACGGCACCGCCATCGGTGCCGGCGACATCGGCGTGGTGGTCGGCGGGACGGGGAGCTACGGGCCGTACCTGGCCGACGGGCTCTCCGCCACGAGCGTCGGGGCCGAGCTGAACGACCCTCGGGGCCTCGCCCTCGGGCCGACCGGCTCGCTCGTGATCAGCGACGGGTTCATGCACGTGATCCGGATCGTCCCCGCCCGCTCGGGCCCGCAGTTCGGGCGGGCGATGACCGCAGACGACCTGTACACCGTCGCCGGTGCACTGCCCGTGCCGACGGCCGCGGGCGCGGGCGACGGCACTCGTTGGGTGCTGACCAAGATGGGCACGCCCACCGGCGTCGCCGTCACGACCGGCGGCGCCCTCGTCTACTGCGATGCGGCCACGGGCGCCGTCGTGAAGATCGGATGAGCGGTCCCGGGCCTTCCTCGGTCCCCGCCGGGCTCGGTGCGTTCGGCCGCCGTGCCTTTCTCGGTTCCGGCGTCGCCCTCACGGCCGGTGCCGCCGCGGCATCGACGGGTCTCGGTGGGGACGGCCCAGCTCCGGCCGCAGCCGCCTCGGGACGCGTGGCCGACGCGGCCGGGCCGTCCCCGCTCGACGCGCTGGCGGTGTCGCGGGGGACGCTGCGCGCCGATGCGCTCACCGTCAACGGCCTGGCCGCCGCGGTGGGAGTCGACCCCGACGACTGCCAGTTCGCCTGGACCCTCGGGTCGAAGGGGCGGGGGGCGGCCCAGACCGCCTACCGCATCGTCGTCCGGCGCACCGACCCCGGCCGCGCCGGGCGGGTCTGGGACAGCGGCACGGTCCCGCAGGCCCGGCAGGCGTTCGTGCTCTACGGCGGGCCCGCCCTCGACGGGGACGCCGCCTACGAGTGGACCGTGCAGCCGCGGGACCGTGCGCAGACGTGGGGGCCCGTCTCGGCGCCGATGGCGTTCACCACCGCGTTGCGCGCCGCCGACTGGCAGGCGCAGTGGCTGCGCCCGGCCGGCGCCTCGGCGCAGCCCGACCGTGTCACGTATCTGCGCACCGAGGTGACGCCCCCGGCGGGGTCGTTGCGCCGGGCGACCACGTACGTCTCCGCCGCGCACACGTACCGGCTGTATCTGAACGGCGCGGGCGTCGACGCCTGGCCGAGCTTCTCGTACCCCGACGAGCAGTACGCGCGGGCGACCGACGTCACCGGGCTCGTCCGTCCCGGGCGTCCCAACGCGCTCGGCGTCCTGCACCGGTGGTACGGCCCGGGCCAGGGCCGGCCCACCTCGTCGCCGGGGCTGCTGGCCCAGCTGTCCCTCGTGTACGACGACGGGCGCCACGTCGTCTACGGGTCCGACGGCACGTGGCGCGTGCTCCCCGCGGAGTGGCTGCCGTCACCGCAGCGCAACTCCGACGGCGGTGACTTCGTCGAATGGGTCGACGGGCGCGCCCAGCCGCAGGGCTGGGCGTCCCCCGGCTACGACGACCGCACCTGGTCCGGCGCCACGGTCATCGGGCCGACCGGCAGCGCCCCGTTCACCCGGATCTACGCGCAGCGCACGCGCATCGCGGAGCATCCCGTCTCCCCCGTCAGCGTGCGCACGCTGCCCGGCGGTGCCGTCGTGGCCGACTTCGGGGCGGTCTACGCGGCGCGGCCGCGGGTGGAGTTCGCCACGGGGGTCGACGGGCGCACCGTCACCGGGCGCGTGGGGTACCTGCTCGATCCCGACGGGCAGGTGTCGACGTTGCACGGCACGCAGGGGACGAACCTGTCGTTCTCCTACATCATGCGGGCGGGCGCGCAGACGTTCGAGGGGTTCACGTACTGCGGGTTCCGCTACCTGCAGCTCGACAACCCGGCCCAGGCGCTCCAGCACGGGCAGCTCACCGCGATCGCCCGGCACGCGGCGATGCCCGCGGTGCCGATGGCGACCTTCTCCTCGGGCAACCGGACGCTCGATGCGGTCTGGAAGCTCAACGCGCGCTCCTGTCTGTACTGCAGCCAGGAGCAGTTCGTCGATACCCCGACGCGTGAGAAGGGCCAGTTCGTCTGGGACGCGGCGAACGAATCGGAGGCGGTGATGCGCGCCTACGGCGAGCAGAACCTGACCTGGCAAGGACTGCGCGACGTCATGCGCGGGCAGCAGCGCTACTGGCCCGACGGACAGCGTCAACGCGGTCTACCCCAACGACGACGGGGCGCGGTTCTACGGCACGTTCACGGCCCGCTATCCCGAGTGGCTGTGGCGCTACTACGCCTCGACGGGCGACCGCGCCACGGCGGTCCTCTTCTACGAGTCGGTGGGCAACGTCGCCGGCTGGCTCTGGTCGGCGCGCCAGCCGGGCAACGGCCTGCTCTACGGCCTGGCCGATCAGAGCAACGGCGACCCGGTCTACGGCTACGACCTCTCCGTGGCGGCCGACACCGCGAGCAACGTGCTCTCGGTCAACGCCTTCGACCGCGTCGCCCAGTTGGCGGGCGTGGCGGGCGACGACGCCGGTGCGACGCTGTGGCAGGCCCGGGCCGCGCAGCTGGCGGCCTCGATCAATGCGGCGCTGCGCCGGCCCGACGGCGTCTACGTCGACGGCGTGCTGGCCGACGGCACCCAGAGCGGGTCCGCGTCACAGGAGGCGAACGCGCTGGCGCTGGCCTACGGCGTCGCGCCGTCCGCCACTCGGGCCCGCGTCGGCGCCTACGTGGCGAGCCTCGGCGTCCACCTCGGCCCGAACCACGGCCTCGAGTTGCTGCGCGGGTTGAGCGCGGCGGGCCTGCCCGACGCCGTGGTGCGCACGCTCACCGACCGCACGATCCCAGGCTGGGCGCGCATCGTGGCGCTCGGCGGGACCTTCACGTGGGAGGTCTGGTCGCCGAGCGACCTGATCGGCGACTCGATGTCGCACGGCTGGGGGTCCTCCGCCCTCGTCGCGATGCAAGAGTCCCTCCTCGGCGTCACGTTCCGCGCGCCCAACCCGGACGGGACCACGAGGATCACCGTGGCCCCGCCGACGCGGGGCCTGCCGCGGGCGTCAGGGTCCGTGCCCACCGTGGCGGGGCCCGTCGCGCTGTCCTGGCACCGTTCGGGGCAGCGGATGGCGCTCGATCTGACCGTGCCCCCCAACCTGACCGCACTCGTCCATCTCCCGGCGACCGACGCGTCGCAGGTGCGCGAGGGCGGCGTCGCGGCCGGCCGGGCCCCCGGCGTCGCCGTGCAATCCGTCGGCGGGGGGCTGGCCGTGCTCGAGGTGGGGAGCGGGACCTACCGCTTCACCGCCGGCTGAGCGGATCACGCCGGCCCGCGGCACCTACGACGCGCACGTCGTCCCCGCCGGGGGCGTGGCGCCGGACACGAAGTACGTCTGCACGTAGCCCCGCACGCACGCGCTGTAGAAGTACGCCACGTGGTCGACGCCGTCGCGCGTGAGCAGCACGCCGTGACTGAGCTCGTGCGACACGTTGACGGCCCACTGGTACGGCGTCGCCGGGTCACCGGTCGTGCCCACGACGAGGATCGGCGGAGCGCCCGAAGCGCTGACCGGCCCGACCGGGCGCGTCGGCGGCGCGGGCCAGACGGCGCACGACGCCTCGCCCCAGGCCAGGAGCGGGCCGAAGATCGGGGCCGACGCCTTGAAGACGGTGGCGAGATAGCTGTACGCCCCGAGCTTCGTCGAGACCGGGTGGTCGAGACAGTCGATCGCCTCCGCCGCGTCGTCGCCGTTGGACGAGCCGTTCTGGTTGTAGTGGTCCGACATGGCGACCACCTGGGCGCCGTTGCCGGCCGCGTCGGCGGCCAACGCATCGCCCAACTCGGGCCAGTCCGATTGGGCGTACAGGCCGTCCAGCAGCGCGTCGTAGAGCTCGCCGGCTCCCGCCGTCCGTCCGCTGCCGGCCGGCACCGGGCTCGCCGCGCTCGATGCGATCAGCGCCTGCAGCGCGCCCGTCGGGTCCGCCCCCGTCCGCCACGCGCACACGCTCGTCCCGGCACACCACGTGAAGAACGACTGGAGCGACGACTCGAACCCGTCGGCCTGGCCCTCGGACATCTGGTTGAACGTCAGCGCGGGGTCGATGACGCTGTCGAGCACCATGGCGCGCACATGCGTCGGGAACATCGAGGCGTACGTCAGCCCGAGCAGCGTGCCGTACGACTGGCCCATGTACGTCAGCCCGCTGTCGCCCAGCGCGATGCGCAGGCGCTCCATGTCACGGGCGGCGTCGACCGTCCCCACGTAGGGCAGCACGGTGCCGCTGGCTTTCTCGCACGCCGCGGCGTACGAGCGGTAGTTGTTGATCAGAGCCGTTTGCGCGCTGGGCGTCGTCGGCACGGGATTGGGCAGGGTCGCCGGCGGGCTGCCGGGAGCCTCACCACACGTCACCGGGTCGCTGCGGTCCACCCCACGGGGGTCGAACATCACGATGTCGAAGTCGTCGAGCAGGCCCGGCGTCAGCACGCTGAGCTCGTTGGCCATGTCGTCGACGCCCGAGACGCCCGGCCCGCCGGGGTCGATCACGAGCGAGCCGATCCGGTCCGCCGGCACCTCGGCCGGATGACGGACGACCGCGACGGAGATCGTTTGCCCGTTGTTCGGCGCGCTGTAGTCGACCGGCACGATCAGGTTCCCGCATTGGAGGCCGCCGTTGCACGGCGTCCAGGCGATGGGCGTGACCGGCAGTTCGGTCACCGACACCGCGGTGGTCGTGGTGGTCGTCGAGTTGCTCGTGGTCGTGGCCCTCGCCGTCGGACGGCTCCCCGCTGCCGCCCGGTCGCCGGGCGCGCCGGTGCCACAACTCGCCACGGCCGTCGCCGCCACCAAGAAGGCCGCCCCGACGGCCAGGCCCGACCGGACCGTCACCTTCCCCACCAAGCCAGGTTCCCACGTCCGTTGCCCCGAACGGTCGCGCCACGATGAGCGCCGACAAAATTTTCGATCCGTGTACGCGAGAACCGCAGGCCCCTTTTCGCCTGTATTCGCGCCGTTGCATGCTGGTCGGCCCCGCATATACACCCGGGGCCAACCGCCGGGGCCTCCCGCCTATACCACCGGACCGAGCCGTCGATCCCTCCTCCAAATACGGCGCGATCGAAACACGGGGTTCGCGTCGTATACGGAAGTAAATCTGCGACCGTTCTCGTTTTTGCCCGCCGGATCTCCTTGATCGGCGAGCCGGGACGAGGAGGGAGGGACACCCGTTCGGTGACCCGAGACGAGGAGACGCCCGATCGCGACGGGCGCGGCAGGCCGGGGGCTTCGACGCGTGCCCGCTACGAGGCGCTGCGGGCCCGTGACGCGGCGCGCCGTCGGCGCCTCTTTGGGCCGTTGGCGTCGGTCGTGTCGCTCCTCGTCGGTCCGAAGCGATCGACCGAAGCGTGGGGGAAAGGCGCCGAAGGCGAAGAGAAGGTCGGGCCCTACTTGGCCCACTCGGTCGGCGACGGAGGAATCGTCCTGCACGACCGGAAGATTCCACGAAGCCGGGCGAATCTCGACCACATCGCGATCGTGGCGTCGGGGATCTGGGTGGTGGACGCCAAGCACTACCGGGGTCAGCTGCAACTGCGAACCGTGGGCGGGTGGTTCTTCCCTCACCGGGCCCTGTTCGTCGGCCGATTCGAGCACACGGCGCTCGTGAGATCGGCGGAGCGACAGCGAGCCACCGTCACGCGACACGTGCCGCCCGACGTGCCCGTGAAGGCTGCGTTGTGCTTCACGGGCGTCGAGCTCGGTCTCTTCGCTCGACCCTTCGTCCTCGACGGGGTCCTCGTCGCGTGGCCCAAAGCCCTCGCCAAGGCCCTCCACGCACCCGGCCCGCTCGACGCCAGCCGGCGGCACGACCTGGCGGCGCGCGTCGGACGCGCCTTCCCGCCGTACCGGGCCTAAGCCCCTTCGGGCACCTCCCACAGCCCGACTGGTGCTCCGCCCAACGCGAAGTGTCCCGGCAGGCGCTCGCCCGACATCGCACGCTCCATGCGTTGTTGCATGCCCGGCAGGAGCGTGCCGTCGCGGATCATCTGCATGAACACCGCGCCGGCGTTGCCCACGTCGAAGAAGTCGCGCTGCCACGACCACTGGAAATTGCCGCCGTAGCGGAACCAGCTGCCGCCGAGCCCGGCGATCTCGTAGTTCGTGCCGTCGGCCCGCGTCGCGTTCGCCACCTGCTTCCACAACCCGAGCACCTCCCCCTGGGCCTCGTCGATGAGCACCTTTTGGTACGGGTAGGTCCAGCCCTCGAGGCCCGCCATCTCCAGGCCCAACGCGATTTCGCGGATCTCCTCGCGCCCGACGACCATGAACTCGTCGTTGGGCCCGACGTTCCAGCCGTACGTGGCGTCCTCGGTGTACAGGTCGGCCATGTGGCGCCAGTCGCGCTTCGCCTCGCCCTGGCGATTGACCTCCAGCCAGCGCTCCACCATCTCTTCGAGCTCCGCACGCGGGTACGCAGGCATGGTCAGTTAGTCCTCCTCGGTTTCGGTGATCGAAAGGGCATGCGTCGGGCAGTACTTCACCGCCAGCTCGACCGCGGTGCGCAGCGACTCTGGCGGCTCGGGCTGGAGGATCGTCAGCTCCCCCTTCTTCGAGACCGAGAAGACCCCGGGTGCCTCACCCTCGCAGGCGGCGTGCCCCTGACACAGGTCTCGGTCGACGACGATCTTCATCACGCCGCACCCGTGCGACGCCGGTACCGCACCCGGCACGGCTGCTCGAGCTGCACGACCATCTTCGAGTGGTCGTTGCGGTAGGAGTCGAGAGGCTGGGCCGCGGAGAACTCCCACCCCTGCAGCAGCACGGAGAAGATCGCCTTGAGCTGCATCATGGCGAACGCGGCGCCGACGCAGCGGTGGCGACCGGCGCCAAAGGGGATCCAGGTCCACGGATTGGCCCGGTCCTCCTCCCGTGGCTCGAGGTAACGCGACGGGACGAAGGCGTCGGGCTCGGGGAAGTCCTCGGGTATCCGGTTGCAGATCGCCGGGCTGGCGCCCACGAACTTGCCGGCCGCAATGCGATAGTCCTTGTACGTCAGGTCTTCCTTCGCCACCCGCAGCAGCAAGATCAGTGGCGGGTGCAGACGCAGCGCCTCCTTGAGCGACGACTCGAGCCGGGGGATCTCGCGCAGGGCCTGGAAGCTGACCTCGGACCCGTCGGCGTACAGCTCGTCCAGCTCCGCGCCCACTGCCGCCAGTTCGGAAGGGTGCCGCAGCAGCTCGATCAGCGTCCACGCCGCCGTGCCCGAGGTGGTGTGGTGGCCGGCGAACATCATCGAGATGAACATCCCGGTCACCGTGTCCGCACTGAAACGCAGCGAGCCGTCCGGCTCCTTGATCGACATCAGGACGTCGAGCAGATCGGCCTCACCGTCCGGCGGGGGAGGCCCGGCGGCGCGCCGGTCCATGATCCCCTGGACGAGCTCGACGAGCGCGACCCGGGCGGCGTCGCGGCGCCGGAAGCTCTCGATGTCCGCGTACGGGTCGACGTAGGCGATGGGATCCGTGCCCCGCTCGAGGTCGTGGTACAGCTGGGCGAACCGCCCGTCGAGCTCCTCACGGAAGCGATGGCCGATGAGACAGGCGGACGACGTGTAGATCGTGAGCTCGGCGAACCAGTCCAGCAGGTCGATCTCGCCCTCGTCGCCCCATCCGGCCACCATCCGCTCGGCCTCGGTTGCGATCGTCGCCGCGTGCCCGCGCATGAACTTGTCCCGCAATGCCTGGTTGTGCAGCATCTCGCGCCGCCGCTCCGGTGGGGCGTCGAACACCACGCCCTGGCCGAAGATGGGCGTCATGAACGGGTACGCCTCGGCCTGGTCGAGCTCCTCCTCCGGCGCGCGGAAGTAGAACTCGTTGGCGTCCGCCCCGGTCAACAGGACGATGTCGCGCGCCCCGATCGTGAACTCGCCGACGTCGCCGCACTCGGCCCGCACTCGCGCCATGAGCCCGATCGGGTCGCGGCTGAGCTCGTCGAGGTGCGCGTTCTCGCCCGAGCCTCCTGACACCCGCGGCGGCTCGCGTAGCTCGGTCTCCAAGCTCATGCCTTCTCATCTCCCGGAGGGCTCGCGCCGAGGAGCGGCGCCTCGGGCTGGACCTCCACGATCGACAGGTGCGTGCCCCGGGGTGCCGCCACGGCGTGCGCCACGGCCAGCGCCACGCCCTCCGGGCGCAGGAACGCCGAGTGGCGCGCCAGCCCCCACTCCGCCCACGACTCGAGCACGGACTGTGTCACCGAGGGGTCCCAGTCCATCCCCATGCCGGTCAGCGTCGGACCGGGCCGGACGATCACCGCGCGCACGCCCGTGCCCTCGAGCTCCATCTGCAGTGCGGTGACGAACCCTTCCAGCCCCCACTTCGACGCGACGTAGGCGGACATGCGCGGCCACGGGTGCGCCACCACGTCGGACGTGACGAAAACGAGGTCCCCCCGCTGGCGCTCCACCATCCCTGCCCCGAACGCCTGGACGAGGCGCTGGGCCCCGCCGACGTTCACCCGGAGCACGGACTCGAAGTCGTCGGGCGACGTCTCGAACGCGTCGCCCGGCATGATCCGTGCCGCGTTCGACACCAGGACCTCGACCGGGCCGAAAGCGTCCTCGGCCTGCTTCGCAAACTCCGCGATCGACTCCGCATCGGCCAGGTCCAGGTGGTAGGCCGCCGCCTCGCCGCCCGCGGCGCGGATCTCCTCGGCGATCGACTCGCATACGTCCGTCCGCCGTGCGCCGAGGACCACGGGCAGCCCGGCGTCCGCCAGGGTCCGCGCCGTGGCGGCGCCGATGCCCGACGACGCGCCGGTCACGACCGCCGGACGGCGCAAAGGTTGGGGGGCAAACCGCGGCATCAGGTCAACTCAACTCGACTCACGCCAGCTCAGCGCAGCGTGACCGTCGTCGGGAGCACGGCGAGGCCACGGACGTTGATCGAGTGCACCCGGACCAGGCCCGCCTCGTCGATGTCGTACGCCGCGACACGCCGCACCAGCTCGGCCAGCGCGATGCGCGCCTCCATCCGCGCCAGTGCGGCACCCATGCAGAAGTGCCGGCCGCCCCCGAAGCTGATCAAGCTCTGCGTGTTGCGGTCGAGGTCGTAGCGATCCGGATCGGGGAACACGTCCTCGTCGCGGTTCGCCGAGCCGATCAGGAGGAGCACCCGACGCCCGGGCTCGATGTCGACGCCGCGCACGGTCACCGGCGCACGCGTCACCCGCAGCAACATCTGCGTCGACGTGTCGTAGCGCAGGGTCTCCTCCACCCAGCCGGGCACCCGCTCGGGGTCCGCCATGACCTTGGCCAGTTCGGAGGGATTCCGTCCGCCCCACAACCAGGCGTTCGACAGGAGCTTCGTCGTCGTCTCGTTGCCGGCGACGACGAGCAAGAACAGGAACGAGATCATCTCGTCGTCGGTCAGTCCCACTCCGTCGATCGACTGCTGCAGGAGCGACCAGGTCAGGTCGTCGCGCTCGTTGCGGCGCCGGTCCGCCACCATCTCGGCGTAGTACCCCGCCATCGTCAACGCCGCTTCCACCCCCGACGGCGGCACGTCGTCGATCCCTTCCTCGCGGTGCACCAGGAGGTCCGCCAGCCGCCGCAGCTCGGCCCGGTCAGAGGGCGGCACGCCCACCAGCTCGGAGATCACATCCATCGGCAGGCGCCCGGCGAAGTCGCCCACGAAGTCGAAGGACCCGGCCTCCAACGCCGGCGAGAGGTACGCGACCGCCAGCTCACGGATGCGCGTCTCCATCTCGGCCACCCGCCGGGGCGTGAAGCTCTTGCCGACCAGGGACCGCATCCGCGTATGACGGGGTGGGTCCATCGCCAGGAACGACATCGCTCGATGCGCCTCGGGACCGTACGCCGCCGGATCGAGGGTCACCCCGTAGGCGTTGGAGTAACCGTCGACGTCGCGGAACGCCGCCAGGACGTCGGCGTGCCGTGAGAAGGCGAAGAAGTCGAGCTCCTCGTTGTAGAAGACCGGCGCCTCGGCGCGCAGGCGGGCGTACGTCGGGTAGGGGTCCTCGTGGATGGCGTAGTCGTAGGGGCTGTACGTGAGCGGCCGCGGGACCACCGTCGTCACGGGGCACCCCGGGTCATCAACGCAACGGCGTCGGCCACCAGCACGGGCACCGCGTCGATCGGCAGGTGGCCCATGCCGGCGCTCAAGATCGCCCCGAAGTACGTGATCTGCAGCACCTCGAGGACCGAGGGGTCCGCGTCGGAGCCCAAGGCGGCGGCGAAGCGGCGTCCGATCTCGACGCCGACGCGGGTGCGCACGCGCTTGACGTCCGGCCCGTCGGACAGCAACGCCGTCGTGCACACCGCGACCGCCCCCGGGTCCATCGCGCTGAACCCCATGGTGCGGACCGTCGCCGCCACCCGGTCGCCGAGCGGGAGGTTGATGTCGACGAGGTGCGGTGATGACTGCACGCGCCGCCACAGCACCTCGGCCAGCAGGTGGTCCTTGCCCGAGAAATACGTGTAGGCGGTCGCCGGCGCCACCCCCGCCTGCCGGGCGATCGTGCGCACCGTGATCTCGCCGTACGGCCGCTCCTCTGCTTCCCTGGCGGCCGCCACCACGAGGCGCTCCATCACCTCGGCCTGCCGCTCGGACAGCGAACGCCGGCCCGGCGGCGCCGAGACGTCCGTGCTCGGCGTCGCGTCGAACACGCTCACCCGCTCACCCGCTCTCCCCGGCCGCTGGCGCCGGCGCCGGCGCCGGCACATGCGGCGTCCCGTCCTTCATGTCGGGGAAGGCGAACGTCGCCGCCGTCGTCCCCCGCGTGATCTTGGTGATGTCCTTCACCGGCAGCGTCTCGGTCTCGTCCTCGATCACGATCTCCCAGCGGCAGTGCGGGGAGCGGTCCGAGGGCACGCGCGGCGGGCGGTGGACGTGGCGGATGTGCGCCTTGGGGTTGATCGCCTGTGCCGTCACGTCGAACGTGCCGTCCTCGATGTGGTGGCACATGTTCGTCACCATCACGTCGCCCCACGGCTCGGCGTCCATCAACGCGCCGCAGTACGCCAGCTCGAAGTAGCCGTGTCGCTCGTCGACCAGCTCGTAGTGCACGTCCATGTAGTGGTGGGGGAAGCCCGGGTCGAGCTGGAGCACCTTGAAGATGGCGGAGACGCCGTCGCCCTCGATGTTCATGATCTGGCGCAACCGGTCGCCGTACACCGGGCTGGCACCGGCCCACTCCTCGATCGCCAGCTCCTTCACGGCGTCGGCCCCGTAGCGCAGCCCGATGGCGGCGCACATGGAGCGGTCGAGCAGGTGGACGATCAGCCCGTACTCACGCACGAGACGGACGAGCGCCTCCTTGGACAGGTCCTCGTAGTCGAAGCCGGGGTCGAACGCACCCGAATAGTCCGCCCGCTCTTCGCCGGCGGTGTCGCCTTTGCCCTCGGTCATATGTTCAAACTATAGTCCAAACACTTGTCCAGGTCTCTGCCGTCCGGGCGCTGGGCGACCGGCTCGGCGTGCCGACGCCGGCGGCGGCGTTGACCGACAGGCGCTGCGAACGGATCTTCTTCCGGCCCGACGCTGAGTAGCGTCACGCTGGCCACGAACCACGACGAGGAGCGACGGATGAGCGACGAGGCCGACAAGACGCGCGGCCGGCATTGCCAAGATGCAGGAGGTCTACGGGTTCAGCGTCGACCCCGACACGATCCCGGGCCGCTACGCCGAGATGACGGTCGACCATCTGTTCGGCACCGTGTGGACGAGCGACGAGCTCGACGTGCGGGATCGTCGCCTCATGACCATCGGCGTCCTGGCCGCGCTGGACAAGACCGACCTCCTCGACATCCAATTCGACTCCGCCCTCGAGCGCGACGAGCTCACGGTCGACCAGCTCCGCGAGGTCGTCGTGCACCTCACCCACTACATCGGCTGGCCGCATGTCCACCGGGGTGAACCAGACCGCCGAGAACGTCATCGCACGTCGGGCCAAGGCCGCCGCCGCGGACGACCAGAACTAGTCCCCGTGGAGGCACCCGCGCCCAGGGCGCGCCCGGAAGCGCATCGAGGTCGAGGACGTCGCTCCGGGCGTCCGGGTCATCGCCTTCGACCGGCCCGACGTGCGCAACGCGTTCGACACGCACATGTACCACGAGGTGACGGACGCGCTGCGGACCGCCGACACCGACGACGACCGTCGGCGCGGTGGTGCTCACCGGCCGCGGCAGCGCCTTCACGTCGGGCCAGGACCTGGCCGAGATGGCCGCCATCGCGACCGGCACGGCCGTCGAGGGTGCCGGCCAGGGCTTCATGGGCCTGCTCGACTGTCCTGTGCGACCTCTCCGTGCCGCTGCTCGCCGCGGTGAACGGGGTGGCGGTCGGGCTCGGGTTCACACTCCTCGCGCACTGCGACCTCGTCGTGGTGGCCGAGGACGCCCGGCTCCGGGTGCCCTTCGCCGAACTGGGGGTCCCGGCCGAGGCGGCGAGCAGCTACCTGTTCCCCGCGGCCATGGGGTGGCAGCAGGCGGCGCGGATCCTGCTCACTTCGGATTGGGTCAGCGCCGACGAGCTGGTGGCGCTCGGACTGGCCCTGCACACGAGCGCGCCCGACGCCGTCCTCGACGAGACGGTGGCGCTGGCCGCCCGCGTGGCGGCGCACCCCCGGGCGGCGACCCGTGCCATCACGTTCGCTGATGCGGGCGGCGCGTCGCGACGCCATGCTCGAGGCCAACCGCCGGGAGCAGGGTGCGTTCGCCCGGTTGCTCGGCGGCGCCGCGGAGCAGGGCGCCTTGGCCGACTTCGCCGCCAAGAACCACTTGACCATGCGACTCGGCATCACCGCCGCCCTCACCGATCTCGACGTCGCGCCGGCGGCGCTCGCCGCCCTGGTCGAGGAGCTGGGCTTCGACTCGGTCTGGGTGCCCGAGCACACCCATCTGCCCGTCCGCGAGGACATCCCGCCGGCCCTCGTCGAAGGCGTGCGCCTCGACGACTACAAGCGCTGCCTCGACCCCCTCGTCGCGTTGGCGACCGCCGCCGGCTGTCACCACCCGCCTCGGGCTCGGCACCGGCATCCTGTTGGCCGCGCAGCACGACCCCATCGTCCTGGCCAAGCAGGTGGCCACGCTCGACCATCTCTCGGGGGGACGCGTCGACCCTCGGCGTCGGGTTCGGCTGGAACCGGGCCGAGGCCGAAGACCATGGCGTCGAGTCTTCGCGCGGCGCCACGACGTCGTCCGCGAGCACGTGCGGGCCATGGAGGCCATCTGGTCGCACGAGCAGGCCGAGTTCCACGGCGAGTTCGTCGACTTCGAGCCCACGTGGTCCTGGCCCAAGCCCGTCCAGCAGCCGCGCGTGCGCACGCTGATCGGCGGCGGCGACACCGACGCCGTCTTCGCCGCCATCGCCGAGTGGGCCGACGGCTGGATCCCGATCGGCGGCCGCGGGCTGGGCGAGGCCCTCCCGCGCCTGCGCGCCCGGGTCGAGGCGGCCGGGCGCGACCCGCGGCGACTGAGCGTGGTGCCCTTCGGCACCATCGCCGACGAGGGCAAGCTCGAGCACTACGCCGGGCTCGGGGTCGAACGAGGTCGTGCTGCGCATCCGAGCCGGCGGCGCGCCCGAGGTGCGGGCGCAGCTCGAGGCCCTGGCCCCCCTCGTCCCGTTCGCGGCCACACTGGAGCAGCCATGACCGACCTCATCGACGACACCACGCCCTCGCCTGGGCAGCACCACGCCGCTGCCCAAGATCATCAGCGTGGACGACCACATCGTGGAGCCGGCCCACCTCTGGCAGACCTGGCTGCCGGCGCGCTGTCGCGACCGGGGCCCCAAGGTCGAGCGCCGCGGCATCGGCGAGATGGAGCACATCGGCGGCGGCACCTACCGCCAGACGTTCGATCCCGACGGCCCGCCGGCCGACTGCTGGGTCTACGAGGACCTCGTCTACATCAACAAGCGCCACGTCGCCGCCGTCGGCTTCGACCGCGACGACATGACCATGTCGCCCATCACCTACGACGAGATGCGGCCGGGCTGCTACGAGCCCAAGGCCCGCATGGCCGACAACGACGCCAACTGGGTCGAGGCCAGCCTGTGCTTCCCGACCTTCCCGCGCTTCTGCGGCCAGACGTTCCTCGAGGCGAAGGACAGGGAGCTCGCCCACGCCTGCGTCGTCGCCTACAACGACTTCATGGTCGAGGAGTGGTGCGGCGACAGCGGCGGGAACCTCCTCCCGCTCTGCCTCATCCCGTTGTGGGACGCCGAGCTGGCCGCGGCGGAGGTGCGCCGCAACGCCGCCCGCGGCGTGCGCGCCGTGTGCTTCAGCGAGATCCCGCCACACCTCGGCCTGCCCAGCATCCACAGCGGCTACTGGGACCCGTTCTTCGCCGCCTGCGAGGAGACGGGCACGGTCGTGTGCATGCACATCGGCTCGTCGTCGAAGATGCCGGCCACGTCGGCCGACGCGCCGGTCGCGGTAGCCGCCACGCTGAGCTTCGGCAACGCCATGGCGTCGCTGACCGACTTCCTCTTCTCGGGCGTCCTGATCCGCTTCCCCCGACTGCGCCTGGCCTACTCGGAGGGGCAGATCGGGTGGCTGCCCTACATCCTCGAGCGGGCCGACGACGTCTGGCGCGAGCACCGGGCCTGGGGCGGGGTGAAGGACATCGTGCTCGGAGCCGCCCTCCACGCTACTTCCACCGCCAGGTCTACGGGTGCTTCTTCCGCGACCAGCACGGTCTCGACTCGCTCGGCGTGATCGGGGCCGACCGCATCACCTTCGAGACGGACTACCCGCACACCGACTCCACCTGGCCCGACACGCGGGCGGTGGCCGAGCAGATGGTGCAGCACCTGAGCGACGAGGACGTCTACGCGATCATGCGCGGCAACGCCATCGAGATGCTCGGCCTCGACATCGCGTGAAGCTCGGCGACGTCGTCAACCCGGAGGCGGCGCACTGGGGCAAGCCGCTCGACGGCGTGCGGGTGCTCGCGCTCGAGCAGATGCAGGCCCTCCCCTACGCCACCCAGCTGCTCGGGCGGTTGGGGGCCGACGTGGTCAAGGTGGAGGCGCCCGGCACCGGGGACCTCGGCCGCAGCGCGCATGCCGGCCATGACCGACCCCGAGGGCCGCGGCGTCGGCGCCACGTTCATGCGCAACAACCTCTCCAAGCGCTCGGTCGTCATCGACCTCAAGCAGCCGGCGGGCCGGGACCTCGTCCTGCGCCTCGCCCCGCGCTTCGACGTCGTGGCCGAGAACTTCCGTGCCGGCGCCGCCGAGCGGCTCGGCCTGGCGTACGACGACATCGCGGCCGTGCACGACCGGGTCGTCTACCTGTCGATCTCGGGCTTCGGGCGGCCGGTGCAGGCCGGCGCCGCCACCTCGCCCTACGACGGCTGGCCGGCCCTCGCCTCCATCGTCGAGGCCATGAGCGGGGCCTACGAGTTCAAGCGCACCGACGGGCCAGCCACCGATCGGCGCGCCGATGGGTGGCTTCGGCGACATCGTCACCGCGCTCTTCGCGGTGATCGGCACCCTGGCCGCGCTGCGCCAGCGCGACCGGACCGGGCAGGCCCAGCAGGTGGACGTCGCCATGCTCGACGCCATGGTGGCGGTGCTCGACGTGGTCCCCAACTTCTGGTCCATGGGAGCGCCGATGGGCACGCCCTGGCCGGGGATCCTCCACGGGTTCCGGGCCCGCGACGGCTGGTTCATGCTCCAGGTCCTGCGCGCGCACCAGTGGCCCGACCTGGCCGCGGGCGATCGGCCGGCCCGAATGGGTCGACGACCCGCGGTTCGCCACGCCGCAGGGCTGGCTCGACCACCTCGAGTCCGACATCCGCCCGGCCATCGAGTCCTGGGCGGCCACCAGGTCCAAGCGCGACGCCTGCGAGGCGCTGAACGCCGCCGGCCTGGTGGCTGGACCGGTGGCCACCGACGACGAGGTCGTGGCCGATCCCCATCTGGCCGTGCGCCACATGCTGGTCGAGCATCCGCGGAGCGACGGCGAACGCACGGCCCGTGCTGATTCCCGGGCTTGCCGGTGAAGTTCGCCGACGTCGCCGAGGGACCCGAGTCGCGGGTGCCGTGGCTGGGCGAGCACACCGATGACGTGCTCGCCAGCGAGCTCGGGCTCGGGGCCGCCGAACTCTGGCCGCCCTGCGCTCCGACGGCGTGATCGGCTGAACGCGCGTACCTCAGTAGCGCGGCAGCACGACGAACGCGACGAGGTAGGCGAAGAGCACCGAGCCCGACCACGGTGCACGCGTGGAAGACCTCGTGGAAGCCGAAGACGCGCGGCCACGGGTTGGGCCACTTGCGCGCGTAGACCAGCGCGCCGGCCGTGTAGACCAAGCCACCGGCCACAGGAGCCAGAACCCGGCCCACCCCACGCTGCGCACCAGCTGGGGCAGCCACCACCACGGGGCACCAGCCCACGACGACGTAGGGGATGGCGACGACCCACTGCGGCGCGTCGAGCCAGATCTGACGCAGCGCGATGCCGGCGGCCGCGCTCGCCCACACCAGGCTGAGCAGCAGCACCCGGGCCCAGCCGGTCAGCGCCAGCCCGGCCACCGCGGTGGACGTGCCGGCGATGCCGACGAAGATCGCACTGTGGTCCGCCCGCCGCATGCGTCGCCAGGCCCGGGCCGACCAATGGATCCGGTGGAAGGCGGCGCTGGTGCCGAACATGATCAGCATGCCCACGACGTAGATGGACAGGACGGCCTTCGCCGTCGCGTCCGGCCCGGCGGCGATCAGGAAGGGCCCACCGATCAGCCACCCCACGAAGGCGACGACGTGCAGCCAGCCCCGCAGCAGCGGGCCGCTCGCCGCGGTTGTCGGCCAGCTTTCCCTGTTCGCCTTGGGCCACGGTCACCGTCACGGCGACCGCGCCCTCCCGACGGTCCGCCTCTTCGACCTCGCGGCGCGAGATGCCGAGCAGGAACAAGATGGCGTCGAGGTACGGCACGCTCAACGCGGTGTCGGCGGCGCGACGCACCACCGGCTTGGCGTTGAAGGCGATGCCGAGGCCGGCGGCGGCCAGCATGTCGATGTCGTTGGCGCCGTCGCCCACCGCAATCGTCCGGGCCACCGGGACGCCGGCGGCGGCGGCGAAGCGAACCAGGGCCTCCGCCTTGCCGGCCCGGTCCACGACGGGACCGCGCAGCTCGCCCGTCAGGACGCCACCGTCGAGCACGAGCTCGTTGGCCGCCAGGTGGTCGATGCCGAGGTCCCGTGACGAGCGCCTCGATCACCTGGGTGAACCCGCCGCTCACGACGGCGATCTCGTAGCCGAGCCGCTTCAGCGTGCGGACCAACGTCCGCGCCCCCGGGCGTCAGCAGCATGTTCTCCCGGACCGCGTCGAGGTCCGATTCCTTCAGCCCGGCCAGCAGGCGCGACCCGCTGGCGGAGCGCCTCCTCGAAGTCGAGCTCACCGGCCATCGCCGCCTCCGTCACCGCGGCGACCTCGGCGCCGCAGCCATGCCGCTCCGCCAGCAGGTCGATGACCTCACCCTGGAGCAGCGTCGAGTCCGCGTCCATGACGATGAGGTGCTTGGCCCGGCGGTGCAGGCCGGCGACCTGCACGGCGATGTCGACCTGGCGCTGCGCGGCTTCGGCGGCCAGACGCCGCCGCAGCTCGTCGAGGTCCGAACCCGCCACGACGCAGCTCGTAGCTGTGCACCGGGTAGGCGGCCAGACGCACGATCCGTTCGATGTTGCCCCCGCACGCCGCGACTGGCCCCGGCCACGCTCTCGAGGGTGACGGCATCGATGTCGGGCGCCAGGACCGTCACCAGGTGCCGGTCGGTGGCCTCGTCGATCTCGGCTTCGGTCAGCGGCGTCGACGGTGACGTCCACGCCGGCCCCGCGCCAGGTCCCGATCGTCAGCGCCGGCGCGCAGGCCGGTGACGGCCGCCGGGGTCAGCGCCACCTCGACGCACAGCAGGAGGCGGCCGTGGACGCGCACCTGCTCGACGTCCTCGACGACGACGCCTCTCGCCGGCCAACGACGCGAACAACCGCGCCGCGATGCCCGGCCCGTCCTGCCCGCTCACCGTCACCAGGTGGGGTGCCGTACCACGCGGCCCGCTCACGACAGCGTCAGGTCCTTTTCGTCCACCCACCCCGTGCCCTCGACCCAGCGGCGCACGATGCGGGCCGGCACGCCCGGCGACCACGCAGCGGTCGGGCACCTCGCCGCGCACCACCGCTCCCGCGGCGACCACCACGTGCTCGCCGATCTGCGCACCCGGCAGGATGACGGCGTTGGCACCGAGCCAACTCCCCGACCCGATCCGCACCCCGGCCTCGGTCGGCCACTGCCGGCCGATGGGCTCCACCGGGTCGAGGTACGTGTGGTTCTGGTCCGTGATGTACACGTACGGTCCCGTCTGGATGTCGTCACCGATGTCGATCTCCCAATGACCGACGATGTGCGAGCCGCGTCCGATCAGGCAGCGGCTGCCGATCGAGACGACAGGGTTGGTCGGCATCACCTGGCCCGGCGCCATGCCGGCGGTGAGACAGGCACCGGGACCGACGATGGTCTCCTCGCCGATGTGGATCAGGTGCTCGTTGTAGATGGCCCCTTGCGGGAAGATCAGGCACGCGCCACGGCCCATCTTGCCGAAGCGCCGGCCCCGCTCGTCGTCGGGTCCGATCGCACCCAATTCGCCGGCGGCCTCCCACGTGGCACGCACCAGACGCGAGAGCGGCCGACGCAGCGGGCCGGGGAGCGAACGGGCCCAGGTCACCGCCGGAATCGTAGGGGGTGGCGGCGCCTGCTCCCGAACGCCGGCGATCTGGGATGGAAGGGGCTTCGGTACACTCGGGTCGTGCAGCCGCTCCCCCCGGACGGCGGCTCCGATCCCGCGCCGCTCGACGATTCCGACGCACGCGCCGCCCGCTGAACCGCCGCGAATTCCTGCAGCTCTCTGCGCTCGGCGCCGCCGGGCTCGCCGCGGGCACCCACGCCGCAGGGCAAGGGCGCCAAGGGCCGTGTGCCCGCCCGCGCCCGCCGCCATGCAGAGCCCCCGGGGCCCGCCGTCGTGGACACCAAGTTGGCGAGCGGGGTGATCGTGCCGACCGCGCCGTGGCTGATCGCAGAGAACGCCCGGCCGGGCACCCTCAATTGGATCTGCAACCACGTGCAGCCCAACCACACGCTCGAAGGCTTCGCCAGCCAGGTCAGCGCGGTGCCGGCGACGACGTCGCGCTGTTCGTCAACACCACGGCGACCGCGGTGCAGGCCCAGGTGTACCGGATGGGCTACTACCAGGGTCTTGGGCGGACGGCTCGTGCTCGCAGACCGACTTCGTCGCCGGCCACCCCCCAACCGCCTCCGGTCACCAACAGCCTCGGCACGGTGAGTTGTCCGTGGAAGCCGACCATGACGTTGAACGTCACGAAGGACTGGCTCCCCGGCTGCTACCTCGTCAAGCTCGTGGGAAGCGGCGGCGAGGAGCAGTTCGTGCCGCTCACCGTTCGCAACGATGCGTCGCATGGCCTCCTACGTGATCCAGAACAGCGTCACCACCTGGCAGGCCTACAACCTCTGGGGCGAGTTACAGCCTCTATTACGGACCCTCGGGCACGGCGGGACAGAACTTCGCCAACCGGGCGCGCGTCGTGTCGTTCGACCGGCCCTACCCGCAGACCTGGGCGTCGGGGGCGGCCGACTTCGTGGGCAACGAGCTTCCGCTCCTCTTCCACCTCGAGCGCCTCGGGCTCGACCTGACCTACTGGACGGACGTCGACCTGCACGCGCGACCCGAGCTCCTCTTGAACCACCGCTGTCTGTTCAGCCTCGGGCACGACGAGTACTGGTCCCAGCCGATGCGACAAGGCGCCGCACATGGCCAGCACCAGCGGGGTGAATCTCGCCTTCCTGGGCGCCAATGCGTGCTATCGCCAGATCCGCCTGGAGCCGTCGTCCAACGGGCCCAACCGCCTCCAGGTCTGTTACAAGAGCGCGACCGAGGATCCGATGGCGCACGAGACCCCCGAGCTCACGACCGTCAACTGGGGGCAGGCACCGGTCGACCAACCGGAGTCGACGCTCATCGGTTCGATGTACCAGTCCGTCGGGGCCAAGGCCGACACGGTGATCACCGACGCGTCGTCGTGGTTCTACGACGGCTGCAACCTCAAGGACGGGCAGAGCTTCCCCAAGACGATCCTCGGCGAGTACGACCGCTACGTGCCTTCGCTTCCCGGACCCAGAAACGCGGACGTGCTCGCGCATTCTGCCGATCCCCGGACAGTCCAATTGGTCCGACATCACCTACTACACGGCACCCGGAAACGGCGGGGGCGTGTTGGCCAGCGGATCGGCCAGCTTCGTCGCCCAACTCTCGACCACCGGGGTGATCCCGCCCCTCGTCATCCCGGGACCCTTCCCAGGCATCAGCGACGTCTTCAACCGCGCCATGGAGAACGTCTACGGGCGCTTCGGGTTAGGCCCGGCCAGCTCTTATGGCAGTTCAGGCGGCAATTGGAAAGCGGTCTACACCGGGTCGGCGGCCACGGCTGGCAGCGCCCCCGGGACAGCCACGGCCTGAGCCGGCGCCTGGCGGGGGTGGTGCCCCCGTTCCCGTGCCATGCATCTCCCCGCCGGGCGGGAGCCGAACCGAGTTGCCGCGCGTTGCGCCGTCGGGAGCGTGACCTCGAGTGACACCACTTTCGGGTGGCGCCCCCCTACGATCGGGCCGCTGAAATGACGAACCCCGACGCACATCGCACCCGGGCGCGCCGTTCGACCGCCTGGGGCGTGCTGGCCTCTGCCGGAATCGCCGGGCTGGTACTCAGCGCCTGCTCCTCCACCCCGCCGCACACGGACGCCGCACCCAAACCCAAGCCGACGACGACCACGACGACGGCCGCCCCCGCCCCGCCGTGCCCGCTGACCGGGTTGCCCGCACCGGCGGCTCGGTTCCGCAGCGGCCCGCCATGGCGGTCAAGATCGACAACTACCCCGACGGTCGGCCGCAGGCCGGCCTGGACAAGGCCGACATCGTGTTCGAGGAGCCGGTCGAGGGCGGCATCACCCGCTACGCCGCCGTCTTCCAGTGCCAGAACGTGCCGCTCATCGGACCGGCCCGCTCGGCCCGCAACATCGACATCGGCATCCTCGGGCAACTCGGCAACCCGCTCGAGGCGCACGTCGGCGGCATCAACCCGGTGCTCGCCAACATCGATGCCTCGCCGATCGTCAACGTGGACCTCGGTTCGAGCGACTCGCTCATGATCCACCCGGCGGGCCGGGTGTCGCCCGACGCCGACTTCACGTCGACGGCTCTGGTCTACGGGACCCACCCCACCATGAACACGCCGCCCCAGCCGCTGTTCACCTACTCGACCGCGCTCCCCGCCGGTGGGACCCCGGTCTCGACGGTCAACATCGACTTCTCCGGGACGTCCAACGTGACGTGGAAGTGGAACGCCACCACCAACACCTTCCAGCGCTTCTACAACGGGACGACGCCCGACATGCTGGCCGACGGCGCGCAGAACCAGACCCCGAACGTCGTGGTGCAGTACGTGCAGATCAGCTACGGGCCGTGGGCCGAGAACTCGGAGGGCGGCCTCGAGGTGCAGGCCGACCTCTATCCCGACGCCAGCGGCACGGCGGTCGTCTACCGCAACGGCGATGGCGTTCCCGGCCAGCTGGCACCGCACCACGCTCGGCTCACCGACCCAGTTCGTCAACGCGGCCGGTCAGGTGATCCCGCTGGAGCCCGGGACGACGTGGGTCGAGCTGGTCCCCAACACGATCCTGGCCACGACGACGGCGCCCCCAGCCTCCGCCGGCGACGCCCACGTCGTCGACGACCACCACCACGACGAAGAAGTAGCGCCGCACCCCGTCCCTTCGCCTGAGGGCGTGGGCGGAGCGGGAGGACTCAGGCTCAGCTCGCCGGCTTACGCGCCACGATCGCCAGCAGCAGGCACTCGTCGGCCGCCGCGAACACGCCGGGGTACGCGCTCGCCTCGGCCTCGTCGAAACGGCCGGCGGCGAAGCCCGCTGCGCATGAGGTTGAGGCCCTTGCACTCGGTCACCTCGAACCCGGCGCGCTCGAGCTTGGACACCAGCTGCGCCGCGCCGTACTCGATCTTGTGGTCGTGGTTCATCGGCTCGTCCGAGCGCAGCCGCCAGGCCGGGCCGTTGGGTGTGTCGAGGCAGAACCACCCGCCCGGCGCCAGCACCCGGTAGGCCTCGCGGACGACGGTGTCGCCGTCGGCCTCGGTCACGTGCTCAATGGTCTGGCCGCTGTAGACCAGGTCGAACGATGCCATCGCCGTAGCGGCCGAGGTCGACCATGGAGTGGAACGCGAACTCGACCGGGCCGAGCTCGGAGGTCACCGTCTCGCCGGTCGAACCGCCCTGGTAGATCTCGTCGCGCTCCTCGACGGGGAGGTCGACGACGACCAGGCGCTCGAAGGGGTAGGGGTAGCCGAGGTGGACGAGCGCCCCATCGGGGAGGCCCTGATGCGTCCCGCCGAGGTCGAGGATCCGCGCCGCCCGGGGCAGGCCGGCCACGAACTCGCTGCGGCTGACGTGCATGGAGAGCAGCACGTTGCCCATCGGGACGCGGCGGCGGAACTCCTCGGAGTGCGCGAGCGCCTCGGCCACGCCACGCCGGGACAGCTCGCCGTTGGCCAGCTTGCGGGTGTAGTCGTCGGCCGCCCTGCCGCGTCGGGCTCGCGGTCGAGGATGACGTTGAAGGCCATGCGCACCGACTGCTTCGGCGGCAGATAGCGGAAGGGGATGGTCGGCACGAAGCGGTCGAAGACCCGATAGGCGCGTCGCTTCCACCCGTTAGCTTGCGTTCGCTCATTCGCTCCGTGGCGGCATCGCACCATTCTGTCGGGTGGGGCACCTCGCGCGGCCCGGACGCGAAGCGCTCCGGACCGGTCACCCGAGGGAGTGGTCGGGGACCGTCCGGAGGCTTCGATCTCCGCTGTGAGGGCGGGGTTAGGACGAGGCGTCGAGCGAGATGGGCAGGTCGTCGGGATCGACGATCTCTTCGTCGAGGACGTCGTCGATCTCCGACGGGTGCCAGGTGGCCGCGGACCCGCTCGTCGATCTCGGCCATCAGCTGCGGGTTCTCGCCGAGAGGAACGTCTTCACGTTCTCGCGGCCCTGGCCGAGCTGCTCACCCTCGTAGGTGAACCAGGCACCCGACTTCTTGACGAAGCCGAGGTCGACCGCGACGTCGAGGATCGAGCCCTCGCGACTGATCCCCTTGCCGTACATGATGTCGAACTCGGCCTGCTTGAACGGCGCCGCGCACTTGTTCTTGACCACCTTGACCCGGGTCCGGTTGCCCGTCACCTCGGCGCCGTCCTTGATCGCCTCGATCCGGCGGATGTCGAGGCGGATCGAGGAGTAGAACTTGAGCGCCCGGCCACCGGGGGTCATCTCGGGCGAGCCGTACATCACGCCGATCTTCTCCCGGAGCTGGTTGATGAAGATGGCGATGGTGTCGGACTTCGACAGCGTCCCGGTCAGCTTGCGCAGGGCCTGGGACATGAGGCGGGCCTGGAGGCCGACGTGGGTGTCGCCCATCTCGCCTTCGATCTCGGCCCGGGGCGTCAGCGCGGCCACCGAGTCGATGACGAGGACGTCGAGCGCGCCCGAGCGGATGAGCATGTCGGCGATCTCGAGCGCCTGCTCGCCGGTGTCGGGCTGCGAGATGAGGAGGTCGTCGACGTTGACCCCGATGGCCCGGGCGTAGACGGGGTCCATGGCGTGCTCGGCGTCGATGTAGGCGCAGATGCCGCCGTTGCGCTGCGCCTCGGCCACCACGTGCATGGCCAGGGTCGACTTCCCCGACGACTCGGGCCCGTAGATCTCCACGATGCGGCCCCGGGGCAGACCGCCGATGCCGAGCGCCAGGTCCAGGGAGAGCGCCCCGGTCGGGATGGACTCGATGTCCATGTTGAGGTTGTCGCCCATCCGCATGACCGAGCCCTTGCCGAACTGCTTCTCGATCTGACCCAGCGCGGCGTCCAGCGCCTTATCCCGATCCGTTTCGGCCATCCCTCTCTCCTCTGTGTCTCTTCCGCTCGTGTCTTTTCTGCGAACTTGCTTGGCCTCACGGGCCGGCGCGGCGACGACCCTACGGCGAGGGTGTGACGGCTCCCGCCGACGGTGCTTGCCCGCCACCTTAACGAACATGTGTTCGCAAGTCGTGGATCCTCCCGCTTGCCTGTCTGGTCGGCGGAGAACGGTCCCACCCGCCGGCACGGTTCCGGCGGATCCGGGGCGCCGACCGGGACATCCGGTGGCCGCGTGCGATGCTGGCTGACCCGCCGCTGCGGGAGCGGCGCAACAGAGGAGGACGGGTGTTCGGACGAGGCTGGTGGCCGGCTCGGCCTTGGCCGGTGGGCTGGCAGCGGCCGCCCTGGGCTCCGCCCAGCCCGTCGCGGCGGCCTCCCATCCTGCGCCGCCCGACGCCACGACGTTGTACCACGAGGCGCTGGCCACGACGCACTCGTGGTCGGTCCACTACGTCTCCTCCTCGACCGAGTCGCAGGTCTCGCTGCTCGAGTCGGGCGACGCCGGCCCGGCCTCGGGCACCCAGACGGTGGCCACGGGCAAGGGCAACCTGAACGACACGATCACGATCGACGTGATCGGCGGGCTCACCTACGTGAAGGGCAACGTCGGCGGGCTCGAGGTGCTCGCCGGCCTCAGCGCGGCGGACGCGTTGCAAGCGGCCGGACAGTGGATCGAGTTCTCGACGACCGACTCGGCCTTCTCTCAGGTCGTGGTCGGCGTGCGATCGCACGACGTGGCCGACCGAGCTCGAGCTGAAGGGCGCGCTGACCCTCGGTCACTCCAGCACGATCGACGGGATCGCCGTGGACGCCATCGACGGGACGCAGGTCTCGAACAAGAAGTCCATGCGCATGGTGCTCTACGTGCGGGCGCACGGCAGCCACGTGCCGGTCGAGGAAGAAGCGCTCGACGCCAAGGGGCAGCCGACCGGCACGTTGCGCGTCACGTACTCCCACTGGGGCGAGACGGTGCGCCCCCAGGCCCCGTCGGGCGCACTGCCCTTCGGCGGAGTCAGCGCCGTCTAAGACCCGGGTAAGACTCGGCGTACTGCTCGCCCGGGTGACGCTCGGCTGAATCTCAGGCTGCGGGTCCCGAACCCGAGAACGGCCGCAGAGCATGGGAGAATGTGGGGGTCCCCCTACTCGGGACGGACCGGCGCCGACCGTGCCGCCGGACCCGAGCTCCCAGGAGAGTGAACTCCATGCCCCGCCCTGTTCCCGTTCGTGTCGCCGCGGCCGCCGCCGGCATGGCCGCGGCCACGGCAGCCGTCGCCGCGCTGGCCACCCTCGGCGCCGGTGTGGCGCCGGCCGGTGCGGCCAGCACGCCGTCCAAGACCGCCTCGTCCGAGTACACCGCCGCCCTCACGGCGGCGAAGAACAAGAGCGTGCACTTCGTCTCGGTCGTCAACGAGGGCGGCGTCACGCTCCACGTCACCGGCGACGCCGGTTCCACGTCGGGCCAGCAGACCCTGACGGTGCAGAACGGCAAGACGACCGAGCACATGACCGCCGAGATCGTCGGGTCCAATGGCTACGTGAACGGCAACAGCAACGCCCTGCACAACGTCATCGGCCTGGCCACGTCGGCGTCCAACAAGTACGCCGGCAAGTGGCTCTCGTTCCCGACGTCGAACTCCGGCCTGGCCCAGCTGGTGGCCGGCCTGCTCAAGTCACAGGTGGACAGCGAGCTCGGCCTCGACTCGCCGTACAGCTACGGCGCGGCCTC
The DNA here is from genome assembly GCA_963821105.1 of uncultured Acidimicrobiaceae bacterium. GTDB lineage: Bacteria > Actinomycetota > Acidimicrobiia > Acidimicrobiales > RAAP-2 > Bog-473. Next base: position 120,288 of record CAWGCO010000020.1, read on the forward strand.
GACGGTCAACGGGCAACAGGCCGTGGCTATCAAGGGCCAGGTCAGCACGTCGAGCGGCGGCAAGGTCACCGAGGTCCTCTACGTCCCGACGTCGGGCAAGCCCCTGCCGATCGAGGAGGTCACCAACCCGGGGTCGACGTCGAAGTCGTCGATCCACGGCTCGGTGTCGTTCTCGAACTGGGGCGAGAACGCCTCGGTCAAGGCGCCGTCGAAGTCGACGTCGTTGCTGAAGCTGGCGCCGGCATCGAGCTCGGGCGCCACCACGACGACCGGCTGAGTCGGGCGTTCGGGCGCCAGAGCGTTCGGTCGTCGGGGAGCGGCGTGGCGCCACGTCTCGAAGCCGCGGCGGGTGACATCACGCTCGAGCGGGTCGACGCCATCGTGAACGCGGCCAACCGCCAGCTGCGCGGTGGCGGCGGCGTGGACGGGGCCATTCACCGGGCCGCAGGCTTCGATCGCTTACAGGCGGCGTGCCGCGCCATCGGCGAATGCCTGCCCGGCCAGGCCGTGGTCACCGACGGCTTCGACCTCGCGGCGCAGTTCATCATCCACACGGTGGGGCCGGTGTGGCGCGGCGGCGCCGACGGTGAGCCCGAGACGCTGGCGGCCTGCTACCGCAACAGCCTGGCGATGGCCGACGAGATCGGTGCGCGCTCGGTGGCCTTCCCCGCGATCTCGACCGGCATCTACGGCTTCCCGTCGGAGTCGGCGGCCGAGGTCGCCGTGACGACCGTCGCCGTGGCGGACACCGACGTGCAGCTGGTGCGGTTCGTCGCCTTCGACGACGTGACGCTCGCGCACTACCGCCGGCTCCTCACCTAAAAACTTCGGCCAATCCATTTTTCGAATTTCATTGGTCGCCGCCTCAATCTCTAGGCCGAAAGCTCCACTCTCTCCTCACACTTCGTGCCTGATTCCACTTTGGCCTCATGTTTCCGCCCGGCAAATGAAGGGCGATCCCCTATGCGAATCTGAAAACGGCTCCGAGGTCGTTTTGCGCTCCGCTCAGGATTCGCCCGAGGTCAGGTTGTAGATCGTCACGCCGCCGACGTCCTCCGACGTGAAGTGGGACTCGACCCACGACGTGATCTGCGAGGCGTCGTCGGACGACCCACCGCCTGCACCACCACCGAACGCTCCGAAGCCGCCGCCTGCACCGGTGGAGCCGCCGCCGATGAAGTAGTGGATCTTGCCCTCGGACACGTATTTCTCGAACTGCGCCAGCGTGGGAGCCGGGTCCGTCCCGTTGAACCCTCCGATCGCCATGACCGGGTCATCGCTCGCCAGCTGGTATCCGGCGGCGTTGTTCGAGTTCACCGTGGCCGCGACCCATGTGTAGCGGCTCGCGTCCGACTGCAGCGCCTTCGTGAGCGCCGGGTTCGACTCGCTCGAGCTCAAGAACCCGCCCCCTGCAAAGCCCGCACCGCCACCACCGAACCTGGGGCGGGTCGAGCCGTTGCCGAACGACGGCGCGCCGCCGGCGAAGCCACCCGGGAAGGGGTTGGTCCCGGTCGAACCGTTGCCGGTGCCCGAGTTGGTGCCGCCACCGGGGAAGCCACCACCGCCACCGGGGAAGGTCCCGCCCCCGGTGCCTCCGCCACGGCCGCCGGGGAAGCCGCCGAAGGCGCGATGGGTGCCTCGACCAGGGAAGCCACCCGGGAACCCGCCACCGCCGCCCGGACCGCCCTGGCCGCCTGCGGGTGTCGGCGTCACCGACGGGATCGCGCCGTTGTGCGGCGTGGCCGCGGTGGCGACGGTCGAGAACAGCGGCGCGGCCAGGGCGGCGCCGAGGCCGAGCACGGCCACGAGCCCGATGGCCAGCTTGGGGATCTTGTGCAGGAGCGGCAACGCCAGGATGGCGACGACGCCGAGGGCGCCGGCCGCGATGACGAAGGGACGCAGCGCGGGGAACCAGTTCGAGGTGCGGCCGAGGAGCACGGCGCTCCAGACGACCGTGGCGGCCAGGCCTGCAGCCAAGCCGATCCGGCCGGCCCACGTCGCACGGCGTTGCCATAGACCCATGGTGGCGATCCCGACGAGTGCGCCGAGCGGCGGCGCGAGGGCGACGGTGTAGTAGGGGTGGATGATCCCCTGCGCCAGGCTGATCGTCAGGCCGATGGCCGCGAGGGAGCCGCCCCACAGCAGCAGCGCGGCACGTTCGCGGTCGGTCCGTCGCGCCCGGATGGTGAGGACGAGGAGCACCGCGCCCATCACCAACGCGCCGGGCAGCAGCCACGACATCATGTTGCCGAACGTGTCGTTGAAGAGCCTGGTCCACCCGGTCGGGCCCCACATGGAGCCGCCGACGGTGCCGCCACCGACGCTGCCCGACTCGTTGCCGGAGAGGCGGCCGAAGCCGTTGTAGCCGAAGATGAGGTTCAGGATGCTGTTGTTCTGCGAGCCGCCGACGTAGGGCCGGTCGGCGGCCGGGGTGAGCGCGACGACCGCGACCCACCACCCGGCGGCAACGACGACCGAGACGCCCATGAGGACGACCTGCCACACGCGGCGCCACCAGCCGGTCGGTGCGGCGAGGAGGTAGACCACCGCGATCACCGGCAGGATGAGGAAGGCCTGCATCATCTTGGTGATGAAGCCGAAGCCGATGAGCGCGCCGGCGAACACGAGCCACTTCGTCTGCGCCTTCTCGAGGCCGCGCATGGTGGCGTAGGTGGCCGCAGTGAGCAGCAAGGCCAACAGCGCGTCCGGGTTGTTGTAGCGGAACATCATGGCGGCCACCGGCGTCAACGCCACGACCGCGCCACCGAGGATCGCCGCCTGCGCGCTGAACCAGCGCCGGACGGAGAGGTAGACGAGGCCGACGGTGGCGACGCCCTCGAGCGCCTGGGGGACGAGGAGGCTCCAGGAGTTCAGCCCGAAGATCCGGGCCGAGATCTCCATGGGCCACAGGAACGCCGGAGGCTTGTCGACCGTGATGAAGTTCGACGAGTCCGAGGACCCGAAGAAGAAGGCCTTCCAGCTCTTCGTGCCGGCCTGGACCGCCGCCGAGTAGAAGGAGTTGGCCCAGCCGTTCGCACCGAGGTCCCAGAGATAGAGGGCGGCGGCGCCGACGAGCAGCGCCAGAAGGGCAGGGCGCACCCAGACCGGGTCGCTCTCCTTCCCCCGGAAGAACCGCGCCACCCGCCCCGGGCGGGGACCCGGCGGCCAGGTGGACCCGGCGCCGTCGGAGGCGGTGGTGTCGGCGTCGCTCGTGTGGACCGGGTCCGGCGGTGCCGGCGGTTCGAGCACGGCGACGGGCGCGTCGGGGGGCGGGGTCAGATCCGTCATCGAGACGCCTCCAGTGGGGCTTGCGTGGTCGTGAGGGCGCGCGGGCGGAAGATCCATGCCCGCAGTGCGGTGAAGCGGAAGATGGCTGCGACCGCATTGGCCACGGTGATCGCCACGAGCTCGAGCAACAGCGCACCCGGAGCGATCCAGCCGGCGATGAGGAGGGCGAGCGTGGTCAGACCGACGCTGATGGCGTAGAGCGACGCCAGGACGAGGACCATGCGACCGCGCCGGAGCCTGCCCGTCGCGCGTCTGGGACAGCTCGCGGTGCACGGCGGTGTTGAAGAGCGTCGCGATCGCCATCGCCACGGCGTTCGCGCCGAGCGGTCCCAGCATCGGGCGCCAGGCGAGGAAGAGGAAGAGGTAGCCGAGGGTCGAGACGAGGCCGACCCCGGCGAAGCGCAGCAATTGGTCGGACGGGGACGTCGCCCACGTCGACGCGGCGGACGATCCGGCGCCCGTGGAACAGGAGCCGGCGGACGCCGCGCAGGTCATCGAGTGCGGTCGAGACGATGTGGACACGTGAGTCGGGATCGTCCACCCAGTCGACCGGGACCTCCCCGATGCGCAGCCCGAGCCGTTCCGCCGTCACGAGGAGTTCGGTGTCGAAGAACCACTGGTTGTCCTCGACGAGCGGGAGCACCTGTTCGGCCGCCTCACGACGCAGCGCCTTGAAGCCGCACTGCGCGTCGCTGAAGTGACCGCGCAGCGTGAGCTTCAGCAGAAGGTTGTAGGCGCGGGAGATGAGCTCGCGCTTCGGGCCGCGCACGACGTGCGCGCCCTGGGCCAGGCGCGACCCGATGGCGACGTCACGGTGACCCGAGAGGAGCGGGGCCACCAGCGGCAGCAACGCCGGCAACGAGGTGGAGAGGTCGACGTCCATGTAGGCGACGACGGGGGCGATGCTGGTCGACCACGCCGAACGGAGCGCGTAGCCACGGCCCTTGTGCGGCAGGTGCAGGGCGGCGACACCCGGGACGCTCGCCGAGAGCGCACGCGCCACCTGCATGGTGTCGTCGGTGCTCGCGTTGTCCACGATCGTGACGAGCGCCGAGAAGGGGAACGACTCGTCGAGGAACTTCCGCAACGCGGTGATCCGCTCCGCCAGGTGCGGCGCCTCGTTGTACACCGGGACGACGATCTCGACGTCCACCGGGATCCGGCGCGGATCGACGTCGGCCTCGGAGTGGGCCAGGGCTGTCATGCCTGCATGGTGCCCACCGGGCCTCCGGTCTGCGTGAACGTCCGCTGTGGACTCGATGTGAATCGAGGCGGACCGCTGCCTAGACGACGGGCGGCGGCGCCTCTTCGGAAGGCGGCTCGGTGGCGACCGGGCTCGTCTGGATACGCACGGTCACCGTCATGCCCTCGCCGGGCGCCGAGCTGGCGGTCACGGTCCCCCCGTGCGCCTCGACGATGGCCGCCACGATGGAGAGGCCGAGCCCACTCCCGCCCCGCGTCCGGGCGCGGGCCGGGTCGGCCCGGTAGAACCGCTCGAAGATCCGGGTGGCCTCGTCGCCGGACATGCCGGGCCCGGTGTCCCGCACCTCGATCTCGGCCTGGTCGCCGATCTCGTCGACGCGCACCGTGGTCGTGGTGCCGGGCGGCGTGTGGGCCCGCACGTTGGCCAGCAGGTTGTCGACGACCTGGCGCAGCCGGTCCTTGTCCCCCGTGACCTCCAACGGACGAGCCGCCCAGAACTGCACGGGCCACTCGGGCCCCACGGCGGTCGCGGTGTGCACGGCCTCGGACACCAGACCGACCAATTCGACGGGCTCACGGTCCATCGGGAGGCCCTCGTCCAGGCGGGCCAGGGTGAGGAGATCGCTGACGAGGCGGTCCATGCGAGCCGTCTCGGTCCGGATGCCCGCCACGATGCGCGGCAGGTCCTCGGACCGGGTGCCGGCGCCCCGCTCGAACAACTCCGCGTAGGCGGACACCGCGGCGATCGGCGTCCGCAGCTCGTGCGACGCGTCGGCGACGAACTGGCGCAGATGCTGCTCGTTCTGCTTGAGGCGCGCCTCGGAGCGGACCCGGGCGTCGAAGGCCGACTGGATCCGCTCGAGCATCACGTTGAGGGCCCGGGCCAGCCGCCCGACCTCCGTCGGCTCGCCCGCTCCTGGGACCCGCTGGTTCAGGTTCCCCGCCGCGATGGAGTCGGCGGTGGCCTCGACGTCTGCGAGCGGGCGCAGGCCGAGCCGGACCAGCCACCAGCCCCCGAGCAGCGCGAGGACGATGGCGCCGGCCGTCACCGCGAACTCGGTGAGGAACAGCGTGTGCAGCGTGCTGTCCTGGTCCGTCAGTGGCTGCGCCTGCACGAGCACCTGGGACTCCCCAGCGAACTTCACCGCGCGGACCCGGAAGTCGGGGCCGCCCGACGTCGTCGAGCTGGCCGTGAAGTACGCCACCTGCGTGCCATCCGACTGCATGGAAAACCCGGTGATCGGCGACGGCAGGTTGGGGCTGTACGAGTGCGAGCCGACGTAGGCCGGGCACTTCCAGCCGTTGATGACCGATCCGCTCTGCGTCACGACGGCGCTGAAGTAGATGCCGAAGACGTTGGGCCCTCCACCGCTGCGAAAGTTCCCGCTCGGGCCCGTGCCGGAATTCCCCGAGTTCCCGTCGTCCACCGGGCTCGCGCCACCAGGGCCGCCGGCTTGGGGCGTCGAGCAGTACGGCGTGTCGGTCGCGGTCAGCGCGAAGGGATGGGTGTGCTCCGCCAGCTCCTGGTCGACCTGGTTGTACAGCGAGGTACGCAGGGCCGAGTACGTGGCGAAGTCCGCCACGACGAGGGCCGCGATCGAGATCAGCCCGACCGCGACGAGCAGGCGCAGCCGGAGGGACACCTAGGCCGCCCCGTTGGCCGACTCCGGTTCACGCAACGTGTAGCCGACGAGCCGGATGGTGTGGATGAGCGGTGGTCCGAACTTCTCGAGCTTCTTGCGCAGGTAGCTCACGTACGTCTCCACCACGTTGCCGTCGCCGCCGAAGTCGTAGTGCCAGACGTGGTCGAGGATCTGCGCCTTGGACAGCACGTGACGCGGGTTGAGCATGAAGTAGCGCAACAGGTTGAACTCGGTCGCTGTGAGGTTGATGGCGTGGCCGTCGCGGCGGACCTCGTGGGCGTTCTCGTCGAGCTCGACGTCCGAGAAGCGCAGCACCCCGTCGTCCTCGGGCTCGTAGCCGGTGCGGCGGAGGATGGCGTGCACGCGGGCGATGACCTCGGCCAGGGCGAACGGCTTGGTCACGTAGTCGTCGCCACCGACCGTGAGGCCGGCCAGCTTGTCCGACAACGTGTCCCGCGCCGTCAAGAAGAGGACCGGCACGCGCACGCCGTCGGCGCGCAGGCGCCGCGTCACTTCGAGGCCGTCGAGGTCGGGCAGCATCACGTCGAGGATGACGAGGTCCGGGGGGTCCTCTTGGGCCTGGGCCAGCGCCTTGCGCCCGGTCATCGCCTCGTCGACCGTGAAGCCCTCGTAGCGCAAGGACGTAGCCACCGCATCGACGATGGAGGGCTCGTCGTCAACCACCAGGACCCGGGGTCCGTTGTCGATCTTCACTTGGTCATACCTCCCTGACGAACCACGCTCGCGCCGCCGTCTCGCGATCCAGTGTGACCCGCCTGTGGGCCTCCTGTGAGCGCGCCCCCCGGGGGCTGCGGGTCAGGTGGGAGGGGCGTCGAGGGCGCGTCGCAGCAGGTCAAGGGCGGAGATCGCCCCGTACTGGCGCACGCGATCGCGGTCACCCGGCACCCGCAGCTGCCGGGCCTCGGCCGGGCGGTCGGGCAGGGCCAGCCCGACGAAGAGGTTCCCGGGCGCCACGCCCTCCTGGTCGTCCGGACCGGCCACACCCGTGATGCCCAGGCCGACGTCGGCGCCGGTGACCCTGCGGGCGCCCTCGGCCATGGCCGCGGCCGCCGCCTCGGTGACGACCGGCCCGACCGGCACGCCCAGAACGTCGAACTTGAGGTCTGAGGCGTAGGCGACGACGCCGCCACGGAACCAGGCGGACGCACCGGGGACGTTCACGAGCCGGGAGGCGATGAGACCGCCGGTGAGCGACTCGGCCACGCCGAAGGTGAGGCCGTGGGCGACCAGTCGATTGGCGACGGCGACCTCCATCGACTCGTCGTCGACGCCGAACACGATGTCACCGAGGCGCTCGGTGATGGCGCGGCGGACCTCGACCTCCTCCTTGTCGAGCAGCGCAGTGACGTCGGTCAGCGTGCGCGCCCGCGCGGTGATGCGCACCTTGATGCCCTCGATGCCCGAGGCCAAGAAGGCGAGGGTGACGTCGCCGGTCGCGTCCAGCGCGTCGATCCGCTCCTGGAGCGACTCGGCGAGGCCGGACTCGCTCGCCCCCCACGTGCGCAGCACGCGGCTGGCGATGACGGCCTCCTCACCAGCGTCGGCCATGCGGGCGCGCAGATCGGGGAGGATGGCGCGGCTCGAACATCTCGGTCATCTCGTAGGGGACGCCCGGGACGGCGTAGACGACCTTGTTGCCGACCGGGCAGATCAGCCCGGGGGCGGTCCCGACGACCTGCGGGATGACGGCGGCACCCTGGGGCACGTCGGCCTGGCGCGCGTTGTTCGCCGACATGGCGCGGCCGCGGGCCTCGAAGAAGGAGGCGATGCGGTCGACGATCTCCTGATCGCGCTCGAGCGGCACGTTCATGACCTCGGCGATGGCGTCGCGCGTGATGTCGTCCTGGGTCGGGCCGAGTCCGCCGCACATGATCACGCCGTCGCTGCGCGCCAGCGCGGTGCGCAGGGCCAGGACGATGCGGTCGTGGTTGTCGCCGACGGCCTGGTGGAAGTGCGACGACACGCCGTTGGCGGCCATGTGCTCGCCGAGCCACGCCGAGTTGGTGTCGGCGATCTGGCCCAGCAACAACTCGGTCCCGACCGCCACGATCTCGATTCTCACGAGACGTGACCTTAGGAGGCGGCGCGTTCGTGCATGGCCCGGCGGCCGTCGAGGAGGTACTCGGCGCCGGTGTAGAGCGTGAGGGCACAGGCGAACCAGATCATGGCGAGCTGCAGGTCGTGCTGGTGCGCCAGCGGCGGGATAATGCAGACGCCGACGGCGAGGTCCTGCACGAACGTCTTGACCTTGGCCGTCGGGCGGGCCGGGATGGAGATGCCGCTCCGGCCGACCCAGGAGCGGTACCCCTGCATGCCGGCCTCGCGAGCGGCGATGAGGCCGACGGGGAGCCAGGGCAGGTGGCCCTGCGCGGCCAGGGTGAAGAGCGCGCCGAGCACGACGGCCTTGTCGGCAAGGGGGTCGAGGAACGCGCCCGATCGGGTCGTCCCGTGCTTGCGGGCCACGTGGCCGTCGAGCCCGTCGCTCGCCGCGAGGAGGAAGCCCACGACCACGTTGACCCACGACGCGCCCCAGGCGACGAGCATCAAGACGTAGACGGGAGCGGCCAGGAGGCGCGCCACGGTGATCGCGTTGGCCGGCGTCGCCAGCGCGCTCGGGCCGAACGTGTAGCCGGGGTGCTCGGGGGCGGCGTCGCTCACGGGGCGGGTGCTCCGGCGCTCGCGGCGGCGAGGGCGTCGACGGGGACGGCGTGCAGGTCGGGTCCCTCCGAGGCGATGAGGGCAACGTCGACGAGGTCGCCGACCGCCAGGTCGTCGGGCACGTAGACGACGCCGTCGATCTCGGGCGCCTCGTGCACCGTCCGGCCGCGGCCGGGCGCGTCGACGAGCACCTGGCGCGTCTGGCCGACGAGCGCGTCGCGCGCCGGGCCGCCGTGATGGCGTCCTGCAGCTCGGCGCACTCGCGCAGGCGCTCGAGGGCGAGCTCGGGCGGCACCTGGTCGGGCAGGCCGGCGGCGTGCGTGCCGTCCTCGTTGGAGAAGGTGAAGAAGCCGGCCCAGTCGAGCTGGGCGGCGGCCAGGAACTCGAGGAGGAGGTCGTGGTCGCGCTCGGTCTCGCCCGGGTAGCCGAGGATGAAGGAGGAGCGGAAGGTGGCGACGGGCTCGGCGGCGCGGATGTCGGCGATGCGGCGGAGGAAGCGCTCGCCGTCGCCCCAGCGCCGCATGCGGGCGAGGTGGGGGCGCGAGACGTGCTGGAGGGAGAGGTCGAAGTAGGGGACGCCCGTATCGAGGACGGCGCCGATCAACTCGTCGGTGAGGCCCGACGGGTACAGATAGAGCAGCCTCGTGCGTGGGACGCGGGCGGCGACGGCCCGGGTGAGCGCGGCGATGGGCGAGGGGCGGCCGGCAGAGGTGGTGCCGGTGCGGGCGGCGCGGGCGGGGCCGGTGCGGTCCCGCCCGTAGGAGGCGAGGTCCTGCGCGACGAGGACGACCTCGCGCAGGGTGGCGCGCCGCCGGCGGTGGGCGCGTCGAGGAGCCGGTCGACCTCGGCCAGGACGTCATCGAGCGGGCGGGAGCGTTGCTTGCCCCGGAACGACGGGATGGCGCAGAAGCCGCAGATGCGGTCGCAGCCCTCGGCGACCTTCACGTACGCCCACGGCGCATGCGCGGCCGGGCGCGGGAGCTCGAGGAGGTCGAAGCCGGCGCCCGGGAGTGCGACGTCGACGGTGCGCGTGGCGCCGAGGGAGACCGGGACCGACGTGGCCGAGGTGGCCGTGGGGACCAGGTCGTGGCCGAAGCCGGCGACGAGGTCGATCTCGGGCAACGCGTCGCGCAGCTCGTCGCCGTAGCGCTCGGCCATGCAGCCGGTCACGACGAGGCGGGCACCGCTGCGCCGGCTCTCGGCCAGGCTCAAGATCGTGTCGATCGACTCCTGGCGCGCCGCCTCGATGAAGGCGCACGTGTTGACGACGAGGAGGTCGGCGGAGTCGGCGTCGGGCGCGCTGGCGTAGCCCTGCGCCTCGAGGTAGCCCTCGAGCTTGTCGGAGTCCACCTGGTTCTTGGGGCACCCCAGGGTCTGCATGTAGTAGAGACCCACGACTTCGCACACACTCCTGTCACCGGCCGGCTCCCGCCGGGGTGACGGTGCTCGGCGGGCCCGCCGTGACGGGCCCCGCTGTTGCGGACGCCCCGCACCTCGACCGGTGCCCGACATCCGAGCGGAGAGGGAGGGATTTGAACCCTCGGACCCAGTTACCCAGGTCAACTCATTAGCAGTGAGTCCGATTCGGCCGCTCTCGCACCTCTCCAGCAGGACTTCTGCGTTTCGAACAAGGGCTCGTCCATTTCCAGCCCATGCTCGCCGCGCCCAAGTCCGTGGGTGAAAGCCTACGTGAACACTCGCCGGGCGTTGAGCAGGTCAGTGTGCGGCCCGGGCCTCGGCCCGGCCGCCACGCAGGGCCAGTTCCCCTGACCCGGGCGACATTTCGGGGCTAGCGGCCAGGCGGCTGGATCACATCGAGGCGCAGGGCCGGGTCCCGAGGCGATGGTCGAAAGTCGCCGCATGGTCGGAGCCGGTGCTGAGGGGCTCGGAGTCAAGGACGAGCAGAAGCTTTGGCGCTGCGCGGACGGCTCAGTCACCGCCGGCATACGCGACCGGATGATTCCCTCCTAGTTCGACGAATCGTTCGTTGATCGCCACCGCGATCAGGTTGTGATCGTGAGGACTTGGCGACACCATTCCGTAGAGGAACGTCTCGAGCTCGAAATTCGTGCTCATGCCACCGAGCTCGAAATAGCGCAGCCACAATTCACCGTGAGAGAGCCCGGCTTCTTGTCGGAATTTATCGAGCTCGTCGATCGGTTGTTCGGTCATCGTGTCCCCTCACTTCCCGGATCGGGTCGTAGGAGCTGAGCGCACGACCTTTTCCGCGGACGTCAGCAACGTCACTCCCTCATCGAGTGAGAGGTGGAGCAAGGTAGTGAACGCGTCGGCGTCGACCACCTTGTCTCGCTCCATGATGATTCCTCTGGCAAGCGCGATCACGTCTCGACAGCGCAACGCCTCTCGAAACCGAAGAGCCAGTTGTTCGTCGGTTACACCGGCACCGGCATCACTCAAGATCACCGAGGCCTTGCGGGCATAGATCGCAGCCGTCTCCTGGGCACGGACATCGAAAGTCGATGCGGTCAACGAATAGATATTGAGCGCGCCTACGGGCTCTTGGAAAGCCCTAAGCGGTGACGACAAGATGGCTTTGATTCCGAGGGCCCGCCGCGTGGGGGTGAACAACGGCCACCTGGTTTCGTCATCCATTGATTCGGCGTGGAACCAGTGACCGAGTCGTGCGGCATCGACGCAGGGGCCTTCGCCAGTGGCGTACTGATCAGTGTCCATCTCGACGACGGTCTGGTCACTCGCGGCGACGGTAGAAAGCACGCCGTGGCGAAGCAGCGAAACACTGACGCCGTCGGCGCCGGCCACGGCGGTTCGCGCGAGTTCGACCACCAGTTCAAGAGCCCCGTCGACGACGTCGGGGTCCGTGGGTATGGCGGTGACCCTCCTGAGATCGCGGGCGCCAGTGATCGACCCCGAAGGGTAGGGCGGCGGATGGGGCACGTGACCGGTTTGCTCTCGGCCGAGGTGGCCGTGCGCCGACAGTGCTCGCTCGAGGCTGGCCACCTCGCTGCGCTCGATCATTCCCGCAAGACCAGACACGAGTGTCGAGGGCGAGCGCACCGTCAGTGTGATGCCAGCTTCCGCAAATCGTTTCTCCGCGCGGCCGACCGCGACCACTCCAGCTGCTCCCATGAACTCCACGTCAGTCACGTCGAGGACGACCGTCTCGGGATGGAACCCGATGACGACATCCAACGACGCCGCGAGGTCGGCGGCGGCAAGGTCCTGGACCCTCCCGTGCAGAGACACGATCGTGCGGTCCCGCTCGACTGCCGTTGTGATCTCGAACGGTGGGGGGTCTTGAATCGGAGACACGGTGCTCGTCACCTCGAACTGAAAGGCTGGCCTGCGCCGCCCGCCACAGCGCTCCCTTGTCTCCCAATGGGAGATTCGACTGCGTCTCGGGGAGGGGGTGAGACGTCGCATCCTCAAGGGATCCGAGAAGGGAATGTCCAGCAATCTCGGGTGCGGCGGGCGGCGTAAGCCATCCTCACGGAACCCTCGATTTTGAAGGTGGACACCTTCAACCTAGCACCGGTGGAGTTGTCCTTCACCGGGTCGCCCGGACAGATCCGCCTTGCCAGCCGCGACCGCAACGTTCAAGGACGAGGTGGTCCGGTGTCGGGGCTCTCACCGGTGTCCACCAGGTTCTGCGCCACCTCTCGCAGCTTGATGTTGAGGTGTTGGGAGGCACGACGCAGGACATCGAATGCCTGGTTGGCGGTGATGCGCTCGCGCTCCATAAGAATCCCGAGAGCCTCACCGATCGTCTCGCGGCTGGCGAGCGCTGCGTTGAGATTCTCGGCCCGGCGAACCTCGTCCTCATGGGCGTGCGCAACTGACAGCGCGAGGCTCGCCAACGACGTCAGGATTGCTGCCGTCGCCCGGTCGACGACACCAAAGGCCGCTGGATAGCGAGCGTAGAGATTCAACGCGCCATCGTGGGTGCTCGGGGTAAGGGGGAGAGCGAGCACGCTCCGGATACCCGCGTGCACGGCGAGCGGCGAGAATTTCGGCCAACGGAGGTCTGACTCAAGGTCGTCGGCATAGACGATGACCCGATCGGCGATGGCGTCGAGGCAGGGACCTTGCGCCGTTTCGTACTGCAAGGCGTCGATCTCGAGCACCACTTGGTCGGTGTGTACGGGTGTGGTGACCGTGCCACCGTCCGAGAGAAACAGGCCGGCGTAGTCACAGCCCTCGATGGTGGCGTCCGCCAGCTCGACCACCCTGGCCAGGGTGTCGGTGACGCTCCCGGCCGAAAACAGCACACTCGCCGTCCGAGAGACACTGAGAGACAGTGCCGTCCAGCGGTCATCGTCGACCGCGGCTTGTCCCTGATCTGACTCCACCGGTGTCTCCCTTCTCGAATCAAGTATCGCATTGAGCCATCACCTGCGACCTGTGTCGGCCCGAAGACAAGCTCCCGAACCGAAACGGCGAGAAGGGAGTAGGGTGCAAATGTCTTTCCCTTCTACAGCGAGGGTTCCGTGAGGACGGCCGACGCCGTCCACTGCCCCGGACGAGGCGCTGCGAGCGCCCCGGTCGCTTCCAAAGATGGTCAGACGCTGCGCTCGTGGACTCCCGCCCCCGATGCCGTCGGTGCTCCGCTTTGGACCGGCCGAGAAGGGTGGTGGGCGGCGCCGGCCGGCCTCCATGGCTCAGCATCTGTCTGTTTCGGTTCTCTCTCGTCTTCAAGGAGAGATTCGTCGCCTTCAGCCCGACGAAGGGGTGGTCGGAATGGCCGGCCACCCAGAAGCACTCGAACTGACTGCGTCTACCGGTCGCGGTCACTCGTTGAACGGAGTTCCCACGTCATGCCCACCTCATCTCAGGAGTCTCGCCGCAACAACCTTCTCCTGGCCGACCGTCGAGTCTCAAGCGCCGCCATGCTCGCGATCATCGCCAGCGCGCTGATCTGCGCTCTCTTCGGCTTCCTCTTTCACTTGCTCTGGGTCGTCGCCATCGTCGTGCTCGCCCTCGGGCTGGGGCTCGTCATCGCGAGCCTTCGAGCGAACCGCCGCGAGGTGGTTGAACAGGCTCAGGAACTTCCCATTTCTCCCCGCTGAGCGGGGCGGCTTCACGCAACGATCCGATGCAGCGCATCATTCGACGCAGCACAAGCGAAGGAACGACTCATTATGAGCAAGAAAGACAAGGCCTCCAACACCGCGCAGGACGTCAAGGGCAAGCTAAAGGAGGCGGCCGGATCCGCCGTCGGTAACACCGACCTCGAGTCGAAGGGCAAGTCGGATCAAGCGAAGGCCCAACTCAAGAGCGCCGGCGAAAGTGTCAAGGAGGCTGCGTCGCACGTGAAGGACGCGTTGAAGGACGTCTGAGCACCATCGAGCCCTGGGGAGTTCGAACTCGGGGGAAGCGGTGCGCTCAACTGGTGTCCTCCACGAAGGACGATTTCTCGAACCGGCCTGGCTATACGTCGCACCCGGGACGACGTGCGAGCTCCATTCCAGCATCCCAACCTTCGATCTGTGGGGCACCATCAAGCACCATTCGAGGCTTCCGCCGAAGCGGGCTCGTCGTTTCCGATCCCAGAGGATCGCTCCCCGTTTGGACTTGACCGTCTTCGAATATGCGCCGTGGTCGTGACCGGTTGCTCGGGAATGAGATAGAACGCGAGGTCAGCGGCGTCGAACAACCGGACCGTCGGAGGCGTTGCCCCGACGATCAGCAAGGTGCAGCCGATCTCGGCCATTCGAGCGTGTACCTGGACGAGTACGGACAGCGAGCGAGAGTCCATCCACGTCACCGCTGCGAGATCCAGCACCACTCGATTCACGCCATCGTCAATCGCGTCGTGCAGGCACTCCTTCAAGCGAAGCGTCGCGGAGTCGTCGAGCTCACCGGCTGCCGTCACGGCGATCCGGCCATCAGAGCAAACGACCTCGATCGGGGCCGTTGCAAGACGAGTTGAGGGAGTTGTGACCGGGTTTCTCCGTGAATCGATGACGAAGGACATTGTGCCGAACCGCCTTGTACTCAAAAGCCGGCCAGCTCCGCTCACGACAGCCTCGGTGTTCCCGGAGGGCGCCGGAATCGAAAACCAGTTCGCCTTGGGGAATCGCATGTCTCGAGTCGCACCGTTGGGGACCGGCGCACCCTGTCATGGATAGCGGGCGGCAAGGCCGTCCTCGCGAAACCCTCTTGGCTGAAGGTACAAATCCTTACGCTACTCCCATTGGGTGCGGACTGACATAGGAGTTGGCCGCACTGCCCGCCGCAGTTCGAGCTCTAGGAGCTCGGTTACGCCGGAGTTGTCTGCCTCCATCGGCCCCCGGCGGGTCGCTGCCGCTCCCGCTCCGAGAGCGTGGTCATCGACGTGCGGAGCTTCTCGAGGAGCTCCGTGAATTTCTGAACGTCCTCGGGCTTCCAGTCCTTCACGTACAGCTCGAACCGCTTCAGGCCGAACTGATCCAGACGGCGCAACTCCTCGGCGCCTGCGGGCAGCAGTTTCACGAGGCAGGAGCGCCGATCGGCCGGATCGGCGGTGACGTCGACGTACCCGGCGTCCTCGAGTTCACGAACCTGGCGTGTCACGAGAGAGGGATGCACCTGTTGGACCTCGGCGATCTCTGAGGGCCGGATCCCCTCACGAGTGGCGATCACCTGGAGCAGGCTCAGGGTGCTCGCCCCCCTCCTCTGACGTCGCGCCTTTTCCAGTCCGGCATTGATGGCGAAGAGCGCCGCCGTCATCGATCGGACGTCGCGCCGGTGGGGAGCCACGGAAGGATATTAGTTGATTGAGTCAATCACTGGTACCATGGCCGGGCGACAGGCGCGCAGAGGATCCTCATCGGGAGGCGTTGCTGTGGCTCTTAGCCCCAGACCGGGGCTGTGAGATCGACCGCCACAACTCTTGGCCCACATGCGGGCGCAGAACGCGAGTTCTGCTCTCGAGCCCCCGGAGTCATGGTGCACGACCCAGCTCAGGAAGGATCCCGATGAGACTCAGAACAAAGCGGACCGCAGATATGGCGGCACACAGAGCTCGAGACGAAAAGTCGAGCGAAGAGGCAGAGGCGGCGCGTGCCGACGAGGAGCGCGGCCTCGCCGATTCCGATGAGGCTGTGCCCGAGGCCCGGGCGTGATCACAGCCAGCGGACTGTCAAAGCGCTACGGATCCACCCTGGCGGTTGACGACCTGTCCTTCGAGGTGCTCCCGGGCCAGGTGACGGGATTCCTCGGCCCCAACGGGGCGGGCAAGTCGACGACGCTGCGCATGGTGCTGGGCTTGGACGCGCCGACCGGTGGTTCGGTCACCATCGATGGCCGTCCCTACGCGAAGCTGCAGCGCCCCCTCTTCGAGGTCGGAGCAATGCTCGAGGCGAAGGCGATCCACGAGGGTCGCAGTGCCCGCAACCACCTGTTGTGTCTCGCGCAGAGCAACGGGATCTCGCGCCACCGGGTCGACGAGGTTCTCGAGATCGTCGGCCTGACCAGCGTTGCGCACAAAAGGGTGGGCTCGTTCTCCCTTGGGATGGGTCAGCGACTCGGGATCGGCGCCGCACTCCTGGGCGACCCCGGGGTCTTGATCTTCGACGAGCCGGTCAACGGGCTCGATCCCGAGGGGATCGTGTGGATCCGGAACCTGCTGCGTTCATTGGCCGCCGAGGGCCGCACCGTGTTCGTCTCCTCGCACCTTATGGCGGAGATGGCGCTGACGGCGGACCACGTCATCGTGATCGGACGAGGCAGGCTCCTGGCCGAAGCCAGCATCGACGAGCTCATCCAGGGCAGCTCGCAGAACTTCGTGCGGGTGCGTTCGCTCCACGACGACCAGCTCGCCACCTTGGTGCGCGAGAAGGGTGGCTCGAGTCGCCCCGAGGCCGACGGCTCGATCGCCGTGACCGGCATCAGTGCAGCAGCCATTGGTGATCTGGCCGGGGCCAACGGCATCTACCTCCACGAACTCTCACCCCAAGAAGTCTCTCTCGAAGAGGTGTACATGCAACTGACTCACGACAGCGTGGAGTACCGGGCCGGACAGCCCACCGCTTCCCCGTCGACGCGGCAAGGGGCTGCAGCATGACGACGACCCCGCTGGAACTCGCCAGCTTCGCCCCGCGCGCCAAGCCCAGCGGGCGGATCTTCCCGGACCTCTTGCACTCCGAGTGGACCAAGTTGCGAACGGTCCGTTCGAGCTACTGGACACTCCTCTCCGCCGTCGTGGCCATGGTCGGCCTTTCAGCGATCCTCAGCGCCGTCTATGTGGCCCAGTACGCCCACGTCAGCGCGAGCGACCGGGCGACCTTCGACCCGGCGTCGTTCAGCCTGACCGGGAGTTTCCTGGCGCAGCTCGCCATCGCGGTACTCGGGGTCCTGGTCATCACCAACGAGTACGGCAGCGGCATGATCCGGGCGACGCTCGCCGCGGTGCCACAGCGCCTCAATGTCCTGGCGTCCAAAGCGGCGGTGTTTGCCGGAGTGACCCTGGTCGTGAGCACCGTGGCGTGCTTCGTCTCGTTCTTCCTCGGCCAGTGGATCCTGTCGTCAAAGGGTGTCGGGACCACCCTCGGTGCGGACAATGGGCTGCGAACCGTCCTCGGCACGGCGCTGTACCTCGCCGTCCTCGGATTGCTCGCCTTGGGCATCGGCTCCATCATCCGCAAGACCGCGGGTGCCATTGCCGCAGTCCTCGGTTTGATCCTGGTCGTGCCGGTGATCGCGAGTCTTCTGCCGAGCTCGATGAACGCGTTCGAGAAATTCCTGCCGTCCAACGCCGGACAAGCGCTGATAAACGGCGGCTCCCGGCACGGCTCGACGACTCCGCAGTTGGCCCCATGGGCCGGCTTCGGCGTGTTCTGCCTGTGGGCGGCGGCCTCTCTCATTATCGCCGGCGTTCTGCTGGTGCGCCGCGACGCATGAACCAGGACCCGGATCACGAGCGGCTGTCGGACCCGGACGCTCGGGTGCAACCCGTGACCAAAGGAAAGGTGACGAGGACTTGAACACACGTGGGAACTATTGGATCTACAGCATCGGCTGTTTCGCGGTGTGGGGCATCTTGCTGGCCGCTGTCGCGGCCAAGGGGAACGGGCACACCACAGACAAGATCCTGCTGATCTTCGGTGGATGGTCAATCGCCTGGGTATCGACGACCATCGCCAGGTTCGTCTACCCACCGCCCAAGCGTTGGCTCAAGACGAATACGGCAAGTTCGTGACGCCGCAAATGGAACTCGCCAAGGCTCCAGCTCCCCTCGAGCAGAGCGACACCCGATCGCCACTCTTGGAGAACGTTCGCCACAACTCCCACTGGAGGCTCGCGGTCTGGGGCGTCCGCGTGATGGCGCCGGGAATTGCTGTCGTCATCGTCGGCCTCGTGACGCTCCCCTGGTCAACAACGACGGGGAAAACGATCTTGGCCGTCGGCATCGGTGTCGTCGCCGTCGGCCTCGTGTTCACCTTCGTCGAGATCCTCGGGGTCTACGGCGAAGTCCGGCCTCCGAGACCCAGGTACTCACGAGTCCAGCAAACCCTTCTGCGCGACGCGTGGCGCGGCCGTATGTACCTCGCGGAGCCCGCAACGTAGAGGCCCCATGCCGCCCACCCCCCCGCCTCTATTCAGGGTGCCGGGTGGCGGTTCACCTCGTTTCGGAGGTCGAAGTCGGCCGAGGGCAACGCGCTGCGAACTTTCCCTCTCCGAGAAGGAGGATCAGTCTTCGTTCGGGGGGGAGTAGTGGACAATTACACGCCCCGTGGTCTCGTCAGGCGTGACGCAGACCAGGGAGTGTCGGGCGCCCCCCGCCCATGCTTCAAGATCGAGCGAGGCCAGCCGAAGCAACTCCTCGGGATCGTCGACGACGCGCGCCCGCCCACTTACGAGGACGCTCCAACCCTCGCTCATGGCGTCGTCAACGCGATCGACCTCAAATCCAACTACGGGCTGGGTTTCGAGCAGAGCTGCCTTCGCCACATCGGTGCTCAGCACGATCTGACCGTCAGTGAACTCGAAGTTCACCGGCAGCGCGACGGGTCCCCGGTCCGTGGCAAAGAGAACCCGTCCCACTCCACCCGCCGCGAGATGAGCCTCACACTGTTCGGCGGTGAGGGTCTCGAGCGACGGATGACGGCCGGCCCGTCCTTTGCCCGAAGTACGATTGGCTTGAGCGCCCAGCATGTCGGCCGGGTCTGTGTCCAGCGCGAGAGCGAGCAGATTCAGCGTGCCGAAGCTGAGACGAGCGTCGGCACTCTGTTCGAAGTAAGTCAGGTACGTCGGATCGATACCGGCGCGCTGTGCGAGCTCCTCGACCGTCATCCCCAGTTCGCTGCGACGATGAGCGATGCGGCGCGCCAGATCACTCTGGCGTGTCGCGCCGGCGCCCTCACTCTGGTGCCGAGCACTCGCAGTGTCGGAGCTCCCCGAAATGGTCTCAGATGTCATGGTCATACCCGCAGTCTGAGCCTCAAATCGGCAGCTCACTAGGGAGGAACGTCCCCTTGCGACCAGGAGTTTCGTCTCGAGAAAGGCAAAGCCGTTTCAGCCGGCCACGTCCGGGACCGCCCCTCCCTGGTCCTTAGGTCGTTTCTCCCTACTCGGAGGGAGAGAAGACGAGGACCATGGCGGAAGAACTGACAGCCGTCCGGACGAGATAGGGATGCAACCGAATGACTCAGGCGCCGAGGGCGTTGGTGATCTTCGATCGCCCCTCGAGTGACGCAGGCCCCGAAGTGATCGACAAGCTCCCGCCTCCGTCGTCCTACCTGCTGATGACAACCTTCAAGGCTCCCGTTTCCGACGCGCGCCCGAAGGCGTCGTAGGCGTCGAGCATCTGGTTCAACTCGAAGTGGTGGGTGACGAATTGACCGCCGTCCAACTGACCCGACCTCATAAGCCGGAGCAAGGTGGGGGTCGAAAAGGTGTCGACCAAGCCCGTCGTCACGGTGACATCGCGGGTCCACAGCGATTCCAGATGTAGCGTCACCGGCTTTCCGTGCACGCCGATGTTGGCGACACGTCCTCCGGGCCGGACGAGGTTGGTGCACAGCTCGAAGCTCTCCGGGACGCCGACCGCCTCGATGGCGACATCGGCACCGAGGCCGTCCGTCAGCCCCCGGACCACGGCCACGGCATCGTCGCTGCCGTTGTTGACGGTCACGTCGGCCCCGAAGCGCTTGGCCGCGTCCAACCGGGTGTCGGCGAGGTCGATGGCCACGACGTGGCTCGGCGAGAAGAGCTGCGCCCCCATGATGGCGGAAAGCCCGATTGGACCAGCGCCCACGACGGCAACGGTGTCGCCCGGTTGGACCCTTCCGTTGAGGACGCCGACCTCGTAGGCGGTGGGGAGGATGTCAGCCAGCATCAAGATGTCCTCGTCGGTCGCACCGGCGGGCACCAGGTAGGTCGACGTATCGGCGAAGGGCACTCGCACCAGCTCCGCCTGCGTCCCGTCGATGAGGTGACCGAGAATCCATCCGCCACCGCCCAAGCACTGCCCGTAATGGCCCTCCCGACAGAACCGGCAGAACCCGCAGGCTGAGATGCACGAAACCAGCACACGCTGACCGACGAGGCGCGTCTTCACGCCGGAGCCCACCTCGACGATCGTGCCCACGGCCTCGTGTCCGAGAATTCGGCCCGGCGTCGTCTCTGGAACGTCACCCTTCAAGATATGCAGATCCGTTCCGCAAATCGTCGTTGCGTCCACCCGCACGATGACGTCGCCGTCCTGCTCGATCTGCGGATCCGCGACCTCCTTCCAGCTCTTCTGGCCGGGTCCTTCGTACACGAGTGCTTTCATCGTCCTACCTCCGGTTCTTGCCTTCACCCAATTGTGCGACTACGACTTGGACGCCCACTACGGAGGAAGGTCCCTTTTCGGTCAGACTCTCGCCGTCACCGCGGGGACGACGGTGTGCGCGGGCTGATACGAATTCCCAACGATTGCGGCTTGTCAGTGCGCGTCTCGCAGTCCTTGGCAAGTCATCGAAATCCCCGAGAGTCCTTGAGGAGGTCGGGTCCTTGAAACGCACCCACGTGTGGGTGTGACTACGCCAAGGAGCGGTAGTGCTGACGCCAGATCACCCTGTAGACGCGGGACCAGCGAGGAAGAGAACGCAGGATCGGGATGAAGGGCAGGAAGATCAACGCAATGGTGAGTGCCATCATGATCGCCCACACCTCGAGGTCCCCGTTTGAAGACGAATTCATGGGCGGAATCTGGTACCACATCGTGTAGAGCCAGAGCCACGCTTGCCCGGGATAGTTCCCTGTCTCGTTCATCATTCCCCATTGGCTGCCCTGAAGGTGTTGGGCACCGGCCAACGTGTTCAGGTACGTGCCGTCGGCAATGAAGAGCAGTGGCTTGGTGTAGTTCGTGTTGTAGAACTGACCCCCGCTCAACAGCGTGCCGTCGAGGCCCCCGGTCTGCGCCATGGCGGTCAGTGAGCCGATGACCACGCCGACCGGGCCATAGCGGCCCGAAGGAACGTGCAGTCGTCCATGGACATCGGCCGCATTGGCAACAGCCTTTTCGTACGCCGTCGTCCACTCGCCCTGCTGCGTTGGCGACGCACTCTCGTACACATTGAGCGCACTTTGCACGAGCGGCTGGGTGAGCAGGGTCCGCAGCGGGCCAATCACGAAGTCCTGCGCGGTGTCGATAGGTTGGTGGACGCCGAGCCACTGGGCCGGCTCGAAGAAGCCAATGTGCTGCGAGGAGTCGGGAGTCGCGTTATAGGGCGGTCCGTAGGTGGCGACGGCGCTCGTGCCGTCAAGCTCGGTGACCGCGGTCTGCGCGAAGTCGACCGGGTTGGCGATGGACCACGTCTTGAGCGTGATGGCTGGTTCGTCCGGTGAGGAGAAGACGACAGCCAGCAGCACGATGAGGACGGCGACGGCGAGGAAGGCGACGAACGCCTCCTTCAAGATGTCGTACGGGACGTAGGCACCCTTCCACTCGGCCACGTCACGGTCGGGCTTGAATCGGCCCTCCCGCTTGGCGTTCATTGGGGGGAATCCTGTTGACCCTCGGCCCGGTCGAGGGTCTCAGGCGTCTGCTTGCCTTCGGCGAAGGGCGGCACGATGCCGTGGCGCCTGACGAGGAGCACATGGATCGCCGCGACGATGAACACGGCGATAGGGAGCAGGACGATGTGCCACATGAGCATCTGCCCGAAGTTCAAGACGTTCCAAAAGGCACCGGCCCCGGTTGCGTTGATGCCGTCCTTGGCCTGGGTCGAGATCCACTGGGAATCAAAATTCTGCTGCGACAGGTAGCCCGTGAAGGCCGCCGCCACCGACATCACGAAGGAGATGACACCCGTGGCCCAGGTCAAGCGGCGGTTACCCCTCCAGGCAGCCATGAAGAACTTGCCCCACAGGTGGATCACCATGAAGAAGAAGAAGGCCTCGACGCTCCACAGGTGGAGGGAATTGACGAAGTGGCCGGCGTTCGACACGTGCCACCAACTGGGGCCCATGACGGCGAGCACGCAGCCCGTGATGATCACCCAGGCGAGGCTCACCACCGTCAGCACGCCGAACACGTAGATCCATGAGGCCATGTAGGCGGGCTGGCGGTCCGGGAGGAGGCGGTCGGGTGGGAAGGCTGACTCGGCTGCCCGGCGGGTCCGCGCCGTCCATTGTCGCGACTCGCCGCTGGTCGGGGTCGCGTCGCTCGAGGTATCGGTATCGATGCTCACTCGTTGCGCCGCTTTCGCCGTGGGAAGGGGAGAAGGATGGCGAGGACGAAAACGGCGATCATCGAGATGATCACGACAAAATTTGCAAGCGACAGCTGGATGAATCCCCAATGGATGTAGTGGCCGTTGCCGTTCAGGTTGATCAGTGCGGCCACCAGAACACCGAACGACATCAATCCACTATTGCCTCTCAGGACAGTCCCAGCCAGGGGCCTAAGGTCACATCACCTTGAGCTGTAGATCCCGATACGGCTTGCCTGGAACGGCAGGGATCTGTCGGTTCTCCTGCTTCACGCTGGCTCACACGAGGTTGGCAAGACACACCGCCGGCTGACGCTCTACTCGACAGATCCCGATCCTCGTGCTCCGTGGATCGTCGTACCGGGGATCTCAGCGTTGACAGGTGAAGATGCCGCCTTGGGCGCTATGCCTGGCCCAGTGCTCACGATCTGCCAACCGGCTCGGCGCCGAGCGAGCGATGCCTCGTACGACGGAGTGAGGGCAATAGAGAAGCGCAACGAGACGGTCCCGTGTTTGCAGCGCCGCGTGATCGGGAACCCCGAGTGCGTGAACACCCGGAGCATCGTGAGGTTTTCTTCAAGCGTTTCGGCGACGAAGGTGGTGATCCCGCGTGCTCGTGCCGCTTCAGCCAAGCCGTCGAGGAGGAGCGACCCGATTCCATGATGCTGAGACTCGTCCGCAACCACGAAGGCGACCTCGGCCTCCATCGATCCGGGACGCTTGTCGTAGCGCCCGACGGCAATGAGCCTGCCGTCGTGCTCGGCTACCAGAGCGAATCGGTCCCGGTAGTCGACCCGCGTGAACCGCTCGACCTCTTTCAGGGAGAGGTGCCGATGGAGCGAGAAGAACCTGAGGTAACACGAACGGTCGGACAGATGGTCGTGGAAGGCGATCAAGGCGTTGCCGTCGTCCGCAAGGATGGCACGCACCCGGAAATGAATCTGCTCAACGGAGGTCACGTCGAACGACAGCTCGGATGGATAAGCGTCGCGAAAGCCCCGGCCTTGGTCTTTCTCCGCTTCGATATTCATGGCGGACCCCATGCGGGCAGTGTGACCTCGCGGCCTCTTGTTGGCTAGGGAGGATCTTCCCTGTCACCGGGAACAAGTTCAGTCGTCAATGCGGTCCCGGAACCTCGCTCTCCACCGATCCCGTTGCGAGGAGCAGCTGCGGTGAGGCCCACTCCCAGAACGGATGCCAACGCATCGCATTGAACTGTTCGGGCGCTCCGGGCAAATGCCCGGTTGTCACTCCAGTGGAACGGCCCAAAACAGGCCCGTGCCCCCTCCGTCTCGCGGCCGGATCTCGAACGTCCCACCGAGCTTCTCGGCCCGGTCGCGGAGGTTGTTCAGCCCAAGACCGGGATTCGAAAGTGGCAACTCGATCCCGCTGCCGTTATCGAGCAAGGCGATGACCACCCGGTCGGTGACGGCGAGCGTGACCTCGTAGCGCGAGGCCTGTGCGTGCTTCCCCGCATTGGTCAGACCCTCTCGAACCACGGCCAGCACGTGGTCGCCCAGGTGCTGGGGAATCGCGTTGTCCACGGCTCCCTCGAACCTCACCTCGGGCCGAGCCCCCAGGGTGTCCGCCAACTCCTCGGCCAGCTGCAGCACGGCTTGGCGGAGCCCGCCGGGAAGTGCGGCCTCGCTGAGTTCGAAGATGGCCGATCGGATCTCGACGATGGTGAGGTCGAGGTCGTCGATCGCCCGCTCGACCCGCTCGACCACCTGATCGCGCTCGGGCAGCCGCGTCGCTCCCTGGAGGTGCATGCCAACCGCATAGACACGTTGGATCACCCGGTCGTGCAGGTCACGGGCGATCCGGTCCCGGTCGTCGAGCACTGACATCACGCGAACCCGATCGTTCAGTCGGGTGTTCTCGATCGCGATGCCAGCCGCCAGCGCCAGCGCCTCGGCGAGGGCCTCGTCTTCGTCGGTAAAGGCCCCTTCGCCCTCCTTGTCCGTCAGGTAGAGGTTGCCGTAGACGGCGTCACGCACCCGCACCGGGACGCCGAGGAACGACGTCATCGGCGGATGATTGGCTGGGAATCCATAGCGGCCGGGGTGTTCCTCGAGGTGGGAGAGCCGCAGGGGAGCCGGGTCGGTGATGAGCAGTCCAAGGACGCCACGCCCGACAGGCCGATCGCCGATCTGGGCCTCCTCGGCCTGACTCAGCCCGACGGTGACGAACTGCTCGAGGCCGGTCCGGGCGGGGTTGAGCACCCCGAGAGCCGCATAACGGGCTCCAACCAGCGTCCGGGCCTCCTCGACCAGATGGCGCAGCAGATCGGGCAGCTCGACGTCGACGGTGATCATGAGCACCGCCCCCATGAGCCGCCGCAGCTTCTCCGGGTCGTTCACACGCGCGTAGGGCACCTCGGTTGCATCGTAGGGCTCCCAACCGTCAATGCCACCGCCCGACTGGCAGTATTGACGCGTGGCCATCCGCGTCTTCCTGCTCGACGATCACGAACTGGTACGAGAGGGGATCCGGAGCCTGCTGGAGACCGACGACGAGATCGAAGTGGTGGGCGAGGCCTCAACGGGCGACGAGGCGCTCACCCGCGCCCCGCTGGCCAAGCCCGACGTGGCGATCTTGGACGTCCGTCTCGAGAGCGGGGACGGGATCGAGGTCTGCCGTGACCTCAGGTCAAAGATGCCCGAACTGGCGTGCCTCATGCTGACGAGCTTCGCCGACGATGAGGCCATGTACGCGAGCGTGATGGCCGGTGCGGCCGGCTACGTGCTCAAGCAGATCAAGGCGCATGACCTCATCGAGGACGTCAAGAAGGTCGCGGCGGGGGCATCGCTCATGGACCCCCGAGCGGTCGCCAGGGTGGTCGAACGCATCGCCCATCCGCCCAAAGGTGATCCGGTTCTCGCCTCACTCTCGCCACAGGAGGGCAAGCTCCTTGATCTGATCGCCGAAGGCATGACGAACAAGCAGATCGCGGACGCGATGTTCCTCTCGGAGAACACCGTCAAGAACTATGTGACCGGGCTCCTCCGCAAGCTGAAGATGACCAGTCGGACCGAAGCGGCCATCTACGCCACCAAGGTCAAGGGTCAGGGCTCTTCCTCTTCCTCTTCTTCGTAATCACCTGACCTGCGCACGGGCGACGCGAGGTCCAAGCCCCGTTGCGCCAGGGCCAGCTCGAGGCGTTCCCGCTCGATCTTCGGGTGAACGAAGTTCGTGGGGTGGACATCGATCCCGTAGTCAGCCGCGAGGTTGATGAGGGCTCGGTCGTAGACGACCTCGGCAACCAGGGCCGCCTCCGACCACACTCCGGCGCCGAGGTCCCGGGCGGGGAGTTCGGCCCGGCAGCGGAGCACGTAGTCCACCAGATCATCACCCGACAAATCTGTGTCCCAGCGGCGAACGGCGCCGGAAAGGACCTCTACGTACATGCTCACCGCTCAATGCTGCGCCACGGAGAACGCCCGTACATAGGGAGATTCCTCCCGTTCGGCCTTTTCCCCTGCGCCGCGATGGGACCTTCTTCCGTAGGGCGAGTGACCTTTGCGCTCATGCCTCAACGCCTCCGGAGCTCAACGATGGAAGCGGATCTCCTCATCGGAGGGATCACGAACGATCAAGGAGAACAAAAGATGCGACGTAAGGTTTTCGACAAGCTGGCCAGTGTGGGTGGCATCGTGATCGTCGTGGTGCTGGCGGTAGCCGGCGCACTGCTGTTGGTGGGTTACAACTTCGCTAACGACTACGTGCACACCCAGCTCGCCGAGCAACAGATCACGTTCCCCTCGGCGGCGGCATTCGCACACCCCAAGGTCGGGAGCGAGATCACACCGTCCATGATCCCCTCGGTGTCCCAGTACGCCGGGCAGCAACTCTTGACGGGTCCGCAAGCCGAGGTCTACGCCAACGACTTCATCGCTGTGCACCTGCAGGAGATCGGTGGCGGCAAGACCTACTCGGAGCTGAGCGCGGCAGCCATGGCCCTGCCCAAGGGTTCGGTGGCGTACACGGCAGCTGAGGCCAAGGTCCAGACGGTCTTCCAGGGCACCACGCTTCGTGGCCTGCTCCTCGAGGCTTACGGCTTCAGCCTGATTGCCGCCATCGCCTTGTGGTGCGCCATCGCAGCCTTCGCACTCGCCGGTGTCATGGCCTTGCTCGCGCTCCTCGGCTTCGCTCACGCCCGCCGGGTCGGCGAGAACGAGGAACTGTTGCCCCGCCACACTCCACATGCGGTGGTGATCGGAGCGTAAGCATCGGCCCCAATCTCTCCCGCCAAGAGGCGACCAGCCGGCCCGCAGAAGTGGGCCGGCTGGTTCGCGCCCGGACTCAAATTCGTCGGGACCCGGTCCAAGACGGCCGGCGCGGCCTACGGCTCCCACGACGGGATGGGCGGGCCGCCGGCGGCCGGCCCCAGAGGCCCGGACCAAGAACGCCTGGCCGAGGCCGGCCTGCAGGCCGGCGAAGCGTGACTGGAGGGGATGGTCGAGGAAGACGGAGCTTTCCGAAGCGACGCCGAGCAGCCCGCTGTCGAGTCCCGAGCCTCGGCAGGACGCCGGACGTTACCGGGGCTCTGTCGTGGTGGTGGTGGTGGTCGAGGTGACGGTCGTCGTGGTCACCCCGGCCGTAGTGGAGGTGGTGGTCGAGCTCGAACCCGGTGGCACCACGGTGTACTGGACGGAGACCGTGCCGCTTTGGCCGTCTTTGCTGGTAGCGATTACCGAATACGTGTGACTGCCGAGCGTCGAGGTATCCAAGGAGCCCGGACTCGTTGAGCCCTTTGCGTCGAGACAGGAGGCGATGCCGGGCGCGGCGTCGTCGTCGGTACACACGAAACGGGTGCTGACCGATTGACCAAGCTGGAACGTCTCTCCCGCAGCGGGCAGCGCGATCTGCGCCGTTGGTGGGCCGACGACGTTGTAGGTGATCGAGGTGGTGGCTTTCGCCCCGTCTTGGCTCGTCGCGGTCACGCTGTAGGTGTGTGACCCGGGCTGGCTCGTATCCAGTTGCCCGGGGCTGGCCGACCCGGCGGAGTCGACGCAGCTCGCAAGTCCCGGCCCGCCCGTTCCTTCAGAACAAGAAAAGGCCGTCGGCACGACCTGGTTCAGGTTGTACGAGGTGCCCGGCCCCGGCGTCGATGAGGGAGTCGGTGCGGTGAGGGTGGCCGACGGTGCGGCCGCGTCGGCGACCGTGTAGGCGACCGTCGTGACGCTGTACAGGCCGTCCTGGCTCAAGACACCCACTTGATACGTGTGGGGGCCGGGGCTCGAGGTATCCAACGATCCCTGTCCGTAGACGTTGAGACCGGGGCTCGAGGTGCTGAGTGCGCCCTGGTCGCTCCGCGGGCCCACCTGCACGCAGAGGAGGATGCCGGGTCCGTCCGCCCCCTCGGCACAGGCGAAACTCGTCGGGACCACTTGATTCAACCCGTACGTCTCACCCGAGATCGACGTGCTGAGGGTGATGCTGGGCATACCGGCCACGAGGTAGTGGACCGTCGCCGTACCGCTCTGGCCGTCCTGGCTCGTGGCCGTGACGGAGAGCGTGTGGTTCCCGGGCGTCGAGGTGTCGAGTGTGTCCGGGCCAGCGGAGCCGTTGGGGTCGACGCAACTCGTCAGGCCGGGATCATCGAGGCCCGATGAACAGTTGAACGTGGCGGTCGCCGGAGACCCGGTGGCAAAGACCTGGCCGTCGACGGGCGTCGTGATGTCCGCGACAGGCGCCGACGGACCGGTGTCGGATGCATCGTCGTAGAAGACGTCCGTCCCAGCATTCGTGAAGGCCTGACCCCCGGTGACACACGACCAGCCCGCGACGCACGAAATCGAAGAGAGGACGTTTTCCGTCCCGTTCGGGTCCACCGGCGGATCGCCGGCGACCGACCACGATCCGTTGTCCGAGCTCATGACGAAGGAGGGGACCGACGTCCACCCCGATTGCGGCCCACCGACTGCGATGCACTGGCCGGGCGCCCAGCAGTCGACGCCGTAGAGGTTGTCGTTCAGTTGCGGCACCAGCGCGATCGGGAGGGGCACTTCCGACCAGGCGGTGCCGTCCCAGCTATCGACGATCGGGGCCTCGCCGCCACTGGTCGGGGTCACCGCAAAGCTGTGCCAGCCCACCGCCACACAGGACGCGGGCGTGGGGCACGAGACGTCCGTGAGGAACTCGGCCTGTTGTCCGGTCGCTTCATTCGGGATCGGCACGTCGGACCAGTTGGAACCGTCCCAGCGCTCGGAGGCCAAGGTGCCCTGCATCGTCCAACCGACGGCCAGGCAGGAAGAGACGGCAGAACACGACACGCTGGCGAGGACGCCGACGTCAAGCGTCGTGTTGGGCATCGTCGACCACGAGGTGCCGTTCCACTCGACGGTCAGAGGCGGACCGTCGTTGGTGCCGACCACGATGCATGCGTCCGAGCTGAGGCAGTCGACGTCGTCCCCGCCCTGCTTCGTGAGCGGAGCTTGAAACGGGGACCAGGCGGATCCGTCCCATCGATCGACGAACATGCCCTGTTTGGGCGGGATTCCGTGCACGGGCGGGATGGCGCCGACAGCGAGGCAGAACGTAGTGCCCGAGCACGAGACCGACACGGGTTGCGCCGGTGTCGGCGGATCGCCGCTCATGGGTACCGGAAGACTGGTCTGCGTCCATGTCGATCCGTTCCAGACGTCTGCCGGCACGGTCCCGGTCGGTTGGTCCTTGTCGCCCAAGGCCCCGACCGACATGCAGAACGTCGAGCTGACGCAGGAGATCGAAGGCTTCTGTTGCGATTGGTCGTAGGCAAACGGCGCGCCCATCGAAGTCCAGTCCGACTGGCTGAAGGTGTTCCCCGGCATCGGCGGCGCCATTGGGTTCGTCGACGACCTCGTTGCCGTCGTCGGCCCCGTTGTCGTCGTCGTCGGCGCCGTTGTCGTCGTCGGCGGCGCCGTTGTCGTCGTCGTCGTCGGCGCCGTTGTCGTCGTCGGCGAGGCCATTGCCGTCGTCGGCGGCGCCATTGCCGTCATCGAAAGCACGCAGAGGGCGATGGCGGCGCTGGACCCTCCGACGCGCCACAGCATCGTCGATCCGAGCCTCATCCTTCGCCAGCGCCTCCGCACCGAACCCCCTGAGCGTCTGCTTCCCGAGAACCATCGCAGGCGTCATCTTCGTTATCGGGTGCAGTGGGATCGCAGTTGAGTAGCCAATAGCGCTTTTGGCCCATGCGGCCTATTTCGGAGTTCTAGATACTCGAATGCATGGTGGGGGCAACACGCCGCTGGCTCGTCGCGTCGATGTTTGCGGCGTCTGTCTTGGTGTCGCTCGCGACGTTGAGCACGGCGAACGCTGCAACAGCCGGTGCGCAAACGCCGGCACCACAGGTGACTTTTGCCGACGCACAGCATGTGTACGCCACGACCTGGCAAAGGTTCGGGCAGGCCTTCGCGCTGGACCAGCCCTCCTTCCTCAAGCCAGTGACGACCGCCAACGCCTTCGACGTCGCGTTCTCCATGTCCTCGTGCGGGTGCGGGTGGGTCACTCCGCATTCGAAGGTGCTCTTCAGCATCCCGACGCAGCAGGACTATCCCGAGTCCTTTCTGGCGCAGATCTCGACACCGGCGCCTCCCGATTCGGGGTACTCGCCGTTCGTGTCAATCGTGGTCTTCACGAAGGCCGGCGCAAGCGTGGCCTGGCGGGTCGCTTACTTCGTGCGGTACGCCGGCACCTTCTCGTACCTCGACAGCTCCCTGGTCAGCGCCACCCGCAAAACCCAGTTCCCGTTCGGCGAGGTACCGGCACAGCTCGCCAATTTCTTCACGTCGATGATGACCACGGGCAGCCCGCCCCTCGGTGACAACTGGACGCTCTCCGGCACCCTGGCGGAGGAACTCCAGAATTACAAGACGACGGCATCTGACGTCGCCGCCGCCGGTGGTCAGCAGCAGACGCAATTCGAGGCGGTCGACCACAGCGTCCTCTTCCCGTACCCGCGGGGGGACCTCATGTGCGGCAGCTACTCCTCGTACTCCACTGTGACGCCGTCCTCAGCGAGCTCTCCGATCGTCCAACCACTCGATCAGAGCACTTGGAGTTCACTGCTTGCCCCCGGCACCTACTCGAGCCTTTCCAAGCTGGGGATGCACGACGCGTGCTTCTCGATCGACACGGTGGACAACCCGCAACAGGACGACACCGAGGCGATCAGCTTCTCGGGTGGGGTGTACCAGATCAACGGGACCCCCACGCCAGGCTCCAACGCGGCGTCGGTGTCCGCGCCGTAGCCGCTCGTCGCCCGCTCCGGCGGGGCGCTGTCACCGAGCGTTCAGGACCAGGGATGTCAGCGTCTGGTGTGGGTACTGCGTCATCGCACTCTCGATGGCAAGGGCGAACCGGAAGGCCCCAGGCGAGTACTCGTCACACGGACCGGTGACGCCACGGGTCGACGGGGTTCCGTCCGGGCAGAAGTGGATGCCGTCGGGCGAACGCACCACGTTGGAGCCGTTCGCACCACAGCTCGGTTCGATGCTCATGCAGGGCAGATCCCACGTGAACCCACCGCTGGGGGACTCCACGGCGGCGCCGGCGTCCACGTAGGTCACGGCGAGGGGGTCCGCCTGGGCCAGCTGTCGGTAGATGTCGTCGAGGCGGTCCCACCCGGCCACCGAGGACTGGTCGATCGGGGTCCCGACCAAGAAGACGTGCGCCCCCACCGCCCGGAAGATCCCGATGGCCTGCTCGGTGTCCGTGGTGTAGAGGTCGTAGTACTGAGGGCTCCGGAGGACGACCCCGTCCATGCAGGGCGTGAACGCGTTCCCCGAGAACACAAGGGCGGCCGCCTGCGGGTGGTCGGCGGCGGCGGCGGCCATCTTGCTCAGCCAATCGCACGTGGCAGTACCGCCGAAGGTGTTGTTCGACACGGTGTAGTTCCCGGCCTCTGCGAACAACATGTCGAGATAGGGCTCGGCCTGGTACCCGAGCGAGTCCCCGAAGAGATCGACGGTCTCATGGGTCGGCGCGGCAGGCGCCGGCGGCACCACAGCATCGGAAAGCTTCGCCTGTGCCGCAGCCGCGGTGGTCTTCGTCGGCCGGCTCAAAGGGCTCGCCGACGCCTCCGACCGGGACTGCATCAGGGCGCCGGCCACGGCCAGGACCGCCAGGCACGCAACGACAGCCAGCACCCAGGTCGCCTTCGCCTTCCGCCGACCCTCTAGCCGTTCAGACTCTCCGTTGCCGTTCAACGCCATACGACGAGGCTGAACGCCAACCGAGGTTGGGTCTGTGTCGAAGAGCACACAGCGCGTGTTCCCGTCGACACGGTCGCGTCAATGGGTCAGAAGGTGTCCCGGCCCCAGTCGCAGTGTCGGGATCCCGTTCCCAAGTTCGTCATGTGCGTCAGCGCACTCGGGCTCGCAACGATCTCCGGAGAGGGTGGGCCCGATGCCTGATTCAGTGAGCGAGCTTTTGCAGCGCGGTCCGATCGTTGATCTCTATGCGGCCGCGAGCCAACCGAAGGACACCCTGCTCCTCACCGGCCCGTAGGACACGGTTTGCGGTCGGGCGCGTGGTCCCGGCGAGTTGGGCGATGTCATCTTGAGTGAGTGGGATCACGACCGGCGCGTCGCCTCCGTACAAGTCGACCAGTTCGATCAGTCGAAGCCAGACGCGACGTTCGACCGGTACGTACAGCGCCTCGATCAGCGCCGCCGACAGACGGCGCACTTCCGTGACGAGTGCGACCGTCAACACCTCGTTGATCCTCGGCCTCGTCGCCCGGAGCTCCTGGAAGTCCTCACGGTGCAAGCTCAGG
Source organism: uncultured Acidimicrobiaceae bacterium (assembly GCA_963821105.1). Taxonomy (GTDB): domain Bacteria; phylum Actinomycetota; class Acidimicrobiia; order Acidimicrobiales; family RAAP-2; genus Bog-473. The sequence goes on from CAWGCO010000020.1 coordinate 152,519, forward strand.
GTCTCCGCCGCATCGAGGGACACGGCGCTTCCGTGACGCGGGCCCGACGAGAGCATCGCCAGCTCACCGAAGTAGTCGGCAGGGCCGAACACTCGGACCGTCGCCTGGTCACCCATCGGTGTCGTGATGCGAATGGCGAAATGTCCACTCACGACCAAATGCAGCGCGTCCCCGGGGTCTCCGTCGTGAAACACGACTTCGTTGCGCTTGAACCGTCTGCGTCTCGCGGCCGCGAGAACCTCTCGTTGTTCATCGTCGTTGAGCACGTCAAGCAAGTGCGACGGCATGACGCCGAGTATCCCATCTCGTGAAGCGGGCGACTCGCTCGTCGTGATCACGGAATGCTCGGAGAGAGGGAAGACCGCGACGAGCGATCACGGGCCTTCACGAGGTGCTAGTCACCGGCGGCCCATCGGATTGCCTCTGCTTGCTCGCCGAGTTTGAAGACCTTCACGTCACCGGGCGTCATCCAGCCGAACATCTGGGTCATATGAGTGATCCAGTCGATGTCGGTCACCACCGCGACCTTCTTCCAACCACGTAGGTGGGATACGCCGATCTTCAAGTCCGCCCAGAGAGCGCTGCCGGACATCCCTTCAAAGTCCGGGATGACGATGACGGCTCGAAACTCCCCGACCTTTGCCGCCGTCTCGAACGCAGGCAGTACGACGTCGCGAAAATCCTCTGCTTGGACCTTCCCCCTGACCTCGAAGCCGATGACGCCGGGGGGCAAGTCGCGGAGTTCACTGATCATGATGGTGTCCTTTCCAATAAACCCACGGTGAGTGCAAGGTCTCGTCGCCTGTTCTGGGAATTCTCCCTCAGCTGGGCTGTCTCGCGCTCCAGTCGAGCACGGTCTCGGTGAAGAGCGCCGGGTCCTGGCCGTGCATCGAGTGGCCCATCTTTTCGAAGGACAGGTAAGCGGCGCTGACGCCCGCCTGGGCGAGCAGCTCGAGGCACGCGCTTCGCCTGCAGATCGGACAGCGCCCCCATCAGGCACCCGGTCTCGGGGTCGAGGAAGCGGAAATGGTGGGTCAACAGCACGGGCACCTTGACGGAACGCAGCATGCGCTCGTGGTCGCACGACGCGGCCACCGTGCCGGTCCAGAAGGCACGGCCCCACTCGGGGTCGTACTCCTTGAGGTTCTGTGGTGGCTCGTCCGGCGGCTTGAACCCCGCCTGCATCCACGCGGGGAGCACGTCGGGCGCAGCGGCGACGACGCCCTCCCAGTCGCCGATGCTCCACCGGTCACCCAGGTAGGTGCTCCAAAGCCCGAACATGGCGCCGATGCCTTGACGGATCCCTGGGCCCGTCGCCGGTGCCACCTCGGAGGCGAACAGCGGCGGGTCCTCGTAGACCGCGCCGACCACCTGACCGGGTTTCGCATAGGCCGACAGCCACGCCGACAGCACCCCGCCCGAGGACAGCCCACTCACGAACGTCGGGCGCCCGATCACGAGGTCGATAAAGCGGACGAGGTCGCTCCCGATGTTGTCGAGCGTGTAGCGGCCAGGCGTCCGCGTCGATCGCCCCTGGCCCCGCAGGTCGACGGCATACGCCTCGAAGTGCTCGGCCAGCAGTGGCAGCGCCTGCTCGTAGCCCCACCACGACTCGGTCTGTCCTGGGATGAGCAACAGGGCCGGTTTGGACGAATCGCCGGCGGTGACGTAGTTCATCTGCACCTCGCCCAGGTCGGCGAGGTGTTCGGCGAACGAGTGCGGAACGTAGGTCTCTTCGGGGTTGTGCGGGCCGAACCGCCCTCTATACGTCGCCATGGACTCGTCTCTTTCGTTTCGTTCAGGACGCGAGGCTGGGGAACAGGGTGGTCGCGGTGCCGCGATCGATCTGGGCCCGCGCCGCGTCGTCGAGTGGGTGGGACTCGTACATCCCCGTCATGGCGGCGACGGCGGCGTCAGGGGCGTAGGGCCAGTCGCTGCCGAAGGTGATGTGGTCCGGGTCGGTGAAGGCGAGCAGGCTCGGGAGCGCGGTCGGGCTCCCGGAGAGGGCGATGTCGAAGTAGTAGCGCCGCAGGAGCGACAGCCCGTGCAGCACGTCGTTGCGGGCGGAGCGCGGCCAGGGCGATCCTGAAGGCGGCGTACGGCACGAACCCGCCGGCGTGCGAGAGCAGGATCTTGACGTCGGGGCAACGCTCGACGGTGCCGCTGCGCGCGAGGTTGATGGCGGCGCGGGTCGTGTCGAGGAGGAAGTCGGCGAAGAACGGTGGTATCCCCTCGATCGGCTCGATGCCCGGCAACAGGGACGGGTGCACGAAGGCGACGGCCCGCCGGCGTTGCAGCTCGTCGAACACCGGGTCGAAGCGCGGGTCGCCCAGGTAGACGCCCCGGTGATTCGCCAGGAGCACCACGCCGCTGGCCCCGAGCGTGTCCATGGCGCGGTCGAGCTCCGCCAGGGCGCCATCCACGTCGGGCAGCGGCAGCGTGGCGAAGAACCCGAACCGGCCGGGGTGGTCGCGGGTCATCTGGGCCGCGTAGTCGTTCACGTCGCGTGCGATGGACCGGGCGTCGGCGCCGTCACCGAGGTGCACACCCGGTGTCGACACCGAGAGCACGGCGGTGCCGATCGAGTGCCGATCCATGACGGCGAGCGCGGCGTCCGGATCCCACGACGGGATGGGCAGGCCGCCGGCCGCTGCGCCCAAGCTGCGCAACCAGCCGGCGTACTCGGGCGGCACGACGTGGCTGTGCGTGTCGATGCGGGGCACGGTCACCGTCACAGCACGAGCTCGGGCTTCGTGGTGCCGAGGAGGTGCCCGCCCACCGCCTTCGCCAGCGGGTCCGGCACCAGGAAAGCATGGCCGAGGCCGGCCTGGAGGTCGGCGAAGCGCATCTGGAGCGGATGGTCGAGGAAGACCGACCGGCCGGACGCGACACGGAACAGGTCGGTGCACGCCGCGGCGACGCGTTCGCAGCCGCGGTTCGTGTTCCAGCGCAACCGCGCCCGTTCGTCCATCGTCGGGGTGTGGCGCGCCTGCGCCATGTCCCGAAGGGACCGCGCGTCGGCGCGGAGCACGGTCGTCGCCGCGTCGAGGTCCCAGAGCGCGTCGGCCAGCCGGCGCTGGGTGAGCGGGTCGTCGGCGAGTCGCCCACTGCCCGGGACGAAACGGTCACGGGTCTCGCCGACCCAGGCCTCGACGAAGCCGCGCGCCGAGCCGAGGATCGACGCGGCGAGCGCCATGTTGAACACCACGGACCACGGCAGCCGGTACAGCGGCGCGTCGTTGTGCACCTGCCCCGGCAACGGGGCGCCAACGGCGTAGTCGATGTGGGACTGCGTGCGGTACTCGGGCACGAGCACCTCGTCCACGACGATGTCCTTGCTCCCGGTGCCCTTGAGCCCGGCGACGTGCCAGTTGTCCTCGATGCGGTACTGGCCCGGCAACAACAAGAACGAGCGGAACTCCGGGATCTCGGAGCCCGGGACGATGGCGCCGAGGTTCACGCCGCGACAGTTGTCGCAGCCCGAGGAGAAGGACCAGCGGCCCGACACCTTGTAGCCGCCGTCGACCCGCTCCGCCTTCCCGGTCGGGTTGTACGACGAGGAATGGAGGCGAGCGGGGTCCTCGCCCCACTGGTCCTCCTGGGCGCGGTCGTCGAAAGAGCGCGAGCTGCCACGGATGGACGCCGATCACCCCAGCCACCCAGCCAGCAGAGGGGTTCGCCGCGGACAGCGTCATGACCGCGTCGAGGAACTCGACGAACTCGACCTCGCCGCCGCCCCAGCGCTTGGGCTGCAGCGACCGCAGGAAGCCACCCTCGAGCAGTCGCTCCCAGACGGCGTCGGGGAGGCGACGCAGCGCGTCGCCTTCGGCGCGGGCGGCGGCGAGATCGGGGGCGATGCGTTCCGCCTCGGCGACGAGGCTCACGAGAGATTCCCGGCGAGCCGTCCTGACTCGAGGCATTTCAGCTGCCTTCGGAATTTTTCGTTCGGTATTGCACTGCTGTTGGAGATCCCCGAAGATCTCGAACTCCTTCGTTCGAGAGTCGAACTCCTACATCTGAGATTCGGGAGAATCTCCAACAGGAACGTAAAGGCATTCGCGAAACGCCGACGAAGAGTTTTTCGGTGCGTGGTCACAAAACTCAGGCCGTCTGGAACGGCCGGAGGATCTCCGGCAGCACCGGCTCGGCGGGTGGCTTGTGTCCCCAGATGCTCTGCGAGTCGTGCGTCGCGACCTGCCACGAGTCGTCGTCGACCATGAGGCCCCCGGTCCCGTACTCGATCTCGAAGCCCGACGGCGTGCGGACGTAGAACGACGTCATCAAGTCGTTGGTGTGCCGGCCCAACGACATCGGCAGCCGCAGACCCCGTTCGTTGACGATGTCGAGCGCGGCGCCGACATCGTCGAGCGTGCTCACCTCCAGCATGAGGTGGTGCAGGCCCACCATCCCAGGCACCGAGGCCAGTGCGACGGTGTGGTGGCGCGCGGCGTGGCCCGCACAGTGGAAGAACCGCAGCGAGAGTCCGGCCTCGACCGAGTCCGTCGGCCGCAGCCCGAGGACGTCGGTGTAGAACGACGAGGCGACCGCAAGGTCCGGGACGATCAGGACGACGTGGCCCAGGCCCTGCTCGCCCGTCACGAAGCCGGACATAGGCCGACCCGGCGTAAAGGCCGGACCCTGTGTCACCTTGGTCACGAGCTCGTGGCGGAAGCCGAGCGGATCGACGAACGCGTGGTCCACGACCGTGAGCCCCGCGTCCTCGACGGCGGCCACGGTCGCATCGAGGTCGCGAACCTCCCAACCGAGGTACGCGACGTCGTTCCGTTCGCCGGGGTGGACGGTGATCCGATGCGCCGCCTGGTCGATGCGCAGTCGCACCGCACCGTCGGGCTGGTCGGGGGCGAGCTCGGCCCCGAGGACGTCGGGGCCGAACGTCCTCCACTCCTCGGCGTTCGGCGACTCGAAGCCGACGTAGGCAAGGTTCTTGATCATCTCGGGCCCGCTTCTGTAGTGATCGCTACAGTAAAGGCGGGAATTGCGCTACCGTCAAGCGATGGCCGAGGCGCGCCGACGACGCTCGAACGGCGAGGCGTCGCGCCAGCGGATCCTCGACGCCGCCGCCCAGATCGCCGGCGAACGCGGCTACGAGGGCACGTCGATCAACCTCGTCAGCGAGCGCTCGGGCCTGCCGGCCAGCTCGATCTATTGGCACTTCAAGGACAAGGACGAGCTGATCGCCGCAGTGATCGACCAGTCGTTCCAACTTTGGAACGAGGAACTGGCCCGGCCGGTCGCCCTGCCCGACGACGCCACGGCGGACGAGGTCTTCCACCTCGGGCTCCGCCACACCGGAGAGGCCCTCGCACGGTTCCCGGATTTCCTGCGGCTCGGGCTCCTGCTCATCTTGGAGCAGCGGCCTGAGGAGCCGACGGCGCGCAGCCGCTTCATGGCGGCGCGTCGCGAGACCGCGGGTGACGTGGCCCGTCTGTATGGGCGGATGTTCCCGGACCTGGACGAGTCGGCTCGGGGCCAGCTCGTCACGTTGACCATGGCGCTGGCCGACGGGCTGTTCATCGCCGGCGACGCCGGTGAGGTCGACCTCGACAACGCCTTCGACCTCCTCGCCACCGCAGTGCTCAGCACGGCGCGCACGCTGCAGCAGGGTTGACGCCCGGCAGTCTTCCTGCTCGACCAGACCGGTATCGTTCGCGCCGGCGCTCTGACGTAGTCAGACGAGATGAGACGGCGGACACGTGATCTACCGGCAGTGGCCACTGAGAAGGAGGATCGCCTACTGGCTCGTGTTGGCGGGCTTGGTAACGGGCGCGTGTCTGCTCCTCGTCAACGACGGCTTCCGAGCCTCGTCGGCGTCGTCGCCTCCTTCGTCGACCGCCGCCGCGGCATCGAAGCCCGCGTCGGTCGGCGCAACCGATACGCAGGGACAGTCCGCCGTAACGACCACGACGAGCGACGCACCCCAAACGTCGACCGGAGCTTCCGAAGACTCCAGCCCGACACTCGCCGTTCCCAAGAAGACGTTGGTCGCCACGCTGAAAGGTGACGTCGCGGGCTCACCGAGCCCGGCGCCGCCCCCACGCAGACCGTCCCGGGCTCGTGGTACGGGTACCCGAGCATCCTGCCCGTCATCGCCACAGCACCGGGCTGGCTCGACGTGCGGCTCGCGCAACGCCCCAACGAATCGACCGCGTGGATCCCCACGTCAGACGCCACAATCTCGAAGGACCACTTCGCCATCGTCGTGGACCTGGCGACCACGCACCTCAGCGTCTACGAGCGAGGGAAGCAGATCGAGGACTTCCCCGCCGGCGTCGGCACGCCGAACACCCCCACCCCGGTGGGCAACTTCTTCGTGGCGATGACCGTGCCGGCGCCCAGCGCGGGCTACGGGCCCTTTGTCCTGGTGACCTCCGCGCACTCCGACGCCATCACCGACTGGGACAATTCCGGTGACGCCATCATCGCCATCCACGGGCCCATCGACGCCGCGTCCGACGCCCTCATCGGCACCACCGGCGCCGCCACCTCCGACGGTGCGTCCGCCTGCACGACGCGGACCTGGCCCAGCTCTCGGACATTCCGCCCGGCACGCCGGTGGACATCGTCGCCAGCTGATTTACGAGCTGGTCTGTCCCGTCGCCGCTTCGACGATCTGAATATCCGAAGGCTGGATGGCCAGCGGGCCTCCCGCTACGGGCACCTGCCACACCATGCTCACATACGGCGTCGGCCCGATGGCGGAACCGACCGGACACGAGCCAAAGCCCGTGATCGTCAACGGCGTGCCGGCCGGTTCCGTGGCTGGGACGCAGACGTCCGTGCGCTCGTGCCACTGGACGAGTGAGCCGTACGGCATCGGCGGGTCCGTCCCGAGCGTCGACGGGAGGACGTACATCGCCGCCACGAGGACCTGCGACCCCGATGGCATCGTGCGCGTAGACGAGCCCGTCGACCGCCGACGGGTCGAGGGTGCGCCCGGCGGCCTGGTTCTGCGCCACGATGCTCGGGTTGACGTAGTAGACGATCGGATAGCTCGTCGGCGACACGGGCTGGTACCCGGCGGCCTCGGCAGCGGCCGGGTCGGCGTAGGGCGCGACGGCCCTGCTCGTGGCCTGGATGTACTGCGCCGCGTTGATCTGGTCGGAGAACGTCGGTTCCGCGCGTACAGCCGGACCGGGCCATGTGGATCTGGTTCGGGTTGTTCCCGCCGTCGGCCAAGAGAAGCTGCGCCAACGAGGCCGGAAGGGCGGGCCCCGTGTAGTGCCAGCTCGACCTTCGTCGAGTTGAGTCCGGCGGCGGCGCTCGCGTCGGCGCCGTTCATGTTCATGGTGCCGGTCCCGCCCATCGCCATGAGCGGACTGTTGGTCACCACCAGACCCGGAATGGTTCGTGCCGGTGCAGCTCGCCGTGCTCGGGCTGCTCGCCACGCTGCCTGACGAGCCCGAGCCGGCCATGCCCGTCATGCCGCTCATCGCCGTGCCCGTCGACTCCCCCGAGGCGGCCGGGTAGTCGGCGCTAAGGAACGACGGCCAGCGCCAGCGACGCCGAGTGCGAGACCCAGTCGAGCGCCCCGTGCCGGCGTAAGCGCCTCGAGCAGCGGCGTCGGACCGACGTATGGGGCCGCGACCCGCGCCGGCGTCATGGCCATCGCCAGCACGACGATGAGCGGCCCGGTGTTGGGGTCGGTGCCCGAACCCGGTGAAGATGCCACCCGAAGCCCTGGCCGAGCACCCACAAGACCAGTGACAGCACGGCGCCGGCGGCCAGGAAGACCCCGGGGCGACGGCTGAGCAGCGGGCCGAAGCCGATCGACCAACGAGAGCGCCGCCAGCACCCAGGCCCACTCGGTCCCGGTCGAGGAGAGGGAGCTCCCCACGCCGTGCAGGAAGTGGGAGTAGGCAGCTCGGCTCGCCCGACTGCATCCCGGTGATGGCGCTCGAGATCGACGTCGTCGGTCCGGTTCTGCGGCAGGAGGAAGAGGACGGCGGCGAGCGACCAATAGCCGGACCACACGACGAGCGGGCGTCGCCGCTCCGCCTACGCCGCGAGCGGCAGCGGAGGACGCCACGCCCACTTCGCGCGTCGTCCGGATCGCGTCCGCGTCGGCCAGGCCAACAGACCGAGCATGGCGTACATGAACACGGAGCCGGGCGCGCCGGTGAGCGCGCTGGCGGTGCCGGTGAGGACCATCCCCATGCCTTCGCCCAGCACCCAGACGCCGAGGGCCCAGGCGAAGGACAGCGCCAGCGCGTAGCGCACCGTCGGCCGGTAGAGCAGGCCGAGGCCGATGGCGACCTGGATCAAGGCGAACAGCGTGTTCCAGCCGGCGATGTGCGGCTCGATGAAGTGGCCGATGTTCGTGATGACCCAGGACACGACCGCCGGCTGCCCGTTGGCGTTGTTCAGGACGTAGGTCTCGACGAAGCTGCGGTGGAACATGAAGGACTGGAACTGCAGCCCGGCATCGAGGAGCCAGAAGACACCGAGGACGATCTGGAGAACCCGCTGGGTGCCGATCGGGCCGCCAGAACCGCTGGGGCACCGGATCGAGGTCGTCGGCCTGTCGTCGAGACTCTTGGCTCGTTTCGGTGGTCACCATGGCACTCTCCTTGCTGCTTGTCGGTCGACGCCTGAACAATCGGCCATCGACATTGCGGGCATACCGATCGGGTCAGGTGGACGCGACCGATGGGATCGGTGCGGCCCATCGAGCCAGCTGATGGAGACGAGCGCATCTGGGCCAACGTCCAGTTCGGCGAGCTCTGATCGTCGAGGTTCTTCAATCCCCCGTCGTTGAGCAGACCCGTGAGGTTCTGGTCCGAGGTGACCGTGAAGGTTGGGCGGATTCGAGTCGCTGAAACGCTCCGTGCCCGTCGGGTCGATCAGGAAGTAGCCGTCGGTGTGGTCGACGTCGTAGGTGAGCGGCTTGCCGGTCCACCAGTCGAGCTTGGGCGGTTGCTCCTCGGGGACGATCTGCACGAAGACGCCGAAGAACTTCCACAGGGCGTCGAGGTTGGCCGGCGTCCCAGTCAACAGCACCCAGTCGGCCCCGAACTCCTTGGAGTAGGCGGCCAGGCGGGCCGGCGTGTCCCGACCGGGATCGACCGTGATCTCCATGAAGACGACCTTGTTGCCGAGGCCGGCCGGCCCGCACGTCCTGCTGGAGGGCGATGAACGGCCCCTGTCACGAGCGGGCACTCGTCCTGGCACAACGTCAGGAAGGGGGCCATGACGATGTACTTGCCGCGGTACGCCGCGAGCGATGTCGGGGTGCCGGCCGACGAGATCAGCGGGATGTTGGGGATGGCGCGGTCCTGCACGATGCCCTGCGACGGAGGCGGCGCGGCGGGTCGCTGGATCCACAGGCGGAGAGCAGGGTCACTACGGCGAGCGGGTCAGAGCCCGAGGGGACGACCGCGCTCGGAACGGCGCGTCGCTCCGACCGGCGTCACGTCTGCATCCGTGCGGCGTCGAGCTCGCGGTCGACACGCTCGGCCTTGCGCTCGTCCATGTGCATCCAGCGCAGGGCGACGGGGATCATCGGCCAGAGCATCAGCGTGTCGCCGACGACCCACATGATGGTCGCCTCCGACGTGGAGGTCCGTGACGTACGAGGGCCCCCAGGTGCGATGGGTGGCGAAGTAGGCCGGGAAGATCTCGTGGCTCTCACCGGCCAGGGAGAGGCCGGTGAAGGTGTCGATCGGGATGGCGAGGAACAGGTAGAAGAACTGCAGGGCGGGGTGGAGGCGGTAGGCGTTGGGGTCGTTGCCGAAGATCTGGCGCCAGAAGAGGTAGCCGACCACGAGGAAGGCCAGGTGCTCGGCGTTGTGCACGCTCTCGTGCTCGAGGGTCAGGTTGTACCAGCTGGTCAGGTGGGTCACCGGGATCAACACGGCGTAGAGCACGAAGGCCACAACGGGGTGCCCGAAGAACTTCGCCACCGGCGAGCGCAGCGCCTCGGTGACGACGAGGTGCGCCGTGCCGGTCGTGGAGCGCCAGGCCAGCTCGAGCGGCGAGGCGATGGCGAACAGAGGTGCGGCCACCATGATCAGCAACAGGTGCTGGACCATGTGGTCCCAGAACAGCTCGCCGTCGTAGACGCCGACGAAGCTGAAGATGGCGACCCCGGTCGTGAACAGGGCGCCGATCCAGGCCATGGTCTTGCCGATCGACCAGGGGTGGCGCGGGTGCAACGCGTTGTTGCGCCGGACCCCCCAGAGGTAGAGGACCAGGGCCACGACGATCATCGCGACCGGGACGAAGTCGAACTGGGTCGAGAAGAACTGACGTCCCGCCAGCGGCGGCAGCGGTGCGTCGTACAGCGCGGCAAGCACGACCCCGGAGGCTACTACGTACGTAGTAGTGCAACGACGCAGCGTAGTAGTAGAAAAGGGTCGTGATCTCTCGCCGGCGAGGGCTCCGAGGCGGGCCCCGATGAGGCGACTCGGCCAGCTCGAGCGCAGGGTGATGGACGTCCTGTGGGACGCCACCGTGGCCCCGTTGTCGGGACGCGACATCGCCGACCAGCTCCCCGATCGCGCCTACACCACCGTGCTGACCGTCCTCGAACGCCTCGGACGAAAGGACTTCGTGCGCCGCACGACCCAGGGCCGGGTGCACTACTTCCAGGCCGCCGACACCCGGGAGGCGTACGTCGCCGAGATCATGATCGATGCGATGGGAGGGGCCGGGAATCGGAGCGTCGTGCTGGCGCGCTTCGCCGAGTCGGTGTCACCCGAGGAGGCCCAGCTGCTGAGCCGAGCGCTGCGGGACGCCATGGAGGCGGAGGGCCAGACGTGAAGCTCGTCGTGAGCGCCGGCCTCCTCGCGGCCTTCTCGGTCACGCTCCTCGGACCGGTGAGCTCTGGCTTGCACGCGCCGAGTGGGTGGAGCGTGCCCCGCGCGCAGCGGTCCTCTTGTGGCAGTGCACCGGTCTCGCCGCCGTCCTCTCGGGCATCGGCGCCGGTCTGGCACTCGCCGTGAGCCGCTATCAGTCGGGCTTCGTCGGCGGGACCCGCGAGCTCGTCGACAGCATCTTCAGCGGACACCCGCTCCAGGGCCTCGGTCTTTACGACGCGCTCGGGTTGACGCTCGCCGCGGACCTCATGATCGTCCTCTGCGTGGTGTTCGGGGTGGTCACGATGCGGACAGTGCGACAACGCGCCCGCCATCGGAGGCTGCTCGATCTGGTCACACACGAGACTCCCGAATACCCGGGCACTGAGTTCCTGGCCGACCGGAGGGCTGTCGCGTACTGCCTTCCGGGGCTACGCCCCAGAATCGTGCTGAGTGAGGGCACACGGACGATTCTCGACAGGAACGAGATGTGGGCCGTGATCCACCACGAACGGGGCCACGCGCACGAGCGCCACGGCCTGGTGATGTTCCCACTGCTCAGCTTCAAGAACGCGTTCGGCTGGATGCCCTACGCGAGGTACGCACCGGCGAGCATCGCCCTGCTGCTCGAGATGGCGGCGGACGACTTCGCTTCGCGGCGCGCCGGGCGGTATCCGCTTGCCGCTGCACTCGTGGAGATGTCGTCAGCCGGGTGGGCACCGAGCTGCGGCCTGGCCCTTACGGGGTCGGGTGTCCGCCGCCGAGTGTCCCGCCTGCTGAACACGCGGCCCGCTTCGAGCCGAACGGCTGCGTTGGCCCTCGGGCTCGGCCTCGGAGCTCTGCTGGTGCCGCTGTGCGCCGCGGTGGTCGTCTGAACGAGACGTTGCGGCCTCGCCGGGTCGCGCGGACGTCCGGGATTCTGGGCATGTCATCGATCCGGAGGGCGCACCGTGGCATCGGGCAAACCGCTCGCTCCCGGGGCAGAATGATCCCTCTCTCCCTCTTGTCCGTAATGCAAATGCAAAGGGCGGCAGCCCTTCAGCCCTGGGGCCCTCGAGACCACCCGGCCCCCGGGACAGACCGCTGAGAAAGAGGAGACGAATCATGAAGACCACACGCCGAGAGCGGGCCCGCCGAGTCCCGATTGCCGCCGTTGCCAGCGCAGCCGCAGCCGTCGGCGCCCTGGCCGTACTGCCCGCCACCGCTGCAGGCGCCGCCAGCCCCCAAGTGAAGGTTTCGGCCCAGACGGTCGGCAACATGGGGAAGGTGCTCGTCTCGGGGGGCAAGGCCCTCTACGTCCTGACCCCGAGCGGGACCGGGTGCGACTCGGCCTGCCTCGCGATCTGGCCGGCCCTCACGGTGCACTCGGGCTCCAAAGCCACTGCCGGCTCTGGCGTCACGAAGTCGAAGCTCGGCGTCACGACCGACGCCAAGGGCGCCCACCAGGTCACCTACGGCGGGAAGCCCGTCTACTTCTTCGTCGAGGACTCGAAGGGCACCGTCAAGGGCGACATCAGCGACGAGTGGGGTAAGTGGACGGCCGTGGTCGTCGCGAAGCCGGCGGGCTCCTCAGGCTCGGGCTCCACCCCCACGACCTCCAACTCGGGCGGTTCGTCGGCCGGCGGCGGCGGCGTCAGCTTCTGATGGCCCTTCCCTTCATCGGGACCGGAAGGGGAGGACGTCTGTGGTAGTCGCACCGTGGCCCTTGGGGCAGGCGCGTGCGACGCCACGGCGTCGGACCCTCCGCACCGTCGCGGCGTCGGTGTCGGCCCGCGTCTACGTCCCGGCCTGCATGATCGTCGCCTTCGCGGCGGCCCTGATCGGGTTCGGCTGGGCGACGGGCTGGGGTGGTGAGAGCTACGGGGGCTCGGTGCAGTTACTCCGGGTCGTCGTGCTGGGCCCCGTCAGCCTCACCTTCATCAGCCTCATCATGGTCGTGGAGCGGGTACGGCCCGCGCAACGCCGACCGCTGTTCGCGCGCGGCCACCGCCAGGACATCGGCTACGCGATCCTCAACGTGAGCCTGGTCGTGCCGCTGATGACCGCCCTCACCCTGTCCTTCGTAGAGATCACCACCCGGGCCTTCCCGTGGATCGTGCTGCCCCCCATCGGGCTCGTGCCCCGCGTCGCCGTGATCGCGGTGATCTTCGTCGTGATGGACGGCCTGAACTGGTACGTCCACCTGTTGAACCACCGGGTGCGAGTGCTGTGGCGGTTCCACGAGTTGCACCACTCGCAGGAGGACATGAACGCACTGACCGTCTTCCGGACACACCCGTTCCTCCACGTCTCGTATCTCCTGGCCCTCATTCCCGGGGTGGTGCTCGTCGCCAACGGGGCCGTGTCGACGTCCCTCCTGGTTGCGTACGGTGTCTTCGTGGCCTTCGCCCACTCCAACACCAACCTCGACTTCGGCCCGCTGCGACGCATCTTCGTGAGCCCGAACTTCCACCGCATCCATCACCGGCGTGACGGCGCACAAGACGTCAACCTCGGCTTCGCGTTCTCCATCTGGGACCAGCTGGGACACCGGGCCGTCTTCCCGGACGAGACAACGGTCGGCATCGACACGGGTCTCGCCGGCCGGCCGCTCACGGTGGAGCAGGCCGGAGCCCGCCCGCGCTATGTGCGGTCGATGGCCGCGCAACTGGTCGGTCCGTTCCGCCCGATGGCCCAACCGGTGGAGCTGCCCTCCGTGCGCGAAGAGAGGCTGCCGGCGCGGCAGGCGTGATGGCAACGTCGACCGCCCCCGTCCCGGCGCGTGCCGCTCGCTCGATGAGGCCACGAGACCTCGTGGGCCTGGTCTTCACTGTCCGCCCGTCGCCGTTGGCGGCCGACCTCGCACTCCTGGCGACCCGCATCGTGCTGGCCTGGATCTTCATCTACTACGGCGCCGGCAAGCTCTTCGGCGCGTTCAACGGCCCTGGGCTCCATCGCTGGTCGCTCTACATGTCGAACGTCGCACACCTGCACCCCGGAGGGCTCTTCGCCGTGCTGGGCGCGTTGATCGAGTTCGGCGGCGGCATCGCGATGGCCCTCGGCCTCCTCTCGCGCCTCGCCGGGCTCGCCCTCTTCGGCGACATGGTCATCGCGATGATCACGGTGACCTGGGCCACCGGCCTCAACACGTCGAATCCGCCGCCGGGCTACCAGCTCAACCTGACCCTGGCCGTGTTGGCACTCGTCGTCGCCCTCCTCGGTCCCGGCCGCTTCAGCCTCGATGCCCTCGTGGACCGGCAGCTCGCGACGTCCACCGCCGCGGCCTCGCCGGGCCGGACCTAAAGCCCGCCGCGCGTGGACTCCGACACTCGCCTCGCGACCGTTCGGCCCGAGTCGTCGGTGCCCGCACGGGTGGGGCGCCAGTGGCGGCCCGACCTGTCCGCACGCGTCCCTCGGGTCGTCCGCGTCACGGCGAACCTCATCGGCGCGGCCGGGGCGGGCTACTTCTCCTACGTCACGCTCGAGGCCTATCTGCGCACGCATCGGCCCATCGGGCTCCTCTTCTTCGCCGAACAGATGGTGGTCGTCGTCGCCTATCTCGTGCGACGCCCGGCCCACACGGTCACGGCCCGCCTGGGCGACTGGCTCCTCGCCTTCGGCGGGACCTTCCTCCCCGTCCTGCTGCGCCCCGACGGTGCCCACCCGCAGTGGGGCCTCGAGTGGGGCCTCGTGCTGCAGTTCTGCGGGGTCGTCGTCTGCCTCTGGTCCTTCTTCGCGCTCGGGCGGTCGTTCGGTTTTGCGGCGGCCGACCGCGGCCTCGTGCAGCGCGGGCCCTACCGCGTCGTGCGCCATCCGATCTACGCCTCGTACGTGCTGCTCCAGACCGGGTACCTGCTACAGAGCTTCTCGTTGCGCAACCTCGCCGTGGTGGTGCTCGCCATCGCATGCAACGCCGGCCGGATACGGGCCGAAGAGCGCGTGCTCGCCACGAGCCCCGCACACGCGGCGTACACGCGACGCGTCCGGTGGAGGGTCGTCCCGGGACTCTGGTGAGTCGGCCGGCGGGGAGGGAGCTCCCGCCCGGATGGGTTCGTCCGGGCCGTTGAGCCCGCGGCCCGTGACCTTTGGCCCTGACATCCGGGCTGCACCCACCCGACAATGGGACCCGGCCCATGGACCATGACCTGAACCTCACCGCGTTGGCGGTGACCTCCGCCTGCATCATCGTCTGGGGTCTCGTCTCGGGCCGTCTCGAACGCTGGGACGTCTCCGCCCCGATCGCGTTCGTCGTCTTGGGCGTGGTCGTTACGCACGGGCCGACCGCGCTGGTGCATTTCAATCTCCACTCCTCGACCGTCCGGGCGCTGGCGGAGATCACGCTCGCCGTCGTCCTCTTCGCGGACGCCTCGCGGGTCAACCTGCGCGCCCTGCGCGCCGAGGCCGCGATCCCCGCTCGCCTCCTCGCCATCGGGCTCCCGCTGTCCATCGCTGCCGGTGCCGCCACCGCGGCGGCCCTCTTCGGCAGTAGCGGCCTCTGGGTGGCGGCCGCGATCGGCGCGATCGTCGCACCGACCGACGCTGCACTCGGCGCCTCGATCATGGAGGACGAGCGCGTGCCCGCAGCGGTGCGACGCACCATGAACGTGGAGAGCGGCCTCAACGACGGCATCGCCACCCCGTTCATCAACGTGTTCATCGCCGGTGCCGTGACGGAGGACGCCCTCGGCGGCACCCACCTCACGTCGGCCGTCCTCGAGCTCGGCGGTGGCGCCCTGTTGGGCGTCGGGATCGGAGTGGTCGGCGCCACGCTGCTCGTCCTGTCGCGCCGTCACGGCTGGAGCGCGCCCAGCTTCCGGCCGCTGGCGATCCTCGCCCTCGCCCTCTTCGCGTATTCGACCGCGGTCGTGGCGGGGACCAACGGCTTCGTCGCCGCCTTCGTCGCCGGCCTCGCCTTCGGCACCGCCGATCGACACAACGACGAGGCCATGGTGCAGTTCACCGAGGAGGCCGGGACGCTGCTGTCGCTCCTCGTGTGGTTCGTGTTCGGCGCAATCATGTTGGTGCCCGGCCTCGAGGACGCCGGCTGGCGCGACGTGGTGTTCGCGCTGCTCGCACTGACCGCGCTCCGCATGGTGCCCGTCGCCCTGGCTCTGGCGGGGTCGAAGCTCGATCGCGCGACCGTTGCCTTCATCGGGTGGTTCGGTCCGCGCGGCCTCGCCTCCGTCGTCTTCGGCCTCATCGCCGTCGACGCCCTCGAACCGGCGCAATCGAAGGTGGTGCTGGCGGCGGTGACGCTGACGATCGCGCTCAGCGTGCTGCTGCACGGCGTCAGCGCGTCACCCCTGGCGTCGCGCTACGCGGCGTACTCCGCCGCGCATCCCGAGCGGCACCAGCGAGAGCGCGAGCCATCGAGCCCGCTCGCCACGCGCACCCTGCGCCAGGTCCGCTCGTCGCTCACCGCGCGCGACCGGCCCCCGCGCTAGACCCGGGTCGGCGGGTGGAGCCGTGATCGTGCTCGGCGTCGGCAGGTCCCTCGTGGTGCGACCTCGGCGGACACTCGCCGCGGCGGCATCGGCCCCCGCCACCCACTGACTGCCCGACGACCGGCCGGCCGAGACCTGCGAGGCTTCCGAACGGCGGTCTGAGGAACCGATGTGCGGGAAGATGGACCGATGAAGATCGTGTCGCTCTTGCCGTCCGCCACCGAGATCGTCTTCGCACTCGGGCTCGGTGATCAGCTCGAAGGCGTCAGCTTCGAATGCGACTTCCCCGAGGCGGCCCGCAGCGTCCCTGTCGTGTCGGGGACCGCGCTCGACGTCGACCGACCACGGACGGCGGCGGAGATCGACGCCGAGGTGAGCGCCATGATGGCGGCGGGCGAGTCGATCTACTCGCTCGACGACGCCCGGATCCGCGCCATCGACCCCGACGTCATCCTGGCCCAGGACCTCTGTGCGGTCTGCGCCGTGCCGTCGGGCCAGGTCCAGGACGCGCTCGGCGTGATCGGGTGCCACGCCGACGTCGTGTCGCTCGACCCGGCCGGTCTCGACGACGTCATCGAGTGCGTGGCTCAGGTGGGCCGCGCGACCGGAACGGAGCACGTGGCCGCCGAGCTCACCGCCGCGCTCCGCCGGCGCGTCACCGACGTGCGCGCCCGCGTGGTCGACCGCCCCCGCCCGCGGGTCTTCGTCCTCGAATGGGCCGACCCACCGTTCAACGGTGGCCACTGGGTGCCGGAGATGGTGGAGGCGGCGGGGGGCGAGCCGGTCCTCGCCGCAGTGAGGACACCGTCGCGCCGCCTGTCGTGGGAAGAAATCGCAGCGGAGTCGATCGACGTCACGATCTTCAGCCCCTGTGGGTTCGACCTCGCCGGCGCCGTCGACCAAGCCGCCTCGTTCATCGACCGCCCGGACCTCCCGGACCTCGGGCACATCGTCGCGGTCGACGCCAACGCCTACTTCTCCCGGCCGGGTCCCCGCGTGGTCGACGGCGTGGAGCTGTTGGCCGAGCTGCTGCATCCCGCCCGACCCGGCGCGCCGGTGCCCGGGACGCAGATCCTGCGCTGACCCTTCGCCCTCAGGCCGGCGGGGGCCCGAGGAACTCGGCGACGCGCTGTGCGCGTTCGTCGGCCAAGACCGCGCGCAGCACGGCGTCGGCTCCGGCGAGGTCGGCCGGGTCGACCCGCCGGATCAGATCGCGGTTGAGCCGCTCGATGACCTTGGTCACCGCCTCGGCGTAGGCCTCGCCGGCCGGGGTCAGCGTGACGTTGACCTGCCGCGTGTCCGCGCCGTCGCGCGCCGTGGTCGCGTAGCCCCGAAGGACGAGGCCGTCGGCGACCTTACGGGCCGCCTGGCGGGTCACCCCCAGGGCGGCGCCGAGCCGGCCGATCGACATCGGGCCGCGTTGGAGCTGCCGCACCGATGCAGCATCACTGCGCCGGTAGTCGGGATAGCCCCTGGCCGCGAGGCCGTCAGCCATCTGCGTGATCCAGCTCTGGCGGGCGAGTGCGAGCAGGTCGCCGAAGCGATAGTCACCGGTTGACTTTCTGGCCACCACCGGCCATCCTATCGTTTATGCAACCTAGTTGCCTATCCTTCCGGGCGCTTCGTCGCCACGGTCGTGGTGCCCTCGTCGCCGTCGCCCTCTCGGCCGTGTTGGTCCCGACCGTCTTGGCCGCGGGTTCGTCAGCGCCCGCCGCTGCGGCCGGACTGAGCGCCTTCGTGCCGTCGGGTCAGCCGGACGCCGCCGGGACGGTGTGGCTCTGCCGTCCCGGGCAGGCCAACAACCCCTGCAGCTTCCCGCAGCAGGCGACGGTGGTCCCGGCCAGCGGTCCGCGGACCGTGCAGAACGGTTCGGCCACGACCTCGTCGAAGTTCGACTGCTTCTACGTGTACCCGACCGTCAGCAAGCAGAGGTCGGCCAACGCCAACCTCAAGATCCAGGCGGGCGAGGTGGGCGCCGCCATCGAGCAGGCCTCACGGTTCTCGTCGGTCTGCCAGGTCTGGGCGCCGATGTACACGCAACGCACGGCGGCATCGCTGGCCCAGGGCCTCGGTGCGGCACCAGGGGCCGATGCCGTGGCGTATGCGAGCGTGCTCTCGGGCTGGAAGGACTATCTCGCCAACTACAACGACGGCCGCCCGATCGTCTTCATCGGGCACTCGCAAGGATCGGCCATGCTCATTCGGCTCCTCGCCAGCCAGGTTGATCCGAACCCAGGGCTGCGCGCGCGCACCATCACCGTCATCCTTCCCGGAGGCAACGTGACGGTGCCGATCGGCAAGACGGTCGGCGCCACGTTCCGCAACCTCCCGATCTGCACCTCGCGGGGCCAAGCCGGATGCGTGATCGCCTACTCCAGCTTCCCGACGCAACCGCCGAAGAACTCGTTGTTCGGACGCCCCGGACAAGGAGTCAGCCTGCAATCCGGCCAGACGGCGTCAAAGGGCCTGAAGGTTGCCTGCGTCAACCCCGCGGCCATCGGCGGCGGGACCGCCGCTCTCACGCCCTACTTCGTCGTGACCCCCACTTCCACGCCACCGCCTCCCCCCGTGACGACGCCGTGGGTGACCTATCCGGGCCTCTATTCGGCTTCCTGCCGGAACGCCGGTGGTGCGAGCTGGCTGCAGGTCACCACGCGGGTCCGCGCCGGGAGGCCCGTCGTCACCCAGTCGCAGGGGCCGATGTGGGGCTTCCACGCGGACGACATCAACCTGGCCCTCGGCAATCTCGTCGCCGACGTGCAGGCGGCCGAGTCCACCTACTCAGCCGGCCACTGAGCCGGGACCCGGCACGGTCGGCCCGACCCTCGCCGCGGGGCCCACCCGGGTCTCCTCCCGCCCGGGCCCCAGGACTCCTTTTCCCTTAACCTGAGCGCGTGACGTCGCGGGTGGTCGTGGTCTCGGACAGCCACTTCTCCGATCGGACCCCCGAGGCTGACCGCAACTGGACCGCCGTGCTGCGCCACGTCGAGTCCCTGCGGCCCGACCTCGTCGTCCACGTGGGCGACGTCACGGTCGACGGCGCCCACCACCCCGCTGAGCTCGGTCTCGCCCGGCAGCGGCTCGACGAGATCCCTGTCCCGTGGCGCGCCGTGCCGGGGAACCACGACGTGGGTGACAACCCGACCATCGAGGCGCCCGACGACGACGTGACGAGCGGGCGGGTCGAGGAGTGGCACCGGGTCTTCGGGCCCGACCATTGGCTGGCGGAGCTCGACGCGTGGCGCTTGCTCGGGGTCGACGCGCAGCTCTTCGGGTCCGGCACCGCCGAGGAGGACGACCAGTGGACGTTCCTCGAGGACGGACTACGCGACGAGCGCCGGACGGTGCTCGTCACCCACAAGCCGCTCACCGCCGACGACGACGAGCTGGCGACGGCGCCGCCCTACCGCTTCCTCCCGCCGCCCGCGCGTGCCCGCCTCACCGAGCTCTGCCGCGCCGGCGGCGTCGAGCTCGTGCTGAGCGGTCACGTCCACCAACAGCGGCGGCTCGAGGCGGCCGGACTGTGCCACCACTGGGTGACCACCACGTGGGCCGTGCTGCCGGAGTGGCTCCAGGCGACCGTCGGAGCCAAACGGTGCGGGCTCCTCGACCTCGCGCTCCCCTCCGACGGCGCCGGCCCGGAGGCGGTCTTCGTCGAGCCCCCGGGGATGGCCCAGTTGACCCTGGGCGAGAACGTCGCGAGTCCCTACGAATCACCGGCGGGCGAGCCCGCCGTCTGAGAGGAGGCCCCGTCCCATGGCCATGGGCAACCGTCCCGAGGTGCAGACCGCGCCCGCGCCCGTCATGGCGCTCGACGTCCTCCTCGGCCTCGAGCAGATGACCACCGCGCTCGCCCGCGTGCCGTTCCGGCACCCCTTCGCCGGCAAGTCGTCGCTCCCGTCGAACCTCGGGGTCTCGGTGACGCGCGAGGTCATCCGCGCCTTCATGGGGTACTCGTCGGCCCTGCGGATCCCCGAGTTCCGCTCACTCGAGCTGTTCCTCGACGGCATCTGCTCGGTCATCATGCCGCCGTTCGTGCGAGCGCTCGACGTCGTGGGCCACAAGACCGAGCTCGGCGGCGTCCCCGGGATCATCTACCACTCCCGGCACAAGGAGCCGCTCGGGGTGATCCTCTACCTCCACGGCGGCGGGTACATCGGGACGTCCCCCGAGATGTACGCCTTCTTCACGGCCCGGGTGTGCAAGGAGACGGACTGCGCCGTCTTCGTCGCCGACTACCGCTTGGCCCCCGAGTTCCCGTATCCGGCGGGGGCGCAGGACGCCGCGGCGGTCTTCGCCGCGATGCTCGGCCTCGGCATCCCGTCCGAGCGCATCCTGCTCGCCGGGGACTCCGGCGGCGGGGGGCTCGCCAACACCGTGCTGCTCGACCCCGAGAACCGCGGGCCGATGACGCCGGGCGGGCTGGTGCTCTTCTCGCCCGAGGTCGACCTGCGCCTCGACGAGCCCTCCGTGACCGAGAACGCCGACCGCGACATCCTGCCGT
The DNA here is from genome assembly GCA_963821105.1 of uncultured Acidimicrobiaceae bacterium. Lineage (GTDB taxonomy): Bacteria > Actinomycetota > Acidimicrobiia > Acidimicrobiales > RAAP-2 > Bog-473. Next base: position 173,260 of record CAWGCO010000020.1, read on the forward strand.
GGAACATCCCGACCACGGCGTACCTCCACGGGACAGATGCCACGAGCATGTCCGTGTCGCCGTTGACGGCGGACCTCGACGGCTTTCCGCCCACCTTCGTCGCCTGGGGCGGCGACGAGATGTTCCGTGACCCCATCCGACGTTACGTCCAGCGGCTCCGCGCCTCGGGGTGCGCCACCGAGGCCATCGAATACGAGGGCAGGTTCCACGTCTTCCCCATCCTCATGCCCTGGCTCGACGACAGCCGCGACGTGTTCCGGCGCATGCGGAGTTTCATCCACAAGCTGCTCGCGGCTGCGCCCAAGTGGTCCGACGCCGACATCCGGCGCGAGCTGGGACTCCCTCCCACGTCCGACTGAGGAGCGTTAGGGCCGGCCGAGACCGTCGGCCACCTTGCGCAGGTCGTCGCGGAAGTCGGGGTGGGCGATGTCGACGAGCGCGTGCGCTCGTTCTCGCACGGTGAGGCCCGTCAACTCGGCCGCGCCGTATTCGGTGATCACCACGCCGGTGTGGTGCCGCGGCGTCGACACGACCCCACCTTCGGGCAGGAGCCCGGCGATCCGGGAGATGACTTTGCCCTCGCGCACTGCCGTCGAGCGCAGGCAGATCAGCGAGTGCGCGTCGAGGTGCAGCTCCGCCCCCGCCACGAAGTCCTCGTGCCCGCCGACACCGGAGATCTGCCGGCCGTCGATGTTGTCGGCGACCACCTGGCCGTACAGGTCGACCGCCAAGGCACCGTTGATGGACACCAGGTTGGAATTTTCGCGCGATCACCGTCGGATCGTTGACCGTCTCGACGGGGATGAACGCGACGTCCGCATTGTCGTCCAGCCATGCGTACAGCTCGGCCGTCCCCAGGGCGAAGGTGGTCACCGAGACGCCGTCGAAGACGCCCTTGGCGTCGTTGGTCACCTTGCCGGCCCGGTGCAGGCGCATGAGGCCGGTGGTGAACATCTCGGAGTGGACGCCGAAGCCGCCCAGCCGCCCGTTCGAGAGTTCCGTAGCGACGACGTTGGGGATGGCACCGATGCCGGTCTGGAGGGTCGACCCCTCCTTCACGTAGGCCAGGGCGTGCGTGGCGATCGCCGCGTCCAGCTCGTCGGTCGGCGCATCCTCCAGGGCGAACGGGGTGGTGTCCGTCTCGACGAGCAAATCGATCAGGTCGAGCGGAATGGTGTTGTCGTACGCCGGTGGCAGGCTCCTTGTGCGCGGCAGGTTGCGGTTCACCTCGACGACGAGCAGCCGCTCGCGATCACGGCCGGCGCGCAGGAGCTCGTCCCTGGTCGCCCCCAGATGGAGGGAGAGGTTCACGTTGCCGGCCTCGTCGGGCGGGGCGCCCTGGGCGGCCATGACCCGGGGGGCGAACCGGGCGAGGATCGGGCCGAACTGCCGGAAGCCGCCGGGCACCAGCTCGACCTGGTGGCCCGCGTCGTGCAGCACCCGCTCGGCCGGTCCGAAGAAGCCGCAGCGGTACGACACGCCGGCCCGGGTGAAGACCTCGTAGTAGTTGAGGCACAGGGCCCCGCCGACCTGCAGGTCTTGCCAGTCCTCGCGCGCGCCGAGCGCGGTGAGAAAGGTGTCGGGGTTGGCGGGCCCCAGGCCGAACCCGAGGCTGTCGACGGGCCGGAGGAACCCGACCGCCTCCTCGGCGCTGACGATCTTGGTCACGGCGCCCATCCTCGCGTGGCGTCGGCCACGCAGGCGAGATCCATTTGCCCCGGTGAGGGGGCCGTCGCTTCGGAATCCATGACTTTCGGCCCTATCGACTTCCGTGGCCCGGACGGCACAATTTGGGGGACACCCTCCTCTTCCCAGACAACGGTGCTTGGAGAATGGCGGCCACCCCCCTCGGTCGCCATTTTCCAATTCCGGAGCCGGTTCGCCCCGGTCCGCGGGCCCTCACCGAGTCTCCCCACGGCGGTTGCCACCCATGTGACATCTGGCCCTGTCGGAGCGCGACCGCGAGGCGCAAGCTAGGTCGCAACGTAAAGGGGACGGACGTCCGTCATCGCCGCCGACGTGCCGATGAGAGGAGCGACAGTGAGAAGAATGAGGCGCAAGCTCCGCAGAGGACGGGCCCTCTACCCGTCAGTGCTCCCGTCGTACCTGCTCCCACCGACCGCCGGCGAGGTCGTGTTCGACCCCTCGCTGCGGCGTGCCCGCGACGAGGCCGGACGCTGATTCACGCCGCGGCGCCGATGTCGATGTACACCCAGCTGCTCGATGCGGCATTGGAACAAAGGCCTTCTCGCGACGATCACGTGAGCCGCACCGAGGCGGTCGAGGAGGTGCGGCGCTGCCGCGATGAGCTCGAGGTCGGCGTGCCTCGCCGCGACGAGCTCGACGCGGTGCCGGCGGTGCTCGCCCTGCAGATCGGCTACGACGTCGCGTTGCTCGAGCTGGCCGCGGTCGTCGGCATCGAGACCGGTCCGTACCGCTTCGAGCAGCCCGAGCGCGAGCGCGACCGGCTGCGCCAGGCGCTGAACGACGTGGGCATCAGGCTCGACACCTTGGCCGACGCCGACTCGCGCCGCGACGCCGACAGTCCTTCCGAGATGCGCTGAGCGGCGCGGGTCAGGTGCCGCTGGCGTCGGACCGGGCGTCCTGCGCGGATCGCTCGTTGAGGCGCGCCGCGAACGTCGCCGCCTGAGTCCTTCGCTCCATCCCCAGCTTCGCGAGCAGGTTCGAGACGTAGTTCTTCACCGTCTTCTCGGCGAGGAACATCGACTCGGCGATCTGGCGATTCGTATACCCCTCGGCGATCAGGTCGAGGATGCGACGTTCCTGCGGTGTGAGGATGGCCAGCCGGGGGTCGACCTTGGGCCCTTCGCGGAGACGTTCGAGGACCCGTTCCGTCAGCGCGGGGTCGAGCAACGACTGCCCCGCTCCGGCCCGCCGGATCGTGTCCAGCAGGTCGAGGCTCCCGACCTGCTTGAGCACATAGCCGGCCGCGCCCGCCATGATCGAAGCGATGAGCGCCTCGTCGTCGGCGTACGACGTCAGCATGACGCAGGCGATCTCGGGCGACGCCGAGCGAACCTCGCGACAGACCTCGACACCGCTGCCGTCGGGGAGCCGGACGTCGAGGATGGCGACGTCCGGCCGCGCCGCGACGATCCGGTCCAGCGCCTCGGCCACCGTGGCGGCCTCACCGACCACCTCGATGTCGTCGCAGGCTTCGAGCAGAGCCCGCAGGCCCGTGCGGACCACTTCGTGGTCGTCAAGAAGGAAAACCCCGAGTGTCACGGGCCGCCATCTTCCCACCTGTCCAGGGGTCCGGCTATACCCCTCATCGGGCGGTGGGCCGTCCCGTGTCTCCGCACGGCGCCCTAACGTCCATACCGTCCGACCTGCACCGGCGGCGCACCGAACACCTCGAGGAGGCAACCCCGATGACTTCCGCCCCAGCGACCAGTCCACGCATCGTCGTCGGCATCGACGGCTCCGCCTCGTCGCTCGATGCCCTGTGGTGGGCGGCCCGCCAGGCCGACCTGACCGCGGCCCGACTGGAGGTCGTCATGACCTGGGAATGGCCGTCGAGCTACGGCTGGGCCGTGCCGGTGCCCGAGGACCTCGATCCCGAAAAGGAGGTCCGCCAGACCATCGAGAAGGCCGTCGCCCCGGTACGGGCCGCCCATCCCGGCCTGACCATCGAAGAGACCGCCCAGGAGGGTCACCCGGCGCCCATCTTGGTCGAGGCCTCGAAGGGCGCCGACCTGCTCGTCGTGGGGAGCCGCGGGCACGGCGAATTCGTCGGCATGCTGATCGGGTCGGTGAGCGAGTACTGCGCCGGGCACGCGGCGTGCCCGGTGTTGGTACACCGCACCACCTGAGCGGTCAGGGCGCAGTGTCTTCGAGCAACCGGTCGAGGGCGCGTCGCTGGGCCTCGCCGGCCGCGTGCAGCTCGGCGAGCCCTGGGCCCCCCTCGCTCGTCGCGGCGCGCCCGTCGCGGCGCCCCGTCAACGCGCCCAGGGTGGCGACCACCGACGAGCGCAACGCGTCGAGGTCGTAGCCGCCTTCGAGGAAGAGCGCCATGCGCCCGGGCCGGGGGGCGAACTCGGCGACCACGCGAGCGAGCTCGGCGAAGTCGCCGCTCTCGAGGTCGAGGCTGCTCAACGGGTCGTCGCGGTGCGCGTCGAAGCCGCACGAGACGAGGACCCAGTCGGGCGCGAAGCTCTCGATCGCCGGACGCGCGACCACGTCGAGCCCCCGCCGCACCACGTCGCCGGTGGCACCCGGTGGGAGCGGAAGGTTGAGGGTCAGACCCGCCGCCGCCTTCCCTCCGATCTCGTCGGGGCGTCCGGTGCCCGGGTACAGCGGATGCTGGTGGGTCGAGACGTACAACACGTCGGGGTCGTCCCAGAAGATCGCCTGCGTGCCGTTGCCGTGGTGCACGTCCCAGTCCACGATCAGCACGCGTTCGCCGCGCGCCACGCGCGACGCCGCGGCGACGGCGACGTTGTTGATGAGGCAGAAACCCATGGCGCGTTCGGCGAGCGTGTGGTGACCGGGCGGGCGAACGGGCACGAACGCCACCCCCTCCCCGCGCCGTTCGAGCTCGTCCAGCGCAACGAGGCCCGCGCCGGCGGCGCGGCGTGCCGCCGCCCACGAATCCACTCGGGCGTAGGTGTCGGCGTCGATATAGCCGCCCCCCTCTGCGCAGAACGTCTCGAGCTGGGCCAGGTAGGCCGGCGAGTGCACGCGGGCCAAGGCGTCCATCGGCGCCTCGACCGCCTCGAGGGACACCACCTCGCTGCCCGCGCGGGCCAGCGCGTCGACGCCCTCCATGACCGCGAGCACCCGTGCCTGGCGCTCGGGATGCTGGCGGCCGGCCTGGTGCTCGGTGGCGCCGGACGGGCCTGCCACCACGAGCGCGCTCATTCGACCGCCCCGGGTGCGCGGCCCCGCGCCGCACGCGCCGCCAGGGAGGCAGCGGTCGGCGCAATGGGAAAGCGCAGCGTGACCGTGGCGTACGTGGTGTGCGAGCTGACCGGGAAGCCGGCGTGGTGGAAGACGTCGAGCATGGCGCGGTTCTCGACCAGCGTCTCGGCCACGAAGACACGCACCCCGCGCGGCAAGGCGGCGTCGGCGAGCTCGTCGAGTAGCTCCGAGCCGACGCCGTGGTGCTGGTAGGCGTCGTCCACCACGAAGGCGACTTCGGCCTCGGGCTCGCCGGCGACGCGGTCGTAGCGGCCGACGCCGATGATGTGATCGCCCACCGTCGCCACCAAGGCGAGGCGGTCGGCGTAGTCCACCCGCGTGAAGCGCGCCACCTCGGCGTCACTCAGCGCCGGGTGCGGGCTGAAAAAACGCAGATAGAGGGAGCGCGACGACAGGCGCCCGTGCAGCTCGACGAGGCGCGGCCCGTCGTCGGGCCGGATCGGTCGCACGTGGTAGCGCAACCCCTCCACCGCCACGTCGCGCTCGAGGTCGCGGGGATAACCGGGTGGCTCGCTCGAAGCAGGCGCACCTTCGGGCGCGGAAAGGGTGGGCATGGGCTGACTCGTTTCTCCGGCGCCATGCTAGGGGCGGCCCTCCGAGGGCCACCGGCGTGCGCCCCGTACGCTGAGAGCTGATGGACAACGCTCGCATGCTGGCGTGGGAGGTCGTGCAGCCCGGTCCGGTCGACACGGGGCCGCTGGTACGGGTCGAAAAGGACGTGCCCGAGCCGGCGGCAGGGCAGATCCGGGTGCGTGTGCGCGTCTGCGGGGTGTGCCGCACCGACCTGCACGTCGCCGAGGGGGACCTGCCGGTCCATCGGGTGGGCGTGACACCCGGCCACGAGATCGTCGGGACGGTCGACCGGATCGGGCCCGGCGCGCAGCGCTGGCGTGAGGGCGATCGCGTGGGCGTGCCGTGGCTGGCGCACACCGACGGCGTCTGCCGCTTCTGCGCCACCGGGCGCGAGAACCTCTGCGTGGCGCCGCTCTTCACCGGGTGGGACGTCGACGGGGGCTACGCCGAGTACGCGGTGGTCGACGAGTTGTACGCCTACGCGTTACCCGACGAGTTCAGCGACGAGGAGGCGGCGCCCTTGCTGTGTGCCGGGATCATCGGGTACCGGGCGCTCCAGCGGGCCAACCTGCCCGAGGGCGGCCGGCTCGGCATCTACGGCTTCGGGGGATCGGCGCACATCACGGCCCAGGTGGCACTCGCCCGCGGCGCGACGGTGCACGTCATGACGCGTGCGCCCGAGGCGCGCGCGTTGGCCCTCGAGCTCGGCGCCGCCAGCGCCGGCCCGGCGGACGCGCCGCCGCCCGAGCCGTTGGACTCGGCCATCTTGTTCGCGCCGGTCGGCACGCTCGTCCCGCCCGCCCTGGCCGCGCTCGATCGCGGCGGCACCCTGGCGATCGCCGGGATCTACCTGAGTGACGTGCCGCCGCTGCACTACCAGGAGCACTTGTTCGAGGAGCGGACGCTGCAGAGCGTGACGGCCAACACGCGGCGCGACGGTGAGGCCTTCCTCGCCGAGGCGGCGCGCGTCGGCGTGCGCGTGACCACGACGCCCTACCCGATGGCCCGGGCCGACGAGGCGCTGCGCGACCTGGCGCACGACCACGTCAACGGGGCGGCCGTGCTGGTCGCCTGAGACGCCCTGGCGAGCAAGCCGGCATCCCGGTGAGCGGAGCGAAACCCCGGTGTCGGGCGCGCCGAGACCCAAAAGCACACACGGGTTTCAACAAAAAGACAAAGCGCCGACGGTGCCCCAGTCGATTGACGTCAAAAACGCTGTCACAGGGCCCTTGGCGATAGGTCCTGGAGCTCTCGACTGGGGCACACACGCCGGCAGTGCGATCAGGCGGTAGATCGCTGAACCCCATTATTCCCGATCCGCTCCCCTCCAAACGTCAAAATTTCGGAAATACCTGAATGGGGGTTAGATCAGGGGTTCTACCTGGTCAGCGGCCATGAGGACCGCCACCAGCTCGGTGTCGCGGGGGTACGAGAGCCACCGGGAGGCTTCCTCGAGGGGCACCCAGCGCAGCTCGTCGACCTCGACGTTCGGCTCGAAATGGCCCGACTCGGCCGCCATGACCCAGTAGGCGACCGCCTTGGGACGGCCCTTGCGGTCGATGTACTCGGTGTGCCCGATGAAGCGGACCAGCCGGCAGGCCATGCCCGTCTCCTCTTCCACCTCGCGCAGCGCCGCCTGCTCGAACGTCTCGCCCTCTTCGAGCTTGCCCTTGGGGAACGACCAGTCTTGATGCACCGGCCGGTGCACGATGGCGATCTCGAGGGAGCCGTTGCGTCGGCGCACCACCAGGCCTCCGGCCGCTTGCACGACCTCTGTCTGTGATGGGAGCTCCGCGGTCATTGTTCGTCGCGCCACTGCGTCTGCAGACTACCGGGACCGCACGCCGAATTGGCGGCATTCGACGTCACCTCCGGCGCTCCGTGTGTCCCGCTGTAGCCTGAACGAAATGTCCGAAACCAGGGTCGACGCGCCTGCGGACCAGGCCGATCCCGTCGAGATCGAGTGGCAGTTCGATGCCCTCGACCTGCGACCGGTCGAGCGCTGGCTCGCCACGTTGCCGACGCTCGCCGTCGAGACCGGCGACGGCGGCACGGTCACCGCGCTCGCGCAAACGCCGCGTCGCCTCGTCGACTCGTACCTCGACACCGACGACTGGCGGGTCGCACGCGCCGGCTTCGTCGCCCGCACGCGCCACCGCGGGCGGCACGACGAGGTCACCATGAAGGACATGCGCCCGGCGGAGGGCAACGGCCTGCGCCAGCGCCTCGAGGTGACCGAGATCCTCCCGCCGGCCGGCGTCGCCGGCCTCGGCCCCGACGGCCCGGTGGGTCGCCGCCTGCGGGCCATCGTCGGTGCCCGCCCGCTGCACGAGGTGCTCCAGGTGCGCACGCGTCGGCGGCCGTTCGCGTTGCGCGTCGGCGGCGTCGACGTCGCCGAGGTCGCGCTCGACGACACGGTGATCGTCGTCGGCGGCGGCCAGCGCCCGATGCAGCTCCGGCGCGTCGAGGTCGAGGTGCAGTCCGAGTGGGTGGAGGCGCTCGAGCCGATCGTGCAGCAACTGCGCGTCTCCTGCGGCTTACAGCCGGCGCGCCTGTCCAAGTTCGAGGCGGGGCTGCTCGCCGTCGGCCTCGAGATCCCCGGTTCGCCCGACCTGGGGCCAACCGAGATCACGCCGTCGTCGAGCATGGGCGAGCTCGCCTTCGCCGTGGTGCGGCGGCAGTTCGCGGCGATGCGCGCCAAGGAGCCTGGGACGCGGTTGGGCGAGGACCCCGAGGAACTGCACGACATGCGGGTGGCGACCCGTCGCCTGCGCGCCGCCCTCTCGCTGTTCGCGGACGTCCTGCCCGTCCGGGCGGAGGTCTTCCGCCAGGAGCTCGGCTGGGTGGGACGGACCCTCGGGGCGGTGCGCGACCTCGACGTGCAGCTGGCGGGGATGGCCGACATGGCCGCTGCCACCGCCGGCTGGAGCGAGACCGGGCGCGGCGACGGGCACGACCCGCTCGCCGACCTCTCCGAGCTACTGACCCGGGAGTGGGAGGCCGCGCGCAGCGAGATGCTCGCCGCCCTCGACTCGGTCCGCTGGGAACGCCTGACCAAGGGCCTCGCCGCGATGGCCCAGCAGGGCCCGGCACGCCGCTCGGTCGCCGCCCGGGTGCCCGCCGTCATGGGCATGCCCGAGCTCGTCGTGGCGCGTCACGACGCCGTGGCCAAGGCGGCCAAGCGGGCTAAGCGGTCGGGGCTCGTCACCGACTTCCACCGCCTGCGCATCCGTTGCAAGCGCCTCCGCTACTCGCTCGAGTTCGCCTCCGAGGTCTACGAGGGCCGCACCGCGCCGTATGTCCGCGCGCTGACGGCGGTCCAGGACGAGCTCGGGCTCATGCAGGACGCGGAGGTGGCCCTGCTGCGCCTGGCCGACCTGGCGACCGGTGACACGCCGCTGCCCGCCGCGACCGTCTTCGTCATGGGCGGCGTGGCCGAGCGCTATCGCCGCGACGTCGCCCGCTACCTCCGCCGGCTGCCCAAGCACGCGTCACGCGTCGGGGGGCGTCGCTGGCGCGAGCTGCAGTCCCTCATGGACGACCGGCGCGCCGAGGCGGAGGCGGCACGGCCACCGGTGCGTCGCACCCTGCGCGCCGTGCCACGCCCGGCGCTCGAGGAGCCGGCGACCGCTCCCGGTCGCATCGCGCCGGCGAGCGCGGCCTCGCACCCGGCCGCCGGCGGTGGGCTCAGCGCGGTGGCCCCACCGGACCCCTCAAGCCAGGGGGAATGAGGCCGCGTCGTCGCCCATGACGACGCGCGGGTGTTCGGTGAGGACGAAGTGCAGCCGGTCGGGGTCGAGGAAGTGCTCGATGTCGGTCCAGATCTGGGGGAAGTCCGGCTCCGCCATGTGCGCCCGGTACTCGTCCATGCTCTCGAACCACTGCACCGTCACGCCGTCGAAACCCGGGTCGTCGTCGCCGGTGTAGTCGTCGAGCGGGCGCGGGTGTTGCTCGTAGCGCACGACGTGGCGGCCGCTCAAGCTCTGCGCGATCAGGGGGCCGTGCACCTCGCTCCAGTGCTGATGGAACTCGGCGGGCGTGAGGCCCTCCTTGCGGCGCAGCAGGCAGGTCAGCCGGACCATGACTCGGACCTCCTCGGGGGTCGGGCCGGTCCACGCGTCTGCGGCGCGGCCCGGCGGGCCGCACCCTAATGGTTGTCGCGCTGAGTACGGCAAATGGGCGAAGGGGCTCGAGCTTGGTCCGACGTGTACCGACGGCGGTCCATCCGAGGTGCGCTAGTGCGTTCCAGCCTCCGGCGAGAGCCAGCATGTCCATTGTTCGAGGTCACGGAAGCCAAGCCCCTCGTAAATCGAAAACCCCTCGGCGCTCGATTGCAACCATGCCGATGTCGCACCAGCTCCGAACGCATCCTCGACGATGCGAGACGTCAACGCGGCCCCGTAGCCACGCCGACGGGATTCTGGGGGTGTTGCGATGTTGAAGATTCCTACGGAGGCATCGACGACCACGCCCAATCCGGTGGAGACCGGATTGCCGTCCACCTCGCCGAGATAACAATGCACACCGGGCAGGGCGAGGGTCGACGGTGTCATCAGCTGAAGGAACAGCTCCACCGGTGCTTCGAATCCGGCGGCGGCAAGCTCCGCATGCGCGGCTGCCGCATCGGGGGCAAGTTCACGAATTTCGAGCCCACCTGTTCCCTGCCGTGGGCTGAGTTGATCCGGACCGGCCAAGACCATCAACGGAATCAGATGATCGTCCTGGCTCATGCCACGCGCCGTCGCGACATCTGCCAATCGGGCTGATGCACCTGGCCGCACCTGCAGGCAGTGTGGCAGTCCGGTCGCGGCAACTTGGTCCAGCAGCTCAGCCACCGTTCTCTCATCAGCGTCCAATGACTCGATCCACACGCCATTGAGTGTCGGGAGCGCGACGCCGGACACGGCGGCCATCACTCCCGGCCGGCTGCTGGTCCAACCGTCGGGATTCGCGGAATCGAAAAGTTGCAACGTCCCCACGAGGGCAGCGGCGGCGGAGTCCGCGTCGGTCGACACGGGACAGATGCTAACGCCGCGACCGTTTTCTCTTAGAAGTATCTTCCATCGCGGGCGCAGGCATTCCCGCATTTTTGCGATGCGCACCAGGCACGGCAGGGGGCATCCCAGTTGGGCACGGGCCCGATCGGGCGAGGACCGCCAGAGCCGGCACCCGTCCTCACCCCAGTCGAGGCTCCCCGCTCAGGCACTTCCGACTCACGGATTTGCCGTGGGGCTGGCGCTCCGCCCTACGGGAGGGTGAGGGTGAGGCCCGAGCCCGAGTCGGTCGTGTTGATCCCGATCGAGAGCCCGCCGATCGAGATGGTCGGCGTGTTGATCGGGAGCGGGACCGGGATGGGCACGTTGACGGTGTTCGTGGTGCCCGAGGAGCCGCTGCTCGTCGTCACCGTCGGCGCCGCCGGCGTGGAGCCCGTGGAGCTCTGCACCGGCAGGCTCGGGATCGATGTGCCGCTCGACGACCCCAACGGGAGGGAGGGGAGGGACGGCGTCGAGCCGGTCACGCCGCCCGCCACTGCGGCCACGGTGTTGAGCACCGGCGACGAGCGCGCTCACGATCGGGTCGGTCGCGCCGTTCGAGCCGCCACCCGTCGTCGACGGCGAGCCCGTCGTCAGCGGGGACGCGGCCCCGGCCAGCACCGTGGTGCCACCGGTACCGCCACCGGTCACCGGCAGCGAGGCGATCGGCAGGAGCGAGGTCAGGTTCTGCAGCGTCCCGGTCACGTCGGTCACGACGCCCGAGAGCGAGGGCACGAGATTGGTCAGCAGGTTGGCCGGGTCACCGCCGCCCGAGAGCGAGCCCAGGTTGCTCAGCGCGCTGGTGAGGCTGTCGAGGATGCAGGTGAGGCCGAGGTCGTTCGTGCCGGACGCACAGCCGGTCGTGCCTCCGGTCGTGGTGCCTCCACCGCCGCCGTTGTCGCCGCCCGTCCCGCCCGTGGTCCCGCCGTTGTCCGTGCCGTCGGTGCCCGTCACCGACGAGGTGCTCGGCTGGGTCGGGAGGCTGACGACGGGGAGGTTGGCGAGGGGCTCGGAGGTGAGGGTGGCGAAGGGTGCGATGCCCTGGGTCAGGGACCCCGACGCCTTGGAGAAGTCGGCCGCGGCGACCGCGGACGTGCCCTTGGCCGACCCCGCCGAGGAGGAGTGGCCGGCGTTGCTGACGGCTTGGGCCAGCGGAAGGTCCTGGGTGACGGTGGGCGAGGCCAGTGGGTGCGCGGCTGCAGGCGAGATCGTGAAGTAGCCACCCAGCCCGCCGAGGAACGCCCCGGCTGCGGCGCACGTCAAGCCGCCGGCGCCGACGAGGGCGGCGGTGCGGTAGCGCTGGAAGCCCCGGGGCCGCTCGGCGACCTCGGCGACCTCACCGGTCTCGGCGGCGTCGACCGCCGAAGCCTCGGCCACGGCGTGCTTGCCCCGCACATCGGTCACGACGGGCGCGGTCTCGACGGGCGCCTTCGCCGCGTGCTTGCCCTGCGAGCTGAACTCTCCGTGGAGCATCTCGTCGTACATCTCGTCGAAGCTCATTCGAATCCCATCCTCCTCCGCGGCCCTCCCGGGTTTCTCATTGCGGGAACGGCCGTGACCAGCGACTCTTACGGTCTTCCCACGACGTGGCCGGCACGCTCGTGGCTCAACTGAAGGTCCAGCTCCCGATCGTCACCACACCGCTGTGAACAGGGAGAACGACCGTCTCGTTGTACTCGCCGGACTGTGAGCCACCCGAGAGGGACACCGTCTCGGTCAGGACCACCTGGCTCGGGACCCCCTTGGTCGATTCGATCGCCACGTTCAGGCTCGACTCGTGGTCGGTGATCGTGGCCCCGTCGAGCTGGGGCGGCATCGCCACCCCCGGTGCCATGGCGCCCCAGAACTCGGAGTTCCCCTGAGCGGCCGCATGGAGGCCCCCGAAGTACGTGTCGAGGGCGGCCGCCTCGAGGGCGAGCGGCCCGGGTGACTGGGCGAAGGCGACCGAGGCGTTCACGAGGTTCATCGTCCCCATCGGGGCGTAGTTGTCCTGGAGCGTGAGGCCCTGGGCCTGGAGCGCCTGCGGCGCCGAGGTCGTGTAGTTCGTCGACTGGACGGTGCTGATGAACTCCTTGGCCGGGTCGACGGTGCCGCCCTTGGCGGCCGTCCCCACCTCGGTGGCATGGATGAGGAGGCGGTCCGGCGTGAAGAAGAGCGCGTTGGGCGGCCAGCACGTGTCGAGCACCATCGTGGCGTTCGTCGTGTTGGCCACGGCCGAGCCGGCGGCGACGACCTGCTGGTCGCTCACCTCGTACTTCCAGGTGTTGCAGGCCGTCTGGTACGTGATGACGTCGCCGGCCTTGAGGGAGTTGAGGTGCACGAAGTAGCTCACGTCGTGGGCCAGGAACACCGACGTCCCGTTCAGCCCGGGCCACACCGACGCCGGCGCGTGCCCGACCGCCACGTTGAGCTCCGGGTCGTCGGTGCCCTCTTCGACCGGCGCCTGCAGGTTGATGGCGGGGATGGAAAGTATCCCGGACAGCTGGCCTTCCTTGGGGTCCGACAGCGTGCACGCCGCACCGTGGTCGCTCGCCTTGACCTTCTCGGTGTTCGCCTTCTGGCTGGCCAGAAGGACGTTGCCCGCGTGGTCCTGGTGCAGCTGGTGGGCGACGGCGTAGGTGCCCGCGAAGATCGCGATGAACAGGAAGGCCACGCCCACGAGGGTGACGCCGACGCGCCGAATGTCCTTGATTCCGGTCATGGGCCGGGCTCGCTCTTTGTCGCCGGCTGCAGGTGCTCGGAACGGGAATCCGCCTTCCCGTTCCGAGCAGCTCGCAGCACCGGTTCCCGCTGCATCTGCTTCTCCCTCTCCAGATCCTCCGAGATCTGTCTTGTCGTCGCTCCTGTGCCCGTTGGCGGCCGGGTGTGCGGATCACCCCGGCCCAGGATCGCTCCGGCCTAGCGGCCGCCTGCCCGTGGTGTGGGTGTGAAAAGAGGCTGCCGCCGGGCCGGCCCCCGAGACCGGAGGGGGAACGGAGGAGGTCCCGAAGGCCGGGCCCGGTGGCGGTCCGTCGCTCGATCCGAGGGGGTGGATCGGTCGGGGCGGCTCACTGGCCGCCCCGGCGACGGGCGATGGGGTTGATCGAGCGGGCCACCGAGAAGATGCGGCGGCGACCGATCAGCATGATCCCGGCCAGGCCCATCCCCGTCAGCAGGATGATCGGCAGGCTGCCGGACCAGAACTCACCGGTGTGCACCGTGGTGACGTTCGGCACCGACGACGCCGGGGCGGCGGCGGCAGGGGCCGGCGCCGCAGCCGGAGCGGCCGGCGTGGTGGCGGCCGCGGTGGTGACGGCCGGCGTGGCGTTGGTCGCGCTGCCCGAGACGCTCACGTCACCGACGTTGAGCCCGACGCCGCCCATGATGCCGGTCAGGAGGCCGACGTTGAGGACGCCGACCGAGGCGCTGGCCGTGGACCCGGGGGCCGACGTGTCGCAGTTCAACAGGTTGCCCGGCGTCTGGTAGTTGATGAGGTCGCCGATCAGCGTCGAGAGCGCCGAGGTCAGGTTGTCGAGCGCACCGCTGAGCTGGCCGAGCAGGTTGTTCAACGTCGAGGTGAGCTGGCCGAGGCTCAAGAAGTTCTGCAGCCCGCCCATCGTGGAGTACGAGAGGACGCCGGCGTTGCAGCTCGGCGTGACGACGCCGGTGCTGCGGTCGAGCGAGACCGCCGCCGTGGTCGGCGCGACCTGCAGGTCGGCCAGGCCGAAGAGGTTGATGTCGACGGCGTGCTGCTCGACCGAGTCGGTGACGACGTTCCCGGTGGTGCTGACCGCGGTGGTCGAGCCGCCGACGTCGATCGTGAGCGGCGAGATCCCCACGCCGTTGCCCCCGGTCACACCCAGGACCTGGTTCAGGATCCCGGTGAGGATCCCGATACCCGTACCGGCGCCGCCCTGGCTGCTGAGCGAGTTGAGCAGCCCGCCGAGCAGGGAGCACGCACCGGTGCTGTCGGTGCTGGTGTCAACGGTGCCCGAGTTCAGGCCAGGCAGCGAGAGGCCAGAGAGCAGCCCGTTGACGGATCCGATCAATGTGGTGAGCGTGCTGTCGAGGCCGGTGGTGCTGGCCCCGCCGGTGGTGCTGGCCGCGCCGGCTCCGCTGCAGAGCGTTCCGGCGGCCGGCAAGGAGCCGCCGAGCAGGCCGGAGAGCACGTTGGTCAGGCTCAGGCTGACCGAGACGTTGGCCAGCGAGCCGGTGCCCGACGCGGTGGGGTTGCCGCTCGAGTCTTCCGACGCGGAGGCCGTGCCGCAGGAGACGTCGACGTTGATGATGCCGGTGTTCAGCGGGATCGTGCACCCGCTCGCGCCGGTCGGCGTGGCCGTGGTGCCCGCCCCCTTGGCCACCGCGTCCTGGGTGGTCTGGAGCGCTTCGCCGGAGAGCGACGCCGTGGCGCTGGTCGGGCACGGGTTCGTCGTGACCGAGGAGTCGATGCACAGGCCGGTGCCGGACGCCTCCGACAGCGGGGCGCTGCTGGCGTCGGCTTCAGAGCCGCCGCCCGCGATTTGCAGTGCGCTGAGCAGGTTCAGGCCCACGAACCCTCCGTTGCCGGTGACGTTCCACGTGGAGGTGGTCGTCGACGCACCCGCAGTCGAGGTCAGTGCAGTCAGCACGGTCATAACGACCAGCCCAACTGCGGCGATCCGGATACGACCCTTCATTGCTACCCCTTACCGCCATCCGCCACACGCGCCGGCTCCTCGGTGATGCCAATGAAACGGGGGAGGTCAGCGAACCTTTCGTATTGCGGCGAAGAAATTCGGGGTCCGACACCCCCGTTGTAGGACGATGCCGTGCACAAATGCCCCCCGTGTAGCGCCGAGAAACGGCGGCGGAGTCGTACTCTGGCGCGGCATGCCTGCATCGCACGTCGTGTTGCTCCTGCTCGGAGGGGTCGTGGGGGGCATCTTCAACGGGGTGGCCGGCGGCGCCAGCCTGATCACGTTCCCGCTCCTGCTCGCGCTCGGCTATCCGGCCCTGACGGCCAACATCACCAACACGGTCGGCATCTGGCCCAGCTACCTGGGCTCGGCCACCGCCTTCCGCCGCGAGATCGGCGACCAGGCCCGCCGCCTGGTCCGCCTCACCCCCGTGGCGCTGGCCGGCGGGGTCGGCGGCGCGTTGCTCCTGCTCAACACGTCGTCGGGCACGTTCGACGACGTCGTGCCGTGGCTCGTCCTGGGGGCGGCCGTCCTGTTCGGCCTCCAGCCGATCCTCCGGCGGGCCCTCGACAAGGACGCGGCCCACCCCCGCACCCGCCCGGTCCTCCTCGTCGTGGGGGTCTTCGCCGCCTCCGTGTACGGCGGCTACTTCGGCGCCGCCATGGGGGTCATGTTCCTGGCCGTGCTCGGCCTCGCCCTGCCCGTGACGCTCGCCCACACGAACGGGATGCGGGCGATCCTCTCCATGGTCGTCAACGGCGTCGCGGCCGTCGTGTTCCTCGTCCACGGCGGGCTGGTCTGGGAGGCCGTCGCCCTGCTGGCCGCCGGCAGCCTGGTCGGCGGCTATCTCGGGGCCCGGCTCGCCCTCGTGTTGCCGGTCCCCTGGCTGCGCGCCGTCGTGGTCGTGATCGGCGTCGGGACGGCGGTGAAGCTCCTGGTCTGAAGGACGGCGGCCGGCTCAACCCGCGGCCAGCGGGTAGTGGCCCACGACGGCTCCGGCCAGGGCGCGGCGTGCGGCCCGCCACGCGTGCTCCGCCTCGTCGAGCCCGACCGGCACGAGCCGCACCGGGGTCCCCGGCCCGCACTGGCCGAGCACACCGTGGTCCGCCGCGATGACCACCGCCGGGACGGGGTAGCCGCCCAGCGTGGCGTGGTCGGGCCCGAGCGCCACCGGTTCGCCGCCCGGCGGCAGCTGCACCGCGCCGGTGACCATCGGCTGGGAGTCGAGCTCGCCGGGGACGGCCCGCCAGTCCGCCGTCGTCTCGGCGCGCAGGCGGAGCCCGACGCGGTTGCTGTCGCTCCCGACGCGGAACGTCGTCGCGGCAAGGCGCGCCAGCGTGTCCGGCGCGAAGCGCTCGGCGTGGGGCCCGGCCACGACGCGCAGCTCGACCGGATCGCCCCCGGGCGCCAGCGCGGTCGCCGTCCCGGGCGCCAGGTGGTCGCCGAGCGGCGGGGCCCACGCCCCCGCGAAGAGGCGCTCGCCGGCCGACACGGCACCGCGGCCCAGCCCGCTGAGCTCGTCGCTCGAGCGGCTGGCGAACACCTCGGGGCCGAGCAGGCCCCCGGCGACGCCGACGTACGTGCGCAGGCCCCGCGCCAGCGCGGTGACCTCGAGGACCTGCCCCGCGGCCAGCGGCACGAGCTGTCCCGGCGCGACGTCGGTCCCGTCGACGCGCACCGACGGCGCCGCGCCGACCACCGCGACGTGGCACGGCCCGAGCGCGCGCAGCCGTGCGCCACCGCCCGTCACCTCCAGCGCCGCGGCACCCGGCGCGTTGCCGGCCAGCGCGTTGGCCAGCGCCCACGACACCGGGTCCGCCGGCCCCGCGTCCGGGACCCCCGAGCCGGCGACGCCACGGCGACCGGCGTCCTGCACCACGGCGCGCAGCCCCGGCGCCACGACCTCGAACACGGGCCGTGCGGCGGGCGGCGGCGACCACGGCGCCGCCGTCAGCGGCGCCGGCTCCGTCGCTTCCCCCGCGCCGGCGACGGTGAACTGCACCTGGTCGCCCGGCGCCAGCGCGGCGTACGGCGGCCCGTCGAGGGAGAAGAACGGCACGCCCGTCCGCCCGACGAGCTGCCAGCCCCCCGGCGACGCGGTGGGGTACACCGCGGCGTGCCCGTTGGCCAGCGCCACGGAGCCCGCCGCCACGGCCGGACGCGGGCGGTCGCGCCGCGGCACGGCGCGCAACGGCGCCGCCAAACCGTCGAGATACGCGAAGCCCGGGGAGAACCCGACCACGCCGACGGTCAGCCGCTCCCCCGTCAACAGCGTCACCACGTCCGCCGCGCTGCAGCCGGCCAGTGCCGCCACCTCGGCCAGGTCCGGGCCGTCGAAGGCGCACGGGACGGTGAGCACCTTCGTCGCCGGCGCGGCGTCGTCGGGGCCCGGCGTCGCTGCGGTCCCAGCCTGGACGTCGCGGACGACGTCGCGCCAGGGCCCCAGCGCGGCGTCGGGGTCGCGCAGCACGAGGGCGACGGTGGAGCGCCCGCAGACCACCTCGACGTCGCCGTCGGCGCCGCGCCGCTCGAGCGCCGCCGCCAGCGCGCGCCCGGCGGGCGGGTCGGCGACGCCGATCAGCAGCGCACGGTCACCGAAGGGCCGGACCTCCCCCACCGGCACCGGGCGCGTCATGCACCGGCCGGCGCCAGCACCTCGATGCCGGCGTCCGCCAGCACGCGGCGCACCGCCGTGGCGATCTCCACCGCGCCCGGCGAGTCGCCGTGGACGCACAGCGTGTCGACCCACAGCGTGAGGACCGTCCCGTCCCCCGCCGCCACCGCGCCGCGGGCGAGGCTCAGCGCCTGGGCCGCCGCCTCCTCGGGGTCGGCCAGCACGGCGCCCGGCGTGGCCCGGTCGACCAGGCCGCCGTCGGCACGGTAGGCGCGGTCACAGAAGCCCTCTTCGGTCGCGGCGACGCCGTCGCGCAGCGCCGCCGCCAGGGCGGGGCGGCCCGAGGGCAGGACCAACGTGACCTCGGGCGGGCATTCCGCCGCCACGGCGTCGCGCAGCGCGAGATAGATGGCGCCCCCCTTGGCGACCTCCTCGTAGAGCGCGCCGTGCGCCTTGACCGACGCGATGGCGGTGCCCGCCGACGCGCACACCGCCGCCAGCGCCCGCAGCTGCGTGCGTAGCGCGTCGCACAGCGCGGCGCGGTCGATGTCGACGGGGCGGCGGCCGAAGCCCTCCTTGTCGGGATAGGAGGGGTGGGCGCCGACGCGCACGCCGCCGGAGAGCGCGGCCGCCACGGTCGCCGTCATCGTCGCCTCGTCGCCGGCGTGGCCGCCGCACGCGACGTGCGCCGTCGTCACCAGGCGCAGCAGGGCGCGCTCGGTCTCGACGCCCGCCGGGTCCGTCGCCTCACCGACGTCCGCGTTCAGGTCGATGCGGCGCGACGGCGACACCGCCGCTAACCCGCCTCGAGGCGGTCCACCACCGTCCCGTCGCGGTACACGACACGCTGGTTGCGCCGCGTCGGCACGCGGGTGCCACCGAGGATCGAGCCGGTCAGGTTGAGCGGGTCCGCCCCGGCGACCACGACCTCCTCGCCCTCCGCGGGCGCGCCGGTGCACGGCCAGCAGCTCCTCGGCCGCCTCGGGCAGCGCGTACTGCTCCCCCGACAGCCCGGCCACGAACCGCCCGCCCAGGGCCTGGCCGCGCGCCTCGAGCCGCCGCAGCGCCCAGACGACCTCGCGCCACGGCACCTTGAACGACTCGCGCCCCCACATCTCCCACGTGACCACGCCCCAGCGACCGAGCAGCTGGTGCGCCACCACCTCGGCCAGTTCCTCGTTGCCCGGCGAGAGCACGCCGTCGGCCACCGCCGGGACGCCCAGCACCTCGGGACCGGGGAGCAGCGACCACCGGCCCTCGCCGATGCCCGACCCCACCGGCGCGCGCCGGCGCGCCAGCCGGTTCGAGGGGCGCCGGGTCGTCCGCGTGCGCCAGCGGTCGCGCGCCGAGAGCAGCGAGCGCACCGCCGAGAAGGCGTCGGCCGTCACCAGGCCGCGGGCCACCAGGTCCCACAGCCCCTCGTCCACCTCGGCCGGGAGGCGACCGGTCGTCGGCGCCAGCTCCGGGCGGAAGCACGCGCCGCGCGCCCGCAACGCCGCCAGCACGTCCGCCCCGGCGCCCACCTCGGGCTCGGGCGCGGGAGACCCCGCCCGCACCGCCCGCAGCATCGGCACGAGCTCGTCGCGCCTGACGAAGGCCAGCGGCGTCGCCGGGGACGGCGCGCCGCTGCGCCCGGTCGGCTCGGCCCGCGGCGTGAGGCGGCCCCACACGACCTCGCCCGACAGGCACAGCTCGTCGAGCCAGCGCGGGTCGTAGTCGCGGACGCGGGCGGGCAGGATCTGCGCCTCCCACTCCGCCGCCGGCGCCTCGATGCCGGCCAGTTGCTCGACCACCTCGAGCAGGCCCGCCCGGCCCTCGAGCCGCGTCGCCGGCGTGGCGTGCTGCCAGCGGGTGAGGAAGCGCACGTAGTCGGAGATCGGCACGGCCTCGACCAGGCCGCGCCGGCGTCGCCGGCCCGCCGCGTGCAGGCGCACGAGGAGGTGGCGGGCGCACCAGCGCCCGTCCGGCAGCTCGATCGCCACGCCCTTGTTCTCCAGGCGCGCCAGTGCCGTGCGCGCCCGCGCCGCCGTCAGCGGGGCGCCCAGCGGCGCACCGCTCGGCAACGGGGCGACCGCCACCAGCTCGTCGACCGTCACCGGCCCGGCCAGCTGGAGGTGCCCCTGCGCGCACGCCGCGGCGGCCTCGTCGTCGAGGCCCAGCGCGGCCGCGGCGTCACGGCGCTCGGTCGCCACCCAGCAGCCGTCGAGCTCGCCCGCCCGGCCGTCCGCCGCCAGCGCGGCGAACCAGTCGGCCCACGGCGCGTGCGGGCGGCACGCCACCAGCGACAGCAAGAGGTCGTGCAATTCGTCCGGGTCGCGCGGCGCCGGGCACAGCTGCTCGAGCACGAGAGCGACCGCCTCGGGGTCGAGCGCGGCCATCTCGTGCGCCGGCACCGGGAGGCCGTCGGGCCCCAGCTCGCCCAGGCCGCGGCGCAGCGAGAGGGCGCGGGTGCGGCGCTCCTCGAGCGGCGCGTCGTCGAGGTACGTGTACGGGCGCCCGCTCAAGATGGCGTGCGCCAACGGCGAGGGCTCGGACGACTCGACGGTGTGCACCTCGATCGCCCCGGACTCGACCTTGGCCCACAGGTCGACCAGGCCCTCCACCGAGAGGCCCTCGTGCAGGCAGTCGTCGACCGTCTGGCGCGCCAGCACGTGGTCGGGCACCCCCACCGGCCCGGCCGGCGCGTTCTCCTGGCACGCCGCCAGCCCGGGCCACACCGCGGCGAGCAGGTCGTCGGCCTCCATGCGCTGGAGGTGGATGGGCCGGCGCTTGCCCCCGTTCATGCGCGGCATGACCAGCGCGCGGGTCAGGTTCCAGCGCCAGCGCGCCGCCAGCATCGGGTGCAGCAGGACGGCCTGGGTCAGCGCCTGGGTCGCCTGCGCGCTCGACAGCATCGACTGCACGCGCGTGAGCGGGAAGCTGTGCTGGGGGCCGAGCGAGAGGACGACCGTGTCGTCGTCCGCCGCCGCCTGCAGCTCGAAGTCGAACGACACGCAGAAGCGCTTGCGCAGGGCGAGGCCGAGCGCCCGGTTGATGCGGCCGCCGAAGGGGGCGTGGATGATGAGCTGGCTGCCCTCGCTCTCGTCGAAGCACCGCTCGACGACGATGCGCTGGCGCGTCGGCAGGTGGCCGAGCGCCGCCAGCCCGGCGGCGCAGTACGCCACGACCTGCTGGGCCACCTCGGCCGAGACCCCGGCGCGCTCGCGCACCAGGCGGCGCGCGCCGTCGCCGTCCGACGCCGCCAGCACGGGCTCGAGTGCGGCGCGCAGGTCGCTCACCGCCTCGGAGAGCTCGGCGGTGCGCGCCGGCGCCTCGCCCAGCCAGAACGGGATCGTCGGGGGCAGGTCCCCGGCGTCGTGCACGCGCACGGTGCCGACCTCCACCTTGGCCACGCGCCACGAGTGCGTGCCGAGGAGGAAGATGTCGCCCGCCGTGGCCTCGACCGCGAAGTCCTCGTGCACCGAGCCCACGGTCACGCCGTCGGGGTCGAGCACGACGCGGTAGTCGCCCGTCTCGGGGATGGCGCCGCCGCCGGTGAGCGCGGCGAGCCGCGCGCCGCGCCGGGCCCGCAGCCGCCCGTTGACGGCGTCGTGGTGCAGGTGCGCGCCGCGCCGCCCGCGTCCCGTCTCGATCCCCCAGCTGGCCAGCGCGACCACCTCGTCGAAGTCCTGCCGCGTCAGCTCGGCGTAGGGGGCGGCCGCGCGGACCAGCTCCCACATGGCCTCGACGTCGCGCTCGTCGGTCGACGCCACCTCGGCGACCAGCTGCTGGGTCAGCACGTCGAGCGGCGCCACCGGCGGCTCGAGGAGGTCGAGGCGGCCCTCGCGCACCGCGGCCAGCAGGGCGGTGCACTCGACGAGCTCGTCCCGCGTCGTCGGGTAGAGCCGGCCGGCCGGGGTGCCGTCGCGGTGGTGGTTGGCCCGCCCGACGCGCTGGAGGAACGTCCCGATGGCGCGCGGCGAGCCGATCTGGCAGACGAGCTCGACGGGGCCGACGTCGATCCCGAGCTCGAGCGACGCCGTCGCCACCAGAGCGCGCAGGTCGCCGGCGCGCAGGCGGGTCTCGACGATGCGCCGGCGCGCCGCCGAGAGGCTGCCGTGGTGCGCCGCCACGAGCAACGACGCGTCGACGTCGTTCCCGCCACGGCCGGGCTCGTCCTCGGCCAGCCGCTCGGTCAGCTGGTGGGCCACGCGCTCGGCCATCTTGCGCGTGTTGACGAACACGAGCGTCGTGCGGTGGTGCCGGGTGTGCTCGGCGATGGCGTCGAGGATGTCGGACATCTGGCCGCCGCTCATGACGGCCTCGAGCTCGGTGGTCGGCAGCTCGATGGCGACCTCGAGGTCGCGCGCGTGGCCGCAGTCGACGATCGTCGTCGGCTCGCGCCCCGGGTGCACCCCCGAGAGCAGGCGCGCCACGAGGTCGAGGGGGCGCTGGGTGGCCGAGAGCCCGATGCGCTGGAGCCGCCCGCCGGCCTCGCTCACCAACGCGTCGAGGCGCTCGAGGCTGAGCGCGAGGTGGCTGCCCCGCTTGTCGCGGGCGAGCGTGTGCACCTCGTCGACGATCACGGTGCGCACGCCGCGCAGCAGCGCGCGCGAGGACGGCGCCGTGAGGAGGAGGTAGAGCGACTCGGGCGTCGTCACCAGGAGGTCGGGCGCCTGGCGCTTCATGGCGGCGCGCTCCGCCGGCGGCGTGTCGCCGGTGCGCACGGCCACGCGCAGCTCGGGGTCGGGGCAGCCCAGGCGGGCGGCCTCCTCCCGGATCTCGGAGAGCGGGACGTGCAGGTTCTCGTGCACGTCGACCGCCAGCGCGCGCAGCGGCGAGATGTAGAGGACCTCCGGCGCGCCCCCGGTGCGCGTGCCCGCCTCGGCCGCCCGGTAGGCGGCGTCGATGGCGACCAGGAAGCCGGTCAGGGTCTTGCCCGAGCCGGTGGGCGACGCCACGAGGACGTCGCGCCCGGCGGCGATGTGGGGCCACGCCGCGGTCTGCGGCGGCGTCGGGCCGGCCGGGAAACGGCGGGCGAACCACGCCGCCACGGCGGGGTGGAAGAGGTCCTCGGGGGCGAGCTCGGGTGCGGCGACAGCCATCGGTCTATTCCACCAGGATGCTGTGACCTTCGCGCCGCCCCACCGGCGGGCGGGAGGCCACGTCGGGCCCGCGCCGGCGCTCAGGCCTCGGCGCGCCACCCCCAGCACGAGATCATGGGGGGCTGGGTCAGGTCGAGCCGGCCACTCCGCACGCTGGCCAGATGCCGCTCGACCTCCTCTTCGGTGGCGAATTCGCGGGCGACCAATTGGTCGCGCACGAGGTCGATCGTGGCGATCTCGAGCGGGATGCAGGCCGGGTGGCGGATGGGAAACGCGGCCTCGGCGGCCACGTCGGCCAGCCCGGCGTCCCGTAGGCGGTGCGGCAGCGTGCGGCCGTAGGCCAGGTCGACGCCCCGCTCGGAGAGCAGGTGGCGGAAGCCACGCCGGAGCCGGTTGGCCAGGACCTCCTCGGGCCCCGTCTCCTCGAGGCAGCTGCGGGGCTGCAGGGCGGGGTCGGCGTCCTCGACGAGGAGCACGCCGCCGGGGCGCAGCGCCGCCACCATGTTGGCGAGCGCCCGGTCGCGCTCGGGGACGTGGACGAGGACGAGGCGGGCGTGGACCAGGTCGAACGGGCCGCCGGGCGGCGGGTCGCCCGCCACGTCGTGCTCGAGGATCGTGACGTTCGTGGCCGCCGCGTTGGCCGCCCACGCCAGGTTGATGTCGGTGGCCAGGACGTGGCCCCGCTCTCCGACCCGCCCCGCGAGATGCGCGACCACGGTCGTGCCCCCGGCGCCCACCTCCCAGCACCGCCAGCCCGCCGCCAGCCCGAGCGCGTCGAAGTGCCGGAACGTCCCCGGGTCGAACAGCGTGGCGAACGCGGTGAAGCGGTCCATCGCCTCCGGTGCGTCGTTGGTCAGCAGGTACCGGCCCGCCCCCGCCCCGCCACCCGCGCCCGCCGTCACGGCGAGGCGGCGGGCTCGGTCGGCGCGGCCGTGTCCGGCGTCGTCGGCACGGGAGACGACCCGTCGGGTCCGGCGTCCGCCGCCGGATCGGGCTCGGTGGGAGCGGGCGGCGGCGGGACCACCGAGGGGAGGTGGAGGTCGTGCGAGGTGCCCACGTAGCGGTCGAGGACGTCGGCCACCTCGGCCCGGCCCTCGGCGATCAGCCCGGGCGTGTTGGAGAAGTCGCGGTACTGGCCCGACGGATCGCCGCCGCCGCTGAAGACGACGACCTCGATGCCGGGCGGGAGCGACGCCAGCTCGCGGACGAAGCGTGCGTGCACGGCGACGAAGAACGCGGTGAGCGCGGCCTCGACGGGGCGGCTGGGCGGCCGGGGGTGGTAGTGCAGCGGGCCGCAGAGCAGCACGTAGATGCGGTCGCAGCCCGCCGACAACGCCCGGCTGATCGGGACGTTGTTGACGACGCCGCCGTCGACCAGCACGTCGCCGTCGATCGTCACCGGCGGGAACATCGTGGGGATGGCGGAGGAGGCGAGGATGGCCTCGACGGCCGGGCCCCGGGTGATCCAGCGCTCGCGCCCGTCGGTGAGCGACGTGGTCACCACCTCGACGGGGATCTCCGCGTCCTCGAGGTTCTCGTAGTCGAGCCCGGCCTCGATGATCCGGCGCAGCCCGGTGTTGGCGTGCACGGCGGGTCGCTTCTGGAAGTACGCCCACGGGCCGTCGAACGTGCCCCGGGGGAAGATGTCGGTGCCGCGCACCCCCAGCCACACCTCTTCCATGTGCTTGATGCCGTCGGGCGTCGGGTTGCCCGCGTAGGCCCCGCCGTTGATGGCGCCGACGGACGCCCCGAACACACGGTCGGCCCGGATGCCGCGGCGCACGAGCTCATCGAGCATGCCGACCTGCACGGCGCCGCGGCTGCCGCCGCCCGCCAGCACGAACGCGGTGCGCTGCGGGGTCCCGTCGTGCCGCCCGGACCGCTCGGCGCCGTGCCGGCGCCGACCCCAGCGCTGGCGGAGCCGCCCGGTCCACGTGAGCTCGGAGCCGGTGACGGCGGCGCGGCCGTTACCAGCGTCGGCGCCGTTGGCGCCGTTGGGGCGTCCGACGTCGCTCACGAGGACTTGGGCGGCTGCTGCCGCTGCTGCGCGCGCTGGAGGCGCTCCATGGCGCGCTGCTGCAATCGGTTCTGCGGGACGGGGTACGGGCCGCTTTGCACCGGCTGCCCCGCCTCGACCGCGGCCTCCTGCTGCGCGCGCCAGGCGCGGCGGCCGGCGATGTCGTGGCGCACGGCCCACATGATGATGATCACGATCAGGACGACCATGGCGACGACGAAGATCCCGAACACGACGAAAAAGGCCGCGTTCGTGGCGAGAAGGGGCAGGACCAGGGCGGGTGCCATGCACTCGCCAGGGTAGAGGAGGTGTCACACGCCGTGGGCACACTGCCGCCCATGGTCCTCGTCGCCCCGCGCCCGCTGCGCCTGCCCGCTCCGGGTGCTGCGGTGACGCCTCCGGGCGACGAGGTGCTGGCGCTGCTGCGGGGCGACGCCGGGGCGCGGCCGAGCTTCGACCCGGGCCTCGCCGGCGGGCTCCGGGCGTGGCTCGAGGACGCGGCGTACGGGGTGGTCGCATCTCGGGGCGAGCTGGCGCCGCCGCTCGTGCTCGGGCCGCGGGACGTGCTCGGCCGGGCGCCGGGCGAGCCGGCCGGGGCGGGCGAGCGGCCGGGTCAGGGTCCGGCTCCGAGCCAGGGGGCGGTCGGGACGGCCCCGGCGGGAGGCGTCGTCGACGACGTCCTCGTCGACCGGCTCGTCCACGTCTTGTTCCGCCGCCTCGTCACCGACGACGTCATCGACGACCCGCTCCGCGACGCGCTCGACGCGCTGCGCGCCGAGGGGCCGGCGGGCGCGGCGACGGTGGCGCGCGTCGAAGGGTCGGACCCGGCGACGCTCGGGGCGTTGGGCGACGTCGTGGCGCAGCACGCCGCCCACCTGCGCGACCTGGTGCCGCGGCTGGCGCCGGGGTGGATGCCGCGCACCGACGACCGCGTCGCCATCCCGTTGGCCGGCGGCCGCGTCGTGCTCCACGGCGTGTTCGACCTCCTCGTCGGGTCGGCCCGGCCCGGTGCGGCGTCGTTGTGCGCGCTGGGTCTCTGCAGCGGAGGGTCGTGGGCGCGCGAGCGGCGCTCGCTGCACTATCTGGCGCTGCTCGAGACGCTGCGCAGCGGGACGCCACCGTTCCGCCTCGCGCTGCTCGAGACCGGGAACGGCCGCTACGGCATCGAGGACGTGCGCGAGGAGCACCTGCGCGCCGTCGCCTCGCACCTCGCGGCGTGGTTGGCCGCCGCCGGCCAGGGTCAGAGCCGCACCGGCGTCGGGGAACGGGCGCCACGTGACTGACGCGCTCACGGCGGCGCTGGTGGCAGGGCTCGACGGCCCGGTCCCCTTCGACACCGGCGCGTGGGAGGCGGCGCTCGACGAGGCGCGCCGGACGCTGGCGGGGCTGGCCGTGCGCCGGGCCGGGGCGGGGCCCTTCCGGGTGACGGACCACGACGTGCGCTGCGCGCTCGGCGACGGCGGCCCCGGATCCGACGACGAGCCCTTTGCCTGGTCGGCGCGCACGGCACGCCGGACGATCGGGCTGGCCGCGGTCCGCGCCCTGGCGGCCGGCGAGGCGCGCACGCCGCTCGAGGCGGTGAAGGCGCGGCTGGCCGACGCCGAGCGCGGCGTCCGCGACGGCAGCCGCGTCGTCTCCCAGCTCGACCGTTGGGTGGCCGCCCTGCCGGCGGCGGGGCGCAGCGCCGTCACCGCGGAGACGGTGACGTGGGCGACGCGCCTGTGGGGCGCGCTGGACTGGGCGGCCCTCGGCGCCACGCCGGTCATCGGGCGCGATCACTGGTGGGACAGCCCGCACTCGGCGCTGCTGGCCCTGCGGGGCCGGGCCGACGTCCGCACCGAGGTGGCGCATCTGGTCGTCCTGTCCGGCCCCCGCCGCGACTCGGTACGGGCCGAGTTGGCGCTGGTGGCGCTGGTCGAGGCGCTGCGCGTCGCCGCCCACCCTCCGGGGCGGGTGGTGGGCTGGTGGCCCGATTCCGGCCGTCTCGTGCGGGTCGAGCCGCACCCGACGGTCCTGACGCTGGCCGCCGAGGCGGTGGCGCTCGTGCTGGCCGGGGGCCCGCAGGCACGCGTCGCGGCCTGAGGTTCGGAGGTCCCGCATTCGCCTCTATCGTTGGCTCCTCCCATGAGCCGACGCGAAGACATCAGAAACGTGGCGATCGTGGCCCACGTCGACCACGGCAAGACCACCCTGGTGGACGCCCTGCTCCGCCAGACAGGCGCGTTCGGGGAGCACCAGGAGGTGACCGACCGGGTCATGGACTCGGGCGACCTCGAGCGCGAGAAGGGCATCACGATCCTGGCCAAGAACACGGCGGTGCGCTGGGGCGGCGTGAAGCTCAACATCGTCGACACCCCGGGCCACGCCGACTTCGGCGGCGAGGTCGAGCGCGGCCTGACCATGGTCGACGGGGTGCTGCTCCTGGTCGACGCGTCCGAGGGGCCCCTCCCCCAGACGCGCTTCGTCCTGCGCAAGGCGCTCGAGGCGCGCCTGCCGGTCGTGCTCGTGGTGAACAAAGTCGACCGGGCCGACGCCCGCATCGCCGAGGTGGTGCACCAGGTCGAGGAGCTGTTCTTGGACCTGGACGCCGACGAGCACCAGATCGACTTCCCCATCCTCTACGCCAACGCGAGGGCGGGCTGGGTGAGCACGGAGCCCGGCGTCGAGGGCACCAACGTCGAGCCGCTCTTCCGGGCCATCATCGAGCACGTCCCCGCACCCTCCTTCGAGGAGGGCGCGCCGACCCAGGCGCTCGTGTGCAACCTCTCGGCCTCCCCGTACGTTGGGCGGCTGGCCATCTGCCGCGTGCACAACGGCACGCTGACCAAGGGCGGCGTCGTGGCGTGGTGCCGCCTGGACGGGTCGATCGAGCGGGCGAAGGTCACCGAGCTCTACGTGACCGAGGCACTCGAGCAGGTGCCGGCGGAGTCGGTCGGCCCGGGCGAGATCATCTCCGTGGCCGGCATGGCAGAGATCACCATCGGCGAGACGCTGGCCGACCCCGACGACCCGATTCCGCTGCCGGCCATCACGGTCGACGAGCCGAGCCTGGCCATGACGATCGGGATCAACACCTCGCCGCTGGCCGGCGCGGACGGGACCAAGCTCACCGCCCGCCTGCTCAAGTCGCGCCTCGACGCGGAGCTGATCGGCAACGTCGCCATCCGGGTCGGCCCGACGGAGCGGCCGGACATGTGGGAGGTGCTCGGGCGCGGCGAGCTCCAGCTGGCGGTGCTCGTCGAGACGATGCGCCGCGAGGGCTTCGAGCTCACCGTGGGCAAGCCGCAGGTGGTGACGCGTGAGATCGACGGCCGGGTGTACGAGCCGGTGGAACGGGTGAGCATCGACGTGCCCGACGACTATCTCGGCGTCGTGACCCAGCTGCTGGCGCTGCGCAAGGGCTCGATGTCCGAGATGGTCAACCACGGGACGGGCTGGGTGCGGCTCGACTACCGCGTGCCGGCGCGGGGCCTCATCGGGTTCCGCACCGAGTTCATGACCGAGACGCGGTGGGACAGGGATCCTGCACCACGTGTTCGACGGCTGGGAGCCGTGGCACGGCGAGCTGCGCACGCGCCGCAACGGCTCCATGGTGGCGGACCGGCGCGGCGTCACCACGACGTTCGCGCTGATGAACCTCCAAGAGCGCGGCAACCTGATCGTCGGCCCGACCGAAGAGGTCTACGAGGGGATGATCGTCGGCGAGAACGCGCGGGACGAAGAGATGGACGTCAACCCGACGAAGGAGAAGAAGCTCAACAACATCCGCTCCTCCACGGCCGAGGAGCTGGTGCGGCTGACGCCGGCCATGACGTTCTCCTTGGAGCACGCTCTGGAGTTCATCGCGGTCGACGAGTGCGTCGAGGTGACGCCGAAGACCGTCCGGCTGCGCAAGGTCGTGCTGGACCAGTCGACGCGCGCCCGGTCGCGCTCGCGCGCCCGCGACGCCCGGGAGTCCGAAGCAAAGCGCTGAGGAGGCCCCGCATGAGACCGGGACGGGAGGAGGCCACGGTGGCAGAGGGAACGGTGCGGACCGAAGGGTTCGACCACATGACGGTGGTGGTCAGCGACCTGGACGCGGCGCGGCGGTTCTTCGCGCTGCTCGGCTTCGCCGAGCGGCTGGCCGTGGTGGCGCAGGGCGAGGAGATCGCCCGCTACATGGGGATCGAGGGCTGGGAGGCGGACCACGTGACCCTCGTGCTCGAGGACGCGCCCGTCCACCAGGAGGTGCAGCTCCTCCGGTTCCACCACCCCGCCGCCGTCCCGGACGAGGGGGCCCGCTCGCTCACGCGGCTGGGGTTCAACCACGTGTGCTTCCGGGTGGCCGACCTCGACGCCACCCTGGCCCACCTGGCGGCGCACGGCGTCACGCCCCGCAACGAGGTGATGGACTTCCACGCGCGGCGCCTCGTCTTCCTCGACGGGCCCGGCCTCGTGGTGGAGCTGGCGGAGTGGGTCAGCGAGTCATAGTCCCTGATGGAGGTGCTCACCTAGCATGAGCACGCCAGGAGGGATGGCAGAGCGGACGAATGCACAGCTCTTGAAAAGCTGCGAGGCGCAAGCTTCCGTGGGTTCGAATCCCACTCCCTCCGCTCGCTGACTTGCACCCCTTGGGGTGGCTCAGGAGCAGTTCCAAGTGCCCTTCACGTGCACCAACCCGTGACTCTTCGATCCGGGCTGCGGCTGGAGCGTGACGTTCACGCTGCCGGTGGCACCCTTGACCGTGAAGCTGCCGGACTTGGTGTTCCAGGAGTCCTCGATGCTGCCGTTGACCTCGGTGCTGAAGGACGAGCTCCCGGCGAGACCCCGTGGCTTCCACGTCCCGTTGTGCGGCGCCGTATAGAAGAGGGACCACTCGCTCCCCGAATGGCCCTTGAGGGAATGGTAGAAGTCGATCTCACCCGACTGGGCCGTGAGGCCGGAGCAGTCGGTCGTCGGCGTGGTCAAGTGGCCGCTGACCGCCCCGCTGAAGGTGACACTCGCACCGCTCGCTGCTGCCGCGCCCGCCACGCCGGGGCCGCAGAGCGCGAGAACTGTCGCACCCGCTGCCACCACCCAACAGATGAATGCCGCTGCGACACGCACCTTCACCGGCCGCAACTTTAGAACTACCTGCGGGCTCGTGCCCAGGAGATCATCGTGCTCGTGTGTCGGTGGCACCGTCGCCCTCGGCACCGAGCTCGTCGGCGAGCTCTCGTCGCACCAGGGCAAGCGTCTCGTGGGGACCGATGCCCAATCGGCGCAGGGCGTCGACGAACGTGTGCGTGGTCCGCACCGCTTGCCGCCTGGTCTTGGTGTCGAGGGGTGCCACGAAGCTGCCGTGCCGGCCCCGCGTCTCGACCAGCCCGGCCATTTCGAGCTCGCGGTACGCCCGCGCCACGGTGTTCACCGCCAGCCCGAGGTCGCCCGCGAGCTGGCGCACGGTGGGCAGCCGAGTCTCCGCGGCCAACTCCCCGCTTTCGATCGCGTCGGCGATCTGCGCGCGGACTTGTTCGTAGGGCGCGATCGGTGATTCGTCCGCCATGCGAATGATCACGAGATCACCCTCCAGTCGCCTGCACCGACACCACCATCACGTTTGTATCGTGATTTGTATCACCATCGGCCCGCCGTGGCGACTGCGGCACGCCGGCGCGTCCGCCGGCCCGAACGCGAACTCCTCGTGAACTCCGGCGGGCCCTGCACGTGCAGGCAATCCGCCCGACTTCACGTGAGCCGGCCGCGGGCCAGAGCGACGAGACGACGACGTAGAGTCTGGCGGGCGGTGCGGGCTGGCGGCGCGGCCCGGCGGACTCCGGAGGCGGTATGGACGCGTGACAGATCTGCTGTTGGCTCGGCCGAGGCCGCCCATGGTCGACCCCGCGCCACCGCGTCCTCCAGCGCAACGACACAAGCGCTGGGTTGCGATCGTCGTCGGGGTCGCCGTGGTGGCGGCGTGCCTCGGCTATCTGCTCACCGACGCCGCACAGGCCAACGACCGCTACGACCGGGCGCTGCGGACCCTGGGGTCCACCCGCGCCACCACCCGTGTCGTCGCAGCGGACCTGGCCAAGGCGCGGTTCGATCTCCGCCTCGTCACGCAGCAGGCCGGGAACGACGCCACCGCGTTGAACCAGGACACCTCGCAACTCCAGGGCGCCGAGTCCGCCCTCAGCGCCGCGCAGGCCCACGTCGCGCAGCAGGCCTCGCTCCTCACGGCGCTCCACACCTGCCTCGGTGGTGTCGAGCAGGCCCTGAACGCCCTCGCGGTCGGCAGTGAGGGCAAGGCGGCCGCCTCCCTGTCCGCCGTCTCGGCGAGCTGCTCGACGGCGGTGAACGCAAGTGGCTGATCGCCGGCCCCTTCGATCGCTCTTCGTCGCGGGTTGCGTAGCGGTCGCCGCCGGCCTCGGCGTGGCCATTTGGTACGACGCACACTCGCACCTGCGCGCCGAGAGCGAAGCCTCCACCCTCACGGCCGCCCAGCACCATCTGGCCGACCTGCACCACAGCGTGAGAGTCACGAGATACGCAGGCGCGGTCACCGCGAACAAGCGCAACGAACTCGAGGCCACGATCGGCGAGACGTTGCAGCAGCTGTCGGGAGTCGACTCGTCGTTGAGCAGCGCGAACGCAAGCTCCGCGCTCGAGGGGCTCGGCATCAGCACGGTCCACACCTGTCTCGGCGGCGTACAGACCGCGCTGAACGAGGTGTCGGGGGGCGACAACGCGGCCGCGGCCAAGGACATTTCGGCGGTGTCGGGCCCGTGCGCGCAACTCGATGGCGGAGCCGCCGCCGGACTCGTCTACCCGTTCGACTTCCCCGACCCCGACGTCATCCTGGTCGGCCAGACCTATTTCGCCTACGCCACCAACTCCGTCGCCGGCAACATCCAGATCATCGCCTCGGACAACTTGACGCAGTGGCAGGCCATCGGCAACGCACTCCCCGCTCTGCCCTCCTGGGCCAAGCCGGATGACACCTGGGCGCCGTCGGTGACCCGGGTCAAGGGGGCCTTTCTCATGTACTACGCCGTCGACGTGGCCTCGACGGGCACGGAGTGCATCTCGGTCGCCACGGCCAGAAGCCCACAAGGGCCGTTCGTCGACACCTCGACCGCGCCGCTCGAGTGCCAGCAGTCACTCGGGGGTTCGATCGACCCCTCCGCGTTCACGGACGCCAACGGGACCCCGTACCTGGTCTGGAAGTCGGGAGGTCCAGGTTCGTCGAAGCTGTGGTCGCAGCAGTTGAACCCCTCCGGCACGGGATTCGCCACGGGCACCAACCCGACCTTGCTGCTCTCTCCGGACCAACCGTGGGAAGGAGGGACCGTCGAGGCGCCCGACCTGGTCCTGGCGAACGGCCACTATGTCTTGTTCTTCTCGGGAAACGATTGGAACAGCGCCAACTACGCAGTCGGCGTGGCGACGTGCGTCGGGCCGCTCGGTCCGTGCGCGGACGATTCGCCCGATCCGATCCTGGCCTCCGGGACCGGCATCGCCGGCCCGGGCGGAGAATCGGTGTTCACCGACACGAGTGGCGCGTCCTGGATCGCGTTCCACGCGTGGGTTCCCGGTGCCGTGGGCTTCCCCAACAGCCGCGACCTCTACGTGCGCCGGCTGGACCTCTCGGGCGCGGTGCCCTCGGTCGCCGCACCCGGGCCCGCCTGACGGGCGCGGAGAGTTAGGGCGCTCTTTCCGTGGCCAGCGCGTCGACGCGCTTGTAGAGCGACGCTGCATCGAGGCGCTCGCACATGTCGGCGAATTCATCGGTCGGACCGATCCAGTGCAGCTCGTCCACGTTGGCGAGGAGCGAACGGTCAACGCGCAAGGTGGCCAGATCCTTGAACAGCAGGGCCTTGTCGAAGTTCTCGCGCAACGTTGTCGCCAGCTTTGACGCGCCGCGGACCGTGACCTCCCAGGCGTCGGCGTCGGCCGGAATATCCTCGACGTGGAGCCAGCGCGCGAGCACGGCCCCCGCGGATTTGGCGCCCCAACCGGACAGCCCCGGAAAGCCATCAGCACTGTCGCCCACCAACGCGAGGTAGTCCGGGATGGAGCCCGGCGGCACGCCGAACTTCGCTTCGACGGCGGCTGCGTCGATCAGGATGTTCTGGCGCCGATCGAGCTGCACGACCCGCCGGCCCTGCACGCACTGACCCAGATCCTTGTCCGGCGTGCAGATCACGGCTTGTTCGACCCGCGCGTCGTCATCGGCCACCGCGGCCCCACTCGCCAGCGCGTCGTCCGCCTCGAGGTCGACCATCGGCCACACCAATACGCCCATGGTGACGAGGGCATCCTCGAGCGGCCAGAACTGCGACTTGAGATCGGGATCGACGCCGTCACCCGTCTTGTAGCCGGGCCACAGGTCGTTGCGAAAGGACTCGATCACGTGGTCGGTGGCGACGCCGACATGCGTGGCGCCTTCCTCCATCAGTTGAAGGACGGAACTCAGCACGCCGCGAACGGCAGCGACCTCCTCTCCCTCGGCGTTGCGATGCGGAGGTGCGCCGAAGAAATGCCGGAAGAGTTCGTAGGTCCCGTCGACGAGGTGCACCTTCACGCCAGAAGCCTCGCACACCAGAATTTCTCCCGTTTCCCGCACCGACGTGACGAAAGGCCCTGGTAGCCGGGGTGCGGCTTCCCTACCATCCGTTGCGGAGGGGAAACATGACACGTGTGCGGCAACGCGCTCGTCGGCCTGCGGGTCAGGCGGAGGTCCAATGAGCACGTGCCACGACCGGACAACTCTCCGGGCCCTCGGCGTCGTCTTGGTGACGGGTGTCGCTCTTTTGTGCGCGGCCTGTTCCAGCGGGACACCGAGCGCCTCGCCCGGGTCCACCACGAGCAGCACGGCAGCGAGGCCGACCCAGGTCGCCGTCTTCGGCGATTCCCTCGCCTGGGAGACGCAGCCGTACTACGACGCGCTCATCCACGCCGACAGGGACGTTCCCCACACGTACGACACGTTCGGCGGAACGGCGATCTGCGACTGGTTGGACAGGATGCGAGAGGTGGAAGCGCAGTACCACCCCCAGGCCGTCGAGTTGGAGTTCAGTGGCAACAATCTCACGCCGTGCATGAAGGGATACGAGTTGTACACGGCCGCGTACTACCAGAAGTACCGGGCGGACACGCTGGCCGCGATCAAGGTCTTCGCGCCAGAGGGAGCGCACGTGTACCTGATCGGCGCGCCGATCACCAAGAAGCAGCTATCGATCCCGAATTGGAACACCCTCAACCAGCAGTACGCCGCGATCGCGGCGGCCGATCCGAAGCACGTGACCTATGTGAACGCAGGACGCGCGGTGGAGGGTCCGGGTGGCACCTTCACGGCGACCCTGCCGTGCATCGCGCATCAGCCGTGCACGGGACCGACGGTTGACGGAGTCCACTCCAACGTCGTCCGTTCGACCGACGGGACGCATTTCTGCCCCGCCAAGGAGGGCGACGTCCACGGAGTGGTGGAGCGCTGCACGGTCTACTCGTCGGGCGCGTACCGGTTCGCTACGGCAATGGTCAGGGCGGTGGTGCCGAAGTCCAATCCCTGAGCACCACTCGTCGGGCCCATCTCAGTTCACCTGATCGCCTGTCGCATCCGGCCTCGAGTGATAGGTCAGGATCACGACGCCGTCTTCCCCCACCGTCCGGACGCCGCCGAGAACGAGCTTCGGTGCATCGGTTTGGTCACCGAACAGACGTTTTCCGCTCCCCAGGAGGATCGGGAACACCATCAGGCGGTATTCGTCGACGAGCCCGTGCTGGGTGAGCATCTGGACCAACGCGGCACTGCCGGCAACGAGGAGTTCCCCGGTCGTGGCGGCCTTCAGCGTCGTCAGCTCGGCCAGCACGTCGCCCCGCACGACGGTGCTGTTGTTCCAGTTGGCGTCGACGTCCATCAGAGTGTTCGACACCACGAACTTGGGCATCGCATTCATCTTGGCCGCGAAGCCCACCGGATCCTCCATCGTCGGCCACGCCTGTGCGAAGCCTTGATAGGTCACGCGGCCGAGCAGCAGCGCTTCGGCGGCCAACACCTCGTCGAGCTTGAACCGGTCCCCGTCGGCCCCGCGGTCGAAGCGAAACGTCCAACCAGCGTGGCGGGTTCCTTCGGCCCCGCCGGGGTCCTCCATGACGCCATCGAGCGAGACGAACTCGCTCACCACGATGCTGCCCATCACTCTCCTCTCAGTGGACCTCGACCCGACTCCGGTGTCCGCCTCCACGACGAACGGCCGTAGCGGAAGTCGATCTGCGCGCAAACCAAAAGACTTCGACGCGATACACCGCTCGGCGCGTTGGGCGTGTCACACCCGAACACTAAGCCGGGTCCCCTCTTCATCGACACAACGTCACGTCTGATTCCCGCCGGAGAACTGACCAGCCCAGCTTTAGGTTGGGAATAGCCGGCAGCCGAAGGAGGTTGCCGCTTGCACCGGGGTAGACGGACCAAATTCGCACCAAGGAGCATCATGCGCGCCAAAAGTGCCTCCACCATCGAGATCGCCCCCGGCCGGACGGTGCCGTCCTGGCTCCTGCTCAGCATCGTGCTGATCGGCCAGTTCATGGTCGTGCTGGACGCTTCCATCGTCAACGTGGCGTTGCCATCCATCCAGCATGACCTGCACTTCAGCAACTCGGGGCTGCAATGGATCGTCAACGCCTACACGCTGACCTTCGCCGGCTTTCTCCTGCTCGGTGGCCGGGCCGCCGACCTCTACGGCCGCCGGAAGGTCTTTCTCGTCGGCCTGACCCTGTTCACCGCGTCGAGCCTCCTCGGCGGCCTGGCGCAGAACGAAACGTGGTTGATCTCCGCCCGCGCGCTCCAGGGGTTGGGGGCCGCCATCCTCGCCCCGGCAACACTGACCATCTTGACGGCGACGTTCGCCGAAGGCCCGGCCCGCGCCTGGGCGATCGGCGCGTGGAGCGCGGTGTCGTCGGCGGGAGCATCCGCCGGTGCCTTGCTCGGCGGCATCCTGACGGACTTCCTGACCTGGCGTTGGATCTTGTTCGTGAACGTGCCGATCGGCATCGTCGCCGTCGTGGCCGCGATCCGCTATCTGCCCGAGTCGAGGGCCGACCTCGAACACCGTCATCTCGATCTGGGCGGAGCGATCACCGTGACCGGAGGCCTGGTTGCGCTCGTCTACGCGCTCGTTCGCACGGAGAGCTACTCGTGGGGATCGAGCGAAGTGCTCGTGCCGCTGGCCTTGGGAGTGATCCTCCTTGCCGTTTTCGTGGTCCTACAGGCCCGGTTCTCCAAGGCGCCGCTGGTGCCGCTGCGCATCTTCCGCTCGCGATCGGTCAGCGGCGGCAACGTCGTGATGTTCATGTTGTTCGGGGCGCTGTTCGGCTCGTGGTACTTCGAAACCCTGTACATGCAGCACGTGCTCGGCTACAGCCCTCTCCAAGCGGGCCTCGCGTTCCTGCCACAGACGCTGTTGATCGCCGCGGGTGCGCAAGTGACGGCACGCCTCGTGCCGAGGTTCGGCCCTCGCCCGCTCATCCTGCTCGGGACGCTGGTGGCCGGCGGCGGCCTGGCGTGGCTCGCCCAGGTGACGACGACGACCACCTTCGTCGGTGGGCTGCTCGGACCGTTCGTATTGATCGGCTTGGGCATGGGCCTGGCGGTGACACCGATCGCCGTGGCTGGCACGGCCGGAGTGACGCCCCGCGACGCGGGCCTGGCCTCGGGCCTGCTCAACACGTCACGGACCGTGGGCGCCTCGATCGGGTTGGCCGCGCTGGCGACGATCGCCGCCAACCGCACAGCACGCGCGCTCTCCGCGAAGGTGGCGTCACCGGCGCACACTGCGAGCGCCCTCACCCAGGGCTACACGCTGGCCTTCGGCGTCGCCGCCGCGTTACTGCTGGCGACTGCGCTCGTCGCCCTCGCGACGTTGCCCTCCCTCCGAGCGATCAAACGGGCGTCGCCGGTGGAAGAGCCGGAAGAGCAATCGCCACAGCTCGAGCTCGAGCGGGCCTGAGAAGGATCGGCTCGTCGGTCAGTCTGGGGCGGGCTCGAGTTGCTCCATGAACTCGAGGCGTATGCCGCCGGGGGCCTCGACGAAGGCAATACGGCGCGTGCCGAACGTCCCGCTCACCGTGCGCGGCCCCCAGAGCACCTGGTGGCGGGCCAATTCCGCATCGAGGTCGTCGACGAACAGGGCCGGGTGCAAGAAGCACTCGTCCGGAAGCTCCGCGGCGTCCTCGTAGATCGCCTGGGTGAACAGCGTGAGGGCGAGCGTCCCCAACTGGACGTCGGCGCGGCGCCCGTTCTCCCAGGCGACCGGCTCCGTCACCGTTGCCCCCGCCCGCTCGTACCAGGCACAGGCCGCCTCGAGGTCCGCCACCTTGACGGCCAGGTTGGCCAGACCGGTAACGGGCATCAGTGCAGCGGTGTGCCGTAGAGCGATCCGAGATCTTCTGCGATCAGCTCGAGCCGCACGCCATCGGGATCCGAGAAGTAGAGCGACACCTCACTCTCGATCTGCGTGGGGATCCCGGCCTCCGCCAGGCGCCGCGAGCGGCGTCCCACTGCTCGCGGCTCACCGAGATGGCCAGATGGTGGAACCCACCGAGCACCTCGGCGTACGGACCGAGGTCCAGTCCCGGAAAGTCGAAGAAGGCCAGGGTGTTGTCGTGCCCGAGGTCGAAGAACAGATGCGTCGAGCCCTGGTAGTCCCGATTCTCGAACAGCTCGGCCAAGGGAAAGCCCAAGAGCCCTTGGTAGAAGCGGATCGTTCGCTCGACGTCGGAGCACAACAGCGCGACGTGGTGCACGCCCTGGGCCGTCGATTTCGGCCGGTCGACCGGCTTCTGGAGGTACTTCGTGCGCAGCCGGTCCCGCTCGGAGGCGGCGGCCTCGAGGTCGATGGTCACAGTCCGAGGAGCCACGAAGCGTTGGCTCCCAAGATGTTCGTCCGCGCCGGACCGGTCAACCCGGCCACGGCGCGCTCGGCCGCAGCCATTGGATCGGCGACGCCTTCTGCGTGCGGCCAGTCGCTCCCGATCATGTAGGTGTCGTCGCCGACCCGCGGCACGAGGCGGTTGGGCATCTCGTAGGGCAGCGCCGCCACCCGCACCTGCCGATAGAAGTACTCCGAGGGTCGCAGGGCGAGTTTCCGATAGGGCTCGCCATGACGTAGCGCGTAGAAGTCGGATGCGCCGTCGATGTGCAGCAAGAAGTGCGGCACCCAGCTCGCCGTGAGCTCGACGACGCCGACCCGTAGATCAGGAAAGCGATCGAGGACGCCGTTGAGGATCAGGTCGGCCAAGGCGACCGCCGGGGCCAGGTACAAGAAGATGGAATCGAAGAGCCGCTCGCCGTCTTCGGGTTCGCCCTGACGCCAGGCCGGGTGCAGCGGGCTCTCGAACTCCGACACGTGGAACACCGGGGCGACCCCGTGCTCGCTGCACGCCGCCCACACCGGGTCGAAGTCACCGTGTGACAGCGGCTTCCCGTCCACGGGGGCGGGCGCGATCATCGCAAGCCGCGCTCCGGCCGCCCGGACACGCGCGATCTCCTCCGCAGCCCAGGCGGGGTCGTGCAGCATCACGTGGGCGACCGGAAACAGGCGATCCTGCCCATCGGCGCACAGGCCGGTGACGAAGCGGTTGTAGGCCCGGGCGTTGGCGCGCTGTGCATCGCGGTCGGACGCAAGCCGCTGTTCCCAGAGCAGTCCGTAGTTCGGGAACACAACGGCGGCGTCCAATCCGAATTCGTCGAGCGAGGCGAGGCGTGCGTGGGCGGACCGATAGGCATCCGGCACGAGCTCCTCGAAGGACGCCGCGGCGCGCTCGCCCGACAGCCGTCGCAAGCGGTCGTCGCCGATGAGCGACGACCGTTCGGGGATCGGCACCTCGAGCGGGGTCATGCGCTCGCCCCGCCACGTCAGCCACGGCCATCCGCCGGCGTCGTCGGTGATCGACAGCGCATCGCCTTTGTGCGCGGGATCGATGAAGTCGGACCACGTCGTCCTCGACTCGAAGAGGTGCTGGTCGACGTCGATGATCGGAGCGGTCATGCAGCCTCCTGCGCGTACGGTACCAGCGCCTACTCGATCCCGTCCCGCAGGCCGTTGAGCCAGTCGTTCGCCGCCTGCCACGCTGCGTCGGCCTGTCGCCGCTGTTCGGCTCCGTGCTCGCCCGCGGCCGGATACGAACCCAAGAACTTCACTCCCGCCAGACCGGCATGGAGGTCACGAAGGCAGTCCGCCACCACCTCGTCGCCGATGTGGCCGGCGAGATCGATCACGAAGCAGTAGTCACCCAGAGCCTGTTTGGTCGGACGTGACTCGAGCTTCGTCAGGTTGATGTTGCGAGCGGCGAACTGTCCGATGATCCCGTGCAGGCTCCCGGGGTGGTCGGCTCGCTGGAAGCAGACGATGCTGGTCTTGTCGTGACCGGTGGGCTTGGGCACCCGGGAGCGGGCCACCAGCACGAAACGAGTCTGGTTGTCCGGGTGGTCCTCGACGTCCTCGGCCAGGATCGAGAGGCCGTAACGGTCCGCCGCCAGCCGTGGCGCGATCGCGGCGCCATCGGGAGAGCGCGACTCGCCGAGCAGGCGGGCGGCATCGGCCGTCGAGTTGGCGGCGCGCTGCTCGGCCGCGGGCAACGTCCGGGCCAGGAACTTCTGGCACTGTGCCAACGCGTGGGGATACGAGGACACCCAACCGACGTCGGCGAGCTGGGTGCCCGCCGGCGCCATGAGGTGGAGGTGGATGTCCATCACCACCTCGCGCTGGATGTGGAGGTCCACGTCGTGGATGAGGCCGTCGATCGTCGCGCTGACCGTGCCCTCGATGGCGTTCTCGATCGGCACGAACCCGCCTTCGACGTCGCCGCGGGCGACCGCATCGAGCACCGCGGTGATCGACGGCAGAGGCGTCAGATCGGCGGCCGCCAGGTCGGGCTCGGCGAGCAGCGCCTCCTGGGTGAAGGTGGCCTCCGGGCCGAAGTAGGCGAGCGAGGTCGCAGGCGGGTTCACGGTTGGGCAGGATAGAGCAGGTCATGGACGATTCCTCCCTGCGCGCCCTCATCGATCAGATCGCCTCGGGCGCCTGCTCGCCGGACGAGGCCGTGCGGCAACTCCGGCGTTTGCCCTACGCCGACCTCGGCTTCGCCCGGGTGGACAACCACCGGGACCTGCGGCTCGGCCTCCCCGAAGCGGTCTACGGCCCCGGCAAGACCCCCGAGCACTGTGCGGCGGTGGTCGAGGAGCTCCTGTCCGGAACCGACGGGCCGGTCCTCCTGACCCGGGCCACCGACCCACAGGTGAAGGCGGCGTCTGCGGCCGGCGTCGCCGTGGGCGCCGGGCCCGGGACGCTGAGCCACGAGGGGGATCTCGCCACGCTCGTCTTCCGTCCCGCCGCCGCTCGTACCGGAAAGGTGGTGGTCGTGACCGCCGGGACGGCCGACCTCCCGGTGGCGACGGAGTGCGTGACGGTGCTCGGGGCGCTCGGGTTCGCCCCGACGCTGCTCGTCGACTGCGGCGTCGCCGGCCTGCACCGCCTCCTGGCCGAGCTCGACACCGTGGCCGCAGCTGACGTGGTCGTGGTGATCGCGGGAATGGAGGGCGCGCTCGCGAGCGTGATCGGCGGCCTGACCCCCGCCCCGGTTGTCGCCGTGCCGACGAGCACCGGCTACGGAGCCGCCCTCGAGGGTGTGACGGCGCTGCTCAGCATGCTGTCGGCCTGTTCGTCTGGGATCACGGTGGTCGGCATCGACAACGGGTACGGCGCGGCGTGCGCGGTCGCCCGGCTGTTGCCGTGACGGCGTCGGAGACAACCCAGGACACGGTGGCCTGGTTCCACTGCTTTGCCGGGATCGCAGGCGACATGGCCCTGGGCTCCCTGATCGATGCCGGCGCCGACGTGGCAGAGGTGCGGGCGCTCCTCGACCGGCTACCGCTCCCGGGTTGGGACCTCACCTTCGAGGAGGGGCGCCGCGGCGGCATCGCGTGCACGAGGGCCGTCGTCACGGGCCACGACGCCGTGGCCCGCACGCATGGCGCGATCCGCGCCTTGATCGAGGACGCCGCCCTGCCGACGAGAGTGACCGAGAGGGCGCTCGGCGTCTTCCAGGCTCTCGCCGAGGTCGAAGCGGCCCTGCACCGGCTGCCGTTGGACGAGGTGCACTTCCACGAGGTCGGCGGGCACGACGCCATCGTCGACATCGTCGGCACCGCGGCGGCGCTCGAGGTCCTCGGCGTCGACTCCGTCGCGGCGTCCGCCGTGGCGACCGGTACGGGGATGGTGCGCAGCGCCCACGGCCAGCTGCCCAACCCGGCGCCCGCCACGGTGCGCCTGCTCGAAGGGATCCCGACGTACGGCCGTGACGTGGCGCTCGAGCTGACCACACCGACCGGCGCGGCGATCCTCTCGGCGCTCAGTGACTCGTTCGGGCCGATGCCTGACATGACGATCGCCACGTCGGGCTTCGGCGGCGGCGCCGGCGAGCTCCCCGACCTCCCCAACTGCACCCAGGTGGTGATCGGCTGGCGGTCGGCGCACCGGGACGTCGGGTCGGGCCAGCCGGCGATCGTGCTCGAGACCAATCTCGACGACGTGACCGGCGAGCAGCTCGGCTATGCCGTCGCGGCCGCCCTCGACGCCGGCGCGCTCGACGCGTGGGTCAGCTCAGTCACCATGAAGAAGGGACGGCCCGGTCACGTGTTGCACGTGCTGGCAGACGTGGCCCAGGTCGAGGCGCTCCGCAACGAGATCGTCCGGGCGACCGGCACGTTGGGGGTCCGTGCCCTGCCCGTCGAACGGTGGCCGGTGGCGCGGCGAGTTCTCCAACGTGGTGGTCGACGGCATCAGCATCCGCATGAAGGTGTCCGACGGCCGCGTGAAGCCGGAGTTCGACGACGTCGCCCTCTTCGCCACGAAGACCGGGGCACCGCTGCACGAGGTGGCAAGCCGCGCCGAGGCAGCGTGGCGCGCCGCAAACCTTCGGCCCGCCGACGGTGACACCTCCCGCCACTGATGGGTAACCCCATGTTCAGCTACGACGAGGCGATGACCGACCTCATCGTGACCGCGTGCCGGGAACGACTGTCCCTGGACCCGGTCTCCCTCGACTTCGGTGGTCTTGTCGAGTCGCTCGACCAGGAGCTCTCCGGGCTCATGCGCCCCGGAGGCAACGACGCCGCACACGTGCTGAACCTCTTCGTCGAGAAGCTGGCCACGGCCGTGGTCTCCTGCGACAGCCCCCGGTTCTTGTCGTTCATCCCGGCGGCGCCCACGAAAGCCTCCCTGCTCTTCGACATGTTCGTCTCGACCTCGTCCCTCCATGGGACCTCGTGGCTGGAGGCGGCCGGGGTCGTGGTGGCGGAGAACCAGGCGCTCGGGGTGCTGGCGGACCGGGCGGGC
Source organism: uncultured Acidimicrobiaceae bacterium (assembly GCA_963821105.1). Taxonomy (GTDB): domain Bacteria; phylum Actinomycetota; class Acidimicrobiia; order Acidimicrobiales; family RAAP-2; genus Bog-473. The sequence goes on from CAWGCO010000020.1 coordinate 215,531, forward strand.
TTCCCCAAAGAAGCGGGCGGCTGCTTCGTCTCGGGCGGATCGGCCGGCAACCTCTCGGCGCTGATGGTGGCGCGGGACACCGCCGCCCACCGTCGGCAGGCGGCGGCGCCGGAGCGTCCGCTCATCGCGATCAGCGATGAGGCCCACTCGTCGGTGGGCAAGGCGCTGCACGTCCTCGGCGTGGGCGCGCTCGACGGTAGAGACCAGGGACCACCGTTTGACTGGATCTGCCCTTGCGGAGGCGCTTCGCGACAACCCACGGCGCAAGGACGTCATTGGCGTCGCGGCCACCGCCGGGACGACGAACGCCGGCATCGTCGACGACCTGAAGGGAATCGCCGACGTCGCAGCCGAGAACTCGCTCTGGTTCCACATCGATGGCGCCTACGGCGGCGCGGCGGCGCTCTTCGCTTCGTCGGTGGAGACTCAATTCGCCGGCTTCGGCCGGGCGGACTCGTTCATCGTCGATCCGCACAAGTGGCTGTTTGCGCCCTTCGACTGCGCAGCCTTGGTCTACCGCCAGCCCAACCTCGCCAAGGCCGTGCACACGCAGGACGCGCAGTATCTGGAGGTCTTGCACAGCGACAACCCCGAAGAGTGGAACCCGAGCGATTACGCGTTCCACCTCACACGCCGCGCCCGTGGCCTACCCCTGTGGTTCTCCATGGCCGTCAACGGACTCGACGCCTACTGCGATGCGGTCGAGGCGGGGCTCACGATCGCACAGCGCGCGGCGGAACGGATCGAGAAGGCCCCGCACGTCGAATTGGTGCGGCCGCCGGGGCTCTCCATCGTCCTCTTCCGGCGCCCGGGCTGGACCAAGTTGGACTACGACGCCTGGTCCGCGCGCCTGCTCCACGACCAGATCGGCTTCGTCACCCCGACGACCTGGGAAGGCGAGACGGTGGCGCGTTTCGCCTTCTTGCATCCCAACACGACCGTGGAGATGATCGACGAGATCCTGGCCTCAATGGCCGAGGCGTGACCACGCCCGGCGGAGCACAATCGTCAGCGTCTCGACGTCCTGGGCCCCGGGAATGGGCCAGGCCCCGTTGATCAAGAAGTAGGGCACACCGGTCACGCCCGACTCCTGGGCCGCCGCCTCGTCGAGACGTACCTCGCGCGCGTAGAGATCTCCCGCGAGCACCTTGTCCGAGAGGGCCTCGTCGAGGCCGGCGGCACCGGCGACGTCCTTCAGCACCTCAGGGTCCGAGAGCAGTCGTCCCTCGGCGAAGTGGGCGCGGAACAAACCTTGGACCAGCGCGTGCTCGTAAGGCGTGTCCCGAGCGGCCTGGGCCAGGCGGTGCGCGTCGAAGGTGTTGCCGAGACGCACCCGGTCGAAGTCGAGCACGACGCCGACCTCTGCGCCCAGGGAGGTGAGACGCTCGTGGCCCGCCCGCACCTGCGCCGGGCTGATGCCGTACTTCCCGGCTACGGCGTCCACCGCGGTGAGCCCGCGACTGGCCGGCGCCCGAGGATCGAGCTCGAAGGACCGGTGCATCACCCGCACGTCGTCGGCGTGCTCGAACTCCTCGAGCGCGACGTCCAGCCGCGCCAACCCGAGCGCGCACCAGGGGCAGGCGAAGTCCGACCAGACCTCGACGTCCATACGGCCACCCTAATGGGGGTGTATCTGCTCGCTAGATGTGGAGCAGATGTCCGGGCCAGGCGCGACGGAACCCGCGCATCAGGAGCCTGACATGCCGACCACAGGCTGGTTCAACCGGATGGATCCGGTGGAGCCCCAGAACTGGGCGTCGCCGTAGGCGAACACGCCACCATCGCTCGCGGTGAACCAGTAGCCACCGCCGTCACCGGTCGACGACATGGTGATGACGGGCTGGTTCAGGCGCAGGCTTCCCGTGGAGCCGAAGAAGGGCGCCCCGTAACTGAAGACGCCGCCGTCCTTGCCCACGAGCCAGTAGCCACCCGTGACCGGGTCGACCGCCATCGAAACGATCGGCGCGTTGAGTGGCAGGCTCGACGCGTCGCCCTGGAACTTGCCGTCCCCCAGCAGGACGTAGACCTTGCCGTTCGCGCCGGCCAGGTACAGACCCTGGTCGTCGGGCGTCATCGCCCCGCCGACGATGTCGTTGACGTGGATGCCAAAGAACGGGAGGTCGCCGAGCTGCGGAGCGTTGAAGTTCCAGACCGAACCGTCGGAGCCGATGAGGTAGTAGCCGTCCGTCGTCGGATCGCTGATGATGCCGACGATGTTCGACACGCTGACGTTCTTGCCCGGCAGGGAGCCGGCGTAGGTGGCGTCGCCGAAGGCGAAGATCCCGCCGTCGGCGCCCGCCATCAGATACCCGTTCTCGTCGTTCGTCGTCGCCATCCCGACGATCGGCTCGTTGAGCTTGATGCTGCCGGTCGATCCGAAGAAGTGCCGGTTGTACGAGAAGATCCCTCCGTCGTGGGCGACGAGCCAGTAACCCTGGGGGGCGGTAGGTGACGGGAGGATCGAGACCGCGATCGGCGTGCCCGCGAGCTGGGAGAGCGACGGGCTCGTCTGCGCGGTCACTACGGCGTTGAGGCACGCGATGTTGATCGACTGGGCCGAGAACTCGGACCAGCTCGAGGTGGCGGCGTTGTACCACTGGAGCGATTTGCCTGCGCCGTAGTTGCACACCTCGATCTCGACGCTGGTGAAGCCCGAGCCTGTTCCCGTGGCGACATCGTCGTACACGCCGGTGGCGGCCACCGGGGTGCTCGCGGTCGGATTGGACGGATAGTTCGCCGCCGTCAGCCCGCCGGCCCCGGTGGCGTCCACGAGGACGGAGCCTGAGGTGACGCTGACGGTGCCGGAGTGACTGGTCCCCGTGTTGCTGGCGGACGCCGTCGACCCTGCGGGCGCGGGTGGCGCAGCGACGTTGACCGTGAGCGGACACGCCGGCTGACCTGAGGAGCCGCAATTGTTCGGGTCCGACCCGGTCGAGGCGTTGTTGTTGTCGTACGTGCCACTGTCGACGTAGATCCCGGTGATGACGTCGACTCCCGCCGGCGCGTTCGTCGCGGTGCACGTGAAGACTCCGCCGGTGGCCGGAGTGTCCGTGTCGCACAGCGCCGTTTCTCCCGACTCGAAGGTCACCACGCCTTCTGGAACGCCGATCCCTCCCGCGGTCACCGTCATGGTGTACGTGACTTCCGCGCCGTAGTTCACGACGTTAGGACTCACGCTCAACGTCAGCGTGGTCGCTTCCTGGGCCGCCGCGGGCCCCGACCCGAGGGCGACGACCGCCGCGAGCGGGAGCAACGCCGCCGCCCCGAGAGCGCATGCCCGACCCGTCCGACGCCATCCTCCGAACAATTCCACCTTGCGACCTCCCCATTCCGCCCGACTGCTGCCAATTCTCCTCCGCACCAGCCGGGCGCCGCAAGGGCCCGGTCGGCCGTCAGCCGGCGGCAACGGCGGCCTCGAGGAGGGTCCCCGCCGCCAGCAAGCGTTCTTCGCTTCCGAGCGGTCCGATCAGCTGCAGGCTGGCCGGGAAGGGTCCGCCGGTGGGTACGGGGAGCGAAAGCGCCGGCACGCCAGCCAGGTTGACGGGCAGCGTGCAACGCGCCACGAGCAGATCGTCGCCGTCTTCGAGTGGCGGCGGGAAGATCGTGAGTGTCGGCGTGACGACGAAGTCCGCCTGCCTGAACACCTCTTCGAGTGTCGCCGCCCACGCCCGCTGGGTCTCCCACGCGGCGCGGACGACCTCATCGCTGCAGGCGGCGCCGAAGTAGAGGCGCGAGCGGACGCCCTCGCCGATCCCGTCGGGGTCCTCTTCGACCAACGCGCGGTCCGAATGCCACGCCTCGACGACGAGGAGCAGACCGGCTTGGATCAGCGCCTCGTCCCACCCCGGCACCGGCAGGTTCCGGCTTGGCCAGCCGACCAGCGCGAGGGCCCGGTCGATGGCCGCGGTGATCGCTGGATCGGCCTCGACGCGAAGCCGTGCGACTACGAAACGGTCACCGGGGCCGAGGTCCGCCGGCTCGAAGCCCGGCTCGAGGAGCTGCATCCCGGTGATCAGTCCCGCAACGTCGCGCGCCATCGGGCCCACCGTGTCGAAGCTGGGCGAGAGCGGCCAGACGCCGTCCAAGGGGATCCGGCCCCACGTCGTCTTCAGGCCCGCCGTGCCACAGCAGGCCGCCGGGATCCGCACGGAGCCGCCGGTGTCGCTGCCGTAGGCGACGTCGGCCTCGCCCGTCGCGACCGCGACGGCGGACCCGCTCGACGAGCCGCCGGGTACGCGGGTGGGATCGAGGGGGTTGACCGGCGTGCCGTACCAGGGATTGATGCCCGTGACACCGAGCGCCAGCTCGTGCAGATTCGTCCGGCCCACGATGCGCGCGCCGGCTTCCCGTGCACCGGCCAGGCACGCCGCATCGCGCGCCGCGGGCACGGCGCGTGTGGCCACGGCACGGCAGCCCGCGGTAGTGAGCTCGCCCTCCATGTCGATCAGGTCCTTGACGGCAAGGCGGACGCCCGGCCCCGAGGTGTCGTATCGGGTGATGAAAGTGGTCATCCCTCGCTCTCATCCTCGAGGACCACAGGCGTCACCCGCAGCGGAGGACCCAGAAGCCTCATTCCGTCGCGCTCGCAGTGCTGGGCACCTCGTCGACCTCGACCTCGGGCAGTTCCTGCCGCCCGCGCTCGAGGCCGAACAGCGCCACCAAGGCCGCGAACGCCATGACCCCGCACATCGCGTACAGCACCACCGAGGTGGCGTGGGCGAAGTCCACGGACACGAAGTGCGGGATCGTGCTTACGTTGGTGCCGGTGCCGCCCTGCCCCTGTTGCGCAAACGTGCTCGCCAGCGCCGCTGCCCCGGGCAAGCCTTGCTGGCGGAACGTCGTCGTCAACTCGTCCCGGAAGTTGAAGAGGAGGACCGTCCCCAAGGCGGCCAGGCCGAGGCTGGCACCGAAATTGCGGACGGTCTGGGTGATGCCCGTCGCTTCTCCGTACGAGAGGGTGGAGGCCCGGTTCACGGCGTCGGTGTTGGACGGCCCGATGAGCATGCCCATGCCGGCGCCGGCCACGATCACCCAGATCTGCTGTTTGGAGAAGCTGAGTGAGGTGGCGTTCGAGGCCCAGAAGCCGTAGCCCACGGCGGCGATGGCGGCCCCGAGCACCACGGCGCGCTTGGCCCCCTCCCGGTCCAGGATCCGCCCGCCGATCTGCGCCGCCACCACGAATCCGATGAAGAAGAACAGCAGGTAGATACCGGCCTCCGACGCCTTCTTGTGCAACGCGATCTGGGCGTATTCGCTGGCGAAGAAGAACATCGGGATGAACGCGATCATCGTGACGAACAGCACGATGTTCTGGACCAAGAACGGTCGGATCTTGAAGATGCCGATCTTGATCAGCGGCGAGTCCGTGCGCAGCTCGACGAAGCCGAAGAGGACGATGATCAGGAGGCCCGCGATGATGCAGGCCCAGGTCCCGGGGTTGCTCCAGCCCCACAACGCCGACTGCTGCAGCCCGAAGACGCTCAGGCCCACGCCCGCCGCGAGGAGCACGGCCCCCCGGTAGTCGATCGGCGCGTACTTGTACTCGGTCTTGGGTTTCGACACGGCGATGAGGATGAGCGCGATCAGCGCCACCGGAACGTTGACCCAGAAGATGGCGCGCCAGGTCCACTCCGTGAGATAGCCGCCCAGCACGGGGCCGAGCGCGGTGAGGCCTCCGGCGATGCCGAAGAAGATGGCGAGCGCCCTCCCCCGGTCGCGCAGTGGGAAGTTCTGCACGACGATCGCCAGGGCGGCGGGGAACATGATCGCGCCGCCGGCCCCTTGGACGACCCGGAACCCGATGATCCAGGCCTCGGCGGCGGAGCCCGTGGGCGTCAGCCCGCACATGACCGATGCGCCGACGAAGACGATGACGCCGATGACGCACATCTTGGTGTGACCGAGGATGTCCGAGAGGCGCCCTCCGAGCGCGAACAGCGCGGCCAGCGAGAGAAGGTACCCATTCACCACCCACTGCACCGCCGTGGACGAGAGGGACAGCTCCCGCTGGATGCTCGGGACCGCGATCGAGACGATCGTCTGGTCGATGAACGTCATCGAGACGGCGAAGATCATCGCCGCCAGGACCCAATTCCGCCCCCGCATTCCCGTTCCGCTCAAGCTTCCTCCCAGAGTTGACCGGAAGCGACCCTACCGTTCTCATGCCTCGACGTCAGGGAAAGACACGCGTGCGCACGCTGCGTCGGCGCTCGGCCATACGCCACCGGCCGTCGCAGGTCTGCAAGGCTGAAGGGCGGCCGAAGGGAGCACTCGTGGACGAGGAGAACGCTGCCTTGTTGCGACGGGCCTGGGCGGCCTACGACCGGGGCGACGAGGACGAATTCGCGGCTTGCCTCACCGACGACTGGCGCGAGCACACTCCGTCGGGAGATGTCGCCAGGTTGGCCGACGAACGCAAGACGATGGCGGCGCACCGGATTGCGTTTCCGGACAAGCACACCGACATCCTGATCATGGTTGCGGCCGACGACATGGTCGCCTGCTATTGCACAACCTCCGCCGTGCACCGGGGGCCCTACTTCGACCTGCCCCCGACGGGCACGCGGGTGAGTGTCGACGAGATGATGTTCAACCGGATCGAGCAGGGGAAGGTCGCCGAGACGTGGGTGATCGCGGCGGGGCCGGGGTTCTACCGCCAGCTCACCGGGCGTGAGGTGCCCGACGACCTCGACAACATGGGCTGAGGCGTCACGGCCGCTGGGCGGCCTAGACGTTGAACGCCGGTGCGTGCCCCTGCCCCGTGTCGGGAACGACGGAGGGGTCGATCCGCGTGGCGACCCTCAAGAGGAGTCCTGCGACGACCTTCGACCGCGGCGCCCGGGGTGTCGCGTCGCTTTGGGCCCGGGCGTACCGCTCCGCCTCTCGTCCGAGATCGGCGCGACGTGCGGTAGCCATGTCGTTGAGCACTTGTGGGTGCATCATCGGTTCGCTCAGCTCGCCACGGCGCTCGGCGCCCCGACCGCACCCGCCAACATCTGCTCCAGCGCGGCCTGGTCCGGGCCCACGAATGCCGGTGCGTCGGGGACGACGGCGAGTGCACCCAGCAACCGCTCCAGCGACGAACCCTGTGCCGCCGGCAAGTGGCTGCTCAGGACCATCGACGGGGCCAAGGCGCGGACCCGGTCGAGCTCCGAGGCGAAGATCGCCCGGTCTACCGAGTGCAGCCACGACGAGTCCACGGTGGCCCAAAAGACCTGGCCCTCACGTAGCGCCGCCTCGGACACGTCTTCGGCGCGTTCGGGCACCTCGTCCAACAGGGCGCCGAAACAGTCCGAACTGAAGAGGATGCGGGAGCGGTCGTCGTAGAGACCTTGGGTGATGGGGTTATCGAACGCCGGTGGTCGCACCGCGGTCAGGCTGCGGTCGCCCACGTCGACGCTCTGCCCGGGGTTCACCAGGTACACCCGGTCCATGGGCAAGCCGGTGGCCAGGCCCATGATCCCCACGCCGAGGAAGCTGGTGATCACGCGCAGCCGTTCGTTCTCCTCGAGGAGACGCTGCAGTGACCCGATGTGGTCGAAGTCGGTATGGGTGAGCCAGATCCAGCGGAGGTCCGCCGGATCGATGACCGTCCGCAGCGCAGCCATGAAGTCGTCGCTCTCCCTCACGGCGCCGGTGTCGACGAGCACTGGCTCGCTCGAGTCGATCACGAACGCGTTGATGGCCAGGTTGCCAAAGCCGGCGACGTTGGCCGTCGACGTCACGACGTCGACGTCGGGTGCTGCCTTGTAGGTCTGCATCGGAGGAGCTCCTTGTGTGTCGATCGGGTAGGGATTTCCGAAGTGGTGTGTGTGGTCGGCGGTCCAGGTGGCCTACGACGGCCCGTTCGTCGTTTCGGATCGCGTCCGGGCCTCAGCGGCGACCTTGAGTCGCTCCAACGTGGTGCGCATGCCCTCGAGCAGCTCCTTATGGCGGTTCAGCGGAACATCGAGGATCCGCGCCCACGTAGGGATCCAACGGACCTCGTAACCCTCGGTCACCTTTGTCCCGTTGGCCGTCGGCTCGAATCGGTAGCGCCACAGCGTCGACGGACGACCGCCCTCGTCGGTGATGAAGGTGAACTCCTTGCCGCGCTCTGCGGCCAGGACCTCTCCATGGCGGGAATAGCGGATACGCCGCCCCGGCCCCACTGCGTTGTGACCCACGAACGTGGTGCCCTTGGTCGGCACCTGGACATCGCCCTCCCAATCGACGCGCTCGCACTCGGGGCTCCACTCCCCGATGCGCGGAAGGTCCGAGACCATGTCGTAGAGCAGCCCGGCGTCGGCCTCGATCTCCAGCTCGACCTCGTCTGCCGTGAGCCACCAGTGTTGGTTCTTGGGGGGCATGGTGTCCTCCTTTGCTCTTTCTCTGTTCGACCGTTCGACTCTGACGGCCCTTAAGCTAATACCATTAGCTATTGCTGTCAACCCTGTTTTAAGCTATACTCATTGATGATGACGAGGACCGAAGGATCGACGCAGTCGGGCGTTGCCGCAGATGCTCCGACGCAGCCCGACCGCCGGGCCCGCCGTCGGCAGGAAACGATCCAGGAGATCCTCGCCATCGCCCGCGACGTGATGACCGAGGACGGGGTGAACGGCCTCAGCCTCTCCGAGGTGGCCAGGCGCCTGGGCGTGAAGCCACCGTCGCTATACAAGTATTTCCCTTCGCTCATGGCGATCTACGACGCGCTCTTTCTCGAGGGCCAGCGAGAGAACCTCGAAGTGATGCGCGCGGCGATGCAGAAGAGCGAGCCCGGTCTGCCCGCGCTCGTCGCTGGCCTCACGGCAAGCGGCCAATGGGGGCTCGACAACCGGGCTGTCGCCGAGTTGCTGTTCTGGCGCCCCGTCCCGAGCTTCCATCCCTCACCCGAGGCGTTCGCCGTCAGCATGGAGATGGTCGAGATCCAACGTGATGCGCTTGCCGACGCGGTGGCAAGAGGCGAGCTGGGCGCGGCGGCGAACGACGAGAGCGCGATCTACCTCGTCTCGACGCTCATCGCCGGCGTACTCGGTCAGGCCATCGCCAACGAGCCCGACCTGCCGTGGGGCGAGGGCCGCTTCACCGCGTGGTTCCCGACGCTGATGGGGTTACTGCCCGCCGCGTTCCCGCCCGACCCATAGACACGCGGCACGACGATCCAGAAGGCAGCCCTCAGGCCTCCGCCGCTCCGAGGTTGTGCCGATAGACGTTCGTGTCCCGCACCTCGAAGCCCATGCGCATATAGAGACGATTGGCCGCCTCCCTGCTCGGGCGCGACGTGAGGTCGACCGTGCGCGCCCCTCGCTCGGCGGAACGCCCCAGGGCCGCCTCCACCAGCGCAGCGCCAACGCCCTGGCCCCGGCCGGCCTCGTCGACCACGACGTCCTCGATCCACGCGCGCACCGCGGTGGGGATCTCGAAGGTGATCAAGGTCAGCATCCCGACGACGCGCCCATCGTCGCGCGCCACGAAGAGCGTGGCGCCCGGGTCGGCCACGATTCGAGACAGCACCTCCCTCGACGGAGGAGGGGACGAGCGGGAGAGCTGGGGGATGAGCGCCGCAACCGCGGCGACGAGGTCGTCGTCCACCGACTCGACGGCCTCGACGTGGATCACGACGTGGTCGAGCCGCCCCGCCACATCGGCTGGCGGACGTTGTCGTAGAGGACGTCGCGCCGTTCGCCGTTGAGCGCCGCAAAAACGTGGTCGCCCCAGCGCTCAGATCCGACCAATGGTTGGGGCAGCGTGTCGCGGGTGAACCATCCGACGTCACGTGTCTCGAGCGGGTGGGGCGACAGTTCGCCGCCGACCGCGCGGCAATAGAAGAGAAGTGAGTAGAGCGGGACGCGGGTGAAGCCCAAGCGAAGCCCGTCCAGCACCGCGATGAGGCGTACGGGCTCGGCGATGATCCCGGTCTCCTCCTCGACCTCTTTCACCACGACCTCGGCGGCCGAGTAGCCGACATCGCACCAGCCGGTCGGGTAGAGCCAGATCCCCGAGTCGGCGCGCTGGATCAGCAACAGCTCGCCCTTGTCGTTGCCCACCGCCGCTCCCACGGCGACCTTCGGGGTGACGTAGCCCGGGACGCCCTTGCCCACGGTGTCCAGCCACTCCTGGACGAGGCCCTCGGCGTTCTCGATGCCCGGCGCCCCGTCGGCCTCCGCTCGGATGTCGGCCGCCACCTTGAGGATCTCCTCGAATCGCTCCTGCTCGTAGAGGCTTTCGGTAAACCCGAGGCCGGTGCGCGCGATGGCCGAGAGCGCCTCGCTCCAGCGCAGCAGCGTCTTGAGGGGAACGTCGCGGTCGTCGGTGGGCTCCACGGCCGGTGACGCTACCGCGGGCTGCCCGCTGGGCCAGAATGGGACGTGCCAGTCAACGAGGATTGCCGCCACTACGTGATGCGGACGACGCCTCGAGGGGAGCGCCTCGAGCGCTGCAAGGTCGACGCCAACGAGCCCCTTCCCTTTGCGTGCCCCGAGGGCTGCGTGTTCTACGAGCCGCGCCAGGTCTCCTCGGCCGGTTGGCACGTGCCGCAGAACCCCGACGGCTGAGGCGGCCGCGCCGCTCGACGCGCCCTGGGTCTCGCCTACGGACTTCCGCCCAAAAATGTCGGCGGGAGCCTCTTACGGCCGCCGCCTCACCCCTCGAGCACGTCCCCCAGCAGGTCGACCGTGATGCCCTCACCGCGCAGCCAGTCGAGCGCCGCCTCGACCTGAGCCGCCTCGCCGTCGACCTCGCACAAGATCCAGCCCCGATGCTCCTCCACGTCGGCCCTTCGGATGTTCGGCTCGACGTCGAACCGGCGCACCATCGTGGCCAGGACGGGCCGGCGCACCTCGGATTCGGGAAACGTCAGCTTGACCTTCACTCTGACGGCACTCACGGCGCCACCCCCTCGCCCTCTGGTCGCAGCAACCGGTTCAGGCTGCCCGAACGGAACCCCTCGAGATCCAACGCCACGAAGGTGAAGCCGGCGCTGCGCACCGCCGCGACGACCTCCTCTCGCCGGGCCAGCACGTCGCCCAGCGCGGCCTGTTCGACCTCGAGCCGCGCCGCCTCGCCGTGGTGGCGCACCCGGAGCTGGCCGAAACCCAGGGCGTGCAGCGCCGCCTCCGCCGACTCGACGGCCGCCAGGCGCCCGAGCGTCACGGGCGTGCCGTAGGGCAGGCGCGAGGCCAGGCACGCGGCCGCTGGCTTGTCCCAGGTGCGCAGGCCGAGCTGGCGCGACACCGACCGGATGTCGTCCTTGGTGAACCCGGCCTCGACGAAGGGGAAGACGGCCCCGGCCGCCGCGGCGGCGGCCTGGCCGGGACGGTGGTCGCCCAGGTCGCTCACGTTCACCCCGAGCACCACCGTGGCGCCGTCTTCGGACGCCAGCGGCCCGAGCGCATCCATGAGCGCCGTCTTGCAGCGGGCACAGCGGTCCGCTCCGTTCGCCACGTAGGCCGGGTCGTGCATCTCGTCGGTCGGGACGCCGATCCACCGCAGGTCCCATTCCGCCGCCAACGCGCGGCAGTCCGCCTCCTCGGCACCGGCCAGCGACGGGGACAACGCGGTCGCGCACAGCACCGCGGAGCGGCCGAGGGTGTCGCGTGCCACCTTCGCCAGCAACGACGAGTCCGCCCCGCCGCTGAACGCGACCACGACACGACCGAGTCGGTCCAGCGAGGCGCGCAGGTCCTCGAGCGATGCCGTCACCCCGTGCACCCCGTGCGACTCACGCGCCGAGCGCCACCAGCACCTCGTCGAGCGAGCCGACCATGCCGGTGTAGAAGGGACCGAATTCCGCGTACAGCGCCGAGGCCTCGTCAAAGCGCATCTGGTACACGCAGTCCTTGAGGTCGTCGGGGTGCACGCCGAAGAGCGTCACGCCCCACTCGTAGTCGTCGAGCCCCGTCGAAGCGGTGATGACCTGCAGGACGCGGCCGTGGAACGTCCTACCCACCTTGCCGTGCCCGATCATGAGCTCTTTGCGGGCCTCGAAGGTGAGGCGGTACCAGTTGTCACCTTTGGCGCCTCCCAGGCCACGCCGCTTGCTCATCGGGTAAAAGCAGAACGCAGCCATCCCGGCGGGCGGCAGCTGCGGAAAGAGTCGTGCCTGGCGCATCTCGTCGGGGATCCCCGCCGCGTACTCCGACACCTCGGTCAGCGAGACGTAGGACTCGACGACGGACACCCCCGCCGCCACGGCCTCGGTCTGGAACTGGCGCAGGCGCCAGACGTCCGGACCGAGCGCCATCAGGCCGAGGTCGCCCTTGTGGCCCAGCAGCGCCGCCGGCACCACCTGGTAGCCGTCGGCCTCGGCGCCACTCACCGCCTTGCGCAAGAGGTTCGCGTCGAAGTCGGGCTGCAGGCGGCAGAAGAGGTGGAGGACCGCCCAGCCGGTGGTGGGGGACAGAGCCACGCGGTCAGTGTAGAGAAAAGCACAGTGCGCCCGGCCTTCCGGCCGGGCGCACTGTTCAGCCTCGGGTTGGGGGTGAGGCGACTTTCAGCCTGACACCGCCTTGTTGCAACCCTGTGGCATTGGAGTGACATCGGCGACACGCCGACGGGTTACCCGGCCGTCAGTTCAGAAAGTTCTGAAAGGCCGGACCCGATCAACCCCAATGGGCCCCTTGGATGAGGGGTTTAGTAGTCGTCCATCCCTCCGCCGGGCATCGCCGGAGCGTCGTCCTCGGGCTTGTCGACGATGACGGCCTCGGTCGTGAGGAACAGCGCCGCGATCGACGCCGCGTTCTGCAACGCCGAGCGCGTCACCTTGGCCGCGTCGATCACGCCGGTCTTGAAGAGGTCCTCGTACTCGCCGGTCGCCGCGTTCAGGCCGTGCGCACCCTTGAGGCCACGAACCTTCTCGACCACGACGCCGCCCTCGAGCCCCGCGTTCACCGCGATCTGCTTCAGCGGCTCCTCGACGGCCTTCCCGACGATCCGGGCACCGGTGGCCTCGTCGCCCTCGAGCTTCTCGGCCCCTTCGAGGATCGCGGTCTGCGCACGCAGCAGCGCCACGCCGCCGCCGGGCACCACGCCTTCCTCAATGGCGGCCTTGGTCGTCGACACGGCGTCCTCGATGCGGTGCTTCTTCTCCTTGAGCTCGACCTCTGTCGCGGCGCCGACCTTGATCACGGCCACGCCGCCCGACAGCTTCGCCAGGCGCTCCTGGAGCTTCTCCCGGTCGTAGTCGGAGTCGGTGTTCTCGATCTCGGTCTTGATCTGGTTGATCCGGCCCTTGATGTCGCTCTCCTTGCCGCCGCCCTCGACGATCGTCGTCTCGTCCTTGGTCACGACGATCTTGCGAGCGGTGCCGAGCAGGTCCAGCGTCACGTTCTCGAGCTTGAGGCCGACCTCTTCGGTGACGACCTGGCCGCCGGTGAGGATCGCGATGTCCTGGAGCATGGCCTTGCGGCGCTCGCCGAAGCCCGGCGCCTTGACCGCCACGGAGCGGAAGGTGCCGCGGATCTTGTTCACGACCAACGTGGCCAGCGCCTCGCCCTCGACGTCCTCGGCGATGATCAGCAGCGGCTTGCTGCTCTGGATCACCTTCTCGAGCACGGGCAGGAGGTCGCGTACCGCCGTGATCTTCGAGCCCACCAGCAGCAGGTAGGCGTCCTCGAGGGTCGCCTCCATGCGCTCGGGGTCCGTCACGAAGTACGGGGCGATGTAGCCCTTGTCGAAGCGCATGCCCTCGACGAGGTCCATGTCCATGCCGAAGGTCTGGGACTCCTCGACGGTAATGACGCCGTCGCGGCCGACCTTGTCGATGGCCTCGGAGATCATCCCGCCGATCTCGGTGTCGGCGGCGGAGATCGACGCCACCTGTGCGATCTGCTCCTTGGAGTCGGTGTCCTTGGCCAGCGAGTGGATGGAGTTCGTTGCGATCTCGACGGCAGCCTCGATGCCCCGCTTGAGCGACATCGGGTTCGCCCCGGCGGCCACGTTGCGCAGGCCCTCGTGGACCATGGCCCAGGCCAGGACCGTGGCGGTCGTGGTGCCGTCACCGGCGACGTCGTCGGTCTTCTTGGCGACTTCCTTGACCAGCTCTGCGCCGATCCTCTCCAGCGGGTCCTCGAGCTCGATGTCCTTGGCGATGGAGACACCGTCGTTCGTGATGGTCGGGGCGCCCCACTTCTTGTCGAGCACGACGTTGCGGCCCTTCGGGCCGAGGGTGACGCGCACGGCGTCGGCCAGCTTGTTCATGCCGGTCTCGAGCCCCCGGCGGGCGTCCTCCTGGAAGGTGATGATCTTGGCCATCAGGTTTAATGCCTCCGTTAGCGGTCGTTAGCACTCTCGTGGTCTGAGTGCCAATACAACCACTCTAGGGAGGAGGGCGCAAGGCCGAGCGCGCCCAGCCCGAGATTCGAGGCGCCGACTCTGTGGGGCCCAGCCACCCCGGCTTGGCCCGGACGGTGACGTCCCGCCGGACGCCTGGGCTCTAGCCCCCGGCGACGGCGGGGACGATGGAGAGGGTCTGGCCGTCGGTCACCGGCGTGGCCAGGCCGTCGAGGAAGCGCACGTCCTCGTCGGCCAAGAAGACGTTCACGAAGCGGCGCAGGTTGCCGGACTCGTCGAAGAGCCGATCGGCCAGGCCGGGGTGGGCGGCGTCGAGCGCCTTGAGGACCTCGCCGACCGAGGTCCCCTCGAGCTCGACCTCGCCGGCACCGCCGGTCAGGGTGCGCAGCTGGGTCGGGATGCGGACGGTCACGCTCATCGGGTCGCGGGCTCCTCGGTGTCGAAGGCGGCGTCGAAGGCCGCCAGGGTGGGGGTGATGGTGGCCGTCGGGGCGGCGCCGGCCGTGCCGTTCAGCGCCTCCACGGTCTTGAGGCCATGCCCGGTCACCAGGGCGACGACGCGCTCGTCGGGGCGGATGGCACCCGACGCGGCCAGCTTGGAGAGCGTGGCGATGGTCACACCGCCGGCGGTCTCGGCGAAGATGCCCTCGGTGCGGGCCAGCAGCCCGATCGCCTCGACCACCTCGACGTCGGTCACCGAGGCGCACGAGCCGCCCGACTTGCGGATCGCCTCGAGCGCGTACCAGCCGTCGGCCGGGTTCCCGATGGCCAGCGACTTGGCGATGGTCTTGGGCTTGACCGGGCGGATGGCGTCGGTGCCCTCAGCGAACGCGGTCGCCACGGGCGAGCACCCCTCGGCCTGGGCCCCCGAGACCCGCACCTCGGGCACCTCGGGCAGCAGCCCGACCTTGCCCAGCTCGGCGAACCCCTTGGCCACCTTGGTCAGCTGGCTGCCCGAGCCGATCGGGACCACGACGTGGTCGGGGGCCTGCCAGCCCAGCTGCTCCGCGATCTCGAAGGCCAGGGTCTTGGAGCCCTCGGCGTAGTAGGTGCGCACGTTGACGTTGACGAAGGCCCAGCTCGGCCGCTCGCTCGTCAGCTCGGCGCACAGCCGGTTCACGTCGTCGTAGTTGCCCTCGACGGCGATGACGGTGCCCGCCGTAGACCGTCGTCATCGTGACCTTGGCCGTCTCGAGGTCGTGCGGGATGAGGACGACCGACTCCATGCCGGCACGTGCCGCGTGCGCCGCGACCGAGTTGGCGAGGTTGCCCGTCGACGCACAGGCCGCGACCTTGAAGCCGAGCCGGCGCGCCTTGGTCAGCGCGACCGAGACGACGCGGTCCTTGAACGATCCGGTCGGGTTGGCGGTGTCGTCCTTGATCCACAGCTCGCCGAGCCCGAGCTCGGCGGCCAGGCGGTCCGCCCGCACCAGGGGCGTGAATCCGGCGCCCAGGTCGACCGGCGCCTCGTCGTCGACCGGCAGGAGGTCGCGGTAGCGCCAGATGGAGCGGGGCCCCGCCTCGATCCGCTCCCGGCTGACCGTCGCCGCGATCCGGTCGTAGTCGTAGGCCACCTCGAGTGGCCCGAAGCAGTAGTCGCAGACGTGCAACGCCTCGGCGGGGAAGGCACGCTGACACTCACGACAGCGCAGCCCTGTGACGAAATCGACCATCGGTCCTCCTCATCGGTCGGGCATTGGCACCTGGTGCATTGCACTGGTTGCCGCGACGTCAGCGGGCCCGTCCCTCAGTCGCTCTGGATGATGCCGACCATGGTAGTCCTTCGGGGGAGGTCACCTCAACGCAGCCCGACTGCTTGAATCGAGGGCGTGGCACGAACATTCGACCACGCCGATTTCCCGACTGGCCTGGTCCTCGAGGCGAAGGCCCGGACGGGGCGCAGCGTCTCGGTGTGCATCCCCGCCCGGGACGAGGGCTCGACCGTGGGCTCGGTGGTGCGGGCGGTGGTCCAGCCGTTCCTGGCCGGGCATGGAGGCAACGGGCTGGTCGACGAGGTCATCGTGATCGACGACGGCTCGCGGGACGACACCGCGATGCAGGCCCGCGAGGCGGGCGCCCGCGTGGTCGCGGGCCCCGGGGGTGCGGGCGGAAAGGGCCAGGCCATGGCCGCGGCGCTCCGGGCGTCGGAGGGCGAGGTCGTGGCCTTCCTCGACGCCGACGTCGCCAACACCACGCCGGCCTTCGTGACGGGGCTGCTCGGTCCGCTGCTCACCACCGACGACGTCGCGCTCGTAAAGGGCTTCTACACGCGCCCGCTGCACGGCGAGCCGACCGGGGGCGGGCGGGTCACCGAGCTGATGGCGCGCCCCGTGCTCGAGCTCCTGTTCCCCGAGCTCTCCGACGTGCACCAGCCGTTGGCGGGCGAGACGGCTGCGCACCGCTGGGTCTTCGAGAAGGTGGGCTTCGCCGAGGGCTACGGCGTCGAGCTCGGGCTCCTGATCGACGTGGCCCTCGAGCTGGGCGCCGACCGCCTGGCCCAGGTCGACCTCGGCGAGCGGATCCACCGCAACCGCCCGCTGCACGAGCTGCGGCCCCAGGCCGTCGACGTCCTCCGCGCCGCGCTCGGCGCGCACGTCCCGCTCTTCGCTGCCCCGCCGCGCGTGAGCCGCACCATCGTCGTCTCCAACCGGGGGCCGTTGACGTTCCGCGCCGGGCGTGACGGCGAGCTCGTCCCGGTCCCGGCCGGTGGCGGCCTGGCGTCCTCGGTGCACCGCCTCTTGGCGGGGACGGGGACGACGTGGGCCTCGATGACGATGGGGGCGGCCGACCGCGAGGCGGTCGCCCGGGGGCTCATGCACGTCGACGGGCTCGACCTCGTCCCCGTCGAGGTGGACGACGACACCTACCGCCAGGCCTACGACGTCGTCGCCAACACGACGCTGTGGTACGTGCACCACCACCTCTTCGACCTGCCGAACCGGCCACGCTTCGACGCCCACTGGCGGGTCGCGTGGGAGGGCTACCGCGCCTACAACCGCGCCATGGCCGACGCCGTCGTGACGCGGGCCGACGAGGGCGACGTCGTGCTCGTGCAGGACTATCACTTCTCGCTGCTCGGGCGGATGCTCGCCGAGCGCCGGCCCGACCTGCGCACCGTGCACTTCCTGCACACGCCGTTCGCCGCGCCGGCCATTTTCGAGGTGCTGCCCGACGACGTGGCGGCCGAGCTGCTCGACGGCATGGCCGGCTACGACGCCTGCGGATTCCATTGCCACAAGTGGGAGGGGTGTTTCCTCGGGTGCTATGCGGCGGCCGGGAGGCCGGCGCCGCGCACCTTCGTCGCCCCGCTCGGCCCCGACGCGGACGTGCTGGCCGAAGAGGCGTCGTCGCCCGAGAGCGCGGCGGCCGCGGATACGTTGCGGTCCGAGTTGGGCGGCCGGCGCGTCGTCGCCCGGACGGACCGGATGGAGCCCTCGAAGAACATCGTGCGCGGGATGCTCGCCTTCGAGGAGCTGCTGACCCGACGGCCCGAGTGGCGCGGCGACGTGGTGCACCTGGCCTTCGCGTATCCGTCGCGGCAGGGGCTGGCCGAGTATCTCGCCTACGCGGCAGACGTGGAGCACACGGCCGAGCGGATCAACCATGCGTGGGGGTCCGCGGACTGGGCCCCGATCGTGCTGTCGCTGGCGGACGACCGGGCGCGCTCGCTCGCCGCGTTGACCTTGTCCGACGTCTTGTTGGTCAACCCGGTGCGCGACGGGCTGAACCTCGTCGCCAAGGAGGGCCCGCTGCTCAACCGCAACGACGGCGTCGTCGTGCTCTCACGCGAGGCGGGGGCGTGGGAGGAGCTGGAGCTCGGGGGCGACGGCACGCTGGGGGTGAACCCCTTCGACCTCACCGGCACGGCGGAGGCGCTGCACCGGGCGCTCTCCATGGACCCCGCCGCTCGCGCGGCGCGCGCCGGGGCGTTGCGGACGGCGGTGGCGCGGCGCACGTCCGCTGACTGGTGGGCCGATCAGCTGGCGGCGGCTCAGGGCTGAGCGCCCGCGGCCCCGCCGGTACGGGCGGCGTCGGCCAGGGTGTGGAGGAGCGCGACCGCGCCGCGGGCGCCGGCCACGGTGAGGTCGGCCTGGTCCGCCACCTGGCGCGGGCTTTCCGTGTCGACCGCGGCGACCCGCACCGTGTGCAGGGGGCGCCCGTCGGGCATCTTGAGGCCACCGAGCGCGGCGAAGGCGGGCAGGTCGCCGATGTCGTCGCCGAACGCCGCCGCGTTGTCCAGGCGCCCG
>CAWGCO010000021.1:0-58926 GCA_963821105.1 uncultured Acidimicrobiaceae bacterium
ATAACTCATGTTTTCGTTCCAGATCATGAGGCGGAGTCGTATGTAGACGAGAAGTTCAGCTGGCTGGTGCGCGTATACGGGCGCGAAATTTCGCGGGACGTAGAAACGCGGCGGTTGTCGCCTACTGCGCTGTGCCGAGGGCGACCGGCGTTTCGAAGGCGAAGTAGCCCGCGGTGGCGACGAGGATGACGGTGGCGAGGGCAAGCGCCCAGCCGGGGTGCAGGTGCACTTCGAGGGCGGCCCCGACCAGAGCGCCGGCAAACAGGCTGAAGAGGGAGATCAGCGCATTTCGGGCGTGCGGGTCTTTGCCACCGGCCAGCCAGGAGTCGGACGCCATGCCCGTGAGCGTCGTGGTGAGGACAGTGGTGGTCATGGCGGGCACGCCAAGGCGTTTCACGACCGAATTGCGGATACCCATCGGGAACGACAGCAGGGCAATCACCGTGAGGCGCGGCCAGCCGGCATCGAGCACGGCGACCGAGCCGGCGATCGCCGCCGCGACGGCGGTGAACCCGGACTCGAGCACGACCGCCGTGAGGAGCAGGGAGCGGTGATCACGAATGCTGCGTGCCAGACGGCCTCCGACGACTGCGCCCACCAGAAAGAGTCCCAGCGCACAGGCGCTGGCGGCGATCGAGAACCCGGGTGCGCCGGCGATCCCGAATCCGATCAGCAAGACGTTGCCCGTCATGTTGGCCGTGAAGACGCGACCCAGCCCGAGGTAGCTGACGGCGTCGACGATGCCGCTGACCGCAGTGAGGGCGGCCAGGGCGACGATGAGGGGCTGGGGCGGACGATCCGGTTCGCTCATGCGCTCCACCTTCTTTGTTGTCGAGGGGACTCCGGCGCTCGTCAACGTAACGGGGCCGACTCCGGCGCGGCGAGGAGCCCGACCGTTACCCCGCATGAGAGAACGAATGCCGAAGCTGCCGGCGCACCAGGTGACGACGCGCAACCTCGGCGCGGCCTACCCGTTCATCGCCGAGGCGGGCCTAGGCCAGCGCGGGGTGATGATCGGCGACGATCTGCTCGGCGGCTCCTTCGTGTTCGACCCCTTCGAGCTCTACGCCGCCGGAGTGGTCTCCAACCCGAACATGGTGGTCTTCGGGCAGATCGGGCGGGGCAAGAGCGCGTTCGTCAAGACCTTCCTGTGGCGCCAGGCCGTCTTCGGCCGCCGGGCCTGGGTGGTCGACCCGAAGGGCGAGTACGGCGATCTGGCGGACGCGTGGGGCGTGCGCCCCGTCGCATTGCGACCGGGCGGTGCCATCCGGCTCAACCCGCTCGACCGCGGGCCGGAGGCCGAGGCGGACGTTGCGGCGGGCGACCGGGGACGCACCGACGCCACCGCGCGGCGCCGGACGGAGCTCCTGGCCTCGCTCGCCAGCGCCTGCCTGGGTCGGAACCTCGCGCCCCGCGAGCGAGCCGCACTCGGAGCGGCGTTGGCGGACACGGTCACGGCGCGGGACAGCCCCACCCTGCCCGAGGTGGTCGAGGCGTTGCTGTCCCCGAGCGCTGACGCGGCGCGGTCGTTGCGCACGGAGCGCCGCGACCTGCTCGAGGACGGGCGCGACGTCGCGCTCGAGCTGCGCCGGCTGGTGCACGGCGACCTGTGCGGGATGTTCGACGGCCCGACGACGCCCGGGCTCGACCTCTCGGCCCCGCTCGTCGTCCTCGACCTGTCGGCGCTCTACACCTCCGCCGCGCTCGGGGTGCTCATGGCATGCGCCACGGCGTGGCTCCAGGCAGCGCTCGCCCGGACGGCCGGTATCGAGCGGGAGCGCCAGCGCGTCCGCGAAGCCCGGTGGCCAGTTCTTCCTGGTGGTCGACGAGGCGTGGGCCATCCTGTCCAACCTCGGCGTCGCCCGCTGGCTCCAGTCCTCGTGGAAGCTCTCGCGGGCCTTCGGCGTGTCCAACGTCGCGGTGCTGCACCGGGTCTCGGACCTGCGTTCCGTGGGCGCGTCCGACTCCGAGCAGGTCGCCTTGGCCCAGGGTCTCTTGTCCGACTCCGAGACGCGGCGTCGTCTACGCCCAGTCGCCCGGAGAACTGGAGGCGGCGTCGGAGCTGCTTGTCGCTCTCGGACACCGAGGCCGAACTGTTGCCACAGCTGCGCCGCGGCATCGCGTTGTGGAAAGTCGGACAGCGGTCGTTCCTCGTCCAGCATCGACTGAGCGCGCTCGAGCGACACATCGTCGACACCGACGCCGCCATGACCGCCACGCCGCGACCGCGACCGCGACCGCGATGAGCGGCCTCACGGCCGAGGTGCTGCCGGTGGCGGTCGGCGCCGCGCTGTGGGCGGGCATCTCGTACCGCGAAGGAGCGCGGTGGGCGCCGGGGCGGCGCCCCGGATCGGCCCCTCGCCGGGGGGCACGCTGGGCCGTTCGCCGCGACCTGCGGGCGCTGCGGGTGAAGGCCACGCCGGTACCACCGGGCCGCCTCTTCCTCGGCGTTCTCGACGGGGGCGTCGGCCTCGGGCCGCCGACGGGGGTCGCGGCCGAGCCGGGCCAGTCGCTCGTGGTCATCGGTCCGACCCAGAGCGGCAAGACGACGTCGCTGGCCGTGCCGGCCATCTTCAGTTGGCCCGGCCCGGTACTCGCCGCCAGCGTGAAGACCGATCTGTTACGTGACACGCAGGCCGCACGCGCCGCCCGCGGCCGGGTCTGGCGCATCGATCCGACCGGCTGCACGGGGGCGCCGGCGACGAGTGGTCGCCGCTCTCGGCGACTGTGGCGATTGGCGGCGGGCCGTCGCGATCGGCCACGGACTTCTGCCAGGCGGCCAAGGCCGACGGGACGACGGCGGACGGCGAGTTCTGGTACGCCAACGCGGCCAAGCTCATGGCCCCGCTGTTCCACGCCGCCGCGCTCGACCGGTCGCACCATGGCCGACGTCGTGCGCTGGGTGGACACCCAGGAGGTGGGCGAGGTGGCCGACGTCCTGGAGCAGTCCGGCGCACCCGCAGCGATCGACGCCGCACGCGCCACCTGGTGCCGCGACGAGCGCACGCGCAGCTCGGTGTACACCACGGCCGAGACGGTGCTCGCTCCGTTCGCGCACGGGCACTCGCCGCGCGGCACCGACGTCCATGACGCCCGCCCGCTTCGAACCGGCGCAGCTCCTGGGCGGCACCGACACCCTGTACCTGTGCGCGCCGGCGCACGACCAGCGCCGGCTACGCGGCTACTTCACCGCGCTGACCGAGCAGGTGTTGACGTCACGCCTTCGAGACCGCAACCAGGCAGTCGCAGCCCCTCGACCCTCCGCTGCTGGTCGTCCTCGACGAGGCGGCGCACATCGCCCCGCTGGCCGAGCTCGATGCGCTCGCCGCCACCTGCGCGTCGCACGGCATCCAGCTGGTGACGATCTGGCAGGACCTGGCCCAGGTGCGCGGCCGCTACGGCACGCGGGCACCGACGGTGCTGAACAACCACCGGGCCAAGCTCTTCCTGCCCGGCATCGCCGACCCGGACACGCTCGACTACGCCAGCCGGCTGGTCGGCGACGAGGAGGTGACCCAGCCCTCGGTCACGCGGGACCCGACCGGCCGGCGCTCGACCACGTCGACGACAGGCCCCCGGCGCCTGCTGCCGCCCGAGGAACTGCGCTGCCTGCCCCGGGGCCAGGCCGTCCTCGTCTACGGCACGCTTCCCCCGGTCCGCCTTCGGCTCCGCCCGTGGTGGGCGGGGGCGAAGCGGACGAAGGGACCGAAGGGATCACGGAACCAGCTCGACCGGCGTCACGTCGATGGTGACGACCCGGTCGTCGCGCAGCACCGTGAGCGAGCAGGGTGCGCCCGATGGCGTCCGCCGCCATGAGCCGCTGCAGGTCGCCGGTCCCCTCGACCGTCGCGCCGTCGACGGCGAGGATCGTGTCGGTCGGCCGCAGCCCCGCCCGCTCGGCCGGGCTGCCCGACGGCACCTCGATGACACCCACGCCGCTCTTCTGCCCGAGCTCCTCGGCCCGCGCGCGGGACAGCGGGCGGCCGCCGCCGACGACCCCGAGATACGCGCGCCGCACGCGTCCCTCGCGCAGCAGCGTCGCCACGATGTCGAGCGTCGTCGCGTTGACCGGGCACGGCCAGGCCGAGGCCGATCCCGGCCAGCGCCGTGTTGACCCCGACCAGGCGGGCCCGCGAGTCGACCAGCGCGCCGCCGGAGTTGCCGGGGTTCAGCGCGGCGTCGGTCTGGATGACGTTCTCCACGACCCGCCCGCCTGACGGCAGCGAGCGCCCGAGCGCGCTCGACCACGCCGGCGGTGACCGAGCCGGCGAAGCCGTGCGGGTTGCCGACGGCCACGACCAGCTGGCCGACCCGCAGCGCGTCGGCGTTGCCGAGCTCGACCTGGGCCAGGTCGCGACGCGCGACGCGCAGCACGGCGAGGTCCGAGAGCGGGTCGCGCCCCACCAGCTCGAAGGGTGCCTCGTGCCAGTCGGCGAAGACGGCGGTGCCGCGCTCGGCGCCGGCCACGACGTGCGCGGAGGTCAGGAGGTAGCCGTCGGCCGGCGAGCACGACCGCGCTGCCGGCGCCCTCGCGGCCGCGGCGGCGACGCGCAACGACGCGACGGAGGGGACGATGCGGTCGGCGACCGACGACGACGATCTCCGAGTAGGCGTCGAGCGCCTCGCGCTCCAGTGGCCTCAGAGGACTGCGAGCGATCAGAGGTACGAGGCGTCCGTCATATCAGGCTCGGTCCGCCGACGCGCACCTGCTCGACGCCGGCCGAGCGCCTCGCGCAGCTCGGCCAGCCAGTCCGCCTGGTGCCGTTCCACCAACTTGACGCACCAGGCGAGCGCCTCGCTCCGGCTCCGCGCGATCCCGGCGTCGATCAGCGTGGCCAGCACGGCGCGCTCGCGCAGCCGCAGGCGGGTCATGACCGGGCGCGCTCTGCGTGGTGAAGAGCGTGGTGGCGCCGTCGTGCTCGACGCCCCACGACACGGGCCGGCCGAAGCGCGACTCGGCCTCCCGGGCGATCGCCATGCGCTCCTCCCGGCTCGACTCCCGGAACGCCTCGACCGCCTGGCCCGCCGGGCAGCACGCCCACGACCAGGATCTCCTCGTCGTCGGCCTCCACCGTCGGGGGTCCGGTGAACCACCCGTCGGGCACGCTGGCCTGGACAAACGTCTGCAATCTCGTCACTCATAGTTACGAGATTACATGACTTACACGTTCCATCGCGCGCACGACCCACGGCACGACCGCCCGCCAGGTCGCCCGGCTGGCCTGGCCGCCGCCCGCTCGAGCAACAACCCGCTCCGCCTCGTTGGTGGCCAGCTCCGCCGCGCCGGACCACTCCACTGCCGCCTCGCCGAAGCGGCCGAGCCGATCGAGCAGGTCGGCCCGCACGCTGAAGAGGAGGTGGTAGCGGGCCAGCGCGCCGGTGGCGACGAGCAGGTCGACGTGGGGCAGCGCGGCCTCGGGCCCCGAGGCGTAGGAGATCGCGACGGCACGGTTCAGCTCCACGACCGGCGACGACACCGGCCGCGCCAGCTCGCTGTACAGCGCCACCAGGCGCGCCCAGTCGGTGTCCTCGGGGCGGAACGAGCGGACGTGGCACGACGCGATCGCCGCCTGCAGCGTGTACGGCCCGAGACCCACCGCCCCGCCCACCTCCGCCAGCGACTCCGCCCGCGCCAGCGCCGCCTCGCCCCGGTTGATGTGCAACGCGTCCCAGGACCGGCGGTCCTGGTCGAACAGCAAGACGGGCGCGCCCGACGGACCGGTGCGCGCCCGCAGCCGCGACGACTGGAACTCCATCAGCGCGACCAGCCCGTGCACCTCGGCCTCGTCGGGCGTCAACCCGGCCAACCCGCGACCCAGCCGCAGCGCCTCGCCGCACAGCTCGGGCCGCAGCCAGTCCTCGCCCGCGGTGGCCGAGTAGCCCTCGTTGTAGATGAGGTAGATCGACCTCGAGCACGGCGCCCAGCCGCACCGCGCGGTCCGCTCCGACAGGGACCTCGAAGGGCACGCCGGCCTGGGCGATCGTCTTCTTGGCGCGGCACGATGCGCTGGGCGACGGTCGCCTCCGAGTCGAGATACGCCCGGGCGATCTCGGGCACGGTAAGGCCGCCGACCAGTCGAAGGTCAGACGCGACCCGGGCCGGCACCGCGAGCACCGGGTGGCAGGCCACGAAGATCAGGCGGAGGCGGTCGTCGCTCGATCTCGTCGTCGAACTCGTCGAACTCGTCGAACTCGTCAACCTCGCCGACGCCGCAGGCTCCGGTCCCTTCCACGGACTCCGCCACCCCGTCCAACGCCCGGCCGACCTCGGCGTACTTGGCCGCCAACACCCGGTCACGCCGGAAACGGTCCACGCCTTGCGCTTTCCCACGGCGGTGAGCCAGGCGCCAGGCCGCCGCGGCGTGCCCTCCGAGCGGCCACTGGCGCAGCGCGTCGACCAGCGCGTCCTGGGCCAGCTCCTCGGCCAGCCCCAGGTCGCCCCCGCTCGCCCGGGCCAGCGCCGCCACGACGCGGGGGAACTCGATACGGAAGACCGCCTCCACCGCGGCAGTCGAATCGGTGGCCGACACGCCCCCGATTCAACCACCACGTCGTGGCGCCGCGGCCACGTGCTCGGCCTGCGCCTATTCGCCTCCGGTCACGGGCCGGACGCGCACTTCGCCCTCGCCCAGCACGCTCACGAAACGCTTGGACCACTCGACCGCCTCGTCCAGGTCCCGGCACTCCATGAGGCACCAGCCGCCGACGAGCTCCTTCGCCTCGGCGAACGGGCCGTCGACGACGGTGCATCTCGCCGTCCTTGAGGCTGATCTTCACGCCCTCGGACGTCGGGGAGATGCCGCCGGTGGCGACGACGATGCCCGCGGCCATGGCGTCCTGCACGAACTTGCCCATCTCCTCGTAGATCTCGGGCGGGGCGGTTCGGTGGGCAGTCTCGTCTTCGCTGGCCGAGGGTGTAACCGAGGAATCGCACGATGGTGCTCCTTGTCTCGGTGGGGCGCCGTTCGCCTCACTCTGACAGAAGCGTCGAACGGGCCGCCCGCCGAATCGACACGCTCGACGAGAAATTTCGGAATTTTCTGCTGCGGCCCAGGCGTGGCCGCCTCGGACGCGCCGGACCCGTCGCGGCGGCCGGCACCGTCGCCGCCCCCGGCCTGCCGCCTTGACCGCTCGCAAGACCGGTTCGTACTCTCCTCCCCAGAGCCGTCGATCACCAGGGGGTGGCGCATGTCCAGTACAGGTGAGGTCCGCATGCTGATCGGGGGCGACCTCGTCGAGGCCGCCTCGGGGAAGCGCTTCGACAACATCAACCCCGCCACCGAAGAGGTGCTGGGCCAGGTGGCCGACGCTTCGGCCGAGGACATGCAGCGCGCCATCACGGCCGCCCGCACGCGCCTTCGACGAGACCGACTGGTCGACCAACCGCGCGCTGCGCAAGCGCTGCCTCGAGCAACTCCAAGAGGCGCTCGAGTCCGAGCGCGAGGAGCTGCGCGAGGAGATCATCGCCGAGGTGGGTTCGCCGCGGATGATGACGTTCGCCGCCCAGGTCGACTGGCCGCTCACCGACGCCCTGAGGTGGCCGGCCGAGATGATCGACGAGTTCCCCTGGGAGCGGACGCTGCCCGACTCCGAGATGATGGGCATGGCCAGCCGCCGCGCCGTCTACAAGGAGCCGATCGGCGTCGTCGGCGCCATCATCCCGTGGAACTACCCGGTCGAGGTCACGCTCAACAAGCTGGGACCGATCCTGGCGACGGGCAACACGGTGATCATCAAGCCGGCGCCCGACACGCCGTGGAACGCCACCCGCCTCGGCCGTCTCGTGGCGGAGAAGACCGACATCCCGGCCGGCGTCGTCAACGTCGTCACGTCGTCGGACCACCTGGTGGGCGAGGAGCTCACCCTGTCGCCCGAGGTGGACCTGATCTCGTTCACCGGCTCGACGGCCACCGGCAAGCGCATCATGGAGAAGGGCGCGGCCACGCTGAAGCGGGTGTTCCTCGAACTGGGTGGCAAGTCGGCGATGATCGTCTGCGACGACGCCGACTTCGCCTCGGTGGTGCCGGGCGGCGCCATGGTCTGCGTCCACGCCGGTCAGGGCTGCGCCATGCAGACGCGGATGCTCCTGCCCCGCTCGCGCTACGACGAGGGTGTCGAGCTGATCAGCGCCGCCATGGCGGGCGTGCCCTACGGGGACCCCGGCAAGGACGACGGCGTCCTGATGGGGCCCGTCATCAGCGCCCGCCAGCGCGACCGGATCTTGGGCTACATCGAGAAGGGGCAGGAAGAGGGGGCCAAGCTCGTCGTTCGGCGGCGGGCGCCCGGCGCACCTGCCCAAGGGTTGGTTCGTCGAGCCCACGCTCTTCGTCGACGTCGACAACTCCATGACGATCGCCCAGGAGGAGATCTTCGGCCCGGTGCTGGCGGTCATCCCCTACGAGGACGATGACGACGCCGTCCGGATCGCCAACGAGAGCTCGTACGGGCTCTCGGGTGGCGTGTACTCGGCCTCCGAGGAGCGGGCGACCGCCATCGCGCGCCGCATCCGCACCGGCTCCATCGGGGTCAACGGCGGGCTCTGGTACGGCGCCGACTCGCCCTACGGCGGCTACAAGGCGAGCGGGATCGGGCGCCAGTGCGGCCTCGAGGGCTTCGAGCAGTACCTCGAGACCAAGGCGATCGCCTGGCCCGGCGGCTGATCGGTCAGCTCCCGCCGATCTCGGCGAGGCATCTCGTCGACCGTGGCGAGGCGCGCCACGTAACGCGAGGCTGTGCTTGAGCATCGACTCGTGGTGCGACGCCGGCGTGCCGACGGAGGCGTCGGTCGCCACGGCGACGGCGAAGTCCTCGTCGGCCGCGCCCACCACGGTGAGTGGGATGGCCAGGTTGGTCGACACCCCGGCCACGACGACCTCTTCGACGCCGAGGTTCCGCAAAACGCTCAGCACCTCGGTGCGGTAGACCGGTGAGATCCCCTGGTGCCGCGGCAGCACCAGGTCGCCCGGTTCCACGCCGATCTCGGGGATGACCTCCATGGCGGGGTGCGACTCGTTCCACTCCGACGTTGGAGCTGGTCCTGCGCATCAACGGCGTCTTCCGGCTGGCGCTGTGGCCGCCCGCGAGCGGGCAGGTAGGTGAGGTGCACGACCCGCGCGCCCGCGGCCCGAGCACCGCGGGCCAGGCGTCCCATGGACGGGCGCGCCGGCTGCGCCGCCTCGGCGAGGGCCGGGAGGACGGAGAGGTCCCCGATCACGCCCCGCTGGCACTCGATGAAGAGGACGGCGCTCAGCCGAGGATCGCTCATCTCTGCAGCACCGGGAGAAGGAGATCAGCCGCCGGCGTCGCTACGCGACGACCCCCGACACCTTGAGCGTCCATCACCTCGTCGGAAGAGACGCCGATGTCGGCGAGGATCTCGTCGCACTGCTCGTTGAACTCGGGCGAGCGCCTGGACGGGCGCCGGTTCGCCGGCGAACTGCACCGGGGTGGTCACGAGTTGGAACTCGGTACCGTCCGCGGTAGCGGTCTCTCCGAGATAGCCGTTCGCCTCGACCTGGGGATCGGTCGTCAGCTCGAGGCTGTCCTGGGCGAAGGCCCACTGTCCCTCGAAGGAGGCGAGGCGCTCCCGCCACACGCTGAGCGGCGCGGAGCGGAAGATCTCCGCCAGGATGTCGCGCGCCTCTCTTGGCGTTGGCGGCGAGCTGCTCGTGCGAGTTGAACCGCTCGTCGGTGATGAGGTCCTCGCGTCCGAGGACCCGGCACGCGCTCGGCCAGTACTTGTAGCCCTGCAGGCACGTGAAGGCGAGGAACTTGTGGTCCTCGGTCTGGTACGTGCCGACGAGCGGGTTGGTCGGGGCGGCCCCGCCGCCGGTGCTCGGCCCCGGCCGCCACGGCATGTTCAGCTGCAACGACAGCGCGATGGCCGGGCTCATCGCCCACATCCCGACGCCCAGCAGCGAGACGTCCACCGTCAACGCCTCACCCGTGCGCTCGCGGTGGAAGAGCGCGCCGAGGATCCCACCGGCGATCGTCATGCCGCCGATGGAGTCGCCGTACCCCGGGCCCGGCTGCCCGCACAGGTAGTCGACGTCGGTCGGCGTGGTGCCCATGGCGCTGCCGGCCCGGCACCAGTAGCTCAGGAAGTCGTAGCCGCCGCGATCGGCCTCGGGGCCGCGCTCGCCGCCACCGGTCCCGGCCACGTAGATGATGTTCGGGTTGTGCGCGCGGAGGTCCTCGCACTCGATCTGGAGCTTCTTGCGCACCGCGGGCAGCTTGTTGGTGAGGAAGACGTCGGACGTCGCCGCCAACCGGTGGATCAGGTCGAGGCCCTGGGGGGTCGCGATGTCGATGCCGATGCTCTTCTTGCCCCGGTTCGAGTGCTCCAACAGCACGTGCACCGCGCCCATCGACGGCATGACGCCGCTGGCGGCCAGGCCGCGCATGGCGTCGCCCCGCTCGGGGTGTTCGACCTTGATGACGTCCGCGCCCCAGTCCGCCAGGACGGCCGACGCCGCCGGGACGAAGGTCTGTTCGGCCACCTCGAGGATGCGAACCCCTTCCATGATGTCTGCCAACTGAGTGCCTCCCCTGGGCGGGCGTGCGGGGGCGCGCCGTGAAATGGTTTCGGCCGTTGATTCAAGCAGACGGCCGAAGCGACCTCACATTCGAAGGTCGAGCTCGTCCAGCACCTGCGCCGTGTCGGCGCCGAGCTCTGGCGCGGCCCGCGCGGCCGGTCGCGCCCGCGGCGGCTCGACCGGCACCGCCTCGGACACGGGCAACGTCGGGCCCGCGAGACCCGCACACACGGCCGCCATGGACACGTCGAGGAGCCAGCGTCCGCCCGAGGCGAGCGCGTCGAGGCAGGCGCGAGCCGCTGCCAGACCGCTGATCGGGTCGGCGACCGCGTCGGCGCAGAACATCGCGGTACCGTCGGGCCACACGACCAGGCCGCCACCCGCGGCGGCGTCGTCACCGAAGGCGACCCGCTCCCTGCCGTCGCCGGTTCGCCCGTACCCGGTGATGGAGATCCAGACCTGCGGCCCTCCGCCTGCCACCTGGTCGCCGGCGCTGATGCCGAGTTGCTCCAGGGCCCGTGGCCGGCTGGCCTCGAGCACGACGTCGGCCCGCGAGACGAGGGCGCGCAGGGCGGCAACCCCATCGTCGCTCTGAAAGTCCAGCGCGACGGACCGCTTGCGCCCGTTCAAGAGATCGAAGAACGCGGCCGGCCCGCGCCGGGCCCCGTCGGGGCGGCTCGTCGACTCCACCTTGATGACCGCTGCGCCGGCGGCCGCCAAGAGGTCGCCGCACAGCGGGCCGGCCCACAGCGCCGACAGGTCGACGACGAGCAGGTCGCCGAGTTCACGCGCCGGAGCAGCGCCGAGCGGCACCGGGACGACACCCGGCCTGCCGGTCGCCTCGCCGACCCGCGCCACGGGCAGCCCCAAGAGAGCCGCCCGCGCCAACAGCTCGTCGGTGTCGCGGCGGGCCACCGCCTCGGCGACGGCGGACCACGCCGCCGGCGCCGTCGGCGGCGCACCGTCGAGTTCGAGCCAGGCCGGCACGACCTCGAAGTCGTCGTCGCGTGCGAGCGACACGGCGACGAACCCCTCGCGGGAGCGCAACAGACGACAGCTCCCGCCGCAGCTCGTCGTGCCGCGGCGCCACAGACCCATGTGGGCGGCCCGCTCGCCCAACAAGGCGAGCGCATCGAGGTCGGGGAAGGGACGGGCCAGCTCCTCGACGCCGTCGACGAGGTCCTCGGGCGGACCGAGGGGCGTCTCGGGGGGCCCGGTGAGCGCCATCGCACCACTGGCCGCCCAGCGTCGGACCCGGGAGTCGTCCATCGCGGCAGGGTAACGTCTCGCGATTCTCGAACTCTTGAGCGCCGAGGCACTGCTGGCCGAGCTGCGCAGCGACGTCCCGCCCGAGCGCAGCGTCCCGGTCCGAGTCCCTCTCGACGGCGGTCTCGGCGCACCCGACGCCGTGCTGGCCGGGCGCCTGGCCAGCCTTCCCTTCGTCGTCGTCGGCGTGACGGACGGCCGGGTGGATCCGCGCTGGCTCGAGCTTTGCGACGTGGCGCTGTCCGTGGGTGACCCGACGATCGATCGTGTCGAGGAGAACCTGGCCGCCTCGCCCGTCGCCGCGACCACGCTCGCGCTGCTGCTCCGGGGAGCCGAGGACCGATCGATCACCGAAGGCCTCGTGGCGGAGTCGGCGTCCTACTCGGTCCTCCAGTCGGGACCGGAGTTCGCGGCCTGGCGGGCGGCCAACCCGCCGCGCACCGAGCACGACGAGGGACCGCGTGTGCGGACCGAGCGCCGTGACGGCACGCTCCTGATCACGCTGACCCGACCCGCTCGACTCAACGCGCTCGACGCCCAGATGCGCGACGAGCTGGTCGAAGCACTCGCCTTGGCGGCAGCTGGTCCCGACGTCACCAGCGTTGAGTGGCGCGGCGAAGGGCGAGCCTTCTGCGCCGGCGGCGACCTCGACGAGTTCGGTTCTCGTCCGGACCCGGCAACCGCGCACCTGGTGCGGCTGCAGCGAAGCGTCGGCCGGCTTCTCGCTCAAATCGAAAAGCCGACCCTCACCTATCTCCACGGACCGAGCATGGGCTCTGGCATCGAGCTCGCGGCGTTCACCACGACGGTGGTCGCCGCGCCGGATACGCAGATCGCATTGCCCGAGATCGGCCTGGGTCTCGTGCCCGGAGCGGGCGGGACGGTCAGCCTGCCCCGTCGCATCGGGCGACTGCGGACGGCCTACTTGGCTTTCTCGGGATCGGTGATCGACGCAGCAACGGCCCTCGAGTGGGGCCTGGTCGACCGCCTCGAAGACTAAGGAACGAAGACCGTCCGCTCGCCGGGACGCTCGGGCGCGACCCAGAGCGCCTCCACGTCGGAGAGGGGTGCGCGCCGCGTGGTGATCGCTATCGTCCCGCGATCGATCTCGTGGACGAGTGCGGGGAGCTCCGCAACGTACGCCTCTGTCGAGACCGCGCCCTGGCCGTTGCCCTGGATCCTCAGGTTGGCCGATCGAAGCGCCACGGAGGGCAGCTCGAGGGTAGGGCCCGCGATGGCGCCAATCTCGATCCAGTCCAACGCCCGGCTGCGGTCGCCTCTCGCCGTGAGGATCGCGACGAGAGCGAGCGTGGTCGGTCGGCCCCAGAGGTAGTCGAGGACGATGTCGACCTCGGCAGCCGCGTCAGCGATTCGCTCCGAAGTGACGTCATCGTCGTCGGTAAGGGCGACCACTTCGTCGGCACCGAGGCCAGCAAGCTCGCGCAGCCGTTCCTGGTTTCGACCGACCCCGATGACCCGCCCCGCACCGAGGTGCTTGGCCACCTGGATGGCCATGGAGCCGGCGTTGCCCGTGGCACCGAGGACCAGGACAGACTGTCCGGCCTTGATCGGCACTCGGCGACGAAGCGCGACCCACGACGACATGGCCGGGTTCATCGCCGCCGCCACGGCGACAACCTCGACGTCCTCCGGCAACGCCACTATCCGGCGCGGGTCCACGAGCACCTGCTCCGCCATGGAGCCCCAGGCGTCGTCTTGGCTCACGAAGTAGACGCACCGTCCATCAGGCAGTCGGCCAACTCCGTCGACACCCGGAATCATCGGCAACGCGCCGGTACTGGTGTAATGCCGGCCGGCGGCGTCGGTTCGGACTCGGGGGTGAAGTCCGACGGCCATCACATCGACGATGACTTCGGCCGGATCTTTGGCTTTGGGGGAGTCGTGCGTCTCATAGCGGGGAGGGTGGTCGAAGGAGTGGACCACCGCGGCGTGCATGCCCATCCGCTGCCTCCTTGTCTGGAACGGAACGCCTTAATAGTTTGGGTCACCAACCAATATAGTTGGTGACACCATCTACTTTCCACTAGAATGTTGGTTGTGCCCCGCGCCACGCACGACGTTGTCCTCACGCCGCTGCCGGGCGAAGCCGATCTCGGCCTCGTGGACGCCCTGGCTCAGCTCACTTTCACCATTCAGGGAGCGCTGGGGCGTATCGCGGCCGCCTACGACCTCTCCATCGTCCAGGCTCGTCTGCTGGGCATCCTCCGGGATCGACATCCCACCGTCAAAGAGCTTGCTGGGTTCTTGCAGTTGGACAAGTCGAGCGTGACGGGATTGGTGGACCGGGCGGAGGACCGTGGTCTCGTTCGACGAGCTCCCTCGTCGACTGACGGTCGGAGTGTCCGGGTCGGCATCACCGCAGCCGGCCAAGGGCTCATTGATCGAGCGACGGCCGACTTTGAAAGAGAGATCGCCGATCTGGTCACCGACCTGACCCCGGCTCAGTGCGAGCGTCTCTCGGTGACGGCAACCGCCATCGTCGCCGCCGACGCCCGGCGGCGCGGATTCGACATCTTCGACGTCGAGACTGCCTCGGGCTGACATCCGGGCAGGCGTGTCCGGCAGGAGGGAAGCCCGAGAGCGAGCCTCTACGCTCAACGCGTGAGTTCGCCGTCGGATCCGGGTCACCGCCACGTGGCGGCACCGCCCCATGCCCAACGTGCTCGCGGCGCCGCCGCAGCCAATGATCCGTTCCCGGACGTGGAGAAGGTTCGGCCCGGTCTGTGGAGCATCCCGGTCCCGCTGCCGAACAACTCGCTGCGCTACGTGCTGGTCTACGTCTTCGAGACGGACCGCGGCCCGTACCTGATCGACGCCGGTTGGAACACCGACGACGCCTTCAATTCCTTGCAGAGTGGCCTGCGCGAGGTGGGTTGCGACGTGGCGGACGTGCAAGGCGTGCTGGTGACGCACATTCATCCCGACCACTACGGATTGGCCGGACGCATTCGGGAGGCGTCGGGGGCATGGATCTCGTTGCACCCTGCGGACGCCGAGCTCATCCACGACCGTTACGACGAGCCCGACGACCTACTCGACCGCGTCGCCGCCGCGCTCCGTCGGATGGGGGCGCCGGCCGAAGAGCTGGAGCCGTTGCAGAACGCGGCAATGCCGGTGCGGTCCCTGGTGGACCCGGTCCTCCCCGACGTGCTGCTCGAGGACGGGGCACGGCCCGAGGTGCCGGGTTGGGACCTCACGGCCATTTGGACACCGGGCCACTCACCCGGGCACCTGTGCTTCTACGAGGCGAGCCAGGAGCTGATGCTGTCGGGTGACCACGTCCTGCCCGCGCATCACCCCCAACATCCCCTTCCACCCCCAGGCGGGTGCGAATCCCTTGGGTGACTACCTGGCGTCGCTCGACAAGCTCGAGCCCTATGAGGTGCGTGAGGTGTTGCCGGCGCACGAGTACCGCTTCGACGACCTGCAGACCCGTCTGGAGGAGCTGCGCCAGCACCACCGGGACCGATTCAAAGAGGTGATCGCCCTCCTGTCCGAAGGGCCCCACACGGCCTGGGACATCGCCTCGCACATGCGGTGGTCGCGCTCGTGGGACGACATCGCCGGCTTCATGCGCCGCGCCGCGGTCGGCGAGACGGTGTCCCACCTGCGAGCGCTCGAGATCGACGGCGTGGTGCAGGTCGAGGACGGCGAGCCGGCGCTGTGGTCGCTCACCGAGCGAGCCGCCGAACAACGCAGGAGCTGAACCGGACCGGGCGAAGGGGCGGGCTCGTCGCCTAGCCTCTCTGTCGCACACAACGGATGAGGTGGTGCGGAATGACGGTCGCGTTCGCCCTCTCGGGGGGCGGCAACTTGGGTGCCATGCAGGCCGGCGGCATGCGGGCGCTCATCGAAGCGGGCATCGAGCCCGAACTATTGACCGGGTCCTCGATCGGCGCGCTCAACGCGGCGTTCTACGCGACGCATCCGGGGATCGAAGGATGCAAGGCGCTCGAGACCGCGTGGAGCGACCTGCGCCGCCAGGACGTCTTCCGTTTCGATCTGTCCCGTGCCATCGCGGGCTTCGTCGGGTTGCGTGACCACCTGGTGACGACAAAGAGGCTGAAAGTGATCATCCACGAGTGGCTCGGCATCGAGCGGATCGAGGAGTCGACCGTCCCGTTCGCCGCCGTCGCCACCGACGCACTGACCGGCGAGATCGTGTTGATGACACAGGGCGAGGTGGCGTCCGCGCTCTTGGCTTCGGCGGCCATTCCCGGCATCTTTCCCCCCGTGCGGCGCGACGGTCGCTGGTTGGTCGACGGTTCGCTGTCGGCCGGGTGCCCCGCGATCGAGGCACTCGAGATGGGCGCCGACGAGGTGTTCGCCTTCCTGACGACGACGGCCCCTCGACGGAAGCCGCCTCGGGGGGCGGTGGCGGCCGCCATGAACAGCGTGTCGTTGCTGACCTCGAAACTGCAGGTCTCGCGGTTCGAGAACGCCGAGACCCTTGCTTCCCAACGCGGCGGTGCGGTCTACTTCGTGCCGTCGCCGTTCCCGGAGGCACCGTCACCGTTCGACTTCAGCCAAGGCGCCACGCTGGCGGCGATCCGGCTACGCCCGCGCCGCGGAGTGGGTCAGCCAGCTGGACTTCGACGCGATCGCGGCCGAGCAGCCACGCGGAACGGCCGACGTCTAGTCCGCCGCGTCGACGCCGAGGGCGCGGGCGCAGAAGGACCGCACCTGGCGCGCCATCTCGGTGCGGGGACCGGGCCAGTCTGGTGAGGGAGTCAGTCCGGCGGCCGACCAGACGACGGCGCGGATCAGCGATGCGTCGGCGGCCGGATCGGCCAACGGGAACGACCCGTCGGCGGCGCCGGCGGCGAGGAACGCTTCGAGTGGCGCCATGAGCAACTTGGAGGCATGGCGGGTCTCTTCTGCGTAGCCGCTCGCCCGCATGGCGCCGGGCGAGCCGAGGACGCGCACCCGAGCGGCCTTGGCCCGGTGCTGTCCCAGGCTCAGGATCTCGTCGATCCACGCGTCGAGCGCCGCCCGCGGCGACGGCGCGGCGTCGACCTTGGCGTTGAGCTGCGCCGCGGCGTTCTCCGCCTCGCGCCGGTAGAGCGCGCACAAGAGCTGGTCCTTCGACTCGAAGTGGCGGTAGAACGAGCGCGTCGAGAGGTTCGCCTCGCTCAGGATGTCGGCCACCGAGGCGTCGACGTAGCCGTTGCGCCCCATGACCTCCATCGCGGCATCGAGCAGGATGCGCAGCTCGTCGGCGGACTCGAAGCGACGGGGCCGACCGGTCCTCGACGGCGACCGGGACCGCCTTCGGGTCGCTCACCCGCCCAGCGACGCCGCCAGCACGGGGACCTCGGCGAGCGAGCGCAAGCCGTCGTTGAGGTGCGTGCAACAGTCGATCGGACCGCAGCTGGGCCAGCACCTCACTTCGCATGCGCGCGCAGCTCGGTGCCGTTCATCCGCGAGGCGTTGGCGGCCGCCAGCGGGCACTCGGGATAGGGGAGCACCCGGGGGACCGCCTCCACGCTCCGCAGCATCCCGGTGGCCCGATCGGCCGTGCCGAGGATCTGGTACTCGTGCAGCACGACCGGAGGGCCCTCGGGCACCGAGCAGGTGTCGCGGAACATGGTGTCGAACTCGAGGTGTCGCCGTCCTCCCAGACGTCGATCCGCCGGGCCCGGCACATGTCGATCTCGGGGCCGTCGTCGAGGCGTGCCAGCCGAGGGGATCGGCCGCGATCGCGGAGTGACGGAGCGAGAGGGGTGTTGGAGCTGACGCCGCGCAGCGCACCGTTGGGGAACAGTGCGCTCGAGCCGTCGCGGAAGCCCGAGCAGATGCCGCGCATGTCGCTTCTGGGGTCCGCCGCCGAGTCGCTCGCGCATGCCGGGGACGACGTCGGCCCAGCGGAAGTAGGCGAAGCCCGAGATCAGCGTGGCGCCGGCGATGTCGTCGAGCAGGAGGTGCAGGGGCGTGCCGGCCTCGACCTGTTCGGGCAGTTCCTGGGCGATGGCCGAGCGCAGGTTGCCCCCGGCGCGGGAGCCGACCAGGCGTTGCAGCGGCTCGTAGGCCGGGTCGCTTTCGATGCGCACGACGTTTCGCTCTCGACCGGTGGCGACGGTGAGCTCGGACTCGTCGAGGACCGAGGGCTCCCCGCCGACGGGAGTGAGCAGGTCGCGGGCTGGCCCTTGAGGTGCAGCTCGTAGCCGAACCCTTCCGGCCAGAACATGAGCATCGTCGAGGTCCGGCGCACCGATCGCGGCCGCCGCTGCGGTGGGACGGCAACCGGGTCGGCGGGGGCCGGAGCCAAGACCGTCATCGTGAGCGCCCTTGTTCGCAAATCATGTTTTCAGGGTAGCGACGCCCGTCGGTGGACGGTATTTCGAGGTCGGCGGCTCCGCGCCGGGAGCTCGAAGGGGCGAGATTCACAGCGAACTCTTAGGCTGCTTTGTCACTTCCCTCACATTTCGCGCCGATAGTTGTCCCATGCGCGTGCACAAGGGCAGGGCGTTGGCGGCAGGGGTCCTGTGTGCCATCGCCGCAACGGTGGCGGTGTGGAGCGGTCCGCTCTTCGCTGCGTCGAGTGCCCTGCACGCCAGCGGACAGGCTCAGGCACACACGAGCACCGCGAACCACACCGCTCGTTAGATCGACGGCGCCGGCTCCGAATACGATCGCCGCTTCACACGCCACTAGGCGAAGTCGGAACGAGTTCCCGCCATCAGGCCCCGGATTCGTCGGGTTGTGCTCAGGGTCAGCGGATTGATTTGTCCGACCCACGGGGACCGGGAAGGGTGTAGCGCATGAGTCCCGACGAGAACACTCACGCAGAGCCCGTCCTGGTGAAGGAACGCCGGGGAGCCGTCTCGATCCTGCGGCTGAACCGCCCCGAGGCGCGCAACTCTCTCAACCCCGAGCTGCTGACGGAGATCGGCCTCGGCATGGTGGAGGCCGAGAACGACCCGGACGTCCGGGCCGTGGTGTTGACCGGCACCGGGGACAAGGCCTTCTGCGCCGGCATGGATCTGCGCGCCTTCGCCGACGGCGGCTCCGTGGGGGGCTCGCCCGAGGGCATGCAGGGTTTCGTCCGCTTCACCCAGGGCGAGATCGGCGTGCCGATCGTCGGCGCCGCCAACGCCACCGCCGTGGCCGGAGGGTTCGAGCTCCTGCTCGGCTGTGACGTGGTCGTCGCGTCGGAGGCGGCCTCGTTCGGCCTGCCCGAGGTCAAGCGGGGGCTGTTCGCGGCGGGCGGCGGCGTGTTCATCAGCACGCGCATCCCGCTGGCGGTCGCACTGGAACTGACGTTGACCGGTGACCCGATCGACGCGGGCCGGGCCGCGTTGCTCGGTCTGATCAATCAGGTGGTGCCGGCGGCGCGAGGTGCTCGAGGCGGCGATCGCACTGGCCGAGCGCATCGCGCGGAACGGGCCGCTCGCGCTGCAGGCGACGAAGCAGATGGTGCGGACGGCGTCGACCGACCTCGAGAAGGCGCGGGCGCTGGCGGCCGAGTGGCAACCGAAGGTGTTCGGGAGCGAGGACGCGAAAGAGGGGGCGACGGCGTTCATCGAGAAGCGCGACCCGGTGTGGAGGGGGCGCTGAGACGGCCTCGTCTCAGAGGGACGAAAGAGGCGTCGGATTCTTGCGACACCGCTATGACACGTCGCTCCAGGCCGGATATCCGGTGGATTTTTGAACGTGAAGTGAAAAAATCACGCGCAAATCCTTGTTTCGTCCGCGGCGTCGGTGCTACGAACAACACCTCAAGTAGCTGAATCCTGGCAGGGCGGTTGGGGAGCCGGCTGGGCATACAACCGAAGTTGGCGAACCGGGAGGCCTCGCGCATGCGCATTCAACGCCGTTCCACGTCCTCGCGTGCCCATAGGAGCCGGGTCGCACCCATAGGACTGAGCCTGGTCAGTGGGCTCGCCTTGATGGCCTCCTTCACGATCGCAACTGCGGTCGGGGCTGCTCCGGCCGGAGCGTCAGGCGTTTCGCTCCAGTCACTGAGCAAGGCACCGCAGCCGGTACAGCAGAAGGGGCAAGCGCTCGCAACGGGCACGAGCACGCATGTCGGCGTGGCGGCGCCCGTCATCAACGCGACGCCGCACCTGATCCCCCACACGTCGGTCAATCAGACCTTCACCGTCAACACGAATAACGGGACACGGACGTGGATCCGTCGAACTCGACGACGTGCCAGGACTCCGACGGCAACTGCAGCCTCCGTGCCGCGATCGAGGCAGCGAACAACGACTACCCCAACGTCGACCAGATCAACGTGCCGGACGGCTCTGACATCGGGCTCACCGAAGGCGACGTCTTGAGATCACGAACTCGATGTTCATCTCGGGAGTGGGCAGCGGGGCAGCCCCGATCGTCGACGGATTGAACAACACCGAGGTCTTCTACCTCGGCGGCAACCCCGACATCATTCCGGCGGTGGAAATGACGAACCTGACGATCCAGAACGGGTCGGCGGACGACGGCGGCGACATCTACGTGGGCGACACCTCCGACTTACCGGCGGACCTCACTCTGAGCGGCGTGACGGTCACTGGCGGCACCGCGACGGACGACGGTGGCGGCATCTACGTGGATGAGGATTCGGCGCTGTGGACGGACTCGGGAACGACGATCTCCAACAACACGGCCGACGAATGCGGCGGAGGGATCTACAACGGCGGCGACGAGGACTCCGGCGGCGGGGTCGACGTCAGCGGGTCGACGATCAGCGGCAACTCGGCGGCGACTGCGGCGGCGGCATCCTCAATGACGGCGCCCTGTCGCTCGACGCGGCGCAGATCAACGACAACTCTTCCGACGAGGGCGGTGCCATCCTCAACGAATGGTCAGTGTCGGACAACGGCAGCAGCTACAACGGCGACAACGTCGGTTTGGCGACCAGCCCCGTCGATGAGCCCGAGGGCGGGGTCCTCTGGAACGACGACTCGGCCAGCCTGACCAACGTCACCGTCACGGGCACCCAGGCGTGGTCGAGCGCCGACGGCCTCGAGGGTGGAGTGTTCTACAACGACTGGCAGATGAGCCTGACGAACGTCTCGGTCGCCAACACGACGAACCGCTCGGACGAAGACGACATCACGGGTGGTGTGATCGCCAACCAGGTCTACGACTGCTGTCCCTCCAGCGGCGTCCTCTCGATCAACGGCCTGACCGTGAGCGGGACCTCCAACGGCGCCAGCGGGGTGGACACCGAGGTCCAGGGCGGGATCCTCTTCAACGATTGGAGGGCGACGGTCAACGGGTTGAACGTGTCCTCTACGACCAACAACGTCGGTCAGGACGAGTACGGACGTTGCGAGGCCGGAACAATTTGAACGACGGGTGAAGAAATTCGACGTAGATCCTTGTTTCGCCGACAGCGCGGTGCTACGAACGACACCTGAAGGTTGCTGAAACCTGGCAAGGCGGTTGGGGAGCCGGCTGGGCACACAACGGAAGTTGGCGAACCGGGAGGCATCGCGCATGCGAATTTGTCGTCGTTTCATGTCGTTTCTCCGTGCCGGTCGCACGCACTATGCGCAGCAGGGCGTGCGTCTCGTAGGCGCTCTCGCACTGGTGTTGGGCATGTCCGGCGCGGCGGTTCTCGGCGCGACGGACCTGCTGGGCGCTTCCGCCGCGAGCGCGACCCCGGCGCAACACACGCCGCCGCCACAGGCTCCGGCGAAGAACCCATCGCCGCCGGCCCCTCCCTCGAGCGGGCCGCATGCCTCGTCGGCTTCGCACACCCTAAAGTCGAACGCCGATCTGCTGCCGACGCCGAATTTCCGTTCCTTCACGACCGTCAACCAGACGTTCACCGTCGACACGAATGGCGATGACGCCACCGGGACGCCGGCGAACTGCGCCGCCGGGAATGCGAACACGTGCACGTTGCGTGACGCCGTGGCGGCGGCGAACGCCGACACGGGGAACACCGACGGCATCAATTTCTCGGTCACGGGTGTCACGTTGGCCAACGGCACGATCGACTTCACGAACTCCGTCCTGGTCGACGGAACGGGCGTGACGGTCAACGGGGGTGCGGACGGCTCGGTCTTCGGCGAGGACGATCCGGTCTCGGTCCAGATCGACGGGCTCACGATCACAAACGGTGACGCCTCTGAGGGTGGTGCCTATGACCTCACGAGCGGGGACCTGCTGCTCGACAGTGCGACCATCACGGGCAACGTCGCGACGAGCGCCGGCGGCGGGATCTACTCCGATGGCGATCTGTGGGTGGACAACTCGACCTTCACGGCCAACACCGCGGACAGCGGCGGACAGAATTCCGGCGGTGGCATCTACCTTGCCGACGGTGCGGCCAACGTCGAGAACTCCACCTTCGGCGGCAGCGAGGCC
The DNA here is from genome assembly GCA_963821105.1 of uncultured Acidimicrobiaceae bacterium. GTDB lineage: Bacteria > Actinomycetota > Acidimicrobiia > Acidimicrobiales > RAAP-2 > Bog-473. Next base: position 22,143 of record CAWGCO010000021.1, read on the forward strand.
GGCGCCAACGTCTCTTATGTGGGAGCGGGCATCGACAACGAGGACGCCGCGCTGACGCTGGAATCCAGCAATTTCACCTACAACACGACGCCACCGGACTCTTACGGAGAGGGCATCGGCCTGGAGAACGACGATCTCACTTTGGCCTCTGGCGACACGTTCGACGACAACTACAGCACGGATGGCGGTGAGGGCGTCGGTGTCGAGAACGACGAGTCGCTGACCCTCTCGGATTCTCACATCGACGGGAACGTCGCCCTGGCGGGCGACGACATCTATGGGGGTGGCCTCTACGACGACGGCTACACGGGCGACTACAGCGACGTCACCGTGGACGGCACCAACACATCGTCGGGGGGCGACACCATCGAGGGTGGCGCCGTGTACGTCGACACAGAGGAAGAAACCGAGCAGTTCACCTGGCAGGGGGGGACGATCGACGGCACCAATAACGGCACCGATAGCTCGAGCGACGACATCGACGGGGGTGCGTTCTACCTGTACGGAGACGGCGAGGTGGGCAACGTCAGCATCAGCGGGGTCACCATCTCGGGCACCGACAACAACGCCACACCGCTTGGCGAGGTCGTCGGCGGCGCCGTCTACGCCGACGACAACACGACGCTGACCGGCGTCTCGATCAGCAACACCACGAGTTCGGGTTCCTATGTCGAGGCCGGGGTGCTGTACGTCGGGGCGCCGACGTCCATCTCGAGCTCAACGATCTCGTCCACTTCGAACCACGGCAGTGAGGACAGCTCCCCGTACGGGGGCGGCATTGAAGGCGGTGTCGTCTACGCCGATTTCGACGGTGCGGACGGGCAAGTCACCATCGACAACGACTCGATCACCGGCACGACGAACACGGCCGATCTGGCTGCCGCTTCGACACCATCGAGCGAGATCTCCTACATCTATGGCGGTGTCCTCGACAGCGCCGAGAGTGACTTGAACGTGTCGTCGACTCCGATCACCGCCACAACGGATACGGCTTCTGGCGGCGACGGCCAGGTGTACGGAGGAGAGTTCTATCTCGATGAGACCTTCGCAACCATGAGCAACGTGAACATGACGGGTGCCACCGTGACGGCAGACGACTACATCGCCGGCGGACTCTGGTACAACTACGACGACACCCAGTCAGACCTGAAGAACGTCACCCTTGGCTCGGCGTCCGTCTCGACTCTCGGCGGCCCGGATGCGAGTGACAGCGGCGACATCGACGGCTCCATCGTGTACGACACCGACGGGAACGCGAATATGAACGTCGTCAACGGGACCTTCGATGACGTCACGTCGTCGGTACCGGCGACCGCGGATTACGTGTGGGGCATCGAGACGGCCGCCGGCGACAGTCAGTTCACCAACACCACGATCGCCAACGACTCGCTGACGCCGACGGGTGACACGGCACTGGTCGGCATCGACGGTGGGGACCTCTCGTTGCTGAATACGATCGTCGCGTCGACGACGCCGGCCCAGAACTGCGTCGTCGAGAGTGGCGCCATCATCTCGGCGGGCCACAACCTCGACAACGGGAGCAGCTGCAACTTCACCCAGCCGGGTGACATCTCCAACGCCAATCCGCTGGTCCAGTCGTTGGCGAACAACGGCGGCCAGGTGTCGACGGGGGCGCTCGCCAACGGCAGCCCAGCGATCGACGCCGGGACCAATCACGGCTGCCCGAACACTGACGCGCGTGGCGTGCCCCGTCCGCAGGGTTCGACCTGTGACATCGGCTCGTACGAGTACGTGCACCAGGGCTATTGGATGGACGCATCCGACGGCGGCATCTTCTCATTCGGGAACGCCCAGTTCTACGGCTCCATGGGCGGCAAGCACCTCAACAAGCCGGTCGTCGGCATGGCGGCGACGCTCCGACGGGCAGCGGGTACTGGGAAGTCGCGTCCGACGGTGGCATCTTCAACTTCGGGCGACGCGGGCTTCGGCGGTTCCATGGGCGGCAAGCCGCTCAACGCCCCGATGGTCGGGATGGCCGGCGACACCGGACGACGGCGGGTACTGGATGGTGGCATCCGACGGTGGCATCTTCACCTTCGGGGACGCCAACTTCTACGGCTCCATGGGTGGCAAGCACCTGAACGAGCCGATCGTCGGCATGGCGGCCACGCCCGACGGCGGCGGCTACTGGCTGGTGGCCTCCGACGGCGGGATCTTCTCCTTCGGCGACGCCACCTTCTACGGCTCGACCGGTTCGCATCCACCTGAACAAGCCGGTGGTCGGCATGGCCTCCTCGCCGGACGGCAGCGGTTACTGGTTGGTGGCCTCCGACGGTGGCATCTTCAACTACGGCGACGCGGGGTTCTACGGCTCGACGGGCGCTAGACGCTCAACAAGCCGGTGGTCGGCATGCGGTGCGACACCCACGGGGAGGGCTACTGGGCGTCCGCCTCCGACGGCGGCATCTTCAACTTCGGCGACGCCGTCTTCCAGGGCTCCATGGGCGGCACGCACCTCAACAAGCCGGTGGTCGGCGGTGCCACCACGGGCGTCAGCCTGAGCGGGCGCGCTGAAGAACGATCTCGCTCACCGGCCGCCTCCGCTCCGACCCGGGGGCGGGTCGCTTCGTTGTCGAGTGGGGCCGTGCTGCCCCGGCATGACAGTCGGCCGGGGACCAGTCGTCGGCGTAAGAGTGGCCGGTCAGGTCGGATCTTTGGCCGTGTCCTCGGCCTTGTCGTTGGCCGTACCTTGGCCCCGGCCCTTGGCTCCCCTGCGCCGCGTCGCCTTCACGTCGCTGCGACTGACGCGTCCGGCTCCGGCTCGAGCGGCACCGAGACCCGGGCCACGATGACGTCCTCGCGACTGCGCAGCGCCGAGGTCGAGCACGATGTCGAGCTGGTCGTGCAGCAGCCGGTAGCGGATACTTGTCGGGGCGGATGACCGGGATCAGCACGACGATCTGGTCGTCGGGGTTCTCGTCGCGCGTGCCGTCGATGAACCGTCACGATCGGGTCGACCACCGAGGCGTAGTCGGTGCGCAGGACCTTGAGCGGCACGCCCGGGTCCCATCTGCCTGCCACTCGTGCTGGAGGCTGTCCACCCAGTGCACGGCGTCGTCGCCGGTCCGCAGCACGACGGTGACCGCCACGACCTCCTGACCGAGCGAGACGGCCTCGCTCAGCGCGTGCTCGGTCAGGCGCGAGATCCGGTTGACCGGCACGATCACGATGGTCCGCCTGGCCACGGGCTTGGGCGGGATCACGTCGAGGCCGAGCACCCGGCCGGCCCGCTGGTAGTAGGCGTGGATCCGCATGAACAAGAAGATGAACGCCGGGATGGCGATGACGACGACCCACGCGCCCTCGGTGAACTTCGAGATGAGGAAGACAATGGTGGCGACGGCGGTGACGAACGGCGCCGAACCCGTTCACGATGGCCCGCCGCCGCCAGCCGGGCAGCCGTGCCGCCGCCAGTGCACGACGAGGCCGCTCTGCGACGAGCGTGAAGCCGATGAAGACGCCGATGGCGAACAGCGGGATGAGCGTGTTCGTGTTGCCGTCGACGACGACGAGGAGCGTGCCCGAGAGCACGGCGAGCACGACGATGCCCACCGAGAAGACCTGACGGTCCCCCCGAATCGCGAACAGGTGTGGTAGGTAGTTGTCCCGCGCCACCAGGCTGGCCAGGACGGGGAGCCCGCCGAAGGACGGTGTTGGCTGCCAGCGCCAGCACGATCGTGATCGTGATGGACACGACGTAGTAGGCCCAGCTCCGGCCGACCGCCATGGCCATGATCTGGCTGAGCACGGTCTGGCCCGAGCGGGGGCCGATCTGCCACCGCTTCGCCAGGACGGCGAGGCCCAGCAACATGGCACCGAGGATCACGCCGAGCATCATCTCGGTGCGCTTCGCCCGCACGACCCGCGGCTCGCGGAACAGCGGCACGCCGTTGGCGATCGCTTCGACCCCGGTCAAGGCGCTGCAGCCGGCCGAGAAGGCCTTGAGGACGAGGAGCACCGTGACCGCCTTGAGCCCGGTCGTCGGGAGCGTGCTCTGGCCCAGCTGGCTCTCGTGCAGCGCCGAGGGGATGGATCAGGCCCGACGGCGATGATGGCCAGGAGCCCCACGATGAACACCAGGGTCGGCAGCAGGAAGGCGCGGGCGGAGTCGCCCAGGCCGCGCAGGTTGAGGAGCGTGATGACGGCAAGAGCGTCCCGAGGCACATCGGGATCGTCGTACGAGTCGAGGCTCGGATAGGCCGACTGCAGTGCCGCCACGCCGGCGGCGATGGACACGGCGACGGTGAGCGTGTAGTCGACGACGAGCGCGGCGGCCGCGACGAGGCTGACGTTGGTGCCCAGGTTGGCCCGCGAGACGGCGTACGCCCCGCCGCCGCCGGGGTAGGCGTCGATCACCTGGCGGTACGAGAAGACGAGGATCGCCAGCAGGGCGACGATGGCGATCGTGATCGGCAGGACCAGGTGGAGTGCGGCGCCGCCGGCGACGGCCAGGACGAGGATGATCGCCTCGGGCCCGTACGCAACGGACGTCAGCGCGTCGAGCGAGAGCGCCGACAGCCCCTCGACCGGGGTGATCTTGCGCTCCCAGCCAGTGCCGTGCGACGGAACGGGGCTGGCCGACCAAGCAGGTGGCAGCACGCCCGGCCCGACCTGTCGGGACTCGGGCTGCTTGGATCCACCGCACTCTAGGAGCCGGGATCGTCTGGCGGGGTGCGTCGCTCCGCCGTCACGACCGACGGCGGTGTACCGCCGTTAGCGTGACGTCCCGATGGAACTGTGGGAACTGATCGCCCGGGAGTGCTGCCGCGACACGTTGGCGCAGTACACGCACGCCGGCGATCGCTACCAGCTCGACGAGTTCGCCGGTGCGCTTCACCGAGGACGGCGTGCTCGAGATCCGCGGCCAGGAGCCGCTGCGCGGGCCGCGCCGCCATCGTCGGCCGCTTCGGAGGGGCCTCGGCCGCGACGACGGCGCAGGACGTCGCAGCGAAGGCCCGCGAGGAAGGGACGACGAGACGCGATCGTCCGCCACACGGTCGACGAACATCCGCTTCGAGGCGGTGACGCCGGCCGAGGCGACCGTCGCCAGTTACTTCACGGTCTTCACCGAGTCGGCCTCGATCACATGGGCCGTTACCGCGACCGCCTCGTGCCGGTCGGAGGACCGCTGGCTCATCGCGCACCGCTTCGTCTCCACCGACTGGCGGGCACCGGACTCGGTATTCCACTGGTCTCCCCGGCGCCGGGTTAGCCGTCGCCGTTCGACACAGACCCAGGGGGAACACGTGAGACCACGCCGCAGCCGCACGGTCGGTCGCCGGGCACCCGTCGGTGCGGCCCTTTGGGCGTCCGTGCTCGTCGCCACCACGGCCCTGGTCACGCTCGGGGCCGGGCGCTCGCCACCACGGCCGCTGGCGCCGCAGCCCCGCCGGCACGCACTCGTCGACGGCGACACGGTCCCGGTCGTGCGCCACCTGAGCGCCACCACGTTCACCACGCCCCGGGCCCCTCGGCGTCGGCGAGACGACGCTGACGCTGCCGACCGACGGCGCGCCGGTCGAGGTCTGGTACCCCGCCACCAAGGCGAGCGTGGCCGGCCAGCCGATCGCCACGTACAACGTCGCACCTGGCTCCCGCGCGTCACTGAAGAAGCTGATCCCCGCCGGCTTCTGCGTGACCTACCCGAGCGGCGGCGTCACCGGCGTCGCGGTCGCCCCCGGTCGCTACCCGCTGGTCGTCTTCAGCCACGGCTACGCCGGCTTCCGCGACCAGTCGACGTTCCTGACCGCGTTCCTCGCGTCGTGGGGCTTCGTCGTGGCCGCGCCGGACCACTACAGCCGCGACCTGACCGAGGTCCTGGGCGGCCCGACCGGCGCCACGGCCAAGACGACCGACGTCGAGGACCTCAAGGCGACGATCGCGCTCATGAGCCGCACGAGAACGCGAGCACCACGAGTCCCGTTCCACGGCCACGTCGACACGCCCGCGGTCGGCGCGGTCGGCCACTCCGCCGGTGGCGCCGCGGTCGAGGCGCTCGCCGCCAGCGACTCGAAGGTCGCCACGTTCATCGGGCTCGCCGGGGCGACCGTGGGCTGCCTTCGGCCAGTCGAAGCACGGGCCCGGCAGCGTCGTGCCGCACCAGCCGGGCCTGCTCATGTCGGGCACCGCCGACACCGTGGTGCCCACCACCGGGATGATCGCCGCCTACGGACACCTGCACGCGCCCAAGCGCCTGATCCTCGTGAAGGGCGCCGGTCACCTCGTCTTCGCCGACCTCTGCGAGGTGGGGTCGGGCCAGGGCGGCCTGCTCGCCATCGCCGCCGCGCTCAAGGTCCCGATCCCCGCCTCGCTCAAGCCGCTGGCCACCGACGGCTGCATGGCGCCCGACCTGCCGCCGCCGCAAGGCTGGCCGGTGATCCGCCAGGCGGTGACGGCGCAGCTGCGCCACGTCTTCGGCTTCGACACCTCCGACGCCGGGCTCAGCGGCCTGGCCGCCGCCTACCCGAACGTGGTGGCGGCGAACCGCGCCAAGTCCGGGTCGAACTGGACCCGCCGCCCGCACGGCCCTCGCTAGCTTGATGAGCGGTTGATCGCGGATCCGCGGCAGGCCGAGGATGCGCTCGCCGATCTGGTTGCGCTTGATCTCCGACGTCCCGCCGGCGATCGACATGCCTCTGTGCATCAGCACCGTCTCATCGACGTCAGCAGCCCCGCGCCCGTCGGCGTAGGCCGCTCTCGGGCCCGCCCAGCGCCACGAGGATCGCCGAGGCCTCGTGCCCCAGCTCGGAGAGCACGAGCTTGGCGACGTTGCCCTCGGGCCCCGGCCCCCCGCCGATCACGGCGCGGTGCGCCGTGCGCATGTTGAGGTCCGTCAACGACTCGGTCACCGAGACGTAGCGGCCGAGGCGCGCCGCCCCACCCGGCAGGCGCTCGGGGTGCGCGTCGAAGCCGCGCGACGAGACCGTCGACCCGCATGCGGTCGGCGCCGGGCCCGCCGCCCTGCCCGCCGCCGATGGACACGCTCTCGTTGCCCGAGGGTCGCCCGCGCCACCGTCCAGCCGCCGTTGATCGGCCCGATCACGTCGTCGTCGGGCACGAAGACGTCGTTGAAGAAGACCTCGTTGAACTCGGAGTGCCCCGTCGTCATGCGCAGCGGGCGCACCTCGACGCCCTCGGCGTGCATGTCGATGACCATCGTCGTGATGCCCTCGTGCTTGGGCACGTCGGGGTCGGTGCGGATGGTGGCGAGCCCGAACGACGCGTAGTGCGCGCCGCTCGTCCACACCTTCTGGCCGTTGACGAGCCAGCCGCCGTCGACCCGGGTGCCGCGCGTCTTCACCCCGGCCGCGTCGCTGCCGGCGTCGGGCTCGCTGAAGAGCTGGCACCAGATGACCTCCTGGCGCAGCGCCGGCAGCACCCAGCGCGCCACCTGGTCCTCCGTGGCGTGCTGGATCAGCGTCAGGATCACCCACCCGGTGATCGAGTACTGCGGCCGCGCCACGCCGCCCGGCCGAACTCCTGCTCGATCACGAGCTGCTCCACCGCCCCCGCGTCACGCCCCCACGGCTTGGGCCAGTGCGGCATGACGTAGCCCGACTCGATCAGCGCCTCGCGCTGCCCCGCGTCGTCCAGCCCCTTCACCTGCGCCGCGAACGCCCGCACCTCGTCGCGCATCGGCTCGGCCTCGGGCGGCAGGTCGATCGTGCGCGCCCGCCGCACGCCTCGACGCACCAGGTCCGTGACGTCTTGGCGCCGCCTCCTCGGGGTCGACCACGCGCCTCGAGCGCGGTCGCCCGCCGGAGATACAGATGGGCGTCGTGCTCCCACGTCATGGCGATGCCGCCGTGCACCTGCGTGTTGAGCTGCGCGCACTCGTCCCCGGCCGCCAGCGCCAGGACGGCGGCGACCGCAGCGGCGTACGTGAGTTGGTCACCGCCGTCGGCGGCCGCCCGGGCGGCGTCCCACACCGCCGCCGTGGCCAGCTCGGACGCCACGGCCATGTTGGCGCAGTGGTGCTTGACCGCCTGGAACGTGGCGATGGGCCGCCCGAACTGCACCCGCACCTTGGCGTACGCCGCCGCCTGCTCCGTGCACTCGTTGGCGATGCCGGCGGCCTCGGCGGCGACCAGCAGGCGCCCGAGATCGACCAGCGCCCGTGCACCGCCGGGGATCACCTGCGCCGCCGCGCCAGTCAGCGTCACCCGCGCCGTGCGCCGCGTCGGGTCGAGGTTGGCCGGCACCTCGACCGTGACCCCATTGGCCGACGCGTCGACCACGATGGCGTCGTCGCCGGCCGGCAGCACGAGCACATTGGCGAGGCCACCGCCCAGTACCGCCGGCGCCGTCCCGGCGGCTGTGCCCCCCGACACCGTGACGTCGGACGTGACGGCGACCCCTCCGGTGACCGAGCCGTCGGCCAGCCCGGGCAGCCACTTCGCCTTCAGCTCGTCGGATCCCACCGCGTCGATCACGGCGCTGGCGATGACCGTGGACACGAAAGGCCCCGGGGTGAGCGCCCGGCCCAGCTCCTCGACGACCACGACGAGCTCGGGCAGGCCGTAGCCCGAGCCCCCGACCGACTCGGGCAGGTGCAGGCCCAGCCAGCCGAGCTCCGCCAGGTCGCTCCAGAACGGCGGCAGCTCCTCGGCGGGGGCCTCGAGCAGGGCTCGCGCGGCGCCGAGGGAGTCGTGCTTGGCGAGGAAGTCGGAGGCCGTCTGGCCCAGGGTGCGGTGGTCTTCGGTGATGGCTATCGGCATGGCCAAACAGTAGGTCCAGGCCGCTTCGACGAGCCAAGTCTCGGCTGCGAAATGTCGGGGGCGAAGAATTTCGCGCCCGTCTATGTCCGGAATCTCGACCGACCCGCGACCGGTATACGAGGATCGACTTATAGCTGGCGCCGCCTCATTAGGCGGAAGGCATAAATATGACGACGGGTCCGTATACGCATCGAGGAATCGCCCGACCTCAGCGACCTGCCGGGTGGTCCCACTTCGCTTCCTGCAGCTCCTTGAGGTCCCGGGGCGCCCGGCCCTCCTGGGCCGCCGCCTCGGCCTCCTGCCGCACGATCCCGTCGACGAGCTCTGACATCGCCCCCGGCAGCAGCAGGTGCTCTTGATACAACGTCGCACCCAACGAGCCGTCCGGGCTGCGCAGCGAGCCTTGATAGCAGCCACGGGCGCTCCGGGCCTTGACCGGGAGCAGGTCGACCAACACCCAGTCGTCGGCGCGGATGTGCTCCTGGAACCACATGGAGTGGTCGATCGACGGGCCGCCGCGGCCCGACAACGCCCGCGGCTTCTGCCCGAAACCCGAGCCGATGTCCGACAGGTAGGTCAGCCCCGCTCGATGCACCAAGGGATCGTCCGACAGCCGCGTCGTCGCCCGAACCCACGCGCAGTCCGTGAAGACGCCCTTCAAGAAGTCCGTCCGTGTGACCTCACGCACCTCGAGCAGCGGGTTCCACCCACCTCGTGGCGTCGCCATCGGCTCGGGCACCGAGCGCCGAGGCGCGTCGTCGAACACGCCGTCGTCGCCCGCCAGATCGGTCTCCGCATGGAACGACGTGACCATGGAGAAGATCACCTCGCCGTCCTGCACGGCGTTGACGTGGCGGGCCGAGAACGAGCGGCCGTCGCGGTCGCGGTCCACCTCCAGGATCACGGGCAGGTCGCTGCGCCCCGCCCGCAGGAAGTACCCGTGCAGCGAGTGGGGGAGGCGGCCGTCCTCGACCGTGGCGGCGGCCGCGATGAGGCACTGGGCCGCCACCTGGCCGCCGTACAGCGCGTGGCGGGGACCGAAGTTGGCGTTGCGGCCCCGAAAGAGGTCGCGGTCGACGCGCTCGAGGTCCAGCAATGACCCGAGGTCGTCCGCCAACTCCACTTCGCTCACCCGCGTCCCCGGCCGGCCATCGTCATCCCTTCACCTTGTCATCCCGGCGCCGCGGCCGCTCGTGCGTCCCGGCGGGCCCGCACCCACTCGGCCCACGTCTCGATACGCGCCCAGAGCTCCTCCCGCGTCCCGGCGAAGTTGTGCATGTGCGCCATGCGGGGGCAGACGTAGAAGTCCACGCTGTCCGACGACGCGTACGCCCGCAGCTCTCCCCGGGGGTCGTCCACCACGTCGCGCTCGCCCATGGCCACCAGCACCGGTGCCGTGATCGCCGCCGCCTCCACCATCACCGCGCCGGGCCCCACGCCCCACAGCACCGCCGGCAGCGGGATAGTCGCCGACCCCCACGGCGGCAGCTCGCCCCGCCGGGCCGGGTAGTCGTCCATGTCCCGCGCCAGCACCTCGGCGGGGATGTCGTCGAAGTGGAACCCCCACGCCATGGCCGAGGGCCCCGGGTTCGCCGCCGGGTCGAGCGCGGCCAGCGCCGCGCCGTTCGTCACGACGCCGTCCTCCAGCGCCGCATCCCGCGGCAGCCACGGCAGCACCACCGGCGGCGTGCCCGGCGCGGTCTTGGGCAGCGTCCCGAGCACGCCGAACCCGAGCACGCCGATGCCGTCGTAGCTGTGGTGCCGACCCTGCTGCACGACGGTCAGGCAGCCGCCCATCGACTGCCCGATGCCGACCTTCACCGCGCGTGCGACGTCGACCTTGCGCAGCCCGTCCATCAGGGTCCCGGCCGCCAGCCTCGCCAACACGTCGGCTTCTGCGGCCTCACTCGCTGCCGCCACCGGACCGAGCCCCAGCGCTGCCGCTCCGTGCAGCGAGCTCTCGCCCACGCCGACGTGGTCGACCGAGACGAAGATCCAGCCGCGCTCGGCGTGCCAGTCGGCCTGCGCACCCTGCCCCGGTCCCGGACCGGGCAGGTCCGCAGTGAAGTAGCCCCGCGAATAGCCCGCCCCGGGCTTGGCGAAGCACACGATCGGATCGGCGCCCACCGCGTCCGCGTCCTGCGGCACCGTCACCGTCAGAGCGACGTGCGCCGGCTCGCCGAGACCAGCCGCCTCCGTCACGTCGACCTGGATATCGATCGACCTCACCCCCATGATCTTCTCGATCTACTTGGGGGCGAAGCGCTGTCCGCCGTCGAGGCGGATGCATAGGCCGTTGAGCATCGGGTTTTCGACGATCGCCACGGCGAGCTTGCCGTACTCCTCAGGCCGACCCATCCGCTTGGGGAAGGCGGCATCCTTGGTGAGGACGGCGGCGAATTCGTCGGGAATGCCCTCGGTCAGTCCCGTGCTGAACAGGCTCGGCGCGATGGCGACGCTGCGGATGCCGAGGCTGCCCAGGTCCCGCGCCATCGTCAGCATCATCCCGGCGATGCCCGCCTTCGCCGCCGTGTAAGCGACTTGGCCGATCTGGCCCTCGAACGCCGCGATCGAGGCGGTGTCGATAATGACGCCGCGCTCCTCGTCCTCCGGCTCGTTCTTCGACATGTGCCACGCCTGCAGCCGGTTCAGGTTGAAGGTGCCGATCAGGTTCAGCTCGATCGAGCGCCGGAAGTCGGCCAGCGGGTGCGGCCCGTCCTTGGACAGTGTCCGGATGCCCACGCCCCCGCCGGCCGTGTTGACCGCGATGTGCAGCCCACCAAGCGCGTCGACGGCGTCGTTGATGGCCGACTCGGTCTGGATCTCGTCGAGGATGTCCACCTCGTGGAACGTGCCGTCAAGTTCCTTGGCCACCTCGGCGCCGGCCGAGCTGGGCAGGTCCAAGATGGCGATGTCGGCGCCCTTCTGGCGTAGCAACTGCGCCGTGGCCTTGGCCATGCCCGACGCGCCACCGCAGATGATGGCCTTCTTCCCCTTGATCTCCATTGCGCTGTCCTTTTCTCCCTGCTCGATGTCGTGTGTGATGCTGTCTGCCCTGCGTACCCGGCCGCAACCCGGGAGTCAGGCGTTGTTTCCGAGGCTCGGACCAGAGTGCCGAGGCAGGCCGGCGAGAGAGCAGACCCCAGAAAGAGGAACCAGAGGAGCCATGGAACGGGAGACCATCGAGTTCGACGTCGCCGACAAAGTCGCCACTATCACCTTGAACCGGCCGGACCATCTGAACTCGTTCAACGAGACGATGGCACTCGACCTGAAGTGGGCCTGGGAGACGATCCGTGACACGGACGACATCCACTGCGTCGTCCTCCAGGCCAACGGCGACCGTGCGTTCTGCACCGGCATGGACGTCACGGAGGGCGGCGCCGGGGGCGCCTGGTTCACCTTCGACAATCCATGGAACAGCTTTGACCCCGGCATCGCGCTGGCGCCGAAGTTCCGTCACCGGCTGTGGAAGCCCGTGATCACCGCCGTGCAAGGTCTGTGTGCCGGTGGGGCGCAGTACTTCCTCAACGAGTCCGACATCATCATCTGCTCGGACGATGCGGTGTTCTTCGACCCGCACGCGAACGTCGGCATCGTGAGCGCGCTCGAGCCCATCGGGATGCTCCACCGCGGCGTGCCGTTGGGTGACGTGCTGCGCTGGGCGTTGATGGGGACCGAGGAGCGGATCACGGCGGCCACCGCGCTCCGCATCGGCCTGGTCACCGAGGTGCTCCCGCGCGCCGAGCTGCGGGATCGGGCGAGGGAGATCGCGGTGTCGATCGCGGCCCGCGATTCCAAGGCGGTCCAGGGGACGGTGCGCGCGATCTGGGAGTCGTTGGAAATGCCGCGGAACATTGCCATCAACAACGGGCTGTCCTACACGCAGATCGGCAACCCGCCGCCGAGCGAGGTCACGGCGGCGCCGCGCACCAAAAGGGAGACGAAGTACCGCTGAGCGCGGTCGTCTGACGCAAAGAACAAGGGGAGGCTCACATGGGCAACACGGCCCGCGCCACGTTCCAGGAGATGCCCGGGACGGCGGTCGACATGATGCGGAACTACGACCTCGCAACGCTCGGCTACGAGGAGACCGAATACGAGGTCGACGGCACCGCCTGCTCCTACGAGCTCGAAGGGGAACGGGGCGAGGACGGCGAATGGGACGCGGGCCCGGGGCCTGAGGCGCCATTCCGCACCAGGATCGTGGTGCGCCGCCCCTCCGATCCGCAGCGCTTCAGCGGCATCGTCATCGTCGAGTGGCACAACGTCTCCGCAGGGATGGACGCTGGCCCGGACTGGAACTTCTTCCATCGTGCCGCCGCCGCGGCCGGTCACGCCTGGGTCGGCGTCTCGGCCCAGAAGGCCGGTATCGACGGGGGCGGGATCGCCGAGGGCATCCACCTCAAGCTCTTGGACCCCGAGCGCTACGGGGGCCTCGAGCACCCGGGCGACGCGTGGAGCTTCGACATCTTCACCCAGGTCGGCCTGCTCCTCCGGCTCCCCCCGGAGGAGAACCCGCTGCAGGGCCTGACGGCGCAGCGCCTGATCGCGGCGGGAGAGTCCCAGTCGGCGGCGGCCCTGGTGACGTACGTCAATGCCATCGACGCCCACGCCCAGGTGTTCGACGGGTTCTTCGTGCACGGGCGGCCGGGCGCGGGACTCATGATCGACGGGGTGTTCATCCGTGCGGCTCGCGACGGCGTCGCGACAACCACGGACCTCGTCGCCGCGGCAGGGGAGCGGATCCGCGAGGACGCCCGCGTCCCTGTCCTCGTGTTGCAGAGCGAGACCGACCTCATCCTCCTCGGCAGCAAGAAGGCGCGCCAGCCCGACAGCGAGCACGTCCGCCTCTGGGAGCTCGCCGGGGCGGCGCACGCCGACACGTACACCGTGAACGCCGGTCGTCACGACGACGGGACGTTGAGTGCGGAACGGCTGGCGGAGTTGCTGCGGCCGACGACGAACCTCCTGATCGGACAGACCGAGACCCCGGTCAACGCCGGACCGCAGCAGCACTACGTGGCCCAGGCCGCGCTGGCGCACCTGGTGCGCTGGGTCATGGAGGACGTGGCGCCCCCATCCGCACACCGGCTCGAGGTCGACGACGCCGGCACGGGCTTTCGCAAGGACGAGCGGGGCAACGCCCTGGGCGGCATCCGCACGCCGTGGGTCGACGTGCCGGTGGCGGAGTACTCGGGTCTGGGCCAGAGCGGGGACACGTTCGCCTTCCTCTTCGGGCGGACCGCGCCGTACGACGAGGCGACGCTGGCGGCGTTGTACCCGGGCGGGAAGCAGGAGTACCTCGAGCGATTCGAGCGGGCCCTGGTGGCCACGATCGACGCCGGGTTCCTGTTGCCCGAGGATCGGGTCGAGATCCTCGGGGTCGCGGCGGCGTCGTTCCCCTTGGTCGTGGCGTAGCGATTCGGGCCGCCGGGAGGAGTCCGGCGATCCGGGTGCGGCGGACTGTCCTTGCTACGTTGCAGCGAGAAGGGGACCACTCCTTGGGGGGTGCATGCAGCAGCAGGCGGTCGGTAGCGAGGCGCCCGGTGAGGCGGGTGTGAGTGTGGCGGGCCGGTCTGCGCCGGCGCCCATGCTGTGGTGCTCGGGCCTGCGCAAGCGCTACGGCGACCGCCTCGCCGTCGACGGCGTGTCGTTCTTCATCGGCGCCCGCGAGTGCTACGGGCTGCTCGGCCCGAACGGCGCCGGCAAGACGACCACGATCTCGATGCTGTGCGGGCTCATCCCGAGCGACGGGGGCGAGATCACGATCGACGGCCATGCGGGGGGCACACTCGAGGCCAAGGCGTCGGTGGGGTACGTGCCCCAGGACCTGGCGCTCTACCCCGATCTCAGTGCGGCCGAGAACCTGACGTTCTTCGGGGAGCTCTACGGGCTCGGCGGCAAGGTGCTGGCCGGCCGGATCGCCGAGACGCTCGAGCTGGTCGGGCTGGCCGACCGGGCCAAGGACCGTATCGGCACGTACTCGGGGGGCATGAAGCGGCGGGCGAACATGGCCGCCGGCTTGCTGCACCGGCCGAAGCTGCTCGTGCTCGACGAGCCGACGGTGGGGGTGGACCCGCAGAGTCGGAATGCGATCTTGGAGACGGTCGGGCGGCTGGGGATCGCCGTCTTGTACACGACGCACTACATGGAGGAGGCGGCGAAGCTCTGTGACCGGATCGGGATTATCGACGACGGGCGCCTGATCGCCGAGGGCTCGGCGGACGAGCTGGTGCGGGACCACGGTGGACGGGACAAGGTGCTGCTGACCTGCGGGGACGGGGGCGGGGCCGGCGCTGGGGGCGATCTGGCCGGGTTGGCGGCCGCCTGTGGGGCCCTCGAGGCGGTGTACGAGGTGGTCTCGGCGGAGGGGCGGATCGAGCTCAGCACCGACCACGGGGCGGGGGTGCTGCCGGGCGTCGTCGCCCTGGCCGGCCAGGCGCAGGTCGAGCTCACCGGGGTCGAGGTGCGCTCGGCGAACCTCGAAGACGTCTTCTTGAGCCTGACGGGCAAGGAGCTGCGCGACTGACCCCGCAGGACCGGCCCAGGTGTTGGTTCGGGCCGGGTGGGGTACGTTCTCGTCGGGAGTCCAATTTGGTGGCTTTCCAGGAGCGGCGGGCTCCTGATGCCGTGGCCCGCCGCGTCCATCTGAATTCGGGAGGGGAGGCGTGTGCGCGTGACGGGCCGCAGCCTCAGCCGCATCGGCGGCCGCATCGACCGCCGCAGCCGGACCCTGCGCACCGGCTTTGCGCTGGTCGCCACCGTTGCGGTTGTCGTGCTCGTGGCGGCGTTGCTCGTCTCGCTCACGCAGACGTCGTCCGCCAGCGGCGCGCTGGGCGTCGTCGACCAGGCCGGCGGGGCGCCCGTGACGATCGGGATGATCATCGACGGGCACGACGGCGGGTCGGGCGGCAACGGCGTGAAGCAGGGCGCGCGGATGGCGGTCGCCTACGAGAACGAGTACGGCGACGGCCTGGACGGGCACAAGATCGTGTTGCACTTCTGCGCCAACGACGACACGAGCGTCGGTGGGTATCTGTGCGCGACGAACATGGTGCAGCGGGGGGTCGTGGCGGTGATCGAGCCCAGCAGCGGGCAGGGGCAGAGCGAGGTGCCCCCGCTGGTCCAGGCGGGGATCCCGTACATCGCGATGACGGGAGGGTCGGCCGCCGAGCTGACGACGACGGGCGCGTTCGCGCTCCAAGGTGGCGTGCCGGCGATCCTGGGCGCCGTCGCGGAGCAGGCGAAGCAGCGGGGCTACGCCAAGGTGACGGTCATTATCGAGAACGAGCCCTCCGTCGTGTTGGGCGCCCAGGTCATCGGCGACATCGTCTTCAAGGCGGCCGGGGTCGGCTTCGACGTGCTGACGGCGAACCCGGACGCCACCGACTTGAAGCCCGAGCTGGAGACGGCGCTGTCGGGGGGCGCCTCCGCGGTCGGCGTCGGTGGGAACACCGGCTTCTGCGGCGCGTTCTTGCGGGCGTACGCATCGCTGCACGCCCACGTCCCGAAGTACGTGATCTCGACGTGCCTCGGGTCGAAAATTCTCGACTCGGCATCGCTCGACAAGGTCCTGGAGGGCTCGATGCTGGCCGGCGCCGAGACGTCGAGCCCTCGGGACGACGCGCTCTATGCCGGGATCGTCGGTCGGTACGGGCGGTCGGTGAACCCCGACCCCGACGTCAGCGCCAACGACTTCGCAGGGGTGGTCCCGGTGCTCTCGCTGGCGGCGATCATGAAAGGGGCGCCGGCGGGTGGGCCGGTGACGGCGGCGGGGGTTTTAGCGCGGACCGAGGCGGCGAAGAACGTGGTCATGCCGCTGTTCGGCGGCGAAACCTTCACGTGCGACGGCGCCGCCATCCCGTTGCTCAAGTCGGTCTGCTCGTCGACGGCGGCGATCGGGGTCTTGGGGAGTGGCGACCGGGTCACCCACATCCACATCTACGACCCGACGGCGCTCTATTGAGTATGCGGGCGGGTGCGGCGTCTTGCCGATCTGCGGGTAAGGATTGACTCATGGGAGAAATAGTCACGACGATCGAGATCGACCGCCCACCGAGTGAGGTCTTCCCCTACGTGACGGACCCGTCACGCTTCAACGAATGGCAGCCGAGTGCGGTGAGCGGCGAAACGAAGGGCGCGGCGGCGGTGGGATCCACGTGCACCGTCACCCGGAAGGTCGGGGGGATGAACCGCACCTCGACCTCGGAGATCATCGAGTTGGAACCACCGACGCGCTGGGCGATCCGAGGCCTCGACGGCCCCGTGCGGGCGGACGTCAGCGTGCTCATCGAGCCGACGGATGAGGGTCGGCACTCGCGTGTGACCGTCCGCTTCGACATGGCCGGTCATGGCCTGGGCAAGCTCATCGCGCCGATGGTGATCGGGCAGGTGCGAAAGGAAGTCCCCACAAGCTGCTCGAACCTGAAGCGGAACCTCGAGGCGTCGTCCTCGTCCTGAACGGCTTCATTCTCGGTCTTTTCGGAGTATCCGAGACTGAGGAACGGCGCACCGGGGTTGCCGGGGTGGCCGGGGCTGGGATACTCACCGGGTGCGTCTCACCAACGACCAGTGCTGGGCCAACCTCGGGCGGGCCGACCACGGCGTCCTGTGTACGACCGGGGCGAAGGGGGCGATCGACGCCGTCCCGGTGTGCTTCGTCGTGGTCGGCAAGGCCATCGCCTCGCCGATCGACACGGTCAAGGCCAAGGAGACCACCGACCTCGCCCGGCTGGCCAACCTCGACCGCGACGCCACGGCGACGCTGCTGTGCGAACAGTGGGTGCGCCAGGATTGGTCCCGCTTGTGGTGGGTCCGCGCCCAACTCGTGCGTCGGTCGGGTCATGACCTGCGGGCGGCGCTGCGTGACGAGTGCGAAGAGGCGCTGCGGCACAAGTACTTCCAGTATCGAGGCCAGGAGTTCGCCGACCTGCTCGTCTTCGACGTGAAGGCGCTCAGCGGGTGGGCGGCCTCCGACGACCCCGACGGTTTGTCACGGGCTGCCCAGGTCAGCGCCGGCGGGGCCAGCACCGCGTACTGATTGGACCTGCGAGGCGGCGGGAGGCACCAAAAGACTTGTCGTTTGTATTTTCGATTTGCATTGCATAGCCGTTAAAGGGCTTCCCGAATGTTGAACCGAGAAGTTCAGCCCTTGAACGCAGAGGTTGAAGATCCTCCTGAAAGTCGTACAGGAGTGCAATACAAATTGAAAAACGCGGCGAGCAGGTAAATGTGGTCGCCACCCCCGTGGAGAGGCAATTCGTTCGTGCGGCCGGGACAATGCTGGCCAACGACGCTGACTATGAAGAGGGAGCCGACTCCGAGAGCTCGTCGCGCAACACCCGCCGCAGCAGCTTCCCCGTCGGCGAGTACGGCAACTCGGCGCGGAACTCGACGACCGTCGGCATCTTGGTCGAGCGCAGCCGCTCCCGCACCCATTGCTGCAGCTCCGCCGCTTCGACCTCAGTCCCCGACGGCCCAGCCGGGCGCAACACGACGACCGCGGCCACCGTCTCGCCCCACTCCGTGTCGGGGACGCCCAGGACGGCGACGTCGGCGACCGCAGGGTGCGCCTGCAACACATCCTCCACCTCGCCCGGCGAGATGTTCTCGCCCCCTCGCACGATGACGTCGTCCAACCGCCCGTCGACGTACAAGAACCCCTCGACGTCGAACCACCCGGCGTCACGGGTGCGGAACCACCCCTCGGCATCGAGCACGGACCGGCCGACGTACTCGCCGGAGACCTGCTCGCCGCGCACCCAGATCTCGCCCTTCTCGCCCGCCGGCACGGGCGCCTCGTCCTCGCCGCGGATCTCGACCTCGCACATCGGGAGCGGCCGGCCCACCGAGCCCAGCCGGGCCCGCACCGCCGGGTCCGACGACGCGAACGCCTCGCGGTGGTCGTCGGGCGTCAGCATGGCGATCGTCGAGGAGGTCTCGGTCAGGCCGTAGGCGTTGACGAGGTCGACCTGAGGCAGGTCGCGCAGCACGCGCTCGACGAGCTCCAAGGGCATGCGCCCGCCGCCGTAGGAAAGGTGGCGCAACGCGGGAGGGACCGCAGCCGGTCTCCTCGACGGCGTCCAGAATCCGCCCCAACATCGTCGGCACGACCATGGCGTGCGTGATCCGCTCCTCGACCGCCACGCGCACCCACTCGGCCGCGTCGAACGTCGGCAGGTACATGATCCGCCGCCCCGAGTACAAAGACGACAACACGGCCGCCACGCCGGCGATGTGGTACGGCGGCACGCAGATCAGCTGCGCCTCGTCGCCACCGCACCCCAGGAACTCGACCGACGAGATGATGTACGACACCAGATGCCGGTGCCGCAGCACCGCCGCCTTGGGCTCCGACGTCGTGCCGCTCGTGAACAACAACACGGCCACCGACTCGGGGTCGACGAAGGGATGATCCGCCGCATCGGCTCCGTCACCCCCGGCGTCCGACAGCACCGACGCCGCAAAGTCCTCGACCGTCACCAGCCGCCCGGCGGCCACCCCGACTTCCCGCAGCCGCGCCACCTCGGACGCATCGGCCAGCAGCGGCCCGTCGGCGACCCGCGGCAGGATCGACGCCAGCTGCTCGTCGGGCGCTCGATAGTTCAGCGGCGCAAACGCCGCGCCCGCCAGCGCCGCCCCGAAGAGCGCCACCGGCAGTGCGTCGGAGTTGAGCCCGAAGTACCCGACGACCTCGGCGCCCTCCTTCTCGAACCCCACGGCGGCCCGCCGGGCGGCGGCGAGGAGGGCGGCAGCGGTGAGGCCCCCCGACGACGACCCGACGCAGATGCGGTCGGGGTCGCCCTCGGCCACCATCTCCAACAACATCGCGATGTTCACGGCGACCGACGCTCCCCCGAGTGTGTGTGCGAGTCGGTCAGTCCGAGGCCGGGAGGGGCTTGGCGCCCTTGACCTCGAGGATGGTGTCGCCGACCGAGATCGAGCCCTCGCCCGCCTTGGTGCACAGGAGCTCGAGCCCGAGCGCCTCGTCGGCGTAGCGCTTGCCGAGCTGCGTGCCGCCGTCGAAGCCGGGTGCCACGCCGGCGGGCGTGACGTCGGCGTCGATCGCCACGAACGGCTGGCCGCCGCAGCGCAGGTCGATCGCCTCGCCCGGCGCCTTGACCACGACGACCTCGGTGGTGTCGGTGGCGCTCCGGAGCCTCGTGCCTGCCTTCAGTTCCATCCCCACCGCTGCGGTCCTCGCTTTCGATTGGTCTTCGGCCCCCAACCTTCCGGCCCAACCTTCGGGTGGAGAGAATTCAGGATATTCGCCGCCCCGGACCGCCCTCGTCGGGGCGGCGGGCCGGTCATTTCTACTGCGAGTAGGCCTTTTGGCGCATATTGGGCTTCTGTAGCACGTGGGAGAATGTGCCGAGGGCCTTGAGGGGGGTGCCGGTGAGCACGACAGCGGAGGAAGTGATGGAGGACGGCTCGGGGTGGCTCGCGGACCCCGACGATGACGGCCAGGAACGGTACTTCGACGGCGCCGAGTGGACGTCGGAGACCCGCCTCATCGAGTCCGACGTCCCGCCCCCTCACCTGCCCGATCACGTGCCTGAGCTGCAGCGGGCCCTGGCGGCGGCGACCGCCGACATCGACGAGGTGGAGGCGCGGCTGGGGCGCTTGTTCGATCGAGCGGAGGGCGTGGACCCCGAGGTCGCCAAGGCGCGCCGGGGCTCGGGGCTGCGGCGGCGGGCCGAGGCCGCCCGGGCGCAGGTCGTCCCGGCGGAGACGGAGGCCGGCGAGGACGTCGAGGACGAGCCCGAGCTCCAGCTCGTCGACGACGACGTGGTGGCGAGCCGGCAGGCGGAGACGGAGGCCCGTTTGGCGGCCGAGGCCCGGGCCGAGGCGGCGGCCGCGGGACCGCCGACGGTCGAATCTCTGCTCGGGACCGACGAGGAGCTGGAGCCCGAGCTCGAGTTCGTGGACGACGAGGACGATGACGAGGTCGTCGGTGAGGACGAGGCGAGGTCGCCGACGAGGACGAGCTCGAGGTCGACGACGCCGTCGAGCCCGTGCACGAGGCCTTCGCGGACGACGACGAAGCCTTCCTCGAGGACGATGACGACGAAGAGATCGACGTCTACGCGGAAGGCGACGGCTTCGACGAGGACGACGAGGACGAGGGCGAGGGCCCCATGGCCGTGCTCGAGGTGGACGACGACGCCATGGCCGAGCTCGACGAGGCGCTGGCCAACGAGGAGCCCGAGAAGGTGAAGCGCGGCAAGCGTCGCCGGCGCTGATTGAGGGGGAATTGCGCTTGATCAACGCACGAATTGTGCCGAGATCATGAGGAAGTCCAGAAGGTAGGGCGCGCCGGCGGGCGCGACCTGAGGGGGAGGAGACAAAGGTGAGCCAGGCACCGGGCTGGTACCGCGACCCGTTCTTTCGCGGCCAGGAGCGCTACTGGGACGGGCGTCTGTGGACGCAGGGGACCCGTGCCCCAGAGCCCGAGGTTGTGGCGGAGGTCGCGGCGACGACCGACACGGCCACCGGCATCGAGGCGGCGGCCGGCGTCGAGGTCGCCGTAAGCACCGAGCCGGCGACGCATCCAGATGACGACGTCTTCGCACTCGTGAACGCCGAGGTGGAAGCGGACATCGAAGCCCCAGTGGACGCCTCGCCGGCACTCCCTACGCCTTCGCCCGACGTCGTCCCCTCGTTCGCCCCGCTCGGCGCGCCCGTCCGACCAACGTCGACGGTCGCCACCGGTGCCGCGGCCGGCGCCGCGACGTCTGGGAGGCATGCGGCGCCCCGACAGCGCAAGCGCTGGGGCTCGAGCGTGCTCGCGGTCTGCGCGACGGCGATCCTCTTGGTCGGTGGTGGCGGCGCGGCGGCGTTCGTCCTGCTCGCGCCAGGCTCGGCGTCCGCGGCCGAAGCGGTCACGAGTGCGGCCAACCAGACGGTCGGCGAGCAGTCGGCCGACATGTCGTTGAACATGAGCATCTCGGTCATGGGCTTCACCGAGACGATGACGGGCAACGGCGCCTTCGACTTCTCGAACCACACCGGCACGCTCACCGCGACGGTCGGGGCGGCCGGGCAACAGATCACCCAGCAGGCCGTCTACGACGGCACGACGGCGTACGTGAACATCGGGACTCTGCTGGCCCAGCTGGGCGGCGCGACCCAGGGGAAGTCGTGGATCTCCATGGACCTGAGCGGGCTGGATGCGACGGCGGGCACCGCGGCGGGTCTCGGCCCGTACAACTACGACAATCCCGCCAAGTTGCTGGGGGAGCTCCAGAACATCGGCGGGACGGTGACGTCGCTCGGGCCCCAGTTCTACGAGGGCACCGAGGTGACCGAGTACTCGGTGTCGATCCCGTCCTCGGTGCTCCAGCAAATGGTCGACACGATGGGGCCGCAGGTCGAGCAGGCCTACGCGGGCGGCTTGCCCAACATCGACGAGGACGTCTACGTCGGTTCCAACAACCTGCTGAAGGGGATCTACACGCCGCTGGAGCTCAAGGTCTACGGGCAGGAGGTGACCGAGACCATGACGGTGGACTTCTCCAACTACGGCACGGCGGTCAGCCGCGACGCCGCCACCGGCCAGTGAAGTGATCCCGCTCTCGCAGCTCGGAAACGACCTCGGGAGTGGGCTCGGCGGCTCCAGCGGCAATACCGGTTCGACGGGGAACACCGGCGACAGCGGGAACACCGGGGACAGCGGCAACACCGGCAACACGGGCACCAGCCTCTGAAGTCGTGTGGATAACGCGGCCGATGTCGAACGACGTTCCGACGACATTTCCCGGCGCGCCATGTGCCACGATGGTCGGGGTTTGGGGGCTGACCGAACCGGAGGAAGGCAGACGTGAGTGAGGCGCCGGGCTGGTATCCCGACCCCTTCTTTGGCGGGCGCGAGCGCTATTGGGACGGCGGCGAGTGGACGGAGCAGTGCCGCGCCTCCGACACCAAGGAGCATCAAGCCTCGGCCAAGCCCCGCGCCCCGCTGAACCCCGAGCGGGCCACGCCCTCCGCGGTGGCCGCCAAGTTCGAGCGCCGAGCCGCCGGAGGTGGGCTGGCGACGATGGCGCGGCCGGAAGCGAGCGAGGCCGCCGCCGCACCCTCGTGGGGTCAGCGACCGCCGCCACCGCCACGGCAACCGGCGACGACGGTGGCGGACGACTTCACGCCCGTTACGCCCGCGTGGCCGACCGACACCGGTTGGACGATCGGAGCCGCTGCCACCGCGGCCGCGGCCGAAGTCACGGACGCGCCGACGGCGATACCGCCGACGCACGAGCCACCGGCGCCGCCGACCGACGCGATCCCGGCCTTCGAGGAGCCGACGGACCACACCGACGAGATCCTGAGCCATACCGTCGAGGTTCCGTCTGTCGTCCACGATTGGTCGAGGTTGACGCCGGAAGAGCCGACGCTGACCGAGGAGGCCCTGGCCGACACCGACGTGACGGGTGAGACGAGCGACGCACCCGAGGAGGCGGAAGAGCCGACCCTCACCGAGGAGGTGCTCGCCGAAGCCGCGCCGCCGCGTCGAGGACGAAGACGTACCGGTCGCGGCGGCGGAAGCACCGACGCTGACCGAGGAAGTGCTCGACGAGGTCGAAGAGCCGGAGGCGGCGCTGGCCGTCGAAGAGCCGGCCGCGCCAGCCGTCGAAGAGCCGACGGAAGAGATCGACCACCACCAGACCGAGCCGGTGGCGGCGCCACTCGCCGAGACGGACGACGGCGGAGACCACGAACCGGCGGCAGAAAAGAGCGCGCCGCCCGTCAAGGAGCCACGCCCACGCAGACGGCGTCGGGTCCTCGTCGGCGCCGGTGTCGCCGTCCTCCTCGTCATCGTGATCGTCGCGGCCGCCTCGCTCGTGAAGGGCGGCGGTGGAGGCTCCTCCTCGGGCCAGCAGGTCGCGGACGCCGCGTCCGCCACTATCGGCCAGCGGTACGCGCAGGTGAGCATCGCCACCAACGTCCCCCCCGGGCAGGACGCGGCCGCCGGGACCGTGTCGGGGTTCTCGGGCAGCGGCCCCTTCGACTTCGGGGCGTCGTTGGGGTCGCTCACGCTGAACGGACCGGCCAGCGACGGGTCGGAGGCCATGGTGGTCGATGGATCGACCCTGTACCTCCAGCCCGGGGCCGTGATCGCCGAGCTGATCCCGGGCAAATCGTGGGTTTCGGCGACGGCCGACGACCTCGGGTCGAACGGGACGCCGACGGGGTTCGCCGTGGCGCCGACGCTCTTCGTGCAGCTGGTGGGCAGCCCGACGACGATGCTCCAGCAGCTCGAGGCCAAGGGCGCCACGATGCACTCGATGGGCTCGCTGATCTATCAGGGGACGCCCGTCGACGAATACGCCGTGACGCTGAGTCCGGCGGCCGTCGCGCTCGGGCAGAGCGGCGTGCCGTCCTCGCTGCAGGGCACCGTGACGACTGGGCCAACGGAAGACGTGTACGTGTCCAACGGACTGATTCGTGCGATCGTCCTGCCCTTCGACGTCAAGAGCAACGGGACGACGGCCATGGGGACGCTTGCGGTCGGCTTCACGTCGTGGGGGGACTCGGCGGACATCGCGCCGCCAGCACCCGACCAGGTCGCGTCGTGGGCGCAGTTGAAGGCGACGCTGACCTACACCAGCGAGATGAAGTAGCGGCCCAGCCTCAGCACCCGGAGGCAGAGTCAGGCCCGAGCTACGACCCGCCCGACCCCTCCCGCACCGCGCGGGCGACCACGCCCCAGCGTTCGAAGGCGTCCGGGTTGTGCGCGACGTCGATGCCGGTGAAGTAGCTGACGACCCGCGTCGCCAGGCCGCCGTACTTGGCCACGATCTCGTCGGCGATGTCGTCCCACGTCCCGACGGTCGTGAACTCCTTCAAGATGTCGTCGTCGATCACCTGGGCCATGCCCGGGATGTCGCCGGCCCGCTGGCGCTCGCGGATGCGATCGGTCGTCCCCTCGCGGTCGAGCTGGTCGAAGATGAACCCGTAGTTGGGCGTCGACCCGTAGAAGGCCACTTGCACGCGGGCCCGCTCCCGCCACCGCTCGATCTCCTCGTCCGTGTCGCCCACGCACAGGAACGCCGGCACGATCACCTGGAGGTCGTCCACGGTCCGCCCCGAGCGCGCCGCGCCGGCCGCCACCTCGGGCAGCAACGTCTCGCGCAGATAGATCGGCGTGTTCAACGGGTGCACGTGCACGCCGTCGGCGACCTCGCCGGCCATGCGCAGCATCCAGGGGTTGACTGCGGCGATGTCGATCGGCGGGTCGTCAACGTCGATCGGCCCGGGCGACCACATCGGCGGCAGGAGGGACAACGCGTAGAAGTCACCGGACACCGACAACGGCTCGCCGGTGCGGAAGGAGCGGAAGATCTCCTTCACGGCCAGGACGTACTCGCGCAGCCGCGGCCCCGGTGGGTCGAACGCCGCTCCGTAGCGCCGCTCGATGTGCGCCCGCACCTGCGCCCCGAGCCCCAGGCGGAACCGGCCCCCGCTCGCCTCGGCCAGCTCCCATGCCACCGACGCCGTGACCATCGGGCTGCGCGGGAACGCCACCGCGATGCCGGTCAGCACGTCGATGTCGGCGGCCACCGCCAGTGCGCCGCACGTCAGGTACGCCGTCCGCCCCGCCTCCGTGACGACCAAGCCGGAGAGCCCGGCCTCGGCCGCCCGCTTGCCCAACGCGCCGGCCTTGCGCAGCGGCTGCGCCGGGAGCATGGCGTCGAACTTCAACGCAGACGATCCACCACCCACGATCGAAACCCCCTACGCGGCGTGCGCCGAAGACGGCGGCACCGTCCGGCCGCCCCGCCGCACCGCCACGCCCGCATTCGTCCTCATCGCAACGGCTCCGCCGGCGCCGGCGGCAACGGCTCGCCCTCGGGACGGGGCCACGCCAGCGGCGTCACGTCGCTG
Organism: uncultured Acidimicrobiaceae bacterium; assembly: GCA_963821105.1. Taxonomy (GTDB): domain Bacteria; phylum Actinomycetota; class Acidimicrobiia; order Acidimicrobiales; family RAAP-2; genus Bog-473. The sequence continues at coordinate 47,762 of CAWGCO010000021.1, forward strand.
GCGATCACCGCGCCCATCGCGATCCCCGCCCGCTCCACCGAGGGGTGGGGGAAGCGGCCCTCGCCGCGCGTGGAGCCGTCGGCGAAGTAGATGACGGTGTGCACCCGACGGACCGTACCGGTGGCGTTGGGCCGCGCCAAATGGAAGGTCAGGCCGTGGTGGAACGCCACCGCGCCGGCCGGCACCTCGACGAACACCCGCTCGATCCCGGCCAGCTCCCCCCGCGCCAGCGGGTCCTCACCGTCGCCCGTGAAGATGTTGACGAACTCGTGCAGCCCGAGACGATGGCTCCCCGGCAGGTACCCCATGGCGCCGGACTCGAGCGTCGAGCCGTCGAAGGGGATCCACGCCGTGATCGTGTTCGTCTCGACGATGGGCCAGTACGGGTGATCCTGGTGCGGATCCGTCTCCCGGCCGCCCGGCTCCTTGTAGAGCGCCTGGTCGTGCCAGAGGCGCACGGCGTCGACGCCGAGCAGTCGCGCCGCCGCCTCGCCCAGGCGGGGATGGAAGCTCAGCGCCCGCACGTCGGGGCTGTCCTCCCACAGGTTCTGGCACTGGATGAAGCTCTGCTCGTACCGCGACTTCTCCGCCAGTGCCCGCGTGTCGCCTCTACTGCGTCTGGCGACCGCGTCGTCCGTCGCCGACCCGTACCGGCGGAGCTCGTCGGCCGACAGCAGGTCGGGGACCACGACGAACCCGTCGCGGCGGAAGTCCTCCACCAGCTGCGGCGTGAGCGTGTCGAGGGCCGTCACTGCGCCGGCTCCTCGCGCACCTCCCGGATGTAGCCGACCAGCTCGTGGACGCTGGGCGCGTCGAGCCAGGGGGTGAGGTCGTGGCCGTACATGGCTTGAGGGCTCCGGGCCCTGGTCGAGGTAGTGCGGATCCGAGGCCATGAAGCGCCCGTCGAGCAGGCGGACCTCGGTCATGACCTCCGCGTAGGGGAGTGTCGTCGCCGCCGGGGAGCCGAAGCCGAAGACGCGCTCGGAGCCCAGGACCGCCGTGGCCACGGCGCGACCCGTCAGGTACGGGCGGTAGTCGTTGCGCTCGAGCTCGCCGGTGTAGGCGTCGAGCACGTGCAGCGCGCGGTCGAGTACCCGCTGGTCGAAGCCGTAGAAGACGTTCGGCGCGGGCAGGTCACCCCACACGCCCCACATCCACCACCGCGTGTCCTCCGGCAACGCCGCCATGGCCTGCTGCACGCCGCGGCCGACCGCCTCGTGGCCGTGATGGACGTCATGGGGCGAAGGTGACACGACGATGGACGCACCGTGCTGCTCGACAAGGCCCGGCAGTTCGTCGGCGATGCGCCGGCACGCCGCGTCGAGGTCGCCGTCGAGGTCCAGGTTGAGTGGGGGGTCGAGGAAGACCGGCTCGAAGCCGGCCCGCCGCGCGGCTTCTTCGGCCTCGGACCGCCGACGGTCGTGCTGGCCCTCGAACCCGAGGCTGGCGATGACGCTGACGACCTTCCAGCCGCGGTCGAGCAGGTGCAGCAGCGAGCCCGGACACCCGACGGCTTCGTCGTCGGGATGGGGCGCAACGTGCAGGACGGTGGGCGCCACAAGCAGGCAGGTTAGCCACCGGATCGCCCCAGGTCACCGCCCGACTTCGGCCGGCGATCGACGAGCAGAGCGCGTGAGAGGGGAGCAAGATGGGTCGATGACGACCGTGCACACAACCGCCACAGCACGCTGAAAATGAAGCGCAAGGAGTACGAGCAGGAACTACGGCGGTTTGACGCGGAGATCGTGGCGATGCAGGAGTGGGTGAAGTCCTCGGGAGCGAAGATCTGCATCGTCTTCGAGGGACGGGACACCGCCGGCAAGGGCGGGACGATCAAGGCGATCACCGATCGCGTGAGCCCGCGGGTGTTTCGCGTCGTTGCCCTTCCCGCCCCGTCCGAGCGTGAGCGCTCGCAGATGTACTTCCAGCGCTACATCCAACATCTCCCGGCCGCAGGAGAGATCGTGATTTTCGACCGCTCCTGGTACAACCGGGCCGGCATCGAGCGCGTCATGGGATTCTGTACGGAAGAAGAAGCCGAGAGGTTCCTGAGCCTCGTCTCGTTCGTCGAGCAGGCAATGGTCGAGTCAGGGATCCAACTCATCAAGTACTGGCTCGAAGTGAGTCAGGCCGAACAGACCCGCAGGCTCCAGAGCCGCATCGACGACCCGCGGAAGATCTGGAAGCTCTCCGACATGGACCTCAAGTCCTACTCCAAGTGGTGGGACTACGAACGAGCTCGCGACGACATGTTCCGGGCCAGCGACACTTCGTGGGCCCCGTGGTACGTGGCCGATACCAACGACAAACGCAAAGGTCGGCTGAACGTCATCTCCCACCTGCTGAGCACCGTGCCGTACAAGCCGCTCAAGGAGCGTGAGACGGTGCTGCCGAAGCGACAGAAGAAGCCCTCTGAGCTCCCGTCCCGCGCCGCCCCTTCGAGAGATCCCGACGCCCTTCTCGTAGGTCGCGACGGGTTCAGCCCTCTACGGGCGGCATGCCGATCATCTCCCGGAACTGCGCCGTCGTGTTGGTGACCGGGAACGGCTCGTCCGGGACCGCCACCCCGAGCCGCTCACAGATGGGGTCCCATCCGTCCGAGGTCGTCCACTCGAGCAAACGCTCCTTCGGTACCCCCGCGCGCACCGCCTCGTTGTGCTTCTCGAACGCGGCGGTCATCGCATCCCGGTCCGCGATCTGGTCGCTGAAACGGTCGGCGAAGAGGCGCAGCAAGGCGGCCATCCACGCATCGCCGTTCTCGATCATCCCGGGCATCCCGGCGAAGATCGTGTTGCTGCAGCTCGTGTACCACTCGTCGGGGTCACGGACCGAGAGGATCACGAGCGCGTCGGGATTGAAGTGCGAGAGCTCGGGCCAGAAGCTCGCACCCGGCCAGTCGACTTGGGCGGTGTACGGCTTCATCAGTTCGCCCCAATGGACCTCGTTGCCGTCGACGGCGTCGATCCAGACCGGAACCTCCTCGGGGTGGGCGAACACCTCGATCATGTGATGACAGGTCCCACCCAGCAGCGTCTCGAGCGCTTCCTTGAGTGAGTGGGTACCGGTCCGGCCTACTCCCGCGCCTGACGACTTTCAACATTTGCCGCCCTCCCTTGCTCGCCTCTCGGCGATGCGCCAATACGGGCAAGCTACCGAGTCCGAGGCCCCAAGTCCATGAAAAGGAGGGCATCTGGGGAGAGACTCGGTTCATGGCAGCGTCCTGAGCTGGGCTTCTGGCGCGTAGCCCGAGCTTCAACAGAGGATTCTGCCCAGAGCACTCTTGACCAAATACTCTGAATAAAGTACTCTGGCGCTCATGCCGAGGTGGTCACGATCGAATCCATTGGCTCTGGCGGTGCTGGTCAGCCTCTACGAGAAGCCGATGCACCCCTACGAGGTGGCGCAGACGCTGCGCCAGCGGGCGAAGCAGGAGAGCGTGCGGCTGAACTACGGCTCGCTCTACGCCGTCGTGGAGTCGCTCGAGAAGAAGGGCTTCATCAAGGCGACTGGGACCGTGCGAGAGGGCAAGCGACCCGAGCGCACGGTCTACGAGATCACCGACGACGGCACCCGAGAGATGAACGACTGGATGACCGAGCTCATTTCGGTGCCCTCCAAGGAGTACCCCGCGTTCATGGCGGGGTTGTCCTTCCTCCCGTCACTGCCGCCCGACGAGGCGCTTGCGGCTCTCCGGAACCGCTCCGACGCCTTGAAGATGAAGCTCGTCGGACAGCGCAGCGCCATGAAGGCGGCGCGGGAAGCGGGTCTGCCGCGCATCTTCGAGCTCGAGGCGGAGTACGAGGAGTCGCAGCTGGCGGCCGAGCTGAAGTACGTCAGCGCCCTCGTCGAGCAAATGACCTCGGGCAGCCTCGAGGGGCTCGAGATGTGGAAGATGTTCCACACCGAAGGCTTCAACCCCGAGGAGGTGGAATTCACGTTCGACTTCCCCGAAGAGTGAGCTAGGGCCGCGTGTTGCACCACGCGGCCCCGAGCCCACACACCACGAGCCCGATCCGCAGAGGGGACCATGCGCCCGAGGCAGCACTCAAGAGCGTAGGCGACCTCCGTCGAGCGGGCTCTGCACAGCACACCCAGTAGCAGCACACGCAGACAACGCACGACGAAAGGAGGCGCGCATGGACGCGCTCATAGAGGCACGCGGCCTCAAGAAGAAGTTCGGGAAGGTGACCGCCCTCTCGGACCTCAGTTTGGAACTCCCGGCCGGACAGCCCGTGGCCATCCTCGGGCCGAACGGAGCCGGCAAGACCACGTTCATCCGGATGGTGGCGACGCTGATCCGTCCCGACGAGGGGACACTCCGGGTCGGCGGCCGCGACGTGGTCAAGGAGCCGATGGCGGTGCGCCGCACGATCGGCCTCGCCGGTCAGGCCGCCGCGGTCGAGGAGATGATGACAGGGCGAGAGAACCTGGTCATGGTGGCCCGCCTCTACGGCCAGGGTCGGAACGAGGCCGTGGCGTCGGCCAAGCGGATCCTCGAGCTAGATGGAGCTCGAGCGACGCGGCGGACCGGCGGGTCAAGACGTACTCGGGTGGCATGCGCCGGCGCCTCGACCTGGGGGCGAGCCTCGTGGGCGCGCCCGCGGCTGCTGCTGCTCGACGAGCCGACGACCGGGCTCGACCCGGGCAGCCGCAACGAGGTGTGGGACGCCATCCGGGAGATGGGCGCGGGCGGGACGGACATCGTGCTGACGACGCAGTATCTCGACGAGGCCGACCACCTGGCGGCGCACATCGTCATCATCGACGGCGGCCGGGTCATCGCCGAGGGCTCGCCCGACGAGCTCAAGTCGCGGGTGGGCGCCGACATGATCGAGCTGCACACGTCCGACGTCGAGACGATGCGGCGCGCGGCGGAGGTGCTCGGCGCACTCGGCCTGGCCGAGCCGTCGACCGACCCCGAGACGCGGCGGGCTTCCATTGCGGCGCCGGGCGGTTCCAAGTTGCTCCCGCTGGTGGTGCGGGCGCTGGACGACGCGGAGGTTCCGGTCGAGGACATCGCGCTCCGGCGGCCCACGCTGGACGAGGTGTTCCTCGCGTTGACCGGGCGGACAACGGCCGGCGGCAACAGCACGGATGTTGGCAACGACAACGACAACGACCCGACGAGTCCGAAGGAAGGTGCAGCAGCATGACGATGGACATTGCATTGGAGGCGCCGCAGCAGCGGCCGGCCCCGAGGGCGGCGGGGCCGCGAACAAGGGGGCGTCGTATGTCGTCGCCTCGGAGCAGGTGGCCGTGCGGACGTTGAAGCAGTTCGTACGCACGCCGGCGCTGATCATCGCCGGGACCGCGCAGGGCGCGCTGTTCCTCTTGATCTTCCGCTACGTGTTCGGCGGCGCGATCGCCCACACGGGATCCTTGAGCTACGTCGACTTCCTCGTGCCGGGCTTCGTCGTGACGGGCGTGCTGTTCCAGGGCATGAGCGCGTCGAGCGGCGTGGCCGCCGACCTACAGGGTGGTCTCTACGATCGGCTGCGGTCCCTGCCGATCCGGCTCATGTCGATCATCACGGGCCGGGTGAGCGTGGACTCCGTCCTCGTCGCCTGGGGCGCGTTCGTCATGACGGTGATCGGCTTCGCGGTGGGTTTCCGTCTCACCGGGACGGTGCTGCAGGGGCTGGCGGCGTTCGGGCTCACGATCGTGTTCGGGTTCGCCTTCGTCTGGCTCTTCATCTTCTTGGGCCTCGTGGCGGGAAGCCCGCAGGCGGCGCAGGGCCTTTCGTTCCTGGTCTTCCCGCTGTCGTTCGTCTCATCGGCGTACGTGCCGGTCTCGACGATGCCGGGGTGGATGCAGGGCTTCGCCAACAACCAGCCGCTGACCCAGATGATCAACTCGGTGCGCCTGCTGACCGGCGGGCCCGAGGCGCAGGCGCTGCTCGGGCACCCGCTCTCGCACTATCTGGTGCCGGCGCTGCTGTGGTCGGTCGGGCTTGTGGTGGTCTTTGCGCCGCTGGCGGTGTGGAAGTTGAAGAAGTCGTAGGGGCCCGACTCGGTGTGGCCGTCGTCGGAGGGCGGGGCTGGTCGGGCGTTCGTCGCCCGGCTACCCCGCCCTTCGGCGCGCGTGGTAGCACGGTGGCGTAATGCACGGGATCTTCGCGCCGCTACGACAGTTCCTGAGGTTTGCCAAGCCGTGGCAACGCATCCTGCTCGGAGCGATCCTCACCCTGGTCGGCCTCTTCACGGGGCTCTACGTCGTGACGGCCATCGGAGTGGTGCTCGTCGTGCTCCCGATCGCAGCGTGGCTCAAGCGACGACGCAGCGAGTCTGAAACGGAAACGGCGACAGACGGCGTGGCAGCGTCAAAGCCGACCGACGGAGCCTGAGGTCAGCGCCGGGTCCAGTCTTCATCGTCGCGGCCGCCGCCATCGCGGCCGTCCGTCCGCTCGTCCTCCATCGGCTCACCGTCCAGCACCCCGCCGATGGCCCGGCGCAGCTTCTCTTGGGACGCCAGCATCCAGTCGATGTAGAGGTCGTGGTTCTCCACACCGGTGACCTCGCCCTCGGCGTAGTCGGCGACGCGGTACGCGACGCGATCGGGCAACTTCTCCCAGGACAGGTCGGCGCCGTAGACGGCCTCGATGAGCTCGGCCCGCGACTGGAGCAGCTCGAACAGATTGGCGCTCGCCTCCTGGTCCGCGCTCTCGATGAAGAAGTCCGACCGCAGTTGTCCACCCGCCACGAAGACGAGCCCGAAATGGGCGCCCTTGACCGGCGACGGCATCGTGACGAAGTTCTGGGCCGGCGGGGTGGACATCTGGGTCCAGTGGCCGTGGTCGAGCCGGACCCGCTCGAGCCAGCGTGACCAGAACTCTCGATACAACGCACCCTTGCCACCGCTCAACGGCCCCGCCAACTCGACCATCGTCCACCCGGCGGGGTCGCGCCACCACTGCGTGCCGATGAAGTCCCTGCTGACGCCGGTCGCCTCTTCCACGATGTGGCGCACCAACGCGGAGGGCGTGTAGGCGGCCGTGTCGGCGTCCCAGACCAAGGGTGCGCTCGCATGGTTCTGCCACGTGGCCGTGCGCCGCTCGGGGTCCTCGTGCAACCAGTCCTCGAGCCCGGCCCGCAGGTCCGCTCCGATGTCGCTCCGCGGTGAAAGTGTGAAGATCGTCCCCTCAGCCACCGAGTCGGTGCAGACGAGCCGACTCACCGTGCTGGCGTCCTGCACCCTCTTCTTGGATTCGGCTGCCTCGCGCGCGAGCTGACGCTCCGGGCTGATGGAGAACTCCTCGACTTCGGCCAGCGGGTACACCTGCTTGACCGAGATCATCGGCTGGTTGGCCCCGCCGTTGACGCCCTGGGCGTAGCTGCGGAACGCGCTCGATCTGCACGAGCCGGATGTCGAGGCCCATCTCGCTCAGCCAGACGACGCTCGACATCAGAGCGGGTGAAAAATCCTTGGCCAGCAGCACGATGCGCGGCCGGCGCAGCGAATCCTGCGACAAGCCCGGTGCGTGCGCGTGGAGCTCCGCGTACGCCTCGTCCTTGGACATGACCAACTGATGCAGGCCGCGGAAGCGGGAGAGATGGCCGGCCAGTGCATCCGGCAAGATCCGGCTGGCCTGAGCCGCCACCTTGATCGCGGCGACGTCGACGTCAGGTGCCTTGCCCCACTTGAGCTCCGCCACCGTGAGGCGACCCTCTTGGTCGAGGCCGAGGACCGACATGCGGTCGTGCTGCGGACCCGTGCTCGCCCCGGGAAGGTCGGCGTCGAACGTGACGATCTTGATGCCCTGACCGAGGATCTCCGGGTTGGTGGTTACCCACTCCTGCAGGTCGGCGCGCTCGGACAGCCCCGCTTCCTCGAGCGTGACCATCTGGGCCGGCACCGCGACGGTCCCGGCAACTGTGAACAGCATCTCCTCCGCCATTGACCCCTCTCTGGCTTGCGCCCAGGCTACCCAACGGGAGTGGCACCAAAAGCGGATCCGGGCGTTTCGACGCCTGATTTCGCGTGCCGTTAACGCGACGAGTCGTCAGGAGTTGCTGAAACTTCTCGCGCCGTTCTGTCGTTCAGCGGAGTTGTTGGCAGGACCCATGACGGTACTGCCGACGGTCGGCGACTTTTATGCTGGCGCTGTCGGAGCCACCAACGGCCACGGCCGCTCCTGCTCTACGACCCGAGCGAGGTCGAGCAGGAGCTGTTCGGTGTGCCGTCGCCCGATGATCTGCATCGAGACGGGGAGTCCACCGACCAATCCCGCCGGAATCGCCACTGCGGGGTGCCCCGTCGTGTTCGCCGGAATCGTCAGCGCGCCGTTGTTGCCGAGCGCCGCTTCGAAGCCGAGTTCGCTGATCAGGTCACGGCCGTCGATTGTCGTCGGCATCGGTCCCTGCGCGCCGAACGCGACGTCGGGGTTGGTGGCGCAGATGATGAAGTCGACCTGTTCGAAGATGTCCGCCATCGCCACGATGAACTCGCGTCGCAACGCTTCGATGTTCTTCGCCGTGTCGATGTTGAAGTGGTTGGTGGCGATGTTGGCGGCGAGCATGATCTCGGGCGTGAACTCCGTCTCGCACGCCGGGTAGAGATCGCCGAGGCCCACCAGCAGGCTGGCCGTCCCGGCCATGGCCCACTCGAGTCCGCCCCTGGGCAGGGTGATCGGTACCTCGACGCGCTCGAGGCCGGCGTCCTTGATCAACAGATCGGCGGCCTCCTCGACCTTCTCCCGCACGCCCTCGGCCACCACCGCTGCGCCGAGGTCGATCGAGACGGCGACCCGCCGGCCGCGCAGCTCCTGTTGGCCGAGCCCGGCCTCCCAGCCCTCGACGCGCGGGAGCGAGTACGGGTCGTACTCGTCGTAGCCGTTGCAGACGTCGAACCAGCGGGCGGTGTCGCGGACCGAGCGCGAGACACAGCCGAGCACCGCGGTCAGTGGCTCGATCTCAGTGTGCGGGCCCTTCGGGATCCGTCCGAACGTCGACTTCAGGCCGAACAGACCGGTGAAGCCGGCGGGGATGCGGATAGACCCACCGCCGTCACCTCCCGTGCAGAGAGGAAAGAGCCCACCCGACACCGACGCGGCCGAGCCACCCGAGGACCCTCCCGGCGTGCGCTCCAGGTCGTAGGGGTTCGACGTCGCCCCGTGCAGCCGGGTGTAGGTGCAGTTGATGCCGCCGAACTCGGAGGCTGTCGTCTGCGCCGCCAGCACCGTGCCTGCCGCCTTGAGGCGGGCCGTCATCGTCCCGTCGTACTCAGCGATCCGGTCCTTGAAGACCAAGGACGCCTCCGTCTGCGGCCACCCCTTGACCGGGTCGAGCTCCTTGACCCCGATCGGGACTCCGCCGAACGGCAGGTTCACATCTGCGGACGCCGCCGCTGCCCGAGCCGGTTCCTCGTCGACGAACGCAATCGCGTTGAGCTTCGATTCCTTCACCGCAGCCAGCGATCCCTCGAGCGCCTCGGTGGGCGAGATCGTCCCCGCCCGGAAAGCGTCTACGAGGGAGCAGGCGTCTCCCATCCATGGTTCTCCCGTCACGGGACCGCAGGCTACTGAAGACGGCGTGCGGTCACCCAAAAAAGTCCTCGATCCGGAAAAGGATTTTCATATGAGGTCGGCCTCAACAAAACGAACGAGGTCTTGAGTTCATGGCGGGCTCAAGGGGTGATCGCGACACCAACCTGATGGAGGTGTCGCATGGCACGTGTTGGCCGTCCGAGGCTGCCCGAAGAAGTGGTTCGTCCGGCGCTGGAGGCCTACGCCAAAGGTGCGTCGATCGGGGAGGCAGCGGCGTTGGCCGGTGTCTCGCGCCGGGTGGTCTCGCAGCGATTGAAAGAGGATCCTGACTGCAGCCCCCGCAAGGTCAAGCGCGGGCCCAAGCGGTTGCCCGATTGGGTGCTCGAGCCGGCGCTTGAGGCCTATGCCAACGGAGCGTCGATGAAGCGCGCTGCGGAGCTGGCGGGCGTCGGCGAGATCACGGTGCTGAATCGCCTGCGCGAGATCCCTGGTTTCGTCCCCCGCAGGCACGGAAGGCCACCCCCGCGGCCGAGAGTGCCCGAAGAACAGCTCATCGCGGGTTATGGGGCCTATGCCCGGGGGGCGACCCTCAAAGAGTCAGCCGCGGCGGCCCGAGTCTCGGTATCCACCTTCGCCCAACGCGTGCGCCAAGAAGCTGTGCCGGTGCTACGAGAACGACAACGACGGGCCGGAGCCTTGAGCCTCGAAGAGCGCGAGGAGATCCGGGTTGGCATCACTCGGGGCGAATGCGATGCGGCCATTGCCCGACGCCTGGGCCGACACCGCGGCACGATCGGACGCGAAATCGCGGCCAGCGGCGGCCGGGGGGCCTATCGGGCCTATGCGGCCGACGAGCGCGCGGATGTGGCCGCTCGACGTCCAAAAACCCCCTGGAGCGAGGCCAAGCCCGAGCTCTGGGCCGAGGTGCAGGGACTATTGCGCACCGAGCGCTGGTCCCCCGAGGCGATCGCCAAGCGGCTCCGGCGTGACCATCTCGACGAGCCACAGTGGTGGGTGTCCCACGAGGCGATCTATCAAGCCATCTTCGTGCAAGCCAAGGGTGAGCTGAAAAAGGAACTCGCCGCTTGTCTGAAATCAGGGCGGGCTCAGCGTCGGCCCCATCGACGCGTCCCGCGGGCCAAGGGTTCGCGCATCGTCGGGATGGTCCACATCTCTGAGCGCCCACCCGAAGTCGGCGACCGGGCCGTGCCGGGGCACTGGGAGGGTGACCTCATAAAAGGGGCAGGCAATCACTCGGCCGTGGCCACCTTGGTGGAGCGTTCGACGCGCATGGGCATGCTGATCAAGCTCGACAACCAAAGCGCCGAGCACGTCGCGGCGCGGATCGAAGAGCACATCGTGCGCCTGCCCGCCCAGCTCGCCCGCTCGCTCACTTGGGACCAGGGCACCGAGATGGCTGCCCATGCCCGCTTTAGCGTGGTCACCGGTGTGCCGGTCTACTTCTGTGATCCGGCCAGCCCCTGGCAGCGCGGCTCGAACGAGCACTGGAACGGCCTCGTCCGCCAGTTCCTTCCAAAAGGCCAGAGCCTGCGGCGCTACAGCCAAGACGACCTCGACTACTTCGCCAGACTGCTCAACGGGCGGCCACGCGAGACCCTTGGATGGGATACTCCTGCAGAGCGCTTTGCCCAACTTGTCGCGGCCACCGGTTGAGCCCGCCTAT
>CAWGCO010000022.1:0-47401 GCA_963821105.1 uncultured Acidimicrobiaceae bacterium
TCTCTCCCGAAGCGGGCCGATCGGGAACGTTGCAGGTCTAATGGGTGCTCGTGATCCTTGGCAGGACGACACGCATTGCATCTTCGGCCTTACGGAGCGGTGCGCGCGGAACGTAGATCAGGATGACCGCGATGTAGTCGCCATCCTTGATGGAACTGAGGGTGCCACCTTCTCCGCGAAGGTCGGATTGCGTCCAGGGCAGCCACACCGTGAGGCCCCGGTCGATCGCCAGTACATGGCCTCCGGGGTCTGCCGTCGCCGCGATCGCTTGCACCCTTACGGAAGGCGCCTTGCTGAGAGTTGCATTGACGATCACCCGGATCTGGCTCCGTGATGAGCTCGCGCTGAAGCGACATTGCGAGTAGGTGGGATCCGGTGCTGTGGTGGGAGAGACGGGAAAGCCCAGATCCGTGAACGCCTCGCTCGATGCAGGTGACCCGAGCAGCTGGCTCGCCTCGTTGACGGACAGGAGGCTGCACGCATTTGGTGCGGCGGGCGCGATGACTGCGGCTCCCGCCGTTAGGAAAGCTCCGCTCGGTTGCACGGTCAGGGCCGTAGCGACGATCGCGGCGAATACGCTGACACCGACTCGGGTCCGACTCAGCATCCTCAAAATCTACGGCAGTGGGCGCTGAGGTGTGTGCGCTGAGGTGTATGCGCTGAGGGACTCGAACCTCCGACCTGCTGGTTGTAAGCCAGGTCGGGCTGAGCGCTGTGCTACCCGCCGAAACGGCAGGTCACCGGTGAGCCAATTCATATAACTAGTAGGTGTAGCTGGCTCTAGTTCGTTAACTCGATTTCGCGCTCTTTGGCGTTCGCAGAAGCAAGCACTCGACAGGCGAAGGTGCGGAGGAGTGTGCCCGCAAAAGTCGCCGCCGGCACCGGACTTCAATCCGTGCGGCGGTTGCGCCCTGAGGCTGTCCGGATCGGGCCGTTCCCGGCCAGTTGGCTCCTAGCTACCTTCCGGCCCCGAAGTTGCGTCATGAGCGCTCGAAGGTTCGATCATCGCCAGGCGACTCTTCGCGCGGCGGCTAAGGCATCACGCCGTCTAAATCTCGGTGACCGCGAATACTTGCCAAAGGTTCGGGACGCCCTTGAGCTCCTGTTCCCCTCGGTCCACGAAGTCGATGCCAGAACCGGCCACCAAATCGACGACCGTTCGAGACACAACGATCTCGTCGGCATTGGCCAGTGAGGACACGCGACTTGCAATGTGGACGGCGATTCCGGCGATGTCGTCGTCTGGCCGTAGCTCAATTTCGCCGGTATGCAGGCCGGCTCGAACGTTGATCCCGAGGGGGTGGACGGCTTCCTGAATGGACCGGGCGCACCTGATCGCTCGGGCGGGGCCATCGAAGGTGGCGACCAGGCCGTCTCCCGTCGTCTTGACCCTACGACCACGGAAGCGATCGATCTTTTGAGCGGCCACGCGGTCGTGGCGCTCGAGGACTTCCGACCAGCGTTGGTCGCCCATTTCGGCCAGCCGGGTCGTCGAACTGACGATGTCAGTGAACAGAACGGTGGCCAGAACGCGATCAAAGACTTGCGTTGGTCGGACGCCTGTCACAAATGTCTGGATCTCCTCAAGAGGCCCGTTGAGATCGCCAGCCGTGATTTCCCAATCATCCCCAGGCAATTCAAGGAAGGTGGCCCCTGGGATGCGGTCCGCGACGTCCTTGGATTGCGCAGCCGGGAGCATGTCCCCTCCACCTCTGTGGAGCACGAGGACAGGTACCTGGACGGTGGGTAGGACGTCCCGGATGTCGGTCAAGGCTTGAGCTCGCAATGCACGGGCCGCTGCGCCCGGGCTCACGGCGGATGCGACGTAGCGCTCCCTGAAGCGAGCGATTTCCTCGTCTCCCGCAAAACTCGGAGCAAGCGCGTCGAGGTAGGACACGCCGAGAGTTCCGTCTTCAATGGCTGAGGTCCACCATGCGTACGTCTCCTCGTCCCAACCGAAGGGATAGTCGTCGGAACGCAATACGCGGGCAGGAGGCGACCAGGCGATTACGCCCGCACATCGGTCCGGGTGGAGTGCGGCGAACAGCAGGCAGAAACTGCCCGCCTGCCCGATGCCGAATAGATAAGGACTTTCTGAACCGACTGAGTCGAGCACGGCAAGCAAGTCCTCCACCTCCTCTTCGAGGGTCGGCAGTTCACTGGTTCGATCCGAAAGTCCGCTGCCACGCCGGTCAATGCGGATGGTGCGGGAGAACGTGGCCATGCGACGGGTGATTTCATTCCCGTGGGGACTCTGCCAATCCATCTCCAGGTGGGAGAAGGTGGGGCAGGTGAACACTAGATCGGGGGGGCCGTCGCCGAAGAGCTGATAGGCGATGTGGAGATCGCCTGAGCGCGCATATTTGGTGCTGGGGGTTTCCGCCACGGGACCACTCCTGCCCGTCCTGACCACAACGGGTCCGGACACGGGAAACAGTACCGGGATGAGCCGCACCGCAGAAGTCAGACGGACTCCCTCGAGTCGCATCCTCGAGAGGATCATTCAAAAAAAGGGGTTCCAATCCCCGAGATCGGTGGGACAACTTGCCACCGCCATGATGCCCTGCCATTCAGGTACCGGCGCGGCCCTGCTGCACACGTACGAGAGATTGCGGGCCGGGTAGCCAGAAAGGGCCGTTCCAGGGCCGGCAACGCCGGCGAGCACTTCGCGTCGTGCGCCTCCCAGCTGAATCTTGCTCTCGACCGCGGTGCTCATGGCTACGCGGTGCCACCTCAGGCATTAGCCCAGGTGAGTGGGCGCTGAGGGACTCGAACCCCCGACCTGCTGGTTGTAAGCCAGCTGCTCTAACCAACTGAGCTAAGCGCCCGAGCGCTCCAGCGCCAGGGGGCAATCATTGCCGATCCCCGGCCGCCTCCCCGACTCGGGCGGGAAGGGGCGGCCGCACCGCCGTCAGGCGGCGCCCGCCACGCCCGAGCGATCCAAGGTGAGCTGCCCGGTGTTCGAGTCCAAGTCGAAGAGCTCGCCGTAACGGCCCCAGTCGACCGCGATGCGGAGTTGCTCCCGGGCCTCGTCCTCGGAGAAGCCACGCCGCAAGAGGTCGAGGAAGAACGTGTCGCCGAGCGTGCCGTCCTTCGTCGCCTCGAGGCCCCGGCAGATCGCCCGCACCAGTGGCGCACGCTCGTCGGGCGCGGCGGGCGAAGATCTCCTTCGACTCGAGGATGTCCGCCGCCACGAACGTCTTGCCGTCTTCGGTGATCTCGAGGTCGGCGTCGTCCACCATGGCCAGGCCGAGCAGTTGCGCCGCGTCGACGATCGGCAGCAGGTCGTCGACCTCGAACGTGAGCTCGCTCGCCAGGTCGGGCAGGTCCTCGCGACCGCCGTGGGCCTCGAGGATCTCGAGCAGGCCCGACATCCCGCCCGCCGTCGCCTGCGGCAGCGGGGTGTCGATCGGCGAGCCCTCCCCCGGCGACGCCACCGTCCATACGTGCGCCGGGGCGCCGGGTGTCGCCGCCGGTCATGAACACGTAGATCTCGTCGACCAGCGCGGCGAAGTTCGGGTCGTGGCGGTCGCGCGGCTGGGGCAGCAGGCACGGGATCTCGGCGCGGATCCGGCCCGGGTTGGCCCCGAGCACGAAGATGCGGTCCGCCAGGATCACCGCCTCTTCGATGTTGTGCGTCACGATCAGCATCGACTTCGTCGGGAAGTCGTGGTCGTGCCAGAGCCGCAACAGCTCGGCCCGCAGGTTCTGCGCGGTGAGCACGTCGAGGGCGGAGAAGGGCTCGTCCATGAGCAGCGCGTCGGGTTCGACGACCAGCGCGCGGGCGAAGCCGACCCGCTGGCGCATCCCGCCCGAGAGCTCCTTGGGGTAGGCCGACTCGAAGCCGTCCAGGCCGATGCGTGTCGATGGCGCGCTCGGCGCGGATGTGGCGCTCCTTGGGCTCGACGCCGAGCGCCTCGAGGCCGATCTCGACGTTCTGCTGCACCGTCAGCCACGGCAGCAGGGCGAAGCTCTGGAACACCATGGCGACGCCGGGGTTGGCGCCATCGAGCACTTGGCCCCGGTACCTGACCTCGCCGCTCGTCGGCGCGATCAGCCCCGCGATGCAGCGCAACAGCGTGCTCTTGCCGGATCCACTGCGGCCCAGCAGCGCGACGATCTCGCCCTCGTGCAGCGTCAGCGAGATGTCGTCGAGCACCGGCAGCGGGCTGCCGTCGGGCGACGTGAACGTCTTGTCGACGTGCGACACCTCGATGATGGCGTCGTGACCCTTGGTGGCGCGCATGCTCATCGCGGCTCACTCTGCAACGGATCGGGGGCGACGGTCAATGCGGCGGGCGGACTCACATCGAGAACCTCGACTCGGCCGAGCGGTAGAGCCGGCGCCAGAACAGGCGGTTGGCCGCGACCACGAACGCGCTCATCACGATGGCGCCGGCGATCAGCACGGCGAACTTGCCGTCGTTGGACGCGACCGAGATGTAGTTGCCGAGCCCGTACGCGTTGAGCGTGTGGTGGTGCCAGGCCACCAGCTCGGCCACGATCGACGCGTTCCAGGCGGCGCCCGCCGCCGTGATGCCGCCGGTCACGTAGGCCGGGAACACCGCCGGCAGGATGACCTGGCGCCAGCGCTGGCGGCGCGTGAGGCGCATCATCGTCATCATCTCGACCATGTCGTTGGGGATGGCGCTGGCCCCCGCGATGACGTTGAAGAGGATGTACCACTGCGCGCCGAGCGCCATCAGCAGGATCGCGCCGATGTTCAGTGAGAGGCCGATCGCGATGAAGATCGCCGTGATGAACGGGAACAGGAGGATGGCCGGGAAGCTCGCCAGGACCTGCACCACGGGCTGGGCGTAGCGCGAGAGCCGCGGGTTCATGCCGATCTTGACGCC
Source organism: uncultured Acidimicrobiaceae bacterium (assembly GCA_963821105.1). Taxonomy (GTDB): domain Bacteria; phylum Actinomycetota; class Acidimicrobiia; order Acidimicrobiales; family RAAP-2; genus Bog-473. The sequence continues at coordinate 4,857 of CAWGCO010000022.1, forward strand.
GACCGGTACCCAGACGAGCGTCGAGACGACCAGCAGCACCACGACCCGGCCGAACGTGGCGAAGCCCATCGCGACGATCTTGGGGAAGTGCGAGAAGCCGAGCTTCGCGTTCAGGTACACGACGACGTCGGCGATCACGAAGGCGGCCACGCCGAAGATGACGCCCCAGAAGACGTAGTCGCCCCAGCGACGCCGGCGCTCGTCCTGGTGCAGCGGGTACTCGGCCAGGCCGAAGGGGCGGGTGACGCGGTCGAGGAAGCGCCCGACGGGACGGAAGACCCTCCCGAGCAACCCGGGGATGGCGGAACGCCGCAGGAAGTTGAGGACGACGCTCTTGGGCTTGTCGGTCGCCTCGGAGGTCTCGAGGCGGAAGCGCTCCGACCACGCCACGAGCGGCCGGAAGACGAAGAAGTTCGTGCCGACGACGAGGATCACCATCGTGACGATGGCGATGGCCACCTTGGAGTAGGAGCCCTCGGCCGCGGCGGCGCCCATGTAGCTCCCGATGCCGGGCAGGACCTCGTTGATCTGCTTGCCGCCGATGAAGACCGTCACGGCCTCGGACGCGGTGAGGAAGAACCATCCCCCGCCCATCGACATCATCATGTTCCAGACCAGGCCGATCATGGAGCTCGGCACGTCGAGCTTCCAGAAGCGCTGCCACTTCGTGAGGCGGTAGACGCGGCGCCGCCTCGTCGAGCTCGGAGGGCTGGGTGATGAGCGAGTGGTAGAAGCTGAACGTCATGTTCCAGGCCTGCGACGTGAAGATGACGAAGATCGACGCCAGCTCGAGGCCGATGATGTTGTTGGGGAACAGCCGGAAGAAGAACGTCAGCGCGAGCGGGAGGAACACCAGGATCGGGATCGACTGCAGCACGTCGAGGACCGGGACGAGCACCTTCTCCGCCCGGCGGAGGCGCGCCGCAGCGGTCCCGTAGACAAACGTGAACACGGTCGAGAGGAACAGCGCGATGAACATCCGCAGCAGCGAGCGCGCCGCGTAGTACGGCACGTTGGAGATGTCGGTGTTGAGGTTGACGTAGTTCCGCCCGGCGCGTAGCTGACCGTCATCGCCTGGCCGAGCTTGACCACCACGTAGAGCACGGCGGCGATGCCGACCGCCAGGAGGAGGTCGTAGACGTTGAGCCCCCGGCCCCGGAGCGCCTCGCGGACCGGGAGGCCGCGACGGGTCGTGACGGGGCTCACCGCGTCACCCCTCTGGGGCGCGTGACGACTCTGTGCACCTCGGATCGAGTGGCTCACGGCCTGCTCCCGGGGGACGAGGAGGGCGGGAAGTGCGGGAGTGCGGCGCCCGGACCGGCCGGGCGCGCCCAATGTACGGGACGGTGCCGCGGCACGCACCGCCGTTGACGTTTCTTTAACGACGCGTCAGCGCAGGTGCTCGGCGAAGGCCTTGCTCCACGGCCGGACCAGGGCACGGAGCTCGGCGCAGCGCTCGTCGCCCAGCGCCGCGTACGGGGCGGCGGCGAGCGCGTCGGTGCCGTCCTCGATCTGCTGGCGGCGCTGCGCGCCCGTGGCGGTGAAGCGGAGCTCGTCGCCCTGCTCGAGCCAGCCCCGCTGGCGCAGGCCGTCCTGCCGCCTGGCACCAGTCCGGCTCGCTCCAGGCCCGGGTGGCGAGGAGGATCGGCGGCGGGGACGTCGCCGGCGGCGGCGTGGGTCACGAGCGACTCGAGCCCCGACAGCCCGTGCACGACCAGTTGGGCGATGTGGCCGTCGCCGCGGAACTCGCGCAGGATCGACTGGGCGTGCCAGAGGACGAGGTGCGGTTCGTCGGGCCAGGCGAGCTCCGCGTGCGCGGCGGCGAGCGGGCGGCCCTCGGTGTGCGTGGACGCGTCGTCGGCCGCGATGCGGGCCAGCTCGGCCGCGCGGGCCATGTCGGCGGACCCGACGACCTCGTCGCCCAGGATGCGCCGGAAGGCCGCGTCGACCGCGGCGAAGCGCGCCGCGACGAGCTGCGCGGGCGTGCGCGAGGTCCCACGCCGCCGGGATGGCGTGGCGGACCAGCTCGGGGTTGAAGTTGAAGAAGGTGGCGATGACGACCTCCGCGCCGACGGCACCCATCGGCGCGGCGCGCGACGCGAAGTACCCCGTCCGGCCGGTGATCCCGAGTCGGGCGTACGCCTCGGCCGCCTCGGGGACGAAGTAGATCATCCCGTGCAGCGGCTCGAGCGTCCGCCAGGTCTTGCGCGCCAACGAGCGCGTCGTTGTGGGTGCTCGGTGTCGGTGTTGGTCACAGGGTCTCCTCTTGCCGGAGTTGCCCGGCGAGTTGCGCGGTCGCGGCCACGATGGGCCGCCGGCTGGCGTCGTCGCGCACGATCGAGGTCCCGGTCCTCGCGCTCGGCCGCGGTCACGCCGACCTCCTGGCAGATCAGCAGGCCGGCCAGGTAGTCCCAGCCGTAGAGCGTGCTCCGCCCCACCGTCAGGTAGGCGTCGAGCACGCCCTCGGCGACGGCGCAGCACTCGAGCGACGCCGCACCGAGCGCCCGGAACTGCGCCCAGCCGGGGTGGTGGCCCGGGAAGCCCGAGATGCCGACGATGGCGCCACCCAGGTCCGTCGCACCCCGAGGGGGCGATGGCGCGGCCGTCACGCTCGGCGCCGCCGCCCCGGGCCGCCGCGTAGCGGGTCCCGTCGCCTGGTTGACCACGAGCCCGACGCGAGGCCCCTCGTCGTCGAGCACGCAGATGCTCGTCGAATAGAACGGCACGCCCCGGTGCGCATTCGTCGACCCGTCGATCGGGTCGATGACGGCGAGCAAGCCCGAGGGCCCGTCGCCCGAGAGCCCCGACTCCTCCGACCGCACGGCCAGGCCCGCCCCGTGCAGGATCGGCAGCGCGGCGTCGTCGGCCGCCACGTCGAGGCGGTACTGCCCCGGGCGTCGTGCCCGTCGGCCCCCAGTCCTCGAGGTCGTCGAGTGCGGCGCGGACGGCGACGACGGCCTCGTCGAGCACCTCGAGCAGGCGGGCGTCGTCCACCCGCTCACCATAGAGGGAGGCACGGCGATCGGCCCTCCTCCCGGAGGTCCGATCCGCTCCCATTAGGCTCCTCACGCTGTGGCTGCCATCGACGTCGCCGGCTACGTCGCCGACCTGAAAGACCATTCCGTCGACCACGGGTTCCACGTGCACGACGAGCGGCACTTCGTCGAGACGTACTCGTTGCGCCAGGTCTGGGAGGTCGACCTGCACCCCGAGGAGGGGTGCGGCGGGCCGCTCGACCTGCATCTCGCGCTCGACGTCGACCCCCGGGTCCTGTTGTCCTTCGAGGACGCCGTCGTCCTGCTGGCCGACGACGAGGAGCCGCCGGACGAGTTCCACTTCCCCCTGACCTTCACCTGGGCGCTCCCGCCGCTCCCGAGCGGCCCCGACCTCCTGCGCCTCGCCATCGACCTCGCCGGCGTCGGCGGGCATCGAGCTGCCCCTCGAGGTCTCGGCCATCGACTCGTTCGCCAACGCCACCGACGGCTCCGAGCGGCGCCTCAGCATCGTCGCCCGCCACCCCGTGTCGCTGGCCCGGGTGCTGAGCGGCGAGGAGCTGCTGTGCGACGTCTTCGACCGCGCCCTCGCCGTGAGCCGCTTCCTGCTCGAGTCGGCGGAAGGCTGGCTGGCCTGACGTGAGGCTGACCCGCCGGCCGTCGGGTCTGGGCCGTGGCCGTGCTGGTCGTGCTCGTCCCGCTCGCGCTCGCTGCGTGCACGTCGTCGAGGACGGCCAGTCGCTCGCCCAGCAGGCCTGCGTCGACGTGCACCGCTCGGTGCACGACTGGGACGACTCGGAGGCGGGCGGCGTGTCCGCGTCGACGTCGGCGAACCTGCAGATGAAGGCGAAGCAGCAACTGCGGCTGGCCCTGCCGCTCGCCGCCGCGGCCAACTCCGACGACGGCTCGTGGAATTCGCTGATGACGACGATCTCGGAGATCGCCACCGTCGACGAGGGCCATCTCGTCCCCGCCCTCCAGGCGCAGTGCGTCGTCGCCGACTCGAACCAGGACGTCAACCCGCAGAGCCCGGGGAACACGGGCGGGACGGTGGTGGGGGTGGCGGTGGTCGGTGGTGGCGGTGGTGGGAGGGTCGCGGCGCCCCGCCGACGGGAAACGTGAACCCGAAGGGCTGAGCGCCCGAGTACGGCTAACCCCCGCCGGTCGCGGCGGCCTGCGCCCGCCCGACCGCCACGATGGCCGGCATGATCTTGGGCGCCAGGTACTGCCCGCCGGCGATGGTGAAGTGGACGCCGTCGGTGCGCCGGATGGTCACCCCGTGGATCGTCGGTGGTGTAGTGGCCGCCCGGGCACGTCGCCGCGTCGAGGTCGACCACCGAGTCGGTCGAGCGGGTGCTCCGCCGCCACCTCGCGCACCAGCTGGTTGTAGACCTCGATCCGCTGCGGGTTGTCCTCGGGCCAGGGCGCCCCGTCGGGCTGTTCGCCCTCGTCGGTGCACGGCGCCGTGAGGAAGACCATCCGCGCCCCCGTCGCCGTCACGAGGTGGGACGCCTCGGTTCAGCTGCGCCTTCACGTACGCCGCGTACATCGGGTTCAAGATGTTCGTCCACTGCCCCTGGTAGAGGCGGTCGACCACTTCCCAGCGCCCGGCCAGCAGCATCGACGACGTTCGGCTTGGTCTCGGCCATGGCCGACAACCACTGGTACGGCCAGGGCTGGTCGACGTCGGGCTCGCACGGCTCGTAGGGCGACCCGTCGCACGCGGACGGCGTGTTGTCGTCGACTCCCCAGCACCTCGACTTCGGGCCCGTTGACGACGCCGCAGCCGAGGATGCCCTGGTCGGAGAGCACGTAGCCGTACTTGTCCTGTTCGGCCGGGAGTCGGCCAGCCCGAGCCCCAGGGTCAGCGCCACCGAGTCGCCGAAGAGCAGCACCCGGACCGGCTGCGCCGTCGCGCGGCGCCCCGGGCTCCGTCGTCGTGGTCGTGGCGATGATGCCGATGCGAGCTCGGGATGCTGGCCATGGCGGTCGTCGTCGTCGTGGCGGCGATGAGCGCGACCAGCACCGCGCCGACGCCGATCGGCACGACGAGCCAGGCCCGCCACTGCCGGATGAAGGTGCCCATGCGGATCGGGCGCTCGACCAAGTGGAACGAGACGACGGACACGGCGAACGTCACCGCCACCCGCACCGCGAACAGCTGCCAGCCGAGCAGGCCCGTCCGCTCGTGGTTCAGCCAGATGAAGATCGGCCAGTGCCAGATGTAGAGGCCGTAGGAGATGCGGCCCACGTAGCGGATCGGGGTCAGCGACAAGAACCGCGGCACGATGCTGCGCGGCGCCGCCACCACGGCGAGGATGACCGCGCCGACCGACGAGCCCGATGAGGAAGAAGCCGCCCGAGTACGGGAACGACGACGTCTCACGTGGTGGCGATCCAGATCACCACCGCGCGCGAGGGCGCCCACGATCCCGAGGACGCCGCACACGGCGAGCCCGGCGCTCGAGCCGGGCGCCACAGCTCGCCCTTGCTCCAGCCGGCCCTGCTCGTGGCTCCGCTGCGCCATCAGCACGAGGGCGACGGCCAGGGCGCACCCGATGAAGAGGCACTGCGACCGGGTGTCGGTGCCCAGGTAGGCCCGGTTCGTGTTGAGCCCGTGGTCGTAGACGGCGTGCATCCAGACGGCGGAGGCGATCGCCGCCGCCACGCACAGGGCGAACAGGACCTTGAGGCTCCGCGTGAAGTACATGACGCCGAGGACCACCAGCGGCCAGATCAGGTAGAACTGCTCCTCGACCGCCAGCGACCACGTGTGCAGCAGCGGCGACGTCGTGGCCGTCTCGTTGAAGTAGTTCGAGTTGACGAGGATGAAGTGCCAGTTGCTCACGTAGAGCAGCGTGGAGAGGGCGTCGAGGCGGAGCGCGCCGTACGTGCCCTTCGGCACGATGACCGACGCGAAGAACGCGACGAACAACAACATCATCAACAGCGCCGGCAGGAGGCGGCGCGCCCGCCGGGCCCAGAACGCGCCGAGCTTGATGGTCAGCGTCTGGCGCCACTCGCCGATGAGCAACGACGTGATGAGGAACCCGGAGAGGACGAAGAAGGCGTCGACGCCCATGAACCCGCCGGCCATGTGCGGGACGCCGCCGTGGAACAGCATCACGGCCACGACCGCGAAGGCGCGGACCCCGTCCAGCGCCGGCAGGTAGGCCAGACGAGTGTGCGAGATCGCGCTCTCGTCGTCCTGCATCCGTCCCTGCCCTCCCGGTTCGGTCAACGTGGGCTCCACCGTCCGGGCGCCCGAGGATCTGACATTGTCGCAGACTCCGGCGGGGGGCCCTTCGGGCGCCACGCTCCGCCTGAGGCGGCTCGGCTACCCTGAGGCCCCCTGAGCCCGACCCGACCCCTGGCCGCCCCCCTGCCCCGTCGGAGCCCGTCGCGCGCGACGACGACGCTTCGTCGCGTTCGTCCTGGTTGTTGCTGTGTTGGCGTGTCGTCGCCGGCTGTCGGCCGTCACCCACTTCGACCACGGGCCGGCGCTGAGCCCGCTTGCGGTCGCGGATCGTGTCGATCGCCCAGGGCCAGGTGGGCTACGCCACCGACCCGTCGGACACCTACTGCAACAAGTTCAGCGCCTACTGGGACGCCGGGCGTCGACGACTGCGGCAACGACAACCTCGACGAGGAGTGGTGCGCCGACTTCGCCGCCTGGGCCTGGAAGCAGGCCGGCGCGGTCGTGTCCTACCAGTTGGCGCCCGGGTACCTCAACGGCGACTCGGCCAGCTTCTACGTGTGGGGCACCGACCACGGCACCTGGCACCCGGTCGGCTCGGGCTACGTCCCCCAACCCGGTGACGTCGCCGTCTACGGCCTCGACACCACGGCGGTGACGGCCGTGCACGTCGCCGTCGTCGTCGGCACGACCGGGAGATGACAGCCGCGCCCGACGTCGTCAACGGCGACGGCGACCGCACGGGCTACAGCGTGGTCGAGGTCGGCGACGACCAGGCCTACGCGGACGTGAAGGGGAAGGGCGCGCCACTCTCGGGCTACGTCTCGCCGTCGCCGGCGTCGGTGCCGTCGACCTCGTCCTGACGGGCGCCGGTGGCGGCGGTCGCGGCCGGCGTCGGCGGCGGCGTAGGCGGCCTCCTCGGCCTGGTTGGCCGCCATGGCCAGCACGACGGCCTCGAACACCTTGGCCGAGTCCTTCTCGATGTGCCGCCGCGCCAGCAGGAGGAACGCCGCCCCGACGAAGGCGATCGGCATCACGATCAGGAACGCGGTGCGGTAGTCGTTGTCGAACTGCGAGGCCACCGCCGCCGTCACCAGCGGCGCCGCCGCCGAGCCGAAGACGACCGAGGCCAGGTTGAAGGCGGCGAAGCCCGCGCCGCGCACCTGGGCCGGCGAGACGTCCGAGAGCCCGGCCCGTAGCGCCGGCACCGACGCCGTCGCGGCCAGGAGGCCGATCAGCTGGAGCAGGAAGACGAGGCCGTGCGGGATGCGGGCGAACGACAGCACGATGAACGTCGCGCTGACGAGCATGCAGACGGCGGGGATGACGACGCGCGCCCCGAGGACGCGGTTGACCCAGCGGTCGGCGATGCCACCCGCCCCAGATCGGTGCCGGGGATGCCGCCGGCGACGAGCAGGAGGCCGAAGATGGCGGTCGCCTTCGTCTGACGTCAGGCCGAGCTGGTTCTGGTAGAAGCTCGGCATCCAGGTGCCGACGGCGGTGACGACGAAGCCGACCGTCGACACGCCGACCAGCGCGTAGCGCAGCGTCGGGATGTTCAGGATCACGCGCATGTCGCGGTTGAGCCCCGAGACCATCTCGCGGGTGAACACCTTCACCCCGTGAGGGAACAACGGCTCGAGCTTCTGGTCCGAGACCTCCATCTCGTCGCTCTGCGTCACGTGCGCCCGGTCGGCCGTGCCGCGGCTCGGCTCGGGGAGGCGCCAGCACATCCAGGCCACCACCAGTCCGGGGATGATGGAGACGAAGAACGCCACGCGCCAGCCCTGGCCGTGGAAGAGCGGGCCGAGCGCGCCGCCGATCACCAGACCGACCCCGAGGCCGACGTAGTTGAGGCACTGCTGGATGGAGAAGGCCTTGCCGCGTTGTTCCGTGCCGTAGAAGTCGGCGATGACGCTGCTGCCCGAAGGGTCGGTGATGGCCTGGCCGAAGCCCAGCGTGCCGCGGATGAGGACGAGGAGCAGGAAGGCCGACGTCGGCACGAGGCCGCCCACCGCGCTGATGACCGACCAGGCCACGATCGTGACCGCCATGGCCTTGGTGCGGTTCCAGCGGTCGGCCAGGTAGCCCGAGGGCAGCGTGGCGAGGCCGTTCACCAAGATGAACGCCGAGAACAGGATCGCGATGTCGACGTCGTTGACGTGGAAGGCGGTCTTCAGCTGGTTGCTGTCGCCCCGGACGATGTACTGGTCGAGGCCGTCGATGAAGAGCGTGAACCCGACGACCCACATGGGCCAGTCGGTGACCGACATCGTCCGCGGCGCGCGCGCACCACGGCCTCGTTCGTCCGGTCGTCCCGCCCCCGCCAGGCTCATGTCGCCGCTGTCTGCCTCGCCTCGCCGCCCCCGGCCGGCGGTTACGCCCCCGGCCCCGGCGTGTAGTCGGCGGGCAACCCGATGGACTTCATCTCCAGGAAGCTGTTGAGGCCCTCGGGCCCGAACTCGCGGCCGACGCCCGACTCCTTGAACCCGCCGAACGGCGTGGCGAAGTCGATCGGGGCGAACGTGTTGAGCATGTAGGTGCCGGTGCGCACCTGCCGCGCCACGCCGAGCCCGCGGTCGTTGTCGTTGGTCCACACCGAACCGCAGAGCCCGTAGTTCGAGTCGTTGGCGATCTCGACCGCGTTGTCGTCGCCGTCGTAGGGGATGACGACGAGCACGGGGCCGAAGATCTCCTCCTGGGCGATCTTCATCTTGTTGTCGACGTCGGTGAAGACGGTCGGCTCGACGTACCAGCCCTTGGCGAAGTCGGCGGGGGCGGCCGCCGCCGAGCGCGACGGTGGCGCCCTCCTCGCGGCCGCTCTCGAGATAGCCCTCGATCCGCGCCCGCTGCCGCTCCGCCACCACCGGCCCGACCTCGGTGGCCGGGTCCATCGGGTCGCCCACCTGCCATGGCGGCCACGCCCGGACACCACGGCGTCGACGACCTCGGCGTAGCGGGTCCGCGGCGCCAGGATCCGCGTCTGCGCGATGCAGGCCTGCCCGTTGTTCATGATGGCGTTGGGCAGCAGCGTCGGGATCGTCGTCGCCAGGTCGGCGTCGTCGAGGATGATGGCCGCCGACTTGCCGCCGAGCTCGAGCGTGCAGCGCTTCAGGCGCTCGCCGCACAGCCCACCGATGCTCTTGCCGCCGACGCCCGAGCCGGTGAAGCTGATCTTGTCGACGCCCGGGTGCGTCACCAGGTGCTCGGAGACCTCACGCCCCGCCGGCACGACGGAGAGCACGCCCTTGGGCAGCCCCGCACTCCTCGAAGATCTCGGCCAGCCGGAACGCGTCCAGCGGCGTCTCGGGCGCCGGCTTGTAGACCACCGTGCAGCCGGCGGCGAGCGACGGCGCCAGCTTGGCCGCCGCGATGAAGAGCGGCACGTTCCACGGGGCGATCGCCCCGACGACGCCCACCGGCTCCTTGGTCACGAGCACCTTGGGGTTCAACAAGCCGTCGCGCACCTCGTCGAAGGCGAACGTGCCCGCCAGGTCGGCGTAGTAGTTGAAGATCATCGTCGGCGCCAGCACCTGGCCCAGGTTGGAGAAGGTGATCGGCGCGCCCATCTCCCGGGTGATGATCTCGGCCATGTCGCCCATCTCGGCCGTGATCTGCGCGGCGGCCTTGCGCAGGATCTCGCCCCGCTCGGCCGGCGCCATCCGCGGCCACGGCCCCCGGTCGAAGGCGATCCTCGCCGCCGCCACGGCCTTGTCGATGTCGGCCTCGGTGCCGTCGGGCACCCGGGCGATGACCTCTTCGCTCACCGGCGACACGATGCCGATGGTGTCGGTCCCCTCCGGGCGCCACCCAGTCGCCGCCGATGAACAAGCGGTCGTAGTCCCGAATCGCCATGCGTCCCTCCCAGGGTCAGAGGGCCCGACGCCCCCGCCGCCGGTCTCAACCCCGCGGCGTCACAAGGGTAGCGGCGCCCGTGCGGGACCCGACAGTCCGCCTCCCTGCGCCTAGCGCTTGTCGATGTTGTCGATATGGGCGACGATGCCGCCGTCGTCCTCCACCCAGCCCTTTCCGGCGGCGTACGCGCACATGCCGGAAAAGCCCTCGTCCCACTCGTCGGTCGCGGCCGGCCCCGCCAGCGCCCGCAGCGCCACCGGGTCGACGACCACGTGCTCGTCGTCCTTCAGCCGCCCGAGGCCCGCCTCCCGCACGACCCCGGCGAGGTCGCCGTCGCCGTCGACGCCCACCGAGAAGCGGGTGAAGTCCGCCGGCTCCTGCAGCAGCACCCTCGCCTCGGAGAGATCGATCACGATGCGCATCGCTCGGCCTCAACCTCAGCCCGCCGCCAACCAGCGGGCGAAGTCGTCCTCGTCCTCCTGGATCGCCCGCGCCAACGCGTCGAGCGCCGGGCCCCGCGGACTGCGCAGCTTGCTCTGCGCATGGGCGCGGGCGTCGAGCGTCAGCGCCGCCCGCGCCCTCTCCGTCGCCGTCGCCACGACGTCGTCCAGCGGCACCAGCTCGTCGAAGTACCCGCTGCTGAGCGCGTCCGCCGGCCCGAACGCGTGCGACAGGATCACCGCCTTGTCGACCGCGCCGGGCGTGAGGCGAAACCGGAGCATCTCGATCGCCGCCCGCGGCATCGTCAACCCGATGGCCACCTCGTTCGCGATCCACCGGTACGAGCCGGCGTCGGGACCGACGCGGTAGTCCGCCGCGAACATGAGGAACGTGCCCATCGCGATGGCGTGGCCCGTGCACCCGACGACGACGGGGCGCGGGTAGGTAAGCAGGCGCTGGGCGAGCCTGAACCCACCGATGCACCATCTCGCCGGCGGCCGGCCCCACCGGCGCCGATGGTCGCCAGGTCGAAGCCGGCCGAGAACATCCCCGGCCGCCCGGTGAGCACGATGGCGGCGTCGTCCGCCTCGGCCCGGTCGATCGCCGCCCCGATCGCCGCCTGCATCTCGAGGCTCAGGGCGTTGACCTTCCCGTCGTCGAGCCTGATCGTCGCGATGCCGTCGCTGAGCTGGTAGTCGAGCAGGGGCATCGGGCTGGAACTTAGTTCCCGGCCTCGGCCGGCGTCCTGCCCGACGGCCCGGAGGCCGCCGGGGACGGCCACGTCGATAGAGTGCCGCCCCGTGCCCGACATCGACCAACGCGACCCCGACGAGGTGGCGGCCGTCCTGACCCGCTGGCTGGCCACGAAGTCGCCCGGCGGGAAGGGTCCCGAGGTCTTCGGCGTCGAGGCGCCCGCGTCCAACGGGTTCTCCAACGAGACGATCCTGTGCCGCACCCGGTCCGCCGACGGCGAGGAGCGACGCCTGGTCGTGCGCGTGGCGCCCACCAAGCACCTGCTGTTCATGGACGCCGAGTTCTCGACCCAGTACCGCGTGATGAAGGCGCTGGCCGACGGCGGCGCGGCGGTGCCCCTCCCCCGGCTCGGCTTCTACGAGGAGGACCCGCAGTATCTCGGCGTGCCGTTCTTCACCATGGACCACGTCGAGGGGAAGGTCCCGTCCGACAACATCCCCTACACGATGGAGGGGTGGGTGATCGAGGCGACGCCCGAGCAGCAGGCGCGGATGTGGTGGAGCGGCCTCGACGCGCTGGCCGCGGTGCACCGAACCGATTGGCGCGCCCTCGGCCTCGATTGGCTCGGTATGGCGGGGCGTGGCAAGCCGGGCATCGAACAGCAGATGTCGTACTACCGCGACTTCCTCGACTGGGCGGCGCAGGGGATCACGGTCCCGGTCCTCGAGGCGACGTGGCAGTGGCTGGTCGACCACCGGCCGGCCGAAGAGGGCGAGGTCGTGCTCAGCTGGGGCGACAGCCGCCTCGGCAACATCATCTGGGACGACTTCCGCGCCGCGGCCGTGCTCGACTGGGAGATGGCGTCGCTCGGCCAGCCCGAGATGGACCTGGGCTGGTACCTCTACTTCAACCGCCAGTTCGCCGACCCGCTCGGCGTGCCGCGCCCGCCCGGGCTTCGGCTCACACGACGAGACGATCGAGCGCTACTCGGAGCTGCTGGGGCGCCCGATGAAGCGACGTCTTCTTCTACGAGGTCTTCTCGGGCTTCCGCTTCGCCGTCGTCATGCTGCGCCTGTCCGATCTGCTGGTCGGGAGCGACATCTTGCCGAGGAGTCCGACATGGGGACGAACAACATCGCGACGCAGCTGCTGACGACGATGCTGGAGCTGGGCCCGGCGGAATAGCGGAATAGTCGAGCGCCTCGGCGCCCATCGTCCGTCGTGAGAGTCGACACGCATTGCGACGAAGACCGTCGTAACGACATTCGAGGTGAGTAGACATTTGACGTTGAGAAGCGATGTCAGGCAATCACTGGAAACGGCTTACTCGAGAGTCACGACGCGCCTTCCACCGGACCTCGCCGGACGTATCGACCTCCTCAGACCGTCATGGCGGGACACCTGGGGCGGGCCACTGAACGGACAATTGCGGCGTCGCGATCTCGTTCGTGATCTGGCGCGGACCATTGAGTTCGACCAGGTGATCGAAACCGGCACCTACCGAGGAACAACCACTGAGTTCCTCTCCGCCGTGTTTGGTGCACCGACAATCAGCGTCGAAGCCAACCCCCGAATGTTCTCCTACAGCAGCCGGCGTTTGGCCGCTCGGTCAGACGTCACCGTCGAATTCGGCGATTCACGGGCTGCCTTGCAAAGGGCGGCAGGCGATGCCGCCGGCAAGACAGTCTTTGCGTATCTTGACGCCCACTGGGAGGAGGACTTGCCCCTCGCCGAGGAGCTCGAGATCATCGCCTCCAATTGGAGTCATGCCGTCGTCATGATCGATGACTTCCAGGTTCCAAGCGACGAAGGATATGCGTACGACGATTACGGCCCCGGAAAAGCCCTCACCCCGGACTACCTCCCCGTCGGCGCCCTCACCGATTGGTCCCTTCTCTACCCGTCGGCGGCTTCAGAGGAGGAGACGGGTGCTCGACGTGGTTGCTGCGTCCTCGCCTCTTCTGCCATGAGTCGGGTCGTCCAGATCCCCAGTCTGAGACTCAGCGGCCGGCTCTAGCTCGGCCGAGACGCCTAGGCCCGTCCCTCGGGCCCGTCGTCGACGATGGCGTCGTCGCCCGGGGGAACCACGGCCACGCCGGCGCCGCGCAGGCGGTCGCCCAGCCACTGCGCGCCGTCGGGGCTCAACATGTGGTCCTGCCAGCCCTGGAGGATCCGATGCAGGTCGTCCTTCGTCGGGATGTTGCGCGATGACGTGGACCGTCATCTTCTTGTCGTAGTCCGGTGACGGCTGAGACGTGCATGCCACCGAAGGGGTCCTCACTGATGTGCGGCGACGGCTCCCGCAGGACGTAGAGCTCGCCGGTGTCCTCCACGTAGTTGAGCTCGTGGCGGACGTTGTCCTTATCGAGCCACTCCGCCCCCAGCTCCAGCTCGGCCGACGCCCGTCGCCGTGGGTCGGCCTCGTAGAACTCATCGATGTCCATCGAGCGGGACACTACCGGGACCAGGGGCGACACTCCGTTGTTCGGACGGTGGGAGCGATCGGGGGAACGCAGGTCTGCACCGTGGCGCCCATGCCCGACTCTGCTCGCTCTCCATCGTCCTCTCCTTCCGCCCCATCGGCCGCGTCGGCCGCGTCCGTCCCGTCCGCCCGCCGGCGGACCCGTCCCCGCGTCGCCGTCATCGACCAGATGGCGGTCGAGTGGCGCTCGATCGGCCGCACCGGCCACGCGGTACGCGCGCTGCACGAGGTCGCCCGCCGCGACCCCGGGCTCGCCCGCCTCGTCTTCGGCGAGGACGGCGGGCCACCCGCTGCCCGACCCCCTGCGACCTGGTCGCCCACATGCGGCGGGCGTCGGGCGGCGCCGCGCGTGACGAGGCGGCGCGCCTGGTGCGCGTGTTGCTGCGGGAGGCCGGCACCGACCCGTTCATCACCCGGCTGCTCGATCCAGGTCCTGGTGCCGGGCCTGGTCAGCGTCGCCGGCAAGCTCCGTTGGGGCCAAGGCGGCGACTGGCAGGACGGCGAGGAGTTCTTCGGCGAGCTGCTCTGACCACGGCGTGGTGCGTCGTCGCCGAATGGGCCGGCCAGGACCGTCGGTACGCCGTCCTCGACCTGCTCTCCGCCATCCGGTGTCGCCTCCGGCGCCAGCTCTTCCGCTCCAAGGACCTTGTCGAGGCGCACCGTCTCGATGGGGACGGAGGACGCGGTCGACCGCACCCTTCCACCGAGACGCTGCTCGACGAGCTGGCCCGGGCCCTGGTGGACCAGGGCACGACGACGACATGCCGGCCGACGAGCTCCAGGTGCTCTACGGCCACAGCGTCCTCGGCTACTCCATCGCGGAGCTCGCCGTCCTGACCGGGCGCGACCGCCGCGGCCTCTACACCCGCCGGGACCGGGCCCGCCGTCGTCTTTGCGCGTGATGACCCCTGTACGGCACCGGATGACGCGTGCGTATGGTGGGATGGCAGTGGTTGAGGGGATCGGAACCACCGAGGGTCGGCGTCCGCGCCTGGCTCGCGGCCGCCCCAATTGGTGGGTGATCCTCGCCGTGTCCCTGGCCCTCATGGCGCTGCTCGTGGCGACCGCGGGCAACCCGGCGCGCGCTCCCAGGCTCCGCCGGTCACGTGCTCGCCGACTCGCAGGCGCACGACGCGCACAACTCCGCCGGCGCTCCGCGCTCGCCGGACGTGTCGACCACCACGACGTCGCCAGCTGGTGACGCCGCCCGACATCCGCTCACGTCCACGTCGCTACTCTCGTGCGCGGCGGACACGACACCGACGGCGGCGGACGCCGGAGGGGACCCGGGTACGGCCGCGGCGGTCGCCGACGACGACCACGACCGTCCGCTCCAGACGACAACGACGACGTCGTCCGCGGCGTCGGCATCGCAGCCGTCCGACACGTCAGTCGCAGGGTGTCATCGAGCCGCCGCAGCAGCGTTCGAGCAGCTTCGGCTTCACCGGCACGGGCGCCATGGAGGTCTCGGTGACGTGGTCGGGCGCCACGTACCTGACGATGGAGGTGAGCTGCCCGAACGGCAGCCAGAGCGTCGGGGGGACGTCTGCCATGGCGGCGTCGCTCGCCGACGCGAGCGGCAGCTGCCTGGCCACGGTGAGCGAGCCGACGTCGGAGTCGACGGCGCTGACGTACACGATCACGATCGGCCCCGCCGGTGGGTAGCCGCGCCCGCGGGCATTGGCCACGGCGCATCGCCGACGTCGCTGGGGCCGTCGTCGCCGCGCTGCTGGCCTTCACCGCCGTGCCCGCGGTCCTCGTGCTCGTCGTCGGGAATCCGCTGTCGGGTGGCCTCGGCCACTCGTGGCAGCCGGTGCCGCGTGACCTGTTGTGCGCGCTCGCGCTGGCGGCATGGGTCGCCTGGGCGGCCTGCGCGTCGCAGTTGATCCGGGGCGTGATGGTGCACGTGCGACGCGGCGAGATCCGACCGCTGGGCATCGCCTCGCCGCTCGACCGTGTGGCCGTCCGCATCGCCGTCGGCGTCCTCGCCTTGACGAGCGCCGGTGCCCCGCTGACGGTGACGTCGGTCGCAGGCGCGTCGACGCCGACGTCGACGGTCGTGGCGACGACGTCTGCGCCTCATCAGACTCCCGGCCCTTCGCGGTCTGCGCCCTCCCTCCGCGAGACGCCGCGCCGGCGCCGGCGCCGGCCCACACCGTCCGTCCCGGCGAGGGCCTGTGGCAGATCGCCGAGGACGCGACTCGGCGACGGCGCCGACTGGATGCAGGTCGCCGCCCTCAACCTCGGCCACGACATGGGCGCCGGCCGGCGGTTCGTCGACCCCGACCGCCTCGAGGCTGGCTGGCGCCTGCGCCTGCCCGACGAGGCGCGTCATCACGACGAGGCCCGCCGCCCGCCGAACCCGTCGTCGCACGCCGGCGACCCCGACCGCCTGCCCGAGTTGCGTCGCCCTCGGGATCGGCTCCTTGGCCTGCGCCGCCCTGGCCCGTCGCTCGAGGAGACGCCGTCGTCCGGTCCCCTTCTCCGGTGACCTCGACCTGCCCCTCGGGCGCACGCCCGCCTCCGAGGCGGCGGTCGACGCCGACGCGCTGCTCCAGCGGTTCGACGGCGTCCCGGCGCTCCATGCCTTCGAGGCCGCCAACTGTCTACTCGGCGACGCGTCCTGGCGCACCACGAAGCGCCGCCCCGCGTCCGCACCATCTGCGTCTCGCCGTCGGGCGTGACGTTCACCCTGTTGGACGCGTGCGCGCCCACCGACGCACCGGACGGGTTCGTCGCGCTCGACGGGGGTGGCGCCTGGCGCGTCGCCCACACCACGCTCGACGCCATCGAGCCCTCGTTCCCCTACGCGCCGATCGTCGTGCCGATCGGCGACGACGACGAAGGCACGTGGCTCGTGGCGCTCGGGCCGGGCGACGTGCTCCCCGTCCTCGGTGAGTCCGCTCCTTCTCTGCTGCGCGCCGCTCGAGCCGCGGCCGGGTCGTGGGTGTGGTCCGACCTCGTCGTCGTCACTGACGACCCGGACGATCCCGCCCTGTCCGCACCCCGCCGCAGCACCACGCCGCTCCTCTTCTTCGGCGATCCCGCCGCGCTGCGCACCCGACGTCGCCCACCACGCCGCGGTCGTCACCACCGCCCCGGTTGCCGCCAGCGACCTCACCGTGCTGGTCGACCGCCAGGCGGCGACGTTGCATCCGGTCGGCCGGGTCCTGCGGCCGGACCTGCAGTCGGCCGAGACGGACCGCCTGCATCACCGAGCTCGTGACGCCGCCGACCGACCCGGCGGGGGTCCCGGCCGTCGACGGCCCGGTCGAGCCGTTCGAGCCGCCTCCGCTCACCGATCCCACCGACGCCATGACGCCCGGCCTCGTCGACGTGCGCCTCCTCACCGTCACGCCCCGCCTCGACGGGCTGGCCGAGGAGCTGCCACCCAACCGGGCCCGCCGCGCCGTCGAGCTCGTGGCGTACCTCGCCCTGCATCAGCCCGACGTCATCACGAGCGACCGGCTGCGCACGCGCGTCCTCGGCTCCTCCGACGCCGACGCCGCGGCCAAGACGTTGCAAAACACCGCGTACGCGGCGCGGCGTGCCATGGGCGGCGACGACGCGGGCGACCCACTGTTCCCGTCCGGCTCGCGCAACGGCCTCTACCAGCTTTCGCCGAAGGTGACCGTCGACGTCCACCGCGCCGCGACGCTCGCCGCGGCGGCCAAGTCCCACGCCGACCCCCAGTTGGCCATGGCCTATTACCGCGCCGCACTCGACCTGGTCGAGGGCGAGCCGCTCGCCAACGCGCTGTCCGGCTACTCGTGGTGGGAGGCCGAGGGCCACGGCGCCCGCATCGCGGCGGTCCTCGTCGACGCCGCCTGCACCCTCGCCGCGTTGGCCGCGGAGGCGCACCTCTTCGACCTGGCGCCGCTGGGGCCTCGAGCGCGCCCGGCTCGTCGAGCCCTACAGCGAGGCGCTCTCCCGCGCCGCCATGGAGCTCGCGGCCGCCGAGGGCGACGCCGACCGGCTCCGCCTCGAATGGCGCGAATGCCAACGCCGCGTCGACGCGCTCGATCCGGGCAGCACCCCCTCGCCGCGCACCGAGACGCTCTACGGCGAGCTCAGCCGCCGCGTGCTCGTCTCGGACGCCTGAGCCTGAGCCCGATCAACCACCAGCGCCGGCGCTCGCGTCCTCGTACGCCCGCACGACGTCCTCCAACCGTGCCACCCGGCTGCCCTTGATCAACGCGGCGTCGCCGGGCCCGAGCCCCCGCAACAACGCCACCGCCGAGCCCACGTCGTCGACCCGAGCCGAGCCGTACAGCTCCGTCTCGTACCCGACGACCTCCACCCCGAGCGACTCGGCCAGCTCGGCCAGTCGCCGGTGCTCGGCCTCCGTCGCCGCGCCGAGCTCGGCCATCAGGCCGAGCAGCGCCAGCTTGCGATCCGCCGCCAATGCAGCCAACGAGCGCAACGCCGCCTCCGTCGAGGCCGGGTTGGCGTTGTAGCAGTCCACGATCAGCACCGGCCCGCCGCCCGGCTCGTGGCGCACCTCCATGCGCAGCGCCGGCGCGTCCACCGAGGCCAGCGCCTGCACCACGCCCTCGATCGGGACGCCGCACCACAACGCGGTCGCCGCCGCGGCCAGCGCGTTCGACACCTGCTGGACCCCGTGCAGCGCCAGGCGCACGTCGGCCTCGCCCCACGGCGACACGAGACGGAAGCCGGGACGCAACTCGTCGTCGAGCGACACCCGCTCGGCGCGCACGTCCGCCTCGCCGACACCGGCGGCCGAGAACCCGACCACCGGGCCGCGGCACTGCGACTGCATCCCCGCCACCCGCGGGTCGTCGAAGTTGAGCACCGCCACGCCGTTCTCGGGCAGCGAGGCCACGAGCTCGCTCTTCGCCCGCGCCACGCCGTCGAGGTCCCCGAAGAACTCGATGTGCGCCATCGCCACGCTCGTCACGACCCCCACGTCCGGCCGGGCCACCTCCGCCAGCTTCGCGATGTGCCCGGGCCCGCGCGCCCCCATCTCGAGCACGATCCACCGCGCGTCGTCCGGTGCGTTGAGCAACGTCAGCGGCAGGCCGAGCTCGTTGTTGAACGACTGCTCGCTCGCCGCCGTCGGGAACGCCGTCGCCAGGCACGCCCGCACCAGGTCCTTGGTCGTCGTCTTCCCCACCGACCCCGTGATCCCGATCACGCCGCCCGACACCCGGTCCCGCGCCAGAACCCCCAGGCGCATCAGCGCGGCCGCCGGTGTCGTCCACGACGATCGCCGTGGCACCGACAACGCCAGCGTCCGGCCCCTCCGACGTCAGGTACGCCGGCGCCCCGGCCGCCACCGCCGCCCCGACGAACGTGTGCCCGTCACGCTCGGCGGCGATCGGCACGAAGAGCTGTCCGGGGACCAGCGAGCGCGAGTCGATCGACGCGCCGTCGACCACGACGTCGGGCCCGATGAGCGCTGCGCCGAGCCACGCCGCGAGCTCAGATGTCGAGAAGCGCACGCATCAGTCTCCGGCGGGCGATCCTATAGCCTCGGCCGATGCCCGAACCCGGAGTCCAACCGCCGGAACTGGCGGTGGTCTACGGGGGCCCGTCCGCCGAGCACGAGGTCTCGTGCGTCTCGGCGCGCCGGATCGTGCAAACAGCGCTTAGACGAAGGATGGAACGTCACCGGCGGTCGGCCTCACCCACGATAAGCGCTGGGTCGACGCCCGCGCCGTCCTCGTCGACGTCGCGTCCAACAACGACACGCACGCGCTCACGTCCCCCGACGACCTCCTCGTCGACTTCCCCGACGCCGAGCTCCCCGACCTCGCCGCCGCCCTGCCCCACCGACGCCGACGTCGTCGTCTTCCCCGTGCTGCACGGCCCGTTCGGCGAGGACGGCGTGATCCAGGGCCACCTCGAGGCGCTCGGCGTCCCCTACGTCGGCGCCGGCGTGCTCTCAGCTCGGCCATCTGCATGGATAAGGGCATCGCCAAGTCGGTCCTCCACGACCACGGCCTCCCCGTCGCCGCCTGGCGCCTCGCCACCCGCGCCACGTGGTCCCGCGACCTCCTCGCCGAAGCGGTCGACGCCCTCGGCCTCCCGCTCTTCGTCAAGCCCGCCAACCTCGGCTCGTCCATCGGCGTCACCAAGGCCACCGACGCTCGCCGCCGTCGGCGACGCCGTCACCGCCGCCTTCGAGTTCGACGACCACGTGCATCATCGAGGAGTTCGTCCGCGGCCGCGAGCTCGAGCTCGGCGCGCTCGGCAACGACGACGTCCGCGTCACCAAGGCCGGCGAGATCCTCGCCAGCCGCGACTTCTACGACTACGACGACAAGTACGTGCTCGGCGCCGCCGAGACCGTGGCGCCCACCGACCTCACCGCCGCCCAGCTCGCCCACGCCCAGCGCGTCGCCACCGCCGCCTACCGGGCGCTCCGCGTCGAGGGCCTCGCCCGCATCGACCTCTTCCTCCAGCCGACGACGACGAGATCGTCGTCAACGAGGTCAACACGATGCCCGGCTTCACCCCCATCTCGATGTTCCCCATGCTCTGGGAGGCCGAGGGCCTCTCCTTCGCCGCCGTCGTCGACGAGCTGGTCCGCCTCGCCTCGAGCCCGCCACGCCCGCCGCCGCAGCCCTGCGCACTCACCGCCTCGCCTGATCTGCTCCCGCCGGCCCCGCTCCCGCCCGCCGGGCCCCTCTCCGGGGGCCTCCCGCGCCCGGCCGCCGGGCCCGCTAGGCGCCGGGCGACTCCGGTCGGCCACCATAGGTGCAGGCCGGAAGGGTTGCTCGCGCAGCACCCCTTCGGTACCGTGCGGAGTGTGGTGATGACGTTCGAGGGCTTCGAGACCGACACGTGGGAGACGCTCCCCGGTGCCAACCGTCTCACCATGGCCCAGCGCGAGGCGATCGAGTCGGACGATCCGCTGCTCTGCGTCGTCGCCGGCGCCGGCGCCGGCAAGACGCGGGTCCTCACGCTCCGGGTGGCCCGCCGGGTCCGCGAGGGGACGATCGAGGCGCGACCGCACCCTCGTCACGACGTTCAGCCGCAAGGCGGCCGACGAGCTCCGCACGCGCCTGTGGTCGCTCGGCGTCTCCGGCGTGAAGGCCGGCACGTTCCACCGCACCGCGTTCGGGCTCCTGCGCGAGCACCGCGAGCTGCGCAACCGGCCGGCGCCCCAGCTCATGACCGACCGCCGCCGCACTGCTGGCCGAGGTCGCGAAGGTCGACGCCCGCCGCACCCGCGCCCTCGACGGGGAGATCGGTTGGGCCAAGGCCCGGCTCGTCACGCCCGACCACTACGAGGCCGAGGCGCGCCGGCACCGCCGCCGCAGCGGCTTCAGCACGCGAGCAGGTCGCCGACGCGTACGCCGCCTACGAGGTGGAGCGCACCAGGCGCCGGCTCCTCGACTTCGACGACCTGATCGTCGCGTGCGCCGACGCGCTGGCGGGTGACGCGGAGTTCGCCGACTCCATCCGCTGGCGCACCCGCCACCTCTTCGTCGACGAGATGCAGGACGTCAACCCCGCCCAGTTCCGCCTCCTCACCGCCATGCTGGCCGACGAGCCGGACCTCTTCGTGGTCGGCGACCCGAACCAGTCCGTCTACGGCTTCAACGGCGCCGACCCCACGCTGCTCGCCCGCCTGCCCGACCTGTTGCGCGGCACGAAGGTCATCCGCCTCGACGAGAACCACCGCTGCACGCCCCAGGTCGTGGCCGTGGCCACCGCCGTGCTGCGCAGCGGGCGGGTCGTTCTCCGACGACGGCGACGGCGCAGTGGTGGCGACGGCGGCGCGGCGAGGTGGTGGCGCCCACGGACGACGCGGGTCGACGGGCCGGTGCCCAAGGTCATCGGCGCACGAGACGGACGAGGACGAGGCGGCGTGGGCGGCCACGCAGGCGAAGATGTCGCGCACGCCCGGGCGGCGCTGGTCGAGTATCGCCGTGCTGACACGCACCAACGCACAGCTGGCGAAGGTGCAGGCGGCCATGGACGCCGCCCGCGTGCCGAGCCGGATCGCCGGTTCGGATCTTGGGCCGGGGAGCGACCTGCAGGCGGACGACGACGGGAGCGAGCGCCGGCGTGGCGGGGCGCCACGGTTCGCCGAGTCGGACGTCGACGTGGACCTCGCTGTCGCCGCCGCCGAGGACGCCGTCGCCGAGGACCCGGCCACGCCGGGACGCCGTCGTGCTGACGACGTTCCACCGGGCCAAGGGCCTGCAGTGGCCGACGGTCATGGTGCTCGGGCTCGGGGCGGGGCTGATGCCGATCGCCTCGGCGCAGACGGACGCCGCTGTCGACGAGGAGCGACGGCTCCTCTACGTCGCGCTGACCCGCTCCGAGGACGAGCTGTGGTGCAGCTGGTTCGAACGGTCGGGCGACCGGCCGTCGCGTCGACGCGGCGGCGGTCCGAGCCCGTGGCTGGCGCCGATCGAGCGGACGGTGGCACAGCTCGAGAAGGAGGCGGCGCCGACGGCCGCCTCCGAGGTGTCGGCCCGGGTCGCCGAGCTGCGCCAACGGCTCGCCGAGGGAAGCGAGGGCGCGGACCCGACCCGGTAAGGTCGGTCCGCCCGATCGACCGAGGTGGGGGTGGCCGTCGCATGTCGGATGTCCTGGAGCAGCTGCGCAAGGCCGTGGGCGAGAGCCACGTCCGCGTCGGCGAGGCCGTCCACGAGGACTACACGCACGACGAGACGCTGACCGTCACGCCCGTCGTGCCGCTGGCGCTCGTGCTGCCCGGCTCGACCGACGAGGTCGTCGAGGTGCTGCGGGTGGCCACTGAGCATCGAGTGCCGGTGATCGCCCGGGGCAGCGGGACCGGGCTCTCGGGCGCCGCCGTGCCCGTGCCCGACGGGATCCTGTTGGCCTTCGACCGGATGAACCGCATCCGCGAGATCGACACCGAGAACCAGGTCGCGGTCGTCGAGCCCGGCGTCACCCTCGAACAGCTCAACGCCGCGCTCCTGCCGCTCGGACTGATCTACCCGGTGTCGCCGGGCGAGCAGAGCGTCCTCGCTCGGCGGCAACGACGGGGACCAACGCCGGCGGCATGCGGGCGGTGCGCTACGGCGTGACCCGCCACCACGTCCTCGGGCTCGAGGTCGTGCTGGCCGACGGCCGGGTCCTGCGCACCGGCGGGAAGTTCGTGAAGTGCTCGACCGGGCTACGACCTGACGCAGCTGCTCATCGGCTCGGAGGGGACGCTGGCCGTGACGACCGAGGTGATCGTGAAGGTGCAGCCGCGGCCTGACGGCGATCGACGACGGTGCTGGCCCCGTTCGCGACGCTCGACGAGGTGACGCACGCGGTGCCCCGGATCGTGGCGAGCGGCGTCGACCCGACGATCCTCGAGTACGCCGACGCGCTCGTGCTGGGCAGCATCACCCGCTCGGCCGGCCTCGACCTCGGCATCCCCGTCGTCGGTCCAGGAGGCGGCGCTCGGCCTACCTCGTCGTCGTGCTGGAGCAGACGACGGAGTCCCGCTTGGACGAGGACGTCGAGCAGCTCGGGCACGTTGCTCGGCGACCTCGGTGCCATCGACGTGTACGTCCTCCCGCCGCAGGCGGGCGCCGACCTCATCGAGGCACGGGAACGCCTCTTCTTCGTGACCAAGGCCGCCGGCGCCAACGACATCATCGACGCGGTCATCCCCCGGGCGGCCATCGCCGAGTACCTGGCCAAGGTGGCCGAGCTGGCGGCGGCCGCACGAGACGTTCGTCAGCGGGTGCGGCCACGTGGGCGACGGCAACGTGCACCTCGGCGTCTTCCAACCCGACGTCGAGAAGCGCAAGGCGCTCACCCGGCAGATCTTCCAGGCGGCGCTGGACTTCGGCGGCGCCATTTCCGGGCGAGCACGGGCTCGGCACCGAGAAGGAGCCGTACTTCCTCGAGATGGCGGACCCGACGGCGATCGAGCTGATGCGCTCGATCAAGAAGGTCTTCGACCCGCTCGGCATCCTCGGTCCCAACCGGATGCTCGGGGCGGACGAGTCGGACCCCGAGACAGGAGTGACCTCATGAACGGTGCCCGTGCCCTCCTCTCGACGTTCGTCGACGCGGGCGTCGACGTGTGCTTCGCCAACCCCGGCACCTCGGAGATGCACTTCGTCGCCGCGCTCGACGACGTGCCCGCCATGCGGGGCGTCCTCTGCCTGTTCGAGGGCGTCGTCACGGGCGCCGCCGACGGCTACGGGCGCGTCGCCGGGCGACCGGCGGCGACATTGCTGCACCTGGGGCCCGGCCTCGGCAACGGCTTGGCCAACCTGCACAACGCGCGGCGCGGCGCACACGCCGATCGTGAACGTCGTGGGTGACCACGCCACGTACCACGCCCGTTACGACGCGCCGCTGCAGTCGGACATCGCGTCCATCGCCAGCGCCGTGTCGGGTTGGTACCGCTCGACCGCCCGGGCCGACGACGTGGCGGCGGACGGCGGCCGACGCGGTCGGCGGCCGCGATGGGCCCACCCGGGTGCGTCGCCACCCTCGTCCTGCCCGCCGACGCCTCGTGGTCCGAGACCTCGACGGGCCCGTGCGCGCCACGGCCCGCTGCGGCGGCCCACGGTGGTGCCGGCCGACACGATCGACGAGGTCGCCAAGGCGCTGCGCTCGGGCGAGCGCACGGCGCTGCTCCTCGGCGGCAGCGCGCGTCGCGCGCCGACGGCTTGCAGGCGGCCAGCCGGGTCGCCGCCAGCACGGGTGCGGCACTCTTGGGCGAGACGTTCCCCGCCAACCTGGAGCGCGGCGCCGGCGTCCCCGCCGTCGAGCGGCTCGCCTACTTCGCCGAGATGGCGCCAGGCCCAGCTCGACGGGGTGCGCCACCTGATCCTCGTCGACACGACCGTCGCCGGTCTCGTTCTTCGCCTACCCGGGCAAGGCCAGCGACCTCGTGCCCGAGGGCTGCACCGTGCACACGCTCGCCCGCTCGGGCGAGGACGCGCCGGGCGCGTTGGCGGCCCTGGCCGAGGCGGTGGGCGCCCCGACCGATGGCGCCGTGCCGGCACCGGCCGTGCGGCCCGACCGCCCGAGCGGGGCGATGACCACCGAGTCGCTGGCCG
This sequence comes from uncultured Acidimicrobiaceae bacterium, assembly GCA_963821105.1. Classification (GTDB taxonomy): domain Bacteria; phylum Actinomycetota; class Acidimicrobiia; order Acidimicrobiales; family RAAP-2; genus Bog-473. The sequence goes on from CAWGCO010000022.1 coordinate 29,529, forward strand.
CCGCCGTCGGCGCGGTGTTGCCCGACGGCGCCATCGTCGTCGACGAGGGCAACACGTCGGGGCTCTTCGTCTCCGGCGGCGACGGCGGGCGCGCCGCGCCACGACTGGCTGACGCTGACCGGCGGGGCCATCGGGATCGGGTTGCCGCTGGCGACCGGCGCCGCCGTGGCCGCGCCCGACCGGCCGGTGCTGTGCCTGCAGGCCGACGGCAGCGCGATGTACACGCCGCAGGCGCTGTGGACGCAGGCCCGGGAGGGCCTGAACGTGACGACCGTGTTGCTGTCGAACCGGAGCTACGCGATTTTGAACATCGAGCTGCACCGGGTCGGCGCCGATGCCGGTGGACCGCAGGCGAGGCGGCTCCTCGATCTGACCGACCCGGACCTCGATTTCTGCGAGCTCGCCCGCGGCATGGGCGTGCCGGCGCGGCGGGCCGAGAGTGCCGAGGACCTCGTGGCGGCGCTCGAGGCGGGGTTCCGCGAGCCGGGGCCTTCGCTGGTCGAGGTGCAGCTCTAGCCACGCCGGGTCAACGGCGGCACAACCGTTCGATCAAGGCAGCGACAACATACGGGGGTGTCGAGCCGGAATAGAGCTGAACGGCTCTATAGGTCACGCGACGGCGCTGTCAATATTCGACGCACACCGACGTTCCGCGATGCGTAGTCGGGTGCTTGACCGATCAGCCCTCCGGCGGCTGATCTTGGCGACGGCCAAGCGCTCGACTAGGAGTCGGCGAAGTCGACCACGACGGGCGCGTGATCCGAAGGTTTCTGGCCCTTCCGGGCGTCACGATCGCGATACGCCCCGGTGGCGCGCTCGACCAGGTCGTCACTCACCAACACCAGGTCGATGCGCATGCCGCGTCCGTTGTGAAAGTCGCCGGCCCGGTAGTCCCACCACGTGAACGTCCCCGGCTCGTTGAAACGACGAAAGATGTCGTCGAGCCCCCAGGCCTCGACGTTGTGGAGCGCGGCGCGTTCGGGCTCGCTGACGTGGGTGGCACCGACGTATGCGGCGGGGTCCCACACGTCGCCGTCGTCGGGCGCCACGTTGAAGTCGCCAAGGACGGCCACCGACGATCCCGGCGGACACGTCTTGTCGAGCGTGGTGCGCAGCTCGGCGAGCCAGCTCGAGCTTGACCTGGTACATCTCGTTGTCGAGGGAGCGCCCGTTGGGGACGTAGACCGAGAACACCCGCGTGCCCGCGCACGTGGCCGAGATGATCCGTCGCCCGTGCTCTTCCTCGCCCGTCCCGAATCCCCGGGTCACGTCGTCCAGCCCGACCTTGCTGACGATGGCCACGCCGTTCCAACGACCGTCGCCGTTGTGGGCGGCCTCGTACCCCAACTCGGCGAAGTCCTTCTCGGGGAACTTGTCGTCGGCCAGCTTGGTCTCCTGCATGCACAGGACGTCGGGCTGGTTGGCCTCGAGCCACTCGGTGACCCTCGGCAGGCGCGCCGTCAGCGAGTTCACGTTCCATGTCGCCAGGCGCATCAGCCGGCACCCCCGTTCCCGTCGACGATCACGAAGAGAAGCTCGGCTTCACACGCCGTCTGCCCTCCGACCGACGCCTTGCCGTGGCCCTTGCCGGCGCGGGCCGACAGGCGATCCATCGTGACCTCGAGCTCGAGCTTGTCGCCCGGCAACACCTGGCGGCGAAAGCGGGCCCGCTCGATGCCGCCGAAGAGGGGCAGCTTGCCGGTGTAGCGCTCGTCGAGCAGGACCGCGATGCCGCCGAGTTGGGCCAACGACTCGACCATGAGCACCCCGGGCAGCGTGGGCCGCCCGGGAAAGTGGCCGGCGAAGAACGACTCCTCGCCGGTCAGCTCCCAGTAGCCCTTCGCCGACACCCCGGGCTCGACCGCCGTCACCGCGGAGACGAACAGGAACGGGGGCCGATGCGGTAGGACGTCCTCCGGACGCGGCAGGGTCATCCGGCGAGGGTACCCAGGGGCCGCGACATCACGCTCGTCCCTTGGCGACCTTCTTCGCGGGCGCCTTCTTGGCCCGGGCGGGCTGTTTGGCCGGGGCCTTGGTGGCCTTCTTCGCCGGCGCCTTCTCGGCGGACACCTTGCGCGGCCTTCTTGGCCTTCGCCGCCTTCTTGGCGGGCGGGGCCGGCGGCGCCTTCTTGGCGGACGGGGCCGCCTTCTTGGCTTGCTTCTTCGCGGCCTTCTTCGCCGGCGCTCCGGCCTTCTTCACCGGCGCCTGGTCGTGAGCGGGTGCCCGCTCGGCCTTCTTGGCCGGCGCCTTCGCCGCCTTCTTGGCCGGGCCCGACGGTGCGGTGGCGGCGGGCTGTCCCGACCCGGCGCGCTTCTTCTTCGGCTGCTGCGGTTGCCGGGTCGCGGGCAGGGTGAGCTCGGCGACCCGTCGGGACGGATCGAGTCCGGCCAGGACGAAGGGGCGCACCTCGCCCTTCTTGAGCACCTGCCGAGCCTTCGTCGGCGGCGGCGTGCCCATCGCGGCTCAGCGGGATATAGCAGTGCAGGACGCCGCCGACCGGCATCGACACGTCGACCATGGCGCCGTGCGAGGTGAAGGAGACGACTTCGCCTTCGATGGTGCTGCCGACGGTGTAGGCGGCGACGAAGTTGATGAAAGCGAGCGGCTCGTTGACCGCCGGCGGAGGGGCGGAGCGCTTCTTGCGCTTCTTGTTTTGCTGCATCCGCTTGGGCCTCGGCCTTGGCCGACGCCTTGGCGTCACGGTCCTTGCCGCCCGATCGCGTCCTTCTTCGCCTTGGCGCTCTTCTGGGGGGACGCCTTCTTCGCCGCAGCCTGCTTCTTCGACGAACCGCGCGGCTTCTCGGGCGCCGGCGGGTGCAACGCCTCCTCCAGCGCCTCTTCGATCGCGCTCGAGACGACGGGATCGACCTTGGCTCCCCGGGGCGGGGGCGCGGCCGGGGTGATCGGCCATGACGTGTCGACGCCCGGCGCCGCCTTCTTCGACGCCTTCTTCGACTTGGCCGCCCGCTTGGCCGCCTTCTTCGCCGCGCGCGCCAACTCGGCGGCCTTGGCCGGCGCGGAGGCGTGGTCCCCGTGCTTCGCCTTGGCTTCGGCCGTGGCGGCGCGGCTCTTCGGACCGCGGATGGGCAGACGCGGCGTGAAGATCCAGCCGACGCCCGGGCACCGGTTTGCCGCCGATCAGCCGGCCCTCGTCGAACAGCCACGGGTGCTCGCCGTGGAACTCCTGGAACGAGTCGTTGGAGAGGACGGTGGCGCCCGTCCGTTCCGCGATGCGCAACACGAACGCGTCGCCACGGCCGATGGCCCCGGCCGGCGGAGAGATCACCTCACCGTTGAGCATCGCGTTGCGGACCTCGTCGCGCTCGGCTTCGGACACGCGATGCTCGAAGGTGGCGTCGACCACCACGATGATGTTGGCGCCCGGGTCCTCGGCTTCATAGGCGCGGACGGCCTCGTCGAGCTGCTTGAGACTCGGGGAGCTTCTGCCTTCGGTGGCCAGGTTCGACCCGTCCACCACGACATGGTGTGTTTCAGCCAATGGCACGCCGCAACAGGTCTGCCTGCTCGAGCTGGTGCAGGGCTGCGCTCCCGATGGCGGGGCTGGCCGACTCGGTACGGCTCACGTGACGCAGCTCGCAGCCGTTCGGGCAGGCAGGCGTGGAGTCGGGCATGCACGAAGGACCAGGCGCCCATGTTCTCGGGCTCTTCTTGCAGCCACACGACCTCGGTCGCCTCGCGCGTAGCGCTCGAAGATCGGAGGTGAGCAGCTGCGACCGGCCACGGGTAGAGCTGCTCGACCCGGACCACCGCGATCTGGGCGGCGGCGGCGGCGTCCAGCTCGGTCCGGCGCTGCTCCGCTTCATGGGCGATCTTCCCGCTGCACAGCACGATGCGGCGAACGGTGGCGGGGTCGACGCTGGCGTCGTCGATCACGTGCTGGAAGGAGCCCGACTCGAGTTCGGTCGAACGTCGAGCGCGACGCGTGCGCCCGCAGCATGGACTTGGGCGTGACGACGACGAGCGGCCGCTGCGGCGTCGTCAGCGCCTGGGAGCGCAGCAAGTGGAAGTACTGGGCGGCGGTCGATGGGACGGCGACGCGCATGTTGCCCCGCGCGGAGAGGGACAGGAAGCGCTCGAAGCGAGCGGAGGAGTGCTCGGGACCCTGGCCCTCGTAGCCGTGGGGCAACAGGAGCACCAGGCCCGAGTACTGGCCCCACTTGTTCTCGGCCGCCACGAGGAAGTTGTCGATGATGATCTGGGCCCCGTTGACGAAGTCGCCGAACTGGGCCTCCCAGGCGACCAGCGCCTCGGGCGCCTCGACCGAGTAGCCGTACTCGAAGCCGACGGCGGCGTACTCGGACAGCAGCGAGTCACGCACGGTGAAGTTGCCCATGTCCCCCTTGGGCTCGAGCTGATCGGCGCCGATGCGGTGGAGGCCGTCGCGGATGTGCGCCAGGGGGACGTACTCCTCGCCGTTGGAATAGTCGACCAGCACGTCGTGGCGCTGGCTGAAGGTGCCGCGGCGGGTGTCCTGGCCGGTGAGGCGCACGTTGCGGCCCTGGTACATCAGCGAGCCGATGGCCAGCGACTCGGCCGAGGGCCCAGTCGACCTCGCCCTCGGCGACGAGCTCGTCGCGCTGGGCGAACTGGCGGAGCAGCTTGGGGTGGACGGTGAACCCGTCAGGCACCGATCGCACCACCGCGGACAGGGCGCGCAGCAGGTCGGGCGCGACGCCCGTCTCGATGGAAGGGGTGTCCTCGGCCAGGGCCGGCGGCGGGGGCAGCTCGGTCGGCGCCAGTGAAGGCTCGCCCCGCACCTCGTCGAGCACGGTCTGCAGCTTGGCGTTGAAGTCGTCGAGCGCCGACTCGGCCTCTTCGAGCGTGATGTCGCCGCGCCGCACCAGCGTCTCGGTGTAGAGCTTGCGCACCGAGCGCTTGGCCTCGATGCGCTGGTACATGAGCGGCTGCGTGTAGCTCGGGTCGTCGCCCTCGTTGTGCCCGTGCTTGCGGTAGCAGACGAGGTCGATGACGACGTCCTTGTGGAAGGTCTGGCGGAAGGCGAACGCGAGACGGGCGGCCCGGACGCACGCCTCGGGGTCGTCGCCGTTGACGTGGAAGATCGGGGCCTGGACCATCTTGGCGACGTCGGTCGGGTACACCGAGGTGCGCGCCGAGGTCGGCGCGGTGGTGAAGCCGAGCTGGTTGTTGATGACGAGGTGCACCGTGCCACCGGTGCGATAGCCCGACAGCCCGGACAGGTTGAGCGTCTCGGCCACGACGCCCTGACCGGCGAACGCCGCATCGCCGTGCACGAGGACGGACATGCACGGGAACCCGTCGGCGCCATCGGCGGCCGCGGCGGGCGTGCCGTCGGTCGGCGGTGAGAGCCGATCCTGCTTGGCCCGCGTCATGCCCTCGACGACGGGGTCGACCGCCTCGAGGTGGGACGGGTTGGACGCGAGGGTGATCGGCAGCTCCTCGCCCGCGCTGGCGAGGAAGACGCCGTGGGCGCCCTTGTGGTACTTCACGTCGCCGGAGCCCTGGACCGACTCGGGGTCGAGGTTGCCCTCGAACTCCTCGAAGATCTCGCGGTAGGACTTGCCGACGATGTTGGCGAGCACGTTCAGCCGGCCGCGGTGGGCCATGCCCATGACGACCTCGGCTGTACCGGCGCCGGCGGCCGAGTCGAGGAGGGCGTCGAGCAGCACGATGGTCGACTCGGCGCCCTCGAGGCCGAAGCGCTTCTGCCCGACGTAGCGGGTGTGCAGGAAGCGCTCGAAGACCTCGGCCGCGTTGAGGCGGTCGAGGATGTGGCGCTGCTCCTCGAGGTTCAGGGTGCTCGGCTGACCCTCGACGTGCTGTTGGATCCAGCGCTTCTGCTCGGGATCCTGGATGTGCATGTACTCGATGCCGAGGGTGCGGCAGTAGGCGTCGCGCAGGACGTGGAGGATCTCGTCGAGCGTGGCGACGTCGCGGCCGGCGAGGCCGTCGGCGACGAACTCGCGCGGCAGGTCCCAGATGGTGAGCCCGTAGGTCAACGGGTCGAGCTCGGGGTGGATGTGCGGCGGCTCGGCGTCGAGCGGGTCGAGGTGGGCGATGAGGTGCCCGCGCACCCGGTACATGTTGATCAGCGTCTGGACGTGCACCTGCTTGACCAGGTGCTCCTCGCCGCTCTCGCCGATGCCGGCGTTCGAGTCCACCTGCCAGCGCACCGGCTCGTAGGGCACCGCCATCGACTCGAACAGGTCCTCGTAGAAGCCGTCGGCGCCCGGTGAGCAACGCCGACGACGCGGCCGAGGAAGAGGCCCGACTCGGCGCCCTGGATGATGCGGTGGTCGTAGGTCGAGGTGAGCGTGACCACCTTGCCCAGCCCGAGCTGCGCGACGACGTGGGGGTCGGCCGCCTCGAAGCCCGGCGGGTAGCCGAGCGCGCCCACGCCGATGATGGCGCCCTGGCCCGGCATGAGGCGCGGCACCGACTGCACCGTGCCGAGGGTGCCGGGGTTGGTCAGCGACACCGTCGTGCCGGCGAAGTCGTCGGGGGTGATCTTGCCGGTGTGGATCTTGCGGATCAGCTCCTCGTAGGCGAGGACGAAGGAACGGAAGTCGAGGGTGTCGGCCTCCTTGATGCACGGCACCAACAGCGCGTGGGTGCCGTCGCTCTTCTCCTGGTCGACGGCGAGCCCGAGCCCCACGTGCTTGTGGTGGATGACGCCCGGCTTGCCCGTCCCATTGACGTCGGCGACGAAGGCCGAGTTGAGCACGGGCACGTCGAGCAGGGCGCGAACGACGGCGTAGCCGATGATGTGCGTGAAGCTGACCTTGGCGCCGGTGGTGCGGGCGAGCTGGTTGTTGAGGATGAGGCGGTTCACCTCGAGGAGCCGCGCCGGCACCGTGCGGACGCTGGTCGCCGTGGGGACGCCCAGGCTGGCCTCCATGTTGACGGCGATCCGGGCGGCCGCACCGCGCAGCGGGGTGGCCTCCTCGCTCACCGCCGGGGCGACGGGAGTCGGAGCCGGGGCGGCGGCCGCCGCCGGGAGCGGCGGCACGGGACCGGCGCAGGCACGGAGGCGGGGGCTGGGACGGAGGCGGCTGGGGCGGCGGGTGCCGGCGGCGGTGCGGTCTGCTGGGTCGGGGCGGGCACGGAGCCGGGCCGGTAGTCGGCGAAGAACTCGCGCCAGCTCTCCGACACCGAATCGGGGTCGGCCAGGAACCGGTCGTACATGTCGTCGACCAGCCACGCATTGGGCCCGAAGGAGCCTCCTGATCCGCCGAATTGGGTCACGATTCGACTCTACCGGCGCAGGTCGGGGATGTGAGGCGGGTTGCTAGCGTCTGGCCTGCTCATGAGCTACCCGTCCGCACTCCATGTCACGGCGCGGGCCGCGTCGGACGGCGGGGGCGGCGGGGGCGACGGGGCGAGGGGGGCGGGGGCGCGACGGTCGTCTTCGTGCACGGGTCGCTCGACCGGGGCGACAGCTTCCGCCGGGTGATGCGGCGGCTGCCCGATGTGACGGCCGTTGCCTACGACCGGCGGGGGTACCAGGGGTCTCGGGGCGGGGGCGTCGTGGACTTGGGTGGTCATATCGAGGACCTGTTGGCCGTGATGGAGGAGGTTCGGACGGGGTCTTCGGCCGGGTCCGGGCCGGTCGTCGCCGTCGGGCACAGCCTGGGGGGTGACGTGGTGATCGGCGCCGCTCTGGCCGAGCCCTCTTTCTTCGACGGGATCGGGGTGTTCGAGCCGCCGATGCCGTGGCTGGGGTTCCGACGCGACGGGGCGGCGGGGACCGGCGCGAGGCTGGGGGTCGGCGGAGCCGCGGCAGTGGGCGGCGGTGGCGGAGGACCCGGGCGAGGAGGCGGAACGGTTCTTCTCCCGGATGATGAGTCCTTCGGCGTGGGCACGGCTGACGGACGAGGGCCGGGCGTCGCGGCGGGCCGACGGGCCCGCCTTGGTGGCGGACCTTCGGAGCTTCCGGGTCGAGGGCGCACCCTTCGACGTGACGGCGCTGGCGATGCCGTCGGTGTTCGGGATGGGTGGTCCGGCGAGCCGGCCGCACCACCGCCGCACCGTCGAGTGGCTGGGGGCGAATGTTCCGGGTGGGGTCGTCTATGAGATCGAGGGGGCGCAGCACGGTGCGCATCTGTCGCACCCGGACCACTTCGCCGCGATGACACGGCTGGTGATCGAACGGGCGACGCCGAGGTAGGCGGGACCAGCTTCGCCGCCGGTCGGTCGTGCTCGGTCAGCCGGGTCGGACGGCGGCGGGCCACCGCCGGCCGATCAGGTCAGCGGCTGCGGGCCGGCGTCGGCGTGTGGTGGGGGTGCTTGAGCCGGCGGGCGAGCATCTCGTCGTACTCGGCACCCTTCGCCCTCGCTCTTGATGCCGGTGATCAGCGGCGAGTTGGAGAGGAAGACGGCGCCCATGAACATCACGAGCAGCGAGAGCGCCTCGAGCGGGCCGTAGGCCCCGCCGGTGCGGAGGCTGTCGCCGTAGAGCGCGATGCCCAGGCAGATGCTGACCAGCGGGTCGACCAGGACCAGGGTGGACTGGGATGCGGCGAGCGGGCCGGCGTGGAACGCGTTCTGGGTGAGGAAGAGACCGAGCAGCCCGAAGACGATGACGCCGTAGGTCTGCCAGTGCACGAACAGCGTCACCCAGTCGTTGGCGGCGTAGTCGGACACGGTCTTTATGAGGGCGGCGGTGAAGGCGTACGCGATGGCGGCGGAGCTCCCGAACATCGCCGCCTTCCACCAGCGCGGGCCCCAGCGGGTGGCAACGACGGTGATGCACGATGAGGAACACGCTGGCGCTGCCGACGACGATCCAGCCCAGGTTGGTCGGCGTCTGCGGTGCCGCCGCCGGGGGCGGCGAAGAAGAGGAAGCCCGAGAGCCCGAACGCGATCGCGGAGGCGCCGACCCACTCACGCACCGAGATGCTGAAGCGGAAGTAGGTGCCGAGGATGGCCACCAGGAACAGCAGTTCCATGGTGAGGATCGGCTGGACCACCGACAGCTGGCCGATGTGCAGCGCGAACGCCTGCAGCAGGAAGGCGCAGATCATGAAGCCGAAGCCCAGGAGCCAGACGCCCCGCTTCACGGCGTACGCCATGAGGCTCAGGCGCATGGTCGTCTCTTCTGGGGCGTCCTCGACGCCCATGCGCTGAAACACGCTGGTCAGCGCGTTGCACAGTGCCGCGGCTACCGCAAGGACATAGACCATCGCCTCGAGTGAAATGTTAATTGGCGTTCGTCACGCGGCACGCAGTGCGGCACACAGCTCGGACTCAGGTTCTGTTCACTGCGCGAAGCAACGGCTGTGACGCGGAAATCGTGTGCGTCTGACGGCAGGACACACCGATTCGAATCGGTCCTTGGCGCGTTCCCGCAGAAATTCTCACGTACTGCCCTACCAACAATGTGGCGGTTCGGTTACGTTTACGACACATCTTCCGCCCACGGGTTGGTGGATGGGGGGTATCGGCCGTCACCGGGGCGGCCGGCAGAAAAGGGAGTGTGCATGAGACTGAAGGGGAAATTCAGCCTTCACGCGTCGCGGCGCCTTGGGCCGCTGGCGCTGGGCGCGGTGGCTCTGGCCACGGTCGGCCTGACGTTGATCGGCACCGCAAGTGTCGCCGGCGCCAGCGGTATTCCGACCGGAGGGACGAAGACAGCCGGCGGCACGGTCCGCTGGGCCGAGCCGCCCCAGGCGACTCCGACCTACATCTTCCCGTTCATCAGTGCCTCGAACGAATCCGTCAACAACATCAGCCAGTTCCAGTACTTGATGTACCGGCCGCTGTACATGTTCGGGTTCCCCGGCAACAACAAGACGACGCTGAACCCGACGCTCTCGCTGGCCGCCCTCCCGACCTACGGGGACGGTGACACGACGGCCACCATCGCCATGAAGCCGAGCTACAAGTGGTCCGACGGCGAGTCGGTCACGGCGACCGACGTGTTGTTCTTCCTGAACATGCTACCACGCCGAGACGGCCAACTGGTACGACTACGTGCCCGGGTACATCCCCGACAACGTCAAGAGCGTCACCGTCAACAGCCCGACCTCGCTGACGATGACCATGACGAAGTCGGTCGACCCGACCTGGTTCACCTACAACGAGCTCTCGCAGCTGACGCCGTTCCCCTCGGCTTGGGACGTGACGGCCGCTGGCGCGGCGCCCGGCTCGGGCGGGTGCTCAACTGGCACCTACGGCGCGGCCGCCACCGACGCCGCCTGCACGAAGGTCTACAACTACCTGGCCGGCCTGGCAGGCAACCCCACCGGCTATGCGAGCAGCCCGATCTGGAGCGTCGTTGACGGCCCGTACACCATCGCGTCCTCCAAGGGCGGCTCTTACAGCACCTCGGGCGCGGTGACGATGGTGCCGAACCCGTCCTACGGTGGCCCTCAGAAGGCGACGGTGACCCTCGAGCAGCTGCCGTACACGACCGACAGCGCCGAGTTCAACGCCTTGGTGGGCGGCGCCATCGACGTCGGGTATCTCCCGCAGCAGGACGTGACGCAGGCCGACGACGAACGCCACCAATGCGGGACCGAACAACCCGCGGCTCACGAACTTCTACCTGTCCCCGTGGGTGTTCTACGGATTCAACTACGCGGTGTACAAGTTCGAGTCCACCGGTGACGGCGGCAACGCGGGCGCCATCCAAAAGCAGCTCTACTTCCGTCAGGCCCTGCAGAGCATGGTCGACCAGCCCGCCATGATCAGTAAGTTCCTGAAGGGCTACGGCGTGCCGACGTATGGCCCGGTGCCGGTACTCCCGAAGAACGACCTCGTCGACTCCTTCGAGCAGTCGAACCCCTACCCGTACAATCCGTCGCACGCCAAGTCGCTGCTGACGTCACACGGCTGGAAGGTTGTTCCCAACGGTGTCGACACCTGCCAGAAGGCGGGCTCGGGCCCGAGCGATTGCGGTGCGGGCATCCCGAAGGGCGCACAGCTGAACTTCACCATGACCTACGCCAGCGGCACGCAGTGGCAGCAGCAGATCATGCAGGTGGAGCAGTCGGCCTGGAACTCCATCGGCATCAAGACGTCGCTGGTGGGCAACACCTTCCCGACCGTGATCTCGAACTACGCCGCGCCGTGCCAGAGCGGCCAGCCCTGCACGAACGAAGAAGGCTGGTGGGGCGGTGGCTGGGTGTACGCACCCGACTACTTCCCGACGGGTGAGACGCTCTTCCAGACGGATGCGGCCAGCAACTCCGCCAACTACTCCGACGCCAAGGCCGACTCGCTGATCAAGGCGACGACCGAAGCCAACGTCAGCCTGGACTACTACGAGAACTACCTCGCCAAGCAGCTACCGTCGATCTGGGAGCCCAACTGCGGACTACGAGCTGACCGAGGTGGCGAACAACCTGCGGGGCGTCGCTCCTCAGAACCCCTTCGGCAACCTCTTCCCCGAGTACTGGTACTACGTAAAGAAGTAGCGCGCAGCGAAGTTTGTAACGAGGATCAAAGCCGGTCACGGGTCGATAGCAGGCGTACCATCGACTCGTGACCGGCTTCCTCGTTCGACGGCTCTTTCAGGCCGTGGTGGTGATCATCGGGGTCATCGCCGTCATGTTCATCCTCATCCATCTCATTCCCGGCGGTGAGGCGCGGGCCGTACTCGGACCACGGGCACAGCCGGTAGCGATCCAAAGCTTCGAGAGACAGAACGACCTGGACCTGCCGCTGTGGGATCAGTTCCTCCATTACGTGGGAACCTGGCCAGCTTTCACTTCGGCCGCTCCTACACGCTCAACCAGTCGGTGACATCGCTGATCGCCACGGCCCTGCCCAAGACCCTGCTGCTCGTCGGTCTGTCGACGTTGCTCGCCCTCATCGTGGCCATCCCGCTCGGCGTCTACCAGGTGGTCCGGCGCAACAAGCCTGAGGACTACGTCATCACCGGCGTCACCTTCGTCCTCTACGCGATGCCGGCGTTTCTCCTCGGCACGCTGCTCATCTTGTGGTTCGCCATCTACATCCCGATCTTCTCGACCGAAGCGCCGCAGAGCGACAGCATCTGGGGGATCCTCTCGGACCCGCGCGGCCTCGTGCTGCCGGTGGTCACCCTGGCCGCCATCAGCATCGCCTCGTTCAGCCGCTACATGCGGTCTTCGATGATGGAGACGATGACAGAGGACTTCATCCGCACGGCCCGGGCCAAGGGCGCCGCCCCACGGCGAGTGCTCTACGTCCACGGGCTGCGCAACGCCATCATCCCGATCATCACGCTGCTGGGCCTGTCGCTGGGCACCATCGTCAGCGGAGCCGTGATCACCGAAAGCGTGTTCAACTATCCGGGCATGGGACTCCTGGCGGTGAATGCCGCCTTCCGCGAGGACCTCCCGACGCTGCTCGGCGTGACGTTCGTCGTGACGATCGCGACGATCCTCGGCAACCTGCTCGCCGACATCCTCTACGCCGTCGTCGACCCAAGGATCCGGTATGCAAAATCCTGACGACCTGGTGCGAGCCAGGGAGATCGAACTGGGCGAACCGGTCGAGCCAGGCACGGCGTCCTACACCGTCGGCGAGCCGGATCCTTTGTCGACCGAGATCTCCGAGGACGTCACCGCCACGCCGAGCGGTGGCGACGTGGTGTCCTACGGCGGGATGGGGCGCCGCATCCTCTCCGTCTTCGTCGAGAACAAGCTGGCCGTGGTCGGCGTGATCATCATCGTTTTCTTCGTGCTGTTCTGCTACGTCGGCCCGCTCTTGTACCACACGAACCAGACGAACGCCTCGACCGCTGCTCTTCGCAGCGGACAACGCGCCGCCGGGCAACGGGCACCCCCTCGGCACCGACGCCAGCGGCTTCGACATCCTCGGCCGCCTCATGTACGGCGGGCAGGTGTCGCTCCTCGTCGGATTCGCCGCCGCCGCCGTCGCCAGCATCTTCGGCGCCCTCTACGGCGCGATCTCGGGGTTCTTCGGCACCTGGGTCGACGCCGTCATGATGCGGGTCGTCGACGCCTTCCTCTCGATCCCGGTGCTCTTCCTGGCCATCGTCCTCGCCGTCGTCTTCCGACCGTCCCTGGTCGTCTTCATCTTCGTGATCGCCTTCGTCTCCTGGCTGATCCCCGCCCGACTCATCCGAGGGGAGGCGCTGTCGCTCCGCGTGCGTGAGTACGTCCAGGCCGTGCGCGTGATGGGCGGCAGCCGCAAGCGCATCGTCGTGCGCCACATCATCCCGAACAGCATCGGCACGATCATCGTCAACGCCACCTTCAACGTCGCCGACGCGATCCTGCTGCTGGCGGCGCTGGGCTTCATCGGCCTCGGCGTGCCGTCCCCGCAGACGGACTGGGGCTCGATGCTCTCCAACGGCGTGAACTACGCGCTCGACGGCTACTGGTGGGAGATCTACCCGGCCGGGCTCTGCATCGTGCTCGTCGTGGTCGCGTTCAACTTCATCGGCGACGCGCTGCGCGACGCCCTCGAGGTCCGGCTGCAGCGACGCTGAGGCGACGCCCCTGGTGGTGGCCCGGCGGAACGACCGGGCCGACGCCGTCAGGCGGATTGCGCTTGCGGAGCGACCTGGCGCGGCGGGTTGACGACGTGCTCGACGTCGCCACCGGTCGGCGTCTGCAGCGGGAAGTGGCAGGCGGCGATGTGCCCGTCGCCGAAGGCACGCAGCGGCGGCTCCTCCTCCGCGCAGATCTCCTGGGCGAACGGGCAGCGGGTGCGGAAGCGGCAGCCCGACGGCGGGTCGACCGCGGACGGGAGCTCGCCCGATGATGTGGCCTGTCGCGCTCGCGTGCGGCCGTCGGGATCGGCGACGGGGATCGTGTCGATGAGCGCCTGGGTGTAGGGGTGGGCGGGCCGATCGTAGAGGTCGCGGGCCGGCCCATCTCGACGAGCTTGCCGAGGTACATGACGCCGATCGGTCGGCCATGTACTTGACGACGGCGAGGTCGTGCGAGATGAAGAGGTAGGTCAGCCCGTGGCGTTCCTGCAGGTCCTTCAGGAGGTTGAGGATCTGGGCCTGGATCGAGACGTCGAGCGCCGAGACCGGCTCGTCGGCGACGATCAGCTTCGGCTCGAGCGCGAGGGCGCGGGCGAGGCCGATGCGCTGACGCTGGCCGCCGGAGAACTCGTGGGGGTAGAGCTCGGCGGCGCGGGCCGGCAGGCCGACCTCGTCGAGCATCTGCGAGCACGCGTGCCTTCTGCTCGCGTCGCGTTGCCGATGCCTCTGGACCTCGAGCGGCTCGCGCAGGATGGCGCCGACGCGCATGCGCGGGTCGAGCGAGGCGTAGGGGTCCTGGAACATCATCTGCAGGTCGCGCCGGCGACGCCGCAGCGCGCGGCCGTCCAGCTCGAAGATGTCCTCGCTCCTCGAAGTCGATCGCGCCCGACGTCGGGCGTCTCGAGCGCGACGACCATGCCGGCCGATCGTGGTCTTGCCGCAGCCGGACTCGCCGACGAGCCCGAAGGTCTCGCCCTGCGCGGATGGAGAGCGAGACGTCGGAGACCGCCTTGACCGTCCCGATCTTGCGTCTGGACGACGGCGCCCGAGGTCACGGGGAACTCCTTCACGAGGTGGTCGACGCGGACGAGCGACGGGCGCCGTGGCGAGCGCCTCGGTCCGGGCCTCGTGGCGAGCGAGCGCGACCTCGTCGACCTTGACGCTGAGGTCGGCCGCCTTCGCCACCGCCTCGGGACGCTTCGCGATCGTCTCGGGGTCGACGTCGACCTGGTGGAAGCAGGCGACCAGATGTTCGGGTCGCGTCGGTGGCGGGGTCGAGCGGCGGCTCGCTCTCGCGGCAGTCGTCCTGGGCGTAGCGGCAGCGGGCGGCGAAGCGGCAGTGCGCGATCGGCTGGGAGAGGTCCGGCGGCAGCCCCGGGATGCTGACGAGGCGGACGGAGGGGTCCTGGTCGAGCTTCGGGACCGACGCCAGGAGCGCCTCGGAGTAGGGGTGGCGCATGTCGGTGAAGAGCTCGGTCGGTGGTGGCGCTCTCGGCGATGCTGGCCGGCGTACATGACGAGCACGCGGTCGGCCCGCTCGGCGATCACGCCCATGTCGTGGGTGATGAGGATCACCGCCATCCGGAGCTCGCTCGCGGAGGTCGGTCGAGCAGGTCGAGGATCTGGGCCTGGATCGTGACGTCGAGCGCGGTCGTCGGCTCGTCGGCGATCAGCAGCTTCGGCTCGCAGACGAGCGCCATCGCGATCATCACGCGCTGGCGCAGCCCCCCGGAGAGCTGGTGGGGGTAGGCGTCGAGGCGCTCGCTCGGCGTTCGGCATCTCGACCATCTCGAGGACCTCGAGCGCGCGCTCGCGGCCCTCTGCCTTGGAGGCGCCCCGGTGGAGCCGGACGCTCTCGGCGATCTGGTTGCCGATCGTCATGGTCGGGTTGCAGCGACGTCAGCGGGTCCTGGAAGATCATCCCGACGTCGTTGCCCCGGACCTTCGCATCTGCTTCTCGGTGAGCGGGGCGAGGTCCTGGCCGAGGAGGGTGATGGAGCCGCCGATGACGTGGCCGACGTCGGGCAGGAGCTTCATGATCGACAGGCCGATCGGTGGTCTTGCCGCAGCCGGACTCGCCCACGATGCCGACGCACTCGCCCTCGTCGACGTTGAACGAGACGCCGTCGACCGCGACGACGTTGGCGTGCTTCAGACGGAACTCGGTGCGGAGCCCGTCGACCTCGAGGACCCGGCTCAACGGGGTCGTCTCGGTCCGGCCATGGGCGGGGTCGTCGGTTCGGGTTCGGGCTCGTCACTCCCCCGTGCACGAAGTTGAACGCTAACCCGATTCGAGCTTCGACGACGTTCAGGACGCTGCGAAGAGCTGTCCCTGGCCTTCGTCGACGCACGAAATCTGCGTACGGACCGGACACGGATGTCCGCGCCACGGCAGCTCGCCCATGAAGGCCCAACTGCGCCGGTGAATGGCCGACGGCCCGTAGCCGCGCAGTGCGGTCTGGTGGATCTGCGACGGGTAACCCTTGTTCCGCTCGAACGCGTACGCGGGGAAATGACCGGCTTCGTCGCGCATGATGCGATCGCGGATGACCTTGGCCAAGACCGAGGCTGCCGCCACCGAGACACAGCGGGCGTCGCCGTCGACCACGGGCCGGACGACGCCCTGAAAAGGCTCGGGGTCGTCCCGTTGGCGCAACAGGTTCACCGGCCCGTCGATCAGGAGGGCGTCGGGCGCCCTGGCCCAGGCCGGCCAGCGCCCGCTGGGCCGCCACCCGGAGCGCCTCGGTCATACCCCACTCGTCACATTCGGTGGGCGTGGCGTGCCCGACCGACCAGGCCTCGCACCACTTGCCCACGGCGGCGAAGATCTCCTCACGCCGGCCCTCGCTCAGCATCTTCGAATCGCGCAACCAGGCCGGGACGGTGCGGCTTTGCACACGTGGACGGACGACGGCGATACCCACGGTCAGCGGCCCTGCCCATGCGCCCCGGCCCACCTCGTCGAGGCCGGCTACCCATTCGTGTCCCTCACGACGGAGCCGCCGCTCCTCCTTCAGGTCGGGATCGCAGACGGTCACGGCCGCACTGAGCGACGAACCCGGTCGCGCCTCTCAATACGATGGGGGCCGTGAGTATTGGCGGGGGGGACGCACTCGATCCGAACGCCCGGTCCCCTCTTGAACCTGGGACCAAGGTCGATGTGCGCAATCGCTACCAGGGGACCTGGGTCAGGGGATTCGAGGTCGCAGAGGCGACGGCCGACGGGTACCGCATCCGCCGGCTCTCGGACGGGAGCGTCCTCGGCGACCTGTTCTCCCACGATGACGTTCGTCGGGAGCGGACCGCGCCAGGGCTTCTGGTGGCACTGAGGGCGTCAGTCCTTCCCAGCCTTCAGCACGGTCTCGATGTATTCGTCGATGGGGATCGCTGACAGCGTCAACGTCTTGAGCGTTCCGCGCGAGCCCAGGACCAGCGCGACGCGGGCCATGGTCGGCTCGTCCGGCGCGTCGAGGACGGTACAGAAGTCATAGGGACCGAGGAGTGCCCATTGCGCCACGACGCGCACGCCCATCGCCTCGACCTCGGCGTTGACGGCCTTGAGGCGGTCCGGGTTCTCCGTCAGCGTCGCCGCACCGTCGGGACCCACCGTCGACAGCATGAGGAACGTCGCCATGCGTTCACGCTACCCCAGGCCCGCGGTGCCGCTACGGCTCCCGTCGCGCGGCCGGAGGTCGCCCCGCACCACCTTGCCCAACACGTTGCGGGGTAGCGCCTCGACGATGTGCACCTGTCGGGGTCGCTTCAACGCGGCCGACTCCCTGGTCGCCATGTCGTCCAGCGACGACAGGTCGGGTTCGCCGACCACGAAGGCCTCGACGGTCTCGCCCCACTCGGCCGACGGCACCCCGACCACGGCCACCTCGCGCACGCCCGGGTGGCGGGCCAGGACGGCCTCCACCTCCGCGGGATACACGTTGTGCCCACCGGTGATGATCAACTCCGTGCGGCGACCTCGGATGCTCGACGTAGCCGTCCGCCGCGACCGAGACGAGGTCGCCGGTGGCGAACCACCCGCCGGGCATCGTCGCCTCGGCTCGACGCCAGTACCCGCGACAAAGCGGTGCACCCCGCACGAAGAGCTCACCCACGCCTTCGTCGTCGGGGTCGTCGACCACCGCTTCGACGCCGGGCAGCGGCAGGCCGACCGAGCCGGGCCGACGTTCGCCGTGGAGTGGGCTCGAAGCGTTCATCAACGTCTCGGTCATGCCGTAGCGCTCGAGCACCTCTGGCGGCCGCCCTCGTCGAGCTGCGGTGAAGGTCGGCCGACAAGGGCGCCGAGCCGGAGACACATAGCCGCAGCCACCGAGCTCGCCGACCCGCGGTCGCGGGCGAAGCGGTGATACATGGTCGGGACGCCGAAGAACAGGGTGGCTGTGTGCGCCGGCCGCGTCGAGCACGGCATCGACG